>NZ_CP173188.1:0-1200000 GCF_046197855.1 Hominenteromicrobium mulieris | reverse complement strand
ACGAACCTTCTGTTCTGCTCATGGATATCGGCGGCTGGACGGTGGATCTCATGCGGCTGGACAACGGCGTCCCGAACGCTTCAACCTGCCGCAGCTTGGAGCTCGGCATGATCCGTTGCATCGACGAAACGAAAGAACAGATCCGCCGGGATGTAGGGCTGTCCGTTACCGACGCCCAAGTAGAGCGCGTGCTGGCTGGAAAAGCCTGCAGCATGGACGAGGACGCCCGAAGCATCATCCAAAAGCAGGGCCGCCTCTACACCGAACGGCTTCTCTCGGCAGCCATGGAATCGGGGTTTGACCTGAAAGCCATCCCGGTAATCATGCTGGGCGGGGGCGCGGCAGTGGTTAAAGGCAATGTGAGCGAACAGGACGGCCTGTGCCGGGTTTTCGCCCTGATAGACGACCGTGTGAACGCCGAAGGATTCGAGCGGATTTTTGGGCATTTGTCGGGCGGTGTGAGCAAGGGATGAACAGGCCCCTATTCGGGTTTCGCCCCAACCTCCAGAATGAACGCCACCGCAGGGCTTGGGAAATCCTGCAGGCTGTGCCGGACGGGCAGAAAAACGCCTTTCTGGTGCAGGCTATTTTGGAGAGCCAAGAAAAGGAAACCTTTGAAACTACCCTGCGGCGGGTACTGCGGGAAGAACTTCAAGCTGTCCCTTCCCAGCCTGTGAAGCAGCCGGAGGAAGCCATCCCGCAGGAGATGATGGGCTTCCTCGGTTCCTTGCTGGGAGAAGATTAACTCTGTTTAAAACGAAAGGAACCGACTTATGAGAAAAGAAATCTACAAAATCAAAAACCCCAAGCATATTGTGTTTGGCGATCCCCTGTATTTCGAGGATTTCAAAGGGGCCGAGCTCAAACGCCTCACCGTGGATTACAAACCGCCCAAATCCTTCGATGCGGCCCGGCTTGTCCTGCTGGAGAAGCCGAATGAGAAATACCCCGAATACACAGACCGGACAATGACGCTTTACCTTGCCCCAAGGCAGACCATAGACATTTATGCCGATGAGAAGATCTACGCCTTCCAAAAAATAGATGGCAAATCCATCGGCGTAGATACCGCCCGCTATTACCTCAGCATTGACGGGCGCGACGATATAATCAGGACCGGCGCGGATGGCTGGTGGGGCAGCTTTGAGGAATACTATCGGGAAAACGGAAAAGGCCGCATTTCAGACGCCGTTGTCCTGACGGTTGCAATACCGGAAGAACAGGATTTTAACTGGATGAAGCAGATGGCCGGATATTTCTTTGAGGATATGCAGCCGGTCACCCCCAAAAAGCAAAAGAAAATGGATGGGCCAAGCCGCTGAAAACCCCAAACATAGCCCTTGTTGGTTGTGACGTTTGTCAGCCCTGCTTTGGCTGAAAGGTTGTTGCTCTTGGTGATAGCTTTATCAGGCGGGTTGCAGTATGCTTGTGTTGCCCGAAAGGGAAAGAAAAGAAAAAGGAGCGACAGAGCATGGAAACCAAGGGCATCACCTGCAAAATCCCATTAGACCTGCACAATCGCATCAGCGAGGAAATCAGGGAAACAGAAAGCACAATCAGCAAATTCATCGAAATGGTCATTATGGAGCACTATGAGAAAGGGGCTGTCAAAGTCATGGAAAAAGGAAGAACATTAGCGTTTCAGGTGAGCGAGGAATTGTTCCAGAGGGTAAAGGAATACCTTGAAAACTACGAGAAAAACTACCACCGCCGCCTTACCCAAAAGGAATTCGTGATCAGTTTGATCGAACAGGCGCTGGAAGAAGCGGAAGAAGAATTCGAAGCCGCCAGAGCCGCCCAAGAGGAAGCACGGGCCAATCGGTTTAATCCTCTGACCGGATCATTTTATGGAGAAGCCGATGATACAGAAGCAGAAAATCCGGCAGAGAGTTTGGAAATCAACGAGGGCGAGGAAATCCCCGCAGAGGGAGATGACAGCGACGAGAACTGCCCCGACGAGGATGATGAGGACGTCATGCCGGAAAGCTGGGAGCAGGACGATGACGAGGAAGAAGAAGCCGAGCCTGCCGACGAATCCCCTGAAGATGAAGAAACCGAAGAATAACCTTACCAACAACACCCCCACAGGACTGAGGTACCGCCTCAGCCGCCTGCGGGGGTGTTTTCATATAGATTTCAGTTCACGAAAAAGGGGCGATGTCCATTGATTGTGCTTTAACGATTCATCAAATCCCTCAAAAGGAGCGTGATATAGAAAACCATACGATATATTGACCTGTTCTCCGGCATCGGCGGGTTCCGGGAAGGGCTCGCCCGCGCCGGAGGGTTTACCTGCGTAGGCCATTGCGAAATCGACGAAAAGGCAAACCAAAGCTATGAAGCCCTGTTCGATACAAAAGGAGAGTGGTTTTGTGAAGATATCCGAAAAGCCGATCCAAACGGCATCCCCGACTTCGACCTGCTGTGCGGCGGATTTCCCTGCCAGTCTTTTTCGATTGCTGGACACCGTGGAGGATTCGACGATCCAAGAGGTACCCTGTTCTTTGAAATTGCCCGGCTGACTGCGGCAAAAAGACCTGCGTATCTGCTGCTTGAAAATGTTCCCGGACTGCTTAACCATGACGGGGGCAGGACATTTGCGGCCATCCTCCATGCGCTGGACGGATTGGGGTATGGTCTGGAATGGCAGGTGCTCAACAGCAAGGATTTCGGAGTCCCCCAATCCCGAAAAAGGGTGTACCTTATCGGATATCTTAATAAAAGATGCAGAGGAAAAGTATTTCCTTTCACCGAAACAGCAGGCACATCTCTTATACAAATCCGCCCCGGCGCGCAGGGAGAGCGAGTCTACTCCCCGGAAGGGGTAAGCTGCACCCTCGCGGCGCAGACGGGCGGATTCGGCGGGAAAACCGGTTTGTATGAGGTGGGCCTGCCCATCAGGGAGAATACAAAAAAGGGGTACAAAATGGCGTATCCCGGCGACAGCATCAATCTGGCGTTTGCTCAGAAAAATACCCGGCGCGGCAGGGTTGGACGAAAAATCGCCCATACCCTCACCGCCAGCAGCGACCAAGGCACCTTGGAGCCGCTCAAGCGCATCCGCCGCCTGACGCCAAGGGAATGCCTGCGGCTGCAGGGATGGGCAGATGAACGGATTGATATCGTTTTGCCTCTCCAATCCGACGCCCAGCTATACAAGCAGGCAGGAAACGGCGTGACCGTTACAGTGGTGGAAGCCATCGGGAAACGGCTTGCCGCCGCCCATCGGGAGGTGACCGCCATCGATTGATTTAAAAGACCAATACTTCGGCTGCGAGATTGAGATGACGGGGCTAACCCGCCAGAAAGCAGCGGAAGCGGTGGCTTCCCTGTTCGGTACCATGGCCCGCCAGACACATGAATCCCGCACCTACGATCCGTGGGAGGTTATAGACAACGAGGGCAAAAAGTGGCGGTTTGTCTACGACTCCAGCATCCATGCTTCTCATCGGATCGGGCGGCAGCAGCTTCCCATAAGCGATGGCACCTACAAGGTGGAGATGAATTCCCCCAAGCTGGAATACAGCGAAATGGGAAAGCTGCAGGAGGTTGTCCGCGCCCTGCGCCATGCGGGGGCTGTCGTGAACGGAAGCTGCGGGATGCACGTCCATGTGGACGCCTCCAAGCATACCCCACAGAGCCTGAAAAACGCCCTCTCCATCATGTATTCCAAAGAGGACATCCTGTTCAAAGCCCTCAATGTCAATGAACACCGGGTGGAACGCTGGTGCCAGAAGGTGCGGGAACCCATGCTGGAAAAAATCCGCAAGCTTCCCACCAATACCACCATGGAACGCCTCAAGCGGGAATGGTACGGCGGGCGGGATGAAAGCTACGAACATTACAACTGGACGAGATATTACGCCCTGAACCTGCATTCGGTGTTCTATCGCAGCACCTTGGAATGGCGCTGTTTTGAAAGCACCCTCCATGCAGGAAAAGTCAGGGCAAATATCACGCTGGCGCTGGCCATCTCCGCGCTGGCCATCAACCAGAGCCGGACGGTGATGCGGAAAACCGAGATCAGCGAAAACCCCGCCTTTACCTTCCGCACCTTCCTTTTACGGCTGGGCCTCATCGGGCCGGAATACAAAAATGTGCGGGAACATCTGCTCTCGAACCTCCCCGGCGACCGGGCATGGCGGTATGACAAAGCCCAATACCCCAGCCTGCAAAACCGCCGAAACCAAGAACGATAACACTGGAGGTGATGAAAACCGAAAATTTCAAAAAGCCAACTGGTACACTGCTGTATTTTGCCTATGGAAGCAATATGAACCTAAACCAGATGGCCTTCCGCTGCCCCGATGCGGAAGTGGTGGATACCGTCCGGCTGGAAGGGTACCGCCTTGCCTTTTGCATGAACGGCGGCGGGAATGGCGTCGCCACTATCCTGCCGGAAGAAGGAAGCTATGTGGACGGTGTCCTCTGGCGGATCTCCGAACGGGATGAACGGCATCTGGACCATTACGAGGGCTTTCCCTACCTGTACGGGAAAGAACCTGTTGTGGTAATAGATCAGGATGGGATCAGGCATGAAATCATGGCTTACACCATGAACAGCCCGTACAAGGATACCCCCGCCATGCCCTCCAAAGCCTATCTGGAAGGAATCCTGAACGGCTGCCGGCAGAACGGGATCGAAACCGCCCCTGTTCTGGAAGCGGTCCGGCTCACTCAGAAGGAACTGCCAAAAAAAGAAATCCCCCATAAAAAACACCACCGCCGGAAACACGGCGAAGAACGATAATCTGAACACTGGCCCCCGTGGGATGGAGAATTTTCTCTCCATCCTGCGGGGGCCTTTTTGTATTTTACGAATAAGGAGAATCGCATGAAAAAACATCTAAAACGGCTGCTGTCCCTGATGATGGCGGTACTGCTCTGTATTGGCGTTATGCCAAGCAGCGCCTTTGCCGCCTCCTACGATTACGACGGGTACATCTCCATGATCGACCATAACACCAGAGGGTATTCCCTCAGTTCCAATCTTCCCGCCCCGTTTGGCGGCTACAGTTCCAATAAGTTCACCGAGCTGCGGATCAACGACCTGAAAGCCTTCCGCACTGCCTACTGCATCC
This sequence comes from Hominenteromicrobium mulieris, assembly GCF_046197855.1. Lineage (GTDB taxonomy): Bacteria > Bacillota > Clostridia > Oscillospirales > Acutalibacteraceae > Hominenteromicrobium > Hominenteromicrobium mulieris. Next base: position 1,194,919 of record NZ_CP173188.1, on the reverse strand, counting down.
AGTTCAGTGTAGGCGTACACACGGGTATCGGTTATGACCAGTCGGACGATTACGCCGCTTTTACCGCCGAGCAGAAATCCATGATCAACACCGCCCTGACCTTGGGCTACAACGTGGAAACCGGAACAAAATACGGCGGCAGCGCCATCGACGAGTACATTGCCACCCAAATCCTCATCTGGCTGATTGCCCACGAGCAATTGGGGACCGGGTACGAAACGCAGATCGTCAATGAATTTACCGTCAACAGCCCCGCCGCGAAGCCCATCTTCTATCAGCTTCGGGAGAACGTCGTGAATTACCACACCATCCCGTCCTTTGCCACCGATGATCCAAGCGCGGTCGGGGCATATACCCACGCCCTCAAATACAACGAGAGCAATGGGAAAAACGAAACCACGCTGGTGGATGAGAACAATGTGCTGGGGAATTTCGCTGTCAGCTATCCGGGCGTGGATTTTTCCGTCAGTGGCAATGAACTGCACGTCTCCACCTCCGAAACCGAATTCGGTACCATTACCGCCGAAAAGCGGCTGCCTTCCTCTGTTCCCGGCGTGGTCACAGGCGGCACGAAATACTGGCTGCGGGACGAATACCAGAACGTGGTCACCTTCGATGTGGAAGGCTCCGCCGAGCCGGTGAAATGCTGCTTTTCCCTTGAAATCAAGGCAGGCGCCCTGCAGCTTGTGAAAACCTCCGAGGATGGCAAGGTCGAGGGAATCCCGTTCCACATCTCCGGCAACGGCGTCGAAAAAGACGTGGTAACGGGGCCGGATGGCACCATTAAGGTGGATAACCTCCAAGCTGGAAACTACACCGTAACCGAAAAGGCCCCGGACAAATACGTCCAGCCTGCTTCCCAGCAGGTGACCATCTACCCCGGCCAGACCTCCAGCGTGAGCTTTTCCAATATCCTGAAGAAATTCACCGTGGAGATGGAGAAAAAAGATTCCGGCCATAACAAGCCGAGAAGTACCGAATATGAAGCGCAGGGCGACGCCACTTTGGATGGCGCTGTGTACGGGCTGTTCAAAGGCGAAACCCTGCTGGATACCTACACCACGGCGAACGGGGGCAAATTTACCACCAAGGAATACCCCTGCGGACCGGATTACAGCATCCGTGAAATTTCCCCCAGCGAGGGGTACCTGCTGGACGAAACCGTCTACCCGGTAGGCGCGGAACCGGGCAATTTCACCTTGGAGAACAACAGCATCCCCATGACTGCCACAGAGGACGTCATTCTCGGCAGCATCGCCATCACCAAGCATACGGATCAGCCTGCCACCCCGGAACAGGAAGAACCGGTCCCGCAGTCGGAAGCGCCCGACTCCAGTTCTTCGGAAATCCCGGAATCCACCCCTGTGCCGGAAGATGAAGCTGCTTCCTCCAGCCAGCCGGAAGCAAGCGCGGAATCCGAAGCCCCGGCAGAGCCTGCCGGGGAACCGTCCTCTGAAAGCAGCCCCGCGCCGGAAAGCGAGCCGGAGCCTGCCCCAAGCGCATCAATTGTGCCGCAGCTTGTCCCTGCGGTTGCCAGCCTTGCCTCCAAAGCCTCTGTTCTTCCTTTGTCCACCACGTCCTCCAGCGATGAAGTGCAGATCGAGCAGCCGGAGGAAGGCGCGGAGTTTCAGGTTTACCTTGCCAGTGCAGGCAGCTATGGGAACGCCAAGGAAACCGAGCGTGACCTTTTAATCACCGATTCCTATGGTTTTGCCCGGTCAAAGGATCTTCCATACGGCCTGTATGTGGTGCATCAAACCGCAGGGGCTGAGGGGCAGAAATTTGTCCCCGACTTCTCTGTGTTCATTTCCAAGCATGGCAAAACCTACTATTATATTCTGAATAACCCCACCTTTACTTCCCTCATCCGGTTTGAGAAAAAGGATCTGGAAAGCGGAAAAATCATCCCTCTTGCGGGAACTGCTGTCAAAATCCGCAATACCGATACCGGCGAGTGGGTGGTGCAGCACTTGAACTACCCCAGCCCCATCGACATCGACACCTTCGTGACGGATTCCACAGGCACCCTCATGTTGCCGGAACCTCTTCCGTTTGGAAATTACGAGTTGTATGAACAGCAAAGCCCGTGGGGATATGTGTTCGACGGAGAGCCGGTTCCCTTTGTGGTGGACGGAACGCAGGACGTCATTACGGTCGAGAAATACAATATCGCGCAGAAAGGAACCATCACCGTTTCCAAAGAGGGCGAGGTATTCAGCCACGTGGCAGAAGCAGGCGGGCTGTACCAGCCTCAATACGAGGTGCAGGGCCAGCCGGGCGCTGTCTATGACGTCACCGCATTGGAAGATATCGTCACCCCGGATGGTACCGTCCACCTGAAAGCCGGTGAACTGGCGGCTACCCTCACCACAGGGAGCGACGGGACCGCCACCTCGGAACCCTTGTATTTGGGCCGCTATCAGATTTTGGAGCGCACCGCGCCGGATGGCATGGTAATTGATCCAGAACCCAAAGAGGTTACCCTGTCCTATGCCGGGCAGGAAGTGGAGATTACCTCCGCAAGCGTTGGTTTTGTCAACGAGCGCCAGAAGGTGGAAATCAGCCTCCAGAAGCTGCTGGAGCAGGACGAAATCTTCTCCATCGGCATGAATGAGGAATGGAAAAACATCACCTTCGGCCTGTTCGCCGCAGAGGAACTGACTGCCGCCGATGGAACCTCCATCCCGGCAGACGGGCTGATCGAAACGATTGGCGTCGATGAAAACGGCAATGCCATCTTTAAAACAGACGTACCATGCGGCGCTTCCCTGTATGTAAAGGAAATCGGCACCGACGAGCACTACATTTTGAGCGATGAAAAATACCCGGTGGTGTTTGAATACGCCGGTCAGGATATAGCCAAGGTGCAGATTCAGGTCAACGATGGAGAACCCATTGAAAACACCTTAAAGCGCGGCAAGGTTTCCGGCTGGAAGGTGGATCAGGATGGCTTCGAATTGGGCGGTGCTGTCATCGGCCTGTTCCGTTTCGACGAAACCGAATTCACCGAAGAAACCGCGTTTTTAGTTACTGAAAGCAATGAGATCGGGTACTTTGAATTTGACAAGGTACCGGTTGGAAATTGGCTGGTGCGGGAAATCGCGCCTCCGGCGGCCTTCGTATTGACGGAAGAAACCTTCCCGGTTGAAATCACCGAGGACGGGCAGACCATTGAAATCCGTATCGAAAACCAGATCATCAAGGGCATTGCCGAAACCACCAAGGTGGACGCCGACTACCCGGAAAACAAGCTGTCCGGGGCTGTCTTTGAGATTTACGCCGATGTGGACAACAACGGGGAATTCGACGCGGAGATCGATCAGCTGGTGGGCGAAATGACCGAAACCGAGCCGGGGCTCTATCAGATGAAGGATCTCGTGTGGGGAAGCTATTTCCTGCATGAGAAGGAAAGCCCGGAATTTTTCCAGCGCGACGAAAATTATTACCCCTTCTCCATCACGGAAAACGGGGCCGTTGTGCGGATCGAAACCGAAGCTGGCGTGGGCTTCCTCAACAAAGCGCAGACCGGCTCCCTGAAGGTGGTAAAGACAGCCGACGATGACAAGATCGAGGGCCGCACCTTCAAAATCACCGGTACCGACTTCATGGGCAACCCCTATGAGCAGGAATTCCAGACGGATGAGAACGGCGAAATCAACGTCGAGCTCCGTGTGGGCGAATACACCGTAGCTGAAGCAGCTGGCGAGGACGCCGAAAAGTACATCCTGCCCGATGACCAGACCGTAGGAATCAAGGCGGGAGAAACCACAACCGTCAAGATGCACAACAAGCTGGTGCCGGAAGTGCCTACCGTACCGCAGACCGGCGATAACCCGTGGATGCCCGCCCTGCTCGGCGCGCTTGCCCTGTTCGCGGCCCTGTCCGGCGGTGCTTTGCTCTTCCTGCACCATACCGGCAAGAAGCGGAAAGCTGCCGGTGGCAGCGATGAGGATCAGGGCGCAGAAGAATGAAAACCTTTTTCAAAGGTTTTTGCATCGGTCTTTTGTCCCTGAGCCTTTTGGGGCTTCTCTGGTTTCTGGTGCTCCAGCCGGGGCTGACCAATAAAGAAGCGCAGGATTTGAAGGAAGAATACGCACAGCCCCTCCCCGGAGAATCCTCCGGGGAGTTACCGGCTGGGAAAGAACAGGCAGCCTCCCTTGTAAACCTCTCCGCCCTGCAGGCCGAATACCCGGATATTCAGGGCTGGATTTCCATCCCCGGCACCTGTGTGGATTACCCTGTTCTGCAGAGCAGCGCCGATGAACCTGAATACTATTTGCGGCGCACCTACAAGGGCGAGCATCGTACTGCCGGAAGCATTTTCTTTCAGTGGGACTGTTCCCCGGAAAGCCGGAACCTTGTGGTCTACGGGCACAACATGAGCGATGGGACCATGTTCGCTGTGCTCCAGAAGATGGCGGACGAAGCTTTCCGAACCGAGCATTCCAAAATCCTCCTGCAGACCAGCGACGGGCTGTGGGAATACCGCATTGCGGCTGTGCTGAAAACCGATATCACAAAGCTCTCCTTTAACCGCACCGAATTTGCGGACGATGCGGATTTCCTGTCTTTTCAGAAGGAGCTCTTCGCACAGTCGCTCTGCAAAACCGAAACCATACCCGGCGCGGACCGCCGCCTGCTGACGCTCGTCACCTGTTCCTATGAGTGGGAAAGCGCCCGCACGGTAGTCATCGCCACAGAAGTGAGGTGAGAATCGACCTATGGAACCAAAAGCCATTATTTTGATTGTCTTATGCGCTGTCATTTTAGGCGGCCTTGTTTTCCTGCACATCCGCAACCGAAGGAAGAAATAGCGGAAGCGTTTAACCGGGCGGGGCGCTGACAGGCGCTCCGCCTGCATTTTTTATCATACTGGAGGGATTGATTGAAGAAAACCGGATTGTTAGACCTTTTAGCCGAGCAGCACCGCACCTTTATCTCCAACCTGCGCCTGCTGCCGGAGCTCAAGTGGGCAGCCCTGGGGGATTTGTACCGCATGGAAAACAAAGAGCAGTACCCCTTAAAGGAATGGGAAGAAGCCGTATCGTACCTGTTGGGCTGCGAGGTGCGCTTTAACAATTACGAGGAAATCGGGAAAAGCCTCAAGCCTTTTTCCTTGGAGGTGAAATGAGAAAATGAATCAATTTTATACCGCCGAATCTGTGACGGAAGGGCACCCGGATAAGCTGTGCGACATCATCGCGGACAGTGTGCTGGACGAATGCCTCGCCCACGACGCCCTTTCCCGTGTGGCCTGCGAGGTGCTGGCCACCAAGGGGCAGGTTATCGTGGCTGGAGAAATCACCAGCCTGTTTGAGCCGGATATCCCTTCCATTGTGCATTCGGTTTTTAGAAAGGCGGGATATGATCCCGCCCGTTTTTCCGTCCAATGCCTGCTCCACCGGCAAAGCCCGGATATTGCCGCCGGGGTGGACTGTTCGTTAGAGCGCCGGAGAAATCCCTCGGAAGATCAGCCCGCCCTGCAGCTGGGGGCCGGGGATCAGGGCGTCATGGTGGGGTACGCCTGTTCGGAAACCCCGCAGAGGATGCCTCTGCCGGTGGTGCTGGCCCACCGTCTCACCAGCGCCCTCGCCGCCGCCCGGAAAACCGGGATGGTGCGGGGCCTGCGCCCGGACGGGAAAGCGCAGGTCACCGTGGAATACGGCGAGGATGGCAAGCCCCTGCGGCTGGATACCGTTGTGCTGTCTGCCCAGCACAGCCCGAATAAGCCCATGGACGAACTCTGCTGGGAACTCACCGATAAGGTGCTGGCCCCGGCGCTGCAGGCTTTACCCCCGGACGAGGATACGAAAATCCTTCTGAACCCTTCCGGGCGGTTTGTTTTGGGCGGCCCGGAAGCCGACACCGGCCTCACCGGGCGAAAGCTCATGGTGGACAGCTACGGCGTGTTCGCCCCGCACGGCGGCGGTGCGTTTTCCGGCAAAGATCCCACCAAGGTGGACCGTTCCGGGGCATACATGGCCCGGTACATCGCCAAAAACCTTGTGGCGGCGGGCTTGTGCGAAAAGTGCCAAGTCACGCTGGCCTATGCCATCGGGAAAGCCGTGCCGGTCATGGTGGAGGTGGATACCTTCGGCACCGGTATGGTTTGTGCCGACGATTGTCTGGCAGAGGCGGCGCGCTTCGTGTTCGGCTTAACGCCTGCGGAGATCATCGCCCAGCTTGACCTTTTAACGCCAAGATATGCACAGACAGCCGCCTATGGGCATTTCGGAAAACCGGAATTTCCGTGGGAACGCACCGATCAGGCGAAAATCCTGCGGGCGGCTGTCATTTAACCAGAAAGGAGCAGCCCTATGCCCGGAGTAACGGAAGAACAAATCATCGCCGCCAGACGGATGACCGCCATTGAGTTTTTGCGGCGGTACCGGCCCGGAGAACTGGTCAAAACCGACAGCCGGGGGGAGTTTGAACTCCGGGAACACGACAGCTTCAAGATCAATGAAGAAACCAGCTTCTGGCACTGGAAAAGCCGGGACGCAGGCGGCAAATCCGCCCTCGACTATCTCATTAAGGTAGAAGGGGTAAAGTTTGTGGACGCGGTGCTGGCCCTCTGTGAAGAAAACCCCTGCTACATCCCGCCCCCTTCCCAGCCGGAGCAGGAAAAGGAATTCGCCCTGCCCCCGGCATCGGCAAACAACCGCAGGGTGTTCGCTTACCTCCTAAAGCGCGGGATCAGCCGCAAGGTAATAGAAGCCTGCGTCCGGGCGGGGATTCTCTATGAAAGCGCGGACTACCACAACGCCGTGTTCGTGGGAAAGGATGAAGCCGGTACTGCCCGTTACGCCTTCCTGCGGGGCACCTATACCAAAGGAAAGCCCTTCAAGGCGGAGGTGTCCGGCAGCGAAAAGCAATACTGCTTCTGCCTCCCGCCCAAGGGAACAACCAACCGGCTGGCTGTGTACGAAGCAGCCATCGAAACCCTCGCCCATCTGACGCTGGAAGGGACTGCGGATAAATGGCGGCTGTCCCTTGGCGGAATCAGCGCCCCGAAAGAAGGAGAACAGCCACGCTCCTTTTCCTTCAAAAAGCCGCTTGCATTGGAATCCTTCCTCAAGCGGCACCCGGAAATTGAGGAAATCGAAATCTGCACAAACAACGACTTTGCCGGGCGGTGGGCGGCTGAACACTTGGAAAAAGCCTATCAGGGCAAATACCGCATGGTGAAGAACCTGCCGGAAAAAGAGGGCTGCGATTATGCAGATCTGGCAAAAGAACGATATGAGAAACAGGCCGCCCGCCAGAGGGCGGCCTGCTCTCGTTAGAAAGGAGATTGGAACATCGACGCAAACAACATTATATGTAAACTTTATTTCCCTCTTGCCGGGGACTTTATGGATGACGATAGCTGGAACAACGGGACAGCCGACCTTCCTGTACCGCTGAACGGCGCTGATTTAGCCGAATACGAAGGCCCGATCCTTCGCGCTGTGGAAAGCTGCAACAGCTATAACGAGGGGAACCTCATGCTCTGCTTTAGAAAAGAATGGAACCCCGGCGTTAAGGAAAAGGTACTGAGCGCCATCCCCTCGGTGGAGATCCGGGGCGGCGAGCTCATGGCCTGCGCCACGGTTTGTCTGAAGGAACCTCTCACAGAAGCAGAAATGAAAGCCTTGCAGGATCACCTGCGGGATCAGTTTTCGAGCGGCTGGGGAGAAGATTTTGAACAGCAGGAAATCAAGGTTAAAGGCGGCGTAATCAGCGTCCACTTTTGGGAAACCGATCGTTTCTCCATTGAAATGGAGCAGCCTGCTCCTAAACGCCCCAAGATGAAGCTGGAAAAATGGGATGGGGATATCCTCTCCGTCCTCAAAAGGGCTGAACGCCTGCTGATAGAAAATGGGCAGCCGGAACGGGCGAAACAGATGATGGAGCAGTTCCGTACATTTTACAGCCTATCATCCGGCGTCATCAGCCAATACGTGGAAATCGATCTGCCGGAGAAAAAAACGAAGAAAGCGAAAAAGGACCGTGGAGAAGAACGATAGAAAGGGGCTATGACGGATTGAAACACAGCGAACCGCTGATTTTGAACAAGGAAGAATTCTTCGAGGGGTTTGACAATCCCTCTTTACAGGAAAAAGTCGTTGGAATCAAGATCGCCCTTCTTCAGAATGACAACGGCGAAATAGGTCTTGGGCTTGGGATTGAAGCGCCTCCGTTACATTCGAGGGAAATCGAGGAAATAAACCGCTTTTTTGCGAAAAAGTACAATGCCGGCGAAATGATGCAGAAGCTCTTACAGCACTATCAGGATCAGAGGTCACAAAACGCAGACAGGAAAAGCCAATCAGATCAGAAGTATGAGATTACCGATATCGCTCACCCGCAATACCCATGGCTGCACCGCATCCGGGCGTTACAGGACGTTCGGGAAGATGTTCATCAAGGCGACCTTGGCGGCTTTGTAGAAAGCGAACGGAATCTCAGTCAGGAAGGAAGCTGCTGGATCTACGATAACGCGCTCGCCGGGGAAAACTCCCGTGTCATTGAACAGAGCACCCTGCATTGGGCCTGCCGGGCGCTTGGCTCGTCTATCATTTCCGGGGACGCCCGGCTGGATCGGAATGTATGGGTTTTAGACAACGCCATCGTTGCCGCAGGAACCGTTACCAATATGGTTACCATCCAAGGGGACGCAAGAATCCTGCCCGGCTCCGGCCATAGTTCTCCTGTCATTAAGAACGACGCCGTTATCTACGGAACCGTGGTAGGAAATGTGGAGATCTCCGGTTTCTATGAATTGCCGCCGGGAGAAAAACTGGAAAACCACAGCAGAGAACCTTTGAAAATCTATGCCGATGAATATACCGGTCCGCTCATGGGGCTTCGTGAGCCGCAAAAGCCGAAAGGCTTTGTCATGCCGGAACAACAGAAAAAACGCTCCGACAGGGAGCGATAACCAAACAACGAAAGGATGATGCCTCTGAACAAAACGAAAGAGCTCGCACAAGTCGTAGACGAATCCATTTTGCCGTTGGAACATAGCGGCGGGGATGGCTGGACCATCCTGCATGGGGATACCCTGCAGATCATCCGGGCATTCAAGCCGCAGGTGTTCGACGCCCTCATCACCGATCCGCCCTATGCTTCGGGCGGCTGGAAACCCTCGGAGAAAAACCGCACCACCAACCAGAAGTACAGCAGCATGAACCCCAAGAACGCCCTGCCGGATTTCGACGGGGATAACCGGGACCAGAGAAGCTGGACGAGATGGATGGCGGAGTGGCTGTCCGACGCCCGGAAAGCCTGCAGGCCAGGAGCGCCTGTCTGCCTGTTCATCGACTGGCGGCAGTACCCCTCCATCACCGACGCTTTGCAATGGGCCGGGTGGATCTGGAGAGGATGCGTGGTATGGGATAAGATGACCAGCCGCCCGCAGAAAGGCCGATTCCGCCAGCAAAGCGAATATGTGGTGTGGGGCTCCAACGGCCCCATGCCGGTGAACCGCCCTGTGGGATGTTTGCCGGGGGTATTCCGCTACGCCAATCCGCAGAACCGCACCCATGTGACAGAGAAGCCCCTGCAGCTTATGCGGGACTTGGTGAAAATCTGCGTACCGGGCGGGCGCATCTTCGATCCCTTCTGCGGGGCTGGAACCACCGTCCTCGCCGCCAAGCTGGAGGGATATGAAGCCGTGGGCGTGGAAGTTACCGACGCCTACTACAAATTAGGCTCCGACCGGGTGCGCTTTGCCTTGGAAGCCCATACCGAAGCGGAAGAAACCGCCGAATCATCCTGTGGTTGTCCACGTGGATGACCAACAGAAAACCAAACGGCAGGCTGGACGTCCACATGGACAACCAGCCTGCCACCATTTTATCAATACCGATTAAGGAAAGGAAAATCATCATGGAAAAAGCATTCGCCTACATTTGCGCGGCTTCCGATGCCGCGCCCCGCCTATTAAAACGCTACTGCCGCAAGGTTTATGAGCTCGGATACGTCCCCATCTGCCCAAAGCTGAGTGAAGCGCAGTACCTCCAGCCGGACAACGCCGACGAAAAGAGGGATTTCCACAACATCGCCCGCCAGAAGCTGGGCCGGTGCCGTATGCTGGTGGTGTGCGGCAGCGAAATCAGCCACAGTATGTCCGCTGAGATTGGGGCTGCTGAAAAACGCAATCTTATCTGCACCACCCTTGACGGTCTTGCCAAGATCAAGGAAGCGGATGAGAATGGTGGCCTCTGATTCGAGGTCGTTTTTTCTTTGCCAGCCGGTGACTGGTTTTGCAAGCATAGCGTTTGGATATCCAAACGCATCTTGGGGAGAACCCCAAACCCCCGCAGAACCGCACCGGCTGATTTTGTTCAAGAAATGAGAGGTGAAAATACTGAGAGAAAAGCAATACGCCGCGTTCGCGGCAAACGCCAAAATGCTGGACACCCTGCGCCGGAACGAGGTAAACTACGTCCCCGGCGTTTTTGAAGTGGCAAAGGTCATCATTCTGAGCAAAGAGGATTTTGAAAAACTCTCGGAGGACGTTTCCCCGGAATACCCCTTCCTCAAGGATAACCGGGAAATCATGAGCGCCTCGCCGGGCGGGCTGTTCCGCTGCCTCATGGTGCGGGCCGAAGGGGAAAAAGAAAATATGCTGATTGCCCAAGGGAAGGATACCCTGTATCTTGGCTACGGCAGGGATTACCGCAACGTCGACCTGCAGGGAGTGCCGGTAGAACGCATCGCCTTGGAAGAACCGAAAGCCTATCAGGAGCACGCTGTTTTTTACCACAGGCCCAGCCATATCAACGACCTCAATGGGCAGAACCCACTGCGGCCTGTGCCGGAGCGGCAGACCAGTTTTCAGGTGGAACAGGTGGTCGTTCTATGCGATGAGCAGTTCCGGCAGTTTCAGGAAACCGGCCTCAAGGATGACCAGATTTTCCTGTTCGATTACAGCGACAAGATGTGGTTTGATCCGGGCAGCCTTTGCTGGCATTGCGTACTCGTTAAGGGTGAAACCGGTAAAGAGGGCATTCTTGTAGATGCGGAAGGGTATTCCTACGCCCGGTATGCGGCATTCGCATCGGATTGCGACAGGCTGCGCCTGCAGGATATTCCCGTCCATTACGAACACCCTGCCAGAGTGCCGGAGCAGAAGAAAACCCGGAAACGGAAAGAGCCGGAGCGTTAAAAGGAGCCTCGCTATGAGAAAACGAAACCACATCATTCCTCTCCATCTCAACAAAAAGGAACTGGCCCATCTGGAAGCGCAGGTGAAAACAAGCGGCCTGCCCCGTGAGGAATTCCTCCGCACCCTCATCATGGGTGCGGAACTGCGGGCAAGGCCCTGCGACCACCATACGGATCTGCTCCACAAGGTGGCTGGGTTGTGCAACAACGCAAACCAGCTTGCCAAGGTCGCTAATACCTATGGAGAGGCCAGCCAGCAGGATATCGAGGAAATGACGAAGCTGGCCCGGCAGGTTTGGGAAGAAGTAAAGGAGAACTGGTAGCCAACCTGCGGTTGGATGCAATTCGCGCACATAACCAAGACGTGAATCAGCCTAAGCTACCTGCGCCCAAGAAAGGAGAAAACCGCTATTGCCTACACCAGCATTATCCCCGTCCACCGCCTCGACAACGCCATCGACTATACCCTCGACGAGAAGAAATGCTCCCGCAGGGAAAACGAGGAATCGCTGGAAGGGGAAATCGATAAGGCCCTCAACAAAGACAAAACCGAGCAGGATCTGTTCGCATCCGCTCTCGGCTGCACCTGTGAAACGGCTTTTCAAGATATGTGCCGCGTCAAGGAAATGTGGCACAAGGAAGAAGGTGTGCAGGGCTTCCATCTGGTGCAGAGCTTTGCTGCCGGAGAGGTAACGCCGGAACTGGCCCACCAGATCGGGCTGGAATTTGCGGATCGGCTGCTCGGCGGGAACTTTCAGGCGGTGGTCAGCACCCATCTCAACACCAAATGCATTCACAACCACATTGTCTGGAATTCCGTGTCCATGAAAAGCGGCAGGAAATACCGCAGCAATGAAAGAACCTATGTCACACAGGTACGGCAGATTTCCGATGAACTGTGCAGAAAGCATGGCCTCTCCGTTATTCATACGGAGAAATCGGAACGGATTGCCCGTCCCTATGTCCAGTGGCTGGCCGAGCAGAATGGAGCGCCCACATGGAAAACGCCCATCCAGCAGGATCTCAATGCGGCGGTTGCAGCTTCCCTCACATGGAAGCAGTTCCTGCGGACGCTGGAGCAGCAGGGCTATGCCTTTCGGTTTGACCGCAAATACCCCACGCTGATCCTGCCGGGCAATGGGCGCACCGTGCGTTTTAAGACCTTGGGCAAGCAGTACACCCCGGAGGCCCTCCAGCGCCGCATCCTTTACCCCAAGCCACCCCGCCGGGCTGGGAAAGAACAGCCGCCAGCCAGCCGCTTCCTGCTCCTTCTTGGGGAAACGCAGCCCCGCAGGCTTTCCGGCCTGCGGGCTCTCTACTTTTCCTACCTCTACAAGATGGGGGCGCTGCCGAAAAAGCCCCGGTATCCAAGCTATGCTGTGCGGGAGGATATCCGCAAGCTGGACAAACGGATCGAGCAGGCAGAATTCATCTTTAAAAACCACATAGAGGACCGGGGCCAGCTTGCCGCCATTCGGCAGAAAGCGGAGGATGAAATCGCTGTCCTCATAAAGCAGCGCCAGAAGCTCTATCGCTATGAACCGGGCTCTCCGCAGATCGGCGTCCTCACAGAGCGGTTGAAAAAGCTTCGCCATACCGCCAAGCTGTGCCGGAACATCGAAATCCATTCGATAGAGATGGAGAAGCGGCTGCAGGCGGCACAGATGGAAGAACAACGGCGGCGGGAACAACGGGAAAAAGAAGAACAGCAAAAGGAAGCCCGAAATCAAGAAAAACAAAGGAGATGATTGTTTGAACCAACGGCCTACAAGAGAACAAGTGGAACGCCTCCGGCGGCAGTACCCTGCCGGAACCCGCATCACCCTGCATTCCATGGACGATCCGCAGGCCCCGCCGCCCGGCACCAAGGGCACCGTTGCCTATGTAGACGATATGGGCACGATCGGAATTGAGTGGGACAACGGCTCCGCCCTGTCCCTCATCCCCGGCGAGGATTCCTTTTCTAAAGAAGCCTCGCCGGAAAAAACAAAACACAAACGCTCCTGTGACTTGGAGCGATAAAAGGAAGGTGAATTGACTGAACTACGGAAGCGATCCAGCCGACCAGATCGTTCGATTTACCCTTGAGGGCACGGAAATGGCTCTCAAGCTGTCGGGCATGGCGGCAAAAAACTTTGCGCTGTTTGTCTATGCCGTACTGAAGGACCAGAAGAAAACCCACGGCAAGACAAGGCTTGTGCGGATGCTCAGGGAACAGCGCCCGTTCAAATTCTTTAACGTCCCCACGGAAAACATGAAGGAGTTCGCCACGGAAGCCAAAACCCACGGTCTTTTGTATGTTCCCATTCGGAACAAGCAAAAGGCGGACCGCATCGAAGTGGTGGTGTTCGCGGATGACGCCTCTAAGGTACAACGCATTTTTGACAACCTCGGCCTTGACGCGGTCAAAGCGCAGGCTGGCGAAGCCACCATCGCCAGCGTACAGGAGCAGGAAAAACAGGCTCCCGCAGCCCCGGCCCCCGACAAAACGGAAACCGTCAAAACCGAGCAGGGCGAAGTGGAATTTGAGGTGGGCGGTTTTGAGGACGATTTCAATATCGGCCCAACCCAGCAGGATACCGCCGAAAATTTTACTTCTGGCCGGGAGAAGGAATCAAATCCCCCGGCAGTGGAAAAGAGTCCGTCCGAGCCTTCCTCGCCCAGCAAAAGCTCTTCGCCCAACTCAATAAACCCTAAAGAGCCAGAACATAAGCCCTCGGTAAAAAAGGAACTACAGGAGATTAAGCAGGGGCAAGCGAAGAAAAAAGAGGAAAAGGCCAAACAGCAGGAGCGCCAGCATCCCACCCCCAGCCATTCCAAACAGAAGAAAAAGAAAAAACAGAAAGGAAGGTAATGCCCTATCGATTTATCCAGTTTAATCGGCAAAAAGCAGGAAGCCCAGCCTCAGCCGGAACAGCAGTACACCAAGGAAGAATACGCCGCCATGAAGCAGGCCGAACGGGAGGATACCTGGGCAAGAGTCAACGCACAGGCCGAGTCGGTGTTCAAGGATGACGAATCCATGAAAGGCTTTCTCAATTTCATGGCGAACTGCACGCCCCAGAGCACCCGGAATCTGCTCATTCTGTATGAGCAGAACACTGAAATCACCCATCCCCGCACCTTCGATAAATGGAAGGAAGCCGGACGCTCCATCCGTTCCGGCGAGAAAGGGTACACCTTCTTTGCCGATCAGGAATACACCAAAGAGGACGGTACCATAGCGAATGGTTATACCATCACAAAAGCCTACGACATTTCTCAGACCAGAGGCCCCCAGCCCCTGCCGCCCCAGCAGCATCTGCCGGAGGAAATCATCGCCACCATGGTAGAAAACAGCCCTGTTCCGCTTGCCATCTCCGATCAGCTTCCCCAAGGGGTGCAGGCGCAGTATGTGCCGAAACAGCGCACCATTTTTGTCCGAAACGGGATGGATGAAACCGCAACCATCTGCGCCATTGCCCGTGAGCAGGCCCACGCCAGCTTCGATATGGTGGGCAGCGGTTACTACCGGCAGGCGTATGCGGCCCAAGCCTACTGCGCGGCCTATGTGGCGGCGCAGAAATTCGGCTTGGATACCTCCGCCTTTCATTTCGACAAGGTGTGCCAAAGCTATGCGGAAAGGAGCGCGGACGATAAGCGCGGCTTTTTGGGCGACGTCAAACGGGCCGCCTATGCCATCAACCGGGACGTCCAAAGGAGCTTCCGGGATTTGGAGCAGACCATCCAGCCGGATGAGTTCTCCGTCGCAGCGCCCAAGCCCGCCAAGGCTGCCAAATCCAAGGCGGAGAAAGAGCCGGAACGATGAGGGCTGATCGTTTTCCGTTTGTTTTCTTTTGTGCGGTAGCTTTCCGCCAGCCGTTGTGGTATGGTGGTTGTGAAAAAAGAGAAAGGAAGGGATCGCCATGACAAAGCAGCGACTGGTGAAAATGACCTGCGGGGACCGGAACATACTCGTCAAGGCGCTTCGCAGCGCGCAGGAATCGGTTGAGCCTGAACTGTCCGGCAAACTGCAGCTATTTATTGATCGAATCCTCAGCATGCCAAAGCGCAGGCTGTACCTGAACGATGAGGAGTACCAGTACGCCACGCTGTGCTTAAACGGGATGCGGAACGACTATCTGGCGGCAGACCGAAGCTGCGGCGGGATCGACCGTCTGCTCTTAAAACTTGTCCGCGCCAGCTACAGAAGTATCGTCAGCAGATAAAGAACTGCTTTACCCCCGGAGCCTTTGGAAACGCTTTTCCATGGGCTCCGGGGGATTTTTTTGTTTTCACGGAAAGGAAGGATATTTTTTGATTCGATAACCACAAGAAAAAATCCATGGTGGGTGTGGCTTCTGCCGTTGCCCATCGTCTGGTGGCTGGCCCTATTGACAGCCGGAAGCTGGAGCGAAGGGATGAACCTCGTGGATCTGCTGGGGAAGCTCTCAGCCGCCATGAACAGCCCCTTTTCTGTTCATTGGACGGGATATTCCGCCCGGTGCCTGCTGTTTTTTACTCTTGCATATGGAATTGTTGTCCTTGTGATCGTTTCCAGCCGGAAGAACACCCGCAGGGGCGTGGAGCATGGCTCCGCCAAGTGGGGCGATGTATTCCAGATTGTAAAGAAATACCGGGATAAGAAGAACCCCAAGGAAAACCTCATCCTGACCCAGCATTTCCAGATGGGGATGGATGGCCATAAGCACAAGCGCAACACCAACGTGCTGGTCATCGGGGGCTCCGGCGCTGGCAAAAGCCGTTCCTACGCCATTCCCAACGCCCTCAACTGCGGGAACTGTTCGCTGGTCATCTGCGATCCAAAATCCGAAATCCTGCGGAAAACAGGCGGGGCATTGAAAGCCAATGGATACGAAGTGCGGGTATTTGACCTGTTAAACCCCGACGCCTCCTTCTGCTACAACCCCTTGGCCTATGTGCGGGACGATAAGGACGTGCTGCGCCTGATCGAAACTCTCATCCAATCCACCACCCCGCCCGGAGCACAGAGCGCCGATCCTTTCTGGCAGAAATCCGAAACCGCGCTTCTGCAGGCACTGGTTTTGTACCTCATGCACGAAGCGCCGCCGGAAGAACAGAACTTCGCTATGGTGATGGAAATGCTGGCTGCTGCCGAGGTGCGGGAGGAAGATGAGGAATACGAGTCGCCTCTGGACATCCTGTTCGCAAGGCTTGAAATGCGGAACCCGGAGAGCATCGCCGTGAAGCAATACCATGTCTTTAAGATGGGGGCGGGCAAAACACTCAAGAGTATCCTGATTAGTGTGGGCGTTCGGCTGTCGGCCTTCAACCTGCCGCAGATTGCAAGGCTGACCTATACCGACGATCTCCATCTGGAGGAAATGGGCGAGAAAAAGGTGGCCCTGTTCTGCTGTATTCCCGACAGCGATAAATCCCTCAATTACCTTGTAGGCATGATTTACGGACAGCTCATCCAAACCCTGTACTTTGTAGCAGACCGGAAATACAAGGGCAGGCTGCCGGTGCCGGTCCATCTGCTGATCGACGAGGCCCCCAACATCGCCCTGCCCACAGACAACTTTCTGCCGTGGCTTTCCACCATGCGAAGCCGCAACATCTTTTGCAGCTATATCGCGCAGAATATGGCGCAGATCAAGGCGCTGTTCAAGGAACAGTGGGAATCGCTGGTGGGGTTGTGCGACGAGTTTCTCTATCTCGGCGGCAATGAAAAGGAAACCCACAAATACGTTTCCGAGCTCATGGGCAAGGAAACATTGGATACGAACACCTATGGCCGCAGCCGTGGGCGAAGCGGCAGCTTCAGCGTGAACGACCAGCAGACGGGCCGGGAGCTTCTCACCCCCGACGAGGTGCGGATGCTGGACAACCGCAAAGCCATTCTTTTTGTCCGTGGGGAACGCCCCATGATGGATGACAAATACGACCTCATGCGCCACCCCAATATCCGGCTGACCGAAGATGGCGGCGCTGCGCCCTACGATTACACGCAGGCAAAGGACGCCGCAGACGATATCGATTTTTCCCCGGACCAGTACGACGATTTTGAACTGCTGGAGCCGGAGGATTTTCTAAACCCATAAAAATACACTTTGAACTGGAGGAATGCTTCTGAAGAAAACCCTGAATCGCTTTGTTTTGAAGAAAAATCCCAAAAAGAACGATAAGCCCGCAAATGCCCTGCCCCTTGGAAGAAAGGGGCGGCTCGGCTTTTCCGTCTACGCAGCCGCCGTGCTGTGCTTCTGCTGCTTTTCCATCCCGGCCTTCGCCGCCAGCGATCCGTTGGGCGTGGTGAACAACCTGTCCGATTTTATCTTTTCCCTGATCCGCGCCATCGGCCTCATCCTTTTGGGCTGGGGCGTGGTGCAGGTCGGCCTCTCCTTCCAGAGCCACGATCCCTCCCAGCGTTCGCAGGGTTTCCTCACCCTGGCGGGCGGCCTCGTGATTACCTTTGCCAAGGAAATCCTCGACCTTATCACCGCCTGATTTTCTGTATTCCAGTCAAGGGAAGCGCCCGGTGGCGGGCGCTTCCCTTTATTTTTTTTGCAAGGAGGTGACCAGCCGGAAACTGGATTGTTGATAACTTAAATTCGGCGCTGGAAACATGGAACGACAAGCTGGCTGAAATCTGGACGCTGCTTACCCAAGATCCCGCAACCTTCAAAGGCGGCGGGATCTGGCAGGTCATGCTGGACATCAACGGGGCCCTGAAAGCCATTGGGTACGGCCTGCTGGTTTTGTTTTTCGCGGTCGGCGTTGTCAAAACCTGTTCGAGCCTTGCCGATCTGAAGCGCCCGGAAGCGGCATTTAAAATGTTCATCCGTTTTGTACTGGCAAAGGCGGCGGTGGGATACGGCCTCGACCTCATGCTGGCCGTTTTCAAAATCATTCAGGGGATGGTTTCCACCATCATTACCCAATCCGGCCTGTCGGGAAGCAGCGGAACGACGCTTCCGCAGGAGATCATCGACAAAATCAACAACGTGGGCTTTTGGGACAGCATCCCTCTGTGGGCAGTCACCCTGCTGGGCGGCCTGTTCATTACGGTGCTGGCGTTCATCATGATTCTGACAGTGTATAGCCGCCTATTCAAATTATATATGTACACGGCTATCGCGCCCATCCCCATGTCCACGTTCGCCGGGGAACCCACCAGCAATGTGGGGAAAAACTTCCTGCGTTCCTATGCGGGAGTGTGCCTCGAAGGGGCCATCATTGCGCTGGCCTGTATCATCTTCTCGGTTATGGCGTCCAGCCCGCCTGCGGTTGATCCCAACGTTTCGGCAGTTACCGCCGTATGGAGCTACGTGGGCGAGCTCATCTTCAACCTTTTGGTTTTGGTAGGCGCTGTACGAATGAGCGACAGGATCGTCAAAGAATTATTGGGGCTGTAGGCCCAAAAGGAGTGAAGCGATATAGAAGTAAAAGTACCAAAAGAAATCCGGGACTATCAAGAATCTATTTTTTTCGGCCTCTCCACCCGGCAGTTTATCTGTTCCCTGCTGGCCGTAGGCGTGGCAGTCGGCATCTATTTCGGCCTGCGCCCGTTGGTCGGCAGCGAGGAAGTGGGCTGGATGTGCATCCTCGGAGCCGCGCCCTTTGCGGCCTGCGGCTTTTTCAAATACCACGGGATGACAGCAGAAAAGCTGGCTTGGGCGTGGTTCAAGTCGGAATTTTTGTACCCGAAGAAGCTGGTGTTTAAATCCGACAGCCTTTACTATGACGCCATGAAGGACGCCATCGCGGAGGGGGAAAAGCCTCCCCGCAAACGGAAAACCCGCAAGCCCCAGCCACCGGCTGGGAAAGAACAGTAACCTTTTCATTTTTCGCACTGAAAGGAAGGATGCCTATCATCAAAACGCTTCTCAAAGCAACGAAATTAGAAAAAGAAAAATTCAAAATTCCAAAGTCCGTACAGGACGCTATCCCCATCCAGCGCATCTGGCCGGATGGGATTTTTCAGGTAGGGAGCCGGTTTTCCAAAACCTTTTTCTTTACCGACATCAATTACAGCATCGCCAGCAAAGAAGATAAGACGGCGATGTTTATAGATTATTCGGAACTGCTGAACGCGCTGGACTCCGGCGCTTCCGCCAAGATCACCATCAACAACCGCCGCATTGACAAAGCAGAATTCGAGAAATCCCTGCTGCTGCCCATGAAAGAGGACGGGCTGGACCATTACCGGAAAGAGTACAACGAAATGCTGCTCTCCAAGGTAACCGGCACCAACAACAGCGTGGTGCAGGACCGGTACATCACCATCACGGTGGCAAAGAAAACCATCGACGAGGCCCGCACCTATTTTGCCCGTGTGGGCACCGACCTCATCACCCACCTTTCCCAGCTTTCCTCCATAGGCCGGGAACTGGACGCAGCCGCCCGCCTGCAGATCTTCCGGGATTTCTTCAAGGGTGGAGAGCCCGCCGCCTTTGCCTTCGACCTGAAGGAACACATGAAAAAGGGGCACAGCTTCAAGGATTGGCTCTGCCCCGACAGCATGGAATTCCAGAAGGACCACTTCCGCTTAAACGACCGATGGGGCCGCGTGCTCTACCTGCAGGGCTATGCCAGCTACATCAAGGATTCCATGATTGCCGAGCTCTGCGACATGGACCGCAGCCTCATGCTCTCCATTGATATTTTAACGGTGCCCACCGACGAAGCGGTGCGGGAAATCCAGAACAAGCTCTTAGGAGTGGAAACGAATGCGGCGAACTGGCAGAGAAAACAGAACGCCGCCAACAACTTCTCGGCTGTCCTGCCCTACGATATGGAGCAGCAGAGGAAAGAAACCAAGGAAATGCTGGACGATTTGACAAACAGGGATCAAAGGATGATGTTCGGCCTTGTGACCTTGGTGCATTTAGCCGATACCAAAGAGCAGTTGGACAGCGATACGGAAACCCTGCTCACTACGGCAAGAAAGCATCTGTGCCAGATGAGCGTCCTGCGCTGGCAGCAGAAGGACGGGCTGGACACGGCTTTGCCCTACGGCCTGCGGAGAATTCAGGCGTTGAGAACCCTCACCACCGAAAGCACTGCGGTGCTGATTCCCTTCCGGGCGCAGGAAATCCTCCAGAACGGCGGCATCTACTATGGGCAGAACGCTGTCAGTAAAAACATGATTGTGGCAGACCGGAGGAAGCTGCTCAACGGCAACAGCTTCCGCCTCGGCGTATCCGGCTCCGGCAAATCCTTCTCCGCCAAGGAAGAAATCGTCAGCATCGCCCTGTCCACCAACGACGATATCCTGATTTTAGATCCCGAATCCGAGTTCGGCTTTTTGGTGGAAGCCCTCGGCGGCGAGGTCATCCGGGTATCCGCCTCTTCGGATACCCATCTAAACGCCATGGACATGGACAAAGCCTATGGAGACGAGCGCAACCCGCTGATTGAAAAATCCGAATTCATCCTCTCCCTGTTCGAGCAGCTGGTGGGCGCGGGCAACGTGAGCGCCAAGGAGAAATCCATCCTTGACCGATGCACCTACGATGTGTACCGGGAATACGTTGCCAACAACTACGAGGGCGAACCGCCCACCCTGAAAGACCTGTACCACTCTCTGTTAAAACAGCCGGAGCCGGAAGCCAGAGGGCTGGCGCTTTCGTCGGAATTGTTCATCACCGGCAGCCTCAATACCTTTGCCCAGCGCACCAATGTGGATACCAAGGCCCGGATCATCGCCTATGACATCCGGGAGTTGGGCGAACAGCTTATGCCCATCGGGATGCTGGTTACCCTCGACGCCATCTTCAACCGTGTCATTCAGAACTGGAAGAAGGGCAAGACCACATGGGTATTTGCCGACGAGTTTTACCTGCTGTTCCGTTATGAGTACAGCGCCGACTTTTTCTACAAGCTGTGGAAGCGCATCCGCAAATACAACGGGCTGGTGACAGGGTTAACACAGAACGTGGAGGAGCTCCTCCGTTCCGACACCGCCCGCCTCATGCTGGCAAACTCGGAATTTTTAATCCTCTTGAACCAATCCGCCACCGACCGGGACGAACTGGCGGGGCTTCTGCACATTTCCGAAAACCAGCTCTCGTACATCACCAATGTGGCGGCTGGCTGCGGCCTGATTCGCTGCGCCGGGAATATTGTGCCCTTTGAAAACAGCTTCCCCCGCAGCACCCGTCTGTATCAGCTCATGACCACCAAGCCGGACGAGGCCCTGAGAGGGGTGTAACCATAGAGAAAGCCAATTCCTGCAGGGGGCCGCCTTCGGCTCTCTGCTTATTTTCTTTGCACAGGTCGTATAGAGAGGCGGAAAAAGCGCCTGCTGTTCTGAGCAAATATCTGTGTGTATTTTCCCCATTCCCACCACGCATAAATATCGCAATCTTGACGCAGATAGTCATAAACATACCGCATGATTGTTTTTGCGAATTTTCTCCCGTAAGCATAACTTAAATGATGTTGCAGCTTATATCGATATGGAACAGATAGAGATTTGTATGGTGCTTTTTTGGTTGCCTCCCATTTGGTATTAACCATGGGCGTTATCTTCTGATTGTGTGTTCCCATTTTTAGCTCAACTTTATAAATCATAAAATCATTCCTAAAAGGGTCGACAGCGTTCAAGCTGTATGGATGATACACTTTCAATATGCCATATTACAGCGAAAAAATCAACGGCGGATAGACTTCCAAAACACCATTTATATAGAACTTTGGCTGATGTTTAAGATTTTACTACTCTTATTTGCTCGAACTACTATTCTGATAGGGGGCCGCCTTGGACACTCTGCAATCTTTTTTACAGGAGGTATGCCATTGAAAGAAATTAAAACGAAGCCGGAGGGCGGCAAACCTAAACTGCTGGACAAAGCTGCCAAGGCCCCGAAAACAGCCATGAAGGATTTATGGCTGAAATCCAAGGATAAATCCATCTCGGAACTCAAGGAAACGCCCTTCGCCAGCCAGCGCGGGGAATCCTCTAACGCCCCTGCCAATACTGCCGGGGATCAGATGCTGTCCGGGATGGAAACCGCCGCCAAGAAAGGCGCGAACCTGACCTACCGGGGCGGGAAAAAGCTGGCGCAGGCCACGGCCCGGAAGGTGAAAGAAAAAAGAGAGATTTCCCGCACCCTGTCGGGGGCCAAAGATGCAGGCGGCAAGGCTGTCAAAAACACATCTTCAAAAATACGGACGAAGAACACAGTGGCCAAGACTATCAAAGGAAAGCCGCAAAAGGCGGTAAAGACAGCCAGCCGGTCTGTGAAAGGCGTAAAGCAGAGCGCCAAGAGGATCAAGACCGCACAGCGTTCGGCAAAAACAGCACAGCAGGCGGCGAAAGCGGCACAGAAAACAGCGCAGGCCACCGCAAAGGCGGCTAAGGCAGCCGCCCAAGCTGCCAAAGCTGCGGCGAAAGCAGCGGTAACCGGCATAAAGGTGGCGGTCAAGGCAACCGCAGCCGCCATCAAAGCAACCATCGCCGCAATTAAGGGATTGATAGCCCTGATTGCTGCCGGGGGCTGGGTAGCTGTGGTCATTATCCTGTTGATTTGTTTAATCGCCCTGATCGTCGGCTCCTGCTTCGGCCTGTTTTTCGGCTCCGACTCCACGGGGACCGGTACCAGTGTAACGCAGGCGGTGTCTACCCTCAACGGGGAATATCTGGCCCACATTCAGGAGATAGAGGACGCCACCCCCCATGACCGGATGGAAACCACCTCTAACGACGGGAAACTCTCCATCAATTGGGAGGACGTCCTCGCTGTATTTTCCGCCAAGGTTACTGGCGCGGAGGATGGGGCGCAGGTCGCTTCGCTGGATGACGCGCAGGTGGATGAACTGCGAAATATTATGTGGGAGATGAATGCGGTATCCTCCAGCACCCGCACCGAAAGCCATGAGGTAGAAGTTACCGAAGTAGACGAGGATGGGAACGAAACCACCCATACCGAAACGGTGACGGAAACCATTCTGGAAATCACCATCACGCACAAAACCCCGGATGAAATGGCCCGCCAGTACAACTTCAATTCCCGGCAGAACGAATACCTCGCCCTTATGTCGGAGCCGGAAAACCAAAGCCTGTGGGCGGAACTGCTGGGCGGTTACACAAGCGGCGGCGGGCAGATCGTGAACCCCGATGCCGATTGGATAGGGACGGGCATTTTCCAGTGGCCCCTTCCGCAGAGCTACACTATCACCTCATGGTTTGGATACCGGGAAGATCCTTTTACCGGGGAGATCGCCTACCATAGCGGAACCGACATCGCCGCGCCGGAAGGTACGCCCATCCTTGCCGCAGCAGACGGAACCGTCACCATAGCCAACGCCATCGACTCGTGGGGCGGCGGGTATGGGTACCACATCAAGGTAAACCACAACGATACCTTCGATACCCTGTACGCCCATTGTTCCTCCATCTGCGTAACGGTTGGGCAGGAAGTGAAGCAGGGCGAGGTGATCGGCTACGTCGGCACCACCGGAAATTCCACCGGTAACCACCTGCACTTCGAGGTCTGGCAAAATGGGGAACGCACCGACGCCCTCGGTTTCTTTAAGGTAAAGGAATAGCGCCTGCAAATCAAAGAAATGTCACACACGGAAGCAGCAGAGGGTTGTTATATATATGGAAAAACCAGCAGCCTGCAAAAAACAGGCTGCTGGTTTTATTTTGTTTCAAGGCTGTATCCGACATCACGGATACAGCGCAGACGGATACTGGAATCTTTTCCTAAATTCAACTTGCGCCGAATTGACTGCACATGATGGCTGACAAGCTTCCGAGCCTCGCCATAGTCTGGCTCCTTCCAGATTTTTTCGTAAATCTGGTCATGTGTCAGCACTTGGTTTATGTTCTGAAAAAGGTACAGGAGAATCTCATACTCGGTTTTCGTGAGAGGGATCTCCCGCCCTTTGCAGAATACCCGGCGCTGGTTTTCCCTGATTTCCAAAGCAGAGGTACTCTGTTGTGACCTAAACTCCATCAGCTCTATACGAGAAGCGGATTGGGCCAGCCCCTGAACTTTGAGAAACGCATCCTCATCTCCATCCTCAAAGATCAAAAGCATGATTTTCACTTGACCTCTTCGCCCTGCCTTTCAATAGAACGCCTTAGTTTTTCAAAGGCTTCTGGACTGATTCCATGCTCCATCCGGCAGGCGTCCGCTTCCGCAGTTTTAGAATCTACGCCTGCCGCGATGAGCCGTTCCATGAAAAAGCAGTGGCGTTCATATACTGCTGCGGCAACCTGTTCTCCTGAAGATGTCAGGGAAAGTATGCCGCTTGAATCTTTACGCAGATATTTTGCCTTGGTTAATTCTTTTACAGCGCGGCTTACAGAGGGTTTTGTTACTTCCAAATACTCCGCAACATCTACACAACGGACATCCCCTTGTTTTTGAAAAAGGATATATACAGCTTCCAGATAGTCCTCCATGGATGATGTTAGACGCAGTCGGCACACCTCCCTTATCTATTAAAAGTAAAAGAGATAATCTATGAAAAATTACTTTAATTTAATTGCTGCAACGTCAACATGATTTGGAATACTGTTGAATGTGTAGGACTCTATCACCTCATTATTGAACACCGCATATTCGTTTCTGTAGTTCAACGGAATCACAACGCTGCTTTCATTTGCGGAATTAAGGGCAGTGGTAAAGATATTCTGAACAGTATCCGGATCATCTGTCTTGTAAAGGCCGGCAATCAGTTCTTTCGCTTCCTCTTCGCTCATTGTGGCAAGTGCTTTGGCGATCTGAGGATCAGTCGAATAAATTCCACTGGCATCTGTATAATCAGTAGAAGGATACATATTGGCGACAAATGTGTACGGATCATAGGGGAACCAATAGCTCATATACGCGGTGATTTCGTAGTTCCCTTCTGTAAACACCTGTTGCATAAATGCCATCAGGTCAATAGGATTCGTCGTGATTTCAATGCCAAGCTTTTTCATCGAATCCTGGAAGAAAAGCACTACCTTGTCATACACACCCGTGGAGGGATAAGTAATCGTAAAGGAAAGCTTTTTACCATCCTTTTCTCGGATGCCATCGCCATCCGTATCAGTCCAGCCGGACTTGTCCATCAGTTCAATGGCCGCATCCATATCATAGCTCGGAGTTGTCACATCTACCTCGCAATAGGGCATATCCGCAGGCATAACTGAATCTGCTTCCGTTCTCAAGCCCGAATAAATATTTTGAGCGATAGACTCTTTATCAATAGCCATCTGGATCGCTTTTCTGATATTGATATCATCCAATGGAGCCACTTCGTCGTTAAGCGCAATAAACTCTGTGACAAAATCAAAATCGGAAATTACGCCCGTAATGCCTTCCGTGCTGGACAGTTCCTGATAGGAAGCAGCATCCAATGTGTCAGAACCGATAATGAAGTCCACTTCTCCAGCCCTCATTGCAGCGACCTTGGATTCCGGAATAACTTTTACTGTGAAGGAATCTACATCCGGTTCTTCGCCCCAATAATTGGGATTGCGTACAAAAGTGTATTCCGTTGCAGTATCATTCACGCTCTCAAACATATAGGGACCTGTACCCGGCGTATGATTCATCAGATATTCTGAGTTCAAAGAACCGTCCTCATTGAAGGCGGATGCTGAAAGAATCCCTCTCGGCATTACCATGGACAAATCGTTGAGAACATTGTAATAAGGACGAGTCAAATGAAAGGAAACCGTGTATTCATCATCTACTGTGATCTCGGATGTCAACATATCAAGCTGCCCGTAATTGGAACTGGTTCCTATGACAGACTTCATATTGTCGAAATAGAGTTTCACAGCCTCCGCATTGAAGGGTGTTCCATCATTGAACTTTACATCTTCACGCAGATGGAAAGTATAGGTGAGTCCATCATCGGAATTTGTCCAGTCTGTAGCAAGGCAGGGCTGGTACTCTCCGTCCTGATATTTGACCAAAGGCTCATAAAAGTTGTTCATATAATATGTAGCCTCATAGGACTGTACCGCAGGGGCAAAGCCCATCGAAAAGTTTGCGCTTTGCGCAATAGAGATCGTTTGAGATGCGTTCTTGTCTGTTTGGCCATTACTGGAGGATGAGGGATCTGTATTGCTGCAACCAGCAAGAAGCGTCAACCCCATTACACAAGCCAAAAGAAGGGATAAAAGTTTTTTCATGTTTGTGCTCCTTTACATGTTTTTTATTGCAAAGCCTGCCTTTTTGAAAGGGCGGCCTTTACAAGCTCATTAGAATATGGTTCATGAAAATCCGAAAAGCTTTGCGGTTTGTAAACTGTCTCGATTATTTTCCCGAAACGCATCACATGAATGGTATCTGCCATATACATCGCAATGTCTAAATCGTGGGTAATAATCAAATAACTCAATCTCAACTCGTCCCGCAAATTCCGTAACAGATGCAAAATTTGCTTTCTTAATGTAACATCAAGCCCACTAAAAGATTCATCGAAAATAATGTGCTGTGGTTCTGTTGCCAAAGCACGCGCTACACAGAGCCTCTTTTGCTGACCACCAGAAAGTTCATCAGGGCGACGATTCAATATATCTCCCCCTAAATTAACCATGTCCAGCAATTCTTCGACTCTCTTTTTTCTGTCCTCTTTTCCCATATCCAATAAAAGATGGAGAGGTTCATCCAAAATTTGTAATACGTTTTGGTGAGGATCAAGAGAACTGGCTGCATCCTGCATGACAAGCTGCACTTTGCCTCGCATCTTTTGAAGCGTTTTTCTTTTGACGCCTGTCACTGTTAAATTATCTAAAGTAACTTTTCCGGCATCGGGGAGCTCGATATAGGACAAAATTCTGGCAAGTGTGCTTTTTCCACTTCCGCTTTCGCCTACGATGGCCGTGATACTGTTGTCGGCAAGCTCGATAGATACGCCTGACAGGGCTTCCAACAGGTCTTTTTTTCTACCCGGTATTTGATATTTCTTTATAATTCCTTCTGCCTTTAGCATAGCGCCTCCTGAAACAGTATACTTGCTTCCATCAATTGTTTTGTGTAATCATGCCGTGGTGTGGAGAGCACCTCATGGGTTCTACCCTGTTCAATGATTTCTCCCGATTTCATCACCGCAACACGGTCGCACAGTCTCGCTACTACACCAAAATCATGTGTGATAACCAGCATCGATACCCCTGATGTTTTTATTTTTTCCAGTTCATTTAAAATCAAATATTCACTGGCCGCATCTACGGCAGTGGTAATTTCGTCTGCAATAATCAGTTTCGAAGCCTGCTGCATAGTGAGAGCAATCATCACTCTCTGCAGCATGCCGCCCGAAAGCTCATCCGGATAACTGTTAAAAATTTTTTCCGCATCCGGCAAGTTCACACTGGCCAACGTATTCGTAAGTTCTCTACAAAAGTTGTGCCGTTCTTCTCTGGTATTGAATCGAAACCCCATTTCAAGTTGTTTTCCCAGCTTCACCATGGGAGCAAATGCAGTCATGGGATTCTGCGGTATCATACTGATCTGTTTTCCTCGATAGTCAGCCAGTTCTTTTGCATTCATGGAAAAGACATCTCTGCCATTCCAGCGAATTTCCCCTCTGATTTGAAAAGCACGAGAATTTAACAGCCGCATAATACACTTGCTGGTCATGCTTTTCCCGCTTCCGCTTTCTCCGATCAGCCCGAAGGTTTCTCCCTCGCCTACGGAAAAGCTGATGGAGTGAAGCAATTCCTCTTTTGTCAGTTTTGAGCGAACTGTTAAACAGTTGATATCAAGCATTTCTAACCCTCCCGTGGTGCGTAAATATCCCGCAAAGCCTCACCGAACAAATTAAATCCACCGGCTGTAAACAGGATACAAAGCCCCGGATAGACCAGAAGCTGCGGCTGACTGAAAATCAGTTGTTTGGCATTCACGAACATGGCGCCCCACTCTGCTGTTCCCGCCTCCAAGCCCAGCCCCAGAAAGGCGTAACTGGAAATCATAATGATAATGGAGGACAGTCCTGTACTGAATATCACCAAAAGATGTGGAAGGACATTTGGAATAATATGCCGGAATATAATCCGCAGTTCTGAACAGCCTGACATCCGGCAGGTGATAACATAAGGTTTTTGTTTTTCTCTGAGAACGTAGGTACGAACCACTCGTGCATTCCATACCCACATGGCAATTACAATGGATAGAATGATACTGAACACTTTTGATTCAAATAATCCCACCAGAGTAATGGCCACAAGAAAGGGTGGAAATGCCATAAAGATGTTAGAAACAACATCAAAAATCCGGTCAAGTACACCGCCCAGATAAGCGCAGACAGTAGCTACGACCGTACTGACAAGTGCCAAAATGATAAGCGAGGGCAGAGCGATAGACATAGATGACCGCGCGCCATAGAGCAATCGTGAAAATACGCAGCGCCCCATTTCATCTGTTCCAAGAGGATATTCTGAATCAGGTGCAGACAAAGCATGCGCGACGTTTAGCTCTGATGGATCATGCGGTGCTATAAAGGGCGCAAATGCCACAACAAAAAATACAATTAACATCATGGCCAACCCAAGCAGTGCCTGCGGTTTATGTAAAATTTTACGAATCATAAACCTTCTCCTTTGCTTTTCCGTGTGGGTTTAAAGCGATATTGACCAGATCCGCTATAAAATTAACCAGAACAAAAATGGCGGCTGTTAACAAAACACATGCGTTGATTGTAATAGTGTCCCGTGCATTTAACGCTGTTACCAACATAGAACCTATTCCCGGAATAGAAAAAACTGATTCCACCATTGCGCTGCCTGCTATCATAAACCCAAAACTTTGGGCGAGCATTGTTACCAAAGGGGGCAGTGCAAACCGGCTTACCATAAAAGCGATTCTGCGTTCCGAAACCCCACGTGAACGGGCATATAAAACGAAATCCTGACTATATCCCTCCAAAAGTGAAGAACGAAACACACGAATATTACCTGCCGCAACCGGGATTGCCAGAGCCAAAGCCGGAAGAATAAAATCTTTCATGCTGTCTGCCCCCATAATGCTGAAGATCGGAATCTGAACAGAAAAGGCCAGCAGGAGCATAAAACCAATCCAGTAATTGGGCAGAGACATGGAAACGATCCCAAACAAGTAAACTGTTTTATCGAATAATCCACCTTTTTTACTGGCAGATAGCACACCCAGAGGAATACTAAATATGGCTGCAAACAACAACGCCAATGATGCCATTGTGATGGTTGGCCCTAATGAGGCTGTCAGTTCTTCGATGATAGGGCGGCCTGTATTGTAGGAATTTCCAAAATCTCCATGTAACGCGTTCCACAGCCAAGAACCATATTGCTGGATCAGAGGTTTGTCAAGGCCCAATTCTTCCCGTACTAATTCAACCTGTTCTGGAGTGGGTCTTGAATACCGGCGCACAGCCAAAGCCTCAGCCGCATCTACAGGGGATAAATTTGTGTAGATGAAAGTCAAAATCGTGATGCCAAACAGCACAAGGAGAAATAAAGATAAGCGCGTCAATATTTTTTTGCTCATACTCCAACTCCCAAGGCTCCTTCTCCAGCAATACTCCAGCTTTCGGCTTTCTTCCTGCTTTGGACAAAATCCGCATAGATTCCATCCTGCTTTATCAAATCCTCATGTCTGCCGCGCTGTATGATACGGCCAGCCTCCAGAACAAGAATCTGATCCGCATGTTGAACGGTTTTGAGCCTGTGGGCAATCATAATAATCGTTTTATTATGCGTCAACGCTTCAATCGCTTCTTGAAGTTCAGCTTCATTTTCCGGGTCAACGTTGGCGGTAGCCTCATCCAAAATGATGATCGGGGAATCTTTCAACATGGCGCGTGCGATGGATAGGCGTTGACGCTCTCCACCGGAAATAGTAGCTCCACCTTCTCCGATCACCGTGTCGTAACCATCCGGAAGGGCAGAAATAAAGTCATGGCACCGGGCTGCCTTGGCAACCGCCACAACCTCTTCGTGAGTGGCACCGGGTTTTCCAAATTTAATATTGTTTTCAATCGTATCATTAAAGAGGTAGACCGTTTGAAATACCATACTAAAGTTTGCCATCAAGCTGTCCAACTGGTATTCCCTGATATCTGTCCCGCCCAATTTAACTGTTCCACTGTCCACATCCCAGAAACGAGCCATTAAACTGGTAAGAGTTGTTTTTCCTGATCCGGAGGGGCCAACGATTGCAGTGGTAGTCCCTTCCGGTATGGAAAAGCTGACATCATGGATAATTTCCCGTTCTCCATAAGAAAAACTGACATGTTCAAATGTAATATCCCTATTTTTCGTTTCTTGTTTTGTACCTTGTTCATCCATGCGGGGAGCATGATCAATCTGTTCCACTCTGTCAATGGAAGCGTCAATCATCGGAAGCATAAAGAACATTTCTCCGGCTGACTCAAGCTCGCTGTAAACAAGAAAAGCGGAAATCGCCATCATCAAGCAGGTAAATAAAGTCATAGCTCCACTTAAATATAGCCAGATAGAAAGAAGCACAGCCGCTACCGCAGCAATTCGCAACACAATTTGCTCCAGAACATTGTATGGGATACGCTTGCGCTCCAGCTTAAAGTTTTGATACTCCGTTTCCTCTATGGTTTTATTTAATGTTTGATTCGCCGCCTTATCGCCATGAAACGCACGAACAACGCTCATTCCCTGAATATATTCAAGAACGGAATCTACCAATTTGGTTTGTGCCTGCAAACGTCCGGGAGAAAGCTGACGGGATTTTTTCAGCAATTGTGAATTAACAAATAAAAACAACAGTACTCCTAATAAGAAAATCAACCCTATACGCCAATCAAAAAACAGAATCGCAATAGAAAATACAACAGTACGGATGATCCCCACCATCGTTCGGGCAATGACGGCAAACGACATACTCTCCAAATCTTCCATTGTAGAAGTTGCTGCAGCCGTAAGGCTTCCCAAGCTTTGACTATTGAAATAGCCCATCGGCATGTACTTCATACGTTCACCGATCCTGATTCTTTTTTCCTCACACATATGGTAATTGGCCTGTCCTTCACTGTTGTGGGCCAGATACCAGAAAACCGCAGCGCCTGTTACACTGACCAGCATGACGCCCAGTGCGGCCAATGCTGTTTCGCCTGTAACATTTTGTTCTACCAAGGCTCGCAGCACAACCAGCAAAGCAATAAACTGGATAGCTTCAAAAATACTGCGAAGCAGTTCATAACCCATTCCCTTATACCACGTCTTTTTCTGTTTTCCAGCAAAAGCAAAAAAACGTTTATATGCGTTAAACATTCTCAGCGCCTCCTTTCATACCGGCAGAGTCTTTTGCCTGTATATGCGCTTTCCACATATCTGTATAAAGCGGACAATTTTTCAGAAGTTCTTCATGAGTTCCAGTTGCGGCGATTTTTCCGTTTTCTACTACTGCAATCTGCTCAGACTGGATAATAGTCGATAACCTATGTGCAATAACAATCAAGGTCTTTCCTTTAGTAAGCCGGTTCACCGCATCCTGTATAACCGCTTCATTTTCCGGGTCAGTATAGGAAGTCGCTTCGTCGAGGATAACGACGGGTGCGTTTTTCATCATAGCTCTGGCAATGGCAATCCTCTGGCGTTCTCCACCGGACAAATGGCTTCCGGCTCCTCCCACAAGGGTTTCGTAACCGTGTTCGAGGCCCATAATAAACTCATGACAGCCTGCAGCTTTGGCGATTTCCTCCACTTCTTGGTCTGATGCGTTGGGATTACCCATACGAATGTTTTCTCGTACAGACACATTAAATAGAAAATTGTCTTGGGATACATATCCAATTAAATCCATTACTTGATCTGCGGGAATTTTTTTAATGTCAACCCCACCAATCGTAATTGTTCCTTCATCAATATCCCAATAAGAAGCAATCAATTTTGCGATGGTAGATTTACCGGAACCAGAAGGACCAACCAAAGCGGTTGTAGTTCCCTGTTTAATTTTTAAGTTTATACCCTTTAAGACTTGAGTATCCTTATATGCGAATTTCACATCGGTTAAAGTAATATCCAATCCGTTTAAGTTTTTATGTTGGAGTGGACGATCTAAATCCGGTTCTGATAAAATAGAACTGATTTCTCCAACGATGGTACTGATTTTGGAAAAGTCATCGGTTAAAAAGATTGCAGATACCAACGGGCCTACAATACCCAGCGATAAAATCATAATAGTGATGAAGGCAGCTGTGGTAAGGCTTCCGTTCATATAGAAAATACATCCAATGGGGAGTACCCCAATCAAAACAGCTGGCCAGATGGTCATCATAAGGGCTGAATACCCTTGTGTAGATTTCATCCAGTCAAGAATCAATTCTGCATTTTTATGAACAGCCTGCGTAAATTTCCCATAGGACACCGCGCTCTGGTTAAACGCTTTAATGACTTCAATCCCGTTGATGTATTCTACTGTGGTAGCACTCATGTGTTTACCTGCTTGTACGACTGCCCCGTATTTTTTAGGATATTCTTTCATTTGTGCCATATAGCACAGGATACCAATCGGAATAGTAATCAGAGAAACGAGAGCCATGCGCCAGTCTAAAACAAACAAGTAGATAATGACTGCGACAGGAACCAAAAGGTTAGAAGTCATTTCGGGAATGATATGCGCCAATGGAACCTCCATCTGTTCTACTCGCTCTACCATAGAACTTTTCAGTTTTCCCGATGGCGTATCGGTTAGATACCCCATAGAAACCTTTGTCAACTTCGAGGCAATCCTTCGCCGTATTTCAGATAAAACTGCAAACGTTGCTTCGTGCGAAGCTTTTGTCGAAAACCCATGAAATACAGACTTCATGATGAAAGCGACCAAAGCAACAGAACACCACAATAGGTATATAGAAAAATCCTGTTCTCCTACAATAAGCAAATTAATCATCTTTGCGACTGCAAAGTATGGTACAATACCACTGGCCACCCCCAACACAGATAAAACCACGGAGCAAAGGAATCCACCCTTATGCGGACGGATGAAATCCATGATCCCAATAGATGAAGTTTGCTTCATAAAAAATCCTCCTTTCGTTAGCTGTAGCTAACCATTGCATCTAAAAAAGCCGATAACCTGTAAGATTCCTGTCTTACAAATTATCGGCTCTGCGTCTTAGCGTCTGGCTCTAACGATACTATTTTATTTTCTTGAACATCTATGATATGTTCATGTCCACACTTAGGGCAAAACAACGGAAAACGCTTTAATACTGTATCTCTGTTTACCTTCGTTCTCGTTTTATTGCCGCAGACAGGACAATGAACCCAGCCGGATGAATCAATCCACCCACTCAAAAGCATCACCCCGCATTTTCTTCAAAAATCGTCTTCCATCCGGCATTATAAAACCTTCTCATTCTTTGGATATGCTCGACAGCCTGATCTTGGGGCATATCATGAATAACCACTTCAAATAGTCCGGCATAAAAAGCACTGGACAGAAGGTGCGCCAGTTCCGGCGTAAGCCGTCCGGAGGAAAGCGCGTCATTTCCTGTCTGTTCAATAAACTGCATGGTACAGGAAATATCCAATTCAATAATCCGATGGATAAATTCCTGATATGTGCTATTCTCTCCACTGGTAAGAATCAGCTTAAACTCGTCGAAATGATCGTAGATATATGCAATTACCTTAGAAAAGCCGTCGTTTCCAAAGGTCATAACCTTTTCTTTCTGCTCATCTGATGAAAGTATTTTAAAGCGATGGAGTTCCCCTTCGAGTAAATTACAAAATTCATCAGCCGTTGGCCCTACTAAAGCGCAATACAGACTTTTCTTATCAGGATATCGGATATAGATAGCGCCTTTGCTGGAGCCTGCTTTTTCCGCAATCACCTGCAGCGAAGCGTTCTCATATCCACTCTTTAAGAACTCTTTTTTAGCTGATTCAAGCAATTTTTCAGTAACGCCCTCCACACGTTTTGCCATTCCATCAACTCCAAACTCGAATTTATAGGTTGATTTTGTAAACAGATTAAAACCTTCGGTTTCAATCCAACGGTTTTAATATACTGCTTTTTTTGAAAACTGTCAAGTTAATTGTCTCACAAAGTTAGTTTCTTCTAACCTCGAAAAATAATGCAATTTGCACATATAGAAAGAGCCGAATAAAATTAGTTTACTCGGCTCTTTACAGCATAACAGATTCTATTTTTTCTATTTTGCAAACTCCTGCATAATCAAGTTGAGAATTTCCTGCTGACCCGTAGATAATCCCCCGGCCTTCGGCTTAGTGCTTTGTTTCAATTCTTTTACCAGCCGACGAACCAAATCGCGCTGCTCATCCGTCATATCCGTTAAAAGCACCTGATCCTTTTTATCAAACCCAACCAAGTAGTCTAACGAAACATCGTAAATCCTTGCCATAGTGGTGAGGACATCCAGCGTGGGGATTTTGATATTGTTTTCATAGTTGCTGATTACCGATCCGGCCCGGCCTACCCGACGCCCAAGTTCCTCCTGAGAAATACCATGCTTTTCCCGCAGCATCCGCAAATGATTTCCAAAATCAAACATCCCTATCACCTCGCTCTGTCCTGTGATTTCGTGTATAGCTATATTTTACTCCGTTGACCTTCGCGTCTGGCTAAGTGTATAATAAAAGTATTTAGCGAATCGCTAAGATTATGAGCGAATATTTTTCCGATTTGCGATGAAAAGGGAGCCGAGAAGCCCATAAGAAAGGTTTTTTGGCATAAAACCGCCCGAAAGAAATAGGGCGGGCTGTTCGTAAAGAGGGAGTGGAGTAACTGTGGTGAGAGGACTCACACCCCTTTATTTTCCCTGTAATGGCAACACAGAAAAAGGCGCTTTCCCAACCTTTTATGATGAAATCACCCTGCCGAATGTTGTAAAATATACTTGTTATCAAGCTGACGATTTCAAAAGGTCAGATCGGGCTACATTCCCCATTATTGTGGCAGCGTATGCCCAAAACCCTTTATACAAGAGAAATCCATATCCAGAATTCATGCACTGAAAGGAGTATCCAAATGCCAAAAGTAATGATCATTGAATGCAGTGATGAAGAAGCCGACCGTTTGGTTGAGCAGATCAAGAGCATTATTGCCGAACCCCAATACCAGCCATTTCGAGGGCCGGGAAAGGTTTATGAATTCGGCTCATTGCGGATTGACCAGCCCAAGCGGGAAGTAACCCTCCATGGTAATGCTGTAAAACTAAGCCATCGGGAATTCGAAATTCTCGGCTTATTTGCTTCCCATCCGAATCAGGCCCTTTCTGCGTCTTTTCTCCACAATGCCGTCTGGCTTCATCCAGATTCGGAGCATGGAGAGGAAGAAGCTGCCGCCTATGTGCGAAGCCTGCAGGAAAAACTCGGCCTGAATAAATCGAACCCCACCTGCCGGATCGTTGAAGGTACCTGTGCAGAGAAAAAAGGCTGTTGTTTTACCTTTTTGGTTGATTAAATAAATATTCTTGTTCTTTTGTCATGTAATGTAGATAAAAGCACTACGAAATATGCAAATGAAAGGAGAATCGAATCAGAAAAGTAGTTTTTCTCTTTTATACTGTCCCCATCTAAATTTATATGGGGAAATATGGAAATAAAACAACGTCCGCTTTCCCCATGCAGAGGGGATGGCGACAATGCGGCGAAAACCACCGCACACAGAAAGGGCTGCAGCTTCATACGAAGCTGCAGCCCTTTTTCGTTCGACATTATCTCATTTTAATTTACCATTAAATGCCAATTTCGAGGAAACAGCCTCGCTATGCGCATTCGCCTGCGGGCGGGTGCGCTTTTTTCATGTTTTTAGAAAGAGGTCATGGCTAAGAACTCATAGCGGCAGGCCGCCGCCCCGACAATCTGAATTTTTCAAAATTTCAGATTGATCGGAGGAAACAGCCATGGCTTACAACAAAGCCAGAGCCGAAAAACAGTGGCTCAAATGGAAAGAAGCAGAAGAAAGAAAACTCAGAGAACTCGGCGTGGATGAGGACACCATCCAACGCCTGCATACATACGATTGGGCGCAGTTCAATAAGGAACGGCAGTACCTGCAGCGACAGGTAGAATGGTCACATTATGTGGACTGGGTTTCAGCACAGGATCTGGAACTGCCCGTCGAGGATACCGAAGCCCTGCTGGACAGCATCGAGGATATGGAGCTTTTTTCTTTGCTACACAATATGGACAAGCTCACCCTCGAAATCCTCTTCATGAAGATGGACGGATACGGCAGCAAGGAAATCTCAGAGAAAACCGGCCTGTCAGTAAACGCCATTGATCTGCGGATTTTCAAACTCAAGAAAAAATTAAAAAATTTTTTATAAGCGGAAAGATTCCGGCCTTTTTCCTGGGCTATAGGGCGAACGGGGAAAAAGAAACGTTCGCCTTGCAGCTTGAAAAGTAAATACCAGCCATGCGGGTACGTTCCCGCCTGAGCGAGCGACTAAAAGTTTGTTATGCACAAACTTCGGAAAAAGCGCCATGACGAGCCGCACGCAAGCTGCCTCCCTTTTCAGGGATGGCGGCTTGTGTTGTTGGCTTTGAGCGATGCATTTTGACCGGAAAGAGGGGGTAGTTTCCCTTTTCGCCACGACCTTGGGCGGGGTATTATGATACGCGCTATCGTTTTGCCCACACGTCAGATGGGCTGGCCGACCTTGGGTTGTAATCAGCAAGACCTTCGGGGAGCCAGTGAACGGCTTGTCAACTGCAAGCCTGCCCGCATGGTTCCCAAGGTTGCCGGGGGGCGAGCAGCAAATACGGCACATCAAATTCAACCCTTTTATTTTTATTCAGATTGCCGTTGACGGCGAATCCGTGCGGCGCAGGTTTTCTGCGCCGCATCAGTTTGCCGCCAACGCACAAGAGCAAATTGCTCTAAGGAGAATGTGCCGAAATGAACAATAGCCTGAAAGAGCAGGCCCATGGGGAAATCGAACGGATCTTCCGAATCCTTCTCCCTCAAAACGGACTGGCAGTTCGGGAAGAACAGATCACCCTATGCCACGCCATGCTGGACACCCTGCTCAAAAACAATATCGCTTTATGCGACGCGGGAGTCGGGATTGGCAAGACCTACGCCTACCTGACCGCCTGCATTTTACTGAAGAAGTTTGCCCCGCACGGGCCTGCCGGTTCCCAGCCAGTAGTGGTCTCCACCTCCAGCGTTGCCCTGCAGGACGCCATCATCGGGGAGTACATCCCATTTTTGTCCCGGATTTTTCTGGAGAACCGCATTATTCAAAAACCCATCCGGGCGATGGTGCGAAAAGGCAAGGAACGCTTTGTCTGCGATGTCCGTCTTTCTCATCGGTTGGAAGCCGTGAAACATAAGAAAAAGAATGCGGAGCAGATGAAAGCCCTGCTCTCCCTTCGCACCTATTATGATTTAGACGCCGTAACCGGCCTCAGTGGATTTGACAGGCGGCAGGTATGCGTCCCCAAGGTTTGTGAGAAAAGCTGTTCGCTGCGAAATGCCTGCCGGTACCATCAATACCTGAAGGAAGCCCGAAGCGCGGAGATTTTCGTCCAGATCTGCAACCACAACTATCTGCTGGCCGACGCTGCCCACCGTTTGCAGGAAATGCGGCCCCTTCTCAATGATTACCGGGCTTTGGTGATCGACGAGGCCCACAAGCTGCCGGACGCAGCACGCCAGATGTACGGGCAGAGTTTGTCTGCGGAGGATTTCCGTGAACTCTGCGACCTGCTGGCAAAAGAAAAATATATCCTTGCTTCCCAGCGTCTGCGGGAAAAGTTCCGCGCTCTCATGGGGGCCATGTGCCGGGGCGAACTGCTGGAAGAAGCCCAGCGCACCGCCTTTATTTTAACGCCGGATCGGGAAGCGGCCCTTCGAGATTGTCTTTCCCTCCTTCGGCAGCTTCAAAAACAGCTTGCCCCGCACCTCCCACGGTGGCTTCTTTACCGGCTGGGAACAACAGAGCAGGCCCTCGGCCTGTTTTTTACCGGGGACCGAAAATACATCCTCTACATCCAGTACGACAGGGACGGAAGCCCCAGCCTCTGCGCCGCCAGCCGGGAACTGCCGGAGCAGCTGCGCCGGGCGCTGTGGCTGAAGGACGTCCCCGCCATCCTGACCTCCGGCACCCTCATGGCTGGCGGCAGCTTTGAACGCACAAAAAAGGTCATGGGGCTGTCCTTAAATCAGCGGCTGGAGGATTTTATTGCGGTTTCGCCCTTCAATTATGAGGAAAACTGCCTTCTTTACATCCCAAATGATCTTCCCAAAACACAGATGGGCAGTGAACAGGAAGCTAAGTGTCTGGCAGAGCAGATCTGCCGTTTAGTGGAAGCCACGCATGGCCACACTCTGGTGCTTTTTACTTCCTATTCCCTCATGGGCGCTGTTTACAATCAGGTAAAAGACCGGCTGTCTTTTCCCTTGATGGAAGTATGGCGGCACTCGCAGGACGTCATCCACCAGTTCAAACAGGCCAGCAACGCTGTGCTGTTCGCGGCGGGCTCTTGTTGGGAAGGTGTGGACTTTCCCGGCGATATGGTGTCGTCGCTCATACTTGTGCGGCTGCCGTTCCCTGTTCCCGATCCATTGAGCGAAGCGGAACGGGAGCAGTACCCAACGCTGCAGGATTATATCAAAACCGTAGTAATCCCCGATATGCAGGTAAAGCTGCGGCAGGGCTTCGGGCGGGCCATCCGCACCGAAACCGACACCTGCGTGGTGAGCATTTTGGACTATCGGGCAGCCCCCGGAGAACGGTATCACAAGGCTGTGCTGGAAACCCTGCCGAACCTTCGGCTCACCAGAAAAATCGAAGATGTCGAGGAATTCATCCGGGCAAAGAAAGGCCCGGATTATTTTATGCCATAAAGGAGATTGACATAGATGAACAGAAAAACAGAAACGGCGGAATTTCCCTACGCAGACCGCCCCATGTGGTTATACAGCCGCAGCAGCGATAAAAGGATGTTCGTCCTGATTCAGCAGATGCGGAATCTCTTAGAGGAAGCCAATCATCGGGAATATACCGTTGTAGGTACTTCTCAGGATATGGGTACCGGCAGAAGCATGGCCCGCATGGGCCTGAAGCAGATGATGCGGAGTGTGCAGGGCGGCTTCGTCCGCGCTGTGCTTGTGCGGGATTTATCCCGCCTGAGCCACGATCCCGCCATCCTGATTCAAATACTGGAATTTTTGCAGGATCACGACGCGGTACTGATCACCACCGAGAGCGACCTGCGGTATGAGCTTTACGTCAAGGGGCTGGAAAACCGCTTTTTCCAGAGGGCGGCCCAAAAGGGCCTCCATTTGCCATGGTAAAGGGGGCTGAATTTATGCGTGTTACTTACAATCCAGAAGCGCCATCCCCTCTCATAGTCAATGAAATCAAATATTATATGGCGCTTTCGGCCTTGAAAAAGATGCTGGCCGATGGCATCATAACCTCTGAAAATTACAAGAAAGCGACTGTTGCTATTGCCGAAAGATACCGGGTTTTGCGATACGATATTTAGTGGTTATCGTGATAGCTTTGTACCAGCCGTTGTGGTAATGTTGTTGCTGCGGGGTGGTCACAATAGATGCCGCCCAAGAAAGCGCAGAAAGGGCGGTGCGGAGAATGCCACAGGTGCAGATCATAGAACCTACGATAAGACCACAGAAACAGAAAATCCGGGTTTGTGCCTATGCCCGTGTGAGCAGCAACTCCGATGATCAATTGAACTCCTTTTCCGCGCAGGTCGAATATTTCACCCAACTAATACAAGCCCACAGCGATTGGGAATTCATTGACATCTATGCCGACGAGGGCATAACCGGTACCAGAGCCGACAAGCGCGATGATTTCCAACGGATGATGCGGGACTGCAGAGCTGGGAGGATTGACCGCATACTGGTTAAATCCATTTCCCGATTCGGAAGAAACAGCGCCGACTGCATTGAAGCCGTTCGGGAACTGAAAATGTTGGGAATAGCTGTTGCGTTTGAAAAAGAAGGCATTGATACAGGCCGCATGACCAATGAAATGTACTTTTCCATGTACAGTGCATTCTCACAAGAAGAATCCACTTCCATTGCGAAGAATATGCGTAAAGGCGCAGTCATGCGGATGAAAAATGGAACCTACCGTCTATCCCAAGCGCCTTATGGCTACCGCTTAGATGAAAAAGGCGGTTTTCTGATTTGCCCGGAAGAAGCGAAGGTTGTCCGAAAGATATTTGGGGACTTTCTCTCAGGGAAAAGCATTCGAGAAATCGCCAATGAACTTGCACAGGCCCAAGTGCCAAAGCTGAAAGGGAACCCCGTGTGGAGTGCCACCGGGGTTTCTTATATTTTAACCAACGAACGCTATATGGGAGATGAATTGTTCCAGAAACGCTTCACCACTGACGCATTTCCTTTTAAGAAAGTAAAGAACCGTGGCGAGAAAAGCCAATTTTATGCGGAGAATACCCATGAAGCTATCGTCAGCCCCAATGTATTTCGTCTGGCGCAGGAACTTCTAAAAAAGAAAAATCAACTCCATGGACGGAAAAAGGAAATCCAGACCTATACTTTCTCCAAAATGCTGGAGTGCGGCGAGTGTGGAAGCACATTCTGCAGGCGGGTAACCAAAGCCGGAACTGTAGTATGGGCCTGTTATCGGCATTTCCGTGACAAAAAATTGTGCGCCATAGAAAATGTGCAGGAGTCCGAAGTGGAAT
Source organism: Hominenteromicrobium mulieris (assembly GCF_046197855.1). Classification (GTDB taxonomy): domain Bacteria; phylum Bacillota; class Clostridia; order Oscillospirales; family Acutalibacteraceae; genus Hominenteromicrobium; species Hominenteromicrobium mulieris. Next base: position 1,154,187 of record NZ_CP173188.1, on the reverse strand, counting down.
CCGCATTCGTTACCTTATATAACAAGCTGGGGAGAAATCGCTCAGAGATTTTAACCCCATTCATTACGCAGGTGGAAAAACTGCGTGATAAAAATTTCATGTCCCATCCGGGGGCCATGCAGTTGAACAAAGAAATAGCGGATCTGTTGGAGCAGAATCATGCGCTGGCTACTTTGAGAGCAAAAGAGTGCATTGATTCTGCTTTTTATATGAGTGAAACCAATACCAATAACACCAAGCTGGAAAATTTGCGGAAGGAGCTCCAGCGATACCGTGACTTAAACGACTACCATGAAATACTCAATGGAAGCTACCTGCTTCTAAAAATTTTTGAAGAGCAGGAAAGTATCTCAGAGTTTGAGCCTGTAGCTTTCCGCAATATGGTTATTAAAGTGAGGATTTTTTCAGACACCATCTGTTTCCGGTTAATCAACGGGATGGAATTGGCTGAAAGAAGATAGGAGTTGTACCAATGAAAAAGAAAAGATACCTGCCCTTCGGATATCAAATGGAAAAGGGAGAAATCATCCCGCACCCTGACGAGGGACCTTTGGTACAGGCTATCTTTTCAAAATACCTTGAAAGGACCGCCCTTTCAACACTCGCCAAATATGCCTCCTTGTCGGGCATTCCTTATCGGGAAGGAGCCGGGCAGTGGAATAAAGCCATGGTTTGCCGGATTTTGGACAATTCCAAGTATGCAGGCGATGAAGGATTCCCGCCGCTGATTTCAAAGGAACAGTTGGAAGAAGCAGCTTTCCTCAGAGCAGCCAAGGCAAAGCAATATGGCGGCAGCCTGCCTGTGGAAATGAAAAAAATCCGCCAGCAGATCTGCTGCGGAAACTGTGGGCAAATCCTCAAGCGAGTCAATATGCGGACAGGATACATCTTGTGGGAATGCCCAAAATGCGGGATAAGCACAGACTACATACCAGACGAACTATTGCTGCAAAGCGTGACTGCCCTATTAAACCGGGCAATTAAAAACCGGGAAAAGCTGAAACCGGAAGAAAGGCATTGTGAATGCTTATCCATCGAAGTCCTCCGGTTGAACAATGAAATTGACCGGCAGATGACCAATCCCCGCGCTAATGCGGATCAACTGCTCCAGCTTATCATGGATTGTGCCAAAGCGAAATACGAAGTCAGCGAAAGCGGTGCTTCGGAGCAGATGACTCAGCTTATACAGGAACGGCTGGCCGATCAACCCCTGATTTCCGATTTCGACTACGACCTGTTTAGCAGCATAACAGAGAAAATCCTTATTCAGCCAAATGCTTCCGTTCACCTTCAACTGCGAAACGGAAAAATGATATAGCCTACCGGAAAGGAGCGTTTATATGGAGCCACAAGCCCCCATCAGGCAGAAAATCATCCGGGAGATTAAACCCTCCCCAGTGCTGCAGGCCCGAACCCGCAATCACAAGCTAAGGGTAGCGGCTTACTGCCGAGTCAGTACAGAGCAGGAAGAACAGCAGACCAGTATCGAAAACCAAATCACCTATTACGATGATTTGATTCGTTCAAATCCTGAGTGGGAATATGCTGGCGTTTTTTCAGACGATGGCATCAGCGGAACCAGAGATGAGAACCGCCCCGGTTTTATGGAAATGATAAAGCAGTGCAAAAAAGGGAAAATCGACATGATACTGGCAAAGTCGCTATCCAGATTTTCCCGAAATACCCTGCAATGCATTTCGTACATACGAATGCTCAAGGATCGGGGCATTATCATCCGGTTTGAAAAAGAAGGACTGGACACCTCCCGTGTAACAAGCGAAATATTCTTCACATGGACCAGTGCTTTCGCCCAAGGCGAAAGCGAATCTCTGAGCAACAATGTTAAATGGGGCAAACGAAAAGGGTACAGTCAAGGAAATTTCGCCTTTCCCTATAAGAATATGCTGGGCTATAAAAAAGGAGAGGACGGAGAGCCGGAGATTGTGCCGGAAGAAGCAGAACATATCAAAATGATTTTTAACCTGTTCTTGCTGGGCCGCAGCCTGCGTCAGATCAAGGAAGCCTTGGAACGGCGAAACATACTGACGCCGCGGGGGAATCCAGAATGGGGATTGTCCAGTATTGAACATATCCTGCGAAATGAAAAATATATGGGCGATGTACTGCTGCAAAAGAGTTACACCGTAGACTTCCTGACTAAGAAAAAGAAGAAAAACAACGGGGAGCTCACCCAATATTACATCACTGACAACCATCCGGCGATTATCTCTCGTGAGGATTTCCTAAATGTCCAGCTTGAACTGACCAGAAGGAACAGCAAAAAGAAGGTTTCCCAAAAGAAAACCAAGAGTGCGCTGGGCAAATACTGCAGCAAGTATGCACTTTCCGAAAGGCTGGTTTGCGGGGAATGCGGTTCCATGTATCGCCGGACCACATGGGTAAAAAAGGGCAAGAAGAAAGTAGTCTGGCGCTGCATCAGTCGATTGGAATTCGGAACAAAATACTGCCAGCATTCACCAACCATATCGGAAGAAGCCTTGCATCAGGCAATCCTCCAATGTATTCAAAAAGTGGTCGAGGACAAAGAAGATATCCTGAAAAATCTGCGTGATGTTCAAGAAAACATTATCCTGTTTTCCGGGAATCAAATCACACCGCAATCACTGGAAAAGCAAATAGACAAGTTGCAGCAGGAAATGTCGGCCTTAGTTAAAATTATCGCGCAGGGTGGCGATAGCGAATTCTATGCCGCCAAGTTACGGCAGCTTTCTGAACAGAAAATGGGCCTTACCAGCCAACTGCAGGAAATCCAGAAAAAGAAGATGGCAGATCAGGCACAGGAATACCAGTACCAACAAGCCTTGCTTTATATCAACAATGAGGAAAACTTGAACCTTACTGAATTTAACGATGACTTTATCCGAAGAATTATTGAACAGATAACAGTTCTCTCTGCCACCCAAATCAGAATACGGTTTGTCGGCGGATATGAGCAGGACGCAAACCTGCCATTGAAAAAATAGGTTGCCTGCAAAAAAATAGCACCGATGTCCTCAATACGGGGGCATCGGTGCTATTTTTTTGTGGGTAACTGTTTGGCCCATAACCCTCTTAACATACCATAACATCTCCTGAAATTTTTTTGTCGAAAAGACTGGACAGGACTTGGGATGTATGCTATAATAATTATACAGAAATTTTGTTGCAGAGTTTACCACGATTCCGGTTAAGCCAAGCGCAAAATTTTGGGCAAAAAAATTTATTTTTTAAGTTTTTTGCCGTTTCTCAGTTGAATACAAGGGGGGATCTAAAGTGTCCACCCCTTCCAGAAAAAAGGACTTTGCATTTTGCAAAGTCCTTTTTCAATGAAACGAATCCCTTCGGTATGTGAAATTGCCCTGCGGGCAGTGAAATGCGCTGCGTCTCCAAATCACCCATGGTTCTGCGCCATCACGCCGACCAACGCGTGCGGCACATAGGGCTCTTCAAGGTATGCAATCTCATCAGCGGTGAGCCTCAATTCAACGGCGTTCACAAGCCCCGTGATGTGCGAAAGATTCGTTGCGCCGCAGATGGGCGACGCAACCTTCGTCAGCAGCCACGCGAGCGCGATCTCCGTCATGGTACAGCCGCGCTTCTCGGCCAGCTCCGCCACACGGTCAATGATCACACCGTCGGTCTCGGCGGTCTTGTCGTACTTAAATTTCGCGTAATTGTCTTCCTCAAGGCGCTTGGAGCTCTCACCAGGATGCCTCGAGAGCCGCCCTGCGGCGAGTGCACTGTATGGCGTCATCGCAATGTTCTCCGCCTTGCAGAATGGCGCCATTTCGCGCTCCTCCTCGCGGAAAATGAGATTATAATGCCCTTGAACGGACACAAACTCCGCCATGCCGTGCATACGGGCGTAGTAATTCGCCTGCGCCAGCTGCCACGCATAGCAGTTCGAGATGCCGATGGCGCGGACCTTGCCGGCCTTCACCGCGTCGTTCAGCCCCTCCATAATCTCCTCAATGGGCGTGCGATAATCCCACATGTGGCAGATGTACAGATCAACGTAGTCCATACCGAGACGCTTCAGGCTTGCATCGAGGCAGTTTTTCACGTGCTGCTGCCCCGTCACGTCGTTTGCAATCTCCTCGTCGGTGCGCGGCTCAAATTTCGTCGCCAGCACCACGTCCTCGCGGCGGGCAAAATCGCGCAGCACACGGCCGACAAACATCTCGCTCGTGCCGCCTTGGTAGCTCATCGCCGTGTCAAAAAAGTTGATGCCGTTCTCGAGCGCCGCTTTGATGATCTCGTTGGAGCTTTCCTCATCCAGCGTCCAGCGGTGCTGCCCCGCGGCCGCTTCGCCAAAGCCCATGCAGCCAAGGCAAATGCGCGAAACATTCAGGTCAGAGTTGCCGAGTTTTACGTATTCCATGTGTCTTCCCCTTTTCTATAAAAATTCGTGATTTCTTGCTTTCAGTATACTAAACCATCAAAAGAATGTCCAATACTTATTTTTTATCCTTCTCCATGCCGGAAATGTATTTCTTCGCAAAATCGAGGAACGCGTTCGTCAGCGGTGAGAGCACACGGTTCTTTTTCCAAACGAGCACCGTCGCGGCGCGGATCGGCGGCTGCAGCGGCACGAATTTCAGGCCGTTATGCTGCAGGTCGAGCTTCAGCGTGAACAGCACGCCGTTTTCGCGGCGAATGACCGAGGCCATGTTGTATTGCAAATCGCCGTGCGCGATAATGTTGAGCCGGTCCGCGCTGTCGCCGAACCAGTTCACAATCTCACTGCGGATCTGGTCCCGGCGCGAAAACACCGCCGGGTACGGCACAATGTCCTGTGGCGTCAAATACGGCTTCTGCGCCAGCGGCGAATCCGACCGCACCAGCGCGTTCCACGTTTCCGGCACCGGGAAGTGCAGAAAATCATACTTGCTGATTTCCACCGGCTCCAACAGCAAGCCGATGTCCAACGTGCCACGTTCAATGCGCTCCTTAATGTTATCGGAGTTGCCGCTATAAATGCTGTACGTCACGTTCGGGTGCTCGGCGCGAAACGCCGCCAGAATGCCGGAAAGATGGCAGGAGCCGTGGTACTCGCCGCTGCCGATGGAAATTTCACCGGTCAGCATTGCCTCCTGCTTTAATTCCCGCTTCGTCATTTCGGAAAGCGTCACGATTTCCTCTGCGCGGCGGCGGAATAACATACCCTCCTCCGTCAACGTGACGCTGTGGTTGTTGCGGCTGAACAGCTTCACGCCAAGCTCCTGCTCCAGCCCCATCAGCTGGCGGGAAAGTGTGGGCTGTGTGATATGTAAAAGCTGCGCCGCCTTCGTGATGTTCTCCTCACGCACAACAGCCAGAAAATACTGCAAGACTCGTATATCCATAGATCTGAAAGCAGCCTCCTAAACCTCGGGCGGCAAACGCGCACCCTTTATATTTCGTATTATAGCACGCCTGTCATGCCCATTTCAATACAGCGCATTGTTCAAGTTGTGCAGACAAATCTTGTGCAACTTCAATAAAGTTTTGCGCCTTATGTAAATCTTCTGTTCAGTTTTAAAATCAAATCTTACAAATCTCTTTATAAATGCAAAAAAGCTGCAAAAGCCCTTGTAAATCCAGAAAAGTTGCGCTAAAATAGTAATCCGCGCTGGGGTATTTCTTATTTATATGAGCGTGCTCATGTACGCATATACGCACATGATTTGGATTTTTATGATTTCGTAATTTTTTGAAACGGTTTTACCGGATCACGGTATGCGGCCGCGGTCCACAGGAGGTGCATTTATCTGCAAGTATTCAGAGCACTGAAAAAGGGATTTTTAGAGCTTACCCCAAACGAAAAGGTCTTGCTTGTTTTAACGGCTTCCATTTTCCTCACCGTCTATGCCGAGATGCTGGCGCTGCTTTTATTGCCGTTTTACATTGCCGCCACGAAGCAGAGCTTCGTTTTCTTCCGCCGTAAACAGGATTTATTTTTTCTTTCGGCTTTCTGGGTGCTCTCCCTGCTCGTCACGATTTTCTCAGGCGGCACCGTAACGGATATTCTGCTCGGCGCTTTTATGGTGTTCGCATTCATCGCCGTCATTTTCGTCAGCTATACGATGACCCAGCGCGCGTTCCGCCTCATTTTATCTTTCGTCTGCCTCATGAGCCCCTATTGCCTCCTTATCGCGCTCGTTCAGCGCGCGCTCGGCATGGAGTGGGTTTACGGTGCGCGGTATAACTCCATCTTCACAAACCCCAATTACTATGCGTTTTACATTTCGCTCGTCGTGCTCTTCTGCATCTACAACATCGTAAAAAGCGAAGACACGCCGCTGCGCGGTTTATACGCTGCCCTGATTCCGTTGAATCTTATCGCACTCGAGCTCACCGAGTGCCGCACCACTTTCATGGTGCTGCTCATCGTCTGCCCTGTCATGCTGTGGTTCTGTGGCAAGAAGAAGTGGCTTTCCGTGTACCTTTTCACCATGCTCGGCATTTTGCTCACACTCGTTCTGTTCGGTGAATCGCTCGATTTTCTCCCGCGCATCGATCTCATCCGGCACGATTTTGCAAAACGCATGAGCATCTGGTCGGGCGCCATCGGCAGTATTATGGACGCCCCGTGGTTCGGCCGCGGCTACAATACATACGCGCGCATCCATGACCTCTACGGCTCATACAGCATCGCAAAGCATTCGCACAACCTGCTTTTGGAGCTCCTCATGGACTTCGGATTTGTGGGTACGGCGGTCTTACTCGGTTACTTTGCCATCAATGTCGGCAAGATTATCCGCCTGCACCGCAGCCACAAGTGCCACCAGCGCTACGCCCTCACGGTCTCCGTCATCGTTTGCGTTCTGCTGCACGGGCTTTTGGATATCTCCATGCTGTGGCCGCAAACCGGTCTGCTCGTCATTTACATCGTCGGCTTCAGCACCGAGTACGACAAGCAGCACATCTTCGGCACAGACCGCCGCCACGAGATTTTTGCGCTGCACGCAAGATCCATTCAGGCAAAAGAGCCCATCTTGTAAAAAATTCTGTTATCCTTTACAAAAAGGCTGCCGAAATTTCGGCGGTCTTTTTCTTTTGTGTCTCTTTTCGGATAACGCGATTTTTGTTATAATAAAAGAGTTTTGGACAATACCGCATAAATTCCCCGCGGTACTGCCCCTTCAATTTTTCAGCAAAGGAAGATCTATTTTATGGGCGGTTTTTTCGGCGCAGCATCGCAGACTGACTGCGTTTTCGACCTTTTTTTCGGCATTGATTACCACTCCCACCTCGGCACACGCCGCGCGGGCATGGCGGTTTACAGCCCGGAGACCGGCTTTGACAAAGCCATTCACAACATTGAAAACGCTCCGTTCCGCACGAAGTTTACAACGGAATCGCAATCTATGCACGGCACGCTCGGCATCGGCTGCATCTCCGATTATGAAGCACAGCCGATTTTGGTGCGTTCGCATCACGGCACCTTCGCCATTACGACCATTGGCAAGATCAATAACGCCAATGAGATCGTAGAGGACATCATCGGGCGCGGCACGCATTTCTTTGAGATGCAAAACGGCGAAGTGAACCCCACAGAGCTCGTCGCCGCCATCATCGACCAGAAAGAGAATTTCATCGACGGTATTCGCTACGCGCAGGAGGTCGTCGACGGTTCTTTGAGTATGCTCGTCCTGACGCCGCGCGGCATTTACGCGGCACGCGATAAACTCGGCCGAACCCCTGTCGTGCTCGGCCAAAAGGAAGACGGCTACTGCGCAAGCTTTGAAAGCTTCGCGTATTTAAACCTCGGCTACCACGACCTGCGCGAGCTCGGCCCGGGCGAAGTTGTCGTGTTCGACGCCGACCATGTGCAAACGCTCGTCGCCCCCGGCAAAAAAATGAAGATCTGCACGTTCCTGTGGGTCTACTACGGCTACCCGTCCTCCAGCTACGAGGGCATCTCCGTCGAGAGCATGCGCTATAATTGCGGCCGCGCGCTCGCCCGCCGCGATAACGTCCACCCCGATATCGTCGCCGGCGTACCGGATTCCGGCATCGCGCACGCCATCGGCTATGCCAACGAGTCCGGCGTACCGTTCTCCCGTCCGTTCATCAAATACACGCCCACATGGCCGCGCTCCTTCATGCCGACGCACCAGAGCAAGCGCGACCTCATCGCCAAAATGAAGCTCATCCCGGTGCACGACCTCATCGAGGGCAAGAGCCTCCTTCTCATCGATGACTCCATCGTGCGCGGCACGCAGCTGCGCGAAACGACCGAGTTCCTCTACGCAAGCGGCGCAAAAGAAGTGCACATTCGCCCCGCCTGCCCGCCGCTGCTCTTCGGCTGCAAATACTTAAACTTCTCCCGCTCCACGTCCGAAATGGAGCTCATCACCCGCCGCGTTATTAAAGAGCTTGAGGGCTGCGACCCCGACCGTGCCACACTTGAAGAATACGCCGACCCGGACAGCGAGAAGTACCGGAAGATGGTGGAGAAGATCGGCGAAAAGCTGCACTTTACCACCCTTCACTACCACCGCCTCGACGATATGATGGAGTCCGTCGGCATCGACGCAGACTGCCTTTGCACCTACTGCTGGAACGGCAAAGAGTAATGTAAAAAGCATGGCAAAAGTATTTTTGATCTGCGGCAAAATCTGCAGCGGCAAAGGCTTTTACACCCGGCAGCTCAAGGAAAAAGAACACGCTGTGGTGCTCTCCTGCGATGAGATTGAAAACGACCTTTTCCACCATGACCTCGGCGACCGCCGCGATGCGATTAGCGCGGACATCAAAGCATATCTCCACAAAAAAGCCGTGGACATCGCCCACGCGGGCTGCAATGTCATTTTAGATTGGGGCTTCTGGAGTCGCGAAGAGCGCACAGATGTTTCTGCCTACTACAAAAATGCCGACATCGACTTCGAGTGGCACTACATCGACATTTCCGATGCAGACTGGGCGAAAAACATGGAAGCGCGCAACGCTGCCGTTGCCGCCGGTGAAACGACCGACTACGCCGTAGACAGCGGCCTACTGCAAAAAGTTCTCACGCTTTTTGAGACCCCCATACCCGATGAGATCGACGTGTGGTTTACAAACCGCAGATAATTTTGCACAGTACAAAAGGACGACAGTTAAGCGCAACTGCCGTCCTTTTTCTATGCTCTGATTGTTTTTACACTTCGCCGTTAAACACCTTTTCCGCGTAGCGCACACTGCCCATCGCATCTTTGGAGTAGAAATCCGCGCCAATCTCCTTAGCGTACTCGGGGTTCAGCACCGCGCCGCCCACCATGACCTTGCAGTCATGCGCTTTGCGCAGCTGGCGGATCGTCTCCGCCATGCTCTCCACCGTCGTCGTCATCAGGGCAGAAAGCCCCACAAGGCGCACGTTTTTCTCGATCGCCGTCTGCACAATGATCTCCGGCGGCACGTCCTTACCGAGGTCGAGTACGTCAAAGCCGTAGTTTTCAAGCAGCACCTTCACAATGTTCTTGCCGATATCGTGAATGTCGCCCTTCACGGTCGCAAGGATGATGGTACCCTTCTTTTCCTCCTGAATGCCCTTTTTCGCAAGATTCTGCTTGATGCGCTCAAACGCTTCCTTCGCTGCGTCTGCGCTCATGAGAAGCTGCGGCAGGAACACCGTATTTTTTTCAAAGCCCTGCCCCACTTCGTCGAGCGCCGGGATAAGCTCACCGTTGATGATTTCCAGCGGCGGCGTCGTTTTCAACATCTCGTCCGTCAGCTGTCCCGCCTGCTCGCGCAGGCCTTTCACAATGGCGCGGTGCAGCGAAACGCTTTCGGCAGACCCGCCTGCGCTCTGCTGCGCGGCGCCCGTGCGCACGTCCGGTGCCGCCGTGGTGTTCGCATACGCTTCGATATACGCCTTGCAGCCCACGTCTATGCCCATCAGCGCGCAGAACGAGCGGTACGCCTTCATCAGCTCGTCGCTCAGCGGGTTGATGATGCCGGAGCTTAATCCGCGCTGCATCGCCATCGCGAAGAACGTGGAGGTCACCAGCTCGCGGCGCGGCAGACCGAACGAAATATTGGAAACGCCGAGCACCGTATGCACGCCGAGCTTGTGGCGGATGGTGTCAAGCGCATCGAGCGTGATCATCGCGTTATCCGCGCCCGTGCTCACCGTCATTGCAAGCGTGTCCATAATCACGTCGCTGCGGTCGATGCCGTAGCTTTCCGCCGTTTTCAAAATCTTCTCCGCAATCGCCACACGCTCCGCAGCAGAAGCCGGGATGCCCTTTTCGTCGAGCGTCAAGGCAACCACCGCAGCACCGTACTTTTTCACAAGCGGCAGTACCGTGTGCAGCGATTCCTCTTTGCCGTTCACGGAGTTCACAAGCGGCTTGCCGTTATAAATACGCAGCGCACACTCCATGGCCTCCACGTTCGAGGTATCGATCTGCAAAGGCGTGTTCGTCACGCTCTGCAAGTTGATGATGGCCTTTTCCATCACCGCGGGCTCGTCAAGCTCCGGCAGACCAACGTTCACGTCCAGAATGTCCGCGCCGTGTTCCGTCTGCGCAATGCCCTCACGGCACAGATATTCCAAATCGCCTTCGCGCAAAGCCTGCTTTAAGCGCGGCTTGCCCGTCGGGTTGATGCGCTCGCCAATCAAAATCGGCCGTGCACCGAACGTCACCGTATGCGTATACGAGGACACCACGGTCTTCTTTTCAATGTGACGCTCCTTCACCGGTTTGTTTTTCAGGCGTTCTGCCAGCAGTCGGATATGCTCCGGCGTCGTGCCGCAGCAGCCGCCGAGAATCGCCGCGCCTTTCTCCGCAAAGCGCTCCATGTACGCGTAAAATTCCTCCGGCCCCACGGGGTACGAGGTCTCGCCGTTCACGGAAACCGGCAGACCGGCGTTTGGGTTGATGACAATGGGCAAATTCGTCAGCGTCAGCATTTCATCGACAAAGCTTTCCATCTGCTCCGGGCCGAGGCTGCAGTTGATGCCCACCGCGTCCGCACCGAGGCTCTCCGCCAGCAGCAGCGCCGCCGGGATGTTGCTGCCCGTCAAGAGCTTTCCCGTGCTGTCAAACGTAAACGTTACAACGACTGGCAGGTCACAGTTTTCCTTTGCCGCCAGCAGCGCCGCCTTCGCTTCGTAGGCGTCGCTCATCGTCTCGATGATCACGAGGTCGGCGTTGTCCCTGCCTGCGATAATTTCCTCTTTAAAAAGCTCGTACGCGTCATCAAACGCCAAATCACCGAACGGCTTCAAAAGCTTGCCGGAGGGGCCGATGTCGAGCGCCACCGCCGCCTTGCCGCCGCTCGCCGTGTGTGCAAGCTTCAATGCCTGTGAGACGACCTCCTGCACGGTGTGGCCCGTCTTTTCCAGTTTTAAACGGTTCGCGCCGAACATGTTCGCCGTCAAAATATCGCAGCCCGCGTTCACGTAGTCGGACTGAATTTTCAAAAGCACCTCGGGGTGTGTCAGGTTCCAAAGCTCCGGCAGCTCGCCGCCCATAAGGCCGTTTGCCTGCAAAAGTGTGCCCATGCCGCCGTCCACAATGACAACAGATTTTCCGAATCGTCCTATAACAGGATGCATAAATTTTCTCCCTTTCTCTGCGCGTCAGATTTCGCGGAACTCGCAGTCGGTGTTCGCGCAGCCGCGGCACTTTACGTATGTGCATGTCGGCGCGTCCGTCACGCCGATGACCGCCGTCACGGATTTAAACGGCACCATCAGCATGGTGTCCGTCAGCGTCAGCCCAATGCGCTTTGCACATTCCAGCCGCGCAAAGATCTCTTTTTGGCTTTCGAGCGCAAAGTCGCCGTACCCCGGCGAATAGCGCGGCTTCAAAAATAAGCCCGCTGCGGCTTCCTTTTCCGCGATCTGCGCCTGCATTTCGTCACAGTAGTCTTCAATGAGCGCATTCGCAACGGAATGCGCCACCGTGCCGCGCGCCATATTGAGCGCGGATAACCGCCGTATCATCATATCGGCCTGCAAACCCAGCGTCGCCGCAAACAAATACGCTGCCTTGCAGCCGCGTAAATGGCGTGAAAGCTTTATGCTCTCGATGCGCCAGCCGTCCAGCTCCACCGCGTTCTCAAGTACTTTTATGTCGTATCTTTTATATACGCATTTCGGCATGAGCGTGCGCAGCATCTCGCCGCCGATCTCGCGAATCATCTCATCGGTGTCTGCATCGGCCGGCTTCCCGCGAAAGCCAAGATAGCGCAGCGCCTCTTTCTCATTCAGCTTCATAGCCGTCAATGATCTTTGAAAGGTTCGTCATGATGCTGCCCGCAATGTCCGGGCGGTTCATCGTGTAGATATGAATATGCGTCACGTCATTCGCGATGAGGTCGATAATCTGCTCGGTCGCGTACGCAATGCCCGCCTGCTTCATCGCCTCCGGGTTGTTCGCAAAACGATCGACGATCGCCTTAAAGCGCGTCGGCATAGAAGAACTCGAAAGGCTCATGATGCGCTTAATCTGCTTCGCGTTCGTCACCGGCATAATGCCCGCAATGACCGGCACGCGAATGTCGTGGCGCAGGAGCTTGAACATATAATTATAAAGAATGTTGTTGTCAAAGAACATCTGCGTCGTTAAAAACTCGCAGCCGCTTTCCACCTTGCGGCGCACGCCGTCAATATCCGCGTCGCTGTTGTACGATTCCGGGTGTCCCTCCGGGTAACATGCGCCGCCGATGCAGAAATCCGCACCCTCGCGGCGAATGGCATTGATGAGGTCGCTCGCGTGCGGGAACGTCTGCGGCGCCGTATCACCCTCCGGAATATCGCCGCGCAGCGCCAGAATATTCTCAATGCCGCTCGCCTTAAACGCATTGATGGACGCTCTGAGGTTCTCTTCGTCCTGTCCCACACACGTCAAATGTGCCAGCGCCGTAACGCCGCTTTTCTGCACCTCTTCTGCAATGGACAGTGTGTTTTTGGAGTTGGAGCCGCCCGCGCCGTAGGTCACGCTCATAAAAGAGGGCTTATGTGCCGCGATCTCATGCACCACCTGCTGTGTGTTTTCCAATGGCTTGCCCGGCTTCGGCGGGAACATCTCGCAAGAGACCGTCACCTTGTTGGTCTTCAAAATATCGGAAATTCTCATAAGTCATCACTTTCTGTATCGGTTTCATATTTTCATTGATATACCGTTAAAGTATAGCATAAAAATGCAGGAAACGCAATTTGAAAATGCAGAATTTCGCTGTTTTTTCCGCTTACGGTTCCGGCCGCATCAGTGGGAACATCACCGTGTCGCGGATATTCCTCGTGCCGAGCAAAACCTGCAAAACGCGGTCAATGCCCATGCCCCAGCCGGAAATGGGCGGCATGCCGTATTCCATCGCCGTCAAATAGTCGTCATCCATCACCATAGCTTCCTCGTCGCCGTCCGCGTGGCTCTGCGCCTGAATTTGCAGTCTGCGGCGCTGCTCATTGGGGTCCACAAGCTCCGAGTACGCGTTGATGATCTCCGCGCCGTTGATGACAAGTTGAAAGCGGTCCGTAATCTCCGGATCATCATCATTCGCGCGCGCCAGCGGCGACAAGTCCGTCGGGTGCGCAATGAGAAACGTCGGCGCGATCATCTTCGGGCGGCTCACCTTCTTGTATAATAAATCGATGAGGTTTCCGCGCCCAAGCTTCTTCGGGTCGTCGGTGGAGTTTAATTCAATGTGTCGGCTTTCAATTTCCTGCAATAAAGCCTCCGCCGTCTTAAACTCGTCAATGTCAATGCCGCAGTCCTTTAAAATGAGCTCGCGGAACGTCACCACCGCCCATTCCGCGCCGAAATCGATCTCGGTGCCGTTAATGGAGATGACCGCGCTGCCCCGAATCTTCGTGATGACCGTTTGCAGCATGTCCTGCAAAAAGCGCATGTTGTCGCGGTAGTTATAGTACGCGCAGTAGCCCTCCAGCATCGTAAAATCCTGCAAATGCGTCGTGTCCATGCCTTCATTCCGAAAGCACCGCGCAAACTCAAACACCTTCGTAAACCCACCCACAATGGCACGCTTCAAATACGTCTCCGGCGCAATGCGCAGATAAACGTCCATGTCAAGCGCATTGTGGTGCGCAACAAACGGCCGCGCCGTCGCGCCGGACGGATGATCGATGAGCACCGGCGTTTCAATTTCGATGTAGCCGTTGTCCTCCAAATACCGCCGAATCTCCCGCACAAGCTGCGACTTGAAAAGGAACCGCCTGCGCGTTTCCCCGTTCATGCACAAATCGAGGTACCGCCTGCGCCAACAAAGCTCTGTGTCCTGAATACTGTGGAACTTCTCCGGCAGCGGACGGAACGCCTTGCCTAAAAACGTGATGCACTTCGCGCGCAGCGTCTTTTCGCCCACCTTTGTCGTGAACATCTCGCCCTCCGCGCCCATAAAGTCGCCTACGTCAAAGCCCCTCTTGAAAAAGTCATACGTGTCCTCGCCCACTTCGTCGCGCATCACGGCAATTTGCAGCTTGCCCTCCATATCGGAGAGCGTCACAAACGAGAGCTTCCCCATGCGTCGAATGGCTGTCACACGCCCTGCAACGCACACGTCCTGCACCCCGTCCGGCAGCTTTGCCGCCTCGCACAGCTCATGCGTTTGCGCATAGCGCTCCGGGTACGGGTTCACGTGCTCCCGTACATAATGAAACTTTGCCTTTCTTGCTTCCAATAACGTGTTTTCGCTCATTTTCTACACCCTTTCGTGCTGTTATTTTCATCGGGCGGGAAATTTAGAGCGTAAAAAATCCCGTTCACTTTTGAACAGAACCAGTAAAACAGGACAATAGACAAAATCCCCCCTGATGTAGGATAATAAGTACATCAGGGGGGATTCATTATGAGCAAACGAAGATACACCAATATGCAGGTTCTACTACCGACCATAGAAAAGATGTTAGAATCAGGGAAGAACCACAGGGAAATCGAAGCGGAACTTGGCTTGGAGGGAGACCGTCCGGTTCACAATCTGCTGAAGCGGCAACGCAAAAAAGCCGCCAAGGGTGCGCCGAAGTTTCGTGGCAGGAAGCCTGCAAAGACGCTGCAGGAATATAAGTATGAGAATAAGCGGCTCAAGATGGAAGTGAAATTACTGCAGGATTTTCTGCAGTCCACAGAAAGGAAGTGAGGCCAAAGGCAAAGTACGCCGTCATTCACCGTCACCGGGGAGAATACCCAATATCTGTTATGTGCAAATTCTTCGGGGTATCCAGAAGTGGTTACTACTGCTTTAAAAAGCGTCTGGGAGAGACGGATCGCGATGCTGTTGTGGCAAAGGAAATCGAGGAATGTCAGCGCAGGACAGATAAGACCTATGGCTATCGACGTGTATGGAAGTGGTTAAAAGGCAGAAATATTCAAAGAGATCCGAAGACTGTGCTCAGAATCATGAAAAAATATGGATTATTGTCTGAGGTTCGCCGACGCCGCCAATGGGTAAATCTTGGTCAGCAGGTACACAAATACGAAAATCTGTTGAACAGACAGTTCCGGGCGGTCAGGCCAAACGAGAAATGGGTCACGGACATTTCTTACATCCACACAAAAGAAGGCATTTTATATCTGTCCATGATCCGAGATCTGTATGACAACAGTATTGTGGCCTACAAGACTGCAAGTCGGCAGACTGTGAATCTTGTTCTGGACACGATTCGTCTGGCAATGAAGAAAGAGAAAGTCGCTGCGGAGTTGCAGCTCCACAGCGACCAAGGCTTTCAATACACATCGCAAGCATACTTCAAGCTAACACAATCTTACGGCATAACGCCGTCCATGTCAAGGAAAGGAAATCCTTATGACAATGCCATGGCAGAAAATTTCTTCTCCATTCTGAAAACAGAGTGCATCTACCGCCACAAGCCAAAGACGTTCCAAGAAGCAAACGAACTGATCGACAGGTATATTTACTTCTATAACCACGAACGCATCCAAACAAAAACGGGAGTGGCACCGCTGTCGCTGCGCCACTCCGCTTAAAACTCAATATCCTACATGGGGGCTTTTAGTGCTGTCCGCATAATCTGGTGCGGTTCAGTTTCCAAGGACGGGATACAATAACCCGTGGTACCACCTTAGTTTGCCCGCGCCTCACGACGCACGCCTTTGCAAGTACAGACTTCGCCGCAGGAAAAGTACGGAAAACATCGATACTCCTGTGCTGTAACGGGCACGCCCGGCATAGTCTCAGCGCAAAAACGCAGTCGGTATGCAGCTCCAAGGCTTTGTTCGGTGATCCGTTCCTGCACCCCATCGCAGCTTACGGGGCTCTCTGTGCCATTCCCGGATCCCTACTGTCACTCTTCATCGCTTGTTAAAACGGAGTATAGCACACGGTTTTCAAAAAGTAAAGAGAAAATTTTCATCCCCGCGCATTTTCCTCGCTTTGCACGTTGTGCGGGCTTGTTTTCGCGCCTGCCTTGTGCTAAAATAAATGAGAAAAGTCGCGGAACAGCCGCGGCGGTTGTATTGATCTCATTTTCTCTTGGGAGGGCTTATTATGTCAGAACCTTTACGCGCCATGATGATCGGCGCACACCCGGACGATGTCGATATCTGCACCTGCGGCATCACAAAGCGCTTGGTTTCAAAGGGCTGCATTGTCCGCTTTGTCTCCATGACGACCGGCAACGCAGGCCACCAGACCATGCGCGGCGAAGAACTCATCAAAACGCGCGTGGCAGAAGCACAAAAAAGCGCTGCCTACCTCGGCGCCACCTATGAAATTCTGCCGTTCGACGACGGCCGCCTGACCCCGTCGCTCGAAGCGCGCGAAACGCTCATGCGCACCATCCGCAATTTTAAGCCGGACGTCATCTTCACGAACCGCGCGTGCGATTATCACCCCGACCACCGCGCTACGGGCCAGCTCGTGCAGGATTGCTCGTATCTCATGGGCGTGCCCGCTATTTGCCCGGATACCCCCGTGCTGCGCAAAACGCCGACCATTCTTTACTGGGCAGACGGCTTCACCGACCCCAAACCGTTCCGCTCCGATTTCGCCCGCCCGGCGGATGACGACCGCGAAACGCTGTTTCACGTCGAGTGCTGCCACGCCTCCCAGTTTCTCGATTGGCTTCCGTGGGCAGATGACCACGTGGATCTCGCCGGTAAAACGCACGAGGAGCGCGTAGAGTACCTGCGCAGTACGTTCAACTGGGACCGCGGCGACGTGGACGAGGACGTGCTCGCGTGCCTCACCCGCCAGTACGGCGCAGAATTTGCAAAAACCGTTCGCTTTGCCGAAAGCTGGCAGGTGAGCGAATACGGCGCGCCTGTTTCCGATGCGCTCAAAGAACTGCTCATCGGTCTCGACTGAGCCGAATATTTCCGCGGTTCACCCCGCAAATCAAAGACCAAAGGATAGAAAAATGAAAATTTTAGCCATTGAAAGCTCCTGCGATGAGACCGCCGCAGCCGTTGTAGAAAACGGCCGCCGCGTGCTTTCCAGCGTCGTCGCAACGCAGGTAGAAGAACACAAGTTATACGGCGGTGTCGTGCCGGAGATCGCCTCGCGCCGCCACAGCGAAGCTATCGTAGGCGTCGTGCGTGAAGCACTCGAGCGCGCCGAGCTCACCGTAGACGACCTCGATGCCATCGGCGTCACCTACGCGCCGGGGCTCATCGGTGCGCTGCTCGTCGGCGTAAATTTCGCGAAAGGCCTCTCTCTTTCTGCAAATTTACCGCTCATCCCGGTGCACCACCTGCGCAGCCACATCGCGTCAAACTACATCACGAACCCGGAACTCGAGCCTCCGTTCCTGTGCCTTGTCGTCTCCGGCGGCCACACGCACATCATCGAAGTGACGGACTACACAAAGCTCCGCATCCTCGGAAAAACGCGTGACGATGCCGCGGGCGAAGCGTTCGATAAGGCTGCGCGCGCCATGGGCATGCCCTATCCCGGCGGCATCGCCATGGATAAACTCGCTGAGACCGGCAACGACAAAGCGTTCAAGCTCCCGCGCCCGACCGTAGACGGCGCCCCGCTCGATTTCAGCTTCTCCGGCCTCAAGACCGCCGTCATCAACATTCTGCATAATGCCGAGCAAAAGGGCCAGACCGTCAACATCGCCGATCTTTCCGCCTCTTACCGCAAGGCCGTTGTCGATTGCCTCGTGCGCAACTTTCTGCACGCCGCAGACGAGACCGGCCATAAAAAGCTCGTCATCGCGGGTGGCGTCTCCGCAAACGCGCTCCTGCGCCGCCGCCTCACGGAAGAATGCAAGCGTACCGGCCGCACGCTCTATATGCCCGACCTCTCTCTCACCGGCGACAACGCCGCCATGGTCGGCGCACAGGCCTACTACGAATATCTCGCCGGCCATACCGCC
The DNA here is from genome assembly GCF_046197855.1 of Hominenteromicrobium mulieris. GTDB lineage: Bacteria > Bacillota > Clostridia > Oscillospirales > Acutalibacteraceae > Hominenteromicrobium > Hominenteromicrobium mulieris. The sequence goes on along the minus strand of NZ_CP173188.1, from coordinate 1,135,916 downwards.
GGCATGAAGCTGAACGCCTGCGCCCAGCGCTCCATCGACTTAGGCTGAGTTTTCAAATTTCACAACACCCAAAAACGACCCGCAAACGGAATTTTTTCTCCGTCTCGGGTCGTTTCTTTATGCCTGTTTGGTTTTACTCCCGCGGCACCACAAACCAGTGTTGGTTCTCCCGCAGCTTTTCCTCCGCGCGCTTCAAAAGCGCTTTCGCGTCGATGAGGTAGCACGCCGCGTCGCCGATCTTCCCTGTGACGATCTCATTTTTCGCGGGGTCCAGAATCTCCTTCACGCGGCGGTACGTCGTCTCCAAGCCCTTAAAATCGTGGCCGTACATGTACTTTTCCTCGCCGTTCACAACGTAGCGGATCTTCTCCTTCGTCAAGACGTAGTCCGTGCCGAAGCGCTCCTCCACGCCGTGCATAAACGTGCAGCAGTCAAGCACCTCGCCGATAAACAGCAGCCGTCCGCCGATCTCCGGCAGCTTCATAAACGGCGAGTTCTTCCCCACCGGGGTGATGTCCTCTCCATGCAATGCTGTCAGCTCCGCAGCACGCTTGCCGCGCACACAAACGGAGTGCGTCGGGTGCACGCTGCGCACCACGCCCGGCATTCTCCAGAACGTGCGCGGCAAAAGCCCGATGCACGGCACGGTTTTGTCCGCGTCAAACACCGGGTGCTCCGGCGTGACGTTCTCATACGTCAGCGCAGGCAGCAAAAGCGTGCCGTCGTCGCCAAGCGCCGCCTGCAACGTGTCGAGCACCGTCTCCGGCGTCTCCTTTGTCCCCAACGCCTTCATCGATGCGTGCACCAAAATCGTCTCACCCTCTTTGATTCCCAGCGCTTTCATATCCGCCAAAAGCTTCTTCGCATCATTCATTTGAGTTTTCCTCCCCACAAAACAATACCCAAGCAGCGCTTGTTCAGGCTTTTTTATTTCACCGAATCAATCGTCCCGCCGCCCAAAACGCGGTCGCCGTCGTACAGCACGACGGACTGCCCGCAGGTGATGGCGCGCTGCGGCTCGTCAAAGACGACCTTCAGGCTGTCCGGTCCTGTCTGCGTCACGGTCGCCCACTGCTCGGGCTGGCGGTAGCGCACCTTCGCCTTAATGTGCATCGGCTCCTTGATTTCCGCGACGGAAATCAAATTAATGCCGCTCGCTGTGAGCTCCTTTTTGAAAAGTTCGCTTTCCGGGCTTAGCGTCACGGTGTTCTTTTCAATATCCACCGATTTCACATACAGCGGTGCCGGCAGTGCGAGCCCCAGACCCTTGCGCTGGCCGATCGTGTAGCGGATCACGCCGCGGTGTTGCCCCAGCACGTTGCCATCTGTGTCCACAAAATCCCCGGGCGGGTACGTTTTGCCCGTGTACTGCTCGATGAAATCGGCATATGAGCCGTTCTGCACAAAGCAGATGTCCTGACTGTCGTGCTTACGCGCATTGATAAAATTGTGCGCCTCCGCAAGCGCGCGCACTTCACACTTCTCCATGCCGCCGAGCGGGAACTGCACGTGCTTTAGCTGCTCCTGCGTCAGCGACCACAGCACATAGCTCTGGTCTTTGTTGTGGTCAACGGCCTTTTTCAGGAGATACCGCCCCGTATTTTCGTCAAAATCAATTTGCGCGTAATGCCCCGTGACAACATAATCATAATTCAGCTCAACCATGCGCTGAAACAGCTTATCAAACTTCAAATAGCGGTTGCAATCGATGCACGGGTTCGGCGTCACACCCGTTTCATAAGAGTGCACAAACTTGTCGATAACATCCGTTTTGAAGCGGTCGGCAAAATTAAACACATAGTACGGCATGTCAAGCGCATACGCCACACTGCGCGCGTCCTCTACATCATCAAGCGAACAGCAGGTATGCTCGCGACGCAGACCGATGTCCTCATTCTGGTACAGCTTCATGGTCGCGCCCATGCAGGTGTAGCCCTTTTCTTTCATAAGCAGCGCCGCCACACTGGAATCCACGCCGCCGCTCATGGCTATGATCGCTTTTTTACACATAGTTTCGGTAAAACCCTTTCGTTATCGTTTCACATCGCCGCGCGCGGTGACAATCTCATAGCCTGCCGACTTCACGCGCTGCTCCAGACACCCGCGGCACTGCGCGGCCTCTTCCCCTGTACAGATCTTGTTCTCATACAGCTCATAAAGCTTTCGCACGCGCACCGGCGAAAGGTTCGGCATCACAACATTTCCGCCCGCCTTCAGCCCCAGCTCGCGCCCTTGCGGGTGAATGGTGCCAAGCGCCGTCGTAGACGGCAAAAGCGCATACGGAAACAACAAACGTAATATTGAGAGGAGCCGCAGCGTCAACTCGAGCGAGCCGCTCTTTTCGTTTGCAAACGGCGTCTGCGCGTGCGTGATATACGGCCCGATGCCGATCATGTCCGGCTGCAACTTCTGCAAAAAGCGCAGGTCAGAAATAAGATTCTCCGTCGTCTGATACGGCGAACCCACCATAAAGCCGGAACCTACCTGATACCCGATGTCCTTTAGATCAAAAAGACATGCTTGCCGGTGTAAAGCGCTCAATTCATTCGGGTGCAGCTTGCCGTAATGCTCGGGATCGGCCGTCTCATGACGCAAAAGATAGCGGTTTGCGCCCGCATCAAAATACTTCCGGTAGCTTTCGCGGCTCTTTTCGCCGATGGAAAGCGTAATGGCGCAGTCCGGGTGCTGCGCATGGATGGCCGCGACGATCTCGCAGATGAGATCATCCGTGTAAAACGGGTCCTCGCCGCCCTGCAAAACGAACGTGCGAAAGCCGAGGTCGTACCCCTCCGCGCAGCAGGAAAGAATCTCCTCTTTCGTCAAACGGTATCGCGTCACGTTTCGGTTATCCCGACGGATGCCACAATAGTAACAGTTATTTTTGCAGTAATTCGTAAACTCAATGAGTCCGCGCACGTACACGTCCGTGCCGTAGTGCGTGCGGCGCACCTCGTCCGCGGCCTTTTGCAGCGCCGCGTCATAGGCATCGGTCTCCAAAATCGTCTTAAATTCCGCATCGCTGAGGTTACGCTGCTCGCGCAGACGGTCGACCAAAGCGTTAATTTCATTTGCGGTCATGAAATTCCGCCTTTCTTTAAATTCGGTGTCGCTCACTCCGCCTGCGGCTTTTCCAGCGTGCGCATCGCAAGGATCGTGTCGGAAATGAGGTCGTCGAGCGTCCAGCCCAGCATATCTGCACCGCGCTGAATGACCTCACGGGAGCAGCCCGCGGCAAAGTTGAGCGCCTTGTATTTTTTCTTTACGGATTTAAGCTCCAAGTCGAGCGTGCTTTTCGACGGACGCATCAGCGCCACCGCACCGATGAGCCCCGTCAGCTCGTCCACGGCGTACAGCACCTTTTCCATCTCGTGCTCGGGCGCAATGTCCACCGTCAGCAAATAGCCGTGGCTCGCCGTTGCGTGGATAAGGCGCTCGCTAAGCCCGCGCTCGCGCATGATCTCCTGCGATTTAATGCAGTGCTGCTCCGGGAACTGCTCGAAGTCGAGGTCGTGCAAAAGCCCCACAATGCCCCAAAAATCGACTTCATCGCCGTAGCCGAGCTTTTCCGCGTACCAACGCATCACGCCCTCCACGGTCTCGCCGTGCTTCAAATGGAACGGCTCTTTGTTGTACTCCGTGAGCAGTGCCCACGCTTCTTCCCTTGTGATTTCCTTTGCCATTTTTCATCCCTTCGTAAAAATCTAAAAGCATACGGTTTTACTATGCTTTGATTTTACACACGAAGCGTCGCTTTGTCAAGGAAATTAAGCGAAGTTGCGCCATACGCCGAAAATGAGCGCCGAGAGGAACCACGCCGCCCACAGCGCAACGGAAAAGCGCTTAAAAAGCAGCGGCGGTTTACCCTTTGCGTACCGCACCGCTTCCAAAACGCCCCAAAGGAGCGCAAACGGCAAAAAGAACAGCATAAAGGGGTTCAGCGCCCACGCACCGGCAAAGTCCAATTGCAAAAGCGCTGCGATCATCCGTGTCGTTCCGCAGGAAGGACACAGCACGCCGAAAACCTTGCGGACGAGGCACGGCGGACGAAGAATATACAAAACGACAAGCACAGCCGCAGCACCGAAAACCGCTGCCAAGGCCCGCTTAATCCGTTTTTGTCTCTCCCCGCTCATATCTCGCTCTCCTTTTAAACTTAACATTTCTATTGTACTGCAAAAGCAGAATACCGTCAAGCGCTGCAAGTTTGTTTATCTTTTGCACACTTTATGTAAAAAGTGTTTGCATTTTCGAAAAAACTTCTTGCAATTTCTGTGTTTTGTGATATAATCAAACTTGTAGTAAACTTTAATGTGTTGTACGAAACGGCACAACTATTCTCGGGAGGAATTCAAAATGAACACTGGTTATCTTGGCGATACGACCCCGAAGCTCGGTTTCGGCCTCATGCGTCTGCCGATGATCGGCGACGAGATCGATATGGAGCAAGTGAAAGCCATGGTCGATACTTTCATGGCAAAAGGCTTTACGTATTTTGACACCGCATACGTATACATCAACGGTAAAAGTGAAGTCGCAGCGCGCGAAGCCATTGTGAAGCGCTACCCGCGTGACAGCTTCACGCTCGCTACAAAGCTACCCCTTTGGGACAACATAGAGACGGAAGCCGACATGCAGCGCATTTTCGATGAATCTATGGAACGCGCAGGTGTCGAGTATTTCGATTACTACCTGCTGCACTCCATGGACAAAGCGAAGTTCGAGAAAGCCGACCGCATCGGCGCGTGGGACTTCCTTTTCAAGATGAAAGCACAGGGCAAAATCAAGCACTGCGGATTCTCGTTCCACGACAGCGCGGAAGTGCTCGACGAAGCGCTCACCAAGCACCCGGAAGTCGAATTCGTCCAACTCCAGCTCAACTACATCGACTGGGAAAACGATAACGTGCAGTCCAGAAAGTGCTACGAGGTCGCCGTCAAGCACAATAAACCCATCATCGTTATGGAGCCGGTCAAGGGCGGTTCCCTCGCAAGCATGAACAACGAAATTCAGGGCATCATGAAGGCACAGAATCCTGATCTTTCCATCCCGTCTTGGGCTGTCCGTTTCTGCGCAGGTCTCGATAACATCCTCACCGTGCTCTCCGGTATGAGCACCAAAGCGCAGCTTGACGATAACGTTTCCTACATGGAGCACTTTGAGCCGCTCAGTGACAAGGAGCACGAGGTGCTGAAAACCGTCGTCGAAAAACTCAACGCCATTCCCACCATTCCATGTACCGGCTGCCGGTACTGCGTAGACGACTGTCCCATGCAGATCCACATCCCGGACATTTTCCGTGCCGTAAACCACCAGAAGCAGTTCGGCTCCGAGGATAATGTCGATCGCAGCGGCTACGAATCCGCAACACGCGAAGGCGGCAAGGCAAGCGAATGTCTCCATTGCGGTTCCTGCGAAGCGCACTGCCCGCAGCACATCCACATCATCGAAGAGCTCGAAGATGCCGCAAAGCTGTTTGAAAGCTGAGTAAAAACCACGACATAAAATCGACCGGGAAGCACAGCGCGTGTTTCCCGGTCTTTTTCCGTTTATTTTTCCTGCACGGCAATGATGACCTTCATCGTCGTCTCGCGGTTCGCGTCAATGTATTTATACGCGTCAAGGTACTGCGCAAACGGGAAAATTTTCGAGATAAGCGGCTTTAACTGCACTTTACCCGCTTCCACCAGCTCTATCGCGCCCACGTAGTCCTCGTGGCGGTACATCATCGTGCTCTTAATATCAAGCTCGTGGTCGTTCGCCACGGCCAGATCAACAGTCGCCATGTCGGCAAACACTGCCACAAGCACAATCACGCTACCCTTGCGCGCATACTGAATGGCCTGCCCCATCGTCATGTTGTTGCCCGCGCAGTCATAAATGACGTCCGCCTTGTCCGGGCCAAACGCTTCAACGAGCGCCTCGCCAAAGTTCTTCTCCTTCGTGTTCACGCAAACGTCCACGCCGCATTCCTTGGCTTTCTCCAAACGGTAGTCGCTCACGTCTGTAATCATCACCTTCGCCGCGCCAAGGCCTTTTGCCGCCTGCGCCACAAGGTTGCCGATCGGCCCCGCACCGAGCACCGCAATGTTCATGCCGGTCACGTCGCCCATCTGCCGCACGGCGTGCACCGCCACTGCAAGCGGCTCCAGCATCGCGCCCTCTTCAAAGCTCATGCTTTTAGGGATTGGTGTCACTTTCTTTGCGTCCACCGCAAAAAATTCGGAAGCCGTGCCCGTCGTCTGGAAGCCCATGACTTTCAGTTCCTCGCACAGGTTGTACTTGCCGTGCCGACACGGATAGCACTTGCCGCAGTACACCTGCGGCTCAATCGTCACTTTCTGCCCGACGGTAAGCCCTTCGACATTCGCACCGCACTTTACAATTTCACCCGAGACCTCATGTCCCTGCGTCACGGGGTATTTCGTGAAAGGATGCTTGCCGTGGTACACGTGGATGTCCGATCCGCAAACGCCGATGTCCATAATTTTCACCAGCACCTGCCCGTCCCCGATTTCCGGCACGGGAATTTCCCGGAAAATGATCTTGCCCGGCTCTGTCATAACTTGCTGAAGCATACGCTTTCCTCCCAACTACTTTAGTAATTTTCGTATCTGCACTTCCGTCGCCGGAAGCAGTTTTTTAAGGTGTGCAATCATTTTTTCTTCGGAGTCCTTCGGTTCGCTCTTATACGCAGACGTCACATAATCGTACCCGAATAAATGCTCCGGCGTCGTGTACTGCGCCACCGCCCAGCCGTAGGGCCTGCCGTTTTTATCCTTCAGGCGGATAAAATCCGAAACGCACAAATACGTCTGCATTTGCAGCCGCGTGATGCACGTTTCAAAGCCCGTGTTGCCGCCTTTGCGGTAATCGAGCTTCTTTTTGAGGAATTTTGAAAGAATTTCGCCCTCCGCATTGACTGTATTATACAGCTCCTCGTCCTTGTGGAACACCAGTCCGTCATCACAGCGCGCGTCAAAATCATAGCCGTCACGGCGGAAATTTACAAGCTCCGGCAGCCATTCCCGGCTGACAAACCCCGCTTTTTTCCGGAAAAACTTGCCGTACGCGCAGCGCTTCGTCTGCGCCGCCGGGCCTTTCCACTCCCAAGGTCCGTCGCGGTCTTCAGCGAACCAATACGCCGGCGCGCACATCTCCTCCACCGAAAAGCCCGGAATGTCATTCGGAAAAAACGGCAGAAAACCGTAGTATTCCACCGCCTGCAAAAGGTCTTCCATACTCTCCAATTTCCGTTTCATTTTCCACGCCCTCTTTTCTTTATATCGCTTCCAGTATAGCGTGTTTTCACCACAAAATCAAGATATGCTGTTTAATTTTAGGCGCATATAAACAAAAATAGTCTGCATTTTCTGCAAGCTATCGTTGTGGTTTTATTCGGAAAGGGATGCGATTAGCCGTTCCTTATATCCAAAACGAGCTTCACAATTATAACGACCATGCCCACACCGCCCATCGCAATGCCGATATCGGTCTGTTTCAGCGTCGGCGCGTCTGGATCTCTGAACGTGCATCACGGGTCTTGTACAAGCAAGGGACCGTGCTTTGGCATCAGGAAGCCAAAGCTTCAGGCACAATTTATGCCCTCAAGGCAGTTTAACTTAACATGAAATTGAGAAGTATGTATCGTTTGTTTGGTGGAAAATTTCACTGCGCAGCGATATACTGAATGCAGAAAGGAAGTGGAGCTTATGCTCGCCGATAATCTCATTTTGCTGCGCGGCCTTAAGGGGCTGACGCAGGAGCAGGCGGCGGAAATCGCCGGGGTGACGCGGCAGTCCTACTCCAAGTGGGAGCAGGGCGAAACCGTGCCGGACATTGAAAAATGCGACCACCTTGCAAGGCACTACGGCGTGACGCTGGACGCGCTTTTGCACGACCAAAACCGAGTGGGCCACACGGCTCTCGCCCCTGCCCCTGCGGGCAAGCACCTTTGGGGTGCGGTGACACTCAGCACGCGCGGGCAGATCGTTATTCCGAAGGCAGCGCGGGAAATGTTTGACTTAAAGGAAGGCGACCGGCTGATCGTGCTCGGTGACAAGGGTGAAGGCATTGCCCTTGTGAAGGCAGAAGACTTTGAGCGAAAAATGCAGAAAGCGCTCGAGATAAGCCAACACCCTGCCGAGCCGTAAGGTTTGCTTCCGCAAAATTGTTACACATTCAGAGAGGAGAAAAATTCTATGAATTGCCCGAAATGCGGAAAAGCGATGCGCGAGGGATACTTGTTTACAAGCAAGGACGGCGCGTTCAGCTTTGCGAACACCGTGCCCGGCGTATTTGAAAACGCCAAAAACGCCGACGGCTTTGTGGAGATCACGCCGTTAAAGCCAAGCCACCGCGTGCGGATACAGGCGAATATCTGCGAAGACTGCCGCACGATAGTTTTTGACTATTGAGCTTAAATAAAGAGCCCGAAAAAGGAAATTTGAAAAAGACGGAATACGAGAGAAACTAAAAACAGCGAGGTGCTGTGGGTATCCCCATGCACTTCGCTGTTTTGTTTGATTTTCAGCCGGGATCAGCCCATATTGGAGAAGCGTTCCACAGCTTTTGTGAAGTTTTCGATGGTTTTATCTGCGTCGCCGTGCTCGATGCTGTCGCGCACGCCGTGCTTGATGTGCCCCTCTAATACGGCCTTGCCGCAGCCGTGCAAAGCGGATTTTGCGGGAAATGGCTTACGGCTTTAAAAGCGGGATAGACGCTCTGCACGTTTCGATCAATTCGCGGTCGGCGAGCGCAGGAATCGCGCCTTTTTTCGTCGCGCAGACGGAGCCTGCGGCGTTTGCAAAATCGGCCGCATCGCGCAGCTCGGCTTCGTTGATCTCGGAAACGGGCTTGCCGGTCTCCATGAGCTTTGTGAGGAACGCGCCGAAGAAGCTGTCGCCGGAGCCGGTGGTATCGACGACTTTTGTATCGTAGGTGTTGAGCGTTAAGGTTGTTTTCGGGGTGCAGACGACGCAGCCCTTTGCGCCGCGCGTGATGACCGCCGCCTGCACGCCGAGCTTAAAGAACTCCCTTGCGCCCGCTTCGATCTCGGTGCAGCCGGTGAGCATTTCAAGCTCCTCATCGGACGCTTTGACGACATCGGCAAGCGGCAGCAGACTCTTCATGGCGTGGATGCCGGCTTCGGCATTTGGCCACAGCGGTGCGCGCCAGTTCGGGTCGTAGGCGGTGATAGCACCGTGCTCGCGGGCGTAGGAAACAATCTGCGGCACAGCCGTGCGGCCCGGCTCTGCAGTAAGCAGGAGCGAGCCGAAGCACAGTACCTTGGCGTTTGCGAGTGCATCCTTATTGACCTCATCGAACGTGATTTGCGTATCGGCGCCGGGGTTACGGTAAAAGCTGAAATCGCGGTCTCCGGATTCGGACAGCTGCACAAACGCGAGCGACGTTGCGGTATCGTTTGAGAAATGGAGGTTTTCGACATCGACATTTTGCTTAACGAGCGTATCACGCAGGAACGTGCCGAACATGTCCTGCCCCACCTTGCCGATGAAGCCTGCGGATACACCGAGGCGCGCCGCCTGCACGGCGACGTTTGCTGGTGCGCCACCGGGGTTCTGCTCAAAAATCGGGATGCCGGCCGGCGTTTTGCCTGTGGGGGTAAAATCGATCAGAAGTTCACCGAGTGCGTAAAAATCTGCCATGAAAAACAGCTCCTTAATTACAGAATATTTTCATCAATGCACTTTAAGACAAATTCGCTGAACAGGGAGTTTGACCATGCGAACCACGGGCGCGTGAACTTAGAGGGGTCGTCCTTATGGAAACCCTCGTGCATGAAGCCCTTGCCGTCATCGGTCGTTTTTAACATGTGGAGAAGCGCTTTGCATTCCTCCGGGTCACGGCTTGTGAGTCCCTGCATGGAAAGTGCGATATGCCAGATGTACTCCGGCGGGGTGTGCGGGCTGCCGACACCCTTGGCCGCGGTGCCCTCGTAATAATACGGGTTTTCTTTGCTCAAAACAAAGGCACGGGTGTTTTTATAAATTTCGTCGTCGGCGCTGCAGTAGCCGAGGTACGGGATGGACATGAGGCTCGGGACGTTGGCGTCATCCATGAAGACGTAGTTGCCAAGGCCGTCGGTCTCATAGGCGTACATTTTGCCGAACTTCGGGTGCTCGACGACGCCGTATTTTTCGATGCCGTCTCGGATCTCGGACGCGAGCTTTTCGGCACGGGCGGCGACTTCCTCGTCCTTATAGATCTCACGCATGATCTCCGCGGTGTAGCCGAGGGTTACGACGGCGAACATGTTGGACGGGATGAGATAGCCGTAGACGCAGGCGTCATCGCTGGGACGGAAGCCCGACCAGGTCATGCCCGTAACGGCGACCGGCGCGCCGTGGCCGTCGTGCGTAAGGGTATCGGTGGGCGGGCAGTTGATGCGGCGGAAATAGTACGGGGACTTGCTGTGATTCTGCTCGACAGTGAAAAGGTCGAGGATGCGCAGGGTGCTCTTTTTGTACTGGTCGTTAAACTGGCCTGTGCGGCCGGTCTCTTTCCAGAGAAGGTACGCGAGCTGCACCGGGTAGCAGAGCGAATCGATCTCATACTTGCGCTCCCAGACCCACGGGGTCTCGAAATCGGTATCGTCGGATTCGCCGCTGGCGGTCTGACCGAGCGTTTCCGCAGCGTATTTCGGCCAGCACATGCCGTTCGCTTCCTGATTGAACGCGTTTGCGTAGGGGTCGATATCAATGCACTTGAACTGGCGGTTCACGAGGCCCTCAATGCAATCGGCAACCTCTGCGTCGTGCTTTGCGACAGGCAGATAGTGGCGAACCTGCGCGGTGGAATCACGCAGCCACATGGCGGGGATATCGCCGGTGATGACGAAGGTATCTTTTTCGCCGATGGTTTTGACGGTGGTATCCATGGTGTTGGGGTAGCAATTTTTAAAGAGCTCCGAGAGCTTCGCGTCGTTTGCGAGCTTTTCCTCGCAGATGCGCTTGACTTCCAAATCAATGGCTTTCATGGGATGATTCCTTTCGGGTGTGAAATATAAATAGTAGTTGTCGGTAAGCGAGGGTTAAAAGTCTTTGTTCAAACTTTCTTCGAGAAAGTTTGTCCGTTTCCAAAGGTGAAACCTTTGGTCGTCGTCCGCAGACGACGAAATCTTTTTGCGTTCATAAAATCAGGACGGGAGGGCGGAACTTCCAGTGGACGTTCCGCCCGTGGGAGACCCAATTAGGGGGTCTCCCGAAAAGGCGAAGCCTTTTAGAAAAGGTCGATCAAAGACTTTATTCGTTCGCGATTACGGAAAATCGGTGATTAAAGGCTCTGCAAAAACTCCGCTGCGAGGTCGAACCACTTGCCGACGTGCGGCAGGAGCTGGGCATCGCTGTTCGAGGTGACTTCGTTGCAAAGCGACAGGCCGTGGCCGCCCTCCGGGAACATGTGGAACTCCGTTTTGATGCCGTTTTTCTGCAAGGCGCTGACGAGCATCAGGGCGTTTTCGACCGGGACGCAGTCATCCGGCTGGGTGTGCCAGACGAACGTGGGCGGGGTATCTTTCGTGACGAAGTTTTCGAGCGACTGATTCGCTTTTTCGAGCTCGTACTGCTCACCGAGAAGGTTCTTGATGGAATCGTGGTGGGCGAACGGGCCGGACGTGATGACCGGATAGGAGAGGATCTGGCCGTTCGGGCGCAGAAGCTCGGACGGGCAGTTCATAGCCTCCGCAACGAACGGGCGGTTCCAGAAATTGCCGTAGCTTGCGGCTAAATGGCCGCCGGCGGAAAAACCGATGGTGAAAACCTTTTCGGGGTCACAGCCGTACTTTACGCCTTCTTCGCGGACGTATTTCACGGCAGTGGCGACTTCCAGAAGGGCAGTCGGAAAGCGCGCCGGGGCAACGGAATAGCGCACGACAACGGCGTTCATGCCGATGGCATTGAAGCGCATGGCGATGGGCTCGGCTTCACGGTCGGACGTAAAGGCGTACGCGCCGCCCGGGCAGACGATGACGGTGGGACGCTTTTCGATGGGAACCTCTTTTGAAAGATCCAGAAAATACGTATACATGGCTGCGTAATCCGCAGAGCCCGGCACGTGCAGTTTGATTTTTTCATGTATCATAAAGACAACTCCTTTGGCCGCAAAATTGCAGGATAAACCATACTGTCTTTAGTATATCAGCTGTTGACGGGCGGTGCAAGGCGATTTTGTGAAAATTTGGGTATGATCACGCTTTTTAGAATAATGTTGGGTAAAAAAGAAAGCCGCTGCCCGGTTTGGGTGCGGCTCTCGGCTAAACGAACTTACTTCGTTTTCTTTGCGGTTTTGGTGGTTTTTGCGGCTGCCTTTGTGGTTTTGGCGGCGGGCTTGGCTTCGGCTTTAACTTCTGCCTTGACTTCCGACTTTGCTTCGGCTTTCACCTCTGCCTTAGCTTTCTCTTTTGCAGCCGGCTTTGCGGTTTTTGCGGCGCACTTTGCCGGGGCTTTCTTTTCCTTTTCGACCTCGGTGAGCACCCAGTTCTGGTTATCGCCCTTCACGAACTCCCAAAGCTGTGCCGGTGCGCCGTCTGCATCGCTGATGTCCTTGATGTCGATGACCTTGCCGGACGCGACATGCGTGATGCGGCGGCAGCCCTTGACGGTAGTGGTCAGCTTCCAGAGCTGGGAAGCGTTGCCCTGTGCCTCTGCGAGAACAAGTGCGGTGCCGTTTTCTGCCTCACCCGGAACGGTGAGCGCGAGACCGCTGACCTTATGGACGAGCTGCACGGACGTGCCTTCTGCCGGGACGGCACACCAGACCTGCGTTTCGCCGCCGTTTGCGGTCATCTGCACGGCAGAGCCGCCGCAGGAAGCGAGAACCTTACCGCTTCTATGGTTTGTGATAACGTATTTCTTTTCTGTCTTTTCTGCCATGAATGATCTCTCCTTTATGAATAAACCTATGCTTTTCGCATATCATTTTCTGATTTTCTATGTACGATAATTAAGTATAATCATAAATTCCTGCAAAGTCAAATCGGCCGCAAGGGCTTTTATCTGCGGGTTTTACAATGAGAATTTTGCTGTTTACAGCAGATTTTGACGGGTTTTTATCTCTCTATCGTGAAAAGTGTCAAAAATTCGGATAGATTTCAGGATAGACTTGAAAATTGAATTGACTTTTTCCATAAAATGTTAATTTGTTTTTTGCGGATATTCTACAAGCAAAAGGAAAGAATTCACAAAATCGTAAGAGAAATTTACGTTTTATATCCTTGCATTCGGGTGGTGTATCGTGTATTCTTATATCTAGATAAGAAAAAGGAGATCGTAACGGGATGGATAGCTTAGACCGTAGACAGGGGCTTTCTTCGGAGCAGGTAGCGCAGCGCGTGCGCGACGGGCTTTCAAACGCCGACGAGGGCATTAAGACCAAAACCGAAAAGCAGATCATTTTAGAAAACACGTTCACATTTTTTAACATTTTGAACTTTGTACTGGCGCTGTTCGTTTTGCTGGTGGGTTCGTTTAAGAACCTTTTATTTTTGGGCGTTATCTTTTCTAATATTATTATCGGTTCGTTTCAGGGCATAAGAGCGAAACGGACGATTGACAAGCTCTCCCTCATTTCCGCACCGAAGGCTTCTGTGCTGCGCGACGGAAAACTGCAGACGATACCCGTGAGCGGGATTGTGATGAACGATGTGCTGCACCTTTCGACCGGGCAGCAGATCTGCGCCGACGCCATCGTTTTGGAGGGCGAAGCGGAAGTGAATGAATCGCTCATCACGGGCGAAAGCGATCCGGTCTTGAAGCGCGCAGGTGACGAACTGCTTTCCGGCAGCTTCATCGTTTCCGGCAGCTGTTACGCCGAAGTGGAGCACGTAGGCCGCGAAAACTACGCAAACCGCATCGCAAACGGCGCGAAGTATGTGAAGCGCACGAACTCCGAAATTCTCCATTCCCTCGATTTCATTGTAAAGACGCTCGGCTTTACGCTGGTGCCGATTGGCATTTTGCTTTTCTGCAAGCAGTTTTTTTTGCTGCATGACACGATCCGCGAAGCCGTTGTGAGCACGGTCGCCGCGATCCTCGGTATGATCCCGGAGGGGCTCATTTTGCTGACAAGCGTGGTGTTTGCCGTGAGCGTACTGCGGCTTTCACGCTACAAGACGTTGGTGCAGGACCTGTACTGCACCGAATCGTTGGCACGCGTAGATGTGCTATGCTTAGACAAAACAGGTACGATCACCGAGGGCACGATGCAGGTGGACGAGCTGCACCCGCTGACGGGCTACACCGAAGAGGACATGACGGCTCCGCTGAAGGCGCTTGTGCAGGTTTTGACGGACGACAACCCGACGTACAACGCGGTGAAAGCATACTTTCCCGGCGGATCGGACTGGAAAGCTGCGGCGACGGTGCCGTTCTCCTCTGCGAGGAAGTGGAGCGGCGCGTATTTCGGCGAGCGCGGCACGTATGTGATGGGCGCGGGCGAATTCATTTTGGGCGAACGCTTCGGTGCGCTGCGTGAACACACGGAGGAATATGCGGCGCGCGGCGAACGCGTTTTGCTGCTGGCGCACTCCGCAAAGCCTTTCCTTGAAAACAAGGTGCTGCCGGACGACATTGAGCCGGTGGGCTTCATTTTAATCAGTGATAAGATCCGCACGGAAGCACCGCAAACGCTGCGCTATTTTGCAGAGCAGGGCGTGACGCTGAAGGTCATCTCCGGTGACAACGCCGTGACGGTCTCTAACATTGCACAGAAGGCCGGCCTGCCCCACGCGGAAAACTACTGCGATGCGACAACGCTGCACACCGACGAGGAGATTGCGGGGGCAATTGAGCAATACAGTGTGTTTGGCCGCGTGACGCCGCAGCAGAAACTGAAATTTGTGCAGGCGTTAAAAGACCACGGCCACACGGTGGCGATGACGGGCGACGGTGTGAACGACGTTCTGGCGCTGAAAGAGGCCGATTGCAGCATTGCGATGGCTTCCGGCAGCGACGCGGCGCGCACGGTCTCGAACCTCGTTTTGCTCGACTCCAACTTTGCTTCCATGCCGCAGGTGGTAAAGGAAGGCAGGCGCTCCATCAACAATTTGCAACGCTCTGCATCGCTGTTTTTACAGAAGACGATCTATTCGACGGTGCTGGGTGTGCTGTTCATTTTTCTTTCTGCTTCCTACCCGTTTGAGCCGATTCAGCTGACGTTTATCAGTTCGATTACGATCGGTATTCCATCGTTTATTCTGGCGCTGGAGCCGAACAACGAGCGTATAAGCGGCAGCTTTTTAGCGAACGTTTTGAAGAAATCGTTCCCCTCTGCCCTGACGATGATTCTTGGCGTTTTGTTTTTGACGCTGTTTAAGGGGCCGCTGAATTTGACGAACCCGCAGGTCTCGACACTTTCGGTCATTGTGGCGTTTGCCGTTGGGTTTATGCTGATGTTCAAGCTTTGCCTGCCGTTCAACGCGCTGCGCGGGGCGCTGTTCGGCACGATGGTGGCGGCGTTCTTTGTGGGATACATCGGCTGCATGGACCTGGTTTCCATGGTGCCGCTGACCGCCCCGATGCTGTTTATTTTGATCCCGCTGCTCATTGTGTCGGTCGTCTTTATGGTGCAGACAAACCATTTTATGGAGCATTTTGCAGAGCACCACACGCGGCGTTTGCTGCAAAGCAGGTTCTTCCAGAATCACCGCAGAAAGCGGCGTGCGGCGGCGCACAAAAACCGCCACGCCGCCCGCAGAACGCGCCGCCGCACAGAGCAGCCAAGCAGGGTGCGAGACGGTAAAAGAGCTTAATTAAGTCGAGATAATATGAAAATACCCCGGCAGGCGGTTTGGATGGCTTGCCGGGGTGTTCTTATGCGCTTGTTAATTTTACAGGATGCAGTATTTTGCCATGTAGTCTTCCATGGCGGGGAGGATATTGTTGTATTTTTCGGACTGCTTTAAGTACTCGTGGATATCCTCGACGGTGACGATAGCGTGGACCTTGATGCCGAACTCCTCGTTGACCTCCATGATGGCGGTTTTGCCGGGAACCTTGCCTACCTCGCAGCGGTTGACGGAGATGAACATATCGTTGACTTTCACATTGCCGCAGCCGTAGAGGATCGGCATGGTCTCGCGCACAGCGGTACCGGCGGTGATGACGTCTTCGATGATAATAATTTTATCGCCGTCCTTCGGCTTGTAGCCGACGAGGCTGCCGCCTTCGCCGTGGTCTTTCTCTTCCTTGCGGTTGAAGAAGTAGGGCTTCGAGATGCCATACTCGTTATAGAGGGACGCGGCGGCGGCTGTGGCAAGCGGAATACCCTTGTACGCCGGGCCGAACATGGCGGAGAAATCTTCGCCGACGGTCTCCTTGATGAGCGATGCGTAGAACTTGCCGAGCTTTGCGATCTGCTCGCCGGTCTTATAGTTGCCGGTATTGACGAAGTACGGCGTATTGCGGCCGCTCTTCGTGACGAAGGAGCCGAAACGCAGCACGTCTGCGGACATCATGAACTCGATAAACGCCTTTTTGCTTTCTGTCAGCATAAAAACCATCCTTTATTTCCGTCATGGGTCGGAATTTATTTTTATCAGTATAGCATAGATTTGTGTTTTCGTCAAAATTTTTTACGCGAACTTACGCTGCCGGAGAAAGGCCGTTTTCCGCCGACCACGTATAGACGGAATACGTATTGCCATCCGTTGTAACGGCGACGGTGCCGTCTGTATCGGTGCGCAGGATCTTGCAGTTGCGTTCGGAAAGGCTTTCGAGCGTTTCGTGATGCGGGTGACCGTATTTATTATCCTGCCCGCAGGAAATGACGGCGACGGCGGGGTTCACGGCGCGGAGAAAATCCATGGAGGACGATGTGGACGAGCCGTGGTGACCGCACTTTAAAACGTTTGAAGTGATGTCCGTTTCGCGTGCTAAGATATTCTCTTCAACCTCGGTTTCGGCGTCGCCGGTGAGCATAAAGGAGATATTGCCGTAGGTGAAGCGCAGAACAGCGGAATAGTTGTTGAGGTTATCGAATATCTCGTCCTTTTCCGGGGATAGGACGGCAAAATTGGCGTTTTCGGGCGCGGAGATTTTTGTATCGGTGGAGATCTGCTCGGTTTGGATGTTTTTGTCGAGCAGGGCATCGAGCATATTTTCGTATGTAGCGGTGGTGGGCGTTTGGTCGTCGGGCAAAAGGGGCATGTAGAACGTGCCGATGGTGTAATCCTCGATAATCTGCTTCATGGAGCCGACGTGGTCTGCGTGCGGATGCGTGGCGACAACGGCATCGAGCGATGTGACACCGAGCGCCTGAAGGTCGCTTTCGATGGTCTCTCCCGCCTCGCGGGTGCCGGCATCAATGAGCACATTGTAATCGGTGCCGATTTGAATTAAAATGCTATCCCCCTGCCCGACATCTAAAAAGTAGACGGCGCAGTCGGCGGCGTCGGTGCTTTGGGTGGGCTGTGCGGGGGCGCTTGAGTCTGTGTTCGGTGCACCGGTGAGGTACGTTTCAAGCTCCGGAAAATAATAGACAAGCACCGCCGCGAGCACAAGGACGGCGCTGATGACGGCGGAAAGCGTTTTTTTGTTCCGGGGTTGGCGGCGACGGACTGCACCGGTTCTTTTTTGTGGCATGAGTCTCTCCTTTTTGTTTACATAATTTGTTTTACGTGATACAAAAAAGCTGCCGCAGTTTTTACTTGCAGCAGCTTACTTTGCAAATCCTACTCTTTACTTACCTTGCGTTTCGTCCTTGTAAAGGTTAAAGCGGAACAGCTTGGATTCATCCGCTTCATTATCGCAGACCACAAAGGCTTCTGCGATCTTTCCGCCTTCAATCAGAGACGTAAGACCGATGAGCTGACACAGCTTGCTTTTCAGGTTCAGCTTATCACCGTCGCGCGTCATCAGATACACATTGCCCTCGCAGCTATCCAGTACAGACAGGAAGCCCGGAACATCGATGTCGTGAAGTTCGATCATCTTGGACATCAGTCATCTCTCCTTCGATATGAGATTTAGTCTCATTATGGTTTGCCGATAGGGTTCTATGTGGAAAACCATAATATCCTATGATGGCTTTATTCTATCACAACAGCAGAAAATACACAAGGGCTAAACGGAAAAAAGGTGTGTTGCATCAGGTTAAATTTTCAGTGAATTTGTTAAACATTGAGAAAGTTTATGAATCTTTCCAATCATTCGCCGGAGGCACCGTAGTTCGCGAGCACGCGGGCGCTGGGATCGTTGACATCGCAGCCCTCCCACGCTTTGTTCGGCATCCAGAAGTCCTTGACCATTTCCGCCTGACCGGGATAGTATTTTTCAAAAATTTCACGGTAGAGAAGGGATTCTTTCGTAAACGGCGTTGCGAACGGATATTTTGCGGCGCGGAGCTTCATTTCGTCATCGGTATACTTTGTTTCGGCGTAGGCCTTGAGGTAATCGACCATAGAGTGACCGACGGCATCGGAGAACGCGGCTTTTTCGCGGTATAAAATCGGCAGCGGGAGGTAATCGCCCTCGAACGCGTGGCGCAGGAGGTATTTGCCTTTTTTGTACTTGTTGAGCTTCATCTCGGGATCGATGGACATGACGTATTTGACGAAATCGAGGTCGCCGAACGGAACGCGGGCTTCGAGCGAGTTGGCGGAGATGCAGCGGTCGGCACGGAGCACGTCGTACATATGAAGCTCCCGCACGCGCTTTTGGGCTTCCGTTTGGAACGCAGCGGCGCTGGGGGCGAAATCTGTATATTTGTAGCCGAAGAGCTCATCGGAAATTTCACCGGTGAGCAGCACGCGGACATCGGTCTGCTCGTGAATGGCTTTGCAGACGAGGTACATGCCCATGCTGGCGCGGATGGTGGTGATGTCATACGTGCCAAGCAGCGCAATGACGGTTTCGAGATTTTCGATAACATCGTCCTTTGTGATGATGACCTCGGTGTGGTCGCTGTGAATGTAATCGGCAACTTCGCGGGCGTATTTTAAATCGATGGCGTCTTCACTCATGCCAATGGCGAACGTGCGAATGGGCTTCTTTAAAAGCTTTGCCGCGACGGAGCAGACGAGGGAGCTATCGAGCCCACCACTGAGAAGAAAACCGAGCGGGGCATCGGCATCGAGCCGCTTTTCGATGCCGGCAACGAGCTTATCATGGATGTTTTTACAGACAGTCTCGAGGTCATCGCGGCAAACTTCTTCGACTTCGGCGATGTCGCAGTAGCAGGTAAATTTGCCGTCCTTATAGTAGTGGCCCGGCGGGAACGGCATAACGCGATGGCACAGGCCGACGAGGTTTTTCGGCTCGCTGGCAAACACAATGTGGCCGCTTTCGCTGTACCCGTAGTAGAGCGGGCGGATGCCGATAGGGTCGCGCGCAGCGATGAAGCTATCAGTCTCGGCATCGTAAATAATCAGGGCAAACTCGGCGTCGAGCTTCTTGAACATCTCGGTGCCCTCTTCTTTGTAGAGAGGGAGTAAAATTTCGCAGTCAGAGTCACTTTTGAAGGTGTAGCCTTTTCTCCGGAGCTCCTCTTTAACGGAACGGAAGCCGTAGAGCTCGCCGTTGCAGACGACGGCGGAACCGTCCAGCTCAAACGGCTGCATGCCTTCTTCTGTGAGGCCCATGATGGCGAGGCGGTGGAAAAAGAGCCAACCTGCGGGCGTTTCCAGTGTGCGGGACATATCCGGCCCGCGGGAAACGGTTTTATCAAAGCCCTTTCGTAAATCTTCCAAACGAATGTCTTTTGCTGTGTAACCCATAATCGAACACATATCGGTTCCCTCCAAATAAAATAATTTCAGTCCAAACGCAAATAAAAAAACAGCCGTTTGTCCCAATTTCTTAGGACGAATAGCTGTTGTATCCGCGGTGCCACCTAAATTATCTTATAAAGAAGATCACCTTTACTGTCTCTAACAAGACAGGCACGGCTTAACGCGCCGCCACACGTCGCACCTACTGAGATATACGCATCTTTTCGGCTTGAGGCTCCGAAGTGTTATTCGCCGGTGTGCTTACGCGGGGTTCACACTCTCCCCCGCTCACTGTGCAAAGCGGTCTGCCGGGTACTTCTCTTCATCTGTGCCCTTGAATTATTATGCTAAGTTTATACCACCAATATTTCATTTTGTCAACACTTTTTTGAAAAAATTTTTGATTTTACATGAAATTTGCAATTTTTCGGTTTACAGCTTGCAGTTTGTAGACGATTTTAGCCATACTAAAACGTATTTGTCAAAAATCAAAAAGCTCTTTTCATTTTACGGGAGTTGTATTATAATAAGCTTGGATAAAATGCAAAATGAAACAGGAGGTCTTTTCCATGTTTGCCTATAAAACTTTGAAAAGCGGCACTGACATTCGCGGTGTTGCAAGTGAAGGCGGCGGCGCGCCGATTAACCTGACCGATGAGGTCGTGGAGCGCATTGCGGCCGGTTTTCTCGTTTGGTGCGAAAAGCACCTGGATAAGTGCGCCGAGGGGCTGAAAATTGCCGTCGGCCATGACTCCCGCATTTCCGCAGACCGTATTGCGGCGGCGCTGTTCCGCGCGTTTACGACGTACGGTGCTTCGGTTTACGACTGCGGCCTTGCCTCTACTCCGTCGATGTTCATGGCGGTTTTGGAGCTGCCGTGTGACTGCTCGGTGCAGATTACGGCGAGCCACCATCCGTTCTTCCGCAACGGACTGAAGTTCTTCACGCCTGCGGGCGGCCTTGACAGCCCGGATATTTCCGAGATTTTGGAATATGCACAGAACGGCGCTGCGCCGAAGGAGACCGACAACGGCACGCTGGTGCCGGTGGACTATATGTCAAAATATGCAGATAATCTGCGCGAGATGATCCGCAAGGGCGTGAACGCGGAAGATTATGCGCACCCGCTTGCGGGCTTTAAGATCGTTGTGGACGCCGGCAACGGCGCGGGCGGTTTTTACGCGAACGACGTGCTGAAGCCGCTTGGTGCGGACATTACAGGCAGCCAGTTTTTGGAGCCGGACGGCCGCTTCCCGAACCACATTCCGAACCCGGAGAATGAGGAGGCCATGGCGAGCGTTTGCGCGGCGACCGTGAAGGCCGGTGCGGACCTTGGCGTAATTTTTGACACGGACGTAGACCGCGGCGGCGCTGTGGACAGCCGCGGCGAAGAGATCAACCGCAACCGTCTTGTGGCGATTGCTTCCGCCATTGCGCTGGAGGGCAACCCGGGCGGCACCATTGTGACGGACTCCATTACGTCCGACGGACTCAAGACCTACATTGAGCAGACACTCGGCGGCAAGCATCACCGCTTTAAGCGCGGTTACAAGAATGTCATCAACGAAGCGGTACGCCTGAATAACGAGGGCGTGAACTGCCCGCTGGCGATTGAGACGAGCGGCCATGCGGCGCTGCGCGAGAACTACTTCCTTGACGACGGTGCCTATCTGGTGACGAAGATCATCATTAAGGCGGCACAGCTGCGCCGCGAGGGCAAATCGCTCGATAGTCTCATCGCCGATCTGAAGGAAGCCAAGGAAGAAAAAGAGTTGCGCTTCCCCATTACCGCGGAGGATTTCCGCCCCTATGGTGAGAGCACCATTGCGGCGCTTGAAAGCTACGCGAAAGCGCACAACTGGAACATTGCGCCGGACAACCGCGAAGGCATCCGCATTTCGTTCCCGGAAAACGACGGCGACGGCTGGTTCCTGCTGCGCATGAGCGTACACGACCCCATTCTACCGCTGAATATTGAAAGCAATTCCGTCGGCGGTGTACGCGTGCTGGCTGAGAAGTTGCTGAAGTTCTTTGACGAAGTGAAGCCGGAGAATGTGGACTATGCGGCGCTGAAGGGATTTTTGGAAAAGTAAGCTGAAATTAAATATTTAAATAAAAAGAACTCCCGACTGCTGCGGTTTGCGGCGGTCGGGAGTTTTTGTGTCAAAACTCGATGATATGGAGTTTTTGGGCAACTTCTTTGGCTTCGCCGCGGCGTTTGACACCGAGCTTTTGGAGGATGTGGATGACATGCGTTTTGACGGTGGCGACCTTGACACCGAGGATGTCGGCAATCTCCTGGTTGCTGCGGTTGCCGCACAGGAGCCGGAGCACCTGCGTTTCTGCGGGCGAAAGCGGTTCTGAGAGCCGCGGCATGGGACGCAAGAAATTCGGGTACAAAACAGCCTGACGGCGCGTTTCCTGTAAAAGGAGTGAAAAGAAGGGCTCGTCCTTTTTGTAGCCGGTAAACGTCAGCATGGGCATTACGGCGGCGCCAAACTGCGCAATAGGCATAACGAAGCGGTACTCATGGGTGGCATCAAGCGCCTGCATCCACTCCTCCTGCCACCGGGCGTTATTTTGCCGCTGATAGCAAACGGCCGTTAGGATGCGGATATATATGCGGTCCATCACGCGACCGCAGCGCTCACAGAACGGGATGAGTGAGGCCAATGTGAGCAGCGCGGTATTTTCTTCTCCGAGCGCGATCTCAACCATGGCACGCGTTATATACTGGTAGCGCCACATGGTACGGATGCGCGGCGTGATCTGGGGGGCAGATGTACGGTACCACTGCTCTGCCTTTTCCATTTCACCGGTGCGCAGCCATATACGGCAGCGCATGGCATCAATATTCGGCAGGAAACGCTTGTTGTCTTCCTCAAACTCTGTTCGCAGACTGTCTAAAGAAGAAAGCGCCATGATGGCGTTGCCCTGCTTTGTTTGGGCGCGCGCCATGAGACCGATGATGGCGAACGTCATATCCGGCGTACCGTGACGCTCGATCTCGGGCAACTGGGCCACAAGCGTCATGAGCCACGGAAGGTTATCCTCCCCTTTTTCAAATTTGCTTTCGCAAAGGGCGCAATCGGCAAAACCGATGCCGTCTTTGCCGAGAATGGCCTCCATCGGCTTGCGGATGGTTTTGTAGAGCAGTTCATCGTGCTTGGACCACGAACAGAAATCTTTGCCGCCGTTCATAAGACTTGGCAGCATGCTGGTGACAGAAAACGTGGGTGTTTGCAAGCTTTTATCCGTTAGAATTTTGAAATAGTTGCCGATGTTTTCTGCGATGCCTTTGCTGCTGCGCTGCGGGAGGGAGATATCGAGATATGCAAGCTTGCCGCGCACCTCTTTGTAGGCGGTGTCGGTCTTTTTGAGCGGGGCTGCATACTCCTGCAGGGCGGAATACCACATTTCGGAGGCTTCGTAATCCATGCAGAGGGACGTGAGCATGCTCATACCGCACATGAGCGATGGCGAGCGGAGGATCTCCTCTTTCGGGATAGCATAGTAATACTTTTCCATCTCATAGTAATGTCCCACACCGGGGTGCTGCTCTGCGTTGCGGATGAGCATTTCCGAGACACGGCGGTGGTCTTTGCAGCGCGAATAGCACTCGAGCGCATGCTCGTAATCTTCGTGCAGCTCATAGTAAAGCCCGGCGCGGCTGTACACTGCGGCCTGCTCCTGCGGCGTATAGACTTGGCGGAGTTCCCACATGAGGAACTGTTGGAAAAAGCTCCAGAAGCGGTATTTCTGTGCATCGGCATTTAAAAGCATGGTGGTATCGTGCCGAACGATGGAAATAAGCTCGTTGATGTGGCTGTCGCCGGAAATCATCTGGGCAAGCTCGGCGTCGAATGTATCGAACGGGGCGATGTCGAGCAGCATACGGCGCAGCGGCATTGAAAAGCGGTTGAAGATGTTATCCTCAAAAAAGTGATAGATTTCCTGCTGCACAATGCCGACGATCTCCGGCGTATAGGGCTGACCGTTTTGCATCAGGCGCGAAAGCGCCGTTAGGGCCAGCGGGTAGCCGAGAGAATCGTGGATGATGACGTTGATCTCTGCTTCCGTTGGTGTGCAGCCATTCTTTTCCAGAAAAACACGCACGGTATCGCGGTCAAACAGCAGATCTCTGGCCTCGATGAGCTGCAAAAGCCCCGTAAAGCGGAACGGCATGAGCCAGCCGGGCAGCACGCCGCGGCTTAAAATGACGAAGTGCAGCTCCGGATTTTCGCGGATCCATGCGCAGAGCGTTTGCTGGTCTTCCGGGTCTTTGAGCGCGGGCAGGGAATCGATCACAATCGCATCTACATTTTTCGGCACGGGCTCGCGCAGAAATTCCGGGTCTTCTGCCGAAAACACGCAGGTTTTGTGATTGCTGAGCAAGGCGGTGGCGGCTGTAGACTTGCCGAAGCCGCACGGCGCGCTGAAGAAAATGACGCGGCACTGAGCCCAACCCTGTAAGAATTGCTCGCGCAGCGATGGCTTGATGACGACTTCATTCATGTGCTCTACTCCCCTTTTATGGTTTATAACCACAATATATCATATTTCGGGCGAAATGTAATCCATCTAAAGATGGATTTTTGAAAAAACTTTGGTTTTGTCGAGTAGAAAAGGTGGAAAGGTAGTACGATTTTGCGGAAATGAAAAAAGCCCCTCGGACACCGGCACGTGCATGCGGTGTTCGAGGGGCAATTTTGTTGTATTTTGTACAACTGTATTTTATACAGCTTTTATGCGGCTTTTTCCTGAAGCTTCTGCTTTTTTCTCTGCGTCTTCGACGAGACGGCTCTTGGAGAGGTCAGCGTGGCGATAATAGAGCAGTGTGAGGGTGCTGCACACGAGCCAACCGGCAGGGTAGCCTAAGGCGATGGGAATGATGGTGTTGGAGATGAAGTTCGCCATGATAAAGAGGTAAATCTGGCGGAAGACGACGAACGAGCTCAACATGATAATCATCGGTGCGCGGGAATTGCCTGCACCGCGCAGCACGCCGGAGTAGACCTGGTTGACGCAGCAGAACACGTAGAACGGCGAGCAATAACGCAGCAGCATGGAACCGTATGCGACGACCTCTGCTTTGCCGTTGAAGAACGAGACGAGCTGCGGCGCGAAGATGAGCAACGGGATTGTCAGAATGACGGTTGCGACGACGGACATGATGAACGCCGTGCGTGCGCCCTTCTTGGCGCGGCCGACCTGATCGATGCCGAGGTTCTGGCCGACAAATGTGGTAGACGCAAGTGCGAGAGACTGCATCGGCAGGAAGAGAAGCTGGTCAATCTTACTGTACGCTGTCCAGCCGGACATACAGTCTGCGCCGAAGTAGTTCACATAAGACTGTACAAATACGTTCGAGAACGCGGTGATCGCCATTTGGATGGCGGCCGGGATGCCGACGCGCACAATCTTCGCGAGCATTTCTTTATCGAGCTTCAAATATTTGAGCTCGACCTTGATGCAGGAATCCGTGCGGAACAGCGTAATCATCGTAAGCATGGCGGAGACGCCCTGCGAGATGATGGTCGCATACGCAACACCTTCAACGCCCATGCCGAGCGACAGCACGAAGACGAGATCGAGAATGATGTTGAGCACGGCGGAGACGACAAGGAAATAGAACGGGCGCTTGGAATCACCCACGGCACGCAGAATGCCCGCGCCCATGTTGTAGAGCATAAGGCCGATGACGCCCGCGAAGTAGATGGTGAGATACGCGGAGGACTCCGGCATGACCTCTGCCGGGGTCTTCATGAAATTGAGCACGAAGGGGATCATAGCGATGCCGATAATCGTAAAGAGCACAGCCAAAATGAGCGTCATGACGATGGAGGTGTGGACGGTATCGCGCACCTTATCATACCGCTTTGCGCCATAATACTGTGAAATGACGACGCCGGCGCCGCTGGAAAGCCCTAAGAATATGCCGATGAGCATGTTGATAACGGGACCGACCGTGCCGACCGCCGAGAAAGCCTCGTTGCTGACATAGTTGCCGACAACCCATGTATCGACCGTGTTGTAGAGCTGCTGGAAAATGTTGCCGATGAGAAGCGGAAACGCGAATGTGATGAGGTGGCGGAAGATGCTGCCCTGCGTCATATCCACATCGCGCTTATTTTTCTGCTTCAGGATGCTGAGTTTAGACATAATAATATCACCTGCAACTAATTATACACGCTCTGTTTGAGATAATCAACTAAAATCTTAAAAATGTGGAATATCTTTTACTTTGATACGCACAATAAACCCGGTTAAACGGAAAGGGTGGTCGTATGAAAAAGAAAACACCGCAGCAATATGACGCGATGGTGCAGAAGGCTTCACCGCACTCCCCTGTACTGAAAAACTGCCTGTTTGCGTTTTTATCCGGCGGGGCCATCTGCACGCTGGGACAGGCGCTTGCGAACACGTTCATGCTGCTGGGGCTCGATTTAAAAGACGCGCGGACGTGCGTTTCAATCTCGCTCATTTTCATTTCCGCCGCGCTGACAGCCTACGGCGTATACGACAACATAGCGAAATACGCCGGGGCAGGCACGCTGGTTCCGATTACGGGGTTTGCGAACTCAATGGTCTCCCCTGCGCTGGAATTTAAAAGCGAGGGTTTTGTGACGGGCCTCGGCGCGAAGCTGTTCACGGTGGCGGGGCCGGTACTGGTGTTCGGCATTTCGGCTTCGGTTTTGTACGGGATCGTGCTGTATATCATCGGGCTGTTTTAAGGAGGGCTTATGAAAAGACTCGGACGTTACACGCTTTTATTTGAGCGCCGCCCGGCGATTTTGGGCCACGCGGCGGTGTGCGGAAAAAAAGAAGCCGCGGGCCCGCTGGCGCGCGACTTTGACCAGACGTTTCTCGATTCTTATTTGAATCAGGAAAGCTGGGAAAAAGCGGAAAGCATGCTGCAAACGGAAGCCGCGAACCTTGCGATACGCAAGGCGGGGCTTCAAAAGCAAGAGATTAACATGGTGTTTGCGGGAGATCTGCTGAACCAGTGTATTTCGAGCACGTTTGGTCTGCGCGGAATGGACATTCCGTTCCTTGGGCAATACGGGGCGTGCTCCACGATGGCGCAAACGCTCATCATGGCCTCCATCATGGTGGAATGCGGCGCGGCGAACTACGCCTGCGCGGTGACCTCTTCTCACTTCTGCACCGCGGAGCGGCAATTCCGCACGCCGCTGGAATACGGCAGCCAGCGCGCGCCGACTGCGCAGTGGACGGCGACAGCTTCGGGCAGCACGGTGCTCGGTATGAGCGGCGACATTCAAGTGCGGCACGCGACCGTGGGACGCATCACCGACCTTGGTGTGACCGACATGACGAACATGGGCGCGGCGATGGCCCCCGCTGCGGCGCAGACTTTGCTGGATTATTTTAACGATACGGCGACAAAGCCTGAGGACTACGACCGCATTTACACAGGCGACCTCGGGGCGATTGGCACAAAATTATTATACGAACTGCTGCGCGAAAACGGAATCGTTCTGCGCAACCACGAGGACTGCGGGCTGATTCTATTTGACCGTGAGGCACAGGACGTGCACGCGGGCGGCTCCGGCTGCGGATGCTCAGCCGGTGTATTATGCGGGCATATTTTGAACCGCATGGATCGCGGAGAGCTGAAAAATATTCTCTTTATGGCAACTGGCGCACTGATGTCCACAACCTCTTCGCAGCAGGGCGAGAGCATACCGGGCATCGCGCATTTGGTACATGTGGGAAGGGGATAAAAAAACTCGGCACAATCTGTACCGAGCTTTTACGGCGGATGATGCAATTAAGCTACGTCATCCGCCTTATTTTTTCTTTTAAGTTTTGAAAGCAACCCGAACACAATCTCTTTTACGAGCGGTTCTTTGAGCAACAGTAAGACGATGCCGTAGAGGCCAAAAAACAATATTGCTGCAAACACCAGCAACCAGAATGTGCCGATTTGCAGATGACTGACCCAAACTGCGCTAAGCACAGCCGGAATGAGTGCTGCAAAAATTTTAAAATAATGTATATCCAGAAAAGCACCGCGCACTTCTGAACGCAGCGCAATATACTGCACCACGAGCACCGCAAACTCGGCGGCAAGCGTACCTATAGCCGCGCCGGACGCGCCGTACTGCGGAATTAAAATCGCATTTAATATTAAATCGGTAACAGCACCGACGATTTCGGAAACGAGCACTGTTTTTTCACGCCCAAGCGGCACAAGAATTTGAATGCCCAACACATTTGTGATGCCGATGAACAATAGCGTCGGCATAATGATCTGCATAGGCAGGGTTGCCGATTCATACAGTGTGCCGCCGGTCAGGAAACGAATGCTCTGCTCGGCAAATAGCATGAAAAAGATCATCAGCGGCAGTGCCACCAGCATGACGAAGTTCAGAGCCTTTGCACTAATACGCCTGAATTCACCCTTCATCTCCATCTCAACGTAATACGACGCACGCGGCAGCAGTACCGTGCCGAGGGACGTCACCAGACTGACCAAAACCACTTTCACCTTCACGGCGGCATCGTAATAGCCGACCTGTGTCTTTGTCGCCATGATGCCCAACATCACGTTGTCCAGATTAGTATAGATTGTCGTGGCACAGGACATGGCGAAAAAGATCAGCACCGGTTTTAAATGACGGTGTATGCTGTAATATCCGACTGAGTGAAAACCGATGTACTTTCGCGCATGAAACAAATTGATGATATTTGCAGCACTGGATGCAAATACGGTGATGCCTCCATAAACTACATAATCGCTTTTTTGGTGGATCAAAAGAAACATGCCGACCATGGCAATCAGCTTAAAGATGATGGAACGGATAGCGATGTATGTATACTGCTCCAAAGCCTTATACAGCCACTCCATGCCGATGGCGGAAAGGAAGATTGTGGAACTGACGATGATATAAAGCGCTCTGTCCTCCTGCAGCTTCGGCACAAACAGGATCGCCAGCAAAAGCACGAAGTAAGACACCGCGCCGACAATGAAATTCAGCACCAAAAGCTCATGCGCCGTGCGCGTCAGTTCTTCTTTGTTGTCCCGCACCATAGCGCAGATGCGTATGCCGTAAATTGGGATGCCGAGCTGTGCAAACATGTTGAAATAGGTGATTAACGAGATGGCAAACGAAACCTTGCCTGTTCCATCCGGCAACAGAATATTGGAAACATAGCGGAAGGTGATGAGCGGAAAAATGATGGACGACATTGTGAGAATGGCGTTCATCACAAAATTTAATTTCAGGGATTTCCCTTTCATAAGCAGAACCTTTATCCTTTCGGTCTAAACCGCATCCGGTAAGCTCCGCAATTCTTACCGTATATATCTTTATGGAAACAAACATTTGCCGACATACGGGATCTTCTGCAATACCTTTACAAGCAGCAGAGCGACAAAATAAACCGCAAACGCACCGAATAGCCGCCACCATCCGCTCAGTGTATTGATGGAAAAACGATATGTAATCTGCTCCATGATGAACACATGAATCAGATAAATGCCAAAACTTGCGCCCGACAGCCACTTCACAAGCCGCACGAATTTCTCCCTCTGGAAAAGCGGATAGCGGCAGGCATATTTTACAAATACAAAAACCGCAGCCGCAAGCAGGACAGTCGGCCAGTTCTGGTGCTCCCATGTCAGCTTATTGATGGCGCCCTCCTGCACGGACGCAATTGCCGTGTGAAAATACCGCACAACTGCGCCGAACGCGCCCAGCGCATACAGCACGATGCGCTGCCAAAGGGAAAGCTCCGTTGTATACAAGAGATAGCCAAGTACCGCAAAAATCAGATAGCCGCCCAGCATAGGAAATGCAAAATTACCCCAATACGTCAGCTGGAGCGCGCTGCACACAAACGGCAGCACCGAGCAGGACGCAAAACCCAGACCCGTCATATACCAAAGCACGCGGCGGTCATCCGAAAGCCGCGACAGCACCGGCAGCGAAAGATAGACCAGAAACAACGGCGAAAAAAACCAATACACCGGCACAATCGTAAAGTTTATCAGGCTGTTGAGCAACGCGCGCCAGCCTGTCCATGTGATGGTTCCCTCTGCGCGGTAATAAACGTAAAACACCGCAGTCCAGACAACAAGCGGTATGCCCGTTTTCAGAAAACGACGCCTCAGAAACTCTTTTGTCGTATAGCGCTCCCGGTAACGCATCAGCGTGGCGCCGGAAAGCATGATAAACACCGGAACGGCCCAATACGCCAGAACATCCACAAGCAGACTCTGCCGCCACACATATGTATCCGCGAACACATGCACCGCACCGTTGCAGTGCATAGCAATGACGCTGAGACACGCCAAAACATTTAAAGCATCAAAGCAGACGACCCGCTTTGGCACAGCTTTGTTCTCCATATCTGCCGCTCACCCGTTTGCAGCTTCCCGCTTTTTTGCAGCGGAAAGAACCGGAAAAAGCAGAAAATCAGAAGACGTCAAGAGCTTGAAGCTTTTTGCCGAATTCACTTCGGCATAAAGCGTTTCGCTCTTGCTTTTCAGCATCTGCGTCATGGCTTTTGCAGCCTGTTTTGCTTTTTTGCCATCTTCCGCCGTCAGATAAATAAACAGCTGCATACCGGCAATTCGGGCGATATTTCTGCGCAGGAATGCGGCAATTTTCGGTTCTGACGTACCGCTGTTTTCATACGCCGCATATGCATCGGAAAGGTGACCGAGTACCAACTCGTGCATCGCACAGTTACGCTGTAAGCTGTTGATATTCATGCTCTGTGTGGAAAGCGAAACACGATACATATAGATTGTTTGCGGTGCAACGGTGACTGTTTTCACATACGGGATGGGGTACAAAAGGTACTCTGCATCTGTATAGAAACAGTTATCAAGATGAATGTTATTCTTTTGCAGAATATCCGTGCGATAGGTCACATTGTGCATCGCCACGGTGAGTTGATCGCAAACAGAAGAAAACGGCACGTCCATACACGGAGCAACGTTCGTTTTCTCTTCTTTTTTTTGCCCTGTTTCATGGTCTACACAGCAATGATCCGCACAGACCATATCGGCATTTGTCTTTTCCAGTATATCCAGAAAAGCGCCCATCTGCGCTGTGTTTACCCAGTCATCACCGTCTACCATACGAAAATATTTTCCGGTAGCGTGCTTGATGCCGCTATTTACAGTGGAACCGGGTCCTGCATTTTTTTGTGAGATCAAACGGAATGTTCCGGGATATTTTTTTTCATATGCGGAAACGATTTCCGACGTGCGGTCTTTGGAGCCGTCATCGGTCACGAGGACCTCCACACGATCTAAAATTGCAGGATCGATAAAGGAATCAAGACACTGTTCGATAAATTTTTCTACGTTATACGCTGCGACTGAGACGCTTAGCACTTTTTGCATAATGTTCCCCCTCTTCCTTTTTTACAGTCTGCATCAATGCACCTAAGGCCATCCAGAATATGAAGGACATCGGCGAGCAGACATACAAAATTTCAGACATGAAACAGCTTGCACACACCATGGCTGCCAAAACGGCTAAATACGCCGGTGCGATTCCTTGCAGCTGCATAGAAATCTGTTTCCAATTTTTAAATACGGCAATGATGCACCACACGGCTAACGTTAAATATTGCAGCAAGCCAACCGCGCCCTGTGCGACTAAAATATCAAAGAAGGCGTTGTGCATACTGGAAAAGTGCATGTGGTCGTTATTGATTAAATAGGAGTCTTCCTGTTCGGCTTCAACGTAAGCCAAAACTGTGTTATGCCCCACACCGAAAACCGGTTTTTCTTTAAATATCTCGATTGCGCTTTTCCAAATATCTATACGGCGATTTGATATATCTGCCGCGTTCGTTTCTTTGGGGCGAATCACCAATTGCGTAGCTGTACTATGCTTGCCAGAGCTGTTGCTCGACGTTCCCGAACCGCTATGACTGCCGGAACTGCTGCTTGTGCTCTTTTGCACAGCAAAACTGTTGTAACCGGATTTAATCGCGGTCGGCAGCACAGCAGAAAGTGCTACTGCCACTACGGCAAACAGAATTACAACCTTATTGCGGCAATTTTTCATGATATAATACACTGCAAAAACAATAACACCGGCAACAAACGCAATATGGCACGCACGGGAATCTGAAAACGTGATATACATCACATCTAACACCACTAAACAGCTCATTGCAATACGCAAAATGATGTTGTGATTTTTACTGAAAACACCAATTGCAAGCAAAAGTGAGATGCAACACATTAAAGCGCCGATATTCGGATCCCAATAGACGCCGTAGAGGCGTCCCCAGTAAAAGCCAGTATAGTAAAGCGGCATTTCCGGTGTTTCGGGATAAAAGATCTCATTTTTTCCGAGAAGCATATAAGCAAAGCTCATAACGGTCAGTACAGCACATACACTTAAATAAAATCCAATCCAAACGCGCCGCTTTCTTATATCTTCCGCGGAACGACTCTCCTTATAGCAATACACCATTAAGAATAAGATTCCCTGCATGATGAGTGTTCGGATATTCTCATACCAACCATACCGGCGATTCAAAAAGGTTGAAAGCAGATAGGTTACGCAAAGTGCTGCAATCAGCCAAAACCCACGGCTTTTGCTGTACGTCTTAAAGTGTAAAAGTCGATATATGCAAGCTGCGGCAGATAAAAACAGTGTTGGCCATAATGCTAAAGAAATGATTGCCGTACCGAATGTCAGCGAGCAATCCTGAAAGAAGCCGACGGTCATAAACCCTAAGCCGGCAAATAGTTCAATCCACCAAAATGTGCGGTCGGCGAGTTTTTTCATAACAACTTCTCCCCCTAACCCAATATGGATAATATCTCCTCTTTTTGTGCGTCTAAGTCAAACGGACGAATTTGTTCGCGGAACGAGCGGACATCCTTATGAACACACGGCTGTGCATTTACGATCGCATTTGCCCACGTTCCTCCGTTGTTTTCGATATCAAGAAAAACACAATCATCTGTGAGCTTTACTTCATCCGTGATACGGTCGCTTAAAAATGTTTTTAAGCCTGCAACTTGTGCTTCGATTGCAGAAACAGGCAACCCCTCGAAAAGTGACGGTAATAAAAATGCGTCCATCGCCTGCAAAAGCGACGGTACATCGTCACGAATTCCCAAAAACTGCATATGTTCAAATAGCTGCATTTCTTTTGCCTGTGCTTCCACCGCCAGACGATCAGGCCCATCACCAATCAAAAGCAGCTTGGCATTCGGCAGCTTTTCACGTGTTTTTTGCAGGATTTTTAAAAGGTAAGCGCTATTTTTAGCCGTGACATAATTACCGATATGCCCGAGCACAACGTCTTTCTCCGAAAATCCGAGTACACTGCGCATTTTTGCGCGTACAGCAGAATCAAACGCATAGCGCTCTACTTCGATCGGATTGTATAGAATTTTCACCTTGTTTTGTTCAACCAATTCCGATGGGAACAACCATTTTGCTGCGGCTTTGGAACAGGCGTAATAATCATTGGCGTACTTTGGCAGCTTGTTGCGGCTTCTGCCATTCATGAAAGACTTCAAAAACGCTTTTACTATGCTGCATTCTCTCTGGGACGTGCTGTGACTATGCAAAATCACGCGCGGTACACCGGCATCGTGTGCGGCTTTGGCACCAATACAGTGCATCGGCTCTGAAATATTGAAATATGCTGCATCATAAGATTTTTGAGATAAGATTTTCCGCATCGCTTTATACTGCTTTTGCGGGTGCATCAATCCGGGAATCTCGTGAATTTCTGCTTTAAACGGCGCTAAGCAGGCACGTAAATCTACATTATCCTTTCCTGTGAGAATGTCCGCGTGTATACCTGCATCATAAAAGACACGCAGAACACGCAAAAGATATTTATCAATACCGCTGTTTCTGCCGTCTATCATATATCCGATCAGAACTTCCATACTTTCTCCTAAAAACAAGCAGATTCGGTCAGTGCTGTTGTTTGAGTGTCGAAAAGACCGTGGGAAACGCGCTTTTTACTGCAAAAATACTGCGAGCAATCATCAGGCACAACGGGATATTGCCTGCACAAAGCGCCTTTGCCATGCACTTGAAAAGCGTGCCGCTTGCCTGAACCGCCGACAGCAGTTCTTTGCACAACGGCGTTTTATACTGCTGCTTGAGCCATTCTTTGCGCTGTGCGTGGTTCATGGCAGAGCGTTTATCACAGTTGCGCTGCAAGGCGGAAAACAGGTAGCGCACATAGATATTGGCTAAAATTCTGCGCACCTCTTCTGTGCACATGCCCCAGTTTTTATACTGCTCCAGCACCAAGAAAACCCGCTCCGCGTTGAGTGTGAAGTAATCCGGCAAAAATTTATTCGTCAGGCTGCCGTCTATACGCTTCAAGTAATGATACGGTGTTGTGTTCAACACGTTCATGGAGCACACCGAATCAAAATAAGAAACGTTGAATTTGATGTCCTCAATCAGCGTAATCTTTTCAAATACCACACCGCTTTCACGCAGGGACTGAACACGGTAGACTTTGTTCCACGCATAGCCGTACAGCGTTTTTTCCTCCAAATGAATAACCTCACGGCGCACGTCTTCCGGCGTATACAAATACAGCGTTTTTTCCACTGCGACCGGGAAAGTCTGCTTTAAAACACCTGCGCGGTCATAATACTGCTCTAAAAGTCCGAAAACAACAACGTCTGCCCTGTTTACTTCCAAAGAGGCTTTTACTTGCTCCAGCAGATTCGCATCGATCACGTCGTCGGAATCCATAAAGAACACATACTCTCCTCGCACATGCGGGAAACCGGCGTTGCGTGCGTTGCTGAGGCCGCCGTTTTCGGGCAGATGCAGTACGGTCATACGCTCGTCTTTTTTGACCCACGCATCGCAAATTTTCGGAGAATCATCCGGCGAACAGTCATCAACCAAAATGACTTCAAAATCTTCAAAAGTCTGTGCAGCCACACTTTGTAGCGTTTGTTCCAAATAATCCGCAACGCCGTATACGGGCATCACGATGCTGAAAAACGGAGTTGTCTTATCCATTTACAGCCTCCGTTATCTACCGGCCTTCAGCTTAGCAAAAAGCTCTGTATTACCGGACTTTACCTTGGAAATAATGCGACCTTCAAGATACGTCAGCCCAGTGCTGTGCATTTTAAGCGGCACAAGCATGAGCTTCATATAGGCTGAGCGCGCTTTGGTGAGCTTTACAGACTGCATAGCTGTCGGGGTAGAAATCATTTCACGAATTTTCGCTTTTTTCTCTTTTGTGGTGAGCGTACAGTTGCGGTTTGTTACATTTTCGATACAGCCGATAAGGCGCTCGGAATAACGGCGTGCGAGGAATTCTTCTGTTTCCGGCGTATGAATATTCCAGTGCTTATAAAGGTCAATCATCCAGCCGTGTTCTTCCTCGCGCTTATCGTACATATCGCTTCTGTAACGCGCAGTCTCACTTTCCTGACGCTTGCGGATAAAGTGATAATACTTGCCGGAAAGCACCGTAACGCGCTCCACATCGCGGATAACGCTTAAAATAAACGGGAAATCATCCCAGAAGGTCTGCGGAAAATAAATACCGTTGCCCTTTACATACTCTGTCAAAAAGAGCTTATTCCACGGAGAATACAACAAATTCAGATCAAACAGGTGATGGGCGTCCTCACGGAACGCCTGTTGTGTGGGATACACACAATCCTTATACGCCTGCTCCTGCACAAATTTTTCCGAATCCGTGTAATACGTATCAATATAAAAGCCCGTTACAACAAACTGGGAACTGTTCTTCTCTGCTGCCGTCACCATATCTTCCAGCATGGTCGACTCCGCCCAATCATCGGAATCCATAAAATACAAATACTTTCCGGTAGCTTGATCGATTGCGACATTTCTTGCGCTTGGCGCACCGCCGTTTTCCTTGTGAATGACTTTGATGCGTGGATCTTTTGCTGCATATTCGTCACAAATCTCACCGCTGCGATCCTTTGTACCGTCATCTACACAGAAAAACTCCCAGTTTTTATAAGTCTGTTTTTGTATGCTCTCTATTGCTTTGCCAACGTAAGCTTCTACACCATACACAGGCATGATCACGCTGACTTTTACATTTTCCATCATAATGTCTTACTCCGCAAATTCTTTTTCCACAGCCGAAAGCGCTGCCTCAATAACCTTATCCATATCATAATATTTATACTCTGCCAATCTGCCGCCGAAGATCACGTTCGGTTCGGCATCGGCCAGTGCCTTATACTGTTGATAAAGCGCGCTGTTTTTTTCGTTATTGACAGGGTAATATGCTTCCATCCCCTGCTGCCAAACCGCAGGATATTCGCGCGTGATGACCGTTTTTTCCTGCTGACCGAACGCAAAATGCTTGTGCTCGATGATGCGCGTATACGGCGTTTCACGGTCCGTATAGTTGACGACCGCAACGCCCTGATAATTCGGTGTATCCAAAACTTCGGTCTCAAAGCGCAGGCTTCTGTACTCAAGCTCACCGCATTTATAATCAAAATAAGAATCAATCGTACCTGTATAAACGACTTTTTCCGCAAGCGCATCATACGCTGCACGATTCGCAAGATAATCCACATCAGTGCGCACTTCAATGCCATCGAGCAGCTTATCAATAATCTCATTATAGCCGTTTACTGGGATGCCCTGATACGGATCGTTAAAATAGTTATTGTCATACGTATAGCGCACAGGGAGACGCTTGATGATGAATGCCGGCAGCTCCGTGCAAGGTCTGCCCCATTGCTTTTCCGTATAGCCCTTGATGAGCTTAGCGTAAATATCCGTGCCGACAAGGCGAATCGCCTGCTCTTCGAGGTTTTTGGGTTCGCCTGTTACGACGCCGCGCTGTGCTTCAATCTTTTCACGTGCTTCGTCCGGTGTTACAACACCCCAAAGCTTCGAGAACGTATTCATATTGAACGGCATGTTGTAGATTTCGCCTTTATAATTTGCGATTGGTGAATTCGTGAAACGATTAAACTCTGCTAAATCATTTACATATTTCCATACGCGGCGATTTGCCGTATGAAAAATGTGTGCACCGTAACGATGTACGGTGACTCCTTCGATCTCTTCGCAATAAATATTGCCGCCAACGTGATCGCGGCGCTCCAGCACAAGGCATTTTTTGCCGCGCAGTGTAGCTTCGTGTGCAAATACGGAACCGAAAAGGCCGCTGCCTACAATGAGATAATCATACTTTTTACGCATACTAATTCTCCTTCCAATTATTAAATCAAGAATTTATTCTTCAATTTCATTTATACTCTTGGTTTTCTCCGTCATCTGAGCAGACTTCTCTTCTGTGAAGCCTTCTGTAGATTCCGGCACGAACATGATCTTGATTGTCAGCAGAATCAGCTTTAAATCAAGCAAAATTGACTGTTTTTCAATATACTGAAGGTCGAGCCGCAGTTTATCGTAGGGGCTCGTGTTGTATTTGCCGTAAATTTGGGCATAGCCGGTCAGGCCGCCTTTGACGCGCAGGCGGTAGGAAAACTCGGGGATTTCTTTTGTGTATTCTTCCACGTGTTCGATGCGCTCCGGGCGTGGGCCGACGATGGACATATCACCTTTTAAGACGTTAATAATTTGCGGGAATTCATCGATGCGCAGTTTACGGATGACGCGACCGACACGTGTGATGCGGGGATCGCCGGAGCGACACGGAATGGATTTGCCGCCTTTTTCCGCATCTACGATCATACTACGGAACTTGAGAATTTCAAAAACCTCGCCGTTTTTGGTGCAGCGCTTTTGCTTATAGAACACAGGGCCGCGATCCTCGAGCTTGATGGCCAAGGCTGTAAGAAGAAGCAGCGGGGAAAGCAGAATAAGTGCCGTAAGGGAAAGCAGAATATCGACCACGCGCTTGACAAGGTTGTACCAGAAACGCTCGCTTCGGTACTCATATTTCATCATGGGCGTATCGATCAGATGACGCGCTCCGAAGCCTTCCATGGTGATCTCACTGAGCTGCGGCGTGATATAGAGGCTTTTGCGGCTCTGCATGCAGTACCAGATCACCTCTGAACGCTTTTTAGAGGAAACCTCATAGAAAATGACAGCTTGATAGGGAGCGACTTCTTTTTTCCAGTCGCCCTTCAGAATATCCGCAGAAACGACCTTTTCGATGGTGAAAATATGACCAATCTTATCAAATTTTTGTAGAAACTCATTCACATTATCCGCGCCGGAGATGACGAGGGTCTTTTCCGGCTTGCCGAACGCGATGGTAAAACGCTTGCCGACAAGAGCCCAGCACGCTGCCGCCAAAAGCTGGCAAAGCACCGTGAGAATGCCGGGAATTAAGTTTACATAATTATGGCGAATCATGCAGAATTCGCCATAGAGCAGCAAATCTGCCATGCCAAAGGACAGAAACTGCGAAAAAATAGTTTCTGCTATGGAATAATCTGTAATTTTAAACGCACGGAAAAGATTGCCGAGTGCTACGTATACGATGGCATAGAGAATCAATGTGACCGCATATCCGATGCTATCTGCTCTACGGAAAAGTCTTGGGCCGTAATATTGGAACAAAACCATGGCAAAAAAGCCGAATTGCAATGCAAAAATGGAGAACTTCATGATCATAGAAAGCGCAAACTTTCTGTTATTCATTTATATTCACGCACCTTATATTCTTAATAAATATTGTTACACATTTTTAATGATACCATTCGACACGCTTATTGTCAATTCGTTTTTTAAATCCTGTGCAACGCACTAATTACCCCCATAATCTCTTCTTTTTTTCGTAATTGTTACTAATAATCCTACAATAAAATTAATATGCTTAGAACAGATCCATCATGGAGCACTTTTTGGGGTAGAAGACGTTGGGAACGGTGGGAGCTTGGCGGAGGAGGCGGACGTCAGGCATCCAGGGGATATCGGCGGCGGCGCGGGCGCCGGTGATGAGGGCAGAAAAGGCGCGGATGTTGAGGATGAGGTCCGGTACGGCATCGGTTTTTTCAACTTTATTTTGCTCGCCGGGGGCAAAGTGCAGGCGCCATGTGCCGTTATTTTCCGTGATGATATCGTCTTCGATACTGAGGGTGATCTCCCCTGTGCCGCGGCAAGCACAGTTTTCTAAAACACGCTCGACGTTGACAACGCGCAGCATGCCGTTTGGGAACACGGAGCAGAACGTGCGCGTGTTTTCGCCGATGAGCTGCTCTAAGTGCATATCGGACGGGACGGTAAAGCGAAGCTTCTCGTAATCCGAC
Source organism: Hominenteromicrobium mulieris (assembly GCF_046197855.1). Classification (GTDB taxonomy): domain Bacteria; phylum Bacillota; class Clostridia; order Oscillospirales; family Acutalibacteraceae; genus Hominenteromicrobium; species Hominenteromicrobium mulieris. Next base: position 1,096,974 of record NZ_CP173188.1, on the reverse strand, counting down.
GAGAAAGCGGATTTTGCGAAGAACAGCAAGCCGTTGAACGCTTCTGCATCGCACGCGAGGAAACCGCCGGGGCTTTGGAACGTGTGGGTGCAGTCAAGATATGTGACGCCGCCTTCTTCGATTTTATGGGTAATCATCAGGCCGCGCGGCTGATTTTCGTTATTGTACCAGACGAATACGTAGCGCTTATCGTTCCAGAGGTTCGCTTTTTCGAGACCTTTATCATACGTTTCGCGGACGGCGGAGAGGTTGTGGTCTGCATAGAACGTGTTATAGACGGTAAGAAGCGGGGTAAAATCGCCGCCGGGGAAGATCTGCTCGACGTGCCCGCCGACATCCTGCGGCTTCATCGCTGTGAACGGCACCGACCAGCGGTATTCCGGCGCACCGGCTTCAAAGCCGAACTTGCGGTAATACTGCATGCTGAACGGATACAAAAAAGCGAACGTGAAATCGTTTGCGTACATGTCTTTGAGAGAGGCCGTCACGCAAGCGCGGATAACGCCGCCGCGGCGGTACTGCGGCAATGTAGAAACACCGCCTACACCGCCGAGCTTATACGTGCCGCCGTCGAAGCGGCAGAGGTACTCGCGGCTGTTCACGACGCCGCAGATGGTCTCATCGTCGTCTAAAAAGGTGCAGAAGCATCGGTTGCGGGCATCTTCCCTCTTTTCTTCTTCGGTGCGCTCACGGGCAGCACTTTCTTTGGCTTTTTCGAGGTCGTAATCTCCCTCAAAGGCGACAGCCATGGTGAGATTTGATTTCCAGTTTTCTTCCGGGCGCAGTAATCTTGTTTTCATACAACTTTCCTCCGTTTTGCAAAAAACCGGCAAGTGAAAAGGAACTTGCCGGCTTTTGCCTTTATATTGTGATATATATTAAATATATTATAGTATACGGGCTTATTCCGAAAGAGCATGGATGATTTCATCCATGTGCATACCGCGGGAACCTTTGCACAGCACGGCATCACCGGGATGCAGACGGTCTTTCAGATACGCGATGGCTTCCGCATTCGAGGCGAACCACGCGCTGTTCTCACGATTTTTAAAGCCCTCGACGATGTGCTTTGCGAGCGGGCCGACGCCGATAAGGACATCGGTGCCGTTTTCCGCCGCAAACGCGCCGGTTTCATAGTGGCCGCGCTCTGCGTAATCGCCGAGCTCCAGCATATCGGCAAGTACGGCGTACTTTTTGCCGGTCGCTTTCAGACCGCCGAGAATTTTCAAAGCGGCACGCATGGAATCGGGGCTGGCGTTATAGGTATCGTCGATCAGCGTGATGCCGTGCGCTTCTTTAATCTGCTGGCGCATGGCGGGCGGTGCATAGGTGCGGATGGCCGCGACGGCTTTTTCCTCCGGAACGCCGACTTCCACAGCGACCGCGACGGCGGCAAGGGCGTTGCGCACGTTGTGCTCGCCGGCAGCGGGGACGTACATTTCTACGCGTTTACCGTCGTGCACACAGATAAACTTTGTGCCCTCCGTATCGGCCTCAAGCTCTACGGCGCGCCAGTCGCAGTTTTCACCGAGACCGAAGCGCACGATCTGCTTTTCCGGGGTGCTTTTTAATGTGGAAAGCAGGTCGTCATCGCCGTTTACGAATACCTTGCTGCCGTTTGGCAGGTAATCCGTGATGCCGAACTTCTCTTTCATGATGTTCTCGCGTGTTTTCATGAACTCGATATGCGACACGCCGATGTTCGTCATGACGGCGATGTTCGGCTTTGCGACTTTTGCGATGCGCGCCATCTCACCGGGCATGCTGACGCCCATTTCGACAATGGCGGCTTCGTCCTCCGGCGTGATGCGCAGAACGGTCATGGGCAGGCCGATCTGGCTGTTCGCGTTGCCGGCGGTTTTCATCGTTTTGAGGCCGGCGGAAACAGCTAAAGCGACCAATTCCTTTGTGGTGGTCTTACCTACGCTGCCCGTGATACCGATAACCGGGATATTGAAGCGCTCGCGATAGCGTTCCGCGACCTTTTGCAGTGCTGCGCGGGTATTTTCAACGTAGACAACATCGCCTGCGGGGGCATCGAGCGGCTCTTCGGAAAAAGTCGCTGACGCGCCAGATGCGAAGACCTGCGGGATAAAGCGGTGTGCATCGGTGTTTTCGCCGCGGATGGGCACAAACATTTTGCCGGGCGTCGTCTCGCGGCTGTCGGTATAAAACGACGTGACGGTATTTTCGCCGCTGCCGACGAGCCTGCCGCCGCACATTTCGGCGATCTCAGATACCTTTAAATTCATAAATGCAGTAGTTTCCTTTCATTTAGCGCACCGAAGCGAGGGAGCCCATCGGATCCCACGGCTGGAGCGTAATCGGCTCTTGCTCAAGCGCTTTGCGCTGTTCTTCTGTGAGGTACTTTTTATCGACGACGACCTGATACATATACTCGTCGAACCAAGCGTCGCTCATGATGTAGTAGCCGTCTACACCGGCATCCTTGCCCCAGCTGTTTTCGACTCTCCAGCGGTTCGGCTTACCGTTATCGTCGAGGTTGACGCCCTGGAAAACCATGGCGTGCGTCATGAGGCTCTGGCCATAATCGAGGCGCTGAGCTTTATCCATGGTGAACTCGGTGTTGAAGAGCGTTTCGAGGTCGAGAGCGTTCAGATCCATAACGCCGCCGTCACGAACGCTGCGCTTGCCGACATCGCAGCCGAACCAAACCGGCAAGCCGTCCTTCATCTGGGCGATGGCTGCCGCTTTCAGGTCTTCAATGGGCAGGTTGAGGTACTTGACGGGTCGGCCCTCTGCGACGTTACCGAGGAACGCGACAGTGTAGGTCTTGCCGTAGGGCTTATCGGACGTCGGCGCATTGATGAGGCTGATGTACCGGGAAAGATCCATGTCGACGTACTTTTTGAAGAACGACTGCGGAGTGATGCCGAGGTCGCGCACGAAGCCGTTCGGGGTCTTGACCTCGAAATCGAACTTCACAGGCGGCTTGCCGAGGCTGATGCACAGCATGTTATAGATGGTCTGCATCATGTCGTCCTTCTTTGCACGGAGCTCCTCCATGGAAGCGCCGTTCTGATACGCGGTGCGCAGCGTGCAGGCAAACTCACGCAGCTTTTCGGTGAGGTAGCCGGTGATCTCACGCGTGGAGGAGGATGCGGCGGTTTCCGGCATGACTTCCTTCGGCACGACGCCGTACTTCTCTACGAGGTTTGCGAACATATCCCACTGACCGCCGTCGCCGAGCGGACCGGAAAGCAAATATGTAACAAGGCGGCCTGCGGTGGGCTCGTTGAGCGTCTCTAAGATACTCTCGAGGAAATAGTTGCTCTTTTCAAGCTTATCGAAGAACAGCGCGTAGTTCTGGGAGAGCTCAAACGTTTTGACGCCGAGCTTTTTGATGATGCGGAAGCGCATGGTGTTGAGCGCCGCGAACATCCAGCAGCGGCCGCTCTGCTTCTGATTCGTGATGTCGCCCTGCTCCAAAGAAATGTTGAACGTATGGCGCATTTCGCGGGCGTTCTCAAAGCGCATGGCGGCATTGTTGACGCCATTCTTCGTGGCAGCATCCATGGCGATACGGTTCGCGCGGTCGCTGTCGAACGCGGTCTCATAAGAAGCGAGCTGTTCCAGTGTGATTTCCTTATTCATTTCTGCACAAGTCCTTTCCCGAAAGTAATTTATGAGCTTTGTTTCATGGAATCAAGGATTTCCCGAATGACGACACGCTCGTCAAACGGGTATTTCTTACCCTCGATCTCCTGATAATCTTCGTGACCCTTGCCTGCGAGAACAATAATGTCGCCGGGTTGTGCGTTTTCAATGCACCAGCGAATGGCTTCGCGGCGGTCGGGAATTTCAATGTATTTGCCGTCGGTCTTTGCAAGGCCGACCTTGATGTCCGCTAAAATATCGAGCACATTTTCGTAACGGGAGTTATCTGCCGTGATGACGGAGAGATCGGCTAAATTGCCGCTGACCTCGCCCATCTCGAAACGGCGCACCTTGGGGCGATTGCCGCCTGCGCCGAACATGCAGATGAGGCGCTTCGGGTTATAGGCGCGCAGCGTTGTCAAAATGCTCTGCATGCTGACGGCGTTGTGCGCATAATCGATGAGCAGGGTGAAATCGCCGGGCATCGGCACAGGCTCCACGCGGCCCTTGACCTTGACGGTTTTAAGCCCGTGCTGCATGGCAGTGACGGGGATATTCAAAACGCTGCACGCCGTGATGGCGCACAGGGCGTTATAGACGTTGAACTTGCCGGGGATGGCGACATCCGCGGTAAAATTCAGCTTGCCTGTGACGGAGAAGCGCACGCCGAGGAACCCCGGTGTGGTAACGAGTTCTTCCCCATGCGCAACAAGATCGGCCGATTTATCGTAGCCGTAGGTAACAATATTGCACGTATGATTTTTGATGATGCCGGTATAATTCGGGTCATCGATATTGATGATGCCGGTGCGGCACATGCGGAACAGCATGCTTTTGCACGCCATGTACTCTGCCATATCTTTATGCTCTGCGCCGCCGATGTGATCCTCGGAGAAATTCGTGAAGAGGCCGAGCTCAAACGTGAAGCCTGCAACGCGGTGATCCTTGAGGCCGATGGACGAGACCTCCATAACGCAGTATTCGCAGCCGGCGTCGACCATTTGGCGCATGAACTTCTGCACCTCGTAGTTTTCGGGTGTGGTGTTATCGGTTTGAACGAGGGTATCGCCGTACAGTACGCCGATAGTGCCGATGACGCCGGTTTTATGGCCTGCGGCCTCCAGAATGGAGCGCATCATGAACGCGGTGGTCGTTTTGCCCTTGGTGCCCGTGATGCCGATGACGTGCATCTGCTCTGCGGGGTGGCCGAAGAACTCGGCGCTCAAACATGCGAGGGCAAGGCGGGTGTTATCCGTTAAAATGACCGGCACGGGCGCTTCCACGGGCTCCTCTGCGATGATGACGGCGGCACCTTTTTCCGCTGCCATTTTCGCGTACTTATGGCCATCTGCATTCGCACCGCGCAGGCAAACAAACGCGCAGCCCGGCACAGCCTTACGGGAATCGTACACAAGGTCGGTGATGTCGACGTCCGGCACCTGCTCCGCGCGATACTTGATGGCGGTTAAAAGTTGTTTCAGTTTCATTTTTATCCCATCCTTTTTCGTGAATTCGGATGATGTATACCGACATGGTATACTATGTGCTTATTATAGTCCGTCTGCGTGGTTCTGTCAAAGAAAAAAGAGAGCTGCGCGTAAAAATGTGCAGCTCTCTCATTTAATTTTCGGTATTTGCGGGTGCGTCGTTCAAAAGACGCTCGTACAGCTTGACGCTGTCATTGCGGTAATCGATCTTTTCCTGCTTTTTGAACGCGGCGCCGTCTTCTGTACGGACGGCGACCTTGAGCTCACCGAGGACGGAAAGCACGCTTTCTTTCGTTGCGCCCTCCTCGTTATAGTGGTTGAGCTCTAAGTTGTTCAGCGCCGGAATGTCCTTCCAGAGGTAATAGTCGTTATCGGTGCCGTCTACGGGGCCGAAAAAGCCTTCTAAATCGTCCTGATCGAGGTATTTATAGCTTGCGTCGTCGTAAGCGAAAATCATGCTGTCACCGGCGGAGGCATCGGTCGCGAACTTGACGAACGAGGCCTGCAGCTCTGATGTTTCAAACTCCGAGGTGCCGCTTGTATTAAAGCGGCAGAAATTCATGGCGACGTATGTTTTGCCGTCACCGTTGCGGTCGTCTGCATATTTCTCGAAAAGCTCCTGAATATCGGTTTGCAGGTCGCTCGGCACGGTATACTGCGTCATGACGGTGATGGTATAATCGGGTTCCGTTTTGGATGTGACCGAATATATGAAATAGCCGACGACGGCTATGGCGAGCGCGACGAGCAGGACGTGCACCTTGTGATAATCCCACCAGTTTTTGCGTTTATCCGCCGCGGTCTGCGGCTTGATTTCGTTTTTATGAATGGTGTCTTCCGTATCGTCCAGCAGATACCGCTCTCGTGCCATGTGATTTCCTCATCTCTTCTTTAGTATTCTTTGGCTGTGTGGTTTTTGAAAAGGCGGCTTTGTGCCGCCTTTCAGGGAACCCATGCAACTGGGTTCCCTACGGCTCAACAGTCCACCGGACTGTTGAGCCTACCTTCCTGGTTTTTGGGGAGGCAAAAAGGTTTCGTCGTTTGCGAACGACGACCAAAGGCGCTGCCTTTGGAATCCGCCGCCTTTGAAAAAGGCGGGCGAAACTTTATCCGTTTGCTTTACGTTAGCTTTATGTTAATTTTACGCCGTTATTCTTTCTAAAAAGCCAATTTGCTGTGAACAAATTGTAAAATGCAAAAGCACTGCCCGCAAACACAGGCAGTGCTTTTATTGTAACACAGATTAAATTTGTGTCAAGCTTTATCGAACTCAGTCTACGACCTCGTAGCCCTTATCTTCGATGGCTTTCTTGAGCTCGGCATCGGAAATTTCAGCATTGAGCTGAATGACCGCCGTGCCCTTTTCGTGGCTGACTTCTGCAGATGTGACCTGCGGGAATGCCTCCAGACACTTTTTAACAGTGGCTTCGCAATGCGGGCACATCATGCCGTTAATCTTAATTGTTTTTTCCATGGTTTTTGTCTCCTTTACTTCGATGGTTTTCGTTTCGGCGGGTTTTGCCGATTTTATTTTTTTATCGTGCTTCGTGCTGCGGATGTTCAATAAATTCAGACGAAGCGCGTTTGTGACGACACAAAAGCTTGAAAGGCTCATGGCTGCCGCGCCGAACATGGGGTTCAGCTGCCAGCCGAGCAGGTTAATGAACACGCCTGCCGCGAGCGGGATGCCGATGATGTTATAAATGAACGCCCAGAACAGGTTTTCGTGGATATTGCGCAGTGTGGCGCGGCTTAAACGGATGCCCGCAGGAACATCGGACAGGCGGCTCTTCATGAGCACGACATCTGCGGCGTCGATGGCGATATCCGTACCGGCGCCGATGGCGACACCGATGTCGGCTCTGGTAAGCGCGGGCGCATCGTTGATGCCGTCGCCGACCATCATGACTTCCCCCTGCTCTCTGAGCTTGCGGATGACGTTTTCCTTGCCGTCCGGCAGGACGCCTGCGATGACTTCATTAACGCCTGCCTGTCGGCCGATGGCCTCTGCGGTGCGGGCGTTATCACCGGTGAGCATGACGACGTGAATGCCCATGTTCTGCAATTCGCGGATGGCCTGCGGGCTGTCTTCCTTGATGACATCCGCTACGGCGATAACGCCGATAAGCTTACCGCCCCTGCTGAAATACAGCGGGGTTTTGCCGGACTGCGCGAGGGCTTCGGCCTTTTCTTTAAAATCTGCGGGGACATCTGCCTGCGTGGAGATGAACTTCAGGTTGCCGCCTGCGAGAACTTCGCCGTTCAGGGCAGCGGTGAGGCCATTGCCGGGCTTTGCCATGAAGTCTGTGACTTCTTTTGCCTGCACGCCGATCTCCTCAGCGCGCGCCATGATGGCTTTGGCGAGCGGGTGCTCGCTCTTTTTTTCGAGCGCACTTGCGGCTTCGAGAAGGTTTTTTTCGGTGATGCCCGGGGCGGGTAAAATATCCGTGACGCGGGGCTCGCCGCTTGTGATGGTGCCGGTTTTATCGAGCGCGACGATCTGCACCTTGCCGGTTTTTTCGAGTGAAACGGCGGTTTTGAACAGGATGCCGTTTTTCGCGCCCATGCCGCTGCCGACCATGATGGCGACCGGCGTTGCGAGGCCAAGTGCGCACGGGCAGCTGATGACGAGCACGGAGATGCCGCGCGCGAGCGCGTAGCCGAACGTCTGCCCAACGAGCATCCAGACGATGAACGTAACAACGGCGATGCAAATGACGGTCGGGACGAACACGCCGGAAACCTTATCGGCGATCTTCGCAATCGGCGCTTTCGTGGCGGCGGCATCGCTGACCATGCGGATAATCTGGGAAAGCGTGGTATCTTCGCCGACGCGCGTCGCTTCGCAGCGCAGGAAGCCGGACTGGTTCACGGTCGCGGCGGAAACAGCATCGCCCACGGCCTTATCGACCGGAATGCTCTCGCCGGTGAGGGCGGATTCATTGACGGCGCTGGCGCCTTCCAAGACGATGCCGTCTACGGGGATATTCTCACCGGGGCGCACGGCAAACACATCGCCGCGGCGAACCTCGGAAACGGGCACGGTGACCTCTTGACCGTCCCGCACGAGCACGGCGGTTTTCGGCGCGAGGTTCATGAGACCCTTTAAGGCATCGGTCGTGCGGCCTTTGGAGCGCGCTTCCAGCATTTTACCGACCGTGATGAGCGTTAAGATCATGGCGGCAGACTCGAAGTAGAACTCGTGCATGTAGCCCATGACGGCGGTCATATCGCCGCGCATCTGGGCATCTGTCATGGCGAACAGCGCGTAGGTGCTGTACAGGAACGACGCGCCCGAGCCGAGCGCCACAAGGGTATCCATATTCGGTGCGCGGTGGATGAGCCCTTTAAAGCCGCTGATGAAGAACTTCTGGTTGATGACCATGATGATGACGGTGAGGAGCAACTGGATGAGGCCCATCGCGACGTGGTTGTCTTTGAGAAAATTCGGCAGCGGCCAGCCCCACATCATATGCCCCATGGAGATGTACATGAGCACAGCCAAAAAGCCGACGGACGCAATGAGGCGCTTTTTGAGCTTTGGAGTTTCGCGGTCTTTCAAGGCATCTTCTGCAGCAGCGTTGGGGCTTGTGCTATTCTGTGCCGCGCCTTTTTTGGACGCGCCGTAGCCGGCATCTTCCACGGCCTTGATAATACTTTCCGGCGAAGCCGTGCCCTCAATGCCCATGGAGTTCGTGAGCAGGCTGACCGAGCAGGACGTAACGCCCGGCACCTTGCTGACCGCTTTTTCCACACGGGTGCTGCACGCCGCGCAGCTCATACCCGTGACGTTATACTGTTCCATTTTCTTCCCTTCCTTTCATAAAAATGCGCCGAAAATTATCGCATCAGCTTTTGCAGCGTAGCGACAAGCTCATCGATGACTTCATCGTTTCCTGCGCGGATGTCGTCCGCAACACAAGTCTTGATGTGGTTTGCGAGCAGCTCTTTCGTAAATGCGTTGAGCGCCGCGTTGGCTGCCGCGACCTGCACGAGGATGTCCGGGCAGTAGGCGCTTTTCTCCACCATGCCGCGAATGCCGCGGATCTGCCCTTCGATGCGGTTTAATCTGTGGATGAGTTTTTTGTACTCCTCATCGGAGCGGTGCTTTGTTTTATGACAGCCGCAGCACTTCTCTTCGGTTTTTTCTTCGGTGCAGTCTGTGCACGCTTCCGTATCGGTTGCATTGCTTTTGCAGCAAGCGTACAGCTCTTTTTCTTCTGTATGTTCCAACGGAATTCTCCTTTCCGATTTCGCTTTATATACCCTCTTGGGGTATCTTGATTATATACCCATATAGGGTATATTGTCAACTCTGATTTTAGCTTTTTTTCAAAAATATTCTGCCCGGATTTTTGACCTGCATCTAAAGTAAAAAGCACTGCTTGGCTTTTGGCTCAAAACGGTGCTTTGGGTGTTAATCTTAGCTTGACTTACGCTTCGTATTCCATTTTCTCCGGCGTCCAGTCCTTGAGGACCTCGAGCATATCGACGGCAGTCTCTTTGGCGCCCTTGAGGTCGTGCTCTTTGTAGTTGCCGCACTCTTCGCGGCGGCTGCCGGGGATCTCGCCCTCAAAATCGCGGATGAACGCGAAGGATTCCTGCACGAGATGCAGGGCATCCAGGCGGCTCACGTTGTCGCGCAGAAGGAAATAGAAGCCCGTGCGGCAGCCCATGGGGCCGACGTAGATGACGGAATCGGACAACGCGGAGTTGCGCGCATACGTGGCGAAAAGATGCTCGAACGTGTGGAGCGCGCCGTTTGAGAGGTAATCTCCGGCGTTCGGCACCTTCATGCGCAGGTCGTAGGTTACAATGTCGCCGTCGATGCGGGAAACGTACATGCCTTTTTTGAGCTTATCATGATTGACGGAAAAGCTGGCGATTTTTTTCATACTCTATCATCACTCTCTTTATAAATTCACGGATTTCTTAGAGTATACCACGCTTTTCTTTGAATTTCAATTCCGTCTTATTTTTCGACGGTGACGGTTTTCGGCTCGTAGCCGGCACGCCAGACGGTCTGTTTCAAAACGACTTCTTCGACGGGCTTCTTTGTGTAGATGCGCACGAATTTGCCGGCAAGGTCGACCTTTGCCATGCAGTCCGGCTGCTCGTTGAACGCGTTTTCAATGCGCATGGCGCAGTTTTTGCAGTGCATGCCCTCGATGTCCATGCGGTAAACGTGGTCATAGTCGTTCACACTTGTATCCTGCGGCTTGACGTGCTTCACTTCATCGCCGCCACCGCCGCAGCAGCCGTTCTTCAATTTTTTGCGATAGCTGATGGCCGCAAAAATACAAATAGCCGCAATCACCACACAGATGATGATCGTAGCAGGACTGATGTCCGCGCCGGTCGCATTCAAAATATACGTACGCATTTAAACCGCTTCCTTTTGTGAAAATAATTCTTGTGAGAGAAGACTCTCATATACCCTTTAGGGGTATCTTGATTATATACCTCGACAATATAAAATGTCAAGAGAAAAAGTTAGCGATTTCTAACTTATTTTGAATTCCTGCGTTGCTGCGCGTGTGGAAAAATAAAAAATGCCGCCCGGCACTGTTCTAAACACAGCAGTCGAGCGGCGTTTTCGGTTTTTTTTTACGGTTTCGCGTTCCAGAGGGTAACTTTCCCTGTTTCGCGGGTCTTGTTCATATCGATGATGCGCTGGTTCGACGAGCCGCGAAAGCGCAGGGAAATGTCTTTGAGTTCATCGACGAATGCGCCGTCGACGAGCACGTCGAGCAGGGACAGGAATTCGTCCGTGACCTCGCAGCGGTTGCGGCCACCGTCTTTCAGCATATCGGTCTCCAAGGTGGAACCGGAATAGCACCAGATGTCCTTTTCGGGGTATAGCTTGCGAACGCGGTGCAGAAACGGCACCAAAGCGCGTTGATTCTGCGGCTCCATGGGCTCGCCGCCGAGCAAAGTTAAACCGTTGATGAAACCGGGTGCAAGGGCTGCGAGCACCTCGTCTTCCGTTTCTTTTGTAAACGGCTTGCCGTAGTTGAAATCCCACGTTTCGGCGTTGAAGCAGTTTTTGCAGTGGCGCGTGCAGCCGGAGACGAACAGCGTGACGCGCACGCCGATGCCGTTTGCGATGTCGGTTTTTTTGATCTCACCGTAATTCATGATGGTTTCCTCTATTCATGAAATACCGCACAAAGCGCCTGCCCTGTGCGGTACTGTTTATTCTTGATTTTGACTTAATTACAAGTGCAGCACGCGCTCTTTGATTTCGGCGGTACGGCCCTGGTTCCAGAACTGGGTGCCGATGTAACCGCAGGTGCGACGGGCGACGTTCATGGTATCCTGGTCGCGGTTGCCGCAGTTCGGGCACTCCCAGACGAGCTTGCCGTCATCCTCGACGATCTGAATCTCACCGTCGTAGCCGCACTTCTGGCAATAATCGCTCTTGGTGTTAAGCTCGGCGTACATGATGTTATCGTAGATATAGCGGATGATCTGCAGGACGGCTTCGAGGTTATTCTGCATGTTCGGGACCTCGACGTAGCTGATCGCACCGCCGGTGGAAAGCGCCTGGAACTGCGACTCGAAGCGGAGCTTTTCAAACGCGTCAATATGCTCGGTAACGTGGACGTGGTAGCTGTTTGTGATATACGGCTTATCCGTGACGCCCGGGATGATGCCGAAGCGGCGCTGGAGGCACTTTGCGAACTTGTACGTAGTGCTCTCGAGCGGCGTGCCGTACAGACCGAAGCCGATGGTGGTCTCTGCTTTCCATTTTTCGCACGCAGCGTTCATGTACTTCATGACAGCGAGCGCAAACGGCGTTGCGCTGGGGTCCGTGTGGGACTTGCCCGTCATGTAGCGCACGCACTCGCACAGACCGGCATAGCCGAGCGAAATGGTGGAATAGCCGCCGTAGAGAAGCGCATCGATGGGCTCGCCTTTTTTGAGGCGGGAGATTGCGCCGTACTGCCAAAGGATTGGCGCGGCGTCGGACAATGTGCCCTTCAAGCGGTTGTGGCGGCACATGAGTGCGCGGTAGCACAGGTCGAGGCGCTCATCGAAGACCTTCCAGAATTTTTCCATATCGCCGCCGGAGCTGAGCGCGACATCGACAAGATTCAGTGTGACGACGCCCTGATTAAAGCGGCCATAGAACTTATAGTTGCCGTTTTCATCCTTCCACGGGCTTAACGCGCTGCGGCAACCCATGACCGGGAAGCAGTTGCCTTCTTTGAGCTCTTTCATCTTCTTTTCGGAGATGTAGTCCGGCACCATGCGCTTTGCGGTGCACTTTGCGGCAAGCTCGGTGAGGTAATAGTATTCGCTGCCGGGGGTAATGTTATCCTCCTGCAAAACATAAATGAGCTTCGGGAATGCCGGGGTAACCCACACGCCCTTTTCGTTTTTGACGCCCTCATAGCGCTGGAGCAGCACTTCCTCGATAATCATGGCGAGGTCGCGCTTTTCGCGCTCGTTTTTCGCCTCGTTCAGATACATAAACACGGTGATGAACGGCGCCTGACCGTTCGTCGTCATCAAAGTCACGACCTGATACTGGATGGTCTGCACGCCGCGCTTGATCTCCTCACGCAGACGGCGCTCCACCATTTTGGAGATTTGGGCCTCATCCGGGGAAACGCCAAGCTCGCCGATCTCGACTTCGACCTCACGGCGGATTTTCTCGCGGGAGATCTGCACGAACGGCGCGAGGTGCGCGAGGCTGATGCTCTGGCCGCCGTACTGGTTACTTGCAACCTGCGCGACGATTTGCGTGGCGATGTTGCAGGCGGTGGAGAAGCTGTGCGGCTTTTCAATGAGCGTGCCGGTGATGACCGTGCCGTTTTGCAGCATGTCTTCGAGGTTTACGAGGTCGCAGTTGTGCATGTGCTGCGCGAAATAGTCCATATCATGGAAATGGATGATGCCCTGCTCATGTGCTTCGACGATTTCGCGCGGAAGCAAAATGCGGCGCGCGATGTCTTTGGAGACCTCGCCGGCCATGTAATCGCGCTGGACGCTGTTTACGGTTGGATTTTTATTCGCGTTTTCCTGCTTGACTTCCTCGTTGTTGCACTCGATAAGGCTGAGAATCTGGTTATCGGTGGTATTGGCGCGGCGCGCAAGCGAACGCGTATAGCGGTAACAGATATACTCCTTAGCGACGTCGAACGCACCCTGCCCCATGATCTGCTTTTCTACGAGGTCCTGTACTTCTTCCACGGACGCTGCACGCCCCATGGCGACGCACGCTCCTTCGACATTTGCAGCAATTGTGCGAATTTGTTCGTTTGTAAGTCTCTGACGCTCGTCGATCTCTTTATTTGCCTTGGAGACAGCGACGATAATCTTAGTGATATCGAACGCTGCTTCCGAGCCGTTTCTCTTAATGATCTTCATGTTCCTTACCGCTCCTTCATACCGCCCGCGGGAGCTGCATGTTTCCAGCCCCTTTGGTTTTCATAATCAGTTTCCATAATTTTCTTTATATTGAATATTTATGCGTAACCACAAGATATTGTGTTCGTTTTTGCGGTTCCTGCCGCAAGCACCCTACCAGTATACACCTAAGTTGGCATCTTGTCGAGTAGTAAATGCGCTTTATTTTAAATTTCTTTTTGTACCCTTTTACCCATTGTGCAATAAAGCGTGAAAGGACACTGCAGAGCGGCGCGGCAAAGCGCGGGTTTGGATGTAAAAAAGGGCGGTCATTGACCGCCCTTGCAGGAACCCATGCAGCTGGGTTCCCTACGTTTTGAATGTCCCCCGGACATTCAAATCAACCTTCCTAATTTTATGTAGGCAAAGAGATTTCGCTTTCTGATAAAAGCAACTTAGGGCGCTGTCCTAAGTACCCGCAGTCTTTTGAAAAAGGCTGGCGAAAACTTTTGACCACCGTTACGGGAAGCTTCTTTTCTTACTCTTCCTCTGCTTTTTCCGGCAGAAGATCTGTCATGCTTTTGAGGCTGATGCCGAGTGTGGACATATTGTGCAGGAGTGCGGAGGTAGTCGGCTGGATGATTCCGCCTACGCCGAGCAGGATAAGCATGAGGTTGAAGCCGACGATGAAACGGTAGTTGCGGTGGATGCGCGCCATGAGCGCAGTGCTGAGCTGACGCAGGGTGACGAGCTCATAGAGATCGCCTGCCGCAACGGTGATGTCCGCGATCTCTCTGGCAATGGCGGCGCCGGTATTGATGGCAACGCCGACGCTTGCTTCGGACAGCGCCGGAGAATCGTTCACGCCGTCGCCGACCATGATGACGGTGCGACCCGCTTCCTTTTCACGGCGGATGAAGTTCGCTTTATCCTCCGGCAGTACTTCGGCGTAGAACTCGTCCACGCCGACCTCTGCTGCAACGGCTTCGGCGGTCTTGTGGTTATCGCCGGTCATCATGACAACCTTCTTGATACCGCAAGCGTGCAGAGCGCAGATGGCGTCCTTTGCTTCCTTACGCAGCGGGTCGGAGATACAGATGACGGCTGCGAGCACACCGGAAATGCACAGATAAAGGTGCGAATACTCGGCCGGAAGTGCGTTGAACTTCGCTTCTTCGCCCTCCGGGATTACGCAGCCCTCGTCTTCAAAAACGAAGTGCGCGCTGCCGATGATGACCTTTTTGCCCTCCACAGTGCTGGAAATGCCGTGCGCGACGACGTATTCCACGCGAGAATGGTACTCTTCGTGGGAGAGGCCGCGGTCCTTGGCTTCGGCCACGACAGCGTTTGCCATGGAGTGCGGGTAATGCTCCTCAAGGCAGGCGGCAAGGCGCAGCATTTCGCTTTCCTCACGGTCGCCGAATGTTTCGATCATGGCGACACGCGGTGTTGCGTACGTCAGCGTGCCGGTTTTATCGAACACAATGGTATCGGCGTTTGCAACGGCCTCCATGAAGCGGCCGCCCTTGACGGAAATATGGTGTGCGCTGCTCTCGCGCATCGCAGACAGCACCGCGATCGGCATGGAGAGCTTTAACGCGCAGGAGAAATCGACCATCAGCACGGCGAGCATCTTTGTGACGTTGCGCGTGAGCAGATAGGTCAGCACCGTGCCGCCAAGCGTGTACGGCACAAGCTTATCGGCAAGGCGGGAAGCCTTGTCTTCTGCGGTGGATTTCAATTTTTCGGACTCTTCGATCATGCGGACGATACGGTCATAACGACCGCCGCCCATGGCTTTTTCGACGCAGATGACGCACTCGCCCTCTTCGGCGACGGTGCCGGCATACACGTAGCTGCCGACGGACTTCTGCACCGGCAGAGATTCGCCGGTCATAGAGGCTTGATTGACCAAGGCTTCACCCTCAACGACCTTACCGTCGAGCGGAATCATATTGCCCGTGCGCACAACGATGCGGTCGCCCGCCTGAATGTCGCCGATTGGCATGAGCACCTCGGTGCCGTTCGTCTTGAGCCAGACCTTATCGACATTGAGGGACATGGCGCCCGCGAGATCGGCAACAGACTTTTTGTGCGTCCACTCCTCGAGAATCTCGCCGAGGCGCAGCATGAACATAACGGAGCCTGCTGTATCGAAATCGCCGCGCACAAGAGAAACAGTGACAGCCGTGGCGTCAAGCACAGCAACAGAGAGATGACCGTGCAGCAGCGCCTTAACGCCCTCTTTGATGTACTTTGCGGAGCGGATGATGGCAAGCATCATGCGAATGGGCGCCGGGAAGAACATTTTGGCCATGGCGCGGCGCAGCACCGTGAAGACGAGCTTGTCTTCAAACTCGCGGTTCAATGCGCGGGCGGTGTGATCCGGCACAAGCTCCATGCTTTCGGCTTTTGCGAACGAGAATGTCGCGAGCGCACGAATAAGGGATGTGCGGTCATTTTGATAGACGATGACGGCGTCCTGTGTGCGGTCGTAGACCTTAACTTCCTTTACGCCGTCCACGGCGCGCAGGTAATACTCTAAAACGTCGGCTTCTTTCAGCGTCATGCGGCCGCAGACGAGATGTACACGCATGTGCCCGCGCGCTTCATGCAGAATTTTACACTTCATAACTTTATCCTTCTATGCAACAATATATTGGAAACTCCGAAAAACAGAGCGGATGAACGAAAAAAGAGAGCCGCTTTCGGCGGCTCTCCGGTAATTCAGACCCGGGATAGACCCGCGATCAAGCTTCGGTGGATTCTTCCGCGGAAGCTATTTCTTCCGTGCATGCGCAAGCTGCATCTTCGATGACCTCTGCGGCAGCATCGGTAGCGCGCTGCTCGTTGATCTCCTTAGCGTCGGTCAGGATGTCGTTTGCGTTCTCCTTGATGGTCGTGACCGTTGTCATGACGCACTCCTTGGCACGCAGAGCAGCTGCAGTGGTCTCGGTGTAGACCTTCTTAGCATCCTTGCTGCCAAGCACCTTGATGCCGGCGGTACCAAACAGAACACCTGCTGCGAAAAGACCGATTTTTGCCCAATTCATAAAAATACCTCCTGTATTGTGGGCCGCATTTTACCATGCGGCTCATAAAATTATTTTTTCATGTGTCCACTGATGAGAGTCAGCACGAAGAACAAAACGGTAAGCCTTGCAAAATGCTTATGCATTTTCATATTCATTCACCACCTTATTTGTTCTGGCAAAAGAATAGCACAATTTTTACCTAACTTCAACAGTTTTCACACAAAAAACACAATTTTCTATTATTTGTAAAAAACAACCTGCAAGTTAGCAATACCATTTTGGACAATTTGTTAAAACAGAATCGGTTAGTTTAAACAATCACAGGTTTCATGCCGGATTTTGCGGTTTCAGTGCAGACGCGCATACGATGTATATACAGCTCAAAAGAAACATTTTGGCAATTTTTGAACCAAAAAGACGAAATTACTCCATTTAGACTTTCGATATAACTTTCTCTTTCCGCAGCATTGGAATACAGCGGTTTACATTGCGCTTATAGGAACAATTAGACGCGCCACAGGTATTCTCTATTTCCAACTCTGTACGGTACACGAGGACAAACAACAAAGCGCGCAGCACGGGAAGCACCCATAAAGGCTGCTCATTGTCGTTTCGGTTCTACGTACTCCTTTTGTTTCATCGTTTTTGCACCCTAACGACTTTGTTTTGGGTTAGTCAAAGCAAACTTGCAAGCTTATTGTACGCCTACTTCTTTCGCTTGTCAAGAGTCATGTGTAAAAGCAGGCGCTTTTTTAGAAATGAGACCTGTGCGCGTGGGCTTCTTCGGTGACACCTTGCGTAAGCCGCTCGAAAAACAGGGTGTCCCCTACCACCTTGCCGTGACGCTTATACAAAATAAGCTGCAAAAGTCCGCTTGTTTGGTTTTGCAATATCCCCATCGGACGTTTTAGTCCCATTTTTTTGCTGAAAACGACGAAAGCACGAGTCATACAGAATGAATCGTGCAAATATATCGGCGTAAAGCCCGACCTCTATGACCCGATTGAAGAAGATATGAAGGCGTATTTACGAGGTGAATAAAATGACCGTGCAGGAACTCCTAAAGAAAAGCTGGTCGCTGCGCCGCAATGTGGTGGACATCATCATGGCGGGCGGCGTGAGCTACGGCGCGCTTGGCATGAGCCTTGCATGGGGCCTCAACGGGCAGGTAAACTACGTGCTCGAGGGCAATTTGAATTACACGGGCGCGGTCATCACGTGGCTGAAAGAGGACGTCTCCCTCATCGCTTCGGCCAGCGAGAGCGAGCAGCGTGCGCAGCAGGGTTTTCCTGCGGATTATATGACCCGGAGACGATCTTTGCGAACACGCACCGCAGCTGCTTCACACCGGAGATGGATAATACCGAGCGCGAAGCGCGCTACAATGGTTGGCAGAAAGCCGTGCGGCAAGCGCTGACGCACTAAAGCTTATTGAATTTCAAAACGCATATTCGCAAGGCAAAACCGCGAATGTGCGTTTTTTCACTATTTTTACACCTTGCGGTTGACAACGCACGCGGTTTTGTAATAGACTGGAGATAACGCCGAAATGCGGCGAAGAATCTTGGGATAAGAGGTAAGTTTACTATGAAAAAAGGCGCGAAACGCAACCAAATTATCAGCGAGCTTTTACATGTGACGGATGAGGAATTCACGGATGAGGAACTGATTCATCAGCTGATTGCAACGGAAGTCACAAAAAACGCAGACAAGGACGAGCACATGACGTTTGGGCAGCGTGCCGCGGACGCAGTGGCGCGCTTTGCGGGCAGTTGGGCGTTTATTTTCAGCTTTATCGCCGTCATGGTCATTTGGATGGTCATAAACCTCGTTTTGGGCTCGAGAGCATTTGACGAATACCCGTTTATTCTATTAAACCTCGTACTCTCGTGCATCGCTGCCGTGCAAGCGCCGCTCATCATGATGAGCCAGAACCGCCAAGAAGCAAAAGACCGTCAGCGTGCAGAGAATGACTATAAGATCAACTTAAAAAGCGAGCTCATCATCGATGATCTGCACAAAAAGCTCGACCTTGTTCTGGAAAACCAAAAGAAGATCAACCGCCGCTTGGATAAGATTGAAGCGGAGATTGCGCCGGAAAACAAGGAAAAATAACGCTTTACACATAAAGATTTTGGAAATCGTATTAAATAGCATTACCATCCGTAAAGAAACGACGGCGGATATCTCCGCCGTTTTGGAACAGAAAAAGCAGATGCACCCGATGTGGATTCGGGGGCATCTGCTTTTTGCTGTCTTTCGATTTCAAATTTTACTCTGCTTCGCTCAAAAGCATACGGTCATTATCGAGGGCTTTGCCGGCGGCTTGCTTGAAGCGGTCGAGGAGGTCGGCAACAGTCATGTGGGTACGCTCTTCGCCGGTGACGTCCAGAATGATTTTACCGGCGTTCATCATGATGGTGCGGTTGCCGAGCTCCAGTGCGGACTGCATATTGTGCGTAATCATCATGCACGTGAGGTGGTTTTCCTCCACAGTGTTTTTTGTGATCTCGAGCACCTTTTCGGCGGTGGCGGGGTCAAGCGCGGCGGTGTGCTCGTCGAGCAGAAGGAGCTTCGGCGGGTTATATGTGGCCATCATAAGCGTGAGCGCCTGACGTTGGCCGCCGGAAAGCAAACCCACGGGCTGGGTCATGCGGTCTTCGAGCCCCATACCGAGCAGGGAGAGGCGTTCGCGAAACGCCTGTCTGTCCTTGCGGGAGATGGAGCTGAGCCAACCGCCGTGCCCCGCTGCGAGCGCGAGGTTTTCTTCGATGGTCATGCCCGGTGCGCTGCCGCGCATGGGGTCCTGAAACAGGCGGCCGATGCTGCGGGCACGCTTATACTCCGGCATGAACGTGATGTCCTTACCGTCAAGCTCGATCTTGCCGCTGTCCGTGAAAAAACTGCCGGAAATAGCGTTGAAGAGCGTCGATTTGCCCGCGCCGTTTGCGCCGATGACGGTGATGAAATCGCCCTTTGCGGCGTGGAAGCTGAGGTCTTCGATCGCCTTTTTGGCGTTGACCGTGCCGGGGTTGAAGGTCTTCGAGATATGCGTGAGTTTAAGCATGGGTGCGCTCCTTTCCGAAACGGCGCTTCAGATACGGAAGCTGTTTTTTGAGGTACGGCCCGGAGATTGCCAGAATGACAATAACGGACGAGACGAACTTGAGCATAAACGCGGGCAGGTTGAACCGCAGCGCGATGGTATACACAAGGCGGAACACGAACGCACCGACGACCATGCCGAAGATACGCAGCGGAATTTTGCCCTTGCCGAAGAACGCGCCGCCGATGAGGAGCGATGCCAGCGCAACCGTAACCATGCCGGTACCGATATCGATGCTGACAGACTTTTGCGACTGCGCGAGCAAGCAGCCTGAAAGCGCCGTAAACGCATTGGAAATGCACAGGCCGATGATGGTCGTTTTAACCGGGTTGATGGACGAGGAGCGAACCATGTCCGGGTTATTGCCCGTCGCACGAATGGCAAGGCCGAGGCGTGTGCGGAGGAAAAGTCCCAAAACGACCGCCACGAGCACGACGGCGATGATGATGACGATGAGCTTATACTGCCCCGCGATCGGTGTGTTTTCGAGTACCGAACGCATTTTGGTGAAGACCGTATCGGAATTATTGAGGTTCAGAAGCGACGCGCCGTTCATGATGCCGATGTTGACGGAATAAAGCGCGGTATTGACGATGATGCCGGCAAGCAGACTATCAATGCCCATTTTCGTCTGCAAAAGCGCCGTGACGAAGCCGGAGACCATGCCGATCGCCATAGCGGCGGGGATTGCCAGAAACGGATGCCCGGAAAGCGCAACGGACGCGCCGACGACCGCGCCGAGCGTGAAGCAACCGTCTGTGGAAAGGTCGCATACGTTCAGCATGGAATAGCTCAAAAACAGTGCCAAAACAGTCAGCGAGCTGATGAGACCGAGCTCCAGCGCTGTCTGCCCAAGGGTCAGGATTGAATCGAAAGACATACAAAAACTCCTCGTTTTGCAGATTTGTGGTGATATGCCGAAGCCACGCGCCCGAAAACCGGGTGCATGGCAGCGGCGATTGCATTCTTATGGGTAAGTAAGGTATTGATGAAGTATGGTAGTATGAAGTGTTTGAAAGCTTATGGGGTAGGATAAGCTTTTGAGAGATTTAAATTAAGACTCGAGATCGCTGAAGCTCTCTGCGGTCGTGATTTCCTCCACTCTCGTGCAGTACGGGGCAAAAGCTTCGGAGACGGTATCGAAGTCGAGGCCGAGCTTTTCGCAGATTTCGGTGTTGACCGTTGCGGTGCCGTTGTCGAACGTGATAACCGGGGTGGTCGCCGGGTCTTTGCCTTCGGTGAGGATGGAAGCGATCATATCTGCGGTCTCACGGCCGAGGTTTGCGTAATCGACGCCGTAGCCGAGGAACGCGCCGTTGAGGGCGAAGGAATCGGCGCCGGTGTAGTGCGGGATGCCTGCGTCAGCAAAGGTCTCGTAAATAGCGAGCTCTGCCTTCATGATGGTATTATCGGTCGGGGTGAACACGGCGTCTACACCATCAGAAACGAGAGCCTGTGCGGCGAGCGCGACTTCTTCGGCGGTCGTTGCGGTGCGCTCTACATATTCAACGCCTTTGTCGTCGAGGTACGCCTTTGCGTGCTCGATGGCGGCGGTGGAGGAATCCTGTCCTACGTCGTACAAAAGGCCGATCTTCTTGGCATCGGGGTTCTGAGCGAAGATAAGGTTCATGACGGAGTTGGTATCGAGGTTATCGGAGGAGCCCGTCACGTTGCTGCCCGGCTCTTCAAGGGAAGCGACAAGACCCGCGCCGACCGGGTCGGACACGGCGGCGAACACGACAGGCGTTTTGCTGTCTTCGGTTGCGGACTGCATCGCCATGGCGACCGGGGTCGCGACACCGACCATGAGATCTACGTTATCGGCTGCAAAGTTTGCGATGATCTGATTCATGACGTTCGCGTCAGCGTTACAGTTGTCGTACTTCACGTTGATTGTGATGCCCTGCTCGCTTTCGATCTCGGCGAGACGTGCATTGATGTTCTCAACGATCTGGTTTAAGGAAGCGTCATCGACGTAATTGCAGATGCCGATGGTGTACGATGCGCCGGAAGATTCTTCGCTTGCGGTGCTCTTTTCACTCGACACACTGCTTTCGGAAGCGGCGGACGAAGAAGAGTCGCTTGACGCGGAGGACGTGGAAGAAGCTGTGCTCTGACCGCTGCAAGCGGCGAGGCTGAGGGTCATAGCGGCAGCGGTGATCATGGCAAATACGTTTCTGAGTTTCATAAATTTATCGATCCTTTCAGGTTTGTTTTAATGCGTTCAAATGCGGGTTCAAAATTTCAGATGCAGCGCGGCTGCGCCATCGTTTTGTGTAAACAAACATGAAATAACCTCCCTGAAAAACAAAAAATCCTGTCCCTGCAATCACTTGCTGGGACAGGATCAAAATTCCTGCGGTGCCACCCGGCTTGGTATGTGAAACACACACCCTCTTACGCGTACCATCATACGCAGACCTTTGTTTACGGAGAGCCACACTCCGTCTCACATACTCGGGAAATCCTTTTCTGTTCGCCCTCAGAAGTCCATTCCGCTTTATCTTTCCGCCGTGATCCCACCACCCACGACTCTCTGTGAGAAAAGTTGCCTAAAGCGTACTCACTCTTCCTCAACGGTTTAGTGCATTGTAGCACACATTTTTTCGGTTGTCAATTAGGTTTTTGAAAAAATTTTGATTTTTGTAAAAAAGATAAATTTTGTTAAAAATGGCCCATCAGCAATGCTCAAGATTTATAAGCCACTCGACACAGGCGTTCTCTGCGACGAGCCTTGCCGCAAGGGCGGAATTGCCCGGAGCTAAGCCACACCCACCGCTCGTTGCGAGTGGCAGAGTTCATATCGCCTTATTATGCAAATCGTATTGCGGTCATCCTGTGACCTTTTTGTTATTCAAATGCAGCACGCGGTCGCACTTTTCGGAGATGAACGCGTCGTGTGTGACGATGATGCAGATCTTGTCTTTGCAGACCTGCTTCAGGGCTTCAAACATGCCCTCTGCGGAGGCTTTATCGAGGTTCGCGGTGGGCTCATCGAGCACGAAGACCGGGCGGTCATCGTAGAAAATGCGCGCCAAAGCAACCTTGCGGCGCTGACCGCTGGAGAGATTTTTGCCCTCTGGCTCGATCTCGTACTCCGCTGTTTTTTCGTTTACGAACTCCGTGAGGTTGGCGAGTTCGACAGCCTTGCGGAACTTTTTCTCGTCAAACGGCTGATCCATGCAGATGTTTTCTTTGAGCGTGCCCGCGAAAACGGAGACGAAGCCGGAATCGTAGCTTAAATAATTCCGAATCTCCGCGCCGTGCACGGTTTTATTGCCGATTTTGAGCTCGACTTCGCCGCCCGTGGGCGTATAAAAGCCGATGAGCAGCTTTGTGAGCGTGCTTTTGCCGCTGCCGTTTTCGCCGGTAAGCGCGACGATCTCGCCCGTGTGCACCTGCGTTTCGGCGTGGGACAGGATAACTTTTTCTTCGTCATACGCAAAGGAGAGGTCTTTGGCGGTGAGCGCTGCGCTGCCTGCATTTTGGACAGCGGGCTTTGCGGTTTGTGTGCTATTTTCGGTGGGCATGGAGAGGATCTCCCCGATGCGGTTTGTGGAGACCTTCACTTCGTTGACCTCGGCCATCCAGCCCGAAATGTGCAGGAACGGGCCGTAGAAGAAGCTGACGAGGTTCACGACGGCGATGAGCGTGCCGACGGTGGTTTCGCCGCGCACGACGAGAAATGAGCCCATGCCGAGCGCGATGATGAACATGCCGACGCCGAGGAAGTTATTGAGAAAGCCGATGGCACCCTGCAAAACGCTGAGTTTGCCGACGTACTTCTGCTTTTGCGCGTATGTATCCCCCACGCGCTTCTGCACCCAGCCGAGCACGCCGTAGGACTTAAACAGCATGTACTGGCTTAAAAATTCCTGTAAGATATTGCGGTTTTTGTCTTCGTTCTGCATGATCTGAATGCTGTTCATCTCAAGCTTCGGGGAAATACGGATCATGGTGAAAATCAAAATCGGCACGACGACGATCATGACGACCGCGAGTTTCCACTCGAGGAGGAACATCAAAATAAAGCTGACGACGAACGTGAAACTCTCGAAAAAGATGCTCGGGATGAGCGTTTTGGAGTAGAAATTCGAGAGGGTTTCCGCGTCTTTTGTCATGCGCGTGAAGTAGTTATCCGCTGCGCCGCTGTCGAACGTCCTAAGGTCTGTGCGGTAGAGGTGCTCCACCATGGCGCTGCGCAGAGAAAGCTCCATGCGGCAGGAAAGCTTGCCCTGAAAAACGGACGTAACGACCTGCGAGATGCCGAGCAAGAGCAAAACGCCGACCGCGATGATAAGACATGTGGTGAGCGGCATGGCGCTTGCGTTTGTGGCGATGTCGAGGAACATTTTCATCAAAACAG
Organism: Hominenteromicrobium mulieris; assembly: GCF_046197855.1. Taxonomy (GTDB): domain Bacteria; phylum Bacillota; class Clostridia; order Oscillospirales; family Acutalibacteraceae; genus Hominenteromicrobium; species Hominenteromicrobium mulieris. Next base: position 1,073,007 of record NZ_CP173188.1, on the reverse strand, counting down.
ACACCGCGATGACGGAAACGCCCAGCAGCACGGAAAAAATAACGAGCAAAATAAACTGCGGAACGTTTTGACGGATGAGGTGAAGGGAATACCGGTTTTGCTCTTTCTTCATTTCAAAATCTCCTTTTTGTTGTCTGAACTCATCATGTGACAACATGAAAATTCAGCCGTTTATTTGTTTTTGTGCAAAAGATCGACTTGCTCTCCCGTTTAACGCCAGTATACTATATCATCAAAAATTTGTCTACTTTTTTGCAAAACCATCTATTTTAACAATCAATTCGTCGAAATTTCCGCAAAATGACGAAAGCCGACGGCAGGGGCTTTTTCGCACCGAGATAATCCCCTGCGATGCAGCCCAGAAGCACCGTGACGGCACCGCCGAGCGGCAAGGCAAAAAGACCCTTTAAATCAACATTCCAGATAATCATGAGCGCTATGAGCGCGCCCTGCACGCTGTGGCCATCCGGCTCTGCGGCACGATTTTTCTTTTTACCGCGTGCAAAGCACAGCAGCCAAACCGCCAGAATAACCTCAAGGCAAAGAATGATGATAAGCCAGAAATTATTTCCGAGCGTTTCCAGAAGTTTTGTGAACATATTCATGCGGCATTCTCCTTTTTTCCTCTATTGTAAGCTGCCGCCGCAGCGCGCGACCTATTCCCCCAAACCGTTCCGCCGCATTACACAGGGAACCAAACGCAAATAAAGCCGGTCAATAAAACCGGCATATTTACTAAGTCATATAATACCGCTTGCAATTCATAGAAAATAAGAGCGTTTTGGGTGCAGAAACCAAAGCGGGAGCGCAAAAGTACTCCGGCTTGCAGGCTTTTGAACGGCTTTTTCTTCTCATAAAATGCATACGGTCTCTTTTCTCAATTCTTTTGATCGCGCTCAAATTCCGCTCAATCAAGCTTTTCGATGGCCTCCATGATCTCCTTCTGATCTTTGCAGACCTCTTCAAAAAGCGATTCGTCCGTCAGCGGAACGGCGCCGCGCACGGCCTCCGTTAACGCGGATGCCGATTTTTGCAGGCGGTCGAAGCCGAGGTTCTGTGCCACACCCTTTAAGGTGTGCGCCGCAAGGAAAGCATCTTTCCAGTTTTTGGCTTCCACAGCTGCTGTAAGCCGGTTATAAGTCTGGTCGTTTGCGTATTTGCGCACGAACTTGCCGATCATTGCCTCACTCGGAATGCGCTTCATCACGTTTTCGAGGTCGCCGCCGATTTTCCGATACAATTCTTCAAGCTTCATAATCTGTCACCTTTCTGCAATTCCTATCTGCATGCCGCATGATTTACATTCGCGTGTTTCGCTTTATTGTCGTACATGCGCAGGTCTGCCTGCCGAATGGCTTCGGAGAGCGGGTGTACGCGGTATACGCCGCCAAGGCTGACATCAAGCTTCACCTCGGGGTAATCCGGCAATTTTGTCTTCTGCACGGCGCGTCTGAGCTGCTTTAAACGCTCATAGAAAACCTCTTCGCCGATCTTGGAGAAGATGAGGAGAAACTCGTCCCCGCCGTAGCGGATAAGCGTATCGCTGCCGCGGATGCCGGACTGGATTGTATTCGCGATGGTTTTCAGCGCTTCATCGCCCACAGGGTGGCCGTATGTATCGTTAATCTGCTTAAAAAGGTCAACATCCACGATTGCCACGGCATCTGCGCTTTCCAAATTGGACTGGAAACTCTCAAGATACAGTCTCGTGTACGTTCCGGTCAGGGTATCGCGGTAGAAGTTCATAAACGAAGAACGCGTTGGCACATCGTTGTCACCGCCGCAGCGTGCGCACTCCGCTTCGTCTTCATGCGAAGCAATCTCCAGTGTGCAGGTACGTCCGTTGACGTTGATATGTTTAGAAAGCACGAAGTACATTTGCCTGTCACGCATTTCAAGCTTGGTGACCCACTCTTTTCCTTCCAGAGCGCGGGAAGAAATACAGTTTTCGCACGGCTCGTTTCTGCCCCAAATTTCATAGCAGTGTATCGGCGTAGGGATTACTTTGCCGCCTTCATTCAGCTCGACGATCTCGTTTGTTTTCGGATCAACAAGGCGCACCACTTCAAACACACGGCTCAAGTCACCCAAGAGGTGCGCTATGTTGTCTTCCGTGCACTTTTTAAGCGCTTCTTCTCCGCGCCGTACCATTTCATCCTGAATATCTTCAAAGTGTCCGAGCACGCCGGCATAATTTTTGTACTTAGTTGTCCAAAGCGATCTTGCCGTAAGGCGCTGCCAGCGATATTCCCCGTTAACGGGGATCTGCACAATCATTTTCACTTCCGGTCTTTCCGGCGTTGTTGCTTTCAGCTTTTCACGCATAGCGAGCCAATCCTTTTCAGAGAGCAGCGAAACGTCGTTCCATTCCGTCAGATACATGGATTTTTCTCGTTGATCGACCGGCGCATTCCAATCTTTGAGATGTACGGTATTTGTCCAGTGGTCAAATTCAAACTGGATACCGCCGCACTGCTCTGCGAAGAATTCCGCCTTTTTCTGCTCGAAGGTGAGCAGGCTGTGCGCACGGTTATTAGGCATAAGTTCTTTTTGCTCGAGCATTTCATCGGAAAGGCGCTTTGCTTCCTGACGGTAATCGAACCGTCTGGGGTCTGTGTGCATGTTCTCGAAAAGCTGATCCTGCACGTCCAGCAGACACCGTATCAAAAGCGGATTGAAGGCGCCGCATTCGCCGTTTGTAATCATTTTAATAGCGGTCGCGTGGTCGAACGACTTTTTGTAGCAGCGTTCGCTTGTAAGCGCGTCGTACACGTCTGCCATGGCGACGACCTGCGCGGAAATCGGAATCTCATCGCCCTTGAGACCATCCGGGTAGCCGCGGCCGTCCCAACGCTCGTGGTGCCAGCGGCAGATCTCATGCGCCAGATTCATCAGCGTTTCGGATTGCTGCATACCGATGTCGGACAGTATCGAGTCACCGACGGCGGCGTGACTCTTCATAATCTCCCACTCTTCGGGGTCGAGCTTGCCGGGTTTATTTAAAATCGCTTTCGGAACGCTGATCTTACCGATGTCGTGCAGTGCGGAAACCGAAGCGATCATAGAGATATCCGTTTCCGTCAGCGGGTATTTATCCGTGATCTCAATCAAGCGGCGCAGGAGAATGTCCGTCATCATGCGCACATGCAGAATATGCTGGCCGCTTTCGTTGTTGCGGTATTCGATAACATGGCTCAAAATATTGATCATCGTGTTGTTCGTCTTTTCACGCTCGTAGACCTGCTCCTCCACAAGGCGCACAAGGCGCTTTTGGCGGGCATACAACATGAGCGTATTTTCGACACGGCGGCGGACGACCGTCAGATCGAACGGTCTGCTGATGTAATCCGAAGCGCCGAGGTCATAGCCGCGGCGGATGAAATCCACATCGCTTTCGGACGAGATGATGATAACCGGCACCTCGCTGATCCAATGCCGCAGATTCATAATCTCCAGAACGCCGAAACCGTCCATTTTCGGCATGTTGATGTCGAGCATCACGAGGTCGATATCCTCGTTTTTTTCGAGGATATCGACGGCTTCTGTGCCGTCTTTTGCCATGACATATTCATATTTATCGCTGAGTATTTCCTCAAGGAGCATTTGGTTCATTTCCGAATCGTCCGCGATGAGTATTTTTTCCTTTAAACTCATAGATTTCTCCTTGCAGCGCTTTCTGTTTCGTCTCACAATTTATTCTTTATCGGAAAGCGCTTTCATTTTTACCGATAGAATGACTTGCCAAAGACAGAATTCGCTATATTCTCTGCAAATTCGTCAAAAAGTGGATAAAAAGCAGCAATTCTATCTATTCTGTACAATAAAGAACACTATTTAAATACACTGTTTTTCTATTTTATCATATTTGCTTTTTACGTGCAAGAAAAATCGCAAGAAAAATCGCATGAAATCATACTTTTCAAAAAACAAAGCGTATACAAATTCTTTATTGCAAAAACACCGCGCCTGCGGAGCATTCCGTTTGGCGCGGTGTTTCTCAGTTTTCTGTATTGCGGATGTCTTCGGCGCGGGCGCGGCCCTCTGCGGTGTCTTCGGTCGTCACATTGAGCTTTTCCACTTCAAAGGTGGTTTCGGCCAGCGTGTTTTTATTTTCGCTGTCTTTTACGCTCAGCTGCACTGTGAAAAGGGCAGTAACATCGTCATACGTTAAGCTTCCTACCTCAGCTTTAATACCGTAGGGGTACGCCTTTGCGGGCAGAATGTCCTTGCCGCCAAGCTGCACATGCCCTTCCGGCGTAGTGGTAAACGCGGTGTAATCGCCGCTGCCGAACTGCTGGCTGAAAAAGCCCGTAACGCTGCCGCTGCCGTCTACTTTCAGTGTGCCGGAATAGCGCAGCTCATCGCTGATGGTGGTCGTAAGCGTGGAGCACAGTACCTGCGCTTCCGAATATGAAACGGATTTTGCGTAGGAGCGCACGCCGAGCTGCACCCCCAACACCATCACCATGCTGACAAGCACCAAAATGGCGACTGTGCAGAGCATTTCCACGAGCGTTAAGCCTTTTTTATCTTTCAGCTTCAAGTTCCCGCCCCCTGCTCTTTGCTTTCCCTGTAATACGTGTAGCCGTTTTCGCTTGTGTATTCATCGACTTGAACATGGATGATTTTTGTGGCACTGTTTTTATCCTTAATGATCAGCGTTTTGGTTTCGCTGCCCTTGACGGCATTCTTATACGTTAAAGCCACATCGGTTTTGCGCACCTTGGCATTTACCTTGGATGCCGTGGAAACTGCGGTGGAGAGAAAAAGCATAACGAGCACCACGACCACGATGGCCATGAGCGTTTCCACCAGTGTTTCCGCTTTTTGTGAACGCAGCTTTTTCAACCCGTTACCTCCTTTTGCAGCTTTGCCTTATTCCATTCGAGTGTTCGGGTGACGACCTGCGTGGAGCCCGTATCGCCGGAGGTTCTTTCCTCCGTCAATTTGCCCTCCATAGTCAACACCATGCGGCAGGGGTGTTCGGAACCCACACCGTTTGTGAATGTTGCAGTGAGGTTATACACCTTGCTGCTTTCGTCACTGCCGGTGCCGACTGATACAAGGATTTCTGCCGATACATCTTCATAACCGTCTACGGAGAACGTGTAGGTCTTTGCATAAGTGGACGTCGTGTTCACACCTATAAACCGTGCGCCGATGTCATTGATCATATCTCCCACCGCACATGTGGCCTTTATCGTATCATTCGTCGTAGTGGTCGTTCCATCCGCATGCGTCACCGTGGTCGTAACATCTTTATACCGGCCCGTAAGGCTTTGGAAATCGTCGCGCACGAGCTCGGCGGCAGAGCTGACCGCGAGGTAGGCCTGCTGCTGTTCTTTTTCCGAGCGCTTATTTACGGCGGCGCTGGTGGCGGCGGAGATGATGACCGCGCTCACCATGATGCCGACCAGCATAAGCAGCAGCGCCATCAGCATGGAAGCGCCCCTTTGGCTATTCAGTTTTCTGCGGATCGCCTGCATTTTCGGCACCTGCCTTTTTGTTGATTTACGGTTCAACGGTCTCGCCGCCTGCTGCGGTATCTTCCCAAACGGCGTAGAGAGTGAGTTCGGTCTTATTCTCCATCGCCATAGAACCTATGATGTTCCCGATCAAGCTTGCATCTGTATAATCAGCCGTTGTACTTGAAGCATCAAACGCCCAACCCTTAAAGGTGGATGCTCCCTTTTTGAACGTATTCTGCGGAAGGCTGTCCGTCGTTTGAATCTTATCATAAGCATACGAAACAGCAGGCATCGTACCCGAACCGCCGTTGGCATTAAACTGGATGGTATAGGTGTTCGGAACCGCCTTGATCTCGGTATCTGCGAAGATCTCGGGGAGATTATCAAAGTCAAACGTATAGCCTAAAATAGCTGTTGCCAACTTGTTCTTTTCTTCTTCCGTTAACGTCGGCTTTTCTCCGTAAGATACCTTTTTCTCCAGCACCGAATCGCCGTTTACCGTTACAAACTTCACCTTATACTCATTGGAAACAATAGTGTACGGGGTGATGAGGTTGTAGGTCACGTCGCCGTTTTTGAGGACGATCTTTAGGGTAATCTCACCTGCCGCGGCGGATTCCACCTTTACAGCGCGGTATTGGAATTTCGTGTCGTTCGTTTCTGTCGTCCACTTATCGTTTACCGTCACTTTGTAGGTGTGATTTTCATCGGTCGTGATGCCGTCTTCACCCACGGTGTAGGTCGTTTCCCCTGCGGTGATCTCGATTTGATCGACCGTAAAGCCTTTCAAATCGGTATACGCATCCGTTGCGTAGAGGAACAGCGCACTTCCCTGCATGGCGGGGCGGTTTTCCGGGTATTCAACGGTCGTACCGGTGTAGGAGGTCGTGGATTTTTTCGGCGTGTGCGGCAAAGAAATCTGGTTATAGACGCTGCCGTTTGTCAGGCCAAGCACATCACTTGGCTTTGTTGTAGCGCTGATATACAGCGTAGCCGTGACCTCTTTTGCGGGCTCCGCGGCAGTTGCCGCGCCGTACGGATATGTGCACGTGATGCTCACCGTGGCTTCGCCCGCAGCAAAGCCGGTAAGCGGCAAGGAGAACGTGCCGTCTGCGTTCAGCTTGATATCGTCCTTACTGCACTCGATGACATCCTGCTGCACGCCGTTGTTATCGACAGCAATCTCCCATCTAAGCGTCTTTTCGGTCTCGACAAGCAGCTGCTTGTCGTTTGCGTCCTTTACGGTCAGCGTGATCGTATCGGTGTCGCCGGAATAAACCGAAATGTTCGTAGAAGAAGCCTCCAGCTTGAGCGATGCCGTAACTTCGATTGTAAGGCGCGCGATGTAATTGCCGAGCTTCGCCTCTGCGACGACCGTGCCGACATTCTGCCCGATGAATGTGACATCGTAGCAGTTATTCTCACGATTATACACAATGCGGCTGACTGTTGCTGCGGCCTTATCGTTTGTGAGTTCGTTTCTGTTTTCGTCGTACAGCTTGATTTCCGGCGGCACTGCGCTCGTATCTACGTCGCTGCTGGCGATAAGCAAATGTGTCTGCAAAAGCGCCTTGCCGTCTTCGTTGTCGTTCAAAGTGCTGTCTTCCGCTTTCGTTTTGATATCCGCAAGCAGGTCGAGCTTCCGGGAATTTTCTTCCCATAAGAGACCGATGCGCGGCCAGCGGCCGTAATGCAAATTGACTGTGCTGCCGAAGATATCGGTCTGTGTCAGAACCGTCGGGAACGGATAGTTAAGCCCCTGCAGCGCCGTATCATTGCCCGGGAAGCTATATTTGCCGTCGATGTTCTGCCCCTGCTCGGTGATGGTGACGGTGGAGAAGCTCTTATAGCTTGAGCCGGACTGGTAGTTCTTGTTCAGTTTCGTTAAGAAATCGCTGCTCTGCATTTCGGCATACGTTAAGTACGGGGTGGAATCGTTGTACAACATAATCCTACGGTCATACCAATCCAAAGTCCGGTTGAGATTTAGGTCACTCCAACTTTGAGGATTTTTGCCATATGCACGATAATCGTCTGTCTCTAATACGGCAGACTCAAGCGCATAGCAATTATAAATCTCAATATAGTCATTATTAACAGCAGTAAATGCCTGCTGCATTTCACCATTAGAAGCGATTGCTTGCGTACTCTTAATAATGTTTTTTTCTCCCCACTGACCACCACTGCGTCTTGGCATGTCAACATAGCTATAAGAATTATAAACTCTCATGACATTTTTGACTGTGCCTATCAAGCTATCAAGACCGTCATTGCGCAAAACGATACCGCCGACTAAGCCGCCCATCCAAATATTTGCACCTGCATTCCAATTTTTGTACCCCATAGAAGATATGCTGCTCATGGAACCACCGGCATAGCAATAATTCACTGTTCCGCGGGAAACACCGGCAATACCGCCGACGCGCAGATTTTGATAACCGCCATTATAGCCGATATTGATAATAATGTCTGTTACAGCGGAGCAATTTGTAATATTCATGTTTGTCATGCCGACAAGGCCGCCGACACTGCCGCCGCCCCAACCCGGGGCGTTTGCATGGTTATCCTGAATGGTATAGCCGGAAACCGTACAGTTTGTAAATACACTTGCAGGATTGTCTCTGCCGGCCGCAAAGCCGACAAGACCGCCAACGCAATACCAGCTCACACCGTCTTTTGCGGCTTCGATTACATTGCCTTCATTCGAGTATACGACCACATTTTTAACCGTTGCACCGACCGTGATGCCAAAAATACCAACACATTCCGCATTGCTGTGAATTTCAACATTTTTGATCGTATATGCCTGTCCGTCATAATGAGAAGCAAAATATGACATTGTCGGATCAGCTTTTGCTGTATCGCCTGCATTATCATACATGCTTCCGATAGGCGTGAAGTTATTGGTCTTACCGAGTGTACGGTATTCCGAGGAAGCATTCAAATCGTGTGTTTGATTCCAATACAGCTCTTTGCCGCTTCCCGATACCGTGCGAGTATCGCCGTAAACCTGATACGTGTATTTATCCTTAAACGTATTCCAATCCCATTTGTTCTGAGACACAATGGAGGTGCTTGTATTGTGCTTTCCGGAATTCCAGTTGATAAACTGCAGCTGCGAGACGGAGCGAATCTCGTAAGCGTTGCCGTTGGCGCCGGGTTCGACGTCACCTGTTTTTGTCATTTTGTTCTGTACTTCGGAGCTATCGAGGCTCATAGAGTTTGCAAAGAACGGGTTGACGGTGTAGATGTATACGGTAGCATCTGTTCCGCTGCCGTAATCCAGCCACCATGTGCCGTTTGCTTTGCTGCCGGTCAAATACATTTTGTCTTCGCCGGTTTCATATGCGACAAACGTATAGCCGGGCATCTGCTTACCGAGCGCTTCGCCGGCTTTTGCATTTTCTGCAACGCTCATGAAGTTTTCATTGAAGTATACAGCACTTAATAAAGTCTTCAAATTATTGCTGTTCGCATAGAAATAGCCGTAGCCGTAATGCGTTACAACGCCGCCGTCGTCGTGCTCTTCACAGAGAGAATCGCCCTTTAAGATGTCGTTGTTTGCGCTGGAAATTTCATTGCCCTGGCTTGTGCCCACGTAGCTGAAGTGGTAGCCGCTGTTGCTGCCGCTGTCTTCATATTCCCAGTAGAACACACCGAGCGTACCGATGTCCTTCTGCACGGGCCAATCGCCGTAATGCACGGTCTTCCCTGCTGCATTGCGCACGACTGCCGGGTAGATATAATAATCGCCGGTCGTTTCTTTGGCATTATAGGTGCAATCTGCCTTTTTGAAATTGCTGATTGTTTTGTTTTGCAGCTCGCTGCCCGTAAGGGGCTCACCCGCCGCGTTATCTTTGAATTCGTTCGTGGAGGTGTTGTAAGCATAAAGCGTGCCTCTATACGAATACGTGCCGCCGTCCAGATAATAGCACTGGTATGCCGAACCGCCGGTATGCGCAAAGCCGTAGGACTCCGCATCGCCGGAAGCTGTCAGCGCCGTAGCGCTGTAGCTGCGGCGAATCATGCCGCTGGCGTTGTTCGCCGCAAAGCCCGCGACCCACACGGTGCTGTTTCGCGCGCCGCGCACCTGAATGCTGCCAAGCGCGTAGGAATCCGAAACAGAGGCGTGGTTCACGCCCGCAAAGCCGCCCGCATAGGTGTTAGAGTTCGTATTTGCAAAGCGAATGGACGGGCAGTCCGAAGCGCTGTTGCGGATGGTGCCGTAGTTGCTGCCGACAAAGCCGCCGAGCGAAGCCGTGCTGGCGCTGTAACCGTAATACTCCATGGTATAGCCGGAAACCGAGCAGTTTGAAACCGTGCCGCGGTTATAACCGACGAGCACGCCCATGCTGACGCGCGACGCACTGCCGGAAGCCGAATTACCGCCCTGCGCATTGACATAGGCCACCGTGTTACTGCCGTCGCCGACAAGGAACACATTGCGCACCGCGGCAGCGGACGACGTATAACCGAACATGCCGATGTAAAGGGATTTTGCTTTAAAGGAAATTTCCCCTATCGTATTGCAGCCGCCGTTATACACAGCCGTAAACGGTTTATCCCCTGTGCCGATCGGCGCCTGTGTGCTAATCTTTGCAGGCACAACGTCATCATATTTTGTCCACTCATACCTGCTGTAATCGATGTTGAGTTCCTGACGGAACACACTGTCCTTTACGGCATCCGCATACTGCGGGTAGTAAAGGCTCAACGCATACAGCTGGCGGGCGGAGCGGATGCAGACCGTTTCCGGCGCTTGCGGCTTATTTTCGTTGACCGTCACCGTTTTTGCGAAATGCGGATTGTAGTAATACTCCGTATTCGTGTTGTTTGCGGTGTCTTCTATCGTGATCTTCTGGTAGAATGTATCCGGCTCTGCGGTGTCGATATACTTGGTGTTGACGACCTCTTTTGAGAGCGGATAGAGATAATACTTCGTATTTGTCGCGTCGTCAGTCGTTTCAATTGCGCTACCAAACGATACCCGTGCCGTTTGGTCGTTTGCATACGTCACGGTAACGTTATCGGTCGCATCTTTCTTTTCGATATACGCCAGCGCATAGCCGTCGCCGACGACAAACTTACTCGTTTTGAGCGTGGAAAGGTTCGCGCCGTAGAAGCCGTAAGTTTCGTCTTCGTAGCGCTCGTAATAAACCAGTGCGCCGGATTCAAACTCCGCCTGCCAGTCGCCGTAGTGGTTCAGCTTTTCAAGGCGCGGATACGTGTAATACGTAAGGCCCTGATCCATCAAGTTATACGGAAACGTAGCCGCGCCGGAGGACGACGTGAACGCCTCGGAGATTTCTTTTTTTGCAAAGCCCGATTCACTGAGTTCTTTATAGGTTTTCGGCTTGGTTTGATTGTCGTTTTCCCACTTGCTTGTGCCGCCTTCGGAAAGACCGCCGTCTGTCAGATAATATACCTTTGAGGCACTGCCCATTGCATTGACCGTGGAATGAACCTTTGCGTTTTCTTCAACATTGTAAACACACGCAGAATAACCGCCTGTAGCGTTCACATTGGAGCCGCCTACTAAGCCGAAAGCATCGACGGTCGCCGTTTGGTAACCCGCTGCATAGAAATCCTTTAAGGTGATAGAGGTTCCCGTTGCGGCCACTTCAGACCCGCCCTCTGCCTTTGCGATAAGGCCGCCCGTTCTGGCTGCCGTCAAATAGCAATCCGCATAGGAATCGGTTATCGTTGCCGCATGATACACGGCACCGATGAGGCCGCCTGCTGCGCCGCCGTCTGCACGAATGACCGTAGACGCGGAGCTGTCCGTAACGGATACGCTGCCCGTTTTCGTCACCATGCCGATAAGTCCGCCGACGACTTTACCCTCGAGCCACGGCTTCACTTTTTCCGGGGAATCGACCGTTTCGATATCTGCGAGGTCGCCCTTTTTGGAGCTGAGGTATACACGGGTATTTGTGATTTTCACGGTATCGGAAACAGAACCGATGAGCGCACCGACGTTCTGGCCTCCATTATCAATCCTCATGCCGGTAAGCGTCACGTTTTTGATCTCACCGTTAAATGTACTGAACAGACCAACATCGCTCTTAGACGTATCTGTAATATGCAAATTCGAGATAGAGGAATACAGCTTTACGTTATCGACCTCGGAATAGCCGTCATAGCTTTTGAGATACTTATTTGTGATGGGCGTAAAGGTGTCGCGGTAAAAGGAATACCAGTCTTCGTTGTCGGCGGTATCATCCGCAAAAGAAAGGTCACTGACCTGCACGGCGCTGGTAATCGTCTTGGAAACATGGGAGGCCTCGTCCAAATTCTGCAAATGGCGGCCGTAGGCGATGAGCGCCGTGCCGGCCGGGGTGCCTTCGGCATAGCGGAACAGGCTGTTCGTTTTGCGGGTGTAGCTTTTGCCGTCCACATTGGCGTTTTGGCTTTCTACGGAAAGCGTGACGGTGATGTCTGTGCCGCACGCAAGCTTATGGTCGGTCTGATTATAGAAGCGCGTCTTTTCGCTTTCCAAGCTATCCATAACCCACGTGTAGTACCAAGTTTTGCTGTTCAGCTGGCGAAGCTCGCTGTATTTTACGACCTTTACATATTCGTTCCGGCCGTCCGAAACCTTGATATTGAACGTCAGCTCATCGGCATAGGGGTTGTTGCAGTAGAACGTTGCCGTCAGCTTCTCGCGGTTATCGATGGAGATGTCCGGCTTTAGAGTGTCGGTTGTGCCGGAGATCACACGCGCACCGCCGTAGTAGCCGATCTTCGCACCGTTGTGCAGGCGGGTTTGACGCACACGCATACGGTTTAAGTATGTGGGCAGCGTGGTGGAGACATCACCGCTTGTGATCTCCTCTTCGCTGTAAAACGCGCCGTACACACTGCCGCTTTCGGGGTCGTACTCGATAACCCAGTGGTTGTTCCAAAGCTCGGCATCTACGGAAGATTCCGGCAGAACGGAAGCTGCCGCCTTGCCGACCGCCACGCGGTCTGCGGAAACGACGTAGCAGAGCGTGTCTTTTGTGATGGCGTCTTCCGCATCTTCTTCGGGAGCATCCAGCGGAATGAGACCAACCTTTGCAACGCCGTTATCCTTTTTTTCATCGTACTGATAAAGGCTTTCGTAGCCGCCGGCGCGCAGCTCGGACATGCGATTCTGCACGGCAACGTAAAGGATCTCCGCTTTACTGTCGAGTTCTTTTTGGCGCAGATTCTTCCGGATCGTCACAAGCGAGAGAACCGCCACGGCAAACAGCACGATGACAATGGCCACAACGATCAAAAGCTCGGACATGGTAAAGCCGGCTTTCCCCTTTCTTCTATTTTTCAAATTCTTCATATCCCGTGAAAAATTCATGCGTTTTGCTCCTGAGAAAAATATGGAAACCGTAAAACAGTATAAGTCTTTTTAAACACAGAAAACCGGCAAGCAAAAAACAGCTTCCGGCCTGTGTTGCACCAGCTATTTTTGAAGTTCAAAATACGTAATATACAGGTTTACCTGCACATTGCCGGAGCTGCCGGAATTTTCAAACTGCACGCTGATGTCCGATATTTGGTTTGTAAAATCGCTGTTATGCAGCGCATCAATGATGGCGCGCGTTTCGGCGTAGGTGTTCGTTGTAAAGGCCATGTTGATGGGGCGGCACATGATGTAGCCATCGTTCAGTGCCGAGACCTGACCGAAATCCAGCGAATAATCGACGGAAGCCGAAAGAATGCTGTTCAACTCAACGAGCAGCTTGCCGGAATTGTCATAATTCGGGATGGGCGTGGGGTCGCCCTCGGCATAGATTTCCTCGAGCTCCTTCTGCATCTGGCTCATGCGCGTCAAAAGCGCGGTGTTCTGCAAAATCTCGTCCTGCTCCGCGGCCGTTTCGGACTGATACTCGTCGATGGAATTGTTGATGGGCTCCAAGATGAGCTTAAAATATGCGATGACGATGAGCAGCACGGTGAGGACGAGCAGCATCACTTTTTCGCGCGTTGTAAAGGCTCTTTTCATGCTGTGGCCTCCCCTTCCGCCGTGTCAGCCGGCTGTAATGTGATCGTCACGGAGAAATCGAGGTCTTCGCCTGCCGTTTTTTCGGTGGAGGCGATTGTAAGGTCAGCAGCCTTTACAATGGGCTGCTGCTGTAAAATCTCAAACATGGCGGAAATCTCCTGCAGATTCAAGCCGGACATGGAAACAATCATCACGTCGTCCGAAATGGTGACGGCCTTTATAGTGCCGTAGGGCTGCAGATAGTTCTCCATGAGGTCAAGCACTTCCTGTCTGTCCACAGAAACGAACGCGCCGGAATCCTCCTGCTGCATCCATTTTCTGGAATAGGTGCGGTACTCCTCTTCGACCTCGGGGTATTTCTCCACGGCGCTCTGCATTTCGGTATACTGGGCATGCACGGTGTTGTAAGCACTTTCTGCGGCACTTTGGCGCGCAAGCTGGTCAAGTACGCCGAATTTCACGACGAGCACCACAAGCACGATAATGACCGCCGTGCCGATAGAAAGCGTCATGACGCTTTGGGAGTGCGACTCGCGCTTTGCAAGGTTGACGGTTCTTTTGGTGGGGTATTTTACGGGCTTTTTGGCGCCGTTCCCCATGCCGAGTTCAAGCTTCATTCCAACGCCTCCTTACTTTTGCAGCGCGCAGCCGATCGCTTTGATGTAAAGCCACGCCGCTTCCAATGCGTCGTGCTGAGGAAGCAGCTCCTCGGCGTTATGTACGTCCAGATCCGTCACACGGCAGATGGCCGCGCGGATCTGATCTACCGCCACACCGCCGCCGCAAAGATAAATTCTCCGGAGCGAGCGCTCGCGGTTATTGTAATTATAGAAGTTGACGGCCTTCATGATTTCGATCGCCATGCGGTTAAACAGCTCGGCGCTCACGTCTTCGGAAAGCACGTCGTTGTAATCGGACAAAATGTGTGCGTGTGCCATGTGAATATCCACGCCGCGCACATCGGAAATCGTCTGCTCAAGGTCGCGCAGGCCGAGGTCGCCGGAGCGCTTCGTGGTGAAATTGCCGTCCTGCAGAATGTGCATACGGATGCCGTTGTGGCCGAGGTCTACAAAGCAGTAATCGCTGCCCGCGGGCGCATTTGTGCGCTGCATGTAATCCTCCGTCAGCGCAGCGTAGGCGCATTCCTCCGGCATGGCGACCTTCAAATTGAAGCCCGCACGGCGCAGCATGGCGCGGTATTCTTCCACGGTGCTTTTTAAGGTGGCGCAAACGAAAAGCTGCAATTCTTTCACATTGCCCTCTTCGTCTTTCACCGTATCCTGCACGGCGTAGTCGAAATAATACTTATTCTTTTCCTGCGTCAGGTAATCTTTAAATTCAAACGGCAGGTTATACAACAGTTGGCCGTCCGTCATGGCGGGCACGGTCACGTTGCGGGTGAACACCAGCGTGCCGGGCAGAATGACCGCCGCCGCACCGCGGGAGATGCCGTTTTCTTTCGCCATTTCCTTGATAAAATCCGCCATGGCGTCCATGGAGACGATTTCGCCGCCGGAGACCATATTATCCGGCAATTCTTTTGCCATAACCTTTTTCAGTTTGCCGCCTGTAAAGCATACGGCTTTTACCATGCACTCACCAATGTCGAATGCCGTGATTTGTCCGGGCATGGTACAGACACCTCGCTTTCTTCTTTATCCCTATCCGTCAAGCTGTAAAGCTTTTGTTCTTTCTGTTAAAATAAGCTCAAATACACGCCGATGATCTCGCTGCCGCAAAGGAGCGTGAGAATCGCTGCCGCCGAGATGGACGGCCCCCACGGAAAAAGCTTTCCGTCTTCTTCCTCTGCCCCGTCTCCTGTGGTACGTTTTTCCGGGAAAATAAACGCGAAGACGATGCCGAGCACGCACGCGATGAGCAGGCACAGAATGTTCCGCTGCCAGCCGAGAAACAAGCCGGTGAGGAACAGCAGTTTAATATCGCCGCCGCCCATGGCTTCCTTTTGGCGCACTTTTTCGTATAAGAGCACGATGAGCAGTAAACCGCCGCCAACGGCGAAGCCGCCGAGCAGCGCATCCATAAGGTTTTCGAGCACATTCCCCTGCAAAAACAGGAAAACAACACGCACGACGATCCCCGTCACGATGAAACGGTCCGGGATCATATACCCCTCCAAATCCGTGAATGCAGCGGCGAGCAGCAGGCACGCCAGCAAAATGTATTCAAGGGCTTGGAGCGAAATATCATATTTTAGCACGAGCAGCAAAAACGTAAGCGCCGTTAACACTTCCGCAAAGGCATGTCCCGCAGAGAGCTTTGCGCCGCAGTATTTGCAGCGGCCTTTGTGGATAATGTAGCTCACAACGGGAATTAAATCTCCCGCGCCGAGCACGTGGCCGCAGACGTCGCAGTGCGAGCGCCCGTGTAAAACAGATTCGCCGTGGACGATACGCCACGCCATGCAGTTGAGAAAGCTTCCCATGCACGCGCCGAGCACCACCGTAAGCACACAAATATAAATTGTAATCGCCGGTGAAACCCAAAGCATACTGCGTCCCCTTTTTATGAAAACCTAAAGTGAAAAATCAAATGAACAAATCGCGGGGGAGCCGCAACCCCCGGCCCCCTCAATAGATTTGTTTCAATTAAGAGTTGTAAAAAACGCTGATTAGGCGAGATTAGTCACCAGTGCCAGCGCCAACTTTGATATCAATCGTGTTGGTATCATAGTGATATGTGTAAGTAACATTCTGACCCTTTTCCCACTTATTTACAGACTTGCCTGCAATTTCAACATTATCAGACGGTTTACCCTGTGTGGTATATGCATCATCGCCAGCCGTCGTGGAAACAGTACCATCTTTCTTCAGCGTGAAGGTAGCAGGAGTAGTACCAGTTGTACTACCCTCAACATTATGAGCTTCATCGGTCAAAATCTCAGTCATAACAGCAGCATAGCCGGAACGGATGTTAGCTTCGTCGGTTGCAACTCTTGCCTTATTCAGAGAAGAAGCAAAGGTCGGGATAGCAATAGCAATGAGGATTGCGATGATTGCAACAACAATCAGCATTTCCATGAGCGTGAAGCCCTTCTTATTCTTCATCTTACGCATTTTGTTCATCATAAGAACCATTCTCCAATTCATTGAAATTTTGCTCGCCCCAAAGATGTGCTTTTGGGGGTTCACCATCGAAATTTATGTATTCCGCCGGTTCGGGTTGGATCGCCGACGGGGTACAGCGAAATAAATCAAACGATGCTGCCATACATGGTGAACATCGGCAGGTAAACGGCCAGCAGCAAAATGACGGTGACGACCGCCAAAACAATGGTGATGGCCGGCTCTAACATAGAGAGCAACCGCTGCGTGAACACCGAGACCTCGTTATCGAAGTAATCACCGATGACGGTGAGCGTTTCTTCCATGTTGCCGGAGCGTTCGCCCACGCCCACCATTTCGGTGAGCAGCTTTGGAAAATACGGAATCTCGTTCATGCAGTCCACCAGGCTGCGGCCCTGCTCCACGCCCTGCCGCACTTTGCGGATGGACACCGCGAACATGTAGTTATCTGCCACATTTGCCGTGACCTCCAGCGCTTTCGTAATCGGCAAGCCCGCCGTGAGCATGGTGCTCATGGTGCTTGCAAACTGCGAAGCGGCGTTCAGACTGTGCATTTTTTTGAGCGGTGAGCGCTTTAGCTTGTTTTCCGCAAGGAACGCACGCCCCTTTTCGTTCTTTTTCAGCAGAAGCCTGCCGATGAAGAACGCGAGCACAATCAAAATAAGCGACCACCAGTAGTTCGTGAGAAAATCCGACGTTGCGATGAGCCCCTTTGTGATGCCCGGCAGCTCGGTACCGAGCTCCAGAAACACGCTTGTAAACGCCGGCACGGCTACCACCATAATGATGATGAACACGATGACGGCGACGCAAATGACAATTGCCGGATACGTGAGCGTGCTGATGATCTTCGCTTTCATTTTAGCGGTTTTATCGTAATACTTATGTAGTTTTTTAAAGCATTCTTCCAGTGTGCCGGACTGTTCGCCCGCGCGTACGGTCTCAATAAACGTGGTCGGAAAGCCCGTAGCGTTGTTTTCAAAGCTTTGCGCAAGGCTGTAACCGCCGGAGACGTCCTCCGCGACCTTTTTCAGCATTTTTTGCAGTTCTTTGGTGCGCGCCTGTGCCGCAACCATCTCCACGCAGCGCACAATGGGCAGACCGGAAGTCAAAATGATGGCGAACTGCGAGCAAATGATGGCAAGCTCCTTGTCTTTGATTTTCTTCGTGCCGATCTGTTTGTTCCAGCTCTGCGTCTCTTTGACTTCTTCTATTTTGGTGATGACGGAGCAGGTCTCGCGCAGCTGCGCGACCGCTTCAAACTCGTTATACGCTTTGATGACGCCGGAAAGCTTTGCGCCGTCCGGGGAAAGCCCTTTGTATTTATAGGTCGTCAAGCCCGCTCCCTCGCTTTCTTCCTAAATTTAGCCGCGTCTTCCCTTGGAAAACGCTTCTCGGTCTCTGGCGTAGCCGAGCGCCGTTTCATACGTTACGGTGCCCTCGCGCACCATTTTCAGCAGGGCATTATCCATCGTAATGCTGCCGTCCTGCGCGTTCATGGTAATGAAGCTGTCAATCTGCGGGGTCTTGCCCTCGCGGATTAAATTTTTGATGGCGCTGTTCACCATCATGACTTCGCACGCCGCCGCCCGGCCGCCTGCGCGCTTCGGCAACAGCTGCTGCGAAAGCACCGCACGCAACGTAGTGGAAAGCTGCAATCGAATCTGACGCTGCTGCCCCTCCGGGAACACGTTCACCATGCGGTCAACGGAATCCGCTGCGGAGTTTGTGTGCAGGGTGGCGAAGACCAAGTGGCCCGTTTCCGCCGCCGTCAATGCGGTCTCAATGGTATTGAGGTCGCGCATCTCGCCGATGAGGATAACGTCCGGGTCCTCACGCAGGATAGACCGCAGGCCGTCTGCGTAGCTTCTGGTGTCTTTGCCGATCTCGCGCTGGTTAATGATGCACTGATCCGGCTCGTAAATGTACTCAATCGGGTCTTCCAGCGTGATGATGTGGCTGCGCCGCGTATGGTTGATGCGATTTAAAATCGCCGCCAACGTCGTGGATTTGCCGGAACCCGTTTCACCCGTGACTAAAATGATGCCGCTGCGGTACTCCGGGAATTCGGAAACGACCGGCGGCAAATTCAACGCCTCGATCTCCGGGATGGTATCCGCCAAAATACGGATCGCCGCCGAAACCGCCCCCTGCTGGCGGAACAGATTGATTCTGGTTCGCGCTCCGCACGGAAACGTCCGCGCCAAATCAAGCTCGCCGATGCATTCGATCTCGTGGAAAAGGTCGCCCGCAAGGCATTTTGCGTAGTATTCGCAGTCTTCCCACGTGAGGACTTTCTCCGTGAGGTTCTGCACCTTGCCGTCTATGCGGCATTTCACCGGCAGGCCGGTGACAATATGAATATCGGAAGCGCCTTTTTGCTGCGCCTGCGCGATGATTTCGCTGATTTCAAGCATATTAAAACCATCGCCGAAACGCGGCGACTGCGTCCTTTCCGAAAGTTATGAGCAAGTTTTCAACAGATTTTCAGCAGAATGTCAATCCGCTGTGGAATTGATGGCGCGCGCGGCTTCCGCTGCGCTGATCTCGCCGCGCAAAACAAGGTTACGACAATTTTCGCGCATCGTGACAAAGTTCGTCTCCGTTGCTGCCCTTAAAAGCGCATCGTACTTTGCGCCTTCTGTAACCATGCGGCGAATGCGCCCGTTGAGCATGAAGATTTCAAAGACGGCACGGCGGCCCTTGTAGCCGGTGTGGTAGCACTCCTGACAGCCCTCGCCGCGGTAGAACTGCACGTTGGCGTCCTCCGGCAGGCCGAGCATGGCAAGCTCCTCCGCCTCCGGCCTATACGCCTTCTTGCAGTGCGGGCAGACCTTGCGCACAAGGCGTTGGGAGATGACGCCGCGCAGCGCGCTGGAAATGAGGTACGGCTCCACGCCGATATCGACCAGGCGGTCGATGGCGGAAACAGCGTCGTTCGTATGCAAAGTAGAAAGCACCAAATGGCCCGTAATAGCAGCACGAATGGCAATGGCGCCCGTCTCTCCGTCGCGAATCTCACCGACGGAAATGACATCCGGGTCCTGACGCAAGATGGCGCGCAGTCCTGTCGCAAACGTCATGCCGGTCTTTTCGTTGATCTGGCACTGGTTAACGCCCGGAATGTTGTATTCCACCGGATCCTCCAGCGTCATGAGGTTCGTTTCCTCATTTGCAAGCTCCTGCAGCATGGCGCACATCGTCGTGGATTTACCAGAACCGGTCGGGCCCACAATCAAAATCACGCCGCTGCTGTTTTTGAGCAGCGCATCATACTTTTGCAGGTCTGTGCCCTCAAGGCCGATGGACTGCTTCGTGATCGTATGCCCGGATTTATCGAGCAAACGCAAAACAATCTTTTCGCCGTAGATCGTCGGCATGGACGAGATACGCAGGTCGATCTCGTGGTGACGCACCTGCACCATGGCACGGCCGTCCTGCGGGATCTTACGCTCGGAAATATTCATGCCGCCCATGATCTTCAGGCGGGAAATAACGTTGCTCTGCAAATTTGCGGGCACGGTCAAAATCTTTCTCAAAATGCCGTCGATACGCATGCGCACCACCATTTCGCCCTCCTGCGGCTCAAGGTGAATGTCGCTCGCGCGCTCCAAAAAGGCGCGCTCAATGACGGAATTTACAAAGCGGATCGTCGGCGCGGCAGACGCGTTGCCGGTATCCGTCTGGTTCATCTGCACCGGCACGATATCCGGTGTGGATGTGCCGACCTCTCGCTTCATTTCTTCAATGGCGCGGGCCGTGCCTTCGCTGCCGTACAATGTGCCGATGGCCTGCTCGGTCGCGCGGCGCGTGGAGATCATCGGCACAACGCGCTTATGCGAAGCGGCCTTAATCTCTTCCTGCGCAACGAAGTTCAACGGATCGCTCATGGCAACAAAGAGCTCGTCTTTTACAAGCTTTACCGGCACCACGTTGTATTTTTTCGCGATGGCGCGCGGCACAAATTTGGCGAGCTCTAATGGAATAGAGATCGCCGTTAAATCGATGAAATCGACGCCAAGCTGCATTTGCAGTGCTTCAATGAGCTGCCGTTCCGTGATGATATTACTTTCAATCAGAACGTCGCCGAGACGTTCTTTCTTCTGCTTTTGAATGGTCAGCGCTTCTTCAAGCTGCTCCTGCGTAATGGCGCCTGCCGCAATCAGCAGATCGCCAAGTCGCATATAAGCCATGGAACGTCCTCCCTTTCTAAACCGAGCTTCGTATTTCGTATATTTATGCTGCTTTTCGCATAATCGAGCAGTTTTATATGTTTAAAATGCGAAAACCGCGTCCAAAATTCTCATTTTCTGCATAAAGCACCAGAATTGCAAAATTCGCGCGATTATTTTATCATATCAACACTATGATTTCACCCTTCATGCGGAGAAAATTCCCACAGGAATTCATCTTATTTTCAGAATCAATTTATGAAATTTCCGCACATTGGTGTTTTGGTAGGAACAGACACACTGCAGCCCATAAAAAGACGGCGGCGCACCGCTTTTAAAGGCACGCCGCCGTTTTATGGCTTTTATCGGCTATTTTTCTTGCAATATTTGCGCACCGCTTTTGTGATCTTTTCAAGGTCGAGCGGCTTTGTGAGGTGCTCGTTCATACCGGCTTTGCGGCTGCGGGCGGCGTCGTCGGAAAACGCGTTTGCCGTCATGGCGAAGATCGGCACGGTCTCCGAATCCGGGCGGTCGAGCGCGCGGATCTTCTCCGCCGCCTCCAAACCGTTCATCACGGGCATCATGATGTCCATTAAGATGAGATCATACGTACCCGGGGCTGATGCGTTGAATTTCTCCAGGCCCTCTGCGCCGTTCCATGCTTTTGTGACCTCGGCGCCGCTGTCCTCAAGCAGGAACGCCGCAATCTCCATGTTCACTTCGTTATCCTCCACAAGCAGCACATGCAGCCCGCGGAACACGGTGGTATCGATCTCTTCCTCCGGCTTTTCGGCATCAGACGCCGCGGGGTCGAGCTTCAGCGGAATCTCCGTGATGAATGTGGTGCCCACGCCCTTTTCGCTGACCACGGTGACGGTGCCGCCCATGGCATCCACGAGTTTTTTCACGATGGAAAGGCCGAGCCCCGTACCCTGATACGTAGTGCGTGCACCGGAATTTTCCTGCGAGAACGGCTCAAACATATGCTTTTGGTATTCTTCGCTCATGCCGCAGCCGTTATCTTCACAGATAAAGCGGTAGCGAACGGTGTTCTCTGTTTGTGAAACGATGCTGCACGTAGCATGTACATAGCCGCCGGCTCTGCCATACTTGATGGCGTTGCCGCCGATGTTTTGAAAGATCTGTCTTAAATGCAGCGGGCTACCGATGACATGCTTTTCGCGCTTATCTTCCATTGTGATGGTATACGTAATACCGCGCGCCTGCGCTTGCGTGGAGAGCAGCGTGCCCACATCGTGCAGCAGCTCGTTCAAATTGAACGGCACTTCCTCAAGCTGCATTTCGCCGGATTCCAGCTTGCTCATATCGAGCACATCGTTTACAAGATCTAAAAGAAAATCTGAAGACCGCATAATCTTTGCGCGGCATTCCGCCTGCTTTTTCGCGTCATTCGGGAAACGGTCGGCAATCTGTACCATGCCGCGGATGCCGTTGATCGGCGTGCGGATGTCATGGCTCATGCGGCGCAGGAAATCCGTTTTGGCGGCGTTTGCAAGGGTAGCTTCCTCTGCTGCGCGGCGCAGGTTTTCCTGATATTCCATATCGCGCTCCTTTTGCTCCGAAACATCGCGGAACAAAAGCATGAGTGCGCTCGGCTTTTCCCGGTGCGTAAAGCGGCGCTGCGGCACAAGAAGCAGCTGGTACCACTTGCCCTCCACATTTTCCATTGTGAAGCCGTCAAAAGCCTTGCCCTCTAAGCGCTGCTGAGCGGTATCGAGGTCCGTAAACGCACGGAATTCCTCCCGGTACGCCTCGGCTACGCACTCGGTGTTAAACTTTTCCAGCATGGCTTTTGCGCTTAAAACACCGTTTGTGATTGCTTTCATGCGCTCACTCTGCACAATGGGCTCCCATGTATCGTCCTGCGGGTGAATGAGCAAGTTTGACAGGTAAATGCTCGAAATGGCGCTGACAAGGTGGTATTCTTTTTCCATACGCAGCAGACGGCGCTTTTTACTGTACTGCCGCCAAATAAGGTACCCCATGCCGCAAAACAGGTAGATTGCCGTAAACAGCAGCATCCAACCGCGGCGACTTGCGTAGACTACGCGACTCGGGAAAAAGGCATACAAATAATAATCTCTGTACTGGGTGAACATACCGTACCATGTGCCGTTGTCGTTTTTTAATTGCAGCAATGTGTCCGGTGTAAGTTGCTCCCCTCCAACGAGCACGTCAGCAATAGGATAATACTGCACAAGCGTGTTCTCCAGCTGCTCGCAATTCGTGCTGATAACGCGCATGCCGTCCGTGATGACGACGGTCACATCCTGCCGGAACATTTCAGCATCCAGCATATTGGAGAGAGAAAGCTCATTTTTATCGTTTTGAAAGCGCGTGATATCCGTATAGCAAATAACGAGACCCGGTTTATCCTGCCGTGCGGAAATGGCGTAGTTATACGTATTGTCGTTTATACAGATCTGGTCGGCATAGGTTTTCTGCGGATAGTTCAAAATATCCGCCGCATTTTTGTCCCCAGTTATCTGGCTAAGCAGCAGACTTTCATCCTTGCCCGCTTTGTCGTAATGAGCCAGCACGGAGAAATTTTCATCCAAAACAAAAATGCCGGTCAAATACTGAAATTTCGCATAGCTCTGTAAGCGGTTTTCGTTTAAAAGCGCATCTTCCTCTTCGTAACGGTACGCCGTCAGTGTTTTGACTTTAGTCAAAACATCCTGCAGCGCTTCGGTGGTATTGGCCAAGCGGTAGTTGTCGTACTTGCGGCAGTTCGTCTGCATAAAAGCGAGTACGTCCTCAACATCCGCTTTCGCCTTGTTCTGTTCATACTGTGTTACGCCTGCAAATACCGGCAGCAGCACAACAAAGCCGAGAAGAAGCGTGACAATCCACCGCATGACCGTTTCCATGCTCGGCTTATGGAGCTTCGGTTTTGTTTTTCCCTTGAACTTCGGCATCATTCGGTACCTCCGTTCACGTTTTTTTCGACATCTAACCCATATTTTTTCACAATAGCGGCCGTTGTGCCGTCTTCGCGCATTTCAAGCAGCGTCTGCGTCAGCTTTTCTGCCAGTACTGCATCGCCGTCCGGTTTAAATGCCACGCCCACGGCGTCGCTGCACATGCTCATGTTGAGGTAGCGGTAGCCGTCCGGGTATTCGTCCGTATATAATCTCAGCGAGCTTTCATGCCCGACGACCGCATCCGCATAGCCCTTGCGCAGCGAAGTAAACACCTCGCCCACCGTGCTGAATGTGGAAAGGTCCGTAATCTCCGGCAAATTCGGGTTCAGCCCTTTTAAAATGATCTCCTCGCTTATAGAGCCGGCCTGCACCGCCACGCACTTTTCGGCAAGGTCTTCCAGTGTTTCAATCTCGCTGTCCGCCGGCACCACGACCACGCGCTGCGTGTACATATACGGCCCTGCCCAAATAAACTTATCTTCGTTGCCTTCCATCGTCAGGCAGCACCAAAGGCAATCTACATAGTCTTCATCCAAAAGCTCAAAGCCCTTGTCGATATCGAGCTCCACGAAGATCGGCTCATACCCGATACGTGCGCAGGCTTCCTCGGCAATCTCCACGTCGATGCCGGTATAGTGGCCGCCGATATTGCGGTAAAAATACGGCGCATACGTTGTGCCGCCGATACGTATTTTCGGTTTTTCCGTCTCCGGTTGCTGTGCCGTATCGCTGCATGCGCAAAGCAGCGCAATAAGCGTGGCAAAAAGCAAAAGGATCCAAGCCTTTTTTCGCATATTTTTTCCTCTGTTTTCTATGTGATGTGATTTGAATGCGGCACTCCAAAACCGCTGTTTTTCGGGGCTGAGCCACCGTTGCTTTTCTCAAAATACGCTCTGATTTATAGATTTAGTATAGCGTACTTTCCACTGATTTTCAATTATTTTTTATGTTCTGTGCATAAATAACTTGTTTTTCTGCATTTTCGACGCGACGTGTGCGTAAAGGCAATTCCAATGTGTAAAAAGCCGAAAGAATCTGTGCATTTTATCTTGTTTCCTGTGCCTTATTATGCTAAAATCAAGTCAAAGCGCCAGTCTTTACGAAACCCCAAACCGCTATAGAAAAGGAGTTGCAACTATGAGGTATCTCGCTAAACGTGTGGAGCGCATTTGTGATGAGCTTTACCGTCTGCGCATCGTGCAGCGCATTCCGCTGACCGACCTTATCTGCAAAAAGGGCACGTATATCCGCCCCGAAGCAGCAGATGCCGCTACGCCGCCGTGGACGTCGTTTGACAGCCGCACCATGCACTGGTACGGCCCGGACGAGCACTATTGGTTCCGCACGGAATTCACCGTGCCGAAAGCGCTTAACGGCAAGGCAATGTGGCTGAATGTGCGCACGCAGATCGAAGGGGACGACGGCAAAAACCCGCAGTTTTTGCTGTTTGTGAACAACGTGCCCGTGCAGGGCATGGACATGAATCACCGTGACGTGCTGCTTTCCCCGAAAGCGATTTCCGGCGAAAAGCTTGTGTTCGACTTGCAAGCGTACACCGGCACCATCCACAACGAATTCAATCTCTTTATGGAAATTCAGGAGATTGACCCGGAGATTGAAGCGCTGTATTATGACTTGAAAGTGCCGGTCGAGGCGTTTTCGCGCATGGAAAAGGAAGACCGAAACCGCATGCTGCTGGAAAACGCGCTGAACGAAGGCATAAACCTGCTCGACCTGCGCACGCCATACAGCGAGGAATTTTACGCTTCCGTGCGCGCGGCTTCCGCATATCTAAAAAAAGCGGTCTACACCGACCTTGCGGGACACGACGACGTGATTGCGAGCTGCATCGGCCACACGCACATCGACGTGGCATGGCTGTGGACGGTCGCCCAGACGCGTGAAAAGACCGCGCGCAGCTTTGCAACGGTTTTGAAGCTTATGGATGAATACCCGAATTATCACTTCATGTCCAGTCAGCCGCAGCTTTATTATTTCTTAAAAGAGCGTTATCCGGAGCTGTATGCGCGCCTGAAAGAGCGCGTGAAGGAAAAGCGTTGGGAGCCGGAGGGCGGCATGTGGCTGGAAGCCGACTGCAACCTGACGAGCGGCGAAAGCCTTGTGCGCCAGTTCATTCACGGCAAGCGCTTCTTCCGCGAGGAATTCGGCGTGGATAACCGCATTTTGTGGCTGCCGGATGTGTTCGGCTACTCCGGCGCGCTGCCGCAGATCATGAAAAAGAGCGGCATCGATTACTTTATGACGACGAAGCTTTCGTGGAACCAGTTCAACGAAGTGCCGTTCGATACATTTGAGTGGCGCGGCATTGACGGCAGCGAAGTGCTGACGCATTTCATCACCACGCTCAGCATCGGCCAAAACGTGCAGAACTTCTTCACCACCTACAACGGCATGCTGCACCCGGATGCCATTATGGGCGGCTGGGAACGCTACCAAAACAAAGACATCAACAACGATATTCTCATCGCTTACGGCTACGGTGACGGCGGCGGCGGCCCGACCCGCGATATGCTGGAGACGAGCAAACGCATGGAAAAAGGCGTTTTGGGCATCCCGAAGGTGCGGCAGGTCTTCGCGCGGCAATATTTTGACGAGCTGAACGAGCGCGTAAAAGACAGCAACCGTCTGCCCACGTGGGAGGGCGAGCTCTACCTCGAGTATCACCGCGGCACGTACACCTCCATGGCGCGCAACAAGCGCGGCAACCGCAAAACAGAGCTGGGACTCATGGACTTGGAGCTTTTGAGCGTACTGGCAGCACCGCAGCTCCCCTACCCCGTGGAAGCGCTCGACAGCTTGTGGAAAAATACGCTTTTGAATCAATTCCATGATATTCTGCCCGGCACCGCCATTCACGAGGTCTACGAGCAGACGAAAAAGGAATACGATGCGATGGCGGAGACGATCTCTGCGCTTTCTGCCGACCGCATGCAGGTGCTTGCGCCGCAGGGAGAAGGCATCACGGTGTTCAATACGACGGGTAAAACGCGCAGCGATATCGTTGTACTTGAAAATTGCACCGCAAATGCACTTTCCGACGGCAAAAATACTTATCCCGTGCAGCAGACCGAAAACGGTGCTGTGGCGTTCCTGCCCGACTTGCCGCCGAAGGGCTACAAGTGCTTTGCGCCGGTCGAAGCAGGCAGCTTTGAAAACACGCTGCACATTGACGGCAGCACGATCACGACGCCGTTCTACACGGTTGAATTTGATGAAAGCGGGCTCATCACGCGCCTTTATGACCGCAAAAACGACCGCGAGACCGTGCAGCCCGGCAAATATGCGAACCTGATGCGCATGTACGAGGACAAGCCGATGCACTACGACAACTGGGACATCGACTGCTACTATACGGAGAAATTCTGGGACGTCACCGACGTGCAGCGCATGGAATGGACGGAACGCGGCCCCGTGCGCGCAACTCTCGAGATTGAGCGCAAGGTCAGCCGTTCGGTCATCTGCCAGAAAATTCACTTCTACGCCG
Source organism: Hominenteromicrobium mulieris (assembly GCF_046197855.1). GTDB lineage: Bacteria > Bacillota > Clostridia > Oscillospirales > Acutalibacteraceae > Hominenteromicrobium > Hominenteromicrobium mulieris. The sequence continues at coordinate 1,045,850 of NZ_CP173188.1, read as the reverse complement.
CGTGCCCGCGCATCGACTTTGAGACGACGGTCGACTGGAAAGAGCACCAGCACCTCCTGAAAGCCCACTTCCCGATGGACGTACACACGGACGAAGCAACATTTGAGATTCAGTTCGGCAACGTGACGCGCAAAACACATCAGAACACGAGCTGGGATCAGGCACGCTTTGAGAGCTGCGGCCAAAAGTGGATCGATGTTTCCGAGGGTCACTACGGCATCAGCCTGTTAAACGACTGCAAATACGGTCACTCCGTGCACAACGGCGAAATGGCGTTGACGCTCATCAAATCCGGCACAGAGCCGAACCCTGTCGCCGATCAGGAGATGCACGTATTCACCTACGCGCTCTACCCACACGCCGAAACATGGCGCAGCGCGGAGACCGTAGCGCAGGCGTACTTCCTGAATCAGCCTGTGCGCGCCACCGCAGGCGGCATAGCAGGCGAAGCGTACTCTCTCGCGAGTGTGGACGCCAAAAACGTCATTTTGGAAACCGTCAAGCAGGCGGAAGACGGCGACGGCGTGATCGTGCGTCTGTACGAATGTGAAAACGCCCGCACAACGACAAAACTGCATTGGAACCGCCCCATCGCTTCCGTTACGGAGTGTGACTTGCAGGAGAATGCGCTCACGGATGTCCCGGTCGAAGGCGGTACATTCAAATTCACCATCAAGCCGTATGAGATCAAGACGTTCCGCATCCGTTAATCAAAAATAAAGCACCGGCGGCTGTACCCGAGCTGGGCGCAGCCGCCGGCTTATTTTATGAGGTGATATGTTTTGAGGAGCGCCACACGCCGCTTGCCGATCTCGACACTTTTTCTAAGACTCGTACGGTTTTGAATGTTTTCCTTACCGTAGCGTATAAGACGCCTTCCCCATGCGGCAGGCAAGCTATGCGGCGCGCAATGCAGCGCTTTTGCAGAGGGGAACGCCGCACGCAGTACGGAAAAGCGCTCGCGTTTTCCTGTATTCTGCACAGCCGCCGCGTGCAGCGTCATGTTCGCACTGTGCAAGCGGCTCTTTTCTGCCGCACCGTGCACGCCGCCTGCCAAAATATCCTCTAAAAGCGCAGTTTCATCCGGCGCAGGGTGCACACGAAGCAGCGCTAAGCTTTCCGTTTTCTCAAAGCCGAGATATTTCTCGCCGATTTCAAAGAGCGCCGTCAAAAATTCGAGTGCCGAAAGCTTTTCGCAGCAGCGGCGCAAATACAGTTTGTCAAGCTCCTTTTCATGCTTTTCGGCAAACAACAGCAAATCACACACCGCGCGGATGCCGCACCCGCCGTGCAGAAAGTGCTTTAAGCTGTGGCACAAAAGGTACAAAAACGTCTCGTTCGCGCCGAGCGTATAAATTTCTTCGCCCTGCACGGAAACGGTTTCCGTGCGCAGCCTTTCATGCGCAAAAAAGGCTTTCATGTGCCCGTACGCATCGTTTTCCGGGAACGCCGCGCCGTGCAGTTCTAAAACGAGCGGACTGCCGGGCAGGTAAAATGTCTGTTCAAGCGGATCGACACTCTCCCCTGCTGTGCGGCAGCCGAGCCGCAATAAGGCATTGCGTGTGCGGTCAAATTCACCCGAAACCGCCAGTAAATCGACATCCGAGAACAGCCGCAACTCCGGCTTCGGGTACAGCGCAGCGCACACCGGGCCTTTCAGCACGAGCGGATGCAATTTCATTTCGCGCAGCTTGCTGTAAAGCTGTAAAAATACCTGCGTTTTCAAAATCTGCTCTGCCGTTTGGCAAAACGCCATTTGACGCGCAGCTTTCAGTGCCTTGCCGCACGCATCAAGAACAAGCGGCAGCACGCCGTGGCGCACCGCCTGGCGCAAAAGCTCCGTCTGTGTTTCCTGCGGCAGCACACCGAGCGCCGCTTTTTCGTTATGTATCGCTGCTTTCAACGCGTTTAAAAGCAAACTATCCGCCTGTTTCATCGCCTGCTCCTTTTACTCTTTCGATATGCCCAAAGTATAGCAGGACAAAACCGCGCAATAAAACGAAAAAAGGCACCCGCCGTGAAAAATCACAAGCGAGCGCCTCTTATGTTATCTCAAGCTAAAGTTCGTTTTATGTACGAATTACATCGTAACAAAGACAAACTTAATGACGAAGAGCGCAGCGATAATGGTGATACCGATGTCGTTCTTCTTGTACTTACCGGTGAAGAGCGTGATGAGCACATAAGCGATCGCGCCGATACCGATACCGTTGGAGATAGAGTAGGTCAGCGGCATCATGATGAGAGCGAGGAACGCCGGAACCGCGCTGCGCAGGTCGGACATATCGACCTTTGCGAAGCCCTTCATCATCAGAACGCCGACATAGATGAGTGCCGGAGCCGTAGCGCAGGTCGGAACAAGAGAAGCGACCGGGCTGAGGAACAGGCAAACCGCGAAGCAAATTGCAACAACAAGGCTCGTAAGGCCGGTTCTGCCGCCGGCGCCAACGCCAGCAGCGGACTCAACGAACGTGGTGCAGGTGGAAGTACCGCAAACAGCGCCCGCAACCGTTGCAACGGAGTCGCTGGTCATGCACTGGTTAACGTTGATCGGATCGCCGTTCTTGTCCAGCATGTTTGCCTGAGAAGCGGTGCCGTACAGGGTGCCGATGGTGTCGAACATATCGACGAGGCAGAACGTAACGATGAGCATGATTGCGGAGAAGATGCCGCCGAGCTCAGAGCCTGTGAACGCACGCTTCCAAGCGTCAGCCTGGAACACACCGGTGATGCCGATGGAGCCGAAATCCTTAAAGGTCTGGCCGATCTGGCTCATGTCGAAGGTCGGGGTCGTGCCGGAAAGAAGATAGTACAGAACGGAAATGCCTGCGATGCTGATAAGCACGCCGCCCTTGACGTTGTGCTTTTCAAGAATTGCAATGGCGAGCAGACCGAGGAATGCGAGGATAGCCGGCATAAATGCCTTTGCACCTTCAACATCCGCAAAGAATGCGCCTGCCTTCAGTGCGCCGTGGATATCGACGAACTGAACGAGCGTGTACTGGTTAGTCTGGATGATGCCGACATTCTGGAAGCCGAGGAAAGCGATGAACAGACCGATACCGGCCGGGATTGCTTTCTTGAGGCAGTCCGGAAGAGCCTTTGCAACCTTGACGCGGAGACCCGTGACAGAGAACAGCAGGAAGACAATACCGGAAACCAGAATGATGACGAGGCCTGCATGGTAGCCCTTGATGACGTCGCCGCCGGAGATGATTTCCGGCAGAATGAAGGATACGAAGAAGAAGGAGTTCAGACCCATGCCGCAAGCCTGTGCAAACGGCATCTTCGCATACAGAGCCATCAGCAGCGTACCGATGATTGCTGCCAGAATGGATGCGACATACACAGCGTTCCAAATCTGCTGGAAGGCCGGGTCGGCATCCGGAGCCAGATGGTTGAAGCTAACAATCTGGTTCGGGTTCGTGACTACGATGTAAGCCATCGCGAAGAACGTCGTGAGACCGGCAATGATCTCTGTGCGGACGTTCGAGCCACGCTCGGAAATTTTGAAGAATTTGTCCAAGGATGTTCACTCTCCTATAAATTAAAGAATTTCCTGTTCTTCGTTTTTTTGACCAGTTATGGTTTGCACACATCGGAAAAACAGGAATTGTTACCTATAGTATAGCCTCTAATTTTGCGAAAATCAAGAGAAAACCGAATAAAAAGTCACATTTTGTTCATAAGCTGTTTATGATTTGGAAAAAAAGAGTTTTTTGTGCATTTCGGCTAAGGCTATCCTGTATTTTGCTGTTTTTCTCGAATTGCACTGCCGTTTTTGCGTTTTAAAATGCGCTTCTTTTTGATCACCTATAAAGTTTTCATGAATATGCCCCTATCGCTTGCTTTTTTATGCTGTTCCATGCTATACTGATTTATATGCCGCGCGCGGGGAATCCGCGCGAAAGAAAGGAAAGTGTTCCCGAACCATGAACCTACTCACAAAGCTGTTCGGCAGCTACAGCAAGAAAGAATTAAAGCGCATTGAACCGCTTAAGCAAGCGGTGCTCGCGCTCGATGACAAATACACAAAAATGACAGATGAGGAGCTGAAGGGCCAGACCGTCGTGTTGAAAGAGCGCCTCTCCCTTGGCTCTTCCCTTGACGACATCCTGCCCGAAGCGTTTGCAACGTGCCGCGAAGCTATGTGGCGCGTGCTCTCCATCAAGCCGTTCCCGGTACAGATTATCGGCGGCATCATTTTGCATCAGGGTCGCATCGCCGAGATGAAGACCGGCGAAGGCAAGACGTTCACCGCCGCCCTCCCGGCGTACCTCAACGCTTTAAGCGGCAAGGGTGTGCACATCGTCACCGTCAACGATTACCTTGCAAAATATCAGGGCGAAATGATGGCGCGTGTGTTCAACTACCTCGGCCTCACCGTAGGCCTTGCCATTCCCGGCATGGAGCCGGACGAAAAGAAAAAAGCCTACGCCTGCGACATCACATACGCAACAAACAATGAGATCGGCTTTGACTACCTGCGTGACAACATGGTCACCTACAAGGAGCGCAAGGTGCAGCGCGGCCATAACTTCGCCATCGTGGACGAGGTGGACTCCATCCTCATCGATGAGGCGCGTACCCCGCTCATCATTTCCGGCCAGGGCGAGCAGTCCACGGAGCTTTACAACGTCGCCGACCGCTTTGCCAAAACGCTGCGCCCCATCCGCGTGGCGGAGACGAACGAAAAGGAAGACAATGACGAGATCTACGAGGATTACGATTATATCATCAACGAAAAGCAGAAGACCGCAACGCTCACCAAGCGCGGCGTAAAAAAAGCCGAGCAGTTCTTCAGCTTGGAAAACCTCACGGACCCGGACAACATCACCATTCAGCACCACATCAATCAGGCGATCAAGGCGAACGGCATCATGCAGCGCGATATTGATTACGTCGTGCGCGACGGCGAAGTTATCATCGTTGATGAATTCACCGGCCGTCTGATGTACGGCAGACGCTACAACGAAGGTCTGCACCAGGCCATTGAAGCGAAGGAAGGCGTGAAAATCGCGCGCGAAAGCAAAACGCTTGCAACCATCACGTTCCAGAATTTCTTCCGTCTTTACAACAAGCTCTCCGGCATGACCGGCACGGCCATGACCGAGGAATCCGAGTTCAGCGAAATTTACAAACTGGACGTTGTAGAGATTCCGACAAACAAGCCGATGATTCGTGAAGACTGCCCGGACGTTGTTTACAAGACCGAAAAGGGCAAGTTCAATGCCGTTATCAACGACATCATCGAGCACCACGAAAAAGGCCAGCCGGTGCTGGTCGGTACCATCACGATTGAAAAATCCGAGCAGCTCAGCGCCATGCTGAAGCGCCGCGGCATCAAGCACGAAGTGCTGAACGCAAAGTACCATGAAAAAGAAGCCGAAATCGTCGCACAGGCAGGCCGTAAGGGCGCCGTGACCATCGCAACGAACATGGCCGGCCGTGGTACGGATATTCTGCTCGGCGGTAACGCAGAGTTCATGGCGCGTGCCGAAATGCGCCGCATGCAGTTCTCCGAGGAGCTCATCGGCGAGGCTTCCGCCTACGGCTACACGGACGATGAAGAGATTTTGAATGCCCGCAAGACATTTGCGGAGCTCAACAAAAAATACAAAGCGGAGATTGCGCCGGAGGCAGAGGAAGTTCGCAAGCTCGGCGGCCTGTACATCATCGGCACGGAGCGCCACGAATCTCGCCGTATCGATAACCAGCTGCGCGGCCGTGCGGGCCGTCAGGGCGATCCCGGTAAGAGCCGCTTCTACATCTCTCTTGAAGACGACCTCATGCGTCTGTTCGGCGGCGACCGCATCCAAACCATTATGGACCGCCTGAATGTGGACGAGGACATGCCGATCGAAGCATCCATCCTCTCCAACACCATCGAAAACGCACAGAAGAAGGTCGAGGGCAGAAACTTTGCCATTCGCAAGAACGTTCTGCAGTATGACGACGTGATGAACCGCCAGCGCGAGATCATCTATGAGCAGCGTGACCGTGTGCTGAACGGCGACAACGTGAAGCCGCAGATTATGTCCATGATCGATCAGGCCATCGAAGCGAACGTCAAGCGCTTCTTGCCGGAGAACACCCTGCACGACGACTGGGATCTCCGCGGTCTGCGCGACCACTACCTCGGCTGGATGGTCAATCCGGATGAGCTGCACTATGAGGGTCAGGCGTTTGAGGATCTCGAGCAGCAAACGGTCATCGATTTTCTCAAGGAGCGTGCACACAAGCTTTACGACCTGCGTGAAAAGGCGTTCACCCCGCCGATCATGCGTGAAGTGGAGCGCGTGGTGCTGCTGAAGAACGTCGATACGCAGTGGATGGATCACATTGATGCGATGGATGAGCTCCAGAAGGGTATCCGTCTGCGCGCCTACGGCCAGCAAGACCCGGTCATTGCATACCGCGAAGAGGGCTTTGACATGTTTGACGCGATGATCGACACGATCCGCGAAAACACCGCCCGCATGATTCTGACTGTGCGCCTGAAGACGCCGGAAGCACCGAAGCGTGAAGCCGTCGCCAAGGAGACTGGCACAACGTCCTCCGATACGCCGGCCGTCAAGCAGCCTGTGCGCAACAACGGCAAAAAGCCCGGCAGAAACGACCCGTGCCCGTGCGGCAGCGGCAAAAAATACAAGAAATGCTGCGGCAGAAATGAATCCTGATTTATCATTAAGCTTATGAAAGACTTAGCTTCTTTACATTTAGATAACCACGACAGCCGTTTGAAGTACTACCACCTGTTCATGACCATGCCGGCGGAAACGGAAATTCCACATTACGATCTGCCCGCGGGGTATTCGTTCACGACCTATGCCCCCGGCGACCGCGATACGTGGATCGAGATCGAAAAATCTGCAAAAGAGTTTTCGACCTTCGAGGAAGGCGTGGACGCATGGCAGCGCTACTACGGCAAACACGAAGACGTTCTGCCCGACAGAATGTTCTTCATCGTCGACCCGAATGGCAAGAAAGTCGCGACCGCAACGGCGTTTTTCGATGAAAAGCTGCCCGGCGGCTGGCTGCACTGGGTTTCCGTGCGGCGTGATGCGCAAGGCAAGGGGCTTTCCCGACCGCTCATCGCCCATACGCTGCACCGCCTGCAGGCACTCGGCTACAAAGAGCTGTTCGTGCCCACCCAGACGACCACATGGGTCGCCGCAAAACTGTATCTTGATTTCGGCTTCCGTCCCGTGCCGGAGAATTTGGAAGAAAATTACTTCGGCTGGCGCATGCTGAAAACGCTGACCGACCACCCGGCATTAAAAGAGCTGGAACCCGTCGAGGTTGACGAATTACTGAATAAATAAGCAAGCGACCGCTTTTCGAGTATTCGGAGAGCGGCCGTTTTGTATTCTTAAAATTGAGTACACATTGTAAATTCTTATTAGTTTTGTTAATAATTCAAGTTCGCATCATTTTTCTTGAAAATTTCAACAATTATTATTGACGCATAAATTTTAAAATGTTAATATTTTATTGAAAAATAAAAAAGGTGTGATTTCAACGTATGAATAAGCGCTCTGTTTTTTTCCTCAGTATTTTGCTCTTGCTTTCCGGCTGCGCAGCGCACAAGGTCAATGTGCCCGCACTCGAATTCGGCGGCACAGAGGGCGACGTTTCCGTGCTGCGGCTCTATTTTGACGGCGACTCCCCTGTTTTTCTTGAAAACGGGTTCACCGACCTCAGCGCTCTGTACGTCACCGGGCAGTACAGGCACGTATTTGACCTTGAGGTGCTCGAAATGACGGATACGGAGACCATTTACGAGTTGCCGCGAAGCTACGACCCGCTCGACAATGTGACGGGCATTTTGATTTACAGTGATTACGCTTATGCCGCCGTGCGTGAGGACAGCAATTTGCGCCTGCATCCGCTTTCCCCCGGTGCGCCGGAGAAAACTTGGGAGGATTTTTGCACCGCCGCGCAGAGCTATGCCAAAACGCACTCCGAGCTTTCGGGTGTGGAAAACTACGGGTTCGATTAAATTTAACTTAAGCATGACAAAAGCCCTACCGGGAATTTTCTCGGCAGGGCTTTGCTGTTGCTGTTTACTTTTCCAGTGCCTCGCAGCGCTCGTAAATTTCAAACGCGGCTCTGGCATTGTGGTACGGGCACTTCCACGGGCCGCACAGCAGGTGCGAATTTTCCTCGTCCGGGGAATTTTTGCCGCTTGCAAACCACTCGCCCAGCGAGTGGTTTTCTAGGTAACAAAAAGAACAGTTGCTTGTAAAAAGCAACTGTTCGACAAATTAGGCTGTATTTATTTTCTCACTTGTTTTGATAAATGAAGTTCATTATCATCTACATATCCAAGTTTATTATATACAGTTTGTGCAACAAGATTTTCTTGTCCTGTTAGAAGTTCATATTTGTCAAGTGGATAATTCTTACTACAATAAGCCTCTGCAAAAGTAATCATCTCACTCGCTAAGCCTCTTTTTCTGTATGCTGGTTTAACATACACTTCTGTAATTTCAGGCATATATTCATCATAGCAGAACGATTTTTTAAGCTGAACACAAACAAATCCAACTAACATATCATCTTCATCAGCAACGATAACAACTTCCTGTTTATTATTCATAAGGGAATTTCTAATATTGTCTATGCTTGTGTCGCTCTCACCATTAAATTCAACATTTAAGATGTTTAATTGCTCTGCATCATTTATAGTTGCTGTTCTTACCATAACAACCTCCACAAATTTAAGTTTGTCTAATTCTTTCTACGCTCATTATAAGGGATTTTCTAATAGACTTCAAGTGTTATTATACTTCTTGGTGGGAGCGGGTATGTTCTTATTCTTCCTCTGTGTCCTCTTGTTCTTCTTCGCTCTTAAAGTAATCCGTATAGTATTCCTACATACATCGGGTCTTTTGGATTATAGTCACGATGCAAAGCGGCTAATACATCATCCATTTGTTCTTTGGTTTATCTGCGCCGTACTTTCCGAGCACTTCGGCAGCTTCCGTCAACAGCCAGGAGCCCTCAATGTCATGGCCGAACGAAACTTCGCCCGGCAGCGGCTCCAGAATGTGGATATGCGTGTTCATGGAAAGGTTGCCCGCCTCTGTAATGGCGCCGTTGCTGCTGCCCGTGCCGCGTGCGTTTTCAAGGTAATAGTTGCCCTCTTTGCACTCGTTTTCGATGTAATCATACGTCATATCGGCATATCTGCGTGCTTCTTCGCTACCCGTTGCGCGGACGTACTCGGAGAACGCATACAGCAAAAAGCCCTGGCCGTAGGTCATTTTCGTGCCGTCTTCCACAGAGCCGTCTGCGTGCAGCAAATCCTCTTTCATTTCATCGCGCAGCTTTAAAAGTTTTTTCATCACTTTCACCCTTCCAAATCACTATAAATTTAAAGCAGCGACCCGGCTGAACGGAGCCAAAAGCCGCTGCTTTACAATCAATATTTGTCCAAAATACAGTCCAGAACACTGACTTCTTTGCCGTTTTTCAGGTAGACGCGTGTGACGCGCTTTGAGATGTCGCACACCACTTCATAGTGGATTGTCTCCATGATGCCGGCAATTTCCGCCGCGGTGATCTCATCCTCGCCGTCGCGGCCGATGAGCGTTACGGTGTCCCCTACCTTCGCCTGCGGCACGGCGGAAACATCCACCATGCACTGGTCCATGCAGACTTTACCTAAAATCGGGCAGCGCGTGCCGTGAATGAGCACACTGCCGCGGTTCGAAAGCCTGCGGGAGTAGCCGTCCGCGTAGCCGACCGGAATGGTCGCGACGCGCATGCGTTCCTTTGCGGTGAATGTGCGGTCGTAACTGATGTCCGATCCGGGCTCAATCTCCTTCACGTGCGAAATGACGGAGTGCAGGCTGAGCACCGGGCGGAAATCCGCGTGATGCTCCACGCAGAGCGACGGTTCCATGCCGTATAAAATCACGCCCGCACGCACCATATCGAGGTGCATCTCGGGGTAATCGAGGATTGCACCGCTGTTCGCGCAGTGGTGAATTTTAAACGTGACGCCCTGCTTTTCAAGCTCCGCGATGAGCGCCATAAAGCACGAGAACTGCTTCAAGGTAAATGCCTTGCCATTCTCGCCACCATCTGCCACGGCAAAATGCGTGAAGATGCCCTCCGGGATAAGCCCCGGGCGGCGGCACGCTTCTGCCACAACGCTTACGGCCTCTTTGTCGCGCTCAATGTCCTGAAAATAGAATCCGAGGCGGCTCATGCCGGTATCAACCTTGACGTGAATCTTCACCTTAACGCCGCTTTTTACGGCGTTTTCGGAGAGCGCCGCGCAGTATTCTGCAGAATACGCGCACTGCGCAATGTCGTTTTCGGCAAGCACGTCTGCGGCTTCCGCCGGGGTATAGCCCAGCACGAGCAGCGGCAGCTTGATGCCCGCACGACGCACCTGCAAGGCTTCCTCAATGTTGGAAAGCGCCAGCCAGTCTGCGCCGAGGGCTTCGTATTCCTCTGCCATGCGCACCGCGCCGTGCCCGTAGGCATCCGCCTTAATCACACAGCAGACCATCGACCGGTTGCCGACATAGCGGCGAATTTCCTTAAAATTGTGCGCCGCCGCGTCGAGGTCGATCTGCGCCCATGTTCTTTTCTGTAAAATGTCCATAACCAAATTGTCCTTATACGCGGCTGCGCGGGCAGCATTTTGCCCGCGCATACCGGAATTTTATAAGGCGTTTCTGCCTTTTATTACTTGAAGTAACGCACGCCGCTCTCAAAGATCTGCTGATCCTTTTCGCCCGGCACGTTAAAGTAGAGGTTTTCGCCCTTGCGTTCGCTGTGGCCCATCTTGCCGAAGACGCGGCCGTCCGGGCTTGTGATGCCCTCAATGCCGCACACGGAGCCGTTCGGGTTCCATGTGATGTCGCCGCTCACCTTGCCGCACGGCGTGGTGTACTGCGTGGCAATCTGGCCGTTTTCGATGAGCTTTTTCAGCGCTGCGTCATCCGCTACAAAGCGGCCCTCACCGTGGGAGACCGGGATGGCGAAGACATCACCTGCGTTGACGCCGGAGAGCCACGGAGACTTCGTGTTTGTCACGCGCGTGTAGACCATGCGGGAAACGTGGCGGCCGAGCGTGTTAAACGTCAAGGTCGGGTCGTCGTCCTTGAGGTCCACGATCTTGCCGTAGGTGACAAGACCGAGCTTGATGAGCGCCTGGAAGCCGTTGCAGATGCCGAGCACAAGACCGTCGCGCATGTCGAGCAAGTCCGTGACCGCCTGTGCAATCTTCGGATTGCGGAACGTTGTCGCGATGAACTTGCCGGAGCCCTCCGGCTCGTCGCCGCCGGAGAATCCGCCCGGGATCATGATGATCTGGGAGGAGCGGATTGCCTTTTCCATGCGGTCGATGGTGTATTCGATGTCCTTTGCGCAGAGGTTCTGCACAACAAGGATCTCGGTCTCTGCGCCCGCCTTTTCAAACGCACGCTTCGTGTCGATCTCGCAGTTGGTGCCCGGGAATACCGGGATAAATACCTTCGGCTTTGCGACGCGGATGACCGGGGAGCCGGTGTACTTGTGGTTATCGAGCGGCACATCATATTCTACGGCGACGGTCTCCGCTTTATTCGCGAAGATTTTTTCGAGCTTGCCGTTCCAGGTCTCAATGAGGTCGTCCAAGTCGAGTGCTTTGCCGTTCAGCTCAATCTTTGCCGTATCGGTAACGGTGCCGAGCACAACAGCGTCGAATGTATTCTTGACGCTCTCAAGCGCATCTGCCGGAACTTCCACGACGAGTGCGCCGGCCTTCGGGGCAAAAAGCAGCTCTGCGTTTTCGGCAGTCTTCTCGAACTTGAAGCCGAGCTTGTTGCCGAACGCCATCTTCGCAACGGCAGCAGCCGCGCCGCCTTCCTTGACGACGTGTGCGGAAAGAACAGAGCCGTCCGCGATTTTTGCAAGCACGTTCTTGTAGTACGCCTTCAAAGCTTCCCAGTTCGGGAGCTCGGTTTCCTTGTCCTCCGGAATCGGCAGCAGTACGGCGTAGTTGCCGGCGTTCTTGAACGCGCCGGAGATCGTCTTGCTGGCCTTCGTCATCGTCACCGCAAAGCTGACAAGCGTCGGCGGGACATCGAGGTCTTCAAAGGAGCCGGACATACTGTCCTTGCCGCCGATGGACGGCAGACCGAGGTTCAGCTGCGCGGTAAGCGCGCCGAGCAGGGCTGCGGCAGGCTTGCCCCAGCGCTCCGGCTTATCGTGCAGGCGCTCGAAGTACTCCTGGAACGTCAAACGGGACTTCATCGGATCTGCGCCGACAGCTGCGAGCTTCGAGAGGCTCTCCACAACGGCGTACGCTGCGCCGTGGAACGGCGAGAAGCGTGCAATACCCGGAATATAGCCGTAAGCCATAGCGGTGGCGTCATCGGTCTCACCCGTGAGCAGCGGAATCTTCGCAACCATGGCGTCTTCCGGCGTCAGCTGATACTTACCGGCAAACGGCATCAAAACGGTGCCTGCGCCGATGGAAGCATCGAAACGCTCGGAAAGGCCCTTCTGGCCGCAGACCTCGAGGCGGGAGAGGTTCTCTGCGAACGCCTCGTCCAGCGATTTATTTTCAAGGCAAGCCGGTACGGCGTTGCGGTAGTTTTTCGTTTCATCCGGTGCGGTGATGAACGCGTCTGCGTTCTGGGTCACACCGTTCGTATCGAGGAATGCACGGCTCAGGTCGACTACGCGGTCGCCGCGCCACTCCATCTTGAGTCTCGGCTCTTCGGTGACGATGGCCACGACCTGCGCGTCGAGGTTTTCCTCCTGCGCCTTGGCGCGGAATTTCTCCACATCCTTCGGGTCGAGCACGACTGCCATACGCTCCTGCGATTCGGAAATCGCAAGCTCGGTGCCGTCGAGGCCCTCGTACTTCTTCGGGACTTTGTTCAAATCAATCTCAAGGCCCGGTGCAAGCTCGCCGATGGCGACGCACACGCCGCCCGCGCCGAAGTCGTTGCAGCGCTTGATGAGCGTGGAAACCTCCGGGTCACGGAACAGACGCTGAATTTTGCGTTCGGTCGGCGGGTTGCCCTTCTGCACCTCTGCGCCGCAAACCTCGATGGATTCGAGCGTATGCGCCTTGGAGGAACCCGTTGCGCCGCCGCAGCCGTCACGGCCCGTTGCGCCGCCGAGCAGCACAATGATATCGCCGGGCTTCGGCTCGAAGCGCTTGACGTTCGCTTTCGGAGATGCGCCGATGACCGCGCCGATCTCCATGCGCTTTGCAACATAACCGGGGTCATAAAGCTCCGTGACCTGACCGGTCGCAAGGCCGATCTGGTTGCCGTAGGAGGAATAGCCCGCCGCAGCGCCGGTGGTAATCTTTCTTGTGGGCAGCTTACCCTTCATCGTATCCTTAAACGGAACAGTCGGGTCGCCGCTGCCGGTAACGCGCATTGCCTGATAAACATACGCTCTGCCGGAAAGCGGGTCGCGGATCGCGCCGCCAAGGCATGTTGCCGCGCCGCCGAACGGCTCAATCTCCGTCGGGTGGTTGTGGGTCTCATTCTTGAACTGCACGAGCCACTGCTCGGTCTTGCCGTCGATCGTGACCGGCACTTCAATGGAACAGGCGTTGATCTCGTCGCTTTCGTCCAGATCGTCTACCATGCCGTGCTTTTTGAGGTATTTCGCGCCGATGACCGCCATGTCCATGAGAGAAACGGGCTTGTCTTTGCCCTTATACAGCTCTTCGCGGGCTGCAAAATACTCGCCGAGTGCCTTTTCGATGGTGCCGCTCAGTTTGCCCTTTTCGATCTCGATGTTGTTGAGACGCGTAAGGAATGTGGTGTGGCGGCAGTGGTCGCTCCAGTAGGTATCAATCACGCGCAGCTCCGTCACGCTCGGGTCACGGTGCTCTTCGTCGCGGAAATAATCGCGGCAGAACGCGAGGTCTTCAAACGTCATGGCAAAGCCCATGGTGCCGTAATATTCTCTAAGCTTCTCGTCGCTCCAGGAGATCATGCCCGTGACGCGCTTAACGTCTGCCGGCACGTCGATCTTCATGTCAAGCGTCTCCGGCTTTTCCATCGATGCCAAACGGGATTCGACCGGGTTCACGATATAGTTCTTAATCTTCTCCATTTCCTCTTCGGAAAGGTCGCCCTTAACGGCGATCACTTTTGCATAAGCGACCTGCGGGCGCTCGCCCTGCGTCAAGAGCTGTACGCACTGGGAAGCGGAATCCGCACGCTGGTCGTACTGACCGGGCAAAAACTCCGTTGCGAAGACGTGATATTCGCTGCTGATCTTGTAGTTTTCGTCGTACACGTTGTCCACATTCGGCTCAGAAAGGATCGTGCGGGCTGCCGCCTCGAACTCCTCGCCGGAAAGACCGGAAACATCATAGCGGTTCAAAATACGCAGGTCCTCAATAGCCTTGAGGCCGAGATTCTGACGAAGATCCGCCATCATGTGGCGTGCTTCAACATCGAATCCCTTTCTTTTCTCCACAAATACGCGTGTGACCATGTTTGTGACCATTCCTTTCTTCTGGGGAAAAATCAGGATTTGTACTGCCGCAAAAAACGGCACTTGTGACAAAGTAATCTCTTACTATTTTATCACAGGTGCCGTTTATAAGCAAATATAGATTATAGCAAATCACGCCCTGTTTTTGAGTGCAATTTTGTGCTATTTTTTGGTAGTGTCATTCAGGTCTTCCACACTAAGCGCCACTTTGTGCTGAATGGGCTTCCATTCAATGTTCGTAAACACCGCGTAAACCATTGCAATCGCATAGGTGAATATAAACAGCGGGAACAACAGCCAACCGAAGAACATCGCTTTTTTCGATGCACGGATGCGCTTTCTCTGCGTGATGCACGTGATACCGCCGACGAACCACAGCGTCAGTATAGAACCGAAAATGCCGCTGCACACGGAAAGCACACAAACGCCCATATCCGGCGTGCGCGTCACAATGCCCGCCGCGACCATAATCGCGTTAAACACGATTGAAACGCAGGTCAAGACAAGGCACGGAATGTTGTTCATAATCATATCGAAGCAGGCAAAACTGCCATCCACAACGGTTTTTTTCAGCATTTTGAAGCCGTATCGGCTGAAAACCTGCAAATAGCCCTTAATCCAGCGGGCACGTTGCGTAAAAGACTGTCCAAGCCGCGTGGGCTGCTCGTCATAAATAATGGCGTTTTCGCAGTAACCGACCGTGTCGTCCTTTAAAATGCGGTCCACGGTGAACTCAAAGTCCTCCGTCAGCAGGAAATGCTTCCAACCACCGTTTTCGCGTGCAATCTCGCTGCTGAACAAAAAGCCGGTGCCGGAAACGCAGCTGCTGGTACCGAACATCATACGGGCGCGATTGAGCTGCGTCGCTTCGCGCAGGAAGAAAATGGAGTAGCCCGCGCTGATCCAGTTGTCGCCAAAGTTTTTCGAGTTGCGGTAGGACGTGACAACCTTGTAGCCGTTGTCAAAAACATTATTCATCTCGGAGATAAAATTCTCATCCAGAATATTGTCCGCGTCAAAGACGAAAAAACCGTCGTAGGCATATTCGCCAAAATTCTTAAAAATGTTTTCTAATAAGAAACGCAACGCATAGCCCTTGCCCACGGCATACGTATTGTGGCGCTCATAAACGACCGCCCCGGCTTCACGCGCCGCCTGCGCGGTGTTGTCCGTGCAGTTATCCGCTACGACAAAAATATCGATAAGCTCCTCGGGATACTTCTGTGCGCGCACACTGCGGATGAGCTGCGCAATGACGGCTTCCTCGTTACGCGCGGCAATCAGCACACCGTAGCGGTGCCGCTTCTTCGCTTTGAAGACTTTCTGCTTTTTTAAAAGCGCCGCCACAAGGTAGACCGCCTGGTACGCGTAGCAAGCCATAAATAAAATAGAAATGATAAAATTCACATATGACAGTGTTTTCATGGTTTCTCCTTTTCTGGCCTTGGTGCAGGACCAACGTCATCGTCTGTTTTCAGATTTCCAATTCTGTCTAAATCTTCGTATTCAAAGCGCAATGCGCAACCGCCATCCGCTTTCATTCACATTCTATTCACAGTTTTCAGTATTTTCATTATACGGCATGGAAAAGGAATAAACAATAGAAATGTGCAATTCTTATGAGTTTTGTAAGAAACCTTAAATTTCTGCGAACAGTGCACCAAATTTTACGCACTTTTTCGTGATATTCACGAAAGGAAAATTAATTTTAACTTTTTCGCAAAAAAGACTTGCATTTTTCGGGGACTTGCTATATAATAATCGAGCAACAGAAAATTGGGCGCTTAGCTCAGCTGGCTAGAGCACCTGCTTGACGTGCAGGGGGTCAGCGGTTCAAGTCCGTTAGCGCCCACCATATTTTGTTCTAATGTATACGCACAACTGTTACTTACGTTTCGGTTGTGCGTATCGATTAAAACAAAGTATTTCGTTTTAATAATCCTGATTTTAGCGACCCGTTCTCAAACGCCGTTCCTGAGGCAGATTAGGTTTGTCCAATCCTGTATACCAAGTATTTCCCATTGCAGAGGCGTGCAAATGCACACTGATTTGCGCCGGGTATTCTCGTTTGCGGGTTCATTCGTTTTTCAAGGTGCGAAATTAGAAATAAAAAAGGCTCTCCAGACAAGCATCTGAAAAGCCTTGAAATATCGTTTGGCTTGTGCTATAATCTAACTAACGTGTTAGACATGAAGCACCCCTCTTGTAAAAAACGTCCTATCGGCGTCTTTTCGTGAAGTTTTCAGATGGTCGTACATCTGGAATCGATAAACGATTTACCAGATCGTTTATCGACCGAGAAACGTCCGTAGCGGACGTTTTCTTTATTTCTATTTAAAAGTATAGCACTTCTTTCCCTGCTCGTCAACGCAAAATAAGATTTTTTCTGCATTTTTCAACAAGGTGTCGCGGTTTTGCTCATTACGTAACCCGCCCCGCCTTTTCTCTCGTCTAACAAAAACCGGCAACATTGCCGGTTTTTGCGCTTGACAAAACTTCAGAAGCGTTTATAATTAGAAATAGAAAGAGTGCTGCCGATGAACGGTTAGCCCTCAGTTCAGCTTAAAGAAATGAGCCGAGACCTTGGGCAGGGCGGCTCATCTCTTTTTATGTTTACGATCACGAAACAGTTCGATCAACGCAATAACGACAAGTGCCAACTGGCACAAATCGCTAAAGTTCAGCTCGAGCTTCATAAGCGTCATCCCTCTCTCCGTGTTGGATTGAGGGATTTTTTCATATTCAAGAAATGTTCCCTCACACGGTACACCGAAGTGTATCTGAGGGCTGAACCGTCCACCGTTATGGCAGCACCCGAACCGCTATCACGGTCCTTTAAAATTCTACCAGAAATTCTTTTATCTGGCAAGTTTTACATTCACACAGAAAAAACCGGCAACATTGCCGGTTTTCCTTTATGCATCAACTATTGTATTTTTAGTTCACTGTGGATCAATTTTAAGTCATCGCCTTTTGTCTTAAGAAAGGTGTTTTCTTCGTAAAAAATGAACACGCGTAACTTTACTTCAAAAATATCGGGAATAACATAAAAAAGGCGACTAACTAAAACATCTTCATTTTCGTATACATCGCAATCAACTTTCGGAAACCCAAATATTTCTTCTATTGACCACGCGATTTTTTCTTTTTTCCATTGCAAATATTGTTGATACAATTCTTCCTTAAGCACTATAACTCATCTCCAATCAAGTAAAATTACAATTTCTTCGTTCTTTCAATGAGATTAATCCAATATCATAATAGCATTTCAATTTTTATTTGTCAAATAAATTATTTAAAATAGGTATTGACTTATAAATCGTTTTACTGTAATCTATTACTTGACAGGAGGTATCTCCACTATGGCTGTCGATACCATGAAAAAAGGCTCAATCGAAATGCTCACGTTGTTTTTGCTGTGTGAAGAAGACACATACGGCTATCAGCTTGTGCAGAAGATCAAAGAGCGAAGCAAAGGTTTAATCACAGTGCAGGAGGGGTCATTTTATCCGCTTCTGTATCGCTTGGCAGACGATGGGTACATCACCGGTCAGGAGATCGTAACACGCATGAGCACGGGGCGCTCCCGTATGCGTGTGATTTATCATATCGAAAATGCCGGGCGTGAACGGTTAGCATCTTTAAAAAAGGATTACGAAACCGTTCAGCAAGGAATTCATAACATTCTTGATTCTTAAATTGGGGGGATATGGGATGAGCGAAACCGTATATGTTGTCCACGACTATTTGCGTCGAATAGACAAAGAAATGACGTGTGACAAAAAGAAGAAAAAGCAGTTTTTGCAGCGACTGCAAAATGACATGGAAGATTTTGCTGATAGCACAACAACTACGCTGACCGAAAATGACTTAGAAAAACATTTCGGCACACCACAAAGCATAGCCGAAAATTTTCTGAGCACTGAACCGTACAATGAAGTAAAACGAACATTTAAGCACCGAAAAGCTGTGCGCGTTTTTGTAATCGCCACAGTTGTATTTGCTCTTGTGTGCGTTTTGGGATATATTCTGTTTGATAACTGGCACGAGCAAGAATTATCAGACGGATATATCAAAACAATAATTTACGAAAGTGTAGAAGGAACGCCACCTCCAGAGCCGGAAGGCACGAGAGTTTATTAAGGAAAGAGGCAAAAAAATGAAACGTATATTAACAATTATCTGCTGTTTAACACTTTTACTTGGTATTGTACCTTTCTGTGTATCTGCATCAGAAACAGCATCGCAGAACATGCAAACAGTCGAATACCTTGAAGACGGCAGTTATATCGTGACGGAGTTAGAAGTAACACCTGCAGTTGCACGAACAGCAAGATCGTATACAAAAAAATCCACCTATTATACGGCAAGCAATACAGCGGTTTTTGCAGTTTCGTTGACTGGTAACTTTAATTATACGTACAATGTAAGTTGTTCTGCTACAAGTCAGAGTATTTCTGTACCAATTTATGCAAACTCCGCATCCTTTGTATCAAAAACATCTTCTCATTCCGGTGCAACGGTATATGGCACAGGCAAAGTTTCTTATTTGGGAAAAACACTTTCTCTTTCTGTAAGCATTACCTGCGATAAATACGGTAACATTTCTTAATTTGCGTACAAGGTTTCACTCAAATCCCATATTAAAGGCGGCTACTTTCAGTTGGAAACAGCCGCCTTTCTTTTTTAACATTCTCATATCTATAAACACGCAAAGATTACAACAAAAACCTGCCTATTCTAAAACAGGCAGGTTTTATCTTGTAGCCTTTATTATTCCAGCACCCCGCCGTCCATCTCGTGCACCGTGTCGCACAGTGCCGCGATGTCCTCGTGGTTGTGGCTCGCGAGCAAAATCGTCTTCCCTTGTGCCTTGAGCTCCAACAGCAGTGCCCGTATATCCTGCACACCGGCGTTGTCCAGCCCGTTCATCGGCTCGTCCAAAATGAGAATCTCAGGGTCTTCCATGATTGCCTGCGCAATACCAAGGCGCTGCCGCATGCCGAGCGAGTATTTTCCCACATGCTTGCGGCTTTCAGGGTCAAGCCCTACCGTTTTTAATACGTTCAAAATCTCCGCCTTGCCAATCTTCCGCCGTATGTTTGCCAAAAAGCGCAGATTCTTGTACCCGCTGTAATTCGGCAGAAAGCCCGGCGCTTCAATGATGGCTCCAATGTCCTCCGGCATGTCCACGTCGCGCCCCACGCGCTTGCCGTTCACGCGGATCACCCCCTCCTCCGGGTGCATCAGACCGCAGATGCACTTAAAAAGCACCGTTTTGCCGGAGCCGTTGCGCCCTACAATGCCGTGTATCTGCCCCTTTTCAAACGAGATCGATACGTTCTTCAAAACCACTTGGTCACGAAAACGCTTCACCACGTTTTGTACTTCAATACAAGTTTCCATATAGACTCCTTTCACACCGATTTCAGCACGTCAATGTTCCGCCTGCGCAGCGTCACCCACGAAGCCGCCGATAAAACCGCAAACAAAGCCAACAGTACCAACAAAATATACGTAAGGCTCGGGTAGATCGAGCTGCCGTCGTAATCCACACGGGAAAGGTTTACCCACGAGACCGGCGAGACATTCACAAACCCGTACCACGTCTTATACGTCACCATGTTCCACAGCACGAGCGCCGTACCGCAGATGCCGCCCGCCGTGCGGGAAATATTCAGGTTCACGAAGAACATCAGCATACCGAGCACAGTGGCGACCAAGCTCCCGTTCACCACACACCGCAACACCGCCGGAATTGGGTCAAACCGCGCCGTGATGACGCGTGCAAACGGAATGCTGATGCCGTTCTGCCCCGCTGCCGATGTCTGCGAAAACGTCGAAAGCAGCTTGCCCCACGCTGCGCTCCATTCGATATGCGGCAGCAGCACAAGAACACTTATGAAATACAGCACAATAAAATACAACACAGACGCCATCACGATATACAGCATTTGCCCGATGAACCATATCCGCCGCCCGCTCCGCAGCATAATATACGGCTGCTCGTCCTCAATAAACGGTGCATCGCAAAACAGCAGCACCACGCCGAGGAACAGCATCATTACTGCGCTGCCCTCGTCCAGCAAAAACGGCAGCAAATACGGCGTGACCTTGTACCCTGTCCGCGCGCACAGCTCGCCCACCGGCGAAAGCCGTGAGTGCAAATACAAGACCTCTATCAACAGCAAGATGTACAATCGCGGGTTCACCGCCCACTTTTTAAAGTTGTGCAGCGCGATGGAAAAGCAAGCGAAAACCTTACCCATTTTCAAGCCTCCTTCTGCACGAGCGCGTAAACAGAACAAGGAACACCGCGCCGAACACTACAAAAATTCCGCATGTCACAAGCATCGTCGTCCCCGCGCCGCCGAACACCGAAAGTCCCCTAGAGAGCATACCGGGGTAAAACATGCTCGGCATACGCAGCCACATCAAAAGCGTGTTCAAAACGTAGTACGCCAGCATCGGCGCCGCCAGTGTCACGAATACGTTCGTGATCTTCGTCGAAAGCCACAGCGCAAATTCCGCAAACGCCCCTGCGCAGCACGCTTTAATGAAAATCACCGCCGCAAAATAAAGGTACACCCGCTCGGAATACCCGATCTCGTCAAACGCGCCCAGCGCCATTTGATTTGCCATTTCCATGTTCACCGCCGGAAATCCCCAAAGCCGTAAGATCATCAGGTCGAGCCACTCGGAAACGACGACCACCAGCACCGCCGAGACAAAGCACGCAATGCCTTTCGATATGCCGTATATGCGCTTCGAGCACCGCTGCGCCGAAAAGCGAATGAATCGGTTCTCCCAGTCCGCGCAGAACAGCGCCGCCCCGGGTATCGCCGCAAACAGCAAATACAAAAGCTGAAAATCAAGGTACTGAAAGATACCGTAAATGTAGATCAGGTCATTCTCCGGCGTCATATAAGGAAGCTCATCCATGCCGGTCAAAAACGTCGCAGCAGTCAGCCCCAACGCGGCAAAAATAAACGCTTTCGAGCACACCGTGCGTGCAAGGTCATTTTTCAGAACATTCAAAAACACACGCATATGCATCTCATATCTCTCCGTTCTCGTGTAAAAGCTCCGTGCCGTCCAGCGCATTGATCAGGATATAGCTTGTATCTGTCATCTCAACAATTTCATTTGAATCGTTTTTAGCGGAGTATTGTAATGTGTGATTTGTTTGAAACCGCCAAACAGGAATTATTTTTGCTTCCGTAACATTTTGTTGCTGTATCGGCGTATAGGCCATTTCTATTTTATCTATTTTATAATTTCCTTCCATAATAATTGAATTATACTTATCGTCTACTATCTGCAACGCTTCGTCTAACGTTAATACTGGTTGCATCGCACCGACTTCTGTTACATCCAACGCATACGGAAGTGTCATTGCTCGTATACCTTCTTCTCCGTAAATCATGCGCAGAAATGTACCTGCCATGTACGAATCATCGCTGTAACCTCCCCCCTCAAAGTTACCGAGTGGCATTCCATTTACAGCTATTGGATAATCAAATATATATTGTTCATCCTTTTTTTGTGGTTCAATGATAAAGTCAAAGTCCGTGTCATACGTCTCAAGCGCCGTGCGCCCGTCATACACCGCCCGCATCGTGTCATAGTCCATTGTATAGCAAGTAGGCTCTAAAACCGATATTCCCAAGGAATTTACATATTTTTGTATTTGGGATTTTGCTTCATCAATTGTTGAAAACTCTAAATTTTCACCTGACAAATATGTTACACGGTTATCTCCAAACGGAAGAGATGTCGGAAATTCCGAAAATAGATAGTACCCCACTTCATTGCGGCCATTGGAAAAATTTGCTGAGGTTCCTGAAATCGTTAAGCGTTCCTTTTCTAAAGTCCAAGTACTATATACGCTATCTTTTGAAAACATACTGAAATCTTTAAATTCTTCTGTCTGTTTTTCCGGAGATTTTTCTCCTTCAAAAAAGACCGATGCCACTAAATTTTGATCTATTACATGTCCTCTCCCAAACATTTCCGGCAGTTCTGATTTTTGCATGGAAGCCGGAATAAGTATATCTGCATCCACTTCTACTCCAGAGGAAAGGACTTGCGTTATGTGCTCATTTGTAGTATTTTGGGAAACATCAGAACCTTGCATACTATTTTCTTCAGAAGGTTTAATTACAGAAGGTTCGCTTATAGCAGAACTGGTTTCCGTTTTTATAGAAACATCCTGTATAGGTTTTGTACAAGCTGATAAACATAAACTTAAAAATAAAAAAGTCAATGTCATAATCTGTTTCAAATTTGACATCACACATTCCTCCTTTAGTTATAAAAGTATCTGCGGGATTTGCATAGCAAATCCCGCAGATACTCAGCTTTTTACGGTGTCCATGTCATCCTGAGATTTACATATTCGTACGGGTTGCTGTTATCATACTCAATAGCGATCCTATAATTGGTACCTAATGCACCATACCCGCTTAAATACCCCATATAATCTCTAACTTGCTCGCCATAGTAATTTCTATGGACAAGCTGCGTTGCTTGCGCTCTATTCTTAGCACTTCTTCCTCGGAAATAAACCCATTCGTTACCAGATGTATTCCATCCATCACTTGTATTTGCACGCGCCGTGAAAAGGAATTTTCCAACTGCGGTCTTCTCTGCATACGCAGATGAAACCGTAGCACCACCATAGATCGTTGCTTTCATGTTTTCAAGCGCCGAGTTCGCGCTCGCAGACACGGAAAACGCAGAAACCGCCATTAAGCAAGCTGCCATACCGGCTATAAGCCTTTTCTTTAACATACAATCGCCTCCTTAAATTATGTAGATTTTGCAAGGAATGTGTCGACCCATCCCTTAATTTATGGTCATAATATCACATAAAATTACAGTTGTCAATATAATTTATGAAAAATAGGTAATAGCATTTGCTTAAATCAATCAAAAATTTACTTTTTCATTGCCGGTTTTTGTTTTTCTTTCCTTTCACTGCTAAACTGAATTAACCCTAACGGGAATTTTTATCTAACAGGAGAGGTTTACAATGGAAAGAAAAGTCTGCACCATCGGAGAATGGCTGGATGTTTGGTATGAGGTGTACGCCGTGCCGGAATATGCCCCGAAAACGCTCGAAATCTATCGAGATGCCAGAAAGAGATTATCTCGGGGTTTCCCGGAAATTGAAAGCATGCTGCTCACAGAGCTGCTGCCGGTCACATTTCAAAAAGCCTTGCCCTCATCATCGGCCACTCCAACCCGGCCTTTACGCTCCGCCGGTACGTCCACCCGGATCACACATCCCTCTACGAGCAAATGTGCCGTCTTTCAAGCATACAGCAGTAAACCGGCAACATTGCCGCTTTTTAAAACAGAAAAACCTACTCACCACTATCGGCGGGTAGGTTTTACCTTTGCTATCCTCTGCTTTTTATGCATAATGAACGATTTGGTTAAGGGTATAGAGCTGCGTTTCGTTTTCTGCCGCATGATCGATAATTTTCTTGTCAAATCCGTTTTCAGAAAATAGTGCATAGTGAAACTTGGCTTTTTCTTTCAGCGGAGAAAGCTTTGCCACCGTGTCACAGTACTCAGAATAGGAAAACGGTACGCCTTTGAATTTACATTCACCCACCAGATATTCCTTTGCCCCTCGGTCAATACAGAGTATGTCAATCTCCGTCTCTGCTGTCCGCAGTCCGGAAGCTGCTTTCTCGTCTCGTACCGTAGTCTTTCCAAACCAACGTCCCATCTTTGCATAACGGAAAGGCAGCTCGTTTTTCTTCTGCATTTCACGAACAAATTCCCGGCAAATATCCTCAAAAGTAAAGGAAGCAAACTTGTGGAGAGCCGGTTTTACAACATACTCGCATACGCCGTCCACATCGCCGTCCTCAAGCTGTGAAAAATTTGCAAAACCAAAGGCATACCAGAAACGGAAGAAGTTATCCGTCAGACGATAGGCTCCTCGACCGGAATTTGCCTGTTCCTTGGTCTTAGCATCCACGGAAAACTCCCGTTCCACAATTCCAAGCTCTATGAGATTTTTCAAGTAAACACTGGTTTTGGAAGTATCCTCCACAAGCGACTTTTGACTGATGTCGTTGAGCTTGGTATTGCCCAACGCAACAGCTTCAATGATAGAGTTGTAGATAGGTGTTTCCCGCAGCTCCTGATGCAACAAAAACTCCACCTCGCTGTAAAGGATGCAGCCTTTGGTCAGAATATTGCGCTTGATGTTCTCGTCAATGGACAGCCCGGGATTCCATTGGCGCAGATAATGTGGGATACCACCAAGAACAGCATAAGCCAGCACCTTATCACGGTCAGAATAATCCGGAAAGAACTTTGCGGCATCATAAAATCCCATTTCTTTCATCTTGTAGATACCCGTAGCCCTGCCGTAAAGTGGGTTTTTCTCTGCCAGCAATTCCTTTTCGATAAAGCTCATGGCACTGCCGCAAAGGATAATCATTACGTTGGCATCCCGCAGCTCCGCATCCCAGAGATTTTGAAGAATAGAGGGAATACTCTTGTTACCACGGCACATATACGGAAATTCATCGATCACCAACAACTTTTTCCGGTCACCGTATGGTAGCTCCCGTACCGCACGGAATGCTCTTTCCCAATCGGTAAATTCAGTAATATAGCTTTTTGCAGGAATGTCTTCTCTCAGCACCCGAGCAGAAAAGTTACGAAGCTGTACCGGATCAGTCGTTTGCGTGCAGGAAAAGAAAACATGGGGCTTTCCCTTACAGAATTCCCGCAGCGTCTCGGTTTTTCCTACACGCCGTCTGCCGTACAGCACAATGAGTTGACCGCCATTCTCTGAATATTTATCATTCAAGAATTTCAATTCTGTCTCTCTCCCGATAAACATCGGCACACCTCCAAGTAATACAAATTTAGATTTAGTAAATCTTGATTTGATATTATTATATTCAAGATCAGTGAAAAAATCAAGAAATTTTTCAAGATTTGCATAACAAGTTCATTACCCCTGTATGTTTCCTATTGCCCACGTGTGAAAACTCATTAAGTTCAATAACACGAAATGCAAATAAGTCGCTGCAACAAATTTTTCGGAGCAAAAGCGGCAATATTGCCGCTTTTTAAAATGGAAGAACCTACTCACCATTGTGAAGTGCCCCCAAAAAGTTAGACAATATTCTGAAGTAAGAATTGTTCAAGCAGCCGAAAGGCTTGCTGTCTGTGAATTGCAGGCGGCAAGCCCTTTAGCTTTGCCTTGATCCTGCGGTTGTTGTAGTAATCTAGATATTCGATCAGTTCCAGTTTGAAGTGTTCCATGGAGCGAAACTCCTACAAATACAGCAGCTCACTTTTGAGCAGCCCGAAGAAATTTTCTATCACAGCATTGTCCAGACAGTTTCCCTTGCGGCTCATGCTCTGGCGAACACCTTTCTCCCGGAGCATCTGTTGGTATTGTTTGTGTTGGTACTGCCAGCCCTGGTCAGAATGAAGGATCAACCCGGTTCCATCCGGTATCTTCTCAAAAGCCTTATCCAGCATAGTCGTAACCATACTCAGAACAGGATGCGCAGAGATGGTGTAGCTGACCAGATCGCTGCTGCACAGATCGAGAATCGGGGACAGATAGAGCTTTTCTCCGAACAAACTGAACTCTGTCACATCCGTGACCCATTTCTGATTCGGCTTTTCGGCATGGAAATCCCGATTTAGCAGATTTGGTGCGATTTTGCCCACTTCTCCCTTATAAGAGCGATACTTCTTCATCCTGACACGGCAAACCAAGCCCAGCTCCTTCATCAGCCGCTGGACAGTCTTGTGGTTCAGGAGGAAATTGCGCTTGTGAAGTTCTGTTGTAATGCGGCGATAGCCGTATCTTCCTTTGTTTTCATGGTAGATGGCCGTGATCTCCGCTTTGACAGCTTTATACTTATCTACACTGTTTATCCGCTTCAAATGATAGTAGAAAGTGGCACGGGGCAGTTGAGCGATTGAGAGCAGAATACTGAGTGCGTGTTTTTGCCTTAGCTTTTGAACTACCTGCGTTTTTTGTGCCGGCGTCGCTCGTCTTCCAAAACCAAGGCTTGCAAGTTTTTTAGGTAATCGTTCTCCGCACGCAGTCGCTGCACTTCGGCCAGCAGATCTTCTTCCACCTGCTTCGGCAACGGCTTTGGCGGACGGCTCTTACTGCCGCGGCCACGCCGTTCGATGGCAAAACCTTCTGGACCCTCCGTCAGATAGATTCGTTCCCAGTCTTGTACTCTGTGATAATTGCTGATTTCAAATTGTCGAGCCGTTTCTCTGTAACTCATCTTTTCTTTCATCATGGTTTCCACGACCAGCTTCTTGAATTCCGGCGTGTATCGTTTGTTTGGTACTCCCTTTGGCATTAAAATCACCCCACCTGTTAGACATTATATCATACTGTCTAACAAATGGGGTGCTGTTCATTGTTAGCGGGTAGGTTTTTATCTTTTCTTCTCTCTGCTTTTTCAAAATTCGGCAACATTGCCGCTTTTTGATTTCTCTCTGCGGCAAGGGCACGTGCCTGCACAAACGGCAGCTTACCGCGCATTAAGTGCTGCTTTTCTCGCCCGGTAAGCTGTTCCGAGAGCTGCTTATAAATGCGCACCGTGCGTTCGGAAACGCTGAGAAGCTGCATCAGCCGCGTCTGTAAACCGCCTTTGATTTCACCTGCGTCCTTCATGCCTTTCAGTAGCTTGTAGTAATTCTCATAGAGTTGGAGCCGGATACGCGGACTTTCTGCCGCCTGCTGCCTGCGATGAATTTCCCGGCGGCGCCGTTCACGAGGATCACGTATCTGCCGTTTGACCTTGTAAACATAGCACGGGATTTTTGTCCAGTGCAGGCATTCCCTCAAATACCAAAACCGATACGCCCCCAGAAATACACGGTATCGACCGTCTGCTTCAAGTGTCACACCGATGGGATATTGCAGTAACTCCATCACGTCCGGCTTAGAAAGCTTCGAGTTTTCAACGGCGTGATAGCTTACTTCGCCGGACATGTCAATCCTGTCTGCATCGATGAGATGGCATCTCCATTTTATGCGGTTTAGTCCCGCTGCATTTTGGCGTCGAGCAGAACAAGGTCTGCGGCATCGGGCCTGCCATTTTCATTTAAGTCGGCGGCAAGCGCGGCTGTGTCGGTCAGTTCCGTCTCCCCGACGAGCACACGCTGCAAAAGACGCATATCGGCCGTATTCACGGTGCCGGAAGCGTTGATGTCGCCGGGCACAATGACCGTATACAGCTTGTCGTCGATCAGCACGCTCATGCCGGTTTTCAGCCTACCGGAGGCCGCTGCGGAGGATGACGTGTACACTTCCACTTCCGCCTGTGGGAATGCTGCCCGTAGCTTTGCTGCCGTAACGCCCGGTTCTGCGTATAAAATGTGGCCGGAAACACGCAACTTCGCCGTGACATCCGGATCCGGCGTGGCGGTCGGTTTCGGTGTAGCCGTTGGCTTCGGCGTCGTGCTCGATTTTGGGGTAGCCGTCGGCTTCGGCGTTTTAGAGGGCTTTGGGGTCGCGGTCGGCTCCGGCGTAGGTGTCGGGATGGGCGAAGGTGTGGGCGTAGGCTGCACAAATGTACCGAACGACTCTCTGCACAGTGCGCCGTTTTGCCAGATGATCGCTGCATTTGCGGTGAGTGCAGCCGCTTCGCCGGAAAGCGTGAATAACTCCGCCTTGTCGCCGCGGCGCACGCGCGAGACCTCCGAGGTGTCCGAAAGCCAGTAGAGCATGTCGCCGCTCAAAACGGCCTCCGTCACGATCGTGTCTTCCGCCCACTCTTCTCCGGAAAACAGGCGCACTTCGCCCTGCATGTTGACGTACACGTCGCTGCCAAGCAGCTTATACGGCCGCGCAGCCGGCGCATAGGTAAACGCCGTGCCGGAAAGTGTCGGCACATTTCCCGCAAGCGAAATCTGCACGGCACTTTCCGAAAGCAGCACATAAAGCGTACTATCCACCGTCTGTATGCCGAATATTTTGTCTTCAAATATGAATTCCGTTAGGGGCTCACCCGCCGCGTCAAACACTTGCAATGTGCTCGGCGCACCGTAGGTAACAGCATAAAGCCTGCCCGCGCTGTCGCTTTCCGCAAAGCGCAGGCCGCTCGTCACAGGCAAAGCGAACAGGTCTGTTTCCTCCAATGTTTCCGCACTGAAACGCTCCACGGCAAGGAACTCCTCGGTTTCGGCGAAAACCGTTACGGTATCGCCATGCAAAACGGCATATTGCCCGTTAAACGGTGCTTCGGCGGAACGACCGTCCGGGCGATACAGCACCGTCGTACGACCGGTGTAGACCAGTATCTCGCTTTCACCATAAGTTTCATACAGTAAAACCTGTGCATCCTTGTCTTCCGTGATGCTCTGCGGGGCAAATCCGCAAAGCAAAAGTAAAAAGAGAATTGCCGCAGCACCCGCAAAATATCGCCGTTTTTTCATGTTTTCGTCCCCTCTCTGCGCCGAACGAACTTCTTGACAAGAGTATATCGTAATCCGTTGAACATTTAAATAGTTTTTCGGCAATTTCTGCCATATTTTGCAATTTTCTAACAAACTCACCAAATGGCACGGGCGACTCTACGACATTTTCACATACAAAAAATCGCCGGAGCGCACTTGCCCCGGCGATTTTCCGCATACTATCTGTTATTTTTCTGTTATTTTTTGAGCTTACGCCCGTCTTCTTTCGCAAAAAATTCCTTTGTCAGCTTCACCACCGTGCCGGAAAGCAATAACAACGCGATAAGATTCGGAATACTCATCAGGCCGTTAAAGGTATCGGCGATGTTCCACAGCAGGTCAAGGTTGACGGTTGCGCCGAGGATTGCGACGAACGAATAAATGACGAGGAACGGGCGCACGGCCTTACTGGTGCGGAACAGAAATTCCACAAAACGCGAGCCGTAAAGGCCCCAGCCGATGATGGTCGAGAACGCGAAGCAGCACAGCGCGACCGCAGAGAAAATGGAAGCCCAACTGCCGTAGGTCGTCGTAAAGCCGGAAATCGTCAGGTCTGCGCCCGCCATGGTGCCGTAATTCACCGCCGTGCCGCTGCACAAAATGACAAGCGCCGTCAATGTGCAGATGACAATGGTATCGACAAACACCTCAAAAATGCCAAACACACCCTGTTTTACAGGCTTTTTCGTATCGGCGCAGGCATGCGCGATAGAACCCGTGCCGAGGCCGGCCTCATTGGAGAAAATGCCGCGGGAAACGCCGCGCTGCATGCTGATGAACAGACTGCCGATGGCACCGCCCGTGAAAGCCTTCGGGTTAAACGCGCCAACAACGATCGATGCCAGTACCTCCGGCAG
Source organism: Hominenteromicrobium mulieris (assembly GCF_046197855.1). Taxonomy (GTDB): domain Bacteria; phylum Bacillota; class Clostridia; order Oscillospirales; family Acutalibacteraceae; genus Hominenteromicrobium; species Hominenteromicrobium mulieris. The sequence goes on along the minus strand of NZ_CP173188.1, from coordinate 1,016,049 downwards.
ACGCGTAATGTTCAGGACAACCACGCCAAGCCCCAAAAGCACATACAAAAGCGCCATAAACGGCACGAGCTTTTCGCTCACACTGCCGATGCGCTTGATGCCGCCCAGCAGCACCATGGCAACGAGCATTGCGCATAAAATGCCGATGACAAGGTTCACCGTGGGAATGTGGTCTGCGCCGATCACATTGTACTGCGTCAGCGCCGTATCGATAGCGGTTACAATGGTGTTTACCTGCGTAGCGTTTCCGGTACCAAACACCGTCAGCGCGCCGAACAGCGAATACAGCACCGCCAAAAATTGCCAGTGCCTACCGAGACCGTTTTTAATGTAATACATCGGCCCGCCGACCCACTCGCCGGTCTTGCTGCGCTCACGAAAATGTACCGCCAACGTAACTTCCGCAAACTTTGTGCACATACCGAGCAGTGCGGAACACCACATCCAGAATACCGCGCCCGGGCCGCCTATCGCAATAGCGCCCGCCACACCGGCAATGTTGCCCGTGCCCACTGTGCCGGCCAGCGCCGTGCATACAGCCTGAAACGGCGTCATGGAACCGTCCGAAGCATCTTTTTTGCGGAACATGCGCCCTGCCGTGGTGCGCATGGCATAGGGGAATTTGCGGATCTGCAAAAAGCGCGTGCGAAAGCTTAAAAGCAAGCCTACGCCGATGATGCAGACCATGGCCGGAACACCCCAGATAAAATCGTTCACCGCTTTGTTTACGGCAGCTATGATCTCTAACATGATCTTCCAACTTTCGTTTCTCAAATTTGACGCGTTTTTCACTTTTCTTTCAGGCAAAGTCGAAAAACGCAGAATAATATTTCTAATTATACACACAGATGCAAGATGTGGCAAGTAAAAATGCGTATTTCTTTCGCACAAGGTCGGAAGACAAAAGTAACTTGCTGAATCGACCAAATACATTCAGCTTTATAAATCTTTTAACCGATAAAATCTATCTTAAAACAGAAAAAATCCACAAAGACCGAAATCTTTGTGGATTCCTTGGCGCGCTTGAAGGGACTCGAACCCCTGACCTACTGGTTCGTAGCCAGTCACTCTATCCAGCTGAGCTACAAGCGCATTTCTCAAACAGCTTCATCATTATAAGCTCAAAAGTGCAATATGTCAACCCCTTTTTTAAAAAAACTTCAAATTTTCTCCGAAAATCTTATTTTAGCCAAAAATACTTGCATCGGCATTTTTATTGTGGTATTGTTTGTCCAAAGACTTTATTCGTTCCCTTTACACCAACTCGATTTCATTTAGGAGGCGTTTACTATGATCGATCTTACCGAATTTGAAAGCCGTGCAGTGCCGCTTCGCGCACTCGGCGTTGTGGTCTCGCAAAACGGCATGCAGCTGGCCCGCAAACTGTGGGACGATGCCTGCCGCCGCAATGTGTATTCCGCAAGCAAAAGCTTTACTTCTATGGCAGTCGGCATTGCGCAAAAAGAGGGCCTGCTCTCCATCGACGAAAAGCTCACGGACGCATTCAAGGATGACCTGCCCGAAATCGTTTCCGACAACTTAAAGGCCGCCACGGTGCGTGATTTGCTCACCATGTGTCTCGGACAGGAAAAAAGCTTTTTAATGGGCGGCGAACGCCCGTACTATGAAGACCGCAACTGGGTGCGCCTTGCGCTTCGTCAGCCGTTCGTGTACGCGCCGGGCGAAAAATTCGTGTACAACAACGTCGGCCCATACCTTGCCGGCATTCTCGTGCAGCGCCGCGCGGGCTGCGACCTTGTCCATTACCTGATGCCACGCATGTTCGCGCCGATGGGCATTCAGCTGCCCACATGGGAAAATGACCCGAACGGTCAGACCTTCGGTGCAGGCGGACTGTTCCTCACCATTGACGAACTGCACCTGTTCGGTCAGCTATTGTTGCAAAACGGCGAATGGAACGGCAAGCAGCTCATCCCCGCCGAGTGGGTCAAAGAAGCGACCTCAAAACAGGTCGAAAACGGCAGCGAGGGTTACGGCTACCTCTTCTGGGCAGGCCCCGAGGGTTCCTTCCGCGCCGACGGCAAATACGGCCAGTTCGTCATTTTGATGCGCGACAAAAATGCCGTTGTCACCGTCACCGCCGAAAGCCGCGATGCCGGTGCACTGCTGCGCGCCGTCTTTGAGGAGATCTACCCACAGCTTTAAAATTTGAATCACAAGCAAAACGGCGCCGCACAGAGATAATTTACCCTGTGCGGCGCCGTTACCGTATGCTCCGTATTTTCCGTATTGAGCGTCCTTTCGCAGCGCTTTTCAGCTTTCCGCAGCTTCTAACAGCTCAGGCTCGCTCGTTTCAGTTGTTTTATTATATTTTTTATAATATTTTGTTGTTTTCTGACGGTACAGCATCAAAAGGCCACGCACGCAAAGCTCCGTCGCCATGGCCGTCCACATGCCCGGCAAACCGAAATTGCCGACGAGCAGCAGGGCAAGCCCGATGCGCACCACCCAAATACTGCCGAGGTTCATCATACTCGGCACGAAGGTATCGCCGGTGCCGCGCAGTGCGCCCGCCGCAACGATGGAAACGCCGTACAGCGGTTCAGCCAGCAACCCGATGCGCAACGCCTGCGCCGCAAGCGCGCGAACGGAGAGATCAGGCGTCAAAATGCTGAATACAAACGGGCACAGGAACATCATCAAAAGTCCCGTTATCGCCATAAAGCCCGCGCCCATCACGATGCAGATGTTGCCGTAGCGCTTGGCAAGGTCGGTCTTTCCCGCGCCGATGTTGCGCCCGACGAGCGTCGTCGCCGCCGAGCCGATACCGTAGCCCGGCATGTAGCACAAGCTCTCTGCCGTCACGGCGAAGGAGTTTGCCGCGATGGAGACTGCACCGAGCGGCGCAATGATCATGGTCGCGACGACCTGCGCGCTGCACATGGCGATCTCCTGCACGCCGACCGGCAGACCGATTTTCAAAGCTTTTTTGAGAATTTCCGGGTCAAAGCCGTGCTTTTCGGTCTCTTTGCGGTTGAGCCGCAAATGCGGGTTGCACAACAGGCAGCGCCACGCCATCGTCAGGCTGATAACCGCACACGCACTCGCCGTGCCGATGCCCGCACCCATCACGCCGAAATGCGGAATGAAAATGGTATTGAACACCACATCGAGTAAACACATGGCGGCGTTTAAAATGCTCGGCGTCAGCATATCGCCGCTGCACTGCAAGTACGACGAGTTCAGCGAGTTGATCTGCGAGAACGGGATCATCAACGCGTACACCATGAAGTATTTCGAGGCATCGTAACGAATAGCCGGGTCGCCGCCGAGCCACGTCGGCAGCATACTGTGGATGGAAAGCCCCAACGCACACAAAATCCCTGCCACGCACAGCGCCGTGCACAGGCCGTGACGCACCACGCTTCTCGCTTCCGCATCACGTCCCGCGCCGATATTATGCGCCACCTGCACGGAAAAGCCTGCCGAAACAGCGTATGTAATGCCGCCCAGCAGCCATGTGCTCGTGGATACCAGACCGATCGCCGCCGAAGCGTTCGCACCGAGCGAACCCACCATGGCGGAATCGATATACTGCATCACGATGGTTGTGATCTGCGTTAAAATAGCCGGCAGGCTCAGTACCCAAACTTCCTTCACCTGCGGCTTCAGTTCATGCCAGCTTATTTTTTTCATGTCTCGCTCCCCGTTTCTTCAAATTTCCCTGTTGTAAAATAGCGATGCATCACGCCGGAAAACCGGAACAGCTCCTGTACAAATTCCGGGTCTTTATCTTTAAAATACAGCCGAAAAAGCCGCTCCTCTGCCTCATACACGGGCTTTAAAACCTCATTCGCATAGTCTCTGCCCGCTTCTGTCAGCGTTACGGAAAGCTCCCTGCGCTCGCCGGGGATGGGGCTCTGCACCACAAAGCCGCACTTTTCCAGCTCTTTGATCAGCGTGTTCACCGTCGTTTTCGGGAATCCCCAGTCCCAGCAGATCTGCTTTTGCGTGTGCCCCTCGCCGTCGTTCAGCGCCGAAAGCAGCCACAGCATATTCGGTTTGATCTGCGCACTTTTCGAGAACACATCGTAAGCTGCGTCTATGCCGTACACCGCCTTGCCAAGCTGCCGGAAAAACGCATATCGTTCCATTTCGCTCCACCCCGCTAAAATACGAATTCGTATTTCATTTTAGCACGGGTCCGGACGGGTGTCAACCACGGTGTCATGTAAATCTTAAATATTTTTTGAATAAGAATGTAAAACCCCCGCCCCGGGTACCGGCACAAAGCCGATTTCCGGGGCGGGGGTTTATTACTTTTAGGTTTTCACTTTACTTTTCGTGTCTCTTCTTTTTATAGATGAGTACCGCTGCAAGCGCGCCTCCGCTCAGCACGAGCGCCGCGCTGCCGAAAACGACCGGCAAGTTGCTGCTGCCTGTCTTCGGGTTATTGGGGTCTGCCTTCGGCGCCGGAGTCGGCGTAGCCGTCGGTTTTACCGTAGGCGTCGCGGTCGGAGCCGCCGTCGGGCTTGCAGAAGGCGTAGCCGTGGGTGTTGCCGTCGGTTTTACCGTAGGCGTCGCGGTCGGAACCGCCGTCGGGCTTGCAGAAGGCGCAGCCGTAGGCGTCGCAGTCGGAGCCGCCGTCGGGCTCGCAGAAGGCGCAGCCGTGGGTGTTGCCGTAGGCGTCTCGGTCGGAGCCTCCGTCGGGCTTGTAGAAGGTGCAGCCGTAGGTGTCTCGGTCGGAACCTCTGTGGGCTTTTCCACCAACGCGGTGATGGCATTTTCAATAGCCTGCGCCATTGCGTCTACCTCGTCTTGTTCCGTTATGTTCTTGTCGCGCACAACTGCGTTAATCGCCGTTTCCACTGCGGTAAAGTCTGTATACGCGTCTTTATTCAGCGCATTTGCTTTCGCAATGGCCTCGTCCACTTTCGTGTAGTCGGCATCTTTGTACTGTAACGCGGTGATGGCATTTTCAATAGCCTGCGCCATTGCGTCTACCTCGTCTTGTTCCGTTATGTTCTTGTCGCGCACAACTGTGTTAATCGCCGCTTCCACAGCAGAAAAGTCCTTGTAGTTATCTTTTTCCAAAGCATTTGCCTTGGCAATGGCCGCATCTACGCTGCTATAGTCGGCAGGGCCATTGATTTTCGGATAGTCGCCAACCTGTGCAAATGCTTCTCCCAGCAATCCTGCCACCGTGCCGTTTCTAAATTCTTCTTCTGTCTTTTCACTGGCCGTACCAGCGTTCTCAGTTGTTCCACAAGCCCCAAAGAAGCAGTTTGTATCAGCAATCGTACTGCTCCCCCACAGGTTGCCCGCAAAAACGCCGGTTCCCTGGGGCACAGCATTTCCCACGGTAGAAAGCGTCGCCTGATACACATAGCAATTTTGAATGGTCAATGTTGAATCCGTAATCTCTCCAGCAAAACCGCCCGAAAAACTTGTTCCCTGACTATCATCAGTTTCAGAAATCACAGTACAGTTTGCAACATAGCCGTTTGTAAATGTAGAATTGCCGGCTCCATAGTTAGGGTCATCGTCCACTTCACCGACAAAACCACCGCCGTAAGCCATAGTTCTAATTTGGTTGTTTTCGGCGGCGCACTTTTCAAATGTTCCGCCGGTGGAATAACCCACAATGCTTCCCGCACAGTTATTATTGTTGTTGCGTCTGCTCTCCAGAGAGGAGTTCTCAACCGAGCAGTTTTTGATGGATGAACCATAACACACACCTGCAATGCCGCCCACATAGCTGTAATTATTCTGACCGGTTGCCACAAAGTTTGCGTTTTTCACATGCAGATTTGCAACCGAACCGAAAGCGACCCACCCGAAAATGCCCGCCGTAGCGTAACCGTCCGGGTCAACTTTTCCGGTAGAAACCGCATTTGTGATGCTGTGCCCGCCACCATCATAGTTTCCCGCAAAATAGTAACTACCAGAATAACCGATCGGTTCCCATGTTACCCCGGTCAGGTCAATATCAGCCGTTTGTTTGAAGTAATAGCCATGGCAGTTTCCAACACCTGCGTTCTCAGTATCAAACGTTGCTGCATTACCGGAGTTCAGGAACTCTGCCAAAGCAGTCAAATCCGCTTGCGAAGCAATCAGCCACGGGGCTCCCTGTGTGCCTGTTCCGCCGCTAAAAGACGGAGCTTCTGCTGCAAACACGCCCATCGGCACGCAGAAAATCATCATGCAGATTGCCAAAGCGATGCCTAATATACGTTTTTTCATATAGGGCCTCCTATTACTATATGTATACGCCGTACAGAACGTACCGTATATACTGTTTCTATTTTAATCATATACGAAGTCCAGCCCAAAATCAACCTATTTTCCTTTCTTCTTTCTTAAATTTTACGTTATTATTCACAACAAGAATTAAAAATCCGCATTCCCGGTGTTTGCAGAAATGCGGATTTAATTTCTATGAATTTATACGGTTTAGCTATGGTTTAAAACGCATTATCCCATACCGCTGCCGCCGCAGGTCGCAAACGGAATCATCGCCTTGCCGGCAAAATCAGAACTTTCCGCCGCCACCGCCGTGGGTCGTGCCGGAGGACGACGTGTGCGTTGCGGAGCCGCCGGAAGAATCGTTGTCCTTCGGCTTTGCTGTGCGGTTCACGTGCGAGTAGAGGAACACGTCGTTTGCATACGCCACGTTCATGCTGCCGGGGCGCACATAATCCGACGCTGCCGCCTTACGGCGCACGCTTTTGAGCTGCCCGCGCATAAAGCCCGTCACAACAAGCGCCGCGACGAGGCCGATAGCAAGCGAAACCAAAATCGCCGGGCCCCACGGGAAATTCCCCACGGTGCTCTCCTCGTACGCCTCACCTTCCTCGTAGTAACCGCTCTGCACGCCCGAGATGTAGTTGTCGCACATATCGGCATACGTTGAAAACGCGTCATAATAGTAGCCGCCGCTGAGGTCGCTCAAAAACGCATCCTCCATATTGCTGCGCCGCGCATCCGTAATGGCCGTAATGGCGCTGCCCGTCGTCGTTATGTACCAGTCGCGCTCTTCCATGCTGATGAGCAGCAGAACGCCGTCCGGGTTATACTTATACGAATTATAATCGTAAAAATCGTCCGCATATTCACGCGGTGTCTTGTCGCCGATGGAGTCTTCCGTCACAACGGCAACGTCCACGCTCAGCCGGTCGCTGATCTCATCAAGCTTCGCGAGCAGATTACTTTCTTCCTCGCCCGTCAAAAGGTCCGCGTTGTCGATCAGGTGCGGCGTGTAGTCCTCCGCCGTATCGGCAAACGCCGGAACAGACACAACGACACATAAAAGAACGGCGAAAAATACCGATAAAAGCTTTTTATTCATTCTCCGCACCCCCTTAGAACAGCCAGAACAGGAAATAGGCAATCAGCGCAATCACGCCGAAGCCTGCCGTAAGCCCGCCAAGCCACTTAAAGTACAGCCCGTTATCCACCGGCAGGTCGCCGACGAATTTGCCGGTCTGCCCATTCATCGCAAATAGGTACTTTTTGCCCTTCCACGTCGTGTTCAAAAGCCACACGGGGTAAAGCGCGTACTTTGCCTTGCCATTATGTAAACGAATGGAGGAATTCTCCGTCGTGACGGAGTGATACCCCTTCACCGTGGAAGCGAATGCGTCTTCCGTGGAGCGCTTGATGCGCTCGTTGGCGCGGTCGATGCTCTGCTCGGCCGTCACATCGTACTTGTCCGCAAGGTAGCCCGCGAGATACGCCGTTTTAAAATCCACCGCGTCCTCAAACTTGAACGGCTCAATGGATTCCATCAAATCGTCCGGCATCTTGGAGGAACCGTCCACCGGCACGCGGTCAAAGCCAATATCACCGCTGCGGCCTATCGAGTAGTAACTTGTTTCCGTGTAATCGTAATCGCTGTCGCTCCAGGTGCGCACACGCGTCGCTTTATAGCGAATATCCGCATCGGCATCGGCATCAAACAACCAAAACGGCACGTAAACGCCCTTGATCTCATCGATATGGTTCTCTTTTTTGAAAATCTTCGGCAGCAGCTTTTTGCCCTTATAATGCCGCTGCAAGGCTTCCTTTGCCGCCTTTTTGTCGATCTTGAACGGAATCACGTAATCGGGCTTCAAAGCGCCGCTCACCTGCCCCATCATCACGACCGGGTTGCCGCAGTACGGGCAGGAGGTCGCCGCCGTGTTTTCATCACAGACAATCTCTCCGCCGCAGGAGTTGCACACGTAACTGCGCAGCGTGCTTTCTTCGCCCTGCTCCCACGCGCCGCCGGCCGTGGTCTCCCAGTCCATTTCGTCGGGCTTTGCGTTTTGTACTTCTTCCTCGTGCGCGGTAAACGCTTCGGTGTCAAACTCCGTGTCGCAGTACGGGCACTTTATCTTCTGAATTTTACTGTCAAATTCCACAGCGCCGCCGCAGCAAGGACATTTGTATTCTTTAATTGCCGCCATTTGCTCTCATCTCCTCACAGTTCAACGCAGGCCGCAACCTTTAGGCACGGTCATTTTCATCAAACGGGTCGCCGCACTGCGGGCAGAATTTCGGCGGGTGCGCGGGGTCTTCCGGCTCCCAGCCGCACTTGTCACAGCGGTACTTCGGTAAGCCCTCCGGCTTTTTCGCGCCGCAGTTTGCACAGAAATTGCCCTTGTTCACTTTGCCGCAGGAGCAGGTCCAGCCGTCGTTATCCGGCTTCTTTGCCCCGCAATTCGGGCAGAAATTGCCGTTGACCACCGTGCCGCACGCGCACTTCCAGCTGTCCGCAGCCTGCGCCGCCTGCTGCTGACCCATGCCGTACAGCGCCTGTGCGTTCATACCGCCCGCATTCATAGCCATATTTACGCCCATAAAGCCGTTCATAGCACCGGCAGAGTTGCCCGCGGCCGTTTTCATCGCGTCCGACTGTGCGCCGACGAGCGTGGCCGCCGCCATAGTCGGGTCGCGCATCATCGCCGTGCGCTGTGCCTGCTTGATCATCTCGGCGTCCTCGTCCGGCAGTGTCACAGAGCCGAGCGCAATGCTGACGACCGTCAAGCCGCGCAGCTCGCCCCATTTCGCGGAAAGCGCCGTATTCATGGCGTCTTCCAGCTCCGTGTTGTGTGCCACAATCTGGTTCGGACGCAAACCGAGATCGGAAAGCTTGCCGAACGCCGGCTGCAAAGCGCTGATGAACTCGTGTTTCAGCTGGCTGTCCAATTCGTCGCGGGTATATTCCTGCTCCACATTGCCGCACACATTCGTGTAGAACAAAAGCGGGTCCGCAATGCGGTACGAATATACGCCGGAGCAGCGGACGGAAACGTCCACGTCCAGCCCGATCTTGTTATCGACCACACGGAACGGAATGGGGTTCGGCGTGCCGAATTTATTGTCGATGAGTTCCTTTGTATTAAAATAATATACGCGCTGATCTTTGCCGGCGTCGCCGCCATACGTAAAACGCTTGCCAATCTGCGCAAAGGTGTTTTTAATGCCCGCACTGAGAGAGCCGGAGAAAACAGAAGGCTCGCTCGAAGCGTCATAGGTGAATTCGCCCGGCTCCGCGCAAAGCTCCACCACTCTGCCCTGCTCCACGATCATCATGCACTGGCCGTCTGCCACCGCAATGCCGGAGCCGCTCGTGATGATGTTGTCACTGCCGCGCGTATTGGAGGAACGCCCGCTCGTGCGCTTTACACCCTTTGTGACAAGCACCTCTTTCGGCATCGATTCGCAATAGAAAAATTCTTTCCACTGATCCGCCATAACACCGCCCGCGGCGCCGACAGCTGCCTTAATAAGACCCATAAATAATTGCTCCTTTTCAATGGTTTCCGCACGTTATATTCCGCCCGGTGTTTATGCTCTAAGTTTAGCACAGAATTTTGCTGTTTTCAATGAATTTCGACAGCACACTCAACAAATATTTGCGCCTCCCTCTGCATTCAGGGAAGCATCCATGATGGAAACCCATTTTTCAATTTTGAACCTGTGCCCAGAAAACCGGGTGCATATCCGTCTGCGCGGCTCTTTTTTAATCAAATTTGCTTTGCCTCTTCGCCGAGCGTGAATTCATAGTGCATCTCAAGCGCGGCAAACAGCTTTTGCATCACTTCGTTTGCAATGGCACGGATGTCGAGGCCCGCAATCAGCGCCATAACTTCCCGCTGTTTTTCCTCCGGCACGCAATAAATGCGCAGTGTCAGCTGCAAAAAGCGCTCTAACTTGCGTTCCAGCGTAAAATACACGTCGCACGGACGCGCCATATATCCGCGCATAATCGCCGCCGAACCGATGTCCGACTCATAAAAATCGCTCACACTGTACCCGGGCATATACGCGCCGAAAATACGGTGCAGCATCTCGGCCGTCATCCTGTGGATGATTTCCAAATTTTCCGGCAGCGTGTACGCCTCCACGTAAATTTGGCGCAGGTTCTCGTTCAACTCTGCCAGCGTCAGCTGAATCGCCGTCTCCACCGCGTAGAGCTTTACGGGGTCTGTCTCCCCCTGCACAATCTGCCCCGCGATAGTAAACTGATTTTGAAACATGAACTCGGTCAGCTCGGTGAGCACACCGGCTTTCGTGCGGTACAAATTATAGAACGTGCCCGCGGAAACATCCGCTTCCGTCAAAATCTGCTTCGGCGGTGTATGCTTAAACCCCTGCTCCAAAAACAGACGCACACAGGTAGAAAGAATTCGCTTGCGCGAGGCCTCCTTTTCGTTGCGGTTTGCCATTTATACCCCTCTTTTCCCTGTTTTAGAATTGATTCTAATACTCCCAAATGAGTATACCACAACAAAAAGAAAAATCAAGTGTCGGTACACGAAAAAAGGGCAGCTCTTCGCCGCCCTTAACGAATATTTGTCTTTACCGCACGGGTTATATGTTCCGTAAGATCGCTTTTTTCAGCGTTTCGGCATTCAGCGGCTTCGAGAGATGCTCCGTCATACCGGCTTTGCGGCTGCGCTCCACATCTTCCGAAAACGCGTTCGCTGTCATCGCGATGATCGGCACCGTTTTCGCATCCGGCCGGTCCAGCGCACGAATGCGCTGCACCGCCTCAAGGCCGTCCATCACCGGCATCATGATGTCCATTAAGATCACGCCGATCTCGCCCGGCGCGGAGTTTCGGAAGGCCTCCACGGCCTCTTTGCCGTTCCACGCCTGCATCGTTTCGGCACCCATGTCTTCCAGGAAGAATTCCGCAATCTCCATGTTGAGTTCGTTGTCTTCGGCCAGCAGCACTTTCAGCCCGTGCAGAGCCGTTTCGTCCGCCGCGCCATTCGCCGCCTGCGCAGAGGGATGCTTGTCGATTTCAAACGGCAGCGTCACCGTAAACGCAGAGCCTTCGCCGAGCACGCTTTCCACCGTGATGGTGCCGTTCATCTTCTCGATGAGCTCCTTCACGATAGACATGCCGAGTCCCGTGCCCTGATACTGCGTGCGGGCGTCCTGCTTTTCCTGTGTAAACGGCTCAAAAAGCTCGTTGTTCACAAAATCTTCGCTCATACCGATGCCCGTATCACGTATTGTAAAACGGAATGTCGCCGTGTTTTCGTCACAGGCAATCTCCTCCGCATACGTTTCAATCGTGCCGTTTTCTTTATTGTATTTTGCCGCGTTGCTGAACAGATTCAATAAGATCTGCCGCAGATGCAGCGGGCTGCCGATAAGCTTTGCGTGCGCAAACGAAATCTTGCTGTAGGTATACACAATACTCGTTTTTGCCACCTGCGCTTCGTTCAGTGTGCGGACGTTCTTCATCAAATCGTCAAGGTCAAACGGCACATGCTCCGGCTCCATATGGCCGGATTCCAGTTTGCTCATATCCAAAACATCGTTGATGAGCGACAGCAGATGCTCGGAGGAAACATGGATCTTTTCAAGGCAGTCGTCCACGCGCTCATGATCTTCACGATTTTTCTTGATAATCTCCAGCATACCCATCACACCGTTAATCGGCGTGCGGATATCGTGGCTCATGCGGGAAAGGAACTCCGTCTTTGCTTTATTCGCCAGTGTTGCTTCGTCCACCTCAGCCCGCAAGCGCTCGTGCTCCTTCTGCTCCTGTGCATGGAACTCCGTGGTGTTTTTCAGCAGCACAAGGCTGTGGATCATCGGCTTTTCCTCGCTGCTCTTCGCATCGTATACGCGTGAAGACATCATCAGCGCCGTTTTCTGTATCCAGCGTGTCTCGCTGCCGGATACGCGCTCACAGTATTCCACCGTCACCTGCTTTTCTCCGCTCGCATAGCGTTCCAAAAGCTTTTCGGCCGTGTCGATCAACCGGTAGCTGCCCATCGTTTCGGGCAAAATCAGCATAGAATGACGGTGGCAATATTCGCCGTACGGACACGGTGCTTTCAAGTCCTCAATAAAGATGTCTGCGCCGCGTTCACGACGGAAATCACGCTCCACCAGATCATCCGTCAGATTCACGGAGTATACCGCATCCGCAGTCTCCAGCATCGCATCCACGTAACTGTCGTTTTCCAAAATAGACTGCTTCAGCTGCTCGTAATACTGCGTCAGTTGCTGCTTGGCGTCCGTCTCCGGCTGCGCACTGTCGATCGTCTCAAACGCCAGCAAGAAATGGTGCAGCGTGCCGTCCGGGTCTGCATCCACAAAAATCGCCGTCAGTCGCCCGTAGTCGGCACTGTTCGCGCCGAAAATCTTGTGCTGCAATTCCACCACGCAGTTCTTTTCGGAAAGCGCCTCGCACAGCGCCGTCAGCTGTAATCTGCTGCGCACCGCCTTGCGGTCTTCCTGTGCCACGCGTTCTTCTGCAATCTGCTCCACCGCGCCGGAATAACTGCCGTCCGCCACAAGGAAAAACGCCTCGCTCGCACGAATTACCCGGTAAGCGTCCTGCCTTGCGTCGCAGTACAGGCAATCGGAAAAGTTGCTGCCGTATTTTTTCATGCTTTTCAGCAGCCTGCGATCCAGCTTCTTTTCGGCCAATGCTTCCTCGCGCTTCACGTGGTTTTTGTTGATATACATGTTTTTGTCTGCGAAGATATACAAATCGCGCATTGTGCAGTTTTCGTTCTCGTCGGAGACCGAAATGCCAACCGCGTAGCTCACCGGAAAATCGGGGTTCGCCGCATTGTACGTGTCCACACGGTCGCGGATGAGCTGTAAGCACCGCTGCATTTCTTCCTTGTCCGCGCCGTCCATAATGGCGATGAATTCGTCGCCGCCCGCGCGACCCACAAAGTAATGCGCCGGCACCGCCTCGCGCACCAGCTCCGCAAAAATGCGGATGTACGCGTCGCCCTTTTCGTGGCCCATGCTGTTGTTGATGCGTCTCAAATTGTTGAGGTCAAAGCTGCAAACACCCATAGGCATCGTGATGATTTCCGGCGCGCTCAATAGCTCCTCACATTTATTTTTGTTCGGCAGCCCCGTCGCTTCGTCCATGTACACCTTTTTCTGCAAAGCGTGGTTCATGGCGGCGTAGTGCAGCGCCTTGATAAACTCATAACCGATCAGCATCATCAAAACTACGATATCCGCCGTGATGTACCGCTCCAAAACCGCCAAAGAGGATGCACGCTTTTGCGAATAGGTTTCCGCAAGGCCCGTCGCCTCATCGCAAATGTCGAAAAACTTTTCGCTTTTGTCGATGATGTCGGTTTTCTCAAAACCCTTTTCGCGCACAAGATAAATCTCCTGCTTCAGGCTTTCAAAGCAAGAAGCCAACTCTTCCATTTTCGTCTGAAAACTCTTGTCGCCCAATCGCACAAGGGTAAGCTCGTCATCGCCGAAGCGCAGACCGTTGATAAACGATTCCACGCTCGTTATCATTTCGTCCTCCGCTTGCCCCGCAATCTCCATTTTGACAAGGCGCTGCGTTTTGCCGCGCACAAGGCCCGCATAGTTCACCACGCGCGCCGTGCCCTGAATGCCCGAGACCAGCACCATCATCCAAACGATCAGCGCCGCCAAAACCACGGCCAGCACGCCGATGGCCGCCTGCACGGCATTCGATATTTTCTTGTTTTCCCTCATATTCTTCACCGTTTCGAATCGTTTGGAGTTATACATTGCCGGACCCTTTCCCAAAATCTTACGGTTCATTATAGCACATTCACGTTCCGTCTTCAACACAAAAAAAGGCCCGACCTTTGTGCATCAAACTGCCAAAGGTCGGACTGCTGTTTACTTTACGCGCCGCACCGGCCGCACGTATTTCCAAAAGCGTTTTTCACCATTTCGGCATACTCCTTTTTCACGTTTTCCGGCTCCGTGATTCGGATTTTCCCACCGTAGCCGAACACCCAGCGGTAAAAGACAGGGCTTGCCGCCGTCTCCGTTTCCACGGTAAACGCGTCGTCGCCAAAGGCCTTTGTTTCCACATCTTCGCCGAATGCGTCCACCACCGCATTCATCATCGCGTTGTCACACAAAAGCGTCACGCGCTCACGACGGCTGTCATACATGCTTGTCATCGTGCGGATATGCCGCATCAACTCCTCTTTTTCGGGCCGCGGCTCCGCGTCCTCATCTAAAATCTCCGGACAACGGTCAATGCGGTCCACGCGGAAGCTCACAAGCTTTTCGTGCTTGTCGGAATACCCCACAACGTAATATTCATCTGTATTCCAAACAAGCTTATATGGGCTGAAAACATACGGCTTCCCGTCGTTTTTCAGTACACGGTTCTTGCCCGGACCGTAATGAAAATAGTAAAACGAAATTTTCTTCCGCTTTGCAATAGCCGCGTTGATCGTGTCCGCAATGTAGTAAATGCTCTCATTGCAGGATTTCCCGTTGTTCGCGCAAAACCCCTCCTGCAAAACCTCGGCCTCATAAACGCTCGTCAGCCGACAAAGCTTTTCAATCAGCTCCTCGCTTTTCTTTTCGGTGATGAATCCCGCAGATTCCACCGCGTCCGCAAGCAGCTTCAATTCCGGCATCTCAAATAAGCGGCTCGCAAGGTAATAGCGGTTCTGCGTCGTCTTGTGCGTGTAAATATCAAAGCCGCAGTCCGCAAGCTGCTTGATGTTCTTGCCGACGGTCGTGCGATGCACCGTAACGCCGCATTCCTTTTGGAGCTTATCCATAATGTTTTTTGTAGAAAGCTCGTGGTTTTCGTCGCTGTATGTGTTCAGAATTTTCAAAAGCGAGATCGTCCGCAGCTCGGCGTTGTCCTCCGCCTTCGGTGTCTTATTCGTCTTTGCCATAAAGCAGCACTCCTTTGCGCTCGTTCTGCTTTTATTATAGCGGACGAACTCCCACCGCACAAGTCCGGAAACCGTCAGGTGTCGCTTTTTCGCTCACTGCGGCTTCGTGATAAGCTCTGTCACCGCTTCGCCGTAAGACGGCACAAACGAAAAATTCTGCTGATATTCCTTCGCGTTCCATACAATATTCGGCATGTATATCCCTCACTTTTCCGCTAAAATGCGTTCGATCTCATCTAATGTGTCGGCAAAATAAATGCCCTCTTGCCGCTCCTTGGTCGAAAGCCCCATCTCGATCATATGGCCTAAAAGCGCCTTCAGCCCGTTGTAATATCCATTCAGATTATAAAGAATGCACGGCGCGTCTAAATGCTTCAGCGATACCTTCGACATCACTTCCGCAATTTCCTCCAGCGTGCCCGTGCCGCCCGGGAACGCGATAAACGCGTCGCCGAGCTCAATCATTTTCGTCTTTCTGTCCGTCATGTCCTTTGTCACAATAAGCTCCGTCAGCCCGTCGTGCTGCAGCTCGGAGTCCACAAAAAACTGCGGCTCCACGCCGGTCACTTTGCCGCCGTTTTGCAGCACGCTTTCGGCGATCGACCCCATTAGCCCGCATTTTGAGCCGCCGTAAATGAGGTCATGCCCGTTTTCGCCAATCCACTTGCCGAGCGCCTCCACCGCCTCTTGCAGCTTGGGGTCATTGCCCGCGTTCGCACCGAGATAAACCGTAATATTCATCTTCATCCCCGCCTTTCTTTTCCCTTATCATACAAGAATTCGCCGAAGATTTCAACCGCTTCACTCCACACGGTACAAAACATGCGCATAAAAAACGGCGGCGCAAAGCCTAAGCTCCACGCCGCCGTTTTGGGATATATAAATCAAGAGAGCGCCTGCCCGCATTCCGAGCAGAATTTACTGCCCGGCTTTACCGGCGCGCCGCAGCCCGGACACACCGTTTGTAGCTTTGCGCCGCAAGCGCTGCAAAACCTCGCGTTTGCGAAGATCTGCGCCCCGCACTGCGGACAGACTGCCCCCGCCGGAGCTGTCGGCGCCGCATTTACGGGTACGCCCGCCGTCCGGAAGCTCGTTGGCTCGCCCATCGTGCAGCGGTACACCACCTCAAAAATCTCGCTCGGCAGCTTTTTCTGCTTATACGCGCCGATGCCCGCCGTTACCGCCAGCGGCCACAGCAGAAAAAGCCCCACAGCGCCCGCGCCCAGCTTGTCCGCCCACTGGCCCTCGCCGAGCGTCACATTGAGCTGCGTGCCGTTTACCGTGAGCTCCACCGTCGTCGCCAGCTTCATGCCGGAAAGCGTGCGCAGCGTATCGGCCTGCGCCGCCTGAATGAGGTACCCGTTCGGTGTCGCCACGCTCTGCACCTCCATGCTCTTTTCGCCGCGCAAAAACGTCGTCACAGCCTCCAAAACCTGCTCTGCGGTCGCTTGGTTCAGCTCAAATACTCTCGATTCTTTCATGTCGTTCCCCCATTTCTATTTCACTTCGCGCAGCGCCTTCCAAAGCGCCGCATCATTTTCCAGTTGATAAGCGTCTTCTTCATACAGCAGGTTCCGCTGCTCAAACCGTATCATACACGTCGTGCCGTCTGTTTTCACAAACGTCAAACTCTGCTCGCTGTCCGTTGCACGCATGTCCGTTCTTTCGCCGATTTTCATCTCGCAAAGTGCGTCAAAAATCGTTTGCATCGCCGCCTTGTCCGTGATGCGGCAGAAAACGGGCGTGTCCATCGTGTAGCGATATTCCATGCAGTTCATCTCATTCACGTCAAATGTCTTTGCGAAATTCTCTGCTTCGCCGCCGCAAAACGCAAACACCTCGCCGGCTTCGCTTCTTTCCGCCGTCTTTCCTTCGCAGCCCGCAAGCAGCACGCACAAAACGACCAGCGCACACAGCAAAATAAAACCGCATCGCTTCATTTTCCCGCCCCCTTTTCTATCCCCTATCCTACCAAACAACCGTAACCGAAAAAAGCGTTTTCCCGGTTTGGTCATTGACACGCCGGAAAATGTCAAAACCCACTGCGTTCTCTTATGGCGGTTTCGGTCGAAGCGTGGTATAATCGCCTTAAATCAAGCATACGGAGGGAACCCGCATGAAATTTTGTGACCGTCTCAATTTATATATCGAAACACTCGGCTGCTCCGCCAAAACGCTTTCCGCCGTCTCCGGCATATCGGATGCCGCCATCAGCCGCTACCGCTCCGGCGAGCGCGAACCCGGCAGGGACAGCGAACAGCTTCTGCGGCTCGCACAGGGCATCTGCGCCATCGCCGCCGAAAGCGATTATTCTCCCGGCTTTTCGGAGGGCGAAGTTCTCTGCGCCCTCCGCGCTTCCCTGCACACCGAAAAATCCGATTTTGACAGCGCCGTTCAAAACCTCAAAAACCTGCTCACCGCATTCGGCATCAGCTACGCAGAGCTTTCCCGCGCCATGAATTTCGACGCATCCTACCTCTCCCGCGTCTGCTCCGGACAGAGAAAACCCGCAAACACAGAGGAATTCATCACGCAGGTCTGCCGCTATATCACAAGGCGGTGCCTGAAAAACGACCAAAAAGAAGCCCTCTGCGCGCTCGTCGGTACACCCGCAGAGCAACCTGCAAAGCCTGAGCAATACACTGCGCTCCTCATGGAGTGGCTGTGCGCCGCAAAGCAGCGCGATGCCGAGTCCGTCTCCAAATTTCTCGCGCATCTCGACACCTTCGACCTCAATGAATATATCGAAGCCATTCATTTTGGGGAGATTAAGGTGCCTTCGCTCCCGTTCCGACTCCCTGCCTCGCGCAATTACTACGGCATAGAGGAAATGAAGCAGGGCGAGCTCGATTTTTTCAAGGCGACCGCGCTTTCCAAATCCGCCGCCCCCGTTTTCATGTGCAGCGATATGCCCATGGCCGATATGGCGGAAGATCTCGACTTCGGTAAAAAATGGATGTTCGGCATCGCCGTCGCGCTCCGAAAAGGACTGCATCTCGATATAATCCACAACATAGACCGCCCGTTTGAAGAAATGATGCTCGGGTTAGAGAGCTGGATCCCCATTTACATGACGGGGCAGGTCTCGCCGTACTACTTAAAAGGCGTGCAGAACACCGTCTACTGCCACTTTCATTACGTCTCCGGCGCCGCCGCGCTCACCGGCGAGTGCATAAACGGCTTTCACGAAGACGGCCATTACCATTTCACGAATAACCGTGAAGAGGTGCAGCACAGCCGCCGCATCGCAGACCACCTGCTGCAAAAAGCGCAGCCCTTAATGGAAATTTATAAAGCCCCACAGGCCGATCTGTTCCGCGCATTCCTCAAAAACGACGCAGCCACCGTCGGCGCACGGCAAAACATTCTCTCCGCTCCGCCGCTTTATACCATGCCGGAAGATCTGCTCGGACGCATTCTAAAGCGCAGCGGCATGTCGGCAGCAGACGCAGAAAGCATCAACGCCACACTCAAACAGCAAACGGAAAATATCGAGCAAATTCTCACTGCAAACACCGTCATCGACGAGCTCCCGCATGTAAGCGAAGAAGCGTTCCGGGCAAGCCCCCTCACGCTCTCGCTTTCAAACGCATTCATCGAAAACACCGTCACGTACACCTATGAAGAATACACAGCGCACCTTAAAGCCACCATAATATTCGCTGAACAGCACCCAAACTACACCGTCCGTTTTGCGGAGAAACCCGCGTTCCGCAATATCCAAATTCAAATCCACGAAAACGAGTGGGTCATGCTGTCCAAAAGCAAAGCCCCCGCCATCCATTTCGTCATTCGCCACAGTAAAATGCTCAGCGCCTTCCAAAACATGATCTTGCCTTACGTTGAGGATTAACCGCCACCCGCGTCAACGGTGGTTAAAAGTTTTGCAACGTTCGCGGCGCTAATCGCCGTTTATTGCCGAATATATTCGCAAAAATCATTCACAACACGCTCCATCATTTCGTTATTCCGGCGCGAAACCTCGGCCGCGTTTTCCGCCTGCATGTTTCCCTGCCGTATCGCTTCCTGAATGTACTCATCCGTAAATGTAAAGCTCGTCAAAGACTGTATCAAGATCGGCGCCACCGTCTCAAATTTCCCCTCCGGCGCAATGATGCCGAAAATGTTCGAGGCACTGCGTGAAGGCGTCACGTCCACACCGTTGATTTCATAACCGCCCGCGTCTAAAATGCTGCCCTCAAACATACCCGTGCAGGCCGCCCCTGTTTCCGATGTAAGGCTCGCTAAGATCGAAGCTTCCGAAACCGCATAGCTTGCAAGCGGCGTCGTAATGGGCGTTTCGCTCAAAACTGTCATGTTTTGAATTTTTGCAAATGCAAAACTCTGGGGCATGATGCCGTCGTAAGCGTCTTGGTAATCGTCCATCGCGTTTAAGCACCCCGCAAGCGTCGGGTCCTCCAGCACCGGCAAATATGTCAGCGGGTCATTGCTCGTGCTCATCGATTGATACTGCGCCTTCGCTTCCGCACTCTTAAAGTACGGGCCAAGCTCACCGTAATAGAAGATCTGCACATCCGGGTCATTCGGGTCCCACGCGCGGATGGAATAGCCCGCGTATTCGCCGCCGGTCACAATCTGCCACCCCTGCGGCAGCTGCATCGTGAACACCCCGCCGTCGTAATCAACCAACGTGTACGTCGCTTCAGGTGTCGGTTCCGCCGTCGGCTCCGGGGTCACGGTCACTTCCGGCTCGGGCGTCACTTCAGGCTCCGTCTGCGCATTTGAAGCTTCGGAGGACGCTTCCGTTTTTGATTCCACCGTCTCCTCGTCCGGGTCTATCCCCGCCGCCTCAAACACCGTGTCCGTGCCGAGCGCATCATATGTCTTGCCGCCTAATACAACGCACCCGTCCTCACGCAGCGTAAAGCTCATTTTGCTGCCGCTTGCGCCCGCAAATGTAAAAATATACCGCGTGTATTTGTCGTCCGTCTTTACAACTTCGCCGAGCGTCACATCTTTCAACGCGCCAAAAATTTCTTCCGCTTGCTTTGCGTCCCGCACCGTTTTCGGTTCCGCCGCAAAGCTTCCTTTTTCTTCGTAAATCGTCAGGCTTTCCGCCGCAAATTTTCCCGCGCCGCTCACTCGGTCAAACAGCGCGTTTTTCGCGCCGCAGCCCGCAAAACTCAAAAGCAATACAAGCGTCAGCACAGCCGCCGTCATTCGTTTCGTTCGTGTCATGTTTGTCTCCTCAGTAGTTTAATCCCTGAATGTTCAGCACCGGCGCTAAATCGCAATCCACCACATACACCATGCCGCCGGATTGCTGCGCCTCCTGCTCCTTGTTGTACAAGTAGTTCGCCCATTCCTCCGCGCTCAGTGGCTGAATGAGCGACTGCAGCGCGTCCTGCGTCGCCGTAAACGGCAGCATTGTCGTCTCAATCAGGAAGTATTGCCCGGAGCCGCTCCACGTTTCCACCGCTGTCTGCGCGTGTCCCGGCGTGAACACAATCATCGCGTGCATGCTTGCGGATTCCAGCACGCTCGCCATTAAAACCGCCGTTTCGATGCAAATTCCGGAGCCGTTCTCTAAAACTGCGTCGGGCATCAAAACGCGCTGGCTCGCACTGAACGAATACGGCCCCATGTTGTAGCGTACGCCCATGTTGCTGATGGCGCTCTGTATCGCCGCCACCTGATAATACGTGATGTACGCGCCTTGGTCGGACGTAAAGCCGTACGCCGGCTGATACCCCGGCAGCATACCGTATTCCGTGCCGAAGCTTTGCTCCAGCCACGATACCGCATTACGGCGCACCTGCAAAATGCCGTCCGTTTCCGGCGTCATCCACGCCAAGATGTTGTCGTTCTGGATGATGCCGAATTCATCGCTGTAATTTTTATAATCATATACGCTGTGCAGCTCAATGTTCTTCGTCTCCTGAATAACCGCCTCGCCCGTAATCGTGTTTTCCACACGCAGCGTCATCTGCGTGTCCTTCGTCGTTGAAATGTCGGGCATATCGGTGAGCACCGGCGGCTTGATCATCAAATACGTCATCTCCGGCGTCAGTGTCACTTTCTGCTCATATTTCTGCGTAAAGCCCGCAATTTCCGCCGTCACCATCACGTCGGTGTAGCCCTTGTCCGTATATAAAAGCAGGTTGATCGCCGAGTCCATCGAGGGGTACAAATTCGGAAAAATCTCCTCCACGGTCGAGTAGTCCGAGAACACGATCGGCGCCTGCGCGTCATACGCGCCAACATCTTTGCCGCCCTCGCAGGCCGCCAGGATCTCATCCGCATACGCGTCGAGGTTCTCATCGAGCAAAAACGCGGCGTGGTTATATTCGCGGCTGTATAAATCGAACATCGTCTCCTCGTGCCGCCCGGAAGTAATGCCCACGCGCGAGATAAGCTGGTTTGCGGAATACAGTCTCAAAACGTCCGACCATGCAAGGCCCCACGAGCGCGATTCCATGTATTTCGTCATCACATCAAGGTTCGCAACGTATTTCGGCCACAGATCATTGAGCCACTCCGGCGTGTCCAACGTACTGAGCGCTGTTTTCACATTGCCCGCCGCCTCGTAAACGGAAATGAGGTACGCCTGCTCGTCGCTGCGGTCGCCGACCGTAGCCGTTACAAGCGGCTGCAAAGCGTCATACTGCGCCGTGTAAAATATCAGCGCCTCCTGAATGCCGCCGATCACCTCAAGTGCGTCCTCAAAGTAAGCCTTCTGCTCCGCTTCCACAGCCTTGCCTTTTTCGGTCTTCGGCGCGTCGCAGCGCTCGAGGCTCTGCATCTGCTGCCGCACCGCGCCCACCGCGTCGTTAAGCGCGTTTAGTTTCTCCGTGCACAAAGTATAATACTCGTCCAGCACGTCAAAGCCCTCTGCATTCACAGAATTCTCATACACAATGCTGCTCTGCCCGGAAAGCTCGTCCGCCGCAGCTTCCACGTCCTTTAAAATGCTCTGCGTCTCCGTCACGGCCGCCGCCACCTGCTCCAAATACGCCTTGTCCTGCTGCACCATGCCGCATCCTGCAAACGATGTGCACAACAGCACCACCGCCAAAATAAAGCTTACCGCCCGTTTCCCATTTTTCATACGCGTCCCCCTTTTGCTCTACAGAATTATTCTTTGGTTCTATTATAACGAAAAGGTATGCCGCGTTTGAACCCGCTTTCCCGCCCTGTCCGTGACAAACCCGGAAACGAAAAGATCCTTCAAAATAGAAATAGCCGCCTGATTTCTTTTGAAAACCAAGCGGCTATGTATGTGGTTTATTCTATTGTTCAAGCAAAGCGCAGGATGCAGAGCGGTGGGATCAATTCATATCGTTATTATCTTTAATGCCTTCGTTCATTTTCTTAATCTTCCTTTTCCACACAGAATACTGAGTTGCCCAAGCAGCGAGGAAGATCGCTACGAATATGCCTACATAAGACAGAATTCCAGCGGTCGAATGGGGCATCCAGTTGGCAAAATAAGAGATGGGGAACATAATCACGCAAGCAATTGCAAAATAAACCCCGCTTTGCTTTGCAAGACTCCACGAATCAATTTCCCAAATAACCGAAGCCATTGCAAAGCCTGTGCCCATTATTCCGCTCAGACCGGTTTGAAGGAGAACCGCATTTAATTCGCTCCCCATTTTATTCACAAGCTCCGGAGTGACCGGATAGAAGAAGCCATCCCCAATGCAGATTGAGATAATCACCGTAATGACATATCCGATTGCAATGCCAACAGGGAAACCAATTACACCTCGTCCAATCAGTTTTTTCTTCATTTCTGCCACCTCACATTCCTAACAGTTGTTTGATTTTGGCGACGGATCGCCGTGAAACATAAGTAACCGTACCGTTTGAAAGCGTAATGCAAATTGTCCCGGCAAAGCTCAAATCAAAGCTCTTGACCTTTCTCAGATTGATAATATCCGAGTTTGATATTCGGACAAAAGTCTTGCTGTCAAGCCGTTGCTCCGCCTCGTATAGCCTCAGGCGGAGCGCATACTCGCCGTGATTTGTCTCGGCAAACACCTTACCTGATTCTGCAAAAACACGGTAGATTTCAGACGGTTCCAGAACCTCGACCACATCGTCCCTGAATCCGGCAATGACCTGCGGTTGCTCGTCTGACAGCCTTTTTATGATTGCATTGACTTCATCGGTCATTTTGTCCGTCATCACGATGATTTTTGGCTCTTTGCAATTTTCGTCTATCTTGATTTCAATTTGCATCGGTTCACCTCCTCGCTACGGTTACAGTATAGGAAAATCAAGAACTGATTTCTACCGATTCTCGATAGGTGGTTGTTTTAGGAACATAGGTGGTATTTTTTACGGGAATCTCATACCGGTCTGTATGGGCGGCTGATAAGTATCTGCGGTATGGGGGTCCTCCCATACCGCAGACGGATCATCCTTATATTCAGTTCGGCAAACTGGAATTTATCGCAATATTTCATTCTTGGATTATACTCGCTTATAGATAATTGGTTCATCATATCCAAAAGTTTTCTTTCCATTAACTTCCATGCTTTCAGATACCTCCAGACAACTATCAGAAAACTTTTCCCAAAGCTTAAATGTCATTACCGGTGAAAACTGGCTTGTACTGCCTCCTTCCCAGATTCCATCTTTCTCATGATAGAGCGCCGGAGTGAATTTTTCAGATTTTTTCAATTCAGTGTAGTCAGCATTTTTCATAGAATCATATGAAAACGTACTTTTATCTTCTCCTTCTGGTATTTCATAAGAATGCAACACAATTCCGTCTTCTTTCTCTGTAATAAGGAAAAGATGTGGGGAAGCATGGCGTTTACCATTTGTCTCATAGTAGCTTTCTTCAACAACAAATTTACCATTAAAATCTTTAGGAAGGTTCAAAATTTTCTCATTACAGATTGTATTAATGTGTTCTGCATAAGGATATGTTTTCCCTTCTCTCTGCATATTATCAAACTGCTCTTTGTTATTAAAGTGTCCCGTCATCATATTAATAAAATTATCGAGCTTCATCATGCTTTTTACCTCCAAATTCTCATTTATTGTTTTTAATCAAAAGTATTATACCACATCTTTACGAATTTTTCTATCACTTCGACTATACTCACGACTTAATGACTTCTTGAATACTTGCCGAAAAAGAAGAACTGCCATCACTTGACAGCAGTTCTTCTTCGGCTGGTATTAAATTAAGAAAAGAGTTTGCGATGATAGATTTTGAATTTGAATTCCAATATGCGGAGGCAAAGCTGCCCATCCTCCGACAGGTCGGCTGCGGCAGCGGCTCGGGCTGCGCGTTGTTGTGCGCCGCGATCGTTTCATAATACGCCTTGTGGTCGGTGGGCGTAAAAACGCCACGATGCCGGTTCTGCTTTTCAATTTCTTTTCGCAGTGCATCCTCCGGCAAAGCAAACGCCTTTTTCGCGCCGGAGAGCTTGTATACGCTGCGTAAGATAGATGCAAAGATACTCATGATTTAGCCCCCTCATTTCCACGCCGTAATGCAGAGCCAGCTTTTCTTTTTGTGTATCTGCACATCGTAAAAGCCCGCCTGCTCCAGATACGCCTTTAATTCAATTTCTTTATAGATGGTCATGCCGCCGATGATCTCCGTCCACTTCTTGTCCTTGTCCGTATCGCCGTTGCTTTCGTTGCAGATGAGCAATGTCCCGCCGGGCTTCAGCACCCGGTAAACCTCCCGGAAGCACTGCGGCAGATCGGGCCAGAAATAGACGGTTTCAAAGGCCGTTACCGCATCGAACCAGTCGCCTGCAAAGATCATATCCGCCACGCTGCCTTGCAGAACGGTGCAGCGGCCCTCCGCGATGGCGGCCTCGTTAACCTTTTTGGATTTCTCCACACTGACGGGGGAATAGTCAATGCCCTTGACAATACCCTCCGGGCATTTTTTCAGAAGTCTCTTGATGTTCGCCCCACCGCCGCAACCGCAGTCCAGCGTCTTGGCGTCCGGCGCAAGCTCTAAAAATTGAAGTCCCCACCGGGCCACAGGACTGTGCCCCAGGTTCATCATGGCGACCATGATTTTCCCGCCAAGCCCCACAGGCTTTCTGGTGTTCTCAAAAAATGACATCTTATCACACCTCCGATTTCACACATTCCGCATAGGTCAGCGGGAAGGATGCCTTCAGAACAGCGCTTTTCCGCACCGCCCAGCCGTTTTGCCGTAGGAAGCGCAGGTATTCCGCGCTCGTCCACTTGCTGCAGAGAGGGAAGCCTGCCATCCTCATAAAAAATGCCCTGACCTTGCCGGAAAACGAGTTTCCCGCATGGGTAAAGGTGGGCGCGATGAGCACGCCATCGTTCTTCAGCACCCGGCGGATCTCGGCAAGGGCCTTCTCCGGCTGCGGCACGATATGCAGCGCGTTGGACACGATCACCACATCGAAGGACGCCTCCGCATAGGGCAGGCGGAACATATCCTGCACGGAGAAGTGCAGCTTGGCAGAGCGGATATCTCGCTTTGCCTCGGCGATCATCTCCGCAGAGGCGTCCGTCGCCTCGATGTGTGCCGCCGCGTTCACGATGTGCTTTGCGATCAGTCCCGTGCCGGTAGCCAGCTCCAGCACCGTCTTGTACCGCACGACCGGCCGGATCAGCTCATACATCTCGTCATACGCCGCCCGATCCTTTCGCATAAAGCGGTCGTAACGTCCGGCATTTTTGTCCCAGAAATTCTTGTGTCCCTGCATCGCTATCATTCCTTTCAATGTTAGATTAACCTAACCGACGCGTGCATCCAGAAAGTTAGATAGTGCTAACCGTCGCATCTCGGAAAAGCCGCATCTCTGCGGCCTTCCGCTTATTTAAATAACTCCCTGCAAGCGCCGTACACCAGCGTTTCCAGCACCTGCGGGTACAGTCCTCCTATTTGCTCCTTGTGTGAGACGGTCAGAATCAGTCCGCGTACTGTCGCGGCGGCAAGTGAAATCCCCCGTTTAGGAACAAGGCCATATTTTTCCAGAAGCAGACGAATGTGCGTCTCGTCGTCGTGGTAATGCACATTTTTGACATCCTCCGGCAGTCTCTGCAAAAGCAGCTTTGCATCGTTTTCAATGAAAGCCATGTCGCCGGTATCGGACAGCCGCCGGCAGACGGCAAGGGCCGCCTTTGCCGCGCGCTCCGACGGCGGCAAGCCGTCAGTTTCGCTCAGTGCATGGTCAGCCACTCCGTAAAGATCGGAGTGAACATTCTCCAAAACCGCGAAGAAAAGCATTTCCTTGGATTCGTAGAATTTATAGAACGAGCCCTTTGCAATGCCGACCGCCTTCGTCAGCTGCTCTACGGAGGTTTTCTTCATCCCCAGCGTGACAGCACAATGTCTCGTTTCCTTCAGCAACGCCTTGCGGAGCTGCTCAGTTTCGTAATCGGTAAAAGCCAAGGTCGCGCCCTCCCTGAAATATGACCGTTTTGGTTCTTTCGGTCATATTATACCGCGCTTTTTTCTGGTTTGCAAGGGGTGTGGAGAAAAAAACGCTAATCAAAAGGAGTGCAGTGTTGCAGAAAGAGACGACGGAATTCCGGTAATCGTTGTCGCCGCTGTAAAAGAAACTATATCGTAAAAGGGCATCAGAGCGAAGCATCCAAACGCTGCGTTCTGATACCCATTTTGTTTCATATTGCACAGATGGGGTGATTGCAAGGAGAAGAACAGAAATTCACACAACATGAATGACGTATTCACATAATACTACTGCTTTTGCGCTATCATTAACGTTCGATCTTGCATCGATCCGTTTTAAGGTGAGACCTTTTAAGTTGCTCAGCACTCCTTCGCCGCATGATCATCTGCCGCTACCGCCAACCATCCAAAAGCCGCTGTTTGTCACTTCCGGGTAACAAAAAAGCGCCGTATTGCTACGACGCTTTTGTCTTGCTCGGAAGATGGAGCAAGGAAACGCTATTCCATTATTTGTTGTGCTTTTTCTTTCTGCTGGCAACCGTTATACCAATGGCAGCACCGCCGCTGACAATCAGCAGCGCAAACCACAATGCGGGGTTAGCGGTGTCGCCGGTGCGCGGGGAAACAGGCTGCACCGTCGGCGTCGGCTGCGCTGTAGGCTGCGGGGGCACCGTGGGCTGCGGGGTTGCTGTTTCCGTCGGCTTTGCCTTGACGGTGAACTTAGCTGTTGCCGTACCGTGTTGAGAAACGATCGCAAGCGTATGCTCACCCACGGAAAGCGTGGCAACAAAATCACGGTTCAGCGTGATGATGGTGCTGCCCTCTCTCTTCGTATAGTTCTTTTCTTCCAGCGCAGTGCCGTCAAGCTCTACACGAACAAAATCGGCAAAGGATGCATCGGAAGTGAAGGTCAGTTCCTTTTTCTCGCCCTGCGTGACCGCTGCACCATCCCCGGCTGTGATTTTCGGGGGCAGCTTGGCCGTCACGGTGTCTGCCTTTGCAATCTCCTTAGTTCCGTCCTTGTCGGAGAAATACTTCTTGCAGCCGTCGCAGTACCAATACGCAATGTTGCCTTCTTCGGCAGCGGTGGCAGCCTTTGCGTCAATGTGTTTCAGGTCGGTGTGGTTGTTCTGGTCAGGGCTGCCATAGCTTGCCTTGCAAAACTCACAGACGGCATTTTGGGTGCAGGTCGCTTTGCCGCCGGAGTGCTCCGCGTAGCCTTTCTTTCCCGCGTTATCCGTCACATCGCAGTTTTCATTGGCACATTCATGCCAGTGATGCGTTGCATCGGACGTCCAATCGGACTTCCAGCTGTGGCCGGTGGCTGGAATCGGCTCTATTTTTGTTGCGCCGCACTTGGTGCAGCTATATGTCTCTTCGCCCGCTTTTGTGCAGGTAGGCGCTGTTGTTATCGTACCGTTGTCCCAAGTATGAGGGCTTACGTCATCCTTTATATCGCAACGGGAACACTGCTTCCAGTGCTCGTTATCATCATGTGTCCAACTGGTAGTAAAATCATGTCCCAGAGCATCGCCATATTCCGCACCGCAAACTGCGCATTTTGCTTTTTCGGTGCAGGTGGCCGTGCCGCCGGAGTGTTCCGCCTTATGAAACACCGCGCCGCAGGTGCAGACCTGCCAGTGTTCCGTTTCGTTGGATTTCCAGTCGTTACTCTGGTGGTCATGGGCGTCGCCCTGTCCCTTGAACACGGGCAGGGTTATTTTTGCCGCAGCCACATACTGGCAGCTGTCCCATGGAGAATTGTCGCGGTCAGCCTTAAGCAGCGCCAGCACCGTGTCGTTGGCGAAGTTTGCGGCGGTTTTGGACTCTGTTTTTGTAATGTTGCCATTACTATTGTTTCTGCCAACTGCGTTCAGGTTCGTACCGGCAAGATAGTAGCAGTTTTCTACAGTGCCAGAATTATTGCCAACGATTTCGCCAACAGCATAATTACCTTTAACCGTTCCAACATTGTAGCAATTGGAGATCGTGCCCATGTTAAGTCCCGTAACACCGCCAGTTCCCTTAATTGTGCCGGTAATTGTGCCAACATTATAGCAGTCGATGATTCTCGCATTGTTAATATTACTGCCAGCAATACCGCCAACATAATCGCTACTGCTGCCAGTAACGCTGCAATTGTTGCTGCAATTTTCAATCGTCGCAGCATCCAAAGCGCCGCCCACAATGCCGCCGACGTGACAGTCTAGACCCGTAGAATAATAATTATGGGATACGTTACCTGCCACTGTCAGGTTTTTAATCGTGCCGCCTTTTACAGCACCGAACAGACTGACATACCTGAATTTGCCCGTAACGTTCAGGCCGGAAACGGTGTGGCCGCCGCCGTCAAATGTGCCCTCGTAGTAAATCTGATTTCCTTCGGTATAGTTTCCGATTGGCGTCCATGCTTCGCCGTTCAAATCAATGTCTTCCGTCAATTCGGCGCAGATTTGGGTGTCTGCTTCCTTTGTTACATTATTCACCTTATCCCGGAACAGCTTTAACTGGTCGGCGGTGCTGATTTGATAGGGATAAGCTGCGGTGCCAAGGCCGTCCATGTAAACGGTGTTATTGCCGACCTTGTAGGGCAGCGCAATGCTGCCATCCACCGTGCCGCCGGTCATGGTAAAACTGGCACTGGGTTTGACGACAAACACACTGTTGCCGCCATTCACCGCCGTGCA
Source organism: Hominenteromicrobium mulieris (assembly GCF_046197855.1). Lineage (GTDB taxonomy): Bacteria > Bacillota > Clostridia > Oscillospirales > Acutalibacteraceae > Hominenteromicrobium > Hominenteromicrobium mulieris. Next base: position 986,845 of record NZ_CP173188.1, on the reverse strand, counting down.
GCTCGCGATGCTGCCGTCATTCATGGTGAAGGTGCTGCTACCGTCTACATATACACCGCCGCCTTGCTGGGCAGTGCAGCTGGAGATGGTGCCGCCATTCATGGTGAATCTGCTGGTGTTGCGTATCTTCACCGCACCGCCGTAGTTGCCGGCAGAACAATTTTCAATCGTTCCGCCGTTCATTAAAAAGGAAGCATTTCCCTTGATAAAGATCGCACCGGCATCGTCATCCGCTCTGCAGCCGCTGATGGTGCCACTGTTCATAATAAAAGTGCAGCCATCACCGATATCCACCGCACCACTGTCATCACTGGCTTTGCAATTCGTAATAGCGCCGCCGCTCATCTCAAATTTGCCGCCGTCTGAGATATCCACAGCACCGCCGTCACCGTCAGTCATGCAGTTTATGATGGTGCCGCTTTTTAAGGTCAGGATACCGCCGTTGATACTGAAGCCGCAGTTGTTATTTTGACCGTCAATTTTACCGCCGGTACCGCTGTCCTTTACCGTCAGATTTCCGTGTTCATTCACGCTGAATATATCATCGCACTCCGTATCACCGCATGTCAAAGTATAGCCGTTCAAATCCAGCGTGACATCAGGGCGGTTGACGGTCAGGGAGTTGCTGATGCTAATGTCCCCTGTCAGCTTGACGGTGTCGAATTTAACATCAGCAATAGCCGCAGTCAGTTCTTCCGCAGTGCTGACATCTTTTGCCGTCTCGTTTCCGCCAATTAACGACGTCAAGGCTGTCTCCGGCTGGGGGTCGGACACTTCCCCCTCTGGCTGGGGGTCGGACACTTCTCCCTCCGGCTGGGGGTCGGACACTTCCCCTCCGGCTGGGGGTCAGACACTTCCCCCTCCGGCTGCACTGCCGCATCGTCTGCGGGCTGGGCGCACTTTGCACAGTTCTCCGGCAAAGCGCCCTCTACGCCGCAGACAGGGCACTCTGTGTTCATTGCTTCTGCCGTGCAGGCTGTTTCACAGCTGCAAACAGGCGGTTCTTCCGTCTCGCTCTCGGCAAATGCCGTAGTCGGCACAAAGCAGAGCACCATGCACAGAGCAAGCAGGATACTGAATAATCGTTTCTTCATCTTGTTTCCTCCATTTCGCCGTTCTTTGACAGCTTAAAATCGTATTTCATTTCCAACATGGCAAACAGCTTATACATAACCTCTGTGGCGATTGCCTTAATATCTAATGACTGAATAAAGGCAAGCACCTTTGCCTGTTCTTCCTCCGATACACGATACACCCGCATCGCCGCCGTCAGAAAACGGCTGAGCTTGCGTTCCAACGGAAAATGAATATCACATTTTCTTGCCATATAGCTGCGCATCAGTCCCGCCGTGCCGATTTCCATCTCGTAAAAGTCACTCTCGGTATCATCGGGGAAATTTTCACCAAAAATCTGCTTCAGCTCTGCCGTGGTATGCAGGTAGATATACTCCGATGTTTCGGGCAGGGAATAGGCTTCAATGTAGATTTCCCGCAGGTTCTCGTTCAGCTCGGTCAGTGTCAGTTGGATCGCCGTTTCCACCGCATAGGCATAAACCGGCGGCAGCTTGCTGTCTGCAATGCTTCTTGCCACGCCGAACTGTCCGCCGAACATCGTTTCGGTCAATTCCAGCAAAATTCTGTCCTTGGTCGGAAACAGATTCAAATAGCTTCCTCTTGCAACACCTGCTTCGTCCACAATCTGACTGACAGAGGTGTTTTTATACCCCTGTTCCAGAAAGAGACGGACGCACACAGTCAGTATTTTCCTCTTTGTTTCACTGCTGTCTCTCCGCAAATATATCGCCTCTCTCCAAACGTTTTAGTACACATACCAATAATATCATATCAAGTGCAAAAAGGCAAGTGGAATTTGAAACTTCACCTCCGTAAATTGTGACATTTCCACAAACGCTGGCTTCTTCCATTACGATGTCCACCCGCATCGTGTATTCGTAGGGATGCAGCAGCCGGTCCCGGTATTTGTCCTGCTCGGCTTTCATTTTCTCATAAAGGCGAGCGTTGTAATCTGTTTCGTTCATAGCGAACACCTCCTTCAAAATAGAAATAGCCGCCTGATTTCTTTTGAAAACCAAGCGGCTATGTACGCTATATTCAGTTCGACAAACTGGAAGTTATCGCTGCGATTCCTCAAATTGATGACCGGGAATACAGACCTGAATCACAGAAATCATGTGCTCAATGGAATCCTCACAGTTCTCTTTCAGCCATTCATTGACAATTCCCATGATACCGTTTATATAAAACGGCATCATGTATTTTTGGTTAGGCAACGGAACGTGATACCGATTCAGGATTGGTATGAATACATGACGATTCAGGGAAAGATAAGCATCGTTCATTCCTAAGACGGACGCCTGTTCGAGGGTGGTACGGAATATCCGTCTGTGCTTTTTGATATAGTTCAAATACGGCGTCAGATACTCCGGCGTGATAAGATATAATTCTTCCAGCGGACGGGTTTGAATCTGCGACATAAACTCTGCTGTGTCATGCGGCATTGCCTCCACAAATTGATCGATGATGTATCGGGCGCTCTCTGCCAGAAGATCGCTTACGGTTTCATAATGCAGATAGAAGGTGGATCGGTTGACGCCTGCTTTTTCGCAGATTTCCTTCACCGTGATATAGGTGAAGTCTTTCTTTTCCAAAAGCTCCAAAAATGCCTCATCCATGCGGGCGGCAGTGGCAAAATATTTACTCTCCGAGCGATTCAAGGGGCTTCATCTCTTTCCTTTTTCTGCTATGAAGCAGCATAGATACGGCAATCAGAATCACAGCACCGTACACAATGGGCGGCAAAGGACATAGAATCCATTTCGGTGGGTGCAGAACCCGATACAGAATTACCTGTGTTCGCTTCACGACTTACCGCTCACTGATCTCTTTGGCCAATTCCATGATCTCAAAGGCATACTTCTGCTTGCCCTGTGCCAGCAGCTTCTTGTGAATCGGATAGTTTACGCCCATGCCGATCATCCCGACAACGCCGATTGCGATACCCAGCACAAAGCTGGAAGTTGTGCCGCTGCCGATCTGCCCCATGGCAAGGCACATTCCCATGCCGAATACAAGCGCCGAAATAATACCGAGGGTGTAGGTGAAAATAGTTGCGGGGAGTTTTGCTTTTGCGTCCAGCTTCCGCAGGGCGACCACTTTCGAGGTGTCCTTGGGTGCATATTCGTTGGCGAGTTGTTCTGCAAAAATTTTATCTGTGTTCATGGCTTATTGCCTCCTTCATTTGATGGCTTTATTATACCGTCAAATGAGTACGAACTGAACAACACGATTTGCAGTTTGTGTCGAGTTCAGTAAGTGAACAAATTCCGATTTGTCATTCTGATTTAAGCATATTATACGACGATATTGTGACTTTTTCTACTGTCAAGTTCGCAGTATGTGATATTGTCAATGAAGTTTTGGCTTTATCTTGTAGTTTGCGAATATCCGTATAAATAGAAAAAGCCCTTTGAGAAAAGGATTTCTCCTCTCTCAAAGGGCAAGTTGGCAAACTGGAATTTATCTCTCAGCAGCGATCAGTACAGCTCTGCACGGCGAACCATCCGCACCGGATAGATTTAATGGCGCTGCATTTAAGAAATAACTGCCTTCCGGAACTTCTGCCAAACGGATTCCTTCAAGCAATACGATACCGGCCCCCAGCAGGATGAGATGTACCTCCATTGGAGCAGCTTCGGGCCCGACAGTCTGGGATTCGTTGCCGAGCAGTAAGATCCCCGAGTCGGCAAATACTTTCGCTGCCTCCGAAGAAACCTCCGCGTCTCCCTTAATAAGAATTCTCATTGCCGCTTCCGGGTTCTGTTTTTTCGCTTTTTCAAGGATTTCCGCCGCTGCGGTGCCGGAGACAATTCCGCAATATTCCGCAACATAAGCCATTCCTACGAATGTGTCCAAGCCTATGGAATCAACGGTTTTTCCGCCTTTGATAAAGTGGAACGGCGCGTCGATATGCGTGCCGTTGTGAGCACACATACCAAAAGCCGTCAGGTTATACAAATCGCCCTTTTCTATTGAGCAAAGCTGCTTTTTTTCAGGCGCCGGATCGCCGGCAAATACCTGACAGCCGAAAACCTCTTGGGAAATGTCATAAATTTTCATTTCACATTCTCCTCCGTCGAATTTCGATTAGTCATTCTGATTTAAGAATATTATACTACGACATTGTGACTTTTTCTACCGTCAAGTTCGCAGTATAGTAAAGCCGTACCGCTTGCTATTTTTTCTTTTACTGCTGAAACAGTATCTTTGATTGAATGCGTAGTTGTATCTATAACATTTAATTCATAGATTCCTAAATTGGAAAATTGCTTCCACATTGTTTCAACTAATTCAATATTTGTTTCTCTGTCTAACTTTGAGCGTTCGATAGCTCGCTTCATAGTTTCTTCTTTACTTGCCCTTAAAACGATATAGTGTACTTCATAATGCTCTTGAACAATGTTGAGCCACGGCTCTAAAAACCACGGTCCTACAATGCCATCTACAATTACATCATATCCACCACGAGCATATCGCTTCGCAGCTTCTAAAAACGCTTCAATGACAATCAAATTTTGCTCATTTGATTCTGGCAAATGCGGTGGTATTGCCCCTTTACTCAAATAATGATAAAAGTCATCTGTGTGCATATGCACAGACTTTTCCAAATCTGATTCTTTTGCAACAGCAGATGCCGTTGTAGTTTTTCCTGTCCCCGGCGCACCTGTGATTACAATAATTCTACCTTGATTCATCTATATTTTACCTCCACAAATTCCGATTAGTCATTCTGATTTAAGAATATTATACTACGACATTGTGACTTTTTCTACCGTCAAGTTCGCAGTATGTGATATTGTCAATGAAGTTTTGGCTTTATCTTGTAGTTTGCGAATATCCGTATAAATAGAAAAAGCCCTTTGAGAAAAGGATTTCTCCTCTCTCAAAGGACAAGTTGGCAAACTGGAATTTTCAAATTAGTCTTTGCAAATAACCTTTGAACCTTCACCATCAATTACAATTCCCTGACGGTTGTTAATTGGGCATAGATTCAAATCCGAAAACTCAGTCATTATTTTCTCGGTAACTTTCTTAAATGGTGCTGTAAGATAATGCGGAAGAACATAGAAATCAATCAAATCAATCCCTGCATCATCTTCTTGTGAGTAGTCCTCCGGCTTTTCATCCATTTGCTCGATATATTGGATGCTTGGAGCGCATATAATTGCGCCTGCCGACTCGCCGATCATCAATTTTCCATTTGCCAATTCCTTTTTCAGCAGCCCATCAGCTCCCGTCTTACGGAGCTGGTCCATAAGAAAAAAAGAATTTCCGCCGGTAAAATATATCACATCTGCATTTTCAAAAACAGACTGTATCGTTGAATAAGCCTCCGTTGAAATATCAATTTCAGTTACGATTGCTCCCAACTTTTTGAATAATTTTCGAGCCGAGCCGACATAACCGATGTAGCCTTCACGCAGCGAAGCTGTTGGAATAAATGCGACTTTCTTATTTTCAATTTCTTCCTTTATCAGACTTCCTACACTTGAAAAGTGCGAACATAAAAATAGTTTCATCAATATTCTCCTTTATAAACTCCGATTTGTATTTCTGTTTGTTTTAAAAATGGGCAACTCCGATTGGAATTGCCCACTCTTTGTACTAATTATGCGATTTTTTCTTGCTTGCACCGATTTCTGCATCAATTGATGTAAGTTTGATGTAAATCGCTGTTTTTTTAGTTTTTTATCAAATGAAGTACGTCCCGTCTATTTGGTAAAACGGTACATCTTTACATCATCTTAATAGAGCTTTGCACCTGCCGGAATGTGGTCATCAACCATCAGAAGATGAAGCTTTTCTTCGCCTTCTTCTTCATGAATAGCACTGAGGAGCATACCGCAAGAGTCAATGCCCATCATCGCTCTCGGAGGCAGATTGGTGATGGCGATGCAGGTCTTTCCAACCAGCTCTTCCGGCTCATAATACTCGTGAATACCACTCAAAATGACCCGATCTACGCCGGTTCCGTCGTCCAAAACGAACTTTAAGAGCTTTTTGGACTTCTTCACGGCTTCGCATTCCTTAACCTTCACGGCACGGAAATCGCTCTTGGAGAAGGTGTCAAAATCCACCTGATCCTGGAACAGCGGCTCGATCTCCACATTGGAAAAATCAATTTTTTCTTCGACGATAGGAGCCGCTTCAACGGACTTTTCTTCAGCCTTGGTCTCGGCCTTTTCGGTCTTATCCTTGTCCAAAGGTTTCATTGTCGGGACGAAAGCAACCATCTTTTCAATCTCTCCTAAACCTCCTCATATCTCATAATAGGTCTAAACGGGGTTTCTTCCTGAATCGCCATATCCCTATAAATTCGTGTAGTTTTTCGGTGGATTGGAGTATAAATTGGTGTAAATGGTGTAGAAGCTTTTATCCTCGCTCAAGAAATGCCGCTTATTCGTTAGACACTTCATTATACTCGCTTTTGAAATATGAGTCAAGACCTTCAAACTCGGACTGCCTAAGCTCCTTCGTCACATCGGTATAGATGTTAAGCGTTGTTGAAATATCCTTATGACCAAGCGTATCTTGAATGACCTTGACATTCACTCCTGCTTCGCACATTCTCGTTGTAAATGTATGTCTTAGTGAATGGCAGCTAAAATGCGGAAGTAGCACTTCGGGATTTTCATTCTTCAAAAACTGCTCATCGTTACAGTCACGGATTATGCGGCGGATTGCTTTATTGAGCGTTCCCTGATGTTGCGGATTTCCGAAGCGATTGATAAAGATAAAATCTGTATATCCATCAATGGTAGCGATACAATGAAGATCAAGCAACTCCTGCCTTTCCTTTTCCATTATAATTGCCTCTTTCACAAAGCTGAGCATTAGCACTTTTCTCTTTCCAGCCGGAGTTTTCGGCGTATTGACATTAAAATAGCAGCCTTTTTTGCTTCCATCGGTGCGGTGGTCATAGTAAACCAAAGTATGATTTACATCAATAACATCATTCTCCAGATCGACATCACACCATCTTAATCCGGTAAGTTCTCCAACTCGAAGTCCTGTTCCTAACAAAACCGCAAAGATTGGATACCAATATTGTGCGGCGGGAGTATTTTTCAAGTAGCTTAAAAATAATTCCTGTTCGGGACGGGTTAAGGCTCTGCGCTTTTCTGTTTTGAAGCAATGTGCTTGCTTCAGCTCTCTAAGTACATTATCTGACGGATTATTTCTTATATAATCATCATCAACCGCCATATCCAAAATTTGATGTAATACCGTATGGATACTGTCAATGGTCGAGGGTTTTAGCTGGCGTTCGTCTGTAAGGTAATTATAAAACCTCTTTATATCTGTTTTTTTCAGCGATGAAACTGTTTTTGAGCCTATTTGATGACGGACAAAGGTTTCATACATATATTTATAATTCTCAAAGGTGTTGTTCTTCAGCCCTCGCTTCAGTTCCTTCCAAAGCTCATAGACCTCATTGACCGTCGTATATCGGGCTTCGGCTTTAATGCCATCGCTCTTATCTTTTTTAATTTGTTCTTCCTTGTAGCGCAATTCATCAAGCGTCTTGGCATATACGCAAAACCTCTTATGATTGCTGTCAGTCCATCGGAATTGATAAGTTCCGTCAGCCCTTTGCGATTCGCCTGTCCGAAGCACGGCTCTCGACTTGTCTTTTCTTTTTGTTCTCGGCATAATTCTCTCTCCTCCTATATGCGAAACTGCTTATCAAGATAATCAATGAACGCTTCTCGGATCACACAGATTTGTGTGCCGTTATTTACCGTGAAAGGACAATTCCCTTGTGAAATGATTTGGCGGATTTTTGCCCTTCCGATTCCGGTGTATGCGGCAGCTTCTTCAACGGTTAAAATCGTTTTCGTCCAAAACTGTGTGTTTTCCGACCTCTTTTGGAGTTCACTTCTGTAAGCTAAAATTTTTTCGTCCATACAACCTCCATCATATTGAATACATTTGCTCAATGTATTCATCAAAAATCCTGCGCTTAATCATTCTCCGATTGCCTACCCACAGCACAAACGGACAATCGGCAAGGCTCGTCATTTCATAAAGCTTATCCCTACCTATTCCCGTATACTCTGCCGCTTCTTCTATCGTCAAATAAGGTTTTACCCAAATTGGAACAGCAGCCACACGCCTGTTGGAACTGCTTGTTTCAGTCAGTTTATTATCCATTAGCTTGTCCTCCTCTCAGACGGAATATTGTGTTTCGAGATAATCCTCGAATTGTTTTCTTTTAATCAACCGCTTTGTTCCATTCCATAGGACAAAGGGACAGTTTTTTTGATTTGAAATTTCTTTAATTTTAGATACGCCTATTCCTGAGTATTCGGCGGCTTCTTCCACCGTCAAATTCATTTTCTTCCACAACGGGACTCTCGACATATCCGGATTGTGCTTTTTGCTAAGCATATTGCTGTACCTCCTTGCTTTTGGTAGTTACAGCATAGTCAATATCCTGCGATAAGCCAATTATGCGAATCGGCTCATCGCAGGCTTGACTTTTTCATTAAATTGAGTATTGCCGCTCTATATACTCATCAAAAGCTTTTCGCTTAATCATTCTCCGGCTACCTATCCATAAGACAAATGGGCAATCCTCACTTTCTGTCATCTCATAAAGCTTTGCCATTCCGATACCGGAATAGGCTGCGGCTTCTTCAATCGACAGATTTGCCTTACACCATATAGGAATGTCAAACTTCCGTTTCCTTTCCCTGCTTTGCGACATCCCTATACCCCTTTCCCTTTGAAAGAGGTGCGTTTATCATAAACGATATAATCCCAACCTCTATCATTGCACTTATCACAAGTGCCTTTACTTTTAGCGAAAGGATCAAGGCGTCTGACAACATAGTTCGGATTGCGAAAATAGTCGTTTAAGCATTTCGGACACAGGCAGCGAATGTCGCCGATCCTGTTAGTGTTGTAAAGCCATAGACCGAATGTTTTTTTCAAGGCTGCGTTAATCTGTCTCCAAAGGCGCTCATCATCAACAAAGCCAATATACTCTGTCAAATCATCTTTATTCACAGTCTGTATTTGCTCAAGCAACACCATTGAAGGCTTCGTCAGACCAAAATCCTCGCCTAAAATAATGTGGGACGGCAAATACCTCTTTTTTATTACACTCGTAATGGACGCAACAATAACAGTAGGCGCATTCGCATTGAAATTGTCTGCCTGAATTACCAGCACAGGTCTTACACCTGATTGGATAGAGCCGATTCTTGTGCCAAAATCGTAGGAAAATATATCTCCACGCCTGATTTCTGTTTTCTTCATTTTATGTATAACCTCTCTGTTCATTGAGTTTTGAAAGCGCATTTCATATCCGGAATAGAAATACCCCTTCACTCATTTGGACAAAGGGGTGCGAAATGCACACCCAAAATCAGAGGTTTTCATAAAATTTTTTGAAATTTTTTATTGCGGCAGCGATTGACTTATCTACGGAGCTATAATTTATGCCCTCCTCTTTCGCAATTTTCCTTGAACTAATCCCAAGCAAAACGGATTTAAGAAGGCGCTCCCTTTGAACAGGTTGCAGCATACTTAACGCTTGTCTTACCTTAGAAAGTTCTAATTGCCGCAGCTTTTCTTTTTCTTCCTCGATCTGTTCCTCCTCCGCTTTATCAAACGGATCAATAAACGGTGCGATAGATTTCGGATGGAACTGCTCAAAAATATCATCTTCGTAACCGTATACATCTATCGTCCTTTTGCTGCGCTTTTCATATTTATCATTATTTCTATGTGATTCACTAATCACTTCTCCCTGTGCCATTGACAGAAGTATAAAAGGCGTATACCTGCTGATGACATCAGGGTACTTATCCCACAATGCTTCTTCGGACAGCTCCGTTATAATTGCCCATTTTTCCGTTCCAGTGAAACCACTATACTCATACTGAAGGTTGATGAGTTTACAATCCTGTGCAAATAATTCTACCTGCTTTTTTACTGTAAGTTTTTTCATTTCCGTAATCTCCTTAAATTTGGAATTTTTGATATATAAGGTCACAATCAAAAACTCCGGAGATCACGGATACCTACATACAAACGCCTGCCATACTGTGATAGACATAAAGCTCCCTTTCCGCTTGACAAAAGCGAAAAGGGCTGCACAAAAAAAGCAGCTATAACATTCACGCCCGAAGGCTGAAAGCTATAACTGCTTCTTCAAAACACATATTCAATTCGTTTTGCCTAAGCTGCTGTATTGCCGCCTAAAAGATATTCAACCAGCATTTGAAAATCAAGAAAAATTCTCAAAGCTTTAGGCATACTAATTGTAACAGATTTGCTTTTCCGTATCATCGGCAAAACTGTGCCAATTTTCTGCCATTTCGTTTTCAGCCTCGTTCTGTAAACGAAAGCCGTTCTTCGGGCAGCATACACAGTGTAGCATACGCAAGGTCGGACATTCAGTAGGGATTTCGTCGGACTTTAGTCGGACAAGCCTTTATTTGAAAAAATCGGGAATATCGCCGCTTTCATCAGCTCCCTTCATATTAAAGATTCCTTTGAAGCACGGAATCGCATATCCCCACAGAGATACGCCGAGAAACAAAATCGCTTCCCGTTTCCGGTCGTAAAAGGTACTGCGCTCCATATTCAAGAGATCGAGCAGTTCGCTCTCCGTATACCGAAATGCTGTCAGGTAGCTTTTCGATATGATTTCGTGGTACAGCCTGCCGTTGTTATGGTAGTCATATATTTTCGCCATAGCGGTATCAATCAGGTCAACCATCCACTTGTTCTCAAACAAAGCGCTGATACGGCTCTCAAACTCCTGCTTCTCGGTATCCGGCGCAAACAGCTCCAAATAGACAAGGGCGCTGTCCAGTTCTTCTCCGTAATATGCCAGCTCCTCATTCACACGGGCAGACTCGCTCAGCGTAATCCAGACCACATCACGGTATACGCCAAGAAGCAATTTTGTTTTCGAGAATATATCCGATTGATTCAAATTAAGCTGCTCGTACATTTTCCGAATACTTTTCGCAGCGATTGTATCTTTCCGTCCCATCTGTTCGCCTCAATCCTTAAAACGGGTATCATTTGTTGGTAGATAAAAGTTCAAGCTAATTGATTGAACTCCCTTGACAAAACACGCAAGTTCGGTTATTATATATACGCAACTTACTTGCGTATTGACATTATACGAAATTTACTTGCGCTTGTCAATATAGATACGCAAGATATTTTCAAATCAGGTCGAATAATTTGGAGGTCAGATGAAATGAAATTCTGTGAGAAAGTAAAAGAAGCCCGCACGAAGGCAGGCTTAAAGCAAGATGAGTTTGCAAAAGCAATCGGCGTTTCTCTGCGGACAGTATCGAATTATGAGGCTGGCACCCGCTACCCGAAAAAAAGGGAAACCTATTATAAGATGGCGGAAGTCCTGAAGGTCGATGTCAACTATCTGCTTACCGATGACGAGGAATTTCTGCTGAACGCTGAATCCAAATACGGAAGCAAAGGCGCAAGACAGGCAAAGGAGCTTATGGCAGAGGTTACGGGGCTTTTTGCAGGCGGCGAGCTTGCAGATGAGGATTTGGACGAGATGATGAAAGGCATTCAGGAAGCGTACTGGATCGCCAAAGAGAAGAATAAAAAGTACACTCCCAAAAAATACCGGAAATAACGCTTGATGTCCTCTTTTTCGGACAGTGTATTTGATAAGATATACTTACTGGCAGTAGAATGGGGGTGTTTGCTCTTGGATATTCAGACTTTAGAGATTGTCAGAAAGGCGAATCGGCTGGCAAATGACCTTTGCACAAGAGATCCGCATAGAATCGCACAAGAACTGGGCATAGAAGTTATCCCATTAGCCTTCAAGAAACAGCGAGGGGCATACAAGGTTTTAATGCGTAACCGTTTTATCTTCATAAAAGACGATCTGCAACCTGTAATGGAGCGTATCGTAATGCTGCATGAGATTGGACACGACGCATTACATAGAGAAGAAGCGGTCAAAGCCGGCGGCTTCAAGGAATTTAATATTTTCGATATGCGGCAAAGCCGGATGGAGTACGAGGCAAACATCTTTGCTTCCCAAATCTCCCTGCCTGATGATGAAATACTGGAATATATCGAAAATGGGTATGATATTCAGCAAATCGCACGGGCAATGCACTCGGATATAAACTTGGTCGCATTGAAAACGGATACGCTGATCGCACAGGGCTACCGTTTCCGTCATCAGGAATACCGCAATCAATTTTTGAAATAGATAACTGGAGGGTATAAAGATGTTGATGAATAATAACGAATATCTTGATTTGGTGCAAACTATCAAACAGGAAATTCAGCAGGCGCAGTACAAAGCTACTTTAAGTGTAAATAAAGAGCTGATTATGCTGTATTACAATATCGGAAAAATCATAAACGAGCATAAATCTTGGGGCAATAAATTTATTGAAAATCTGGCGGCTGATATTAAGCTCTCGTTCCCGAACGCAAAGGGCTATTCTGTTCGCAACCTTAAATATATGTCAAAATTTGCAAGCACTTATCCTGATGAGCAATTTGTGCAGACGGTGTCTGCACAAATTCCGTGGTCGCACAATGTTGCAATTTTGGATAAGGTTAAAGGAGAAAAGCAAAGAGAGTGGTATATACGAAAGACCGCAGAAAATGGCTGGTCGCATAATGTCTTGATTCATCAGATTGAAAGCGGCTTATATGAACGGCAGGCTATTGCTGATAAGATTTCAAACTTTGAAAGTCGACTTGCTTCGCCGCAGAGTGAGCTTGCCGTACAAACAATGAAAGATCCATACATTTTTGATTTTATCCCTTTCAAGGAAGATATGGTAGAACGGGATATAGAGCAGGCTCTTGTTCAGGATGTAACGAAGCTGCTTTTAGAGTTGGGAACGGGATTTGCGTTTCTCGGCAATCAATATCATCTCAATGTCGGCGGCGATGATTTTTACATTGATCTTCTGTTCTACAACCTTAATCTTCGCTGCTATGTTGTGATTGAGCTGAAAACCGGAGAATTTAAGCCGGAATATGCTGGACAGCTTAACTTTTATCTCTCAGCCGTTGACGGGATTTTGAAAAAGGATAATGACAATCCTTCTATCGGTCTGTTGCTGTGCAAAAGCAAAAACGCATTAGTCGCTGAATATGCCTTAAAAGATATGTCAAAGCCAATCGGTGTCAGCGAATACAAAGTTACAAGTGAGCTTCCTGAAGCTTTGAGCAAACAGCTCCCGTCTGTGGAAGATATACAAAAGCATATCAAAAGAGACTAAAATATCGAAAAGCTGAAAGCCGCAGAGCTATATATCGAAGTCCTGCGGTTTTCATTCTTTTCACTACTCAATGTTATGCTAAAAAATGGGGAAATAAAATTGATAACGCTTTTATGCTCAATGCGACAATACGGAATGGCAAATTAAATGGCGAGTGAAATGGCGACAATGGCAAAGTAGATGGCGAATTAAATCCAGCTCTGCTTTATCTGAACAAGAGTGAATTAGCGGTTTATCGAACATTCCAAAGTATTAGGCATAGCACAAAGATTTAGCGGATTTGTTCTTGCTTTTGCAATCATTCCACAACCACCTGCAATGAGCCGCAAAAATCATTACCTTCTAAAGTAAGATAGTTGTCGCCTTCGTCAAGGGTAACGGAATATGTTCCGTTTTTACTTGTATCGACAATCATTTTTTCCTCGCCCTTATCAAGCCAGTAAAGCCTTGCCGTGCCGGAATCAACCGTCAACTCGTAAGTTACAGTAAGCTCACTTCCTTTATCCCGTTCTAACGCAGTACCTCCAAAGATATATTCTTTATCATTGAAATCCTCATAATCTGCTGTATAGGAGCCGGTATAGGTATCTTCCCCTTTGGTCTTATCGCCCTGCAAATCTTTTTCGTCCGTAAGGGCATATTTGCTGAAATGCTGGAGCATATCATTAAAGCCGTTTATAACACTATCTTTCAGGTTGTCGCCGCTGCACCCTGTAACAGCAAAAGCCAAACATAAGGAAAGCAAAACGGCAGTCAGAATTTTTATTTTTTTCATATCATCACCCGCCAATCCTCGTTACAATATTCATACCGATAATTGCGATTGCACCAACCGCATAAATACTGTTAATCACGACACATACCTGCATAAGTTTGGATTTTACTTTTCCTTTGGTATAGCTGAGAATGGAAAAGATACCTGAAAAAATCATAAAGGCGGCGTAACTGTAAACCATAATCTCCGCTACCGGGGATTCCAGCGCCCAATCAAAGGTACGCAGTGGCAGGATCGTCCACGGGACAAAGAGCATAATGGTAGAAATCGCAGTTAAAATTTTGTTTTTCATTGTAGTTATCTCCTTTCAGATGCGCCGTATCGCATACAGGATACGACAAGTGCCAAAATAGTGATTCCGACTGCAACAGGCAACCACGGAAGCCAAGCGATTTGTGTTTCATAAACACCTTCAGCAGCTCTCCCATACGCCACCATTATCAGATAGAACGGGTAGCTCATCGGGTAGGCAAACCAGATTTTTGTGTTTATCATAAGCACGGAAGGTACAATCGAAGCCAGACCGATACCGACCGAAAAAATGGGAGATTGAATTAAAGTGGAAACCGCAAGGTATACAGCAGCCATTGGAATTGCAGCGGCATAGATACTACATACATTTTTGCAGACATATAATGGCTCAAGGATAAAATTATAATCCTGCGTATGGGTAACGATTGCCGCACAGATATAGTACGCTCCTATGGACATAACCATCTGAAATGCCGCCAACAAAATCAGGACTGTGAATTTAGCAAGACATAGTTTCGTTGTGCTAATCGGCAGGGACAGCATTTTCAAAATCCCTTTATTGGAGCGTTCCGTTTGATTCAGCAGTACCGTACAGATGACCAGCGACGCCGGGATCATAAACCAAACCATACCCATAAAGCCCTGAATGAAAAAGTTGTTTTCCGGCGTAATCGGGATTCCTCTCAGGTCGAAGTTCATATCCGCATTGATAATGCTTGGAATCCACATCATAATGACAGGGATCAGCAAGATCAATAAGATTTTGGAGCGGCGGATTTTTTTGAGTTCCACTCCGACTAATGATAAGAAATTCATTCAAAACACCTCCTTACTTGCAGATAAAGGACTTCTGCAATACCGAACACGACCGTTTCAATCCCGCAAACAGCTAAAAATAAGGCTGTACGGCTATTTTCCACTGCCGCAGAGAGCATTTGATACGGGGAAGCAAACGGGAACAGGCTCAACACAATATTATCCTGCGGAAGAATGGAAAGCGTAAATACTAAAATCACGCCAATACCAAGGGATACCCACATATTCTTACAGGCAGACGCAATAACCAGCATAAGCATTACAGTCGGCAGCGTAACTATAATTTGGAAACCTGCGGTTTTCAATATTTCGGTCAGGTCAAACACATAACTTGGAAACCAATACTTTGCACAGCCGACTAAGACTGCCATTTCTATGACCACCATTGCGGATAATACCAAAGCGGCAATTAGAAATTTTCCAAAGAACATACTACCTTGACGAATGGGCAGCACCGACATTTTCTGCATACCGTTATCGGCATATTCCGTGTGGTACATCATACAAGCGCCGCAAATGGAAATGAGAATATTCAACATCGCCATCATCTGCCAGTTCGCAGACATCAGTATGTTAATCGGATTGCCTGCGAGTGCAGTCATTTCCTCTGCTTTTACCATCATATAGACAACCGGAAAAGCTGCTGCAAGAAAGCCACCTGCCAAAAAAGCAGGAAGATAGCCTGTGCGCTTCAGCTTTTTGGATTCTATTAAGAGACTCATACCGTACCTCCTCTCCTGCGATTATCTTCATCAATCATAGCAAGGAAAGTATCTTCCAGATTATCCGTCGGGAATCCGGCGGCACGAGCGTTTGTTTTCAATTCTTCCTTTGTTCCTTCAAACAGCAGATGACCGTGATTCAGAATACCAATATCGTCAGCCATAAGTTCTACTTCAGGAAGCAAGTGAGAAGAAACCAATACCGTGCAGTCATATTTCTGCGGCAGGGAACGAATCAGGGTGCGTATCTCGTGAATACCCACCGGATCGAGCCCATTGGTCGGCTCGTCGAGAATCAGGATCGGCGGTCTGCCGATCAATGCGCCTGCTAAACCTAAACGCTGCTTCATACCAAGAGAGTATTTTTTTGCCAGTCTTTTTCTAAATTCAGTTAAGCCGACAAGCTCCAGAGCGTCATCGACACAGCTTTTTGGAAGCCCAAGAATTTTCCGTATAATTTCAAGGTTTTCCTCTCCGCTCAGATTCCCGTAAAAGGCGGGTGCTTCAATAAATGAACCAACTTCCTTCAAAATGGGAACTCGGTCTGAAGGGTATGTTTTTCCGTCAATATGAAAGCTTCCTTCTGTCGGCTGCGTCAAACCGAGAAACATTTTCATCGTTGTGGATTTTCCCGCCCCGTTCGGACCTAAAAATCCATAAACGCTTCCTTTGCGAATATGGAGATTCAGATGGGATACTGCCGTGAAATCGCCGTAGGTTTTCGTCAGATTTTGAGTTTCGATTATATTCATATTGTGAAATCTCCTTTCCTTTGTTGTCTTTAGTATAAAGGCGCAACCTTGTGTCAACCTTCTCTCTACCTTACATTTACCTTACATTTGAACTGCACTGCGAAAATGCAGGAATGATATGCTATAATATAGAAAAAGGAGAATTGCATTATGGACTATGATTACTTAAAATACAAAAAAATCCTCATCGTAGATGATGAGGCTGATCTGCGTGAAATGGTAACATCTATTTTAGAGCAGGACGGTTTCAAAACAATCAAGACTGCTGGAACAGTAGCCGAAGCTCTGAAAATATGCAGGGATTGGGAGCCTGATCTTGCCATTCTCGATGTAATGCTGCCCGATGGGAACGGCTTTTCTCTGTTTGAACAAATGCGGACTTTTACCGAAGTCCCAGTTCTCTTTTTAACTGCCCGTGGAGAAGATGAGGACAAGCTGAAAGGATTGGGACTTGGTGCAGATGATTATATGGTAAAGCCGTTCCTGCCAAAAGAATTATCCCTGCGTATCGGAATCATTCTGCGGCGGTACTACAAAGGCGAAGATCCTATCGTCCAACTTGCCGGAAGCCAAATTGACTTTGACCGTGCCGAAGTGATAAAAGAAAATAATCATTTCCCGCTGACTGCAAAAGAACACGATATACTGCTGGCGCTCTACCGCAATGCGGGAAGAATTGTAACCATCGATCAGCTCTGCGAAGCTGCGTGGGGAGATAATCCATACGGATATGAAAACTCGCTGATGGCGCATATCCGCAGAATCCGAGAAAAAATTGAAGCTAACCCGTCAAAGCCGGTATCCCTCATTACGGTAAAAGGCTTAGGCTACAAGTTAGTATTAACGGGGAAATGATATGAAAGATATTACGAAACTCATTCGGCGGTTTGTAGGCATATTGCTGTTAAGCACAGTCTTGGTCATCGTCCTTAACATTATTATTCTTGCTGCTATTTCCGCAAGTCAAACGGCAAATGGCAGACCGTGGACGACTGCAAAAGAAACTGCTGAAGCTTTACAGAAAACAGAAACGGGATATATCTTATCCGGCGATATGACGGAGCGGTTAAGCGGGGAGAATGCGTGGGCAATCTATATAGATAATGACACATTAGAGGTAAAATGGCACACGGAAAATCTGCCGGATACCGTTCCTCTGCACTATACGATCTCCGACATTGCAAGTCTGACACGAGGATATATTGATGGATACCCGACCTATACGGGAGAATGCGAAAATGGATTGGTCGTTGTCGGCTATCCGAAAGACCGATATTGGAAACATATGTCTCCGAGTTGGGATTATGATTTCATCAAAAACGCCCCGTATACTGTCCTGATTGTAATCGGTGTGAATGTTTTTTTGATTTTCCTGATTTATATGATCGCCAATTCCAAGCTGCTGAAATCCGTTAAACCGATTACAAACGGCATACAGGCGCTACCTTCAGGTGAGCCTGTTTATGTCAAGGAAAAAGGACTTTTATCCGACCTTGCCGCTAAAATCAATCAAACATCGGATATTCTCCAAAAACAGAAGCGAAACCTGCAAAGAAAGGAAACAGCAAGAGCAAACTGGATTTCCGGAGTCTCTCACGACATTCGCACACCACTTTCTATGGTAATGGGATATGCCGGACAGATTGAGGACAATGAAAGCCTGCCGGAAAGCGAAAGGAAAAAGGCACGGATTATCCGTCAGCAAAGTACAAAAATGAAAAATCTCATCAATGACCTGAATCTTGCCTCGAAGTTAGAATATAATATGCAGCCGATCCATCCAGAGCCTGTCAATCTCGTAGCAATCGCAAGACAAAGCGTTGTTGACTTTATCAATTTAGATATGGAAGAAAAGTATCCGATAGAATGGAATACAGATGAAGCATTGACTGCCTGTGCCATAAATGGAGATAAAGAGTTGTTGCGGCGGGCAATCGGAAATCTGATTACAAATTCTCAAACGCACAATCCTGATGGCTGTACGATTTCAGTATGCGTCCGAAAAAGCGATACAGAATATAAAATAGTCGTAGAAGATAACGGCGTCGGCGTTACCGATGAAAAGTTAGAGAAACTCAGGACTACGCCCCACTATATGATGAGTGACAGCGGGACAACCGAGCCACGGCACGGCTTAGGGCTTTTGATTGTCGGACAGATCGTTTCCGCCCATAAGGGTACAGTGTCTTTCGATCACGGTAAACAAGGTGGATTTACCGTTACAATTTCTTTCCCTATTCCAAAGGATAGTCATACTCAATAAATGTTAAAAACCGTAGAGCTTCAATGAAAGCCCTACGGTTTTTCTGACCTATGATCTTATTCATTTTAGATGATTTTCAACCTGAGTCATTGATGATAAAAATAATTCTTGGCTTTCAAATAATTCAAATTATCCTTAACCCACGAATTATTCGCTACTACTTTGTTGATTTTCATTTCTATTTTCATTGCTGATGTTGACAGGATCATTTCATTTTCTAATAATCCATTTTTCATTTTGAAACTTGTTATTTCACTCCACGGAATGAATAAATTGTCTGCAATGTCCCAATCGCCGTGAACAGGAAACAGGTTAATCCCGTTATCGCTAAATCCGAACAAATAAGATGTTGCTTGTTCAAATGCCATTACATTGACAATCCCTGTTGGCAAAACCCATTTTACCTTAGATTTAGTATGTCCGCATAGAATATTGTTAGCATATTCATAACCAAAGGTTTTCAATTCGTTTTTTACTTTTTCTAAGCTTAACATATTTATACCTCCTATGGGATTAAAGAAGCTCCATAGCTCTTTTATACAGCGGATCTAACTCACATCCACAGTTCCCACATTCTTTATCAGCCTGTTTGATTGCTGATACCAAAGTATCCTTATCGGCTTTTCCGTCCAGCCATTCCTGAGCCGGGACAGCTATTAAGTCCCAACCCGATGCAGCGAATTTCTGCATAATCGCTTCCAATTCTTCCATAAGCGTACTCCTTTCTTTCAGCCATTATTTCAACAGATTGATCTCGTTTTGCAAGTTCTTCAAAAATACGCCTGCGTGTGCGCCGTCCATCTGCGTGTGATGGAACTGGAAAGAGAGTGGCAGGTAATACCGAAACCATTTCTTTTTGTATCTGCCCTAAATAATAAAGGGATTATTAAAAATGCCGCTGTTCATACCAACAGCTCCGTCGATTTCCGTATCTATGATGGCGGAAGTGCCGATGACCATACTGTTTTCGGATAAGTCCCTGTCCTGACAGCTTGCGGCGACCTGTGCCGTATATTTCAGATACTCCTCGTTGAACTGATTTAGCTCGGCTTTATAAGAAAGGTCGCAGGAGCTGACTTCGCCCTCTTTGTTTTTCACTATGGTATTGACTGCTATGGTGTCATACTGCATGAGTTTTTCGCCGACCGGAAGGATATAAAACTCCTTTACCTTTACGGCAGCTCTGCCGATACAGTAATCGAGCAGCATATTAAATTTCAAGCTTCTTTTCCTGCTGACCTTGATCAGATTGGTCACATCAAAGGTCTTGAAAAAAGTGACCATTGGATTGGGCGCTTTCATCCAAAGCGCATACGCCGCAGCCCTTGTCGTATTTTTGGGATCAACTTCTTTTGGCATACTAACCTCCGATTACTCCGCTTTCCGGATTGGGTGGCGCACGACCGTTTTCAATCGGCTCACATCGCATTTTCTCGGATCGCTCAGATAGATTTCGTGATGGTATCTTGTATCCGTAATATCCAGTTCGTATCCATTCGCTTTCATATAGTCGTGCATTAAATCAACAGTGGCAGGCTCATCGTCATAAGAGCCGATGTGCATACACTGGACGCACATTCCCTCATCATAGGGGAAGAACTCAACCTTAGAAAAATCCTGTTTTTTCTTTTTCGTTGCCTCCTGAACTGCCCACTCAAAATCTTCCTTCGTTACGAAATCCGGCAGCCGGATCATAGAGATAAAGTGCATATCTTCTTTTCTTGCATAATCAAGTCCCTGCGTATTTTCCTGCCACCAAAGACCTTCAAGGGGCGGCACTACATACTCGAAAAATCCCTCGATTTTATGCGTCCCCTTGTAGCTCATCTTTATAGTAAAGGCTATTCCATATAACAAGCCGATTGAGCTTTTATACTCCCCGTTTTCCTCGTTAGGATTTCCTTTCCCCCGGACTGCAATGTAGTTCATTTTTGGAATCTCTATAATTCCGGGCTTGTTCTTCGGCATATAAAATTCCTTGTATTCTTTCTTGTAATCAAAAGCCATTTTCTTCCTCCATTTTGCAAATAGAATTTAGGTCAGCTACCATAATGTATTCCTCAGTCGTTTCTTTGACCGTTGTAAAGCCCGCTTTTCGATATAACTTCACTGCATAATTGTCCTTTTGAACAGATAAGGAAATCTTTGCATAACCAGCAGCTTTTTCTGCTAACAACATTTGTGTAAGCAACAAAGTTCCAATTCCCATACCTCTGTACGCTTTAAGAACAGACATTGCAAGGGAAGGCGTATTCTCATCAATATGTCCGTAGTCGTTCATAATCCTTGCCCATATTGCTCCTACAATATTTCCGTCAACTTCTACAATCAAAGCCTTATCGTGTTTGCTGTTTCCAAAATCTGCAATGTATACTTGCAATTCGGGACAAGTTATCACTGATTTAGGCGGCGCAGCCGTACCATCCGGAATATAAATTGCTTCGTACAAAAAATCACTGAGCAGACTATATTCTTCCTTTCGCATTTCCCTTATAGAGTAGCTCATATTTTACTCGTTCCTTTGTCAAAAAATAGCCTTACCGCATACAGGCATTAACAAATTTCATAGGTACATCCATTCGCTTTGCAACCTGTTCCGGCGTCATTCCACTATCCAAAAAGCGCTTGCATACGATCTTCATATTCTCTCCGACTTCGATAATATGCTTATCCGGATCATAGAAGCGAACGACTCGCTGCCCCCAAGAATGTTCCATAATCGGGTGGACATATTCAATATCATATTCCTTCAGCTTATCAGCAAACTTGTCAAAGTCATCTTCCTCAAAATAAAGCTCAAAGTTGTTGCCGCCAAAAGAAATGTCACTTGTACCAATAAATTCCTTATATGTTTCAGCCGTTTGCAGGGCTAAGCCACCTGTCAGTGTCTTATTTGCTCCAAAGTCCATAATGATATGAAGTCCAAAGACTTTTTTATAAAATTCAACTGATCTGTCTATATCGGTCACTACCAACATAGGATTTTTCAACTTCATTCTAATTTTCTCCAAAACACAGTATCGTTATTTCCGATTAGGCTTTCTTTTAATAGCCAACAGTTTCATATAGTCATCGAACTCATAAGTATCAGTCGGCTCAAACATTACCCATTTCCCGTCACGATAAGTTGTTGCTTCATCATATTGCCTGCAAACGGGATCAGAAAGAGTTTCCCTTATCTCCTCAAATTTTACTCTTTCATCTTTTCCAAAGATAATCATAAAACCAAGGCTATTCTTTTTCGCATATAGACTGCAAAGCGTTTTACCGCCTCTGCGGTACTTATATTCATAAACCCAGTTCTTACCGCCTGTATTCCATAGCCGTTCCATATCGTATTTTTCATCAATCGCTGAACACAGCTCTTGCCAGACTGCAAACAAAGGTTGTCCGAGCAATTCAGTCATAGTTGACTGAGTAGGAGTATTTTCAAGCATTGTGTTCCCTCCGCATAACAGTATTTGTTTATGACTTGTTCAGATAAGCACTTGCTAATTTATGTACCTGTTTTATTTCTTTTGACGATAAATCCCATTGCTTCAGTTCATTGGAAACCAGTTCAGGATATTTTTTGCTTATATCTTTCAAAGCATTTCCTATTGATTTTCGTACATACTCGCTTTCATCATCTTTGAGAGAAGATAAAAACTGTATTGCCATCTGCGGATGCTCCTTAAAATAAGGGCGGCTTGTCCAAATTCTCAATCCTTCTGATACAGCTCTCCTTGTATTAGCACAATCACTTTTTAGCCATTCCTTAATAACCGGAATCGCTGTTTCATATCCAATAATTTTGCAGTAATTATCAAATGCCATTGCAAGAATTTCCTGCACCTTCCAGCTTTTGTGCTGACTCACGGTATCTTTCAGAAATGATAATGCGCTTGTATTTTTGCAGGCTGCATATCCTACCAAGAAAACACCGACTTCCTGTATCTGAAAATTTTCCGACTGATATAATTCCAATCCCGTAGCGAAACATTCATCAAGCGAATGCTGCTTGTAATAATTTTCAGCTTCCTTTTTCACGAGTTTTAGACTATCTTTTTCAGGTATAACTTCTTTCAAATGTGCTATGAAATTTTCCATTATGTATATTACCCTTTCAAATTATCCAAAGCAGCCGGATTATTTTCGAGGATTGCCCCAACAGTCGGGCAGGTTTCTAAATCCGGGCAGTCTCCGCAGGTGGAAACACCTTTATTTAACGCACACTTCCGAATCCCGCACAGGCTATCACAAAATACCGTTTTTGCCCCATTCATACGGCAGCCTTCGCAGTTAATATGCTCTGGAAGAATCGGGGCGTTGTTTAACTCTGCCCACAGCTTCGCAGTTTTCTCCCGCAAAGCCTGATCGTCATTGACGGTCGCTATGTATGCGTCGCATTTTTCGCAGTCCAGTCCGCAGTATCCGATCATATCTTTCATAGGTTATACGCCTCCTGTCTATTATTCTTCATCATCAATTTCTCGCTCAAAGATCGAATACTTCCAGTCATCAGTTCCGGAAATCAAACGCCAACCCTGTTTTCCATATTCGTTGAGTTTCTCAATATACCGATCCAGCTTAATATGAACATTAAATGATGGCTCTGCGCTTAAATCAACTGTCATATACTCATACTTCTTCATAACAAACCGCCTTCCTATATATAAGTCTTTATGAAAAATTTTTCATTATATCCGCAACAAACTGTGTCTGCTGCTTTCTCAAATACGATTTCACAAAAGGCTTCAGCAGCCATTTCTTCGCTTTCACTTGTTCCGTAAAATCTATCTCTGTTTCATCGCCTTTGGCAGTGAAAATGCCAGTCCAATGACCTGTCATATTGCTGTTTTCCATATCAAATTCCCATCGTCTGTATGGCTTAACAAGCGTCACGGTAAAGGTCGTAGGGTAGCCGTTTTTGGTATATTCGATAAATTGCTTGTCGCTTATCGCTTCTGTTTTACTCAAGTCGCTTCTCCAAGCAGCGTAATTCTCCGTATTCAACACCAGCTCCCACACTTTTTGAAGTTCGCCGGGGATCAGCGCTTTTATATTTGAAACCGCCATTTTTGCTCTCTCCTTAAATCAGTCGTATTTCTCAATATGCACGGTGGCAATCGCCGACTGATTTGGCTCTCCGGTAACAAGGTCTTGCGGCGCAGGCACGAGCAGCATAAATCCGTCCTTGCCATATCTTAATTCATACCCTTGTGCATACGCTTCTTCCACAGAGATGTGCTGTACCTGTCCGATGACCATAGCCGTAATACCTGCACCGCTTAAATCCTGTATATCTTTCAGGGTACATTCCATCGTGAGAAACGCTTCGCTGATCGCAGGTGCGTGAATGGTTTTGGCGTTGGAAACAGTAAAGCCTCCTGCTGCAAATTCGTCATCGTCCCATTCATTCTGATGAATGGTATTTACCAACCTGTCATAACAGCTTATCGGGAGAAAATTAATGCAAAAGCATTTTTCTCTTTGGATATTGGCATAGGTGTGGGTATGCTGATACAGGTTGCCCATCACAGCGAAAAAAGCGGTCTTATCTCCGTGAAAGCAGCTCCACGAATGAAAGCACACATTCGGTTTCCCGTTCTCTTTCCAAGTCGTGACAGCAAAGAGAACGGTCGGTATTCCTGCTGTTACTTCAAAGTGAGAGAACAGCTCAAATTCTTCCGGATAGGCTGGCTTAAAATACTGGGGAAAATCCTTTTCAATCTCGATCTTCATCATTATGCCTTTCTCTAACCTGAGTAGATTACGACTCATTTGGGATAAAGTATAAGGAATAGCCATCTATATTGATTGGTAGTGTTGGAATCTCTGAGCCATCATAGTATTCCGTAGGAGCTACGGTAGCATAGCCGGTCACTCCATCAATGATAATCTCATAGTCCGTTCCCTTCGGCGTTTTCTGCATTACCTCATAAGTGCCGTTATATGTCTTGCCGTTTGTGGTATCCGTTATCGTGATTTCTCCATCTTTAGCAGTCAAAGTCATATCCACGATTTCAGCGTCAGGATACAGCTCGTCAGCTTCTCCTACGGCAACCACGAGTTCATCCTGATATTGGGTAGCTTCCGTATCATTGCTCATAACCGTTCTCATTTTCCACTCATAATCTTCCATCTTCACGACATCAGCATTGCAAGCAGAGAGAGCGAATACGATGAATGACATCAAAAACACAGATAAAATCTTTTTCATTTCATACCGCCTCCATTTACCGTCACAGCTTCTCTACATCTTCCACATAGATGGAGACTTCGCCGCACTTGGGATAGATTGCTACCTTCGGCTTGCCGATTCTGCCGCCGAACAGCTTATTTTCGTCCGATGACATTACAATTCCGTATCCTGCGCCTTCTACCTTGATGGCGCAGTTTTCTTTCATTTCCGTTCCACATCTGAGACACTTTCTCATAAATAAATCCTCCGTTTCTTTTTATGGATTTCCGGCGGTAAAACCGCCCCGTTATGTTCTCAGCCTAAAGGTTTTCGGCGCAAGGCGGTATACCAAAATGCTGGCGACAATACTGTAAAGCACACAGAAAACAATCGTCATTATTCCAAATATCATAATCGGCATACGCAGCCGCATAAGAGCAAAACAGACGACATAGGTTACTGACAAAACAATCCGATATGTGCCGCTTTTCAGCTCCGTCCCTGCATTGTAAGGCTGGAGCAGATAGTAAATCGTCAGGTAATGAATCGAGAAAAACAGGCTCATACACAGGATGGAAACAACCAGCACTACATAGTTCAGCGGATTGTCCGTCCCTCCGGTGGCAAACAGGATCAGCGCCAGTCCGATACCGATCACGAGCGCCGGAACAGCGTTGATTTTCATAATCTCACGCAGGCGAATCTGAAACAACCGCAGGATAAAGCTCGGCTGCTTATAAAACGAATAGGTCAGCAGGCTGTGATCGCAGTTCATAAAAAGCGCCTGTGTAAAGTTCGTGCCACGGTTGATAGCGTACATTATAAATACAAAGTACGGAAGCCAAGTCATCACGATTTCGTTAATGACGGTTTTTTCTTCGGGCAGCAGATAGACGCCTGCCAGCACGGCGGCGACAAGGAAAGCGCACACATAGGAAATCTTCTTTGTCGAGTTCCAGAGTATCTTTTTATGCCTTTTGATAAACAGCTCATTCAGATACTCGAAGCCCTTGCGGTTGCTGCTAATGGAAGTATCTGCGGATATTTTCTTTTCATTTGCCTGTTTGATAAGCTTTGTCTGTGCCGTGCTGTCCATCTGATTGGTCAATCCGGCTAATAATTCCTTGTTGATTGCGTAATAATCACGGAAGGTAGTGAGCCTTGTGATACTTGCCATACCAAGGGGAATACACGCTAAAAATATAACCATTGGTACGACCGCAGGCAAAGCAAAACCAAAGGCGGGCGGAGCATAGGCTGCGGCTAAAAGCAGGGCGATACAGCACCACACATATTTGGACAGCTTATTTTCGTTGTAGCCAAATCCCCTTTTCTCATAATCCCACAGGGTAACAGCCGCCGCAAACAGCTTCATACCCGCTATGCAAAGGGGCAGGAGCAGACAAAACCACAAAGGTACGCCTCTGTCCATACCGAACAGAATCGTAAAGGGCAAAAAGCCCACAACGACCTTCAGGATGGAGTAGAAATAGTTTACAAGCGTATATTCTCGTGCGTCCATTTTCATCAGGATCATCGCATAATATTTATCCTTTGTCGGATTGAAAAGGTGTGTGTTTACAAAGCTGCCGATTACCGTGAGAATCAGCAGGATATGCAGGAACACCTCATTCTCCGGCAGTCCGTTATAAAGGATACCGATACCGCATACCATCGTGATAAAGTAAAGGAACTTGCCGAGGAATACAGAAACGATTTCCCACAGCACGGACAAAATGTTTGCAAAGATTTTCAGCCCCTTTACCTGATACAGCGTTGCCGGAAGCAGCCGCTTTACGAGCGGTATCTGCTTTAAGGAAAACAGGACACCGTTGACACGGTATGTATTTTTCAGGGAAAAAGATATTTTAAGCGTCTTATTCATTTCCTTCCTCCCTGAGTGCCGCAATGATTTTATCCTTAAATTCCCTGCTGTCCAGATCGGTTTTCTCCACGACCTCCAGTTCGCCGTGATTAAGCAGCACAATCTCATCGCAGAGGTCAAGCGCCAAATCCATAATATGAGTGGAGAAAATGGTAATGCGGTCTTGTTTCAGTGAACGGAGCAGTTGTTTCATTTCTTCCGCCACAACCACATCAAGGGATGTCAAAGGCTCGTCGAGCAGCAGGATATTCGGCTGAGCGATGATATTGATGAGCATTTGCATTTTGTTTTTCATACCGTGGGAGTAGTCCTTGAGCAGTTTATCCCTATCCTCCGGCTCAATACTCATATAATCGAAATACTCGTCAATGCTTTTCGGATTTTTGATAGACTTCTCGTTGATGTCCATAAAGAATTTCAAAAACTCCCTGCCTGTAAGAAACTCCGGCACGGTCGGGGTAGAGAGTACATATCCGATGTCCTCTGCGGACACCTCACGGCGGACGCCGTTTTCATCTTCTATATAGAAATTGCCGCTATCCGCCTTCAAATCCCTGTTCAGGCAGTTAAACAGCGTTGTTTTTCCAGCGCCGTTTCTGCCGAGCAGCCCATAAATTTTCCCTTCATCAAAAGTAAAATCAATATCTCTGAGGACTTCCTTTTTCTCAAAGCTTTTTGACAAATGCTCAATTACAAATTTCATAATATCCTCCGTCACATCTTATGCTGGTAATATGCCATCAAAATAAAATCAAGGATTGTTTTAAGCAGGAAAGCGCCTACAAGAGTAAGAACAATCCATAGTGGTGCGTCGAAAAAAATACATACCCAAGCGCCTGCCATCAGCAGCCAGTGCAGTATCTCGCCGGATATTGCCTGTGCTTTGCTGCGAATGAGCTGATTGCGCTCGTCTTTTTCTTCAATTTCATTGATTTTCATCAAATCAGGATTTTTTGCGCCCCACAGACCGACACACCATTTCGCAATCCCATAGCCGAACAATCCGGCACCTATCCCGATCATCGCTCCGCTTTGCGAATCACTTAAATAGTCCTGTAAAAGAAACTTTGCGATCAGAGCTAAAGCAATGCCGATAATACCGATTGCAAGATACATTCCGGTTTTCTTTTTCATTGCTTTCCCTCCTCGTAAATAAAAATATCTTCAATACTCATATTAAAATACCGTGCAAGCTTAAACGCCAATATAATCGAAGGATTATATCGTCCGTTTTCCAACGAGCCGATAGTCTGCCGAGATACTTCCAGTGCGGCAGCCAGTTCTTCCTGCTTGATTCCCCGTTCTTTCCGGATTTCCTCTAAACGGTTTTTCACGGTGCGCCTCCTTTCTATGGAAAGCCAGCTTTCCATATCTCTATTATAGCAAAGAGGGCGCAAATGTCAAGTATACTTTCCATTCGGAGATGAACTTTTTTCAATCTTCCCATTCTTCACATCTATTGAGCAGCTAAGTTTATCACTTGCACATTGTTTTGCCGAGCATAATTTACCGTATATGCAGTCCCGCCTTTCTCCTGTGTTAAATAGGCTATGCAGACGCTGCTGCCATTTACCAAATGGCGGTTTCTTTTGAACATACAGCCCCGAAAATAGTCGTGAGAAGTATATACTACCTTATCCGCCTGACTTTTGATCTCCTCATAAACCGCTATATCATCTTTGCTCCAGCCTTTTGTCTGTGTGGTACACGGAAGGACTAAAATCAGCTTGATATGCGAATATCGCTTTCTCAAGGATAAAACGCATTGAGCAGCCAGCGTATCAAAGCCCAATGCTCCGCCTGCGCCAAAGTACATATATCCTTCTTCTATCAGTCGAAGCAAGGTGTTTTTTAACCGCTGAGAGAGTTCCGGTATGCTCTCCGGCGGTATTTTTCTATGTCCGGTAAAGCAAGCCGTTTTTCCCCTCATTAAAGTTCACCAGCCAGTTCAAAGCCTAAAAGCACAAAAAATCTAATTATAATACTCATAGTATATCAAAGTCAACAATAAATATCAATAGTCTGTGGAACTACGAAAACAATATTTATAGACTATGAATGGAGGCTGGAACTATGAGTGAAATTGCAAAAACAATCGGACAGCGTGTCCGCAATTATAGAATTGATAAGGGATTGAGCCAAGAGAAGCTTGCTGAGTTATCCGGTTGCCACCCTACTTATATCGGGCAAGTGGAACGAGGGGAAAAGAACGCCACTCTTGAAAGTATCGAAAAGATTGCTTCAGCTATGAATGTCTCGCTTGCTCAGCTTTTTGAGAAGATAGGCGAAAGCAGCACCGACAGCTATCCTATGAAATGTTACGAGCTGGTCGCAGCAAAAAGTAAATCCGAGCAAGAACATCTATATAAGATGTTAGTTGAAATGGATAAATATAAAAATCAATAAAAGCGGAAAAAATATACGGTGTTACCCAAGTGGGTAGCACCGTATTATTTTGGGTATAGTTTTATTTTAATTCTGTACGGCGGATTACAGCATATGAGCCAATTCCAAAAAGAGCTCCGATTATGAGAAATGATAGAATTGGGAAAAACTGATTTATTGTACCATCGCTCATAAATCCTACTGCTCTCATCGTCAATTCCATAGCCTTGCTTACAATTTCATCTGAGAATACAAACTGGAACAACGCCATAACAAGAAGAATGATTCCAGATATTCCAACTCCGATCAAAAGAGAAATTGTTTTTCCAACTCTGTTGATGACTAAAATCGCTAAATAGAAAAGACTGCAAAACATCAAATATAAAGCAGTAAGCCATAACCAGTTTATAAAAATATTTCCGAATCCATAAAGGCTACTGTATAAGGTAAAATAGTTACTGTTGAAGAAATGAAGAGAGTTACCGATTATGGTATCAATAAGTGCCATTGTACCCGCCAGCAATGTAAACATACAAACAGTCGCCCCAAAAATATATTTTCGGGTATATCCATTTTGGAGCAACGCCTTGAAATCTTCTTTGTAGCCTAATACGCCTATAACACTGACAAAAACAACAGAACTGAACTCTAAAGTATTTGAGCCAGTTTCATTTCCTTTAGTACAAATTGCAACAATCGTAAAAATGAGAGCCACTATCAAATATTGGATCAAATAGAAAATTCCTATTGCCTTTACTTTAGTTAAGTATTCATATAAAACCGCAGATTTTAATTTACTCATTTTCGCCGCCACCTTTCTCTGTCATCTTGACAAACAGTTTTTGCAAATTCATTGCCGTAACTTGCAGATTGCTTCCTTGAGGTAAAGCCGTTTTTTCTCCTAATACATAGGCAATTTTCAAGCCGCCCAACTCGTCATATCCGATGACATTCTTGCCTTCACAATAATGGTCAACTTCCTGAGCCACCCCGGAAATGCTATATCCTTTTTCAAGCAGTTCCTCAACCGTTTCCTGAAGAAGAATTTTCCCTTTATCAATCAAGACAACTTCCTCAATAATATTGGAAACTTCCTCTATCAGATGTGTCGCAATAATAAGCGTCCGCTCATTGTTCTCAAATTCTTTAAGGAGCAGGCTGTAAAACAGTTCCCTGTGGTTTGCGTCAAGCCCCAGAACCGGCTCATCAAAGATTACATACGGAACATTCAGTGATAGCGCAATAATCAGCTTGAAAATGGACTGATACCCTTTCGATAACGCCTTAAACCTTTTGTTAATATCAAGATTGAACTTTTTGGAAAGTTCAAAGGCTTTATCCAGATCAAAATCGTTATAAAAACGATTTGTCCACTTGAAATGATCCTTAACCTTCAAATCTCTGTCATATAAATCCGCTTCACTCATGCAAAAAATCTTTTCGTGGACACCCATATTTTCTTTTGCAGGAATACCATCAATCAGGACTTCGCCCTGATCTGCAAAAATCCGGTTTGCGATAATATTGATAAGGGTAGATTTTCCTGCCCCGTTTCTTCCTAAAAACCCATATATTCTCCCGAACTCAAAGGAAAAAGAAATATCGTCAAGCGCTGTGACATCTTTATAGCGTTTCGTTATATTTTTAATTTGAATGGCATTCATTGTCATAACCCCTTTCTATCAAAGAAATAATATCCTCTTTAGACATTTGCAGCTTCAATGCTTCGCTTATTAAAGTCGAAACATACTGCTCATAAAACTGACTTTGCCGTTTTTGTCGAATTTTTTCGACTGCACCTTCTTTCACAAACATTCCAAGACCTCTTTTCTTGTAGATGATTCCCCCGTCAACCAGCACATTCATTCCTTTTAGAACAGTATGTGGATTGATACTGAGCAGCGCAGAAATTTCATTTGTCGATGGGATTTGTGTTTCTTCAGGAAAAGCACCAGTAAATATAGAATCTTCAAGCTGCTCTGCGATCTGAAGAAAGATCGGTTTATCTATATTCGGATTTACATTCAATCATAGCACCTCCTACACCTGCTTGTTTGTCTGTTAGTTGAGTAACTAACTATCTTACAAGCAAAGTATACCCACTGAGATTCTATTTGTCAATACCTTTTTGCGAATTTTTATGTAATTAAGCCGCCTGCATTTAAGCAAGCGGCTCGTTTTTGCCCTCCGATCAATAGGCAGGTGCACCGTAGCCGAGTATTTCGTAATACCCAACCGGATAACTATTCTGACGAACAGAATCCCCGGAGTTGCCCTCGACCGTGTAAACTCTGCCGTTTTCTACTTTTTGGACGATACCCGTATGGTCGGATAATCCGTCCTGACCGCTTTCGTCCGCCCAATCGAAGAAGATAATCATACCCGGCGTAGGCTCGGCGCTGTTATCCAGCCATTGCCCTCTGTCCTTAAACCATTGTACGCCGTTGACGCAGCCTGCGTATTTCGGAATTACACCAGCGTCAATATACCCGCATTCATTAGCGCACCACGAAACGAAGCAAGCGCACCACTCTACACGGGAATTAAAACCGTACCAAGACCAGTACGGATCGCCGCCCATTGTTCCGATTTGGGAAAGCGCAACGGTTACGATCTGATCGTCTGTCCCCGTAATCCCGTAAAGCACCTGCGACCACAGCGAATTGTTTTCATCGGCAAGCAGCTCTGCAAGATACTCTTTCTGTTCCTCGTTAAATCCATACTGCGCCGCCATCTCATCGGCGGTCTTATGGCTGACCGTGATATACAGATAGGTTTGCGTGACCGTGCTTTCCGTCTCCACGATATTTCCGTGACCGTCATCGGTTTCGGTAATGACCGTCTCGGTTTTGGTGTCGGTGCTGGAGCTTATTTCGTTCATCTCCCAAAAGATGTCCGTGAGAAGCTGCTTTTTCGATTCGTCCATCGTTGCGACCTCTTGGGGATTATCCGGATCGGTGTTGACCTTGACCGAGTATACCGCAAGCACCTCTTTCCAAACGGCACGGCTACCGCTCATTTCAAGGACATCATAGGATACCGAGCTTTTCTCCTCTTGCAGTTTGGTATTGTATTCGGTATTGATTTCCTGCACAACGGTCTGCATACTCATACCCGTGCCGGAATCCTCGCCTGAGAAAAAGATACCGAACACTGATCCGAGAAGCATACCGATCAGGCAAATCACAATAATGACCAAAACCGCTATCCAGCCGCCTGCGGCGATTGCGGCGATCAACGCTTTTGTTCCGGCGATAATCGCCTTGACCGCAAGCGCTATCGCTTTTGCGATTGCTTTCGCCGTAATAACGGCGGCACGAGCCGCCGCCCGTGCCGCCTGAACTGCCCTTTGAGAAGCCTTGACCGTAGCCTGCGCTGTTTTCTGCGCCGCCTTTGCGGTACGCTGTGCTGTCTTGACGGTCGTTTTAGCGGTGCGCTCTGCGGTTTTTACCGTTTTCTGCGCTGTTTTCGCCGAGCCTTTCCCAACCGTCTTAATCGTCTTTTTTCCTGCGGAACGGACAGACTCTTTTACTGCCTTCTTCGGCTGTTCCACCGCCTTGATACCCTGACCGACGCCTTTTCGTGGAGTTGCCGCCTGCGCCTGTTTTTGAAGCGACTGCGCCGCCCGCTTTTCCTTGAATTTCTGAATACCGTCCTTTGCCTTGACGATATTCTGCTTTGTCGCCTGAACGCCCTTGCGCCCCTGCTTGTCAAATTGGTGTACGGCTTCGTGGGAAACTCGGTCGGTACCGCTTTCCAAACGGTTGGAAGCGTATTCCTCCGCACTGCTTTCAGGGACATCAACGGAGTGTTCCGCTTTTTCTTTAGTCTGGATAAAGGTGGATTTCATACGCTCGGCGGCAACCGCCGATTTGTCAATCGTTTTGATCGTGCCTTTCGCTATATCCCTTGTCTTAATATCCGGCATAGAAAACCTCCTTTCCAAGCGCCTGTGGACGCTTTGAAGTAAAAAAAGAGGGGAAAAGGTATCAACACCTTGCCCCTCAAAGTACGAGGGCTGAAAAGCCGCTTAAATCAAGGACTTTTTACCCTCTATTTTTCGATTCTGTGCGCTTTTTCCTTGCGTACTCTGCCTGCTGCCTTTTGTATGCGATACCGGCGCATTTCTCACAATACTTTTTCCTGTTGCCACGCTTGATAATCGGAGCGCCGCAGGAAACGCACCTGTCAGGGTGCGTTCCAAGTATCTCCGCTTCCAGCGCCGGATCTGCCGGAAGTACCGCATTGCGGAAATACCTGCATAAAAACGAGTAGGATATACTCTGTACGCAGACGCAGCCTTCCCCTTCATCAAGAAGCAGGCAGTTCCCGTCATCATAATTAGCGCACAGCTTCTTTATCAGGGCATTAGCTCGGTATCTCTGCCGCCCCGTCATTTGCGGGAGCATTTGCACCACTGCTTTCTGTTACTTTTTTCGCCACAACGACAATCCTTCCGTTTGTACGGGAGTATTCACAGGTGGAAAGCGTGATCAGCTTGTCGCCGTACTCCGCCGATACGCCCGTGTCGTAAAGGGAAAGCTCTTTGCACTTATCAATATAAGCGTCAAACTCCTCCGGCGACTGAGCGTCCGTAAAGCGGTAATATTTGAAGGCTTCAGGGCTGTCGGTGTAGACAACGGTTTTGAAAACCGCAAGGATTTCATACTCATTTTTCTCTGTCAGGGTGTTAAAGGCAATCGTTTTATGTCCCCGCCAGAAATCCTCGTCCTTGAATTTTTCAAAGTCGGCGAACATCGAGCCGTTGTTCATATGATGACCGTAGATCACTAAATTGTCCGAAGGCTTTAGGACATCACAATCCTCCTGCACATACGGGCAGCCGTAAGAACTGTATTCTTTATCAAATCCACGCTTTAGATAGTAGTTCGGGTTATCCACCGTCTGCATAACTGGATAATTGATGTTCGTATCCTCCACGCAAATCCAACCGACCAAATCATTGTTTTGACGGTACAACTCGGTAAGCTCCGGCAGTATCGTCTTATCTTCCGAATAGATGATCGGCTCGGCAGGCTCGGTTTCGCTGTCCTCTACGAGCTGTACGAGGGAATCGTACAGCTGTTCCTGATGTTCCGCCTCCCTGTAATGGTCAATAATGAAATAACTGCTGACGCCGAGCAGGACGGTAAACGCCGTCATCAACGCAATACAAATCTTTTTTCTCATTGCCATATCCTTTCTGAAACAAGGGGCGGGAGCTTATGCGCTCTCGCCCGGTTTTGTTGTCATCAGCTTATACAGCTTCGTATTTTTCGGGAATTTATTTGCGAACGGTACAAGGGAGCTGCCCACCTTGATAAGCCCGTGTCCGGCTTCCACATTCGTAATATACGACATCTGAAGGTCGGAGATATTTAAGAGCTTCGCCAGCTCCAGCCTGTCCGTGGAAGCCTGATTGAGCATAATGATAAATTCGGAGTTTGCGAGCATTGTCCTTGCCGTATGGCTCTGCAAAAGGTCGTCCACATTCTGCGTAATACCCGTAGCATAAGCGCCGTATTTACGCACACGCTTCCAAAGGGTAAAAAGGAAGTTAGCAGAATACTCGT
The DNA here is from genome assembly GCF_046197855.1 of Hominenteromicrobium mulieris. Lineage (GTDB taxonomy): Bacteria > Bacillota > Clostridia > Oscillospirales > Acutalibacteraceae > Hominenteromicrobium > Hominenteromicrobium mulieris. Next base: position 951,931 of record NZ_CP173188.1, on the reverse strand, counting down.
GCTGGAACAGCAGATAGATTTCATCAATAAAGATGAAGGTGTTTCTGCCTTTCGCCCTGTTCTGCGTAATGCGGTTTAAGATAGAGTCGAGAACGACCAGCATACCAATCGGCATAAGCTGCTTGCCGAGGTCTAAAATGTCATAGCAGATCAGGCGGTTATTGGTATCTACATTCGTGTGCTTTGCAAAGGTGTTCAAGCTGCCGTTGGTAAACAGCTCGATGGCAAGGGCGATTTCCTTTGCCTCTGGCTCGTCCTGTTTCAGAAGCTCCGCCCTGAAATCCTGCAAGGTCGGCACTTCGCCCTGATAGTTATTCTGCTGATAGGTGCGGTACACGCTGGCGGTGCAGCGGTCGATAATGGATTTCTGCTTTGCACCAAGATTGCTTCCGCCGATGAGCTGCTCACACAGGGACATAATAAACTCCGACTTCAAAATAACCGGATTCGCCCCGTCGCCGTATTCCTTCGTCATATCCATAGCGTTGATATGATTTTGAGAAGTAGCGGAGATATGGATAACCTCGCCGCCGAGCGCCTTCACAAGCTGTGAATATTCCCGCTCCGGATCAATGATGATAACATCGGAATCTGAGGAAAGAATCACATTCTCGATCTCGCCCTTTGCGGCAAAGGACTTACCGCCGCCCGATACGCCGAGAATAAAGGAATTACCGTTAAGGAGCTGCTTGCGGTCGGCGATAATCATATTCTTGCTGATAACATTCTGCCCGTAGTAGATACCGTTCTCGTGAAAAATATCCTGCACTCGAAACGGGATAAACACGGCAAGGCTTTCGGTCGTAAGGGTACGGAAGGTATCAATCTTCCGCACGCCAAACGGCATAACCGTATTCAGCCCGTCCACCTGCTGAAATTTCAACACGCCGAACTGACAAAGGTGCTTTCTCGCCGTGGTAAGCAGTGCTTCCGTGTCGTTATCAAGCTGTTCTTTGGAATCCGCCGTATGCACAAAGGTAATCACGGCAAACATCATTCTCTGATCCCTCGTCGTTAAATCATCGAGAAATTCTTTCATTTCCTTTTTCTGCTGTTCCATATCGTAAGGGACAGTCGCCGAAAAGTTATTGTTGGAGTTCTGCCGCCTCTGCCAGTTGGTAATATTCGTCTCAACGCCAAGCAGACGGTTTTCCGCTTCCCGTACCGCTTCGTCTGTCGGCACGGGAACGACATCAATCGACATCATCAGATTGCGGTTGAGATCTGTCAGCTCCGCCACCATACTGTCCTTGATATAAGAAGCGTACTCACGCAAAAAAAGGACTCTCCCGTAACGGTCGCCCATTTTGAAGTAGTCCTTTTCAAATTCCATTGAGTCGGGACAGATATAGTCCTTGAAGCTGTGTCCCTTTTTGCGGGTTTCCTTTATATCAAAGTGGAAAGAGGATTCCTCGCCCACACGGTAAAAGTCGTGGAAGATACGCAGCCTTTCATCGGTTTCCAACTCCACGCACTGGCTGCCGAGCCTGCCGAAGTGAGCGATCAAGTCAGCGCCCACACGGGCAAAATAATTCCTTGCGTCCTCAATATTCTTCTTGTTGACGGAAATCGTCATATACTTATCCTGCACGATGGCGTTTGCGCCTGTCGCTTTCTCCAAAAGGATTTTATTATACTCCTCACGGTATTCATCAAGGCTGTCGCCTTTCATCGGGATAAGAATGTTGTTCTCAAAGTCCAGCCGATTTAAACGGCGGTTGTTGATTGTGATTTTTGTCGTTGCTCCGGAGTCGAGGGAATTGAGCAGTTCCGAGTATTCAAGGAACATTGCTTCCTTGTCCTCACGGCTGGCAACCGCATAGTTAATATCAGAAAATTTATAGGTCTTGGAAAACTTGTCTTTTCCAGTCTGAAAGATACCGTCGTCATAAATGGCGGTAATGGGGATCACATCCTGAACGCCCTTCGGCACAACAAACTTTTCTTTTTCCTGTTTGCGGAGATTGGTAAGTGTTTTAATCATTCGATTTCATAGCCTCCTTTGCTTTTGCTTCGATACTCGGCTTGAACAGCTCGCAGTAGGTATTCGTTGAACGGAAAGTGAGCTTTTTCGGCATTAAGAACTCCGATTTAATCCACGCATAAATGAATTTCTCTGCGGTCATTCCGTTATATTTAACAAAACCAAGAGCCGCAAAGGGGGCGGCTCCCAAAATGCACATCCACGATACGGTTTCCGTGCCGACATAGGGCTTGAGCAAGAAATAGATACCTACCGCCACTACGCAGGCACAGGCAGAAAAAATGAACTGCCGCAGTGACAGTCCAAAAAACATCGCTTCTGTGTAATTCCTGATTTCTCTATTGATTTTGACTTCCATTTAGGAACTCCTTTCTTTTCGTTTTTGTGCCTGCCGGATTTCATCGGCGCAGACACATTCGTCCGCAAGGCAAGTAACTTTGCCTTTCCGCCGCCCTCCGTAATACAGGCAATATCTGCAATCGCAGTCCGCAAGGGTGTAGCCCTTGAATTTGTTGTATATTCGTTTCATTCTGTTCTCCTTACAGCCCCATCATCTCACGGATAATCCGGTCAGACATTCGCACTGAGCCGACCAAAACGAGCATATTAAAGAGCAGCTCGCCGATATAAGCCCATACCTGCGTAACTGCTGCCGCATTTGGATCGACCACAGGCGGGGAAGAAGCGAACAGTGAGAAGATAATGCAGGCTAAAACAATCACTGCCCCTTCAAGACACACGGCGCAGTAGCTTTTGATAAACGATTTACCTACATTCTGACTCGGTTCTCCCGCAAAGGTGGAAAGCGGAATCGGGGCGAGCGCTGTATACATATATAATTTAAAAAATCTCCCATACACCGTCATAATGAGCAGGAATGACATTATTGTGATGAATAAGCCGCCGATAAGTGTAACCGCCCATAACGGGATACTCTCGAAAAAGCCGCAGCTTTCTATGGTGTCAATCATTTCCTGCGGCAAGGTTGTCTGCTGTGCCGAGGTAAATCCGGCTGCGGTCATAATTGTGCCGATTGTACCCTGAACAATATTGAAAAGGGCAAGCATTAGCTCCATACCATAAGTAATCGCTGCTTTTGCAATAGCAAATCGGATAAAAAGCTTTACAGCGTGTTCTGGTTTTTTTACCTCAGCAAAACTGCCGCAAGTACGCACCATACCGACCACAAAAAACAGCACCAAAAGCGCAAGCCCTATCGCCTGCACTGCGCCGTTGATATTGACAATGACCGCCCATATCCCGCCGCCTTTGAAGTTCTGCGGCGTAGTCGTAATAAGCTGCCATATCTCAGCGAGTTTTTCATTCCAAGTTTCGAGGGCGTTCTGGAGATTCTGAACTACCCAGTTATCACTCAATTTTGTAGCACCTCCTTAAAAAGAAAAATGGGGCGTTCCTGAAAAACAATCCAGAAACGCCCCTGAGCGTCGTTTGCGTAAGGGTTAGCCCGTAATCAGAGTGAGGATTTCTTTCGCAAAAACGATAATGATACCGCCCGCCAGCGTCAGAAATCCGTTCGCACGCTGCGAGGGATCGTGGGATTTCAGGGAAAGTCCTACCTGAACGATACCAAAACCGAGCAGGATCAGACCAATCGCACGGATAAAGCCGAAGATGAAATCGGACAGGTTGTTGACAACGGTAAGCGGATCGCCTGCGGCGAAAGCCGTTGTAGACATCGCAAAAATAGCAGTCAGGCTTAAAACCGCCGCACAGTAATAACGAAAGCCTTTCTTTACCTTTCCGGTCATCGGCAGTTTGCGGGTTTCTTTCTTCTGAGTCTTATGAAAAATATTCATTCTGTTTTCCTCCAATCAATTTGATAAGTTCTCAAAGTCCTCATCGGACAACAGCTCGTAAGTCGTTTCCGAAAGCTCCATTTCGGGAACGCTGTCGAGATCAACATATAGAGTTTCAATCGTCGCCACATTTTTTGTGACTTCGCCGTGCTGATACACGCCACCTTTCCCGTCTGCGGTATATGCCACATTCGGGTGTTTCAAAATGTCGTACTTCAAATCCATTACCGGAAGCTCGCCACGGATAAACAAAATAGCGTAGCGGTTGTCAAGCATTCTCACTTCATCAGGGGTAAGCAGCTCACGACCGGAAATCTGATAATTGGTCGAGTAGTTTCCGCTCCGCCCCTCGCTTTTCCCGTAGGTGTTCGTATCAATCGTTTCCTTGCCTAAAAGCTCGGACACATACTTGTGCGTACTCTGCTCATTGCCGCCGAGATAGAGAAATTCATCGCAGTTGCCTACGATGGATTCCCATTGCTTTTCAAAAAGGGCTTTGAGCTGTGCCAGATTTTGCAGGATAATAGATACCGACACGCCTCTTGAACGCATAACAGATAGTATCTTGTCAAAATCGTCGGGCAGCGAAACATTCGCAAATTCGTCCATCAGGAAATGGACGGGTATGGGCAAACTGCCGCCGTGAATATGGTCGGCAGAATAAAAGAGCTGCTGGAAAAGCTGCGTATAAAGGATACTGACGAGGAAATTAAAGCTCGAATCATTATCCGGTATCAGCGCAAACAGCGCCGTTTTCTTCTCGCCCATTGAAGCAAGGTCAAGCTCATCGGCGGAAGTCAGCGCCGCTAAGCTTTCAAGATTGAATTTCTCCAATCTTGCGGCAAGGGTAATCTGAATGGATTTGAGCGTCTTTGCCGAACCGGAATGGTAGGAACGATAGTATTTCAGGGCAATGTGGTCGGGATTATCCATTTCCAAATCGGCAAACAGATTATCGAGGGGAGAAGGTCTGTTGTCCTCCTCGTCCTCAATCGCCGCCGCCCTGAGCATTTCCATTACCATTGCAAAATTCTGTTCCTCCTCCGGTGCTTCGTAGTGCAAATAAAAAATAAGGGCGAGTAAAAGCATACTCGCCGCAGTATCCCAAAAAGGATCATTGGATTGAGAGCCTTTCGGGGTGGTACTCTTAAAAAGGTTGGTCACAAGGCGCTGAATATCGTTGTCGTTTCTGAGATAGACAAACGGGTTGTAGCAATGGCTTTTCTCCATTGAAATCAAGTCCAGCACCTTGATCTCATAGCCTGCTTTTTCAAGCAGATTGCCGACATCACGCAGAATTTCCCCTTTTGGATCTAAAATTACCTGAGAGGAATTGCTTGTCTGCATTAAATTCGGCTTGCAATAGAATCTTGTCTTGCCTGCGCCGGAGCCGCCGCACACCAGAGTATTCAGATTCCTCCGGTGCTTTTTCGCATTGAGTCCGATTCGGACATTCTGCGTCATCAGCTTATTTTCCGAGGGCGGGCTTTGACGGTACTTTTTGTCAATGGCTTTTGCGCTGCCCCATTTCGCTGAGCCGTGTTCCTCACGCCTGCGGTAGTTCCTCCGTGTGGACAAATAAATTCCAATCCCCATTCCGTAGAGCAAAAGCAAAACGAGGACAGTTTTTAAGCTGTCCCCGCAAAGCTCGATATGGAACGGATCATTGAATGCCGTCAAAAGGCTCGGCAGTATCTCCGGCAGACCGCCCTTGACGGACGGTGCTATCAATAAGCCGAGCCACACAACGGGAAGAATCCCAATAACCGCAAGGATAATCGCAGACTGCTTGTTGCTATCTCGATTCACGGCAGGATTCCTTTTCTACCACTTTGAACTTGCGTCTTGGGGCGTGACCGATTTTAATAATCAGATCGTCTACGGCGTCGGTGGACTTGCCCTCTTTTTTGAGGTCGGTCTTTTTATCGTTCAGGGAACGGATTACAACACCGTGTTCATAATCGTCCAAAGCGATATGGTAGAGTTCTTCTTTCATCGCAGCTACCTCCGATTATCTCTCCTGTTCCTTTGAGCGCTCCGCCCGCTGGCGGTACAGCTCGTCGGAAACACGGGCGGTAATTTCCTTAAACGCCTTCTGCGTCTTGCCGAGTTCAGCTTTAATTTCTTTCGGCTCTTTGTTTTTCAGTTCGTCGGGGATACGGTCAATCGCAAAGTTCTGCGTATCGACGCCGTATTTCTTACAGAGCATATATCCAATGCACACCGCCTGAAATCCCATATCCCTGCGGCTGTAGTATACCTCGCTGTTCATAGAAAGCTCGGCGTGACCGAGTTCCTGAGCGACGCACTGGCAGAGGGCAACGCTGTCGCCGATGTCCCGCTTCACATAAAGCGTCTGATCTTCATTTTTATAAAAAGCGCCCATATCGGGATAAGGCAGCTCATTGGTGCTTTCAATGTTGATCGGGGCGCTGTCGAGCATAACCGCCACCAGCTTTCTCGGATCACGGTTAGCGGTCGGGGCGGCGGGGCGCTTGCCGTTGGTCTGCGAAACATCCAGCACTCTTTTCAAGTTGAAATCAATGCCGATTGTCCCGTCTTTCTTTGTGTACTCATACGGATCAAGGATAATAAAGGTCTTGGAGCCTTTATTGACCTTTACGCCCTCAGCCGCCCAATCGTCAAATTCCTTGATCTGGCTTGCCTGCGGGAATTGCTTATACATCAGCAGCGCATTGTTCGCCGTGTACCTGTCCATACGGCTCTGCACATCAAGGTAGGCTTTGAATTTTTCCGGCGACTGCACCACTTCCAAAGCGGTATTGTCGAGCAGTTGATAAATGGCTTCTTTCTCCGCCTTTTTCTTGGCGGCGTATTCCTCCGGCGAAAGTCTCGGCGGTCTTGCGCCGCTACTTTGCTTATTCTTAAAATCGTTGGTCATATCTTTTTACCTCTCTTTTGATAGATTTGATTTTTGCGGGTGCGGGGCGCTAATCTGCCCCAACGCCTGTACTGTGCGGTTTTCTTCTTTGGAAGTGGTCGGCTCGCTGCGCTCTGTTCCTTTTTCTGCTTTCGCCGCCGCCCTATATCTGCTGAGATTTTCTTTTACAGACGATTTCACACGGGAAACTCTGAGCTTATCCGCCGTATCCATCGCCTTTTGCTCCAAAGACGCAAATCCTTTCTGCGCTTTTTCAAATAAACGGGACAACCTTGATAATACGCCTTTATCCGTTTTGGAATGTTCCGCTTCCTTTGCGGCTTTCCCCATAAACAGCAGCCCCATATTTTTCAAATGTCCCTTTGCACCCTGAAGCTCCGTCTGCATAGCGGACAGCTTTTTTGTATCCTGCGCCATCTCTTTTGACATTCTGCCAAACATAGCAGACAACTTATCCAGCGCTTCGGGGATTTTCATTGCCCTGACCGACTCGGCGAGGGCGTCCCTGCCTCTTTCCCGGAACGCCCGCACAGCGTTCCCGGCTGACTGGATCAGATTGTCCTTCATCTTTTTGACTGCGGAAAATCCCTGACGGATTTTGCCCTCCGTTTTTTCCACAAGGGTATGGCACTTGCTCCGCAGCGTGTTGTTGTGGATCAGATTGATTTCACGGCGCATATCCTGAAGCTCGCCGAGCATTTCTGTCAGCGTTTCTTCCATACCTCCGATATAGCTTACCAGCGACTGCACCTCGCTTTTCTCTTTCATCAAGCCGTTTTTATCGAGTGTGCCTAACAGCTCCACGATCTGCGGGTGTTCCTTTAGTTGATCCATTTCGCTCACCTCTCTTTCGGCTTCTTGGATTTCTTCGGCTGCCTGTGAACGGTCTGCCGATTGGCTTCCGGGGTTTTCGGCTTCTCTTTGGAAACCTCCGGCACAGTACGCTCTGCTTCCTTTTCCGCTTTGGCAGCCGCCTTGTATCGGTCGAGCTTTTCCTTAACCGAAGGCTTCTTATCCGCCGCCTTTGCGACACCCTTATCAGTGTGCGTACCTGTCGTTTCTAAGTCTCGCTCGGACAGAGGGCTTTTGTCCGTCTTTGCGACTGAGGGGTTTTGGTGGGAATTTTCCTCCTTCTGCATTGGCTTTCCCATCGCTTCCTCCACGATGATCTCGCCCCTTGATTTCGTAGGCACTTCATTGGCAGCCGCTTCACGGTCTGCCACATCTTTTTCCGCTTCGGAAACAATGGAAGCCTTATCGACTTTACCGAGTTCAAAGCGGTCGGAAATACGCTGGATTTTCGCAGCGTCCTCCGCACGGGCGATAATATCGACCATCGCCGTATCGCTCTTGGTGTTTTTATCACGCAGAACGCAGTAAAGGACGCCGTATCGTTTTGCCTGTTCGGTAAACTTCGGCAGGTCTTTCTGCTGGAATGAAAAGACCTTCAGCTCCTTGCCGGACTTAATCATATTGGTAAGCCGTGCTTTCCCTCGTGTCTTATTCGACTGGCTGATCTCCTGCTTCAGCACGGAAGCTAACAGAATAGCGATATTCTTCGCCGCCGAGCCTGTGAGCCGGACAGCCACTTCAAATCCTTCAAGCGATAGCCTAACGATTTGTTCTGCTGCGTCACCGCCGTTGTTCATAGTTTCGGGACTCCTTTCTTTGAGATTTTTCTTCCTCTGCCTTGACTTGCGAAAGGGTATCGGCAATTACGCCTGACCGCTTTGCAATTCCATCGCAGAGCTTTACTTCTTTGCGAAGCTCTTTCAGGCGTTCGGAGATAGCTGAAATTTTTATCTTTGCCGCCGACAGCCGTTCATCTGATATATCTACCTTTCGTATTTCATTTCGGAGATGTGTTCTGTCGGCGGTAAGGGTTTTGATTTCGTCCTCAACCGACCGCTTATATGAAAAAAGCTGCTCATCCGTACCGATCTGGTGCTTGCCGAGCAGCGTTACCTGTTTGGTGAGTTCGTCCATCTTCATCAGATCGTCTTTGAGAAGATAGTGAAGCCTCGCCGTATTCTGTTGTTTCTGATTGTGCTTCGGAAGGTAGCCGAGCCGATAGCAGTAGTATAGATACAAGCCATACAGACCGCCGACCTTTTGGATTTTGCTTTCTCTTGTGGGCAGGCGGTACTGCCGGACAATATAGGTCTTTGGCTGGAACGGCTTGAACACGATATTATCCCGGTTGGCAATCAGCCGTTCAAGGATTTTCTCTTTGGTGTATTCCTCGCCGAGCCGGTAAGTCCGTATCGGTTTTTCACTGCCTTTCGGTGTGACCGTAGCGTACTTACGATTGGGACTGAAATTCGAGTGATAGCCCATCACGCCCAGTTCATATTGGAACTGCCGCAGGTTGCGGCTCATCGCAATCGCTTCGTCAATCGCTTTCTTTGCGTTGTTGTATCGGGTAGGCATACCCGCCTCGTCCTTCATCGTAAGATAGGCGGGCGATCTGTGCAGCTCCGGCTTTTCTACAATGGACAGCTTATGTTCCAAGCAGATCTCATCGGCGATATGGCGGAAGTAGTACCAAGACTTTTCTTTGTCTTTCAGCCGCTTCCCATCGGCAAAGGAAACGGAGTTGATGACAAAATGGCAGTGGAGATGTTTCGTGTTCAGATGGGTAGTAACGACCACCTGAAACCGCTTGCCCCACATCTTTCTTGCAAACTCCATTCCGATCTGCTGCGCCTGTTCGGGCGTGACCTCGTTTTCCTTAAAGCTTAGATACCCGTGATACGCCTGAATCCCGTCCGTCTTGCCGAACTGTTCCTTGACGGTAATGAACTGGTCACGAGCCATCGCCACATTGCAGTTGATCCCGTCACAGAAAAACTCGTGTTCCGTTTTCTCCTCGTCCTTCGCATAGGCAAGCACATCTTTGAGCGCCTGATAATCTTCGGCAGAATATTCGGGGTTGGCGGTCTTTTCAGGATTGGTCGTATAGTCCAGTACCTGACCGAGCCGGACGCTTACCTTCCAAAGCTTTGTTACTGCCATTTCAATCCGCTTTTTTCAGGGCGCAGAAATTCACGCTCAATCGCCGCCTGAAACTTGTGCCACCTCAGCGCCTCGTTCTTCAGCATTTGCGAATCCACAAAGCCGAGGGCGTTCGCTTTAATGGCAAGCTGATTGATGTTGTTGCCGATAGCGGAAAGCTCCCGCATAGCGTCATAAAATCTCTCGTCCGGTTTTTCTCTCGGCTCATAGCCACGAATCAGCAGGCGAATCAGCGCCGCTTCGGTCAGGCAGGCTTTCTTTGCTTTCTTCTGCAAGTCCTGAGCTTCCTGACGGTCAAACCAAATATGTTTGTCTACATTCCGCTTCCTCATTTCTCATCGTCCTCCTTTCGGGCGGTAGAGCCGCCGTGGATTCGATTGATCTGCATAAGGCACATTATCGAAATACCGATAACGCCGCCGAGCAGGAAGCCTATCATAAAGAATAGAAATTCGTGCATAGTCAAAATCCTTTCCTGTATTGGGGTATTAGGGGCAGCCCCTAACGAGCTTTTACTGTTTGAATCCCGTTTGGGGATACAAACAGTCTGCTCGCTAAGCTAACGCAGACCTGTCGGGCTGCCCCGTATTTTCCTGATATTTATCGTTCTTTGTCCGCCCTGTCGGGCTTGAACGGCTCGATCTCAATCCCGTGTGCGGTTTCGTGGAATCGCTCAGGATACCGAAAAAGCCGTTTGTATTTCAGTAGTTGTTCGCTCGATAAGCTGCTGTATTTCTCATCGGCGATATTGGAACGGGCAATAAAAAAATCGCCGTGAATGATGTCGGCGACCTCTCTTGAATCTTCCATTAAGAAGCATTTTTCTATTTTCCAACCGTCCTTACCGCCCATTTCGTCCGCCATCAAGCCCTCCATTCTCAGGCACGGATCAACACCGTCCAGAGAAGCACCGTAGATGGAATAGCCGCCCATACGGGACTGGAACGCTTTGTTGTCCGAGCTTACTTCATAAGTCCGTTCAAATTCGCTGTACGGTTTTTTGAAGGTATCGGCGGTAAAAATGATATGTGCGGTAAGGTGCTGCCTGTTGTTTTCCGCTTCCCGAAAAAGAGATTTCAGGTCGCTGTAACTCATCTGTGTGCGCTTCGGCGGCTGGTAGACCGCCCGATTCATCGGCAGCTTTTCCTGCTTTCCGTCACGGTTGCAGACGATAGCGGCGTCATCTTCAAAGGGCATATACTCGTCTAAACCGCCTCCGCCGACCAGTTCTTTCATCGCTTCATAGGTGTTCGGTATCTCTTTCACAATCGGAGATTTGCCGACCGGAACGAGCAGGACAGAGATTTTCTCCTGCTCGGCAAGCGATAGGAAGCGGTCGCTGACCTGCGTCTTTTCCGGCTCAAAATCAACCTTCTGAAAACCAAAGCTGTCGCAAAAGTGGAAGTAGCTTTTTCCGGTATTCCCGTCAATGATCTCCACCACATCGGACACGGACATCGACCGCCCTTTATATCCTGCGGGGTGTTTAAGATTGAAAATCTCATAGAGTTTTTCCAGCGTGAAGCAGTTTACTTCTCCCTCGAACACCTTATCATAGAGGCTGCTGTCGATCTCTGAGCTGCCCTGAAATTTAGGCAGGCTCTCATAATTCATAAAGGCGACATTGTTGGCGTCACGCTTCATATTGATCTGATAAATTCGTACATTCAACGCTCATAGCTCCTTTCTTTGGATTTGTAGATTCCAAGCTGTATGCAGAGGTAATCGTTATAGTCCTTGCCTTTCTTCGGCGGCTCGTCAAAGACCTCGTACTTGTTTCTGAGCAGTTCTTTTAAGGTGTTGGCACAGAGCCTTCCCGTTTTGTCATTGTCCAAGTGCAAATGAATCGTCTTGATAAGTGGATTTTTCTCAAGGAAAACGGAAAGCGCAATCGGAATTTTGCTGTCTTTGCTCTCTTTCTTCGGCTGATACACGCCCGAAAGAGAGAGCAGATTTTCTGCTTTGTAGTCCTTGCCCTGAGCTTTTAGCAAAGTGGCATAGGACAGCAAATCAATGGCGGCTTCAAACAAATGCACCGACTGGCAAGGCTCTTTTGCAAGCAGGCGAAAGGAATATTGCTTGTCGCTTCCGTATGCGTCTCCCTTAAAGGTACTGCTTCCTAAACCACGGTAAGCGGCATATTTGGGCGTCCCTGTTTCGTCCTTCCCGACAAAAACCGCATTATGATAGCGCCCGTTGCTTTCAAAAATCACACCGTCCGCAATGCACTCCTGAATAATCTGATAGTCAATGCCACGATTAAAAAGATACTGTATTACCCGTTTACTGTCTTGATATTTTTCCGGCAATCGCAGTACCTTTGGCTCATTTTTTTCTTCTTTTTTCGGTGGCGGCGTCCAATTTGCCAGTTCTTTTCCCGTAAGGATTTCCACTGCGTCCATAAAAGAATAGTTCCTGACTTTTATCAGATAGTCAAGCGCATTATAACCGCCGAAACCTTGCGACCACCAAAACCATTTGCCATTGGACATTTTCAGGCTGTCGTGGTCAACAGTGCGATATACATTTCTCGTCCCCTTGACTTCTTCAACATTATCCGGCTCAAACTTTCTCAGATAGGTTAAGAGGTCAATCTGCCGAGCTTGTTCAATCACCTCCGGCTCAATATATGGCATATCAAATCTTCCTTTCCCTGAGAAGCTCAGCGACTTTCTTGATGGAATCCTCCATATCTTCTACCTCGATATTCATCATCCACTCGTCCCAAGACAGCTCCAATACATTCTTTGTTTTCATCAGGGAGCTTACCATTTCTGGCGGGAACTCCGTGTTCTCCACATAGTCGTACAGCTCACACATAAAGATAAACTGCTTATCGTTTGTGATGATTGTGACCTGCGGCTGGCAAAGATACCTCCGCACATAACGGATCAATTCTCTTTCAAGCTGGCATTGAAGTACCAGCATATCCCCACGGATTGTTTTTAATTTGTGTACCATTTTTCTTACCTGCTTTCTCTGTTTTTGTCCCGTTTGAGTACATCGTTTGCCCTTGTTTCAATGGAATCCCGAATGGTATCCATATGCTCAACTTCTCTGTCCTTAAACTCCTTATAGACATCATCAAGCGGGCAGGGGGATCGGAGCAATGCCTTTGCCTGTTTCGGAGAAAGCTCCAGTTCCTCCATACACATCACAATGTCCTCTCTCATCGTATACTCGTAGGTATGATTCAGAATTTCCTCCGGCGGCTGTGAAAGCAGCCAGTCCCTGTACTTATCCTGCTCGGCTTTCATCTTGTCGTAGAGCAGAGCGTTATAGTCTGTTTCGCCCATAGCGAACACCTCCTTAAGCAAAAATATAGCCGCTTGATTTTTCATAAAAACCAAGCGGCTATGTAAAAGTTATTTAAGTATAAAATTGATGATTATTTGATTTTCTCTTGAGTTTTCCAGTGATTTAATTTAGGCAGCATATCCGCCATATATCCCCGCACCTGTTCAGCAGACCAATTCTCATTTGACATATGCTCAACACAAAAAGCAATTAAATCATCAATATTGTCATATGTGAATTTTCCGTCTGTATAACACCATTTACAGTATTCTTCATTGAAAGTACCATCCGGTTCTTTACTGATCGTGGAATCATCAAGCGGCATACCACAGCATTGACAAATGAGTTGTCTCGGAGAGCCTAAAAGTGTATTGATGGAAACATCAAAAAAACCTGAAAGTAATTTTAGCGTTTCTGTATTGGGGATTGTTTCTCCATTTTCCCAACGAGACACTGCTTGTCTTGTGACATAAACTTTTTCTGCAAGTTCATCTTGCGACAGTCCTTTTTTTGTCCGGAGTTCAAGTATGACATCTTTTGTCTCCACTACAAATCACCTCCTTGTAACAAATTATAAGGCAGATAAATCTACCAAACAAGCAACTCGCTGTTGCTAAAGCCCTGTGCAATCTAAAATCTCTTTATTAATTATGTGAAATAAAAAATCACAGTGAAAAATGATTATTTTTCAAACTTCATAGGTATATATCGTATACCGTCCGAAAGTTGCTCCGTATCGGTATCTATGAAACCCAGTTTATGATAGACCGGAACTGCATACGGAGAAGAATTTACTGTAATGGTTTTGCTTGAACTATTTTCTCGTAGGAAGTTCCACAACTTTCTGCCAATGCCTTGTCTTTGATACTGTGCTTTCACAAAAAAGCAACAGATATGCTTCCGGTTTTCGTTTGTTGCGATAACTCCCTTTAGTCTTTCTTCGTCATAAGCGCCCCAAAATTCTAATGTTTTGACGATCTCTTTGTTCTCAATAAACTCCTGAAACGACTTAACTCCTTCTTCAGAATAATCGGGAGCCTCAAATTGTAAAAAAGTTTGCCAAATCAAGTCAATGGCATTTGTAATTTGAGTATCATCTATTTTTTTGACTTCCACACTAAACACCTCGTAAATATTCGTTATGACCGTTCTTTTTCAATCGCATAGGATTGCAAACTTCTTTTGCAACCATTCTTTTCATAAAACTTTTCTATCCCCGGCTGCGCTCCAAAATACAGCATAGTAGGGGTATTATCCTTTGCAAGTTGCAAGAGTTTACTGCCTACTCCCTGTTTTTGATATTCAGGAAGGACGAGCAACTCTGTAATCGTGCCGAAATAATATCCGTCTGTAAGAATACGCAAACAACCAATCAGCACTTCATTATCATAAGCGGTAATATTGATTGTTTTAGACAATGCACTTTGCGTTTTTTCAACATCGTAACTGCCTTGCCATACCTGATTGACGAAAGCAATAAAAGTTGCTGCGTTCAATTTTTTATCGTCTACTACATATTTCATCTTTCTGTCTCCATTCAGGATTTACTTCATCAATTATCTACCCAAAAGTCTTGCAAAATACTAACTAACTTTCGAGGATTATCCTTGTTTACTTCGTGACCGGAATCTTCCACGATGACCAGCTTGCTGTTTTTCATTGCTTCGTGAAACCGCTTAGCACTCTCCATATTCGTTTTATCCTTTGCGCCGCAAAGAATAAGAGTAGGGCAATCGAGCGTTGCCGCCGACTCCATAAAGTTCAGTTCCGCCATTGATTTGCTCAAACGAATAAAGTCTTTTTTACTTACGCCCATACTTTGAAATGCAGATTTGGGTATAAGCTTAAATACGAAGTTTTGAAATTTCAGCAGTCCTTTCGGTATCTCAAACGGCGTTCCGATCAATACAAGAGAGTTTATTTTTTTCGGATACTGGATAGCATAATTGAGCGCAAGCAGACCGCCGAGGGAAAGCCCGCAAAGATTTAGTTTGTCTTTGTAAGACTCGCACAGCTCGCTGAACGCCTGATATACTGTGGGATAGTCTAATTTCCTGCCTCTTGCAAGGTCAAATAAATCAGGAGCGATAGAGGAAATCCCCCTCGCTTCCAACACAGTTTTAATGGTATCCCAATCCCTATTGTTTTGTCCCAAGCCGTGAATCAAAATATTTTTCATAGGAAAATAACCTCAGTTTTCTTGACATTGACTCTCAAAAAGCCACTTTATTATATCACTTTACTCTGTCTTTTTCCACCTTGCCGTGATAGATATAGTCGCCTGATTTTTTGTAAAACCAAGCGGCTATGTAACCTTTCACTCTACAATTTTTTTGATTTCCATTCCGTCCATCAGCCCTCGCATATAACAAATGCGGTATTCTTCCAATACAACATTGTTTTCTGCAAGCAGATACTGAATTAAAAGTTTGCATTCTTCTTCGGTAAGAGCAGATGGCTTTTCCAAATCCAAAACAGCATTGAGTTTCTCGTTTTGATGTTTAAGCTCTACTGCCTTTTCCTTTGCAGCCTTCAATTTCTCATCACGGGAACGGGCTTTAGCGAGTACCTGAGACAGCATACTTTCAAGATCGCTTTCAAACAGTTTGATAGAACAGTTTTCTTCCATCGGGTTTTACCTCTTTTCTTTATATGATGTCTCATATTATAAAGACAAATCACTGCCCGCACAAGGAAGCCACAGTTCTATTTTTACTGACACAGCAGTTCAGAGAACTTACTATGTAAAGGCGGTATGAGATTTCCCCCATACCGCTAAGAAAGTTATCGCTCGTAGGCTCTGTCCTTTGGAACTGGTACGCTGTCGCCCTCGTCCGGCGCACCGTCCACCAGCTCATTTTCCCGCTTATCCACATTGAGCAAGCCGTTTAAGACATTGAGCCGATTTGTCTTTTCGGTCAGTTCTTCTTCCTTGTCAAACGGTTTCTCAACCTCTGCTTTCGCAGTGGCGAATTGCTGTTCGAGAGTTGAAAGCTCCCTGCTTTTCGCCTCCAGCCGTTCAGGGATTTTCTCAATGGCATTGTCGATTCGGGTAATATTGCCGATAGCGTCCGTGCCTAAAGAGACGGAACGGGAAAGGTTGCCCTTGATTTTTACCTGATAGGCTTTTTCAAAGGTATCAAAGGAAAGCGCCAAATCAAAGCCCCTGTATTTGCCGAGAGGGACGGGATCGGGCGAGGTCATCTCCTTGCAGGCGTCAATGATTTTCTGACCGCCTTCCGCTTTTTCGGAATAAGAAGCACCCTTAACCTCAATCCCTACAAAGGTATCGTCAAGAGGCTTCGGGTGTTCTTTTGCAAGCGATATATCCTTTTCCAGCCCCGCAATCGTTTCTTTCGTCCGGGCGATTGTTGTCGGGTAATATTTGATGATCTTGTCCTCCAACTCATATTTTTCGGAGAGATAATTTGACTTCAAAAGGCGCAGCTTCTGCACCTGAATATCCAAGTCCATTTTCTCCTTGATGTGCGGATTATCCGCCGCAAGCATTTTAATTTCCGCATAGGAAAGAGCCGTAGCGTCCACATCTTCACAGGAACGCACGGGCGATTTGCTCGTCATAATCTGACTTGCGAACTTTTGCTTGCCCTCAACGAGCTGCCAGCAGTATGCGTCAAAAGTGCCTTCCGTAACATAGCGGTACAGACCGACCTTTGGGTTATCGTTGCCCTGCCGCACCGTCCGTCCGGCTCGCTGCTCCAGATCGGCAGGTCGCCACGGGCAGTCAAGGTCGTGGGAAGCGATGATCTTATTCTGCACATTTGTCCCTGCTCCCATTTTCTGCGTACTGCCCATCAGGATTCGCACTTCGCCACGGCGCACCTTTTTGAACAGCTCCTGCTTCTTTGTTTCGGTATCCGCTTCGTGGATAAACTTGATTTCCGATTCGGGAATACCACGCTCGATCAGCTTTTTTCGTATGTCTGTATAGACGGAAAATTCGCCTGCGCCCTTTGGAGTGGAGAGATCGCAAAATAGAAGCTGCGTCAGCCTTTTATCGCTGTTTTCCTCCCATATACGGAACACCTCGTTCACGCAGGCGTTGACTTTACTGCCTTCTTCATCGGGCAGCATTGGATTCATCATTCGCTGGTCAAGGGCGAGCTTCCGCCCGTCGTTTGTAACTTTCAGCATATTATCCACGCTGGAATCCACATTGCCGCCCCTTATCTTTTCGGCTCGTTCACCGAGAGAGGCGACCATTTCTTTTTGCACCTGAGACGGTTTCACGGCAATGTTGTGATACTCTACCTCCGGTACGGGAAGATTGAGCATATCCGCCGTTTTGATGTCCGCAACCTGTTTGAACATTGCCATCAGTTCGGGCAGATTATTGAATTTCGCAAAGCGTGTTTTCGCTCTGTATCCTGTTCCTTCGGGCGTAAGCTCGACTGCCGTGACCGTCTCGCCGAACATCGACGCCCAAGCGTCAAAGTGCTGCAAATCGTGGTCTTGAAGCGTTCGGTACTGCAAATACCGTTGTATAGTATAAAGTTCTACCATACTGTTTGAGATCGGCGTACCCGTCGCAAACACAACGCCACGCCCTCCGGTAATCTCATCAAGATAGCGGCACTTCATAAAAAGGTCGGAAGATTTCTGCGCTTCCGTCTGAGCGATACCGCCCACATTCCTCATTTTGGTGTAAAGATACAGATTCTTGTAATAATGACTTTCATCTATGAAAAGCCTGTCTATACCGAGTTCTTCAAAGGTTACGACATCATCCTTTCTTGATTGATCGTTTAATTTTTCCAGCTTCGTTTGCAGGGATTTTTTCGTCTTTTCAAGCTGCTTGACCGAAAAACGGTCGCCACGGTTTCGCTTTATATCCGCAATCCCTTCAATAATATCGTCAAGCTGCTGCTGTAAAACAGCCCTCTGCCGTTCAATGCTTATCGGGATTTTTTCAAATTGCGAATGACCAATAATCACGGCGTCGTAATCTCCCGTCGCAATACGACCGCAGAAGCGTTTGCGGTTTTTCATCTCAAAGTCTTTCTTCGTAGCGACCAAGATATTCGCCGCTGGATAGAGCTGCAAGAACTCCGCCGCCCACTGCTCTGTTAAGTGGTTGGGGACAACAAAGAGAGATTTATTGCAAAGTCCGAGCCGCTTGGATTCCATTGCAGCGGCAGTCATTTCAAAGGTCTTGCCTGCACCCACGGCGTGTGCTAAGAGTGTATTGCCGCCGTAAAGGATATGGGCGACCGCATTTTTCTGATGTTCCCGAAGCTCAATTTCGGGATTCATACCACTGAAAATGATATGGCTTCCGTCATACTCACGGGGACGGATACTGTTGAACTTGTCGTTATACAGCCGTACCAGCTTTTCCCGTCTTGCGGGATCACGCCATACCCAATCCTGAAAGCCCTGCTTGATAAGCTCCTGCTTCGACTGGGCGATAGCGGTTTCCTTTTTATTGAGTACAGCTTTCTTTTTGCCCTCATCATCTTCCATATAGTCAAAGACACGCACATCTTTCATATTGAGCGTATCTTCGATAATCTTGTAGGCGTTTACCCGCTTTGTGCCGTAGGTGTTGTAGGCTTTCAGGTTTCCACGGTCATAGGATTTTCCTTCCACATTCCATTCGCCCGTCAGCTTTGAGTAGTGGACTTTGATATTCCATCTCGCATAAACGGGCGTATCCAAAAACTCATACATAAACTGCTGTGCGATTTCTTCAGGCAGCCAAGTCGTGCCGAGCTGTACGAAAATCTCGCTGGCAGTCAGGTCTTTCGGCTGTACCTTTTCGAGCGCCTCTACATTGATTTTGTAATCTTCGGGGTAGACTTCTGCGGATTTTTTCGCCCAAGCGAGCTTTTCTCTCACATTGCCGGAAAGATATTCGTCCGCCATCAGGTACTTTCGCTCGGTGCTGTTTCCGTAGCCGTACATCGGGTTTAGGAAGATAACGCCCTTTAATTCCTCGTAGATTTCCTGCTCGGTCTTGCCCGTAAGGGAACACATATATTCCATATCCACATAGGCTTTTTCGCCCATAGATACGGCAAGCGCTTCACTGGCGGTATCAACCGAGGTAACGGGTGTATGGGGCTTGATCGTCCGCTTCGTGAACATATCCGCCTTGCGCTCCAGCTCCCCGTTTTCGTCCAGCACCTCCAGTGCGGAAAGCAGGGCAAAGGAGCTGTCCTGCGAAAAAGCGGACACATTCGCACGGGAATTGATCAGCCCGTACTTCTTGGAAAAGGTATCATAAAGCGCATTGAGCTTCTGCTGTTCCTTTTCGACTTCATAATCGGGATAGTCTGCGGTCTGCATTTCAATCAGGCTGCGAACACTGTCCCTTATAGCAATCATACCCTTGATCCGGTTTTCAGCCGTAGCTGAACACTCCACCGGCGTCATTCGGGAATTTTCACGGTAATAGATTATATCGTCCACAACCGTATAGGAAAAGTTGCGGACTTCGGGATCAGCGGGAATGGAGTTATCTTCTTCGGTCAGTTCCTCGTCCACTTCGTAATCCGTAATCTCTGCGTGGATATTAGAGATTGCTTCGTCCAAAAGCTCGGCAAGGTCGGCATTTTCATAAGGGACAACGGTATCTTCTTCGCCAAATCTGCCGGACACGGTTTTCCATTCGCCTAATACCATTTCGGGATGATCGACAAAGTAGGCGTTCATCTTCACGCCGTTTTCATCGGTGTTCAGGTGTACCCACTCCGGCTCAAGGTCAATAAGTCTGTCCCGCTTCTGTAATATCAAAATATCCGAAACAACCTCTGTCCCTGCGTTCCCCTTAAAGGTGTTATTAGGCAGGCGGATTGCGCCGAGCAGGTCGGCTCTCTGTGCGATATACTTCCGCACGGCTGGATTTTCTTTATCCATCGTGCCTTTGCTTGTGATAAGCGCCATCACACCGCCCGGTCTGAGCTTGTCTAAGGATTTCGCAAAAAAGTAGTCGTGGATTAAAAAGTTATGCTTGTTATACCTCCTGTCATTCACTCGAATATCGCCGAACGGCACATTGCCGATCACGGCGTCAAAAAAGCTGTCAGGGATATTTGCTTCCTCAAACGGCTGCGCTGCTATAGAGGTTTTCTGATAAAGCTGCTGTGCAATCCCCGCCGAAATCTTATCAATCTCCACGCCGTAGATTTTGCTGTCCTGCATTGAATGGGGCAGCATACCGATAAAGTTGCCGATACCGCAGGAAGGCTCTAAGATATTGCCCTCCTTAAATCCCATCTGCTCCATTGCCTTGTAGATCGAGGAAATGACAATGGGCGGGGTATAGAAAGCGGTCAGGGTGCTTGCCCTTGCGCTTTCATACTCGTCGGGAGAAAGGGCAGTGTAAAGCTCGATAAACTCGTCCGCCCACGAGGAATTGTTTTCATCAAATGCTTCTGGAATACCGCCCCAACCGACATACTGCGAAAGGATTTCCTGTTCTTCGGGCGTTGCAAAGCGGTTATCAAACTCACATTCCTTCAGCACATTGATTGCCGCCATATTCCTGCGGAAGCGTTCTTTTTTGCCAGCCTCCGGCACTTCGTGGGAAGCAAGGTCAAAGGTGTGCCGTTCGGACATAGGTATATCGGGGTGCAGATCAAAGGTCTGTACCCGTGAGCGCTTCGGCTGGCTGAAAGCAGGCGTAAATGGCTCGGCTTCTTTCTGCTCAGGCTGCTTAGCAGATGTGTTCTGCTTTGCCCGTTCCACATAAAGCCATTCGGCAGCTTCCTTTTCAGAAACAGATTTCTTGACCTGTTCCAAGTAGTCGTTTGCCTGCCACTCGCTCTTAAACTCCTCACTGACGCCCTCATCGTCGATATAGATCGCTTCCGTCAAATCGTCCCAAATGGCATAACCGTCATCGGTTTCAATGACGAAAAATCTCTCGTCGGGCGGGAGCGTATTTTCTCCTGCAATCTGCTCCGCCTGTCTGAGCATTTCATCTGCCCTGTCGGTTGCAAGGTAGGGCGAATCAATGATTTCTATGCCCTGCGGCGGCGGATCAAGCTCGCTGATAAAATTTTGCGGTATGGTATTCCCGTCTTTATCCTTATAGAAAACGACGGTAAAAGGAACGCCGTAGTAATTTTCTTCCTTTATATCCTTTTCCAACTGATAGGGGCTGGTGTATTCAACGCTTTCCCGCACCGTCCCGTCCGTGTGCAGATAGTCGATCCTGCCGACCGGCTTCGACTGCACCGGATCTTCCTTATTGGTCGATACGATGTTTCGGGTGCTGCGCTCTCCGTTTTCAAGGGAAGAAACAACTACATCAAAGCCACGGTCAAGAAGCATATTGACATAAGTTTCCAAGTGGTTTGCCGGAAAGCCGCACATCTGTGTCCGCTGATTGCCGCCGATAGAACGGGAAGCAAGATTCAGCTCCATCGCTTCGCTTACGGTCTGTGCGTCCGCACCGTAGGCTTCAAAGAAATCGCCCATTTGATACAGCACAAGGCTGTCGGGATTAGCACTCTTAATTTCGCTGTACTCACGGTAAGCGTCCGTAAAGCTGCTGCGCTCATTCTGCTGAACAAGCCGCATAAAGCTGTCCTTTTGCTCCAAACGGGGCTGCGGATTTTGCACAGAGCGATCCATCAACTCCACATTCCAGTCATCTACCCGTGTGATTTCAAAAGGCTTTCCGTCCAAATACACTCTGTCTCCGACTTTATAAGCGGCAGAAAACAACGCTTTTTGCTGTTCCCGTGCCGCCGCCTGCTCAATCCTTGACACTACATCATCGGGCAGTCCGTCCACATAGTAGCGGATTTCGCCCTCGCTGCTGATATGAGCAATCGTTTGGTAATCGCCGTTTTCCTCAACGGCTCTGTTCCAGACGGTAAGACCGTTTCCGAGATACCCCATACCAATGTCAAAGGCAGGCGCTTCAGCCGAATCAGCTTTTTCCTCCGGCTGAAGGTAATCGCCGAGTCCTTCGCTTCGGACAGCCTGAATATAATCGTCTTGCAGGATAGTGTCGGGCGTGATAACTGCCAAAACCTTGTTTTCCATATCCTCCTCAAAAGAGTAGGACGGGCTTAGATCACGGGGTGTAACATAAAACTTTTTAATATCCCCGTTGTAGCTCTGAACAGCCCGCTGGAACTTTCTTAAATCCCCGGCAGTAAAAATCTCCTGCGTTACCCAATACATCTCATTGCCGTTTACCAAAGCGGTTTCCTTGAAACGCATATTATGGGGAATGAGCTTTTCAAACTCGATAGAATTGAAACGAGGCTGCTGCTCTGCAACCGCCGTTTGATTCGTTACCTTCAAGTGGTCGTTCATCGGGTTTTCCCGCACCCTGCGGTCAAATTCCGCCCGTTCCAATTCCTTTTGGAATAACGGATACTGCATATCGTGAAGAACGACACGCTTATCATCAAAGGCAAGGATTTCGTATTCGTCAGCGCCCATATATACCGTATCGCCGAGATGATAGGCGTAGTGTGCTTCCTGCTGCGGCTCTCTTTCAGCCGCCTGCGCCGATTCCAGTTCGGTTGGAGCAGAGTAGAGGATTTCACGGTTTCTCTGTTCTTCGGCAAGTTCCGCTCGGCGTTCCTCCTGCTTTTCAAGCCACTGCGGGTAAATCTCTTTTTCCTTTGGATTGAGATAACGGTCGAGGCGTATCAGTTCGGCAATCCGCTTCTCTACCTGATTCCAATTCAGCCGGATATGCGGCTTATCGTCCCCAATGCCTTTTGAGATCAAAATGCCTTTCCCGTCGTGCTGCTCGTCAATGCCTGCGCCGACAATAACAGGATAAGCGCCGCCCCAACCGTATTCGTCTTTCAGAAAATCGGCGTTTTCCTTTGTGGACAAGCTTTTTTCAAACTGCTCATAGATACGGAACTTTCCCTCAGATATGCCGCTCCCACGGGTGAGAACAGCGTCGATAATCTCCTGAGAAAAAGAAAAAGCAGAGGTTTTTTCCTCTGCCTGCATATCCAAAAAGTTCAGTTGTCCATCTACGGAAGGTAACGGCTTCATCGTATCCTGCAATTCGCCGAGCAGCCGCATTGCTTCAAAATGCTGTGCGATTACGCCCCAATCATAGAAGCTCTGCTTTGTGCGGGACAGATAGCTACCCTCCCAAAGCTGAAGCACATTCTGCCAAGTTTTGTACCCGACTCGCCGCCCGTCGCTCAAAATCAGTTCAGTATAATCGTTATTGAAAATACCCTTGATATATTCGGTACGGGCGGCGTTATCGGGATTGCTTTCATAGAAAGCACGAATTTCCTCTTTCGAGGCTTTCAGGTGGGGCGTTGTACCGAGGATTTCACGAATGGTATCGTCCCCGCCGAAAAACGGCAGGCTCTTGTCCTCGTTGCTTCGGTCGTAATAATCTAAGCGAAGATGATCTCCGCTTTCACGATCTCCTGCACTCTGTTCCTCAGATTGTTCATTCCCTGTACCCACTTCATCATATCCGCCGCTTTCAGGCTCTCGGTCAAGCCCTCCTGCGCCGCCATCTGCTTCATCAGGGTTTCTTCCAGCTTCATCGCTGTCTGCTCTAATTCTGCTAAATGCTGTGTCAGGGTGCAGCTCGTCAGAAGATTGTAGTACCGGATTTTGTGGTGTTCTTTGAGAAATTTCCGCCTCATCTGAGCGTACCTTCCCAAAGTTACCTCCGGCTGTTCGGGCATTGTCAGGTCGGGAAGATTGTAATCGCCCTGCATTGTGTATGTCAGCTCGTTCATTTTCAAAGCTCCTTTCGCTTTTATTTTCAGCCTTATTGTAATCGGGTTTTTCTCTGTCTGCAATGATGCGATTTTGCCTTTCAAGAGCAAAAACAGTACGGGAGATTTCCCCAAGCCCCATCTCTGCAATATCGCTTGACGCAATACCGAGGGCGTTCAAGGCTTCCGGCGTATTGAAATTTGTGATGTCGGAAAAATCCTCCCGTTCAAAGAAGCGTTCGGTATCTATCCCAAGCCTTGTCATCATCATATACGCCACGCTGTTTGTTACCGCCTTCTTATACATAGCGGTAATCATATCTTCCGAAAGACCGTAGAGGAAGCTGTCATCTGCGGCATACATCAGATCGCCCAAATAGTCGGGGATATTATCTTCCACGGCGTTTTTAGCGGCGCTCAGAACTGCGTCCGCAAGGCTTTCCCTGTTCTCCAGCTCGCCGAAGGTATTTTCAAGGGATTCGATCACATCGTCCGTATATTCCGGCTTCATATCCCAAATCGGGACGGGGCGGGAATAGCGGCTTGCGTGGGTATCAGAAATATCGAAGTAATGGGTTAAGCGCTGCCTGCTCCGGTCGGCGTCCTCAAATACGGCGATACCCTTAGCGCCACGGTTTACCCAACGCCCAAATTTGTCGTTCCAGCGCTCGATTTCCAATACCGCCGTTGCGTCCGGTCTTTGAGCGTAGATGAGAAGCTGCTCGTCAAAGCGCAGACGATAGTTCCGGCAGGCGCAGCGCAAAAAGGCTTGCCAGTTCTGAACATCGGAAACAACAGCGTGTGCGGTACGGCGGTACAGTTCGGAAATCAGGTCGTACTTTCGTGCCATCGGTTATGCACCTCCTATCTTTCATAGTCTTTCTGTTTCGGTCTTACGGGAATACCGTTTTTATCATAGCTTTTCGGATCGGCGGCAGGGGTATCCCAACCGAACATTGAGCCTGCCTTCATTGCCTCTGCCTGACCTTTCGACAAGCCGAGCTTTTCATTCATCTCATTCACAAGAGCGTTTGTTTCACTGGGCTTGCCTCCCTGAATATCCGTGCGGTAAAATCCGCTTTCGCCCTTTTTGACAATGCCGACGCAGTTTTCCGTCTGCACGAACACATAGCACTGCTCCGGCAGAGAGGAACGGAGCGGAATCACGGTATTGCCGTTTTGCTCCATCCGTTCGGCAAACTCGCAGATGTGATAGAGATTGCTGCCAACTTCCAAATAGTTGTCATTGATATACCGGCAGGTGCGGTCAAGCTGTTCTCCGTCGCTTAAAGTGATCCTGATTTTATCCCCGTCGGGGATTCGGAACTTTTCTTTGTAATCCGGCGTGATAAAGCGGATTCCACGGCTCGCTTTTTCGATATGGTGGTCGAGCCACTCCCGCACATAGCAGTAGCAGTAAAAATTGTAATCCCCACGGGCAGGATTGCACCGTATCAGGAAGCTGTATTTTTCGGTGTCGGCACGGAAACCGTACTCGGTCGCATAGTTGCCCTGAAAGGCGCTGTCGGGATATTTCCCCGCATACTGCGCCATAGCCGTGCGGCTCTTTAACAGCCCGTATTCTTCCGAACGCAGGGCGTTGATAACCTCGTCCAGCTCGCTTTTGAACTCGTCCGTTTTCAAATCCCGCCTGTGGTCAAACCAAGAGGAAAAGAACTCTTTGCCGCCTGCGCCGAAGTCGCCACGAAGATAACCGATACTTCCGGTCTGTCCCTCGATCTGCGTACTCTGCCTGTAAGTGTATTTTTGTTCGTCCGTATGAAGCGGTCGGATTGTAAAAGCCATTTCTGTCTGCTCCTTTTCTTTGCCTAAATCGTGTTTTCCTCTGATTTCTGTTCATCATCAGCGCCTCCCAAATAGGAAAAGAGCCTGTTTTTTGCGATCTGCTCCTGAAGTTCTGTGATAACCGTCATATCGGAAACGGATATATCGGGAATTTTCAAAATGCTTTGCAGGCTCAGCGCCTTCAAATCCTTTTCGGTTTTACAGCCGGAATCATAGAGCTTCGCCAGCACCTTTACTTTCTGCTGCAAAGCGGTGTTTGCGCTTTTCTTAGCTGCCATTTTCTTTTACCTCCCATCTTAGCTTTTAGCGTAGTCTGAATAGATACGCTGCATTTTGTGCCTTGCCCTGCGTACTTCGGGGGAACAGCCGAGTTCAGGATATTTCGCCTGAATCTTCTGCCTTGTCCTTCGGATACTCTCAAAGCAGGGGATACCGTAAGCCTTGTAATTGCTCATCACATCTTCAAAGCTGAAACGGCTGATACCGTGGGTATCATAAATACACGCCTTGCTGACGAGCAGATACAGCTTCATATCGTCATTTCGTGCTTCGGGGTGTTCCTTTAACACCGAAAGCACTCGGTTTTCAATCGTTTTCAGATTTCTCATTTAAGCCTCCCAAAATAGAAAAGGGGGCGGAGTTTTTAAGCCCCGCCCCCGCATAAGTTCTTACTTTTTCTTTCTGTTACGGATTTGCAAAAAGATAAAGCCGCCTACGATAAAGACAACCAGAGCAATTCCGATGATCGCTTTCAGTTCCATCAGTTATCCTCCTTTTTCTTCTTTTTCTTAAAGCCAATGATACCGCAGGCTGCTATGCCAGCCGCCGATACGCCCGCAAGGGCAAGCCAAAGACCGAGCTTGCTGTCATCTCCGGTTTTCGGCGTATCCCGCAGCTCATTGTGCATTTCAACGACCGTGGTAGAGCCTGTCTGTACCGCTGCCTCCTTGTCGGCAGGCAGGATATACATAGCGGAAGCCGAATTGTTCACCTCGGAAATTTTATATTCGCCGATTCGCAGACCTTCGAGGAAGATCTCACCGTTTTCGTCCGTTTCAAGGGTAACATCATAGCCGTTCTCTCCGGTAATACGGAAAGCAAAACCTTCCACCTTTCTGTCAGACGATGTTTTCACGATTTTCAGGTTTCCACGCATAGGCTCGTTTGCGAAGCCTTTGCCCTCTGTGTTTTCCACCTGATAGGTCTTACCGTCCGTGTCGATAAATACCTCATATACGCCCTCGTCACGGATATACGAATCCGGGCTTGCTGATTCCAAAATGAAGTAGCGCCCATAGAGCAGATCGTTCATTTCATACTGCCCGATTTCCTTTTCGGTCAGTGTGCCGATCAGCTCGTCCTCGCTGTCCAGCTCGCCGTTATCGTTGGAGTCCTTATAGACCTCAAACACAGCGCCCGTCAGCTTCGTATCGGTATATTCAGCGTCCACCTTCATAAGAGCGATGTTGCCACGCACCAGCTTATTGACGATTTCAATCTCAACGACCTGCTCATTCTCTGAGATGTTCACATCATAGACCGTTTCGTCAAGCACGAATCCGGTCGGCTGCTTGATCTCACGGATATACCAGCTTCCGTAAGGCACATTCTCAAAGGAGAAGCTGCCATCGTCGCCGGATACGACGGTCATCAGGGCATTTTCTTCGGTAAATTCCACATCATCGCTCTTAAACAGACCAATGAGCGCACCGCCGAGTCCCTCGCCGTTCTCGTCCACCTTTTTGCCGGACACCGAGCCATAAATCAGCTTGTTTTCCATCGGCTCTCCGTCATTTACGGCAATCACAACCGTTGCGGCTTCCTGTCCCGCATACTCAAATACAACGGGATATTTTTCGCCGCTGAGCTGATAATGCTCGTCCGTCGCAAGCTCTTTTACATAATAGCTGCCCAAAGGTAGGTCAGTCCCTACGGTCGCTCTGCCGTTTTCATCAAGCGTGATGATTTCAAGCAGACCGTCTTTCGGAATGGAAGTGCCGCTTGCGGACACAAGCTCCTCATCGGCGAACAAGCCGAAGCTGATATTTTTGATTTCTCCGTTATTGCCGATACCGAACAGCTCGTTTGTCTCCAGCGCTTTTTCAAGGCTGACCTCAACCTTCTGCCGTTCATTGACAAAGGAAGTCGCCGTTTCGGTCACGGCTACATCCTGTCCGGCGTAAATGAGTTCTACGGTATGGACTTCACTGCTCAGCACCATTCCATAGCCTGCCTTGACCTCTTTTACCTCATATTTTCCGAGATAGAGTTCCTTGCTTTTTGCAAAGCCGGTTTCATCGGTCGTAACCGTATCGACCAGCTCGCCCTTGCTGTACCTCAGCGTACCGTCTGGCGTTACCACATCTTCGGCGGCACGGATTTCATAAACGGTATCGGGAAGCCCCTGTGTTTCATAGATCGGTTGATAGATAACGGGAAGCTCCTGCCCGTTTTCATCTGTCCCGCCGCTTACCAAAACGCCGAAGAATACCTCGCCCGTCTTTTCAATGCTGATCGTGCCTTTCTGCGGCATATTGGTCTTTTCAACTTTAATCACTGTTACCCCGCTTTCCTCAGAAGAATTTTCTTCCGTTACATCAAAATAGACGGGTGTGGAATCAAGGACATATCCATAAGGACTCTGTACCTCAACGATAGAGTAGCCCTGACCGTATGGCAGCTTTTCCGGCGTTACGAGCGAGCCGTTAGCGTCGGTATAGAAAGTGTCAACGGTTGTCGGGGTAGGATAGGTAAACTCCATCGTGATGAGATTGCCGGACGAATCATAAATCTGGAATCCTGC
Source organism: Hominenteromicrobium mulieris (assembly GCF_046197855.1). Lineage (GTDB taxonomy): Bacteria > Bacillota > Clostridia > Oscillospirales > Acutalibacteraceae > Hominenteromicrobium > Hominenteromicrobium mulieris. The sequence continues at coordinate 923,619 of NZ_CP173188.1, read as the reverse complement.
ACCCGCATAGGGAATGGTCTTGCCCGTTTCTGCGTCCACCTTGACTACTTGGATATAGCTTTCAAAATTGCTGTTGTTAATCAAATAGCGGTAAGTCTGGGCGTCCTTTGCGATGAACACATCAAAATCATCCATCAGCTCCCTGCCTTCCCAGCCGGATACCTGATGGACGGTATATGTGCCGTAAGGCATATCCTTTGTCTGTGCAAAGCCGTTCTCATCGCAGATGAGCGTATCACGCTCGGATTCCTTTGCGTTCGCAAAAGAGCCTGCGGACTTGAGATACACTTCAAAAACTGCGCCTTCTTCGGGCGTTTCAATCTGTGTTTCGCCATCGTCCGTATGTTTGATAATGGCGATATTGCCCTTGATGACCTGTTCGTTTACATCATTTGCGGTCTGGTTATGCTCAATGGTATAAAGCTCCGGCTCTGCGCCGACCTTGTGGACGGTCGGATCGAGCAAATAGCCCTCGCTCGGCTCCAGTTCCTTGATCGTCCAGTCCGCACCGCAGATATATTCTCTTGTGGTAAACTGACCGTTTTCATCGGTATAGTATTCGTCGATGAGCTGTTCGCCCTTGAAAATCCCGTATTTTGCGCCTGCAAGCGAGGCGTTTCCCTGCACCGTTCCCGTCTCAGCGTCGCTCTTGGTCACGGTAACGGTAAACTTCTTCAGGATATTCGTGAAATTGCGGGTAGTGACCTCATTCCACTTGACGGGTGCGGTCTGATCTTCGGGAACGACATAGCGAATAGCTGTATCCACTTCCTCGATGGTGTACGGCGTAGTGCCGCTGATCAGCACATCTTCAAAGGTCGCCACACCGTTTTTATCCGTAACCGCATACTCGTCCACGGCAATGCCGGAGAGCGATGTGCCGTAAAGATGGAAGGTCACGCCCTCATTGAAGTTATCCTCCGAAGATTTGATGACCTCAATATCGCCACGCTTCAGCGTGTTGTTGAAGTTGACGGTCGCAACCTGCCCCGCAACTACGGTTACTCTGCGGGACTCCTGCGGCTCGTATCTGTCATATTCCTGCTCGGTTACGGTATATACTCCCGGCATTAGGTTATCGACCTGAATCTGACCGCCGTTTCCTGTCTTAACGGTTTTATCAATACCATTTCCCTGAATACGGAAGGAGATACCGTCCACCTTTCCGTCCTCGCTGGTTTTCACAATCTTCGCCGAGCCGTAAGATACCTTCAGCTTGAGGAAGCCCTTGAGCGGATCATTGACAGTCTGAGCATAGGTTACGGTATCCTGCACACCGCCGTTCGGTCCATAGATACCGTCCGTCCAAGTGATAACGCCCTTTCTCTGCGCCGTTTTCTCTGCGGTAATCGTCAGCCCGTCGCTCGGCGCTTTCTCGGTAGTGATCGTCAGCTTGTTTCCGCTTACGGAGAACTGAACGCCCGAATCATTGGACGAAAACTTATATCCCGAAAGGACATTGTTGCTGTCCGTCAGCGTAACGGTATATTTAGAGCCGTCCCATTCAAGCTCGATTTCCTGTGCGCTCCCCGGCGTTTTGGAAAGGAAGCTCGGCAGCTTGGAATGCTTCTGCACACTTGCCGCCATTGAGTTGTAGTAGCTCATAATCTTGTCATAAAGAGGGTGGCTGCGGCTAATCTGATCCATAACAGCGTCCTTGCCGCCTGTGCTGACCTTGTTAAAGTTTTCATCACGCTCGCCGATGACGGTTTCCCAAATGAGAAGCTGTGTAGCGACTGCGTGAGCCAGCTTATCGCCGCCCTCGTTCTGAGAACGCCACGAGGTTGAGATTGTTCCCGTATAGCCGTACTGGAAGATACGACCGATGAACAGCTTAATATCGTCAGGAGAAATGGTGCTGTTATAGGACGAAGGGTAGTTGTCCCAAAAATCCTCGCCCTTTTTGGTATAGCTGTCTCCGGTCTGCTGCGGGACGCCGATCTCAATACAGTAGCAGATATTTCCCGTATATGATCCCATCGCACGGACGGTTGTATAACGGGAAGTGCCTGTTTTCCAGCCGTTCATAAAGGTATGGCTGCCGTGTCCCCATTCGGCGTTGTAATTCGAGTCCCCGTCACGGGGGAACGAGATAAGGTACACATCGTCCGTTTCCTCTGCGGCATAGGCGGTCGTACCCATTCCCACAAGGGAAGTCACGCACATCAGCGCCGCAAGAAACAGCGACATAATGCGTTTTGGTTTCTTAATTTTCATCTGAAATCCTCCTTGAAATGAAAAAACGCACCGTTTTTTTCGGTGCGTCCTCAAAATGGAATATTAAATTTAAGCATAGCCGATATAGATGTCGTAGATTCCGTCAGAGACTTCCTCCGCCCAAATCCATACGGCTGTGATTTCTTCGTCAGCCTTGTACCGATCCAAGCGGCTGTGAATATCTCTTTCAAGATATTTGCAGTGCGCTCCGGCACAGATCGGATTATCCCAACAGTAAACCGCCTCGCTGTCTAACAGAAGCCCCACGCTCTGAGCGTAGTCTTTTGCAAAGGAAATCCAGTAGTTAATGTCAAAGTCGGTTTCGCTCGGCGTTTCTTCCGTTTCAGGCGGCGCAGGCGTTTCGCTTTCTTTTGGAATATCCGGCTGCGGTGTGGATATGGAATGTTCGGTCTTGTCCGCTTTATCGGGTTGTTCGGCGGGCTGTGCCGCCTGCCCGGTTACAGAAGCAGTCTGAGGCTGTTCGGTGCTGACCGTATCCGTTTCCGTCGTTTCTTCCTGCTTTTCCGGCTTTGCTTCCTGCACGGCTTCAGGCGTTGTTTCAACCTCCTTGCTTTCCTTTTCCGCAGGCGCTTCGGATTCAGAGGCACTTTGAACACTCTCCGAAAAAGAAAACGGCTGCGGCTTATCTTCATTCGGCGGGGCATTGTTGCAGCCTGCAAGCACGATCAGCAAAAGAGCCGTTAAAAAAGCAATCGTTTTTGTTTTCATTGCGCTTCACTCCTTTTCTGCCGCCATTGTAATGCGAAACAGCGTTTCAGGCAAAGGTGTGAAACGAAGGTTAATCTTACATCATAGGGCATACCTCCTGTGCTTTGGAATGGTGCGTTTCCCTGAGATAGATTGCGTTAGGTGAGATAGCTGTAATCAGGAGAGATAGATTTATTCTTTCGGATAGTCAGGTAGTTTAGGGGTTGGAGTGTGAGGAAGGGGAAGAAGAAAAACACACTCCAGCTTACCTGCTGTCACGCTCGGCACGGTTACGCAAAAACTTGTTGTAATGCTCCAGCGCCTTGCAGACATACTCCTCCGTTTGGTTGATGGGGATATTTTTCGGTATCAGGCTTCGCACCCTGTCCCCACGCAAAACAATCTTCTCACGCTGATTCGGCTTTTCCTCGCTCATAATCGCAGAGATTGCCTCCGTAGTCAGCTTGCCTTCCTCAAAAAACTTCCGCATACGGATTGCCTGATCGTGGGACGGGGTACAGTCGTTTAAGTCGATTTCGTCCACCAAATCCCTCTGGCAGTCCTCGTTCAGATAGGACAGCTCAACGGCGGGGCGCATTTTAATCCTGCCCTCGTCCACAAATTCAAGCAGTTCGGGAACAAGGTTTGTGAGGCGGATATATTTTCGGATTTGTTCGTGACTTTCGCCGCTTTCTGCGGCAAGAATTTCACGACTTTTTTTGCCTTGTAAATGGGGCAACACTGTTGCACCATTTTCTTTACTCGGTCTGCCTGCCTGTCTTTTCATAGCGTCAAGCCGCATTTTATATGCGTGAGCTTTCTCCGAGGGAAGTATCTGCGACCGTTGGAAGTTGCTTTCGACCATTAAAATCGTCGCTTCATCACGGTCGAGGTCTACCACCTCACATCTGAGCGTTTCAAATCCGGCAAGCTCACAAGCCCTTTTTCGCCTGTGTCCTGAAATAAGCTCGTATCTTCCGTCCTCCTTCTGCCTTACGGTAGCGGGAGTAATCACGCCACGCTCTTTGATACTTTCCACAAGCTGAAACATATCCTCATCTTCCCGCACCTGAAACGGGTGGTCGGGGAAATCGTCGATTTCCTCAAGCGGAATATCCCTGATTTTTGACAGCTTCGCTTCGTCCCTTTCCTCCTGAGAGGAAAACAATTCATCGAGCGTGTTCGTGGGCAGCGTGAAGTCGCTCTTTCTGCCTGCCATCGGCTAACACCTCCTTTGTGAAACTGGCGTAAGCCTTAGACACCGGACTGTTCGGCTCATAGGCGTAGATACTTGTGCCTTTAGAAGATACCTCTGCGGCTTTTACGGCTGCCGGTATCATTGATCTATATATCCTGATATGGCTGCCGAAATTCTCCCTGAGCGCTTCCACTGTGCTTTTCGCAAGATTTGTCCTTCCGTCCACAAGCGTCAGAAGAATACCGTCGATTTTCAAATCGGCGTTTGTATGTTTCCTCACTTTCGCAATCGTCCCCAAAAGCTGCGTCATTCCCTTAGCGGGAAGATACTGCGCCTGAACGGGGATAATCACGCTGTCCGCCGCCGTTAGAGCGTTAAAGGTAATCATACCCAAGCTCGGCATACAGTCAATAAGGACATAATCGTACTTGTCTTTTACAAGGCTCAGATAATTCTTCAGGACGCTTTCTCGGCTCATCGCCGTTACAAGCGTCATTTCCAATGACGATAGGCTGAGATTGGACGGTACAAGGTCTACCTTCTCTTTATGTTGCAGGATACCGTCAAAGGGATTTTGCTCCTGCTCCGATATGATTGCCTGAAGCTTCTCTGTCAGCGTTACGGAAAGGCTGTCTGTATCCCTCCAGCCGAGACAGGTCGTTAAATCTCCTTGCGGATCAGCGTCAATCAGAAGCACCTTTTTCCCTTGCATAGCAAGTCCAATGCCTAAATTAACCGTAGTCGTGGTCTTGCCCACACCGCCTTTTTGATTGCATACCGCAATCGTCTTGCAGTTTGACATCTCCGGCTTTACCTCCTTTCATAGATTTCACAGCCTGCCTCAATAAGAGGCGGCTATGTAAAGACCGCAGCATTTGTTCTCAACACCCCCTGCGGAAAGCGATTTGCTTTGTACGGGAAGCACTAAGGTTACGGTTTGCGAAACCGTATCATAGGAATCTCACCTCTGCCGGGTACTCCGCCAGCTCCGTAGAGAAGTATCATTATCATTCTGACTGTCATTGCCGTTTCAGTAGCAAGCTGAATTTCAGGTCGGGGATTCTCGCTCGTTCTCCGTATATCAATAGGAAAAGTCACGGCGTACCCACCTTCGGGCTATTCATCAGAACTAATGTCCTTAGCGCCTGTCTATTCAATTTTCAAGGTACTTTGAAGGGGGAAATCCCCTGCGGGAAAATAACCCCTTCACTCATTTGGACAAAGGGGGGCAAAATGCACACCCAAAATCACCCCTTTTCCGAAAAAAATTTGAAAAAAATTTTTTTGACCTTGAAAATTGCTCCTGAAACGACAAAAAGCCGCCCGCTTCTCCGTAGAGAAACAAGCGGCATAGTTGCGGTTTTATTTAGATGTACTGGACGGTAATCTTTTTCTTTCGTGCTTTTGTAAATTTGATAAGGACATCATCTACTGCGTCTGTATATCTGCCTTGCGCTATCAGATTATTTTTAAGGTCGATCAACGCCTGCAAAACTTGTCCGTACTCCTCGTCATCAAGATAGATATGAAATTGCCTGTCTTTCATCAAATCGTCTCCTTTATTTTATCTGTCCTTTTCTCCATTCAAAAAACCTCTGCCGGATAAACACTGTATCCTCATCTTCATTCGAGGTTATGAAAATATGTAAGCTGCGAAACGCTTTTTTGATTTTCATAGCGAAGTCGATTTCGCTGCTTTCTAATGTAAATGGGATTTTAATCAGTTTGATCTCCCGTTTCCTGCAAAGGTATGCTTTCAAGGTTTCTACTTTCTCTGTCTGACTAACCGTTTCAATCGCTGCTTTTTCTTCAGGAAAATAGATTTCAAGCGGTATGCCGATAATCTTATCCGTATCCGTCTGTACCTTTATGCGCTTCTTCGCTGCATAATACATAACTGCCAGCTTCGGAAAAACCGTCAGATAGTCTTTTTCACACACCTTACAGCCTTTTCCTTCAATCGCTTTTTCTGAAATTTTTGCCTTCCACGAGTGTCCGAGTGAACATTTCCACCACACGCTCTGCATTGAGTGCCTTGATATTTTGTTTGGGGAAATATCTTTGTTCTTTTCATAATCCCATTCCGAAAGAAGATGTGCGTCAGTCGTTGCTAAATCATTATACCCTTCCATAACCGCCCGATCCGCACAAACAGGGCATACCGTTCCTTTTACACGGGCATAGACAACAGACTGCCATTCATATCCGCACTCTTTGCACTTCCACCAGACATTTCTGCGAGACTTTTCGTTTATCATATCAGGCGTAAGGGGCAGATTCCGATCCGACCATTCCTGTGCAAGCTGAGGGTGTGTCGTAGCGAAATCATTAAATCCTTTCAGCAGAAGTTGACCGCTGCAATAAGGACACCCGCTTCCGCCTGAACGAGTTGAAATAAGTGTGTTCCACTCGTGTCCTTTGCTGCACCTCCACCATACCTTCTGATTTGCAAAGACCGTAACCATATCAGGCTTTAGCGGATAATTTCTCTCAGACCACTCAGAAGCGATTTGAGGGCGCTGTGAGGCAAGGTCATTAAATCCCACTAAGATTTTATTATGAGAGCAATACGGGCAGCCTGTGCCGTTTAACGCCCTGCTCTTAACCGTTGCCGTCCATTCGTGACCATATTTATCTTGCCAAATCACTTTCTTATGAGAGCCTATTGTTACCATTGTCGGCTTTAGCGGATCGTTCTTACTTGACCATTCAGCAGCCAGCGCCGGCTTCAGCGTTGCCAAATCATTGATACCCTCTATCACTCTTGCGCCTGAACAGATTGGGCAGTTTTCGCCATTTGAACGAGCCTTAACACTCGTTTTCCATTCGTGACCACAAGCGCCTTTCCACCAAACGACTTTGTTTGAGCCGTATGTAATCTTATACGGAGTAAGCGGCAGATTTTTATCCGACCATTCCGCAACAAGCTCAGGGTGTACTTCTGATAAAATATTGCTCATACTCAATCCTCTCCTTCCTCTGCGATTATCTTCATTATATTGAGAAAGCGTGGATTGGTATAGTTTGCGACAAGGGCGAATAAAAACTATGAGAAAATACAGAAGCCCCTGAGAAGCCATAACTTCTCAGGGGCAGTGTGAAACTAAAAATTATGCGATTTTTTTGTTGCTGCACCGATTTTGGCAGCGATTGGTGTAAAATTGGTGTATTTGTGTAAATTCCGAGCTTTTCGGAAAATGAAGTACATCTCGTTTTAGTAGAGCTTTGCGCCTGCCGGAATGTGGTCGTCTACCATCAGAAGATGGAGCTTTTCTTCGCCTTCCTCGTGGTGTACGGCGCTTATCAACATACCGCAGGAATCAATACCCATCATCGGTCTTGGCGGCAAGTTGACGATTGCAATGCAAGTCTTTCCGACAAGCTCCTCCGGCTCGTAATAGGCGTGGATACCGCTTAAAATCGTCCTGTTTTCGCCTGTACCGTCGTCCAGCGTGAATTTTAAGAGCTTCTTGGACTTCGGCACCGCTTCGCAGGCAAGCACCTTGACGGCTCTGAAATCAGACTTAGAGAAAGTCTCAAAATCCACGAAATCTTTGAATAAAGGCTCGATCTCTACTTTGGAGAAATCTATCTTTTCCGGCTCCGCTTTCGGGGCTTCAACCGCCTCAGAGCTTACACCATTTTCGTCCTTTACACCATTCAAGGGTTTCATTGTCGGGAACAGCAAAACATCGCGGATGGCCGGGGAATCCGTCAGCAGCATCACAAGGCGGTCGATGCCGTAGCCGATGCCGCCCGTCGGGGGCATGCCGTACTCAAGCGCATTCAGGAAATCCTCGTCCGTGTGGTTCGCTTCCTCGTCGCCCGCAGCAAACGCCGCGTCCTGCGCCGCAAAACGCTCTCTCTGGTCGATCGGGTCGTTCAGCTCGGAGTACGCGTTGCACATTTCCCACGTGTTGATGAACAGCTCAAAGCGCTCCACCTTCGTCGGGTCGCTCGGCTTCTTCTTCGTCAGCGGAGAAATCGCCAGCGGGTGGTCCATGATGAACGTCGGCTGAATGAGCTCCTTCTCGCAGTATTCCTCAAAGAACAGGTTGATGATGTCGCCTTTCGTGTGGCGCTCCTCATATTCAATGTGGTGCTCTTTTGCAAGCGCCTTCGCTTCTTCGTCGGTCCTCACCTCGTCAAAGTCGATGCCCGCATACTTCTTGATGGCGTCGTTCATCGTCAAGCGCGCAAACGGCTTCGAGAGGTCGATTTCCTCACCGTTATACGTGATGACCGCGCTGCCGCACACCTTCTCGGCAAGGTAACGGAACATGTTCTCCGTCAGCTCCATCATGCCGTAATAATCCGTGTAGGCCTGGTAAAGCTCCATCAGCGTGAACTCCGGGTTGTGGCGCGTATCGACGCCCTCGTTGCGGAACACACGGCCAATCTCGTAAACCTTTTCAAGGCCGCCTACGATGAGGCGCTTCAGGTAAAGCTCCAGAGAAATACGCAGCTTCACGTCTTCGTTCAGCGCATTATAATGCGTCTCAAACGGGCGCGCCGCCGCACCGCCGGCATTCGAAACCAGCATCGGGGTCTCCACTTCCATAAATCCTCTGCCGTCGAGGAAATTGCGGATCTCCTTAATGATCTTCGAGCGCTTTACAAACGTGTCCTTCACTTCCGGGTTCACGATGAGATCGACGTATCTCTGGCGGTAGCGCATATCGGTGTTCGTCAGGCCGTGGAACTTCTCCGGCAGCACCTGCAGGCTCTTCGAGAGCAGCGTCACAGCCGAAGCGTGAATAGAAATCTCGCCGGTTTTTGTCTTGAACACCTCGCCGCGCACGCCGATGATGTCGCCGATGTCAAATTTCTTAAAATCCTTGTAGCTGTCTTCGCCCACAGCGTCACGCGCCACATAGCACTGGATGCCGCCCTTTAAGTCCTGCACATTGCAGAACGATGCCTTGCCCATGACGCGCTTGCTCATCATACGGCCGGCCACCACAACTTCTTTGCCCTCAAGTGCGTCGAAATCGTCTTTAATTTCCGCGCTGTGGTGCGTCACGTCAAATTTCGTGATCTGGAACGGGTCTTTGCCGTCTTCTACAAGCTGAGCGAGCTTCTCTCTGCGTACGCGCAGCACTTCGGTCAGTTCCGCTTCCGTTTCCGGGGTCTTCTTTTCTGCCATTTTCTGCCTTCCTTTCCCCGCCGCACGGCGGTCACAAAAAAAGCGGGCGGATTTTCCATCCGCACCGCCTGATTCTCAATTAAGATACGGAGATGATCGTGTACTCCACGATGCCTGCGGGTGTCTCCACTTCAACGGTCTGTCCGACCTTCGCGCCGACAAGTGCTTTGCCCACGGCGGATTCATCGGAGATCTTGCCCTGGCGCGGGTTTGCTTCGTTAGAGCCCACAATGCTGAAGCTGCGCTCGGCTTCACTGCCGTCCGCACGTTTCGTTTTTACAAATACGGAAGAACCGATGTGCACAGTATCTGCCGCAAGGTTTTCCTTCTCGATGACGCGTGCGTTGCTCACCATCACTTCAAGGTCGGCGATGCGCGCCTCAAGGATAGCCTGATCGTTCTTTGCTTCGTCATATTCGCTGTTCTCGGAAAGGTCGCCGAAAGAAAGCGCTTCTTTAATTTTTTCCGCAACTTCTTTTCTGCGGTTGACCTTCAAATCCTCCAGTTCAGCCTGCAATGCCGCAAGGCCTTCCTCTGTAACATAATATGCCTTTTCTGCCATAGTAAATAAACCACCTTTATTTGTAATTCCGAAAAACGGGTAAATGCGTACACTAATGTTCTTTATTATAGCGATTTTGGTACCAAATGTCAATGTTTTTTACGACGGAAAAGTGTACAGAATAAGCCGTTTTTCCGCCCCATCTTTGCTCATTTCCCCCATTCCCGCCCTACCCCGCACAAAGCCCCGCTTCTTTCATAAAATGCCTTTTCCGTTATGCGATAGATTTCCCTTGTGTTTTATACGGGATATGGTAGAATGAAAGCGTAAAATTAAATTTCAAACGCACAACATGTACAAAGCACAGTTACAAGGAGGCTCATCTTGAAAAAGTATCGGGCATCGGCTTTGATGTTTCTGCTTTTTGAAGGCGTAGCGGTTACGCTGTGGCTCACAAAAAGCAACCTGTTTTATTTATTCAATTTCAGCTACATAGGTTCTTGCCTTTCGGTCGGCTTAGCGCTTTTCACCGCGGGAAAACGCTATGCGCGGCAGTTTGTGCAGCTTGCAGTCGGTCTTTACATGCTCGTGTATCTGGGACTGATGTCGCAGGAGAACATGCAGATTGAGGGCTTTTGGTACTATCTGTTTTCCGGCGTGTTCGAGGCGGCGACGATTCACTACGCCGTCGCAAAAATTTTCGGCCCGCTGCTTTTCGGCCGCGGCTGGTGCGGTTATGCCTGCTGGACAGCCATGGTCTTAGACTTGCTCCCGTTCAAAGTGCCGCAAAAGCCCCGCAAAGAAAAGCTGGGCACGCTGCGCTATGTGATGTTCGCGCTCTCGTTCGCGCTCGTCTCCGCCCTGTTCCTGATGAAGTTCTCGAACCTCGAGCGCATCATGTTCTGGCTGTTCCTCATCGGCAACATTCTTTACTATGCCGGCGGCATCGCGCTCGCGTTTATTTTTAAGGATAACCGCGCGTTCTGCAAATATCTTTGCCCGATCACCGTCTTCTTAAAGCCGATGAGCTATTTTTCACTCCTGCGCGTACATTGCGATGAAAGCAAATGTGTCCAATGCGGCAAATGCCTGAAGGTCTGCCCGATGAACGTCGAGGTCAACAAAGAAAGCCGAAAGCGCAAAAACGCCACGGAGTGCATCCTGTGCTATGCATGCACCAAGGTCTGTCCCAAAAAAGCGCTGCACTAAATACTGAACAGCTCACTTTTCATCTTTCGTCCTCCTCTCGGGCTAAGCCCAGTTTATCACTTTACGCCGCGTCAAAGTCAATAGAAAACATTGCGATTTTTCAAAATCTGTGCTATACTTTTTTCGTATTGTATTGTATCTCCTACGGAGAATAATAACAAGAAAGGAAAATTGAATATGAACAAGAAATTTAACGCAAAGCAGCTCACTCTGCTCGGCCTGATGACGGCGCTTTTGCTGCTGATGTCCTTTACGCCGCTCGGCTATCTGAACATCGGGCCGCTCGCCATCACGTTCAACGTTATCCCGGTTGCCGTGTCCGCACTGGCCCTCGGACCTGTAGGTGGTCTCATCGCAGGATCCGTCTTCGGCCTCACAAGCTTTCTGCAGGCGATCGGCGTCGGCGGTGTGAGTATGCTCGGGTCCACGCTTTTTAGCATCAACCCGTTTTTCTCCATTTTGCTGTGCTTTGTCCCGCGTATGCTGGACGGCTTTTTGCTCGGCTACATCTTCCGCAGCGTCAGTAAGCTGAACCGCGTCGCCGCGTGCTTCGTCACGGGCTTCGCCGCTGCGTTCTTAAATACGCTTTTCTTCATGTCCGCACTCATCCTGCTTTTCGGGCAAACCGAGTACATGCAGGGCTTGATCAACGGCCAAAACATTCTGCTGTTCGTCTGCGCGTTCGTCGGCGTCAACGCCGTGTTCGAGATGCTCTCGTCCACCGTCATCACCGGCGCCGTCGGCAGCGTTCTCTTAAAAGCCGGGTTTATTCAAACACCCGCTAAAAAAGCAGATTAAAAGGAGGTCCTACCATGATCTTAGCCATCGATATCGGCAACACCAACATTGTCATCGGCTGCTGTGCCGATGGACAGGTCATTTTCCGCGAACGCGTTTCCACAAACCCCACCGCAACGGTGCTCGAATATGCCGCCATGCTCAAAATGGCGTTTGATATGAACCGCGCAGACATCACCGCGGTTGACGGCGCGATTCTCTCATCCGTCGTCCCGGCCGTCACGCTCACCATGCGCGACGCGGTGCACAAATACCTGCACCTCACGCCGCTCGTCGTCGGCCCCGGCATCAAAACCGGCCTGCGCATCCACATCGATAATCCCGCCCAGCTCGGCAGCGACCTCGTCGTGGACGCCGTCGCGGGCATCCACCACTATCCCCTCCCGCAGATCATCATCGATATGGGTACCGCCACCACCGTCTCCGTTCTGGATGCGGAGGGCGGATACCGCGGCGGCATGATTCTGCCGGGTGTGGCCGTCTCGCACGATGCCCTCGCAAGCCGCACCGCGCAGCTGCCGAAGGTCGCGTTCGAGCTGCCGAAGCACACCATCGGCACAAATTCCGTAGATTGCCTCAAAAGCGGCCTGCTCTACGGCAACGCCGGCGCACTGGACGGCCTCATCGACCGCATCAACGTGGAATTAAACACCCCCTGCACGGTCGTCGCAACCGGCGGACTCTCCTCCGTCATCGCGCCCCTTTGCCGCAACAAGATCATCTTAGATGACGACCTGCTCCTTAAAGGGCTCTCCATCCTCTTTGAAAAAAACAAACCGAAAAACTGAAGACGCCCCGGCGCTTCAAGTCAATACAATACACACAAAAAGCACGCAGATTTTCATGCTCTGCGTGCTTTCTTTATGTCCGTTTATACGCCGAACCCCCGTCTTTCCGCCTCTTTCAAAAGTGCCGGCTGAATTTCCGGGTACGTCCAGTTTTCCGGCAGAGCGTCGCATAATACAATTTTCTCCATCTCGCTGTGTATCTCCCCAAACGATGCGATTTCCGCATAAAACAGCCCGCCGAACGCTTCCTCGCCCGTCTCGTTCACGCGCGTTTTGCCCGTCACGGAGTACACGCAGATCGGACGAATCTCAAATTTCACCGCACCCGTTTCTTCCATAAGCTCGCGCTTCGCCGTCTCTGCAATCGCCTCCCCCGTCTCTCTGTGCCCGCCCGGAAACTCCAGCGTCTCGCGCTTCTTGTGCTTACAAAGCACCCATTTTCCGTCATGCTTCGCAATAACAACCGCAAAACGCAGCAGCTCGTCTTTCACATCTTCGTAAAACTTAACCGCCAACATAAAACGCCCCCGAATTTTCACGCTCTCTCGTCAATCGTTGTCAAAAGTTTTGCTCAACGCAACCTCACTTCTTCCTCCGCTCCGCCTTCCACGCTTCAATCTGCCGCAGTCGCTCCTTCACCCTTGCTTCGCTGCCCTGCTCCGTCGGTCTGTAATACTTCTTTCCGGCAAGCGAATCCGGCAAGCACTGCATCGCGGTCAGCTTTTCCGCCGTATCGTGCGCATATTCGTACCCCTCGCCGTAATGCAGCTCCTTCATAAGCTTTGTTGGCGCGTTGCGGATGACGAGCGGCACCGGCTCGGAGAGCATTTTCTGTGCGTCCCTTTTCGCACTCTCATACGCCACATACAGCGCGTTTGATTTCGGCGCCATCGACAAATACACCACGGCGTGCGTCAAATTCACCGAGCACTCCGGCATACCGATAAAATGGCTCGCCTGATACGCCGCCACGGCGATCTCCAGTGCGCGGCTGTCCGCCATGCCCACGTCCTCGCTCGCGAACCGAATGAGCCGCCGCGCCACATACAGCGGGTCTTCGCCCGCCTCCAGCATACGCGAAAGCCAGTAGACCGCCGCGTCCGGGTCGCTGTTGCGCATCGATTTGTGCAGCGCCGAGATGATGTTGTAGTGCTCCTCGCCGGTTTTGTCGTACAAAAGCGACTTGCGGCTGATGCACTGCTCCAGCGTCTCCATCGTCACGGTCGTCTTGTCGCCCTCGCGGTGCCCGTTCAAAACGACCATCTCCAGCGTTCCCAGCGCCGTTCGCGCGTCACCGTTTGCAAACGCTGCAAGCATTTTCAACATCTCATCGGTGATCTCCACCGTCTGGTTACCGAAGCCGCGCGGGTCTTTGATTGCGCGCTTCATCAGCTCCACAAGCTCATCCTCGGAAAGTGCCTGCAAAACGAACACCTTGCAGCGCGACAAAAGTGCGGCGTTCACCTCAAACGAGGGGTTCTCTGTCGTCGCACCGATGAGCACGATGCTGCCCTTTTCCACAAACGGCAAAAACGCGTCCTGCTGCGCCTTATTAAAGCGGTGGATTTCGTCGATAAACAGCAGCGTGCGCTCACCCATACGATGGTTCTGCTCCGCCTCGCTCATCACGCCGCGAATTTCCTTGATGCCGCTCGTCACGGCGCTGAAATTGATGAAATTCGCCTTCGTCCGCGCCGCAATGATCTGCGCCAGCGTCGTTTTACCCACGCCCGGCGGCCCCCAGAAAATCATGGAAGACACGCGGTCTTCTTCAATCAGCTGCCGCAGCACCTTGCCCTTGCCGAGCAAATGGCGCTGCCCCGCAAATTCCTCCAGCGTCCGCGGCCGCATCCGCGTCGCAAGCGGCATGTCCTGCCCCGCCCGGTTTCCAAATAAGCTCTGCTGTTCCATTTCGCGTCTCCTTCCGTCTGCAAAACCTGCATAAGCCCTGACTTTTTATCACGCAAACCTGCGCAAATTACATTCAATCCGCCTTCCGCAAAAACAGCCTTCCCGCTCGATCTGCTCTTGCATTACGCTTCGCCCCTCTCCGTTTTCCACCATCATTAACGATTAAAACCGCATTTTATCTTACTTTTCCACCGTTTTTGCCATCATGGTCAAAAGTCTGCGCACGGCGCGCTGCCAGCGTTTGGTGACGCCTTTGCCGTGCCCGCCTTGATTCCACTCGAAGAATACCTTGCAGCCGTGATTGCTTAAAATCTCCTTCGCCATTTCCGTGCAGTCGCCCACTGTCCGCATGACGGGCGGGCCGCCGAGCGGTTCGCGGTCGCCGAGGGATAAGTATATTGCGGTGTCCTTTTTAGGCGGACAGTTCTCCAAATATTTCAAAAACTGCGGGTACCACAAAGAGCCGGAAAGGCTTGCACCTGCACCGAATTTTTCCGTTTTCGTCAGCGCCCAAAGCGCAAATAATCCGCCGAGCGAATACCCCAGCAGCGCACAGTTTTCGGGTTCCGCCGGCGCGCCGAAACGCTCCTCTAAATACGGCAGCGCCGTGTCTGTCAGGAATTTTAAGTAGTCTTCCCCGCCGCCCGAAAACGGCTCACCGGGCCAAATGGGCTCCGCTTCCCACGGGGTGAAATCCCGGCCGCCGTCGATTTCCGTAGAAAAAAATAATATCTCCGGCGCATCTTCGGCGAGTAGCATCATCAGCTTTTCCATCTCCCACCCGCACAGTACATAGAGCCTCTTGGGCTTTCCCTCCGGCAAAAGGCAGGTGCAGCGACGGCCATCGAGCGTGAATACAATCGGATTTTTGGGCATAGTATCCCCCTTAAAAAACGGAGGCCTGTTCGTTCACTGCACGCAAAACGCGGTTTTGTGTACGCTCACGCACACCGTTTTAATCGAACTATTGTTTCTTTTAGCCAGTATAACACATTTTTTCGCAAAAAGCAAGGACATGAGAGGCCATCACAGGACATCTTTTTGCACAAAAATCCCGGCCGAAATTTTACGACCGGGATGTTGCTTAAAGCTTCAATTTCAGTTTACTTGCACAACTCATCTGCGAGGGCGTCAATCTGGGCGCGGGAGGCATCGTTCAAGGCGCACTTTACGGTGACGGTGGTATCCGTGTAGGTGAGGTTCTTGCTCGTTTCCAGCATCTTTTTCATGACCTTTGCCGCCATAGGCGCCCACGCGCCGTTTTCAATCATGCCGACAGTGCGGCCCTGATAATTGCGAGCGGTGAGATGGTCGATAAAGTTCTGCATATGCGGGAAAATCGTCGCATTATAGGTCGTTGTGGCGAGCACGAGCTTGCTGTAACGGAACGCATCGGCAACGGCCTCCGCCATATCGCAGCGGGCGAGGTCTGCGACAACGACGTTCGGGCAGCCGCGCTGATTCAGCTTTTCGGCAAGCTCCTCCACAGCTTCTTTCGTATGGCCGTAGACGGAGGTGTAGGCGATGACAACGCCCTCGTCCTCGACCGCGTAGGACGACCATGTGTTGTATTTATCGAGATAATAGCCGAGATTTTCGTTTAAAACCGGACCGTGCAGCGGGCAAATGATGGCGATGTCGAGCGCGGCGGCTTTTTTAAGGAGCGCCTGCACCTGTGCGCCGTACTTACCGACGATGCCGATGTAGTAACGGCGGGCTTCGTCGGCCCAATCTTCCTCCACGTCAAGCGCATCGAACTTGCCGAAGCCGTCTGCGGAAAAGAGGACTTTATCTGTACTGTCGTATGTGACGATAACCTCCGGCCAGTGCACCATGGGCGCGGTGACAAACGTCAAAGTATGACGACCGAGCTTGAGCGTACTGCCCTCGCCGACGACAACCTTGCGCTCCGGGAAATCCGTGCCGAAGAACTGCTGCATCATGACGAACGCCTTGGCAGAGGAGACGATCTGCGCCTCCGGGTATGTCTCCATAAAGACGGCGATATTGGCGGAATGGTCCGGCTCCATGTGCTGCACAACGAGGTAATCCGGGCGACGGCCGTTAAGCTCCGTTTCGAGGTTTTGCAGCCATTCCACGCCGAAGTGGGCGTCTACCGTATCCATGACGGCAACTTTTTCATCGAGGATGACATAGGAATTATAGGACATGCCGTTTTCTACGGTGTACTGTCCCTCAAAAAGGTCTACGTCATGGTCGTTTACGCCGATATAGCGAATATCTTCTGTTACAAACATGTAAAAGCACTCCCTTATGTTCTGAATGTTCTGATTTCAGTATACCACAGTTTTCGCACGATGCAAATGCTTTTTAAAGATAGTGAAATGCCAGACGCAGCGCAGACAGATTCGGTGTGAAGCTGCGCGACCTGTGCCGAAAGCTTGTGAGGAAGAATACCGGCACGTGTGATACGCAAAAACGGCGCTCCCGATTGGGAACGCCGTCTGTATGCTGTTTATAAAACCGATTAGTTGAGGATGGTCTTCTCGGTTTCTTTGTCGAAGAGGTGCATCTTGTTCATGTCGAGAGCGATCGTGGTCTTGTCACCGGTCTTAGCGGTGGAAGTCGGCTCAACACGGGCGGTAAGAGCATTGCCTTCGCAGTTGAGGTACAGATAGGTCTCTGCGCCCATCAGCTCGGTAACTTCAACGTCAGCCGTAGCTCTGGCCTCCGGGTGCTTCTCGATGAACTCCGGCTCATCGTGTACGTCTTCCGGACGGATGCCGAAGACGATCTCTTTGCCAACATAGTTAGCGATTTCAGCGTTAGCCTTGTTTGCCGGAACCTTAATCTTAGCTGCGCCGAAGGTGACGTAGTAATCTGCGCCTTCCTTAACGAGGGTAGCATCGATAAAGTTCATCTGCGGGGAGCCCATGAAGCCTGCAACGAATTCGTTGACCGGCAGATCATACAGGTTCTGCGGGGTATCGACCTGCTGGATGAAGCCGTCCTTCATAACAACGATTCTATCACCCATGGTCATAGCCTCGGTCTGGTCATGTGTAACGTAAATAAAGGTGGTGCCGAGTCTCTTATGAAGCTTAGCGATTTCGGTTCTCATCTGCGCACGGAGCTTAGCGTCCAAGTTGGAGAGCGGCTCGTCGAGCAGGAAGACCTTCGGGTCACGGACGATAGCACGGCCGAGAGCAACACGCTGTCTCTGACCACCGGAAAGAGCCTTCGGCTTTCTGTCGAGCAGGTGGGAGATGTCGAGGATACGAGCAGCCTCTTCAACGCGGCGCTTAATCTCATCCTTCGGGGTCTTTCTGAGCTTCAGACCGAATGCCATGTTGTCATAAACGGTCATGTGCGGGTACAGAGCGTAGTTCTGGAACACCATTGCGATATCTCTGTCCTTAGGAGCAACATCGTTTGCGAGCTGGTCGCCGATGTAAAGCTCACCCTTGCTGATCTCTTCGAGGCCTGCGATCATTCTAAGCGTGGTGGACTTACCGCAGCCGGAAGGACCAACGAGAATGATGAACTCCTTGTCTTCGATGTCCAAGCAGAAATCTGTAACAGCGGTAACGCCGCCGGAATAGATTTTATAGACATTTTTAAGTGTTACACTTGCCATAAGATTTTTCCTCCTGATGATAGGTTGTTATACGTCAGAGCCTGGCAGCCATATGTGACGAACAACGTCTCTTTTCAATGCACTAAGTATAGCAGAAAATCGGGTCCCTGAACAGTCCTTATTTGCCCAAACTTTTTCCTTTGAGTTTAGTTAAAATAAATAAACGGCAAAAATTCTTGATGCTTTTTGTTCAGATTATTTGTGCAGGTTTTTCAAAAACCAACGCTGCGGCGTTCGGATCGAGAATTTTCGCTTCGCCGGGCGTAAGTGTGGGATCGAGCGTTAAAGCGCCGATGGATTCGCGGTGAAGGGCCGTGACGGTCTTGCCGCACGCTGAAAACATACGCTTGACCTGATGGAACTTTCCCTCCCGAATTTCCGTCCACGCGATGTGAGGATCGTCCTTACTGATTTCGAGCACGGCAGGGGCGAACTCATTTTCGCCGCTTTTGATGCCGGCGGCAAAGCGAGCGATGTCGCTTTCTTCGGCGGGCAGGTCGAGCGTAGCGCGGTAACGCTTCCAGACGTGGCTTTTCGGCGCCAACATGCGGTGGGCGTACTCGCCGTCGTTCGTTAAAACGAGAAGGCCGGTGGTGTCCTTATCGAGACGGCCTGCAGGGAACAGATCGCGGCGCTTAAGCTCCGGCGGCAGGAGGTCTAAGACGGTCTCTGCGCGGCTGTCACGCGTGGCGGTGAGCACGCCCGAGGGCTTATAGAGCATGATGTACACAAACGCGCTGTACCGCACGGGCTTCCCGTTGACGGTGATCTCGTCCTTTTCGGGATCGATCTGGATATCGCTTTTGCGCACGGCTTGTCCGTTGACGGCGACGGCACCGCTGCGCACCAGCGTGCCGACCGCCTTGCGGCTGCCGATATTTTCGTTTGAAAGGAATTTATCGAGTCTCATGTTGTTTCACTTTCCGTTGGATTTTGTGTGGATTCGCCGGTGTCCGGCGCGGGCGACGCGCTCTCTTTGATGACCGACTTCGGCATCTCATAGCGGGCGCTGTCTGCCGCAAAGCCGTGCATGAAACCATCCTCTGCGCCGGACGCGACATCGCCGCCGATGATATTGCCTTCAAAGACGAGGAGCGTTGCGAAGACGCCATCGGGCGTATTCGGGTAGTTTGTGATGCGGTAGCGGTATTGCGTGCACTTTTCGCCGGCATAGGGCAAAAGGTCGAAACCCTGCGCCTGCTGCATCGTATTATACGCCGCATAGACATCGTTAAATTTTGCGGGAATGACGACCTCGCGCACATCCTGCGGCTCCGCTTCTGCCTCCCAGCCGAAGGACGTTAAAAACGCGAGGCGCTCCTCCCCCGTCATACCGGGGAATGTCTGCCGCTTTTCGCCGCGCGGGATGAGGAAAAACGCGCTGACGGCTATGGCGATGAGCACAAGCACCGCCAAAATTCGTTTTTTGTTCGCGCCGAGCGATACAATCATATTGCTGCCACCTTTCACCGCAGAAAACCGGGTAAGACTTTCTTTTCGGTCATAGGTATGCGGGGCGGCTATGCTTTATGCTTCCTCGGCGGCGGCGAGAAAATGCACGCCGTACTGCTCGAAAAAGAGCGTGTAGCCGTTAAGATGCGGCATGCCGTTCTGAAAGGTGATCTCGTAGTTTTGGAACGATTCCGAAAGGCCGGTGCCGCGGCACTTGGCGATGCTCTCTTTGAGCGTCCAGTACGCCAGAAAGCGCGCGGCGGGATTGGGGCTGCTTTGTATGTCCCAAAGCTCTGCGGGCGTACAGACGCGCTCTGCGGCACTCCCCCGCACGCGGCGGGGATATTCGGCATCGATGCCGACATTTTTCCGCGACACGGCGCAGCAAACGATGCCCTTCGTGTGGCTCAGGCTGATATGGGGCATGTTCTCCCCTTTTAAATACGGCTTGCCGAGCGGAGTTTTTTCCACAACGGGCGATGCGATGCCCCACTCGTCCTTTAAGACGCGATACAAAAGTGCGTAGGCACGGTCATGCAGCTCCTTTTGCGTGAGCGAGGGCGGAACGTTTTCCACATAGCGACGCATCAGTTTTCCTTCTTTTCATCCATCCACGCACGCAAGCGGCGCAGTGCTTCGTCTGTGCGGTCGTTTTTCATGGTCGGGAAGGCGCGCAGCAAACGGCGCTGGGTATGACGCTGGAGCTTGGAGGTAACGCTGTTCCACTGGGCACGGAGGTCTTCGGCAGACTTCTGTGCTTTCACACGGCGGTCTTCCAGCGACGCACGGTATTCTTCGTACTTCTCCGAAAGCTGAGCGCGCTGTGCCTGAAGCTTCTCTTCGAGGACAGGGCGGGCTTTTTCGTTGAACTCCTGCTTCTGCTCGGTGATCTTCTCGTCTGCAAGGAGCGTCAGGCGACCGAGGCCGTTCGAGATAGCGTCGCTCTCTTTGCGCAGACGCGCGGACATATCGTTGATGACGGTGAGCTTTTCGTTGAGCTTGCGGATGGTAAGCACGGTGACGATGGTATCCGTGATAAACAGCGCGATGAAAATACCGACCAGAATTGCGCCGAGCGTGAAGGGAATCCAGTGCACGAGAGACGCGATAGCCGTATGAACAATGCGAATGACGACGACGACACACAGGCCCCAGAGGATGCTGAATTTTAAGCAAATATAGCCGCCGAGGTTGAAGGGCTGGTTGGAATAGTCCCACCACGTGGTGTGGAAGAATTTTTTGAGCGCCCAACCGCCGACAAGCTCGATGGCGCTGGTGAGCAGCGCGCCGCCGATAAACAGCAAGGGGATGTTATCCGAAAACGGCAGCAAAACGAGCAACACGAGCGACATGCCAAAGCCGTAGATGGGGCACACGGGGCCATTTAAGAAGCCGCGGTTGACGAACTTGCCGGTGGTGACGGTGGCAAAAATGACCTCCGAGCACCAGCCTAAAAACGAATAAATGGTAAAATACCAGAGCAGATCATAAAATGTCATGGGTCTCCCCCTAATTATGGATAGATTTTGAGCGAAAAGGGGCATACTGCACCGTGCCGTGCGGTATGCCCCGGTTGTTCGGTTTTACGGCGTTCTACGCAAATCAAACGCAGATGTTTTCGCCGACAAGGCCGACGTACTGACCCTCTTCTGCCGCTTCCGGGTGCATAAGCAGCCACTTGTTGCGGGCGAAAAGCATTTTGTCTTCCTCGGTCTTCGGCGCGCGCTTTTCGATGTCGGTGTTCGTGCCCTTCGGCAGCGCGACGACGCACTTGAAGCCGCCGTCGTTTGCATTGCACGGCGCATAGTGCAGCGTGGTGGCGTAAACCTCGATAACGGTGCCGGCGGGCACGAGGAACGCTTCGACCTTAGACGTATCGTACTTGCCGTTTTCGATGTCCTGCTCGGAGCCGATGAGCAGGATGAGGTCGGTGACGGCGATGTTTACTTCACTATCGCGGTGATATTCGAGACCGTTTAACTTATGGTTGTTGCCGTTGCAGTAGCCAATCTGCACAGGCATGCCGCCGTAGAGCGTGTAGGCGATGCCTTTGGCGGACGCGCAGCTTTCGAGAGATTCTGCACCGGGCACATAGACGACGTTCTCAGGGCAGGGCGTTTCCGCCATGGCGGCGATAATGTCGGAGCAATCGAGCCCCGTGATGACTTTGCCGTACTTCTTAAAAGCGGCATCCGAAACATTCTGAATTTTCATGGTTTTTCATCCTTGCTTTCTGTTTTGAATCTAACCACATTATACCGAGGTGCAGAGGAAATTGCAAGACGCTAAGAACGTAAAAAGTTTTGCGCAAGCTTTTTCAAAAGCTTGCAGGTTCTTAGGGCAGCGCCCTAAGCCGTCGTCCACAGCCGACAAAACACCTTTTACCTACACCAAAACTAGGAAACCCAGTTGCATGGGTTTCCTAAAAAGGCGAAGCCTTTTGATAAAAAGCCCAGACAGAGAAAAAGCTCTCCGAAAGTGATTTTCGAAGAGCTTTCAATATACTTCTATTTACGCAGTCGTTACATCATCTCGCGCTTGCGCTTCTGTTTTTTCCAGATGATGATGGCGATGTAGACTGCGAGGAAGACTAAGATGATGGCGATGAGAACAGCGGATTGGCCGGGGCCGCCCATTTTGACCTCTGCCCAGAGCGTATCGAGCAGATTGCTCGTCTCGCTCGGGAGATTGACGAAAACCTCGGTGCGGTCGAGCACGTCCTGATCCGGGTAGTAGATGGGATTTGCGACGGCGTCGGGATCAAGATAGTCTTTTGCGGCGGTCTCCGGGGTGGCGTAGCCGACGAAATCCATGTTCGCACCGGAAATTTCGGGGTCACACATGAAGTTGATGTACAGTTCGGCTTCTTTTTTGTGCTCGGCCGTTGCCGGGATGCACATGGCATCGACAAAGTAGTTCGTGCCCTCTTCCGGGACGATGAACTTGATGTTTTCGTTGTTTTCAACAAGCGTGCCGGCATCGCCGGAATAGTACGGTGCAAGCCACGCTTCTCCGCTTTCCATTTTGTCGAAAATCTGATCCATGACGTACGCCTGTACGAGGGGCTTCTGCTCCTTTAAAAGCATAGCCGCCTGCTCCCACTCGCTTTCGTCGGTGGAATTGAGGGAGAAGCCGAGGCGCTCCTGTGCGATGGCGAACGCGTCGCGCGGGTTATCGAACATCAAAATCTTGCCGCTGTACTGCTCGTCCCACAAAATAGACCAGCTGGTGACGGGCTCGGTGACATAATCGGTATTATAGAACAGGCCGACGGTGCCCCATGTGTACGGCACGGAGAATTTGTTTTCGGGGTCGTAATCGGGGTTTCGGAACTGCTCGTCGACGTACTCGAAATTCGGGATATTGCTGAAATCCAGCTCCGCGAGCATGTTCTCGTTCATGAGCTTTGAGATCATGTAATCGGACGGAACAATGACATCGTAGCTTGCGCCGCCGCCTGCGAGTTTGGAGTACAGCGACTCGTTGCTGTCGAACGTGGTATAGTTGACCTCGATGCCGGTGCGACGGGTGAACTCGGCATTGACATCCAGCGAGCCCTCGGTGCCGTTTGAAATATACTCGCCCCAGTTGTAGACATTGATGGTCACACCGGTGGGCTCTGCGGTGGGGTATTCTTCGGAAAAATCCCAGTCGTCGGCTTCATCGGCAAAGACGGGCACGACTGCGGTGCAGAGCACCAGAAGCGCAAAAAAGACGGCAAAAAATTTCTTTTTCATCAGGTACGCTCCCTTTCTGCCTTTTTGGCACGGCGCTCTTCACGTCCCTGGCGAACATTGATGATGATGAGCAAGAGCATGATGCACACAAAGAGCACGGTGGAAAGCGCGTTGATCTCCGGGGAGATGCGCTTTCTCGTCATGGAATAAATGTAGATGGGCAGCGTCTGCGTGGTGCCGCTTGTGAAGTAGCTGATGACGAAATCATCGATAGAGAGCGTGAACGCCATGATCATGCCGGTGACGATGCCGGGCATGATCTCCGGCAGCACGACTTTAAAGAACGCGCGTACCGGCGGGCAGCCAAGATCCTGCGCGGCCTCGAAGAGGTTCGGGTTCATCTGGCGCAGCTTCGGCAGAACGGACAGGATGACATACGGCAGGCAGAACGTGATGTGCGCGATAATGAGCGACGCCATGCCGAGGCTTTTGCCGCCGAACAGGCTGACTGCCGCGACGAACAGAAGCATCATGGAAACACCGGTGACGATTTCCGGGTTGACCATGGGAAAATTGGTGATGTTCATCATGACCTTTTTCGGCATACGCTTCATGCGGTTGATGCCGACCGCCGCCATGGTGCCGAGTACAGTGGAAGCGAACGCGGAAACAACGGCGATGATCAATGTATTGAGCAGCGCCTCCAGAATATAGCGATCCTCAAACAGGCGCTGATACCAGCGCAGTGTAAAGCCGGAAAACTGGGTGCGGCTTGCGGTATCCGTATCGTTGAACGAGAAGATGATGAGCACGATGATGGGCGCGTAAAGAAAGATGAAGATGAGCGCCGTGTAGACTTTGGAAGCCGTTTTCACAGAATCATACCTCCTCCCACATTTTCACCGTCGTCGAACTGGTTCATAATGCCCATGCAGATGAGGATGATGACCATGAGGACAAGTGAAATGGCAGAGCCGAGGTTCGGGTTATACGCCGAGCCGAGGAACTGCATATCGATGAGGTCGCCGATGAGCAGGTTTCCGCCGCCGCCGAGCATTTTAGAGATAATAAATGTGGAAACAGCGGGCACGAACACCATGGTAACGCCGGAAATGACACCGGGCATGCTCATGGGCAGGACAACTTTAAGGAAGACATTGCGGTTGTTTGCACCGAGATCCTGCGCAGCTTCGATGACACTGTTGTCGATTTTGGTGAGCACAGAGTAAATGGGCAGGATCATGTACGGGATGTAGTTATACACCATGCCGAGGACGACTGCGCCCGCGGTGTTAATCATGTGGATGCGCGGCAGACCGATGGCGGCGAGCATATTGTTGATGAGGCCGTTATCCTCAAGGAGGGACATCCATGCGTAGGTGCGCAGCAGGAAGTTCATCCACATGGGCAGCATGATGAGCAAAATGAGGAAGCTCTGGCGGTTCGGCGCCGCTTTGGCGATGATATACGCGAGCGGGTAGCCGAGCAGAAGCGAAATAAACGTTGCGAGTGCGCCGAGCCAGATGGAACGCAGGAAGACGTTGGAATACTGGCCGACGCGCGCGATGTTATCTAACGTAAAAGCGCCGCTTTTATCGGTAAAGGCAAAGAATGCCACAAGACCCATGGGCACGATGATGAACAGCGTCATCCAGATCGTGTACGGGGCAGAGATGAGTTTAGTCCTCATGTTCGCTGCCCTCCTCCTGGAGCGCTTCCTCCATTTCGTCACTGAACGTGCTGTAATCGCCCATAGTGCCGGAGTAAACGGACTTCGCCATGACGTGAATGTCGTCCGGGGTGAGCGCAAGGCCGATCTTATCGCCGACGTTGGCGCTGTCAGTCGTCTGGATCATCCACTTGAAGCCGTCAACATCGACGATAATCTCATAGTGCACGCCCTTAAACGTGACGCTGGTGACGACGCCGTTGATGTGTGCAGCGGCGGAGCCGGTGGGCACGATATCGATATCCTCCGGGCGGATGACGACGTCGACCGGGGCCATTTTGCCGAAGCCGCTGTCGAGCGACTTGAAGCGCTGACCGGCGACCTCGACGAGGTAGTCTTCGATCATGGTGCCGTCGAGGATATTGCTTTCGCCGATGAAGTCCGCAACGAAGGCGTTTTTCGGTTCGTTGTAGATGTCAATCGGCGAGCCGATCTGCTGAATTTCGCCCTTATCCATGACGACGACCGTGTCACTCATGGAGAGCGCTTCCTCCTGGTCGTGCGTGACGAAAATGAACGTGATGCCGATGGCCTGCTGGATTTTTTTGAGTTCGTTCTGCATATCCTTGCGCAGCTTTAAATCGAGCGCGGAAAGCGGCTCATCGAGGAGGAGCACCTTCGGCTCGTTTGCGAGGGCGCGCGCAATGGCAACACGCTGCTGCTGACCGCCGGAAAGCTGGCCGACACCGCGGTGCGCCATGCCGTTTAAGTTGACCATATGCAGCATTTCGGTGACGGTCTTTTGAATTTCGTCTTCTTTCTTGCCTTTGAGACGCATGCCGAACGCGATGTTTTCATAGACGTTCAGGTGCGGGAAAAGCGCGTATTTTTGGAAAATCGTATTGACGGCGCGCTTATGCGGCGGCACGTTATTGATCTTCTCGTCACCAAAAAAGACATCGCCGCTATCCGGTGTGACGAAACCGCCGATGGTGCGCAAAACCGTGGTTTTGCCGCAGCCGGAGGGTCCGAGCAGTGTTACGAACTCGCCGTCACCGATGGTGAGGTTGAAGTTCTTTAAGACCTGCTCGCCGTCAAACGATACTGCAATGTCTTTGAGCGTGATGATTGGTTTTAACATGGAAAGCATCCCCTTTGCGGTTTGGTGGGACCCTTGTCCCCCGAAAGTTGCGCGGTCTTAGTGAATCACACACCCCGGCTGCATGATGCGTACTGCTTCCGCAAAGGATTTTTCACGGCCGCAGGCTTTCGCCCGCGATCCGGCCGCGGCAGGAACACTTTTCCGAACAGGATAAAAGCAACACAACGCTTTGTGTGTTGCCCGTTTTAGCGACCTTTCCGGAACAGCCGATTTTATTTGGTTTTAGATGCAAACGCAATAAGTTCAGTTTACGGAAAAAGTCAGGATTTGTCAACCGCTTTTGCGTAAAATATGAATAAAGTTTGACGATGGATTTGTGTGCATTTTTAAAAATGGGATTTTCAGGAATGTCAAAACGGGATTTATGCGGGTTTGCGAAAAAAAGAGCGCCGCCCGAGAACCGAGCGGCGCCGAAAAGAGAGGAAAAGTATGTTTTTCCTTATGATCGGATTTATAAAGTGGAATGTGCGCGGCTTTGAAACGCAGTGTCATTCAGAGTGCGGTCACGCATGGGGCGATAAGCACAGGCCGAATGCACACGACGGCGGCGCATGGGGCGCACGGCAAGAGAAAGACCTAAAAATGCCAACAGCACAACGGCCAAAAACGGCAGAATGCCCTTTGCAGACCACTTGGCGCCCGCCTGCACGGAGGCGTTGACGACGACAGCCTTCGGCTCTGCGGCCTCGGGCGCAGCCGCGGCGGAAACAGCGCTTTCGGCGTCATCGGTATCGACCGAAGTCCCCGTGAGGCTGTGCAGGGCAGTGCTGAGCATTTTATCTGCCATATCTCTGCCCTCTGCGCGCGCGACGGCTTCCAGCTGCGCGGCGACGGCGGTGTAATCGTCCCGGAGGTCTTCCGTCGGTTCGGCAGAGACGGTTTCGGTATCCGTTATCGCTTCATCGGTCTCATCCGCCAAAACGGGTGCGGCGGCGAGCAAAGCGATAAGCAAGGCCAAGAGCACCGGCACGGCATGACGCAGTGTGCGAAGAATGGTGCTTGCTGCCTCAACACTGTTTTCGGTTTTTATCTGCATTTCTGCCGCCTGCATGCGCTTCTCACCTGACATTCAAAAATTACAAATCAATAACATTTGTTACACTTCTGTTACATTTTAGCATACAGAGCGCTGAAAAGTCAAGAGGAAATGATTTGAAAAGTGCATAAAAAAGCCCCGTTTTTCTTGAAAACGGAGCTTTCGTTACAAAAGTTACAAGTTATGCCATAACAATGACGCTGAGCACGATATAGACGGCATAGGCGGCGAGCATTAAAACGCCCTGCCAGCGCGAGAATTTCTTCGTGATGAGCGTGGGCACGACAGACAGAATGCCGATGATGAGACATGCCGGGATATCGACCATGGCGACGGTGGGCGACGCGGGGAGCTTGCTGCCGTAGATGAGCGCACATACGGGCAGAATCAAGGTCAGATCGATGATATTTGCGCCGATGATATTGCCTGCGGAGAGCGAGCCCTGCTTTTTCGCAATGGCGGTGAGCGTGGTGACAAGCTCCGGCAGAGACGTGCCGATGGCGATGATGGTGACGGAGATGACGCGATCCGAAACGCCGCACATGGAAGCGAGCGCGGAGCCGTTATCGACAAGGAGCTGTGCACCGGCGACCGTGCCGACCGCGCCGATGAGGAACTTGACAACATTGGTGATGACGGCTTTTTTCGTGACGGGCTCATCGAGCTGCTGACCCTTTGCCCCGCCCTTGACGGCGACGACGGCCTCGTGGATGTTGTCGTACATGGCAAT
Source organism: Hominenteromicrobium mulieris (assembly GCF_046197855.1). GTDB lineage: Bacteria > Bacillota > Clostridia > Oscillospirales > Acutalibacteraceae > Hominenteromicrobium > Hominenteromicrobium mulieris. The sequence goes on along the minus strand of NZ_CP173188.1, from coordinate 895,818 downwards.
GACGAAAATAATGATGAGCAAAATGCTGGCAACCATGCCGACGCCGTTATCAAACAGTGAGAAACATACGGCGACAGCGGCAGCCACGAGCATGAGGATCATTTTGAGCATGTAATCTTTGCGGCGGATCGCCATAGGAATGGCGACAAGCGCGATGCCCATGATGAGACCGAGGTTCGCCGTGACGCTGCCGATGGCGTTGCCGATGGACATATCCACCATGCCGATGCCGCTGCCGGGCGAAAGTGCCTCTGCTGCACGTGCGTCGAGCGCCGCGAAGATGGAGACGAGCAGCTCCGGCAAAGTGGTCGCGAAGCTGACGACCGTTGCGCCGACAATAAGCTTCGGAATGCCGGAGGCTTCCGCCATCCACGATGCGGCATCCACAAAGAAATCGCCGCCCTTGATGATGAGCACGAGACCCACGATGAGCAGCAAGACTGTAATTGCAATTTCCATTTGCAAATTCCCCTTTTTTACGCTTTCAGAGCGTTTTCGTTTTCTTCTTCCGCAAGATTATGCGGAGAAAGACATTATTTCTATTATAGCGGGGAACCGCGGGAAAATCCAGTCTTATTTGCCTGTTTTGTCAAATTTTACGGTTTTATTCATCGGACCCAAGGCTGCGGACGAGCTCTTCGAGCTTTTCGGCCTGTTCGTACGGAATATCGCACCACGGGCCGTCGTCCTTTTTATAGAACAGATTGCCGTAAACCGTGATCGTGCTCGTTTCGCCGTTTGCGTATTCCAGCGTGAAAATGTTGGCCGAGCCGTCGTATGCGTTCGGGTCGCCGCTCGTTTCCGCCGCGTTCTTTAAGAGAAGCAGCGGCATGATCTGCCCGATTTTTTCCTCGTCCGTGAAGACCTTCACGTCGCTTACGGGCTGTGTTTCTGCCGTGATGCGCACAGGCAACACGACCTTGCCGCCGATGGCGGGCGCGGTGCCCTGATCTGCGCCGTCTGCCTGCGCGGTCTCGGCGGCGCCTGTGACTTTCGTTTCGTCGCCGGTGTAATCGGCTATGCCGCTGAGGTGCTGCGCGATGAAGCCCCAGCCGAGCAGCAGACACACGCACGCGGCGAGCGCGGCACACCATTGCAGGGTGACTTTTCTTACGTGCGGCAGCTTGCGGCTGCCGTCCGCTTCCGCGATATATTCTTCCTTTACACCGCCGAGGGCCTTGAACAAATCGATACCTGTCATACTGTTCCCGCCTTTCTTTAAAGCCAGATGTCTTCCTTTTGGAGATAATCCCGCAGCTTTTCACGCGTGCGGTGGAGAGACGTTTTGACGCGGCTTTCGCCGCAGCCGTACTTTTCGGCGATGGCTTTTACGGAATCCATATACCAGTAACGGCGCATGAAAAAGAGCCGGGCATCGACGGGGAGCGTCGAGAGAAAGCTGTTTAAGGCTTCGGCAATCTCGCGGCTTTCCGCTTCCCTTGCTGCTGTTGGGTCTGCGATGCACGCCGAAAGCTCCTCCGTGAGCGCGGAGACCTCTGCGCTGCGCTTTTTCGCGCGGAGCTTGTCTAACTTATCGCACGCGATGTTGCGACAGATGCGCGCCAGAAACGCAAAGAGCGCGAGCGGGCGCTGCGGCGGCATGGCATTCCACGCGCCGAGGTACGTATCGTTGACGCACTCCTCGGCATCCTCTGCTTCGGGCAGAATGCGCCCGGAGAGCGTGTGGAGCTTCGCCCCGTACTTTTCGTCCGTTTCGTGCACGGCGCTTTCGCTGCGCGCCCAGTAGAGCTCGATGATCTCATGGTCTTCCTTCATGCTTTTGTCCTCCCTTCCCCTTCACTTTATAAGTAGGCGTTTTATATCGGCAGGTTACACGGATTTTGAAATTTTCGATAAAAGTTTGTCCGGCGACTAAAGCTTAGTGCCGGACAACGTTTTCCAGATTATGAATCAGCCGCGACCTTTGCGGGTTAGCCGTATTCAATACGGGTTTAGCCGCGCATTTCGAGGTACTCGTCGTAGGTGGTAACGCGGTCGAACGTGCCGCCCTCGGGCAGAATTTCGATGATGCGGTTCGCGACGGTCTGGGTGAACTCGTGGTCGTGCGATGCAAACAGCACGACACCCTTGAAATCGATGAGGCCGTTGTTGACGGCAGTGATGGACTCGAGGTCAAGGTGGTTCGTGGGCTGGTCGAGCAGGAGTACATTGCTGCCGAACATCATCATGCGCGAAAGCATGCAGCGCACCTTTTCGCCGCCGGAAAGCACCTGCACGGGCTTATAGACGTCTTCGCCGGAGAACAGCATTTTGCCGAGGAAACCGCGCAGATACGTTTCGGTGGTGTCTTTGGAATATTGCTCGAGCCAGCGGATGATGGAATCTTCCGTATCGGTGAAATAGGCGGAATTATCCTGCGGGAAATAGGACTGACTCGTCGAAACGCCCCACTTGAATGTGCCGGCATCCGGCTCCAGCTCGCCCATTAAGATTTTGAAAAGCGTCGGCACGGCGAACTCGTTTGATGCGGTGAACGCGATTTTATCCGTGCGGCCGACGGTGAACGTGACGTTATCAAGCACCTTTACGCCGTCTACGGTCTTTGTAAGGCCCGAGACGGTGAGGACGTCTTTGCCGAGCTCTCTATCCATCGTAAAGCCGACATACGGGTAGCGACGGGAGGACGCGGGCATTTCTTCGACGGTGATCTTATCGAGCAGCTTCTTTCTGGACGTCGCCTGACGGGACTTCGATTTATTTGCGGAGAAGCGCTGGATAAAGTTCTGGAGCTCCTTGATTTTTTCCTCCGCCTTGCGGTTCTGGTCGCGCATCATGCGCTGCATGAGCTGGCTCGACTCATACCAGAAGTCGTAGTTGCCGACGTACATTTTGATCTTGCCGTAATCGACATCGACAATATGGGTGCAGACGTTATTTAAAAAGTGGCGGTCATGGGAGACAACGATGACGGTGCCCTCGTACTCAATGAGAAAATCCTCTAACCATGTGATGGCTTTGGCGTCGAGGCCGTTCGTCGGTTCGTCAAGGAGAATCATATCCGGCTGGCCGAACAGCGCGCGGGCCAAGAGCACTTTAACCTTTTCGGTCTGGTTCAGGGTGCTCATGGTGTTATACATATCGTTGCTGTCGAGCCCGAGACCCTGCATGAGCTTTGCGGCTTCGGTCTCGGCGTCCCAACCGTTGAGCTCGGAGAACTCGGCTTCAAGCTCGGCGGCGCGGTTGCCGTCTTCTTCATCAAAATCGGGCTTTGCGTACAGCGCGTCTTTTTCCTGTGCGATCTCATACAGTCTTGCATTGCCCTGCATAATGGTATCAAAAATGGTTTGGTCTTCGTAAGCAAAGTGGTCCTGTTTCAGAACGGACATTCTGTATTTGGGGTCAAACGTGACCTCGCCCTTACTGGGCTCTAAATCGCCGGACAAAATACGCAGGAAGGTGGATTTACCCGCGCCGTTTGCGCCGATAATGCCGTAGCAGTTGCCCGGCAAAAACTGGAGATTGACGTTTGAAAAGAGGTTCTGACCATCAAAATTGATGGCGACCCCGTTGACATTCAGCATAGTTTGGTTCCTTTCAAATGGTGCTTTTATATTTTTCTTTTTATCTCAGTGCAAACCGCTCCACGGCTTCCGCGAAGCCGTCTTCGATACACGGTGCGACGACGGCGTCGGCAATCGCTTTCGCTTCCTCTATGCCGTTGCCGACGACGGCGGCGAAGCCTGCGGCTTTCAGCATACCGAGGTCGTTGCCGTTATCGCCCGCCGCCATGGTGTTTTTGGGATCGATGCCGAGGACCTTGCAGAGCGAATACAGTGCGGTGCCTTTATCGCAGCCCTTTTTATTGATCTCGATGTTATCGACGTTCGAGAATGTAAGCTCGATGCCGCCTAACTTTTGCAGGCGGGCCAAAATTTCCGGGCGGACGCTTTCCGGAATGAACATCATATTGATCTTTTCCGGCTCGGCGTGCGTTTCTTTTAAATACGCGGAGAGGTTGTCCGTGAACGTATAATCTTTTGTGAGGAAGTAATATTTTTCTTCCGGGAAGCCGAAAATGGTGCGGGCTTTATCCGGGTTGCCGCGCTTTGTAACGCCGCGCCCGTGCACGTAGTATTCCACATAAAGCTCGTAATCGTCAAAAATTTTCTGCACTTCGAGCGCGGTCTCGGTGGGAATGAGATCGGTGCAGAGCACTTTGTTTTCCAGAATATCCCACACGGCGCCGCCGTTTGAGGTGATGGCGTAGCGGATAAACGGCAGCTCGGTGAGGCACGGCGGAATAAAATTGCGCACGCGTCCTGTGGCCGGGACGACCAGAATGTCTGCGTCGTTCGCCTTTTCCATGGCGCGGCGGTTGCGCTCTGAAAGCTCCGCGAAGCCGTGCAGCGTGGTGCCGTCCAGATCGAACGCGATGAGCTTGATGTTTCTTTTTGCTTCTGTGTTTTCCATATATACAGATATGGACTGCCGTGCAGTCCATTGCGCTCCTTTCCGAAAGTCATACCAATTAAATATACTGTAAAACCCGGAATAAAACAAGGGCTTATGCGAAATTTGGCAATTTCACAGCGAAATTTTGCAATTTCTCGTCGAAAATTCGCGTGTTTTTTGAAAACGGTTGTTTTCGGCACTATGCAATGCTATACTAAAGCCAACAAAGGACAAGGAGTTGTTTTGAATTGATGGATATGGCAAAACCAGACATGACCAAAATGCGCCGCGCCGACCGCGCGATTTCCCGCGAGGATGCGCTTGCGGTCATTGACCGCTGCGCTTACGGCACACTTTCCCTTATTGCGACGGACGGCACGCCGTATGCGGTGGCACTGAACGTGGTGCGTGACGGCAAGAAGCTGTTCTTCCACAGCGCGCCGGAGGGGCTGAAGGTCGACTCTCTGCGCGAAAATCCGCAGGTTTGCCTGCTGTTTGTGGAAAACCCGACGATCTACGAAAAGGGGCTGACGACGCTCTATACCTCCACTGTGGTGCGCGGCAAAGTGACAGAAATAACCGATTTCGATGAAAAACGCCGTGCGCTGCGTCTGCTTTGCGACCGTTTTGTGCCGAGTTTGACGAAAGAGGAAACCGGCTGCGTGGAGACGGGGCCGAAATCGACGGGTGTGTGGTGCATTGAGATTGAGTCTGTCACCGGCAAGCAGAACCGCCGCATGGGCTGATTTTTAAGAGATATAGAATTGTATAAGGCACAAATGTGTTTCGTAGTGTCGAAAAATTCGTGCTGCGGAACATTTCTTTGTGGAATTTGTTGAAAGAAGCGACCAAATATGGTATACTGAAAAAAATTGTGTGCGATTTAGGGGTTCGTGCACACAAACTTGGAAAAGTGAGGCGTTTTAAAATGCTTTTACCGGTCGTTTTTCTGTGCAATGCACTTTTATTATTGACGGTTTTAAACAGCCGCTTTCGGCTGCTGGCGGAGGCCATTGTTTCGGGCGGCGTGTTTGTGCTTTCTATTTTGCTGAATCTGCTGCTCTCCCCTGCCTTTAACGACGCGACGGGGCAGTTCGGCAACGGCATGAATGTGCTCTTATTGCTGGTTGCGGCGGTATTCCTCTACACGAACAATTTGGCGCAGAAGCTGAGCCTTTCTCTTTTGATGATCTGCAACTACGCATTTTTGCTTCCCGTGACGACCACGCTTTTGAAAGCGCTGCCGTTTGCGGGCGACGGCATATGGTCGGCGGTCATCGGCGGCTTACTGTACATTGTGCTGACATTCCTCTCTTTTATGACGCTGGCACACCCGTTTCGCTATTTTGCACAGCGCGGCGTTTCGGTGCTGTCTGTGGGTCTGTGTGTCTCCCTGACAATATGTTTATTCTGTGCAAACGGAATTTTGCCGGCGTTTTTCGGGCTGAACAGCGTAACGCAGCGCCTTATTCTGACAGCGGCGCTGTACCTTGTTTTGGCGTTTACGGTGCGTGCGGCGTTTAACGCGGCAAAGTACCAGGAGAACGCCTGCACGGCGGAGCATCGCGAGCAGCTGCTCGGCGCGGAGGCGGATTATTTCCGCGCGATGGTGGGCAACGTGACAAACGCAAAGAACGCGCAGGAGCACCATGATTTTGTTTTGCATGAGATCGCGGCTGAGGCGCAGGACGGCAGCTGCGAAGGCGTACTGAATATCATCAAAAAGGAAACAGTCCTGCACGATCCGTATTTACAGCGATATAGCGAAAACCCGTATGTGAATGCAGTACTGGCAGGCAAGGCGGCCTACGCGGCACACTGCGGCATCGTTTTGGAAAGCAATGTGGAGCTTGGCGCGGTGCGGCTGAAAACCATTGAATTCTGCGCGATTCTGAACGACATGCTGACGCACGCCATCGACTGCGCGGAGCACTCCGGCGCAGAGGAGCCACGCGTGCGCATCACGGCGCTGCCGGTGGAAAACCGCATCACGTTTGAGGCGGTGTACTCGGCGCAGAAAAAGCAGAAAAAGCGCACACCGGCGACGAAGAGCTCCGTGAATGACCTTGTACATAAGCTGTTTGAGCCGAAAAAGCCGCAGGTGCTCGGCATGGAAGTGGTACGCGGCATTTTGGAGCGGTACAGCGGCGCGATGGATCTTTCCGCGGCGGGCGGTTCCGAAATCTTGCGCATCATCATCAATAATTGACGGTTTTAAATTTACTCTAAGGGGATAAAACATGGCGGACAAAAAGGGAATTCTTTATAACGAGGCCGCAAAGGCGTATTTTTACGGCGACTGTGTAAGCTCCATTGAACCGTACGGCGGCGGGCACATCAACGACACGTTTCTGGCGCGCACGGAAAAGGGCAACTTTGTCTTGCAGCGCGTGAACGGGTATGTGTTCCCACACCCGGATGAGATCATGGACAACATGGTGCACGTGACGAAATTTTTGGCGGAGAAGCTTGAAAAGGCCGGCAAAGACCCGAAGCGCGGCACGCTGACGGTTTTAAAGACGAACGACGGCAAGGATTATTATATCGACAGTGAGGGCAACTACTGGCGCTCGACGATCAATTTGGAGAACACAACGGCGTATGACTTTGCGGAATCTCCGGAGATGCTGAAAAAATCCGGCGCGGCGTTCGGTGCGTTTCAGAACATGCTCTCTGATTACCCGGCAGAGACGCTGCACGAGGTCATCCCGCACTTTCACGACACCCCGGCGCGTTTTGAACAGCTCATGCAGGCGGTGCGCGAGAACAAGGCAGGGCGCTTAAAGAATGTTGCGGCCGAGCTGGAATTTGCAAAGGCACGCGAAACGGACTGCGGGCTTTTGATGAACCTGCTTGAGGAGGGCAAGCTGCCGCTGAAGGTGACGCACAACGACACGAAAATGAGCAACGTTTTGATCGATAACGCGACGGGTGACGCGGTGTGCGTCATCGATCTTGACACGGTGATGCCGGGCCTTGCGGCGTTTGACTTCGGTGATTCCATCCGCGCGGGCGCTTCCACCGGTGCGGAGGACGAAACCGATCTGACGAAGGTGCACTTCAGCGTGCCGCTCTTTAAGGCGTACACGGAAGGCTTCCTCGGCGAAGCCGGCAAGGCGCTGACCGAGACGGAAATCCGCACGCTGCCGGACGGTGCGAAGCTGATGACGTTTGAGGTGGGTATCCGCTTCCTTGCGGACTACCTGAACGGCGATGTGTACTTTAAGACGAAGTACCCGCAGCACAACTTAGACCGCGCACGCAACCAGTTCCACCTTGTGGCGGAAATGGAAGCAAAGCGCGATGAGACGCAGGCCGTTGTGGACACGTATTTGTGATGAAATATTAAATTGAACATAGTAAAAAATCCTGCACAGCTTATAATGCGTGCAGGACTTTTTATGTTCAGATTGTTAAATTACTTGCCGTTTTTGAACGCATCCATGTTGATGAGCTCGCCGCCGCGGAGGCGGGATTCTTCGGCTGCGAGCGCCATGAAGTGGCTTTCGAGGGAGTGCTCCAGCGTGGTGGTGCGCTCGGTGGCTTCGGTCTCGTTGATGAGCATATCGAGGAAGTCGTTCACGATGCCGCTGTCGCCGCCGCCGTGACCCTTGAGGTCGTTTGCAAGGAGCTTGACATCGATGATTTCTTCCGGCTCGCCGAAGACGCGGACGTGGATTTTATTCGAGAGCATATCGGCTTCGATCTCACCGTTCGTGCCCATGGCCTTGAAATAACGGTAGCACTTTTCGGTAAACGCGCACATGGTGAAGCTCATGGTTGTGCCGTCCTCGAAGAGGAGGTTCGTCTGCTGGTGGTCGACGACGTTGTTGTCGCACATATAGACACAGCGGCCGTACTGACCGTTTTTCAGTGCTTCATAGGTGCGCTCTTCGGTGGGGTTCACGCCGCAGGCAACACCCGCCATCCACGTATTGCCGTTGCGGATGCCCGTTGCGGGGTTCGTGATGTAGATCTTCTCGGCGTCGAACTTGCAGTTTTCCTTCGCTTTGCAGCCGCCGAGGCAGTACGGCGTTGCGCCCTCCGGTGCGCACTCCTTTTTGAAGAGGTGCGTATCGCCGACGGAGGAAATGGCCTTACACTTTTTGCCGAGCAGCCAGGTGTAGATGTCCATATCGTGGCAGCACTTCTGGAGGATCATAGGACTTGTCTGGTCGCTGTTGCGCCAGTTGCCGCGCACAAAGGAGTGCGCCTGGTGCCAGTAGCCGACGTTCTCGTTTGCACAGACGGAGACGACATCGCCGATCTTTTTGCTGTCGAGAATGGACTTTAATGTATTATAGAACGTGGTATAGCGCAGAACATGACATACGATGATCTTGCCGGGGCAGTGCTTTGCAACCTCGATGATACGCTTGCACTCCTGAAGATCCGGGGAGATCGGCTTTTCCATCAGGATATTATAGCCCTTTTCAAGCGCCGGAATGGCGTGGTTGACGTGCTGGCGATCCATGGTGGAAACGACCATGACATCGGCAAGCTTATCCTGCGCGAGCATTTCCTCTGCGCTCGTGAAGCAAAGCTCATCCTTGATGCCGTAGAGCTCTTTCGCTTTCTGTACCTTTTCCGGGTTGATATCCGCCACGGCGACGACCTTCATGCGGTCCGGGAAAAGCTTCTGCATGGAAGCGTATGTGCTGCCGCGGTCGCCGAAGCCGGCGATGGCAAATGTGATGGGTGCTTTCATGGATTTTACCCCCTCTTCCTTTCGTAGAGAAACGAGATTTAATGGAATTATACAAACGGAAAGGTGCGGGCGAAGACAGGGCCGTCGCACACACCTTGCTGCTTTCTGAATTTGATTATACGGGCAATAACGGCAAAAAGCAAGCCGTTTTGGGCTTTTATGCCGTTTAATTTACAAAACAGACTTTGCATCGTAATGGCGGTCCTTGAGCGGGATGTAGGTCTGACCGGTGGGCAGCGCGCGGTACGCCGGGCGGATGATGCGGCCGCCCGTTGTGAGCTCCTCAATGCGGTGGGCGCACCAGCCGGAGATACGCGAAACGGCGAACATGGGCGTGTAGAGATCTTCCGGAATGCCAAGCATCTCATAGACGAGCCCGGAATAAAAATCGACGTTGGCGCATACTACTTTCTCGTTCCCCGTAACTTTATGGAACGCGTCCGGAGCTAAGCGCTCGATGCGCTCATACAGCGCGAACTGGTCGGCGTAGCCGGTTTTGGCGGCGAGGGAACGCGCCTGTTTTTTGAGCTCGACGGCACGCGGATCGGACAATGTGTAAATGGCGTGACCGATGCCGTAGATGAGGCCGCTCTTGTCCCCCACCTCGCGGCGCAAAATGCGCTCGAGGTAGTTTTCCACTTCGTCATCGCTGTCCCAGTGCTGCACATTCTGCATGATGTCCGTCATCATCTGGCGTACCTTGTGGTTCGCGCCGCCGTGACGGAAGCCCTTCAGGGAGCCGATAGCTGCGGCGATGGTGGAGTAGATATCCGTTTGCGCGGAGGAAAGCACACGCGTGGTAAATGTGGAGTTGTTACCGCCGCCGTGCTCTGCGTGGAGCACCATGCAAAGGTCGAGCAGCTGGGCTTCTTCGTGCGTGAATTGGCGATCCTCGCGCAGGGCATTCAAAATCGCCTCCGCCGTTTTGTGCTGCGGCTCGAACGGGTGGAAAAACATGGTCTGTTTATCGTAATGGCGGCGCTTGACCTGATAGGCATACGTCATGATGGCCGGCATACGCGCAATGAGCGAGATGCTTTGGCGCATGTTATTTTCGAGTGAGAGATCGTCCGGGTCGTCATCGTAGGAATAGAGCGTCAAAACGGCACGCGCGAGCTTATTCATCACGTCGCGCGACGGGTTTTTCATAATGACGTCCTCGGGGAAGTATTCCGGCAGCTCGCGGTTTTCGTAAAGGAGCTGACAGATGCGGTTATACTGGCGTTCATCGGGCAGCTTGCCGAAGATCAAAAGCCACACGACTTCTTCAAAGCCGAAACGTCCTTCCGCGCGGCAGCCGTTGATGATATCCACAACATTCATGCTGCGGTATGTGAGGCGGCCGCTATCCGGAATCTTCACGCCGTCGCTGATGAGGTAGCCGTGCACGTTACAGACGTGCGTAAGGCCGGCCATGACACCGGTGCCGTCGCGGTTGCGCAGGCCGCGTTTGACGTGGTAAAGCTCGTATTCATCCTTTGTAATCTGGTTATTGGCACGATACTCGGCGCAAAGCTCGCTGACTGTTGTGCTGCTTGCACTTTCGTTTATCAATCTTTCCAAAACTGCTCATCCTTTCCTGCGCGGCTCTTCGCACTGCGTTCCGCACATTTTCGCGTAGTAGATATATAATAGCGCAGAGTTGCGGTTTCGTCAAGCATTTTTGAATTATGAAACTCAATATCTTTCATTTTTATCTTGATTTATTCTACAAAAAATAAATTTAGCACAAAATATTGCATGAGTGACAATAAGTTTTTTCATCTTGAGGTGTAAAATGAAGCTGAAATCAAAATGGCCGGTACGCAGGTTTTTCGCGTTTTTGGGTGCGCTGTATCTGTTTTGCGCGGTAACGCCGCTGCTGTTTGCGGAGAACGGCACGGCAAAAAGCGAATCTGTTTTTCGCATTTACGACACGGCAACAGAGACGGTCCGCACAGTGAACGATCTGGATTTTCTCTGCGGGGCGCTGCCGTGTGAGATGGCTGTTTCTGCCCCCGACGAGGCGTTAAAGGCACAAATCATCGCGATACACACGCTCTATGACCGCAAGCGGCGGGAAAACACGGGGAAAGATTTTGATTTTACCTGTGACAGCGCGGAAAAGAGCATCTACACGACCGACGCGGGGCTGACGGACGAAGAACAAAACCGCGTGCGGGCGCTGTGCTTATCGGTGCTCGACAAAGAAATTTATTTTGAAAACGAGCCGATCAACGCGTGTTATTTTGCGATTTCTGCCGGGTGCACGCAGCCGTTTGAAAACGTGTGGCCGGAAAAAAGCTACCCGTACCTCACCGCTGTGGCGTGCCCGAGCGACCTTTTGGCGCAGGGGTTTCAGAGCGCGGCAACGTTTACGGAAGACGAGATACGAGCCGATTTCTCGGAAATTTCATTTGACGATGCGCCGGGAAAATGGTTTTCGGATATTCAATATTTTGACACGGGATATGTGGAAAAGCTTACGGTCTGCGGGGTGGAAATGACAGGCGTGCATGTGCGGGAGGCGCTCGGTTTACGCAGCGCGAGTTTTACGGTGACGTATGAAAACGACGCGTTCACATTTGCGACGCTCGGCTATGGGCACGGCGTGGGCATGAGTCAAGCGGCCGCCATAACGCTTGCGGAAGGCGGCATGACGGTTGACGAAATTTTGGCACGGTTTTACCCGGGAACCGACATAAAATAGGAGATGCCCTGCCGTTTTGCGCATCGGTAGGGCAGTTTTCTTATGGCGTGATAAGATTTTACTTTTTCGGGATAACGGGGATCCAGATAGCGGACTCGTAGTCGGTGCTGTCCGGGTCGCCGTCTGCGGAATACCACTCGATGTTGTACTTGCCGGCAAGGTCGTACTCCTTGTTGCCGGGCAGCCACTCCATTTACGCTCTCCCCTTTTCTCTGTCGCTGTATTCAGTATAGGCGATTTTGCGGTTCGTTTCCTGTCTGAAAGGAAACAAATCTGTCTTTACATTTCAGAAAAAGCGATATCGAGCAGGTGAACGGCGGCTGCACCGCCCATGCGAAGGCATTCATAACAGCGGTTGCAGTAGCACAGCACCGGGATTTGGGGGTCAAACTGCGCGGCATAATGCTGCATGAGAGAGGTTTGCAGGTCTTCGGGCAGCTTGTACAGTGGAGTATTCGGGTAGTTTTTGAGACGCGGATCATCCGTTTCGTAATGCAGGTTGCCGCAGAATATGGATTTTTCACGGTTATGCTCGATCTCTATCGCTTCCGCGTGCATTTTCTTTAAAAGGCTGCGCACGGCTTCGTGGATCTCCGGGTGATTGCGGTCGCGCCAGCAATCCTGCACATAGAATTTTTGACCGTTTAGGTTCGGAAAGTTGAAATCTTTTAAGGCATCGAGATATTCCCACATCGACTGCGTTTTCACTTTGTCTTCGAGCGTTTCGCGGCATGCCTGACAGATGTAAAGCGCGATATCCCCAGGGGAACTCTCTCTTTTGTCGACGCGGCAGCAGCCGGCAACCGGCATTTGCTTTTCAAAATACGCTTTGACTTTTTTTGCCGTTGCGGGACTTGCAGCGCTAAAGTTACAGCTTGGGTAATAAATGTACATATTTTCCTCCGGGATTTAAAAAATTGCGTGCTCCAAAAGCCATTTGGCTACGCCGTCTTCGTTGCTGCTGCCGATGATGGCGGTGGCGGCGGCTTTCAGTTCTTTGTCGGCATTTTGAACGGCGTAAGCTTCGTCCGCAGCGTGGAACATATCAAGGTCGTTTTTGCCGTCGCCGAAGACGACGAGCTTTTCGCAGCCGAGCTTCTCTTTCAGCTCGCGGACGGCGTTCGCTTTGGATGCGGTTTTCGGCATGATTTCGAGCCACTGCTCGCCGGAGTAGATGTCTTTGGAGTAGACAACGTGGTAGGTTTCGCGGTATTTTTCGTAAAATGGCGCGAGTTTTTGCGGATCACCGATGCAGGTGATATAGAAAAGATCGCCGCGCGTGAGCTCTTCTGTCGTATACACCTCGCGGGTACGGGGGTCGTTTACGCGGGTATCGGCAAAGTCCTTCAGGCCGGGCGTGCACTTTTCATAGATAAAGGAAAAATGTTCTCTGCCGTCCACATTTGCGTACACGATGGGGTAGATATTCGCCTTGAAGAGTTCATCTAAAACCGCGTACACGGAAGCGTCAAAGTAATTTGCGAGCAAAATTTCCTCCGTGACGTTATCGCGCACAAACGCCCCGTTATAGATGATAAGCGGAAAGTGCGTGTTGAGCCCCTTAGTGACTGTTTTCGCGGTGACGAGCGAGCGCGCCGTGGCGTAGGAAAACAGCATGCCGCGCGCCGTCAGTGTATTGATTGTTTCCGCCGTGAACGGCGAGACGGTTTGGTCATGACGTAATAATGTGCCGTCTAAATCGGAGACGTAGAGCGTTTTTGGGCCTTTCATGTTTTCCCTCACTTTCGAATTTCGGCGATGAGATATTTTCGGAGCTTTTTGAGGTCGTCTTCGGGGAGGTTCTCTGCCGGATGCGTTTTCCGGCTTTCCGTGATGCGGGTAAGCTGTGTTTTGATTTTGAGAGACAGAGTTTGGCGGGATAGCAGATGGTTCACAAAACCTTCTGCTTCGCAGTATTTTTCTATTATTATATACCGCTTTTTTTCACCGTGTCAACCCAAAACAGTTTTACAAAAATCAAATCAGTTCTGCGCTTCCTCGCGGTTTGCAGAACGGTACTGGGTGGGCGAAACGCCCACGATGGATTTGAAAATACGGTTAAAATGATTGATATTATTGAAGCCACAGGCGTAGCAGATGTTCAGCACACGGTCGTTTGTCTGCGTGAGCATTTCCATGGCCTGACGGATACGCTTTTCGTCACAACCGAACCCGCACCCACAACGGTGTGGTCGCCCAACACCACGCCGGGCAAAACGGTGGAATTCATACCGATCCAGCAGTTTTTGCCGAGCACGATGTCTTTGCCGGGCTGATGCTGCTCCAAATCGGTCAGCACATGGTTCGCCGTGACGAGACCGACATTCGGCGCGATATAACTGCCTTTGCCAATGACGATTTTGGCGGCGAAATTCTGAAAATAGCAGCCGAACGCGTTAAAATCGTTCATATCATCCGGGTCGAAAACCAGATTTTCCGCGCTGCTTACTTCATTGCGGAAAAAAACCGGGAACGGAATATCGCGATTGATGCCCTTTACCTTCTGCATCCACAAGTTTCGCCAGCACCATGTCCAGCCGAGACTGGATTCCTCAAACCAGCGGCCACGCAAAAACTTTTTATCGTAAAACAGCGGCATAATAAGTTTTGAAAAAAAGCTGAATACCGGTCGTTCCAAAAGCATCTCCCCCTTTTCCTCCAGTGTAGAGGAAAAAGTAAAAAACCGCCAGCAGAACTCTCTTTTTTGCTTGACGGATACTACGAAAAAGACATCTTTTATAGCAGCTCCGAAAGCTGCAAGCAGCATATCTTTTGTTGGGTGGAGGTTCAGCATGCCAAGCTTTTTGAGGTTCGGGGTCTCCATCGCTTTCACGGTATCGGCGATATGGCCGAATGTATCAACGCCGACATCGCCAAACGCCTCGGCATCCGGCATAGCACCGATGCCGAGGGAATCGAGAACATAAAAAAGACTTTGCACATAAAATGCACAAAGTCTTCTAAACAAGATATTATTGTGCAGGCAGGCTGAGATGGCACGCTGGGTGTCCGTCGTTACACTCGTATTCGATCGAATAACCCACATCTTTTGTAAAACTCACCGCGCAGAAGCCTGCTTTCATTTTGACTTTCTGCCCGTTCAAAAACGTCACCGAATGCCAGTCGTAAGCTGGGTTTGTGTGCCAATCTACGGGGACTTTCGGGTTTTGCTCCCCTGTTGTCATATAATCCGTTTGTATGTCGGCGTAAAACGACCGCAGGTTCGCCCAGTCCGTTGCGACCCTTGCCTTATGAAGCTGTGCGCTGAAAACCGGAATCGCGACCGCAATGAGTATCGCGATGACAGCCACGACAATCAGCATTTCCATAAGCGTGAAGCCTTTTTTATTTACCCGACGGTACGGTTTTATTTTCTGGAGCAGGACGGTTTTTAACATTTTATCCTCCTATCACAACGAAAAACATAAATACTAATAAAGCCGGATTTTATTATAATAGGTTGGTATTATGTTGTCAACATTTTAGCAGCGTTATCAATTTATCTTGCAGAAAAGCCGTAACGATTTAAGTTTCATACCAAGCCGGGCCGATATACGCGTCCCACTCGACAGAAGTCGTCTGCGGCGTAAAGGCGATGGTGAAAAATGTAAAGTCTACTTCTATGCCGTCCGTAATGCAATCCATGATAATCCGCCGATTTTCCTCAAAGAGGGCAAATACTCTGATTCCCTTTACAAAGCCGGAAAGCATTTCCTTCACCGCATCGGCACCTTCAAGCACGATCTGTTCTCCGACCGGATTACCGTTTTCAATCGGTCTTCTGTTCTCAAACGTTACGCTTTCCATGTGCTCAAACCGAAGTACCGCCCGCTCGATCTCCAAGTCACAATCTCCCGGGTTTTGCTTCGTGTGCTTGTGAATATTCAAATGCGTGGCGCTAAACACAAGTGTGTTTTTATCGAAGCAACCGAGCGAAAGCTCCGCATCATGAAACTCAAAAATATCAAGCTTATTTTCGGCCTTGTACTGCATGAATTTTCACCTACTTGTTCTGTTTTAAGCGTACAACCGTCTCAATATGTGCATCGTTGTCCAAACTCAAACTCATATCCTCCGCAATGATTGGGAGCTTGAACTTGATGGACTTGAGCCACTGACCGTTGGGCTGGCGTTCCTCGTAAATCTGGATTTCAGAGATCAGTTCCTCAATCAGCTGCCGTTTCTCTCTGTCATCCATCTTTCCATAGAGCTGATCGAAGTAGATCAGAACCTTGTAGATATTATCGCCGGTCAGCTTTTCTGCCTCAATGGCCTGTTTCTTGGCTCTGGCTGCAATCAGCAGAGATTCCAATTCTTCAATCTTATCATACATCCCATAGAGCCGATCATCAAGATCAGATTTCCGTCTGCGGTAATGACGGTCGTCTGGGTCAAGAGAGTCGATTTCTTCAATTAGCTTGGATTTGGTAGAATAAGCCTGACGAAGCTGCTTTTCATAGTTGCTGATTTCCTGCTCAATGGCAGAGGTATCCACCTTCATACTGACTTTTTCCTGCATCATGGCGGCGAACTTCGGATTGCTTACCAGCTTGACGATAACCTCCGCCACGGCGCTGTCCAGCAGTTCTTCGTTGATCTGCTTCTTGAAGTCGCATTTATGTCCATGGGTCATCGTGCGGTGCTTGCAGCCGTAATAAAAGAAGTCCTTGTATTTCGTACCATCTGCTTTATGCTTGATGCTTTTGTTTCCATACATTCTTACGCTGCAAACTGGGCATTTCACAATGCCGGACAACAGATGTATTTTTGTATCCTTGTCTCTGTTGACGCGTTCGTATTTTTCCGCTTGTGCCAACAGCTTGACCTGCGCCTTATGCCATAGTTCTTCGGAGACAATTCCCTCATGCAGTCCGTCAACCAGCAAATAGTCATCCTGCTCCACAAGACGGTAATCATTTCGTGTGCCATGCACCTTCTCCGTCCGGCGTCTACCATAGGCGATTTTCCCGCAGTAAACCGGATTTTTCAGAATCCTGCGGATCAACGCAGAATCAAACAGGGGATTTTTCCCGTTTTGCCTTTGGATTTTGTGAATCCCATGGGTTGCAAGGTATTTTGCAAGACCGTTTGCACCGGTATCCGTATGCACATACTGGTCAAAAATTACACGAATTGCTTCTGCCTCTTCCTCGTTGATGAAAAGCTGCCCCTTTTCCAGCTTGTAGCCATAAGGCGCAAAGCCGCCGTTCCATTTCCCCTCACGGGCTTTCTGGATTCTGCCCTCCATCGTCTGCACACGGATGTTTTCACGCTCAATTTCCGCAACCGCCGACAAAACGGAGATCATCAGCTTTCCGGCATCCTTGGAGGAATCAATACCATCCTCGACACAAATCAGATTGACACCGAAATCCTGCATCACCTGCAAGGTGGACAGCACATCCGCCGCATTTCTGCCGAAGCGGGACAGCTTGAACACCAGCACATAGGATACGCCGTCCTTGCCGGACTTGATGTCCTCCATCATCTGATTGAACTGGATTCTGCCCTCTATGGACTTACCGGATTTTCCGGCGTCCTCGTATTCGCCCACGATTTCATAATCGTTGAAGTCAGCAAAGGCTTTCATTCGGGACTTCTGGGCATCCAGAGAATATCCGTCAATCTGCATAGCGGTGGACACCCGCGTGTAGATATAAACTTTTATCTTTTCTTTTTTCATGGGCATATCCTCAGTCAGCCTTGCTTGTTATCCGTTTTCTGCTCCAACAGCTTGATGGAATCCAGATAATCCTGCTCCACTTCGCTGAGGGTGCGGGCTTTGTATTTTCTGTACTCGCCGGTCGCCTTGTCGATGGCCTGCTTGTGGCTGACGCTTCCATTGCCAACCAGTAACTGTTCTCCGCTCATGGTCAGAATCCGATCCAGATGTTCCGACCAATCCTGCATGGTCATGGCCTGTTCCCGTTCTGCCTGTCGTTCCGCAAAATCCAGATATCCGGACACAAGCTGCCCCATAGCACGAAGCTCTTTCTCGTTCAGATAGTTCTTGGCAACTACCACCTCTTTCAGCGTGGGCTGATTGCCCGCAAAGGTGGTCAAGCCCATAAATTCCTTCTCCGCGTCGGCACGTGTGTAAATGACCTCCGCCGCTGTCTGCCCGTGAATGGCATAGTGGATTTTGTTCTGGACTTTCTTGAAAAACTGAATAGAGATTTCCGCCTTGGGGTCATAGTCAATACTGGTGGCGTAGATTTCAAGCACCTGTCGATAAAACACCTTCTCGGAAGCGCGGATGTCGCGGATGCGCTCCAACAGTTCCTTGAAGTATCCGCCGCCGCCCAGATTTTTCAGGCGCTCGTCATCCAGGGCAAAACCCTTTCGCATATACTCCTTCAAAATTCCCGTTGCCCAGATGCGGAACTGCACACCGCGCTGGGATTTCACACGATAGCCAACGGAAATGATGACATCGAGGTTATAGTAATCCACCTGATAGGTTTTGCAGTCAGCGGCAGTTGTTGCAAAATTTGCAACAACTGCTTCTCGCTTCAATTCGCCCTCAGTGAAAATGTTCTTGATATGTCTGGAAATGGTAGATTTGTCTCGCTGAAACAGCTCCGCCATCTGGTCAATGGACAGCCAAACGGTATCTCCATCGAAGGTCGTTTCGATCTTTGTCAAGCCATCCTCTGTGGTATAAATCATCATTTCAGAATTGTTCTGCTCATTCTCCCAGCGTTCCATGGTCACTTCACCTCGTTTTCTGCCATTGCAGGAGCAAAAGCTCCTGCAATGGCGGTTTGGACACTTATTTCATGATAATTATATCATGCCGCTTTCGCTGATTCAATATTATTTTCGTGAATCATATCATCTGCCTCGACTTTTTCGGGCATGGATTCCTCTATGACGAGATCGGGCAGCGCGTCAAGATCCAGAACCACGGCATACTTTTCAATCAAATTTGCCAGCAAAGCAGCGAAGCCGCTCCATTCATCTACCATAGGCAGTCTCCCTCTCTTTCTCCGTTCTGTGCGTATATGCCGCCAGCACTTCCTGCGGAATACGATCCAGCACGGCGACAGCATCCTCATAATCCCGGTGCAGTTTGGCGTCGGCCAGCTTTTTCAAGGTACTTTCCTGCGTGGCCTTGTCCAGCGACCGCGCCAACTGCTCCGTTTTCTTTTTCAGTTTTTTGTTCTCGGCGGTCGTGGCGATAAACGCCGTATTGTACTTTTTCAGCGTCGTGTGCATCTGCTCCACAGCCGGGATATACTTGTCCAAAAAAGCGCCGATTTCTGCTGCTTTTCCCTTGGCATTGAACGCATTGACGCCTGAAAGCAATTCTTCCAGCTTGGCCTTCTGCTTGGTCAGGCGGGTCATTTCCTTGAACACCCTCGGCGGAATATGGTCGCGCCCGGTCTTGCTGGCACTCTCGCCCCGCTCCAAATCGGGGTATTTTTTGACCATATGCTCCCAAAACCTGTCCTGCCACTGCGTCAGCTTCTTCTTGTTGCCGACAATCTCCTTGGCGCAGAGCCGCCCGTCCTCCGTCAGCGGGACAAAAGAAAGGTGCATATGGGGCGTTTTCTCGTCCATATGCACCACGGCGGATATGATGGTTTTCGGGTCTTGGTGCTGCTGAATAAAGTCCAGCGCCTCCTGAAAATAGGCTTTGACCTCGCCCTTTTTCTTACCCTTGAAGAACTCCGGGCTGGCCGTCACCAGCGCTTCCACCACGCGCACGCTGTCCGAGCGTGTACGGCAGCCAGCGTCCTTGATCTGTCGCTCTGCCTCTGCCCGGTATTTTTGTTCCGGCGTAATCAGGTGAAAATTCAAGTGGCTGCGGCTCTTGTCGATGTCTGGATTGCTGGCGTAATTCTCTTTGGTTCGCTCATTGTGTGCTTCAATATTGGAAATTTCCGGTCCTTTGTACTTGGCAAATCGGAGAATGGCAAACTGCGGCTTACTCATTTATCTCTCCCTCCGTTTCCATACAAGGTCATAGCCCAGCACATCAGCAAGCTCCATGACTTCTTTGTAGCGGATGCTCTCCCTTTGCAGCTTGGCAGACAGGTTGGAGACGCTGTCGGACCAACCATATTCGTCATGAAGAAGATCAACAACCTCCTGCATGGTAAAACCGGCGCGGACGATCTGCGCCTTGATTTCGTTGCGTACACTCATATTCAAATCCTCCCATAATTCAGATCATGAAAAAGCGATGCCAACACGCCATTCGGCGCATCCGCTTCGCTGTCTGGTGTAAAAATCTGTTCTGCTCAAATCCGCTGGAAACGCGGCGGTCGATGCCCTTTCATAGGTGAGGGGTATCGACTTTACGAAACCGTGTGGCATTTCATAAAACCGTGCAGATGCACACTTTTTTCGTAATGCCGGTACGCAGTTCCGAGCAGCGCGGTTTCGTGAAGCCATTTCTGTCAACGGTCAAATTCTTTGCGGATTTCACTTGTCTTGATTCACGCCCTCCAAATATAGGTTCTGCCGGTCAGCATTCTTCCTATATAGCGTCGTTTGGGGCAAAACGCTGCGTACATACGTACACAGCACAGTCGCAGAAAAATCATCACCAGTCATCCGGTACGTACGTACGCTCTGAAACATCGGAAAACCCGTTGATATTGGGTCTGGCAACTGCCTCAATACCGAAAAAGCCACATACGCGCCGTCCGGCAGCGTTGGTGATCTTGTTGCAGTATTCCAGATTGTACTTGTTCTGGTTCGCAATCACACTCTCACTGAAGCTGCGGCGCTTTAGCGGCGTCAGATTGTTTTCCTCACACCACATCCGATAAATTTCGTACAATTCCTTGGAGCTGATGGTGCAGTCTGCTTTCAGCCGGATATAGCCCTCTGATTCGAGAAAATCAAAGACGTTGTTGTTATCCCGCCTGACTGCCTCCCGATTATCCCGTGTACGCTGACTTTCTGTGAACTTGAAGTTGTTGGCAACAAGCCGCTGCAAGCCCTCAAACGCCCATAGAAAGATACCCTCGACCTCTGCTTTCATCTTTTCGGCAAGGTCAGGATCATCTACCCGTCCCGCAGGCTTTTCCATGGTGGTCAGCACAAGCTGACGGCGGTAAAATCCGTCGCTTCGGTCATAGAGTGCTTGCAGATCACCGTTGGAGAACGCCAGCAGCCGGGCAAACATCCACCCCTGGTAGCTCTGCTTGCCTTTGCGTTCCAGATCCATCTTGCCTTGGGCGGTCACGATGGACTTGACGTAGTTGGTCTGCCGCAGCGCCTCCATCCGCATATCGTCATCCACGCACAGCAGAATGTGTTCCAGATCGGCACGGGCAAATCGATTTTCGGAGATTTTGCCGATACTGCCGTCCTTCATGCTGCTGCCAAGCAGCGCCCCCAACACCGCGCCGATCTGCGACTTGCCCTCGCCGCCGTTTCCCTTAATCACCATCATGTGCTGCCCTTTGTTGCTGGGAATCAGACAATAACCGATGAACTCCTGCAAGGTGGGGATGTCCTCCGCATACAGCAATCCATCCAAAAAGGATAGCCAGAGGGCAGGTACTGGGGCATCCGGACGGTACGCCACCGGAAGTCTGCTGCGTACAATATCAGGTTTGCCCTCAGTAAAGCTGCCGTCCAGCGCCAACGTGCCGTTTGCCAGATGGATTTTGTCTGTCTCCGGCACGAAATCCTCTACATGAGCCGCCAGCTTCATCACTTCCAGAATGTTTGTGATTTTGCGGGGGATGTTGTTCACGGCGCAGCATTTCAGTTCTTCGTAGATCTCGCCACGAAGCGGCAGATCATCGGTCACTCTGCCGTCCGGCGTAAAGAAAGCACCGTTGGCAAAGATGATTTTCCGGCTGCTCAGAAATTCATCACAGAACAGCGCCTCATTGATATTTGTGCCATCAAACCAGATGGGCGCGTCTAAATTAGCCGATTTCCGTTTCGTCACGGGCATCCACCTCCTTTGCCGTCCGTTTCAGGCGTTCTTCCAGCCGGTCGATCATGCCATCTTTTTGAAGCATATCCACAGTTTTCACACGAGCCTCCAACTCTGCAAAGGTTAAAATATCTGTCAAATCCTCGATATAATCGAGCATCTGGCAGGCTTCCACGAAACGGTCATCAAGAGTATCCTCCGGTGTTTCGGGTGCGTACTGCACCTTCCAATGCTCCAAAAGATGCAGATAATCGCATAACACCCGCCGACAGTGCAGTTTCTCTCTCTGGAACGCCTTTGCCAGCGGGTATTTCGGTTTCCGCAGTGCTGCCGCAGCAGGGGGCTTGTCCGGGTCAATCCCAAAGTCATACGCCAGCTTCTGCGCCGCCTCATAGTTGCTCAGATTGAACAGCCTTGCCGTAAGGCCGATCACGTCACCAGTTGCTCCGCAACCGAAGCAGTAGAAGTAATCCTCATTCAGCTTCATGCTGGGCGTGTGGTCATTGTGGAAGGGGCAGCAGGCCATATTGCCGCGCCCGACCTTCAAACCGTAGTGTTCGGCAGCTTGTCTCACTGTGACCACCGCCTTGACGTTTTCAAAAAGATTCATACAAATACCTCCGTAATTTTTTGACAATTTCCTCTTGTCACCTGAATATACGGAGAAAAACGGGTTGAGCCGGAAAATCCGGCATTTCCGCAAAAAAAAAGAAAAAGCCGCCCTGAATTTTTGCAAAAATGCAAAAATCACAGGACGGCGAATGTTCACAAGATATGCCTTGATATTATTCCACTTATTGAATATAATAAAGTTAGTTTTGGGGAAGGAGGGCGAATGCGAATGAAATACCTGTCAACCTTTGAAGCAGCAGAGAAATGGGGCATCTCCCATCGGCGCGTGAACGTTCTCTGTAATGAGGGGCGCATCACCGGCGCACAGCGGGCAGGAAGCCGCTGGATTATCCCGGCGGATGCAGAAAAGCCTGCCGATGCCAGAATCCGAAGCGGAAAATATATCAAAAAGCCGACAGAGGAAAGGGGGACATAAGCGATGGCGAACACCTTTTTACCCGGTACTGTCCGGGAGCGCATTGCCGATCTGATGAAATACCATAAAGTATCCCAGACAGACCTTGCGCTGAAAATCGGCTGCGGAGACAGCTTACTCAGCCGGTTTCTGACCGGAAAGACGGACAAGCTCGGAGACGAGAATATCATCCGTATTGCCAGAGCTTTTAATGTCTCCACCGACTTTCTTTTAGGCATAACCAATGTCCCTGACAAAAAGAATTATGCCATTGACGAGCTTGGCTTATCTGCACAGGCGGCAAGAAACCTCTATGCCGGAAAAGCAAACGCTCAGGTAGTCAATTACCTGCTGGAAAGCCCTCGTTTTCTTGATTTGACCTACATATTGGAGCAGTATTTCAACGATACGGTTGCCGCCGGGTATGCTGCACAGAACCAGCTATATACGACTATCAGTAGCCTGACGCGGAAAACGGTAAAAACGGAAGCTGGCGAACAAGCTGCACGGGACATCGCACATCTGAGAACATCAGTTTATCAAGCTGACCTTGTCACCATTGAAAATCAGTTTATGCTGGCGGTCAAGGAAGTGAAAAAGGAAATCGGCAATGACTTTGCTGCCATGCAGTCGATGACCGCAGAGCAAGCTAAAAGAATGTTTACAGAGGTTGCAAAGGGACAGGATATGACAAATCCAACCATTACACCGGAGCAGGTATCTGATCTGATTATCGGCAGTGTGGCTGGCTTGGATGGTGTCAATCGGGATGCGTTGAATACGCTTGGACAGGCGTTGACTGGCTTTTTCCAGACCACCTTAGAGCAAGCCCCATTACAGGAGAAGGGCGATGAAGAAGCAGGACAATGAGCAGCTTTGTGCGCTGGCTCAAAAAGGGGACACAGAGGCTCGTGACCTTCTTCTGAAAAACAATATGGGTTTCATCCGCAAAACCGCCAATGAGATTTATATGAAGTCCAATCTGGCAGAGAGTGACCTCAGTACAGAAACCAGCGATCTGGAACAGGAGGGCTGCCTCGGTCTGCTGACCGCCATTCCCCTCTTTGACAGCAGTAAGGGCATCAAGTTTTTGACTTACGCCGCACCGTTCATCCGCAACACCATGACCGACCTGATACGGGATGTTTTCTCCCAATATGAGCAGAGAATGACCAGCACCACAGACGGACTTGCCTTGCAGAAAATCCGGTTGGATGAGATCCTTCCCGGTGAGGAACGGCTGATGCGCATTGAAGCCATTGCTGATCCGACCGTCAAATCTCCGGAACAGATTTATGTGGACAAAGAAACCATGCGTGAGCTGTACGAAGGTTTGGGCAGACTTTCCGAGCGTGAGCAAGCCTATCTGCTGTACCGCTATGGCTTTACGGACGATGTGGAGCATACGATGATCGGCTCAGCAATTCATTTCAATCTGCGGGAGAGCCGCGCAAAGACGTTAGAAGATACTGCGATGGACAACCTCTGGCTGGAACTGCCGTGGTGGTTTTAGTGTGTCGCTGCGGCGGGACGAGGGCGGTATATACCTCTGCTTCCTTCTCCGGCCAGTCGGATTTTGCTTCTCAAAAATCCTGCATTTGTGTCACCTTGGTGTCACAAAATCCGCCTGTCCTACTGCCGCAGAAAAGTGTCTGTCAACCGCTATCTGCCCGTACAGCAGATGGCGAAGCCAGCCCCTTTCCCGCGTCAGCCGGAAGCAAAGGTATAACACACTAGACTTTGCAAGCAAAATCGTGTGCCAACAGGGATGCTCGCGCCCCTATTGGAAACCCTGCGTCAAAGGGGATTCCCCCCCTCTGAACACCCCATATTTTCTTCGCTGCGAGTACCCAAGCTGTAAAAATACAGTTTGGAACACCTGCTCAGAAAATGCAAAAGAAGCAGTTCTATCACACAATACGTGCGTGGTAGAACTGCTTTCTTTTATTGAATTGCAGCATCAGACAGGCTCTGCAAAACCTGTCCAATATCTGCATTCATGCAGATTGATCGTTGCTCAATTTCTTGAGGGCAAACTGCCTGACCTTGGTTGATGCAGGCGTAGGTAGCTTCTGGATTCTTGGCTGTCATCTGCCAGAAAGGGTACTTAATGATGACTGGGGTATTGTAGCCTACGCCTAATTCAAGGAAGAGAATTTTGCCACCCGTACGGGTACGGAGAAAATCCTCATACCGTTCTGCTGCTCTGTGCCAGCCCTCGTCCTCCACAAAGGTATCATCGCTGCGGAGGTTCATGGTCATGGGTTTCCCACAGTGGGGGCAGACCGGGAGCAGCTCTGACGGGATTTTCATGTCCTCCTGCCGTTTGACCATTTCGAGGATCACGGCTTCGTTATCAAAGGTTTCCTGACAGCACGGCTCACTGCACTGGAATAGGCCATAATCGCCCTGCGTGTAGAACAGCCGCTTCTTGTCAAAGCCAGCCTTCTGAAAGCAGTGATCAACGTTCGTGGTGATGACAAAATAATCCTTGTCCTGTACCAGCTTTAAGATGGCATCATAGACCGGTTTGGGGGCATCCATATAGCGGTTGATGTAGATGTATCGGCTCCAATACGCCCAATGCTCCTCCGGCGTGGCAAACGGGAAAAAGCCGCCGGAATACATATCTTGGATACCGTACTTTGCCGCAAAGTCGGAAAAGTATTTTTCAAACCGTTCGCCGGTGTAGGTGAAGCCCGCCGCCGTGGACAGTCCGGCTCCGGCTCCGATCACCACGGCATCACAGTCCTGTAATGCTGCTTTCAGCCGTTCCATCGGCTCAGAGCAGCTTTTCGTAGATGGCTTTGTCCAAATCCTTGAAAACATTGAAGATCACCTTCTTGACGCTGGTTTGCTTTTTGAGATATTCTTTGACCGTCCGAACCGCGATTTCTGCCGCCAGATCGTTTGGAAAATGAAACTCCCCTGTGGAAATACAGCAGAACGCCACGCTTTCCAGATCGTTTTCTGCCGCCAGCTCCAAGCACGAGCGATAGCAGGAGGCAAGCAGTTCTTTGTCCTCTTTGGTTACTCGACCGCTGATGATCGGACCGACCGTATGCAGCACATAGCGGCAGGGCAGATTAAACGCCGGGGTGATTTTCGCCTGTCCGGTGGGTTCGGGATAGCCCTGCTGTTCCATCAGTTGCTCACAGGTAAGGCGCAGTTCTACACCCGCAAAGGTGTGAATGGCGTTGTCAATGCAGCGATGGTTGGGAATATAGCAGCCGGTCATGCCGGAGTTTGCCGCGTTGACGATGGCATCGCACTTGAGCGTCGTAATATCGCCCTGCCAGAGATACAGCCCCGGCTGAATGGGTGTCAGGTCGGCAATATCCGTGATACCCTTTGCGGCGGTTTCGTCTTGCAGATAGGCGTCCTGCACTTGCAGAAAATCCGCACCAATGCGCACCGGTCTACGGACATTCATCAGCCCGCGCAGTAAAATATTCTGCCGCTCGGAATCCGCCGGGATGATCTGCTTCTGACAGGAGGGACGTTCGTTCAGCAGAGATTGTATGAGAAACAGTCTTTTTTCGCTCTGGTTCATAGTCAAACCCTCTTTTCGATAACCTGTTTAGGGCAGGTTTCCGCACACCGCCCGCAGTGCAGGCAGCGGTGCTGGTCGATGACCACCGGCTTCTTGGTAATGTCGATGCACTTCTGCGGGCAGACGGAGTAGCACAGCTTGCAGCCGATGCAGCCTTCGCCCACATAGTAACCCGGTGCTTCCTGTGCCGCTTTGCCGATGGTGAAGCTGTCCCGGACGATGTGTGCCGGGTCGCTGATGTCAAAATACTCCCCGTCCGCTTCGTACAAGCAGAACACCTCTAACGCACTGCGGGTATCGCCGGGATAGATGGACTGCATATAAGTGTTTTTCTCGAAAATCTCATCCAGCTTCTCGCTGCCGATATTCCTGATCTTGCCCCGCAGGGAGATCGAGATTTTGTCCTTTGTGGCGGACAGGGCGATGAAGCCTTGCTCCATGAGTTGGGCGTAGAACGCCTTGCCCTTGGCGGTGAGAAAATACACACCCTGTTCATCCCACAGCATCATGTCGATCACGCGGGTCTGGGGGTGGCTGTCTGCACCGATGGTGGCAATGGTGGTGGAGTGGATGCTCTCCACCAGCAGTTTCAGATAATCTTGTTTCGTCATACCGTCAACGTCCTTTCAGGATCGGCGTGAGCCGTTTATAGATCAGCATCGTCACGCCGCCGATGACGAGCCCTTTCAGCAGATTAAAGGGGAACGCATTGAACAGTACCACATCCAGCTTGGTATGGATAAAAGGCAGGAACTCGGCAAAGGAGGCAATGAGCTGATCCAGTGGCATAAAGTTCTCAAACAGCGGCAGCAGGATGAAGTAATTTGCCAGTGCTGCGGCGATACCCATAACGACGCTTGCAAGGACGCAGGCGGCCAGCGCAGTTTTCTTCGTTTTATGGCGTTTATAGATGAAACCCGCAGTGACCACATAGGCTGCGCCCATCAGGAAGTTGGCGATCTCGCCAATGCCTCCGGTGGAGGTGGTCAGAAGCTGCAAGGCGTTTTTGACAAGTTCAATCAGCAGACCGGAGAGCGGTCCAAAGGCAAATGCGCCGATGAGTGCAGGAAGGTCAGATAAGTCCATTCTCGCAAAGGACGGCGAGAGAGGAACGGGAAACTCCACAAAGGCCAGCAGATAAGCGACTGCGGACAGCATGGCGGTCATGGAGATGGTACGGACGGAAAGAACAGCGGTCTTTCTGCTTTTTTCGATGGAAACGGTATTCATGATTGCTCCTTGGAAAAGATATGCTGGGATTTGAAACAGCCCCACAGGACGGGTTTTCCTGCGGGGCTGCTTCCTCATATCTTCTTTCATCCGGACTATACCGTCGGTTACGGAATCTCACCGTATCGGGCGCTTTTGCGCTTCGCAGACTTTACTGCCGGTCAGGGATTTCACCTTGCCCCGAAGATGTTGAATTGAGAGAGTTTCTTAGAACTCGTAGGGAGGGTTGCCGGAGAAGTCAGCGATAACGCCGTGGGCATTATCCAGATAGAACACCTCAAAGATGGGGTTGGTGGACTCGCCGTACTGGCCCTTCACGATGGGGTTCTGGATGCACATTTCCTTGGCGGCCATGTTATTCTCGAACACAGCCTTGCCGTGCAGACGAATCCACGCATACTCCGGGCTGGAAACCGAAATTTCGATCTCCGGATTTTCCCGCATATCCTTGTAGACGTCCTTGGTGTTGTTGGTGCAGAACCACAGCTTGCCGTCCAGCTCGCCCGCGAACATGAAGGGACGGCACTTTGCCTTGCCGTCACGACCGACGGTAGCAAGATACTGCACAGGGTTGGCATTCAGAAATTCTACGACTTTATTCATGATAAGTACCTCCGTAATTTGTTTTTTCTCTTGATGCTTTGATTGTAATGCGATTTGTACGACTTGTGAAGCACGCACAATATTGTGGTATGGTTACCTCCGGGTAACAATTAGAACTTGCCGTTCTGATTCTGCCAGGTGGACTGGTCTGCGATGGTCTCCATCACATCCCAATGCTCGGCGATCTTGCCATTCTCCACGCGCCACAGGTCATAGTAGCTGGTGGGTGTACCGCCGAAGGTACCCTCGCTGACGGCAAGGACGAAGTTACCCTCCGCCAGAACCATGTGGACTTCATCGTACACCATGGAAATGCCCTGCTCCGCCAGAGCGCCCAGTGCGGCATTCAGACCGGACACACCATCGGCAATGCCGCTGTTGTGCTGGATGTAGGCATCACCATCAAAGTAATCCGGGGTCTTATCGAGGTTGTTGCCCTGCATGACATCGTAGAGGAAATTCTTGACCAGCTCCCGGTTTTCCTCGGTCTTATCCAGATCCGTGACCTCCATCGTGCCGTCCATCTGGGTGTGACCGGAGGGATTCGGCTCGGCCAGCGCCGCCAGATTGTCCCAATGCTCGGCAATCTTGCCGTCTCCGTCAAAGCGGAAGATGTCAAAGGCGACCTGCTCACCGGCACCGGCAAAATTGTAAATCGTCTGCAAGAACACCTTGTCGCCGTCCTCAAAAGCACGGATGTTGTTCACAGTGGTTTTCACATCGGCGGATGCGAGATATTCCACGGAACCGATAAAGGCATCCGCACCGGTGCCGTATGCCAGATTGTGCTGGATGTAGCCATCCGCCAACAGGCTGCGGGCGGTGTCCGTATCGCCGGTGGCAAAGGTGTTGATGAGCGCCAGCGCCTTTTCGGTCTGGCTCTGCTCCTGCTGGACAGGTGCAGTCTGCTGGGTGTTTTCAGCGGGTGTTTTGGTAGCAGCGTCCTTGGAGCCGCAGCCGGTGAGAGCTGTGCCGATCATGGCAAGAGCCAGCGCGAGGGAAAGAATTTTTTTCATTTTGAGTAACCTCCTTGGTAATTGGGCTTGCTTTCGTTTGCCTCTGGCATTATAATAATGCCGTAGCCCCAATTCGTAAAGTAAGCACAATATTGTGCCGTAGTTACCAAATAGAAACTAATGGGTAGTTACCAGAAAGAAACGATTGCGCCGTTCCTGGGTTTTCCGGCAATTTGGCGCTTGAAAAAATTTTTATGGGAGGGATTCAAATATGAGCGAAATGACCGCAAAAGCCACTCTTCCTGCCTGTCCTGTGGAGACCACGCTGACCCTCATCGGGGATAAGTGGAAGGTGCTGATTCTGCGTGACCTGATGCCGGGAACGAAGCGGTTCGGGGAACTGAAAAAGTCCGTAGGCAATGTGTCTCAGAAGGTCTTGACCGCCCAACTCCGGGCGATGGAGGAAAACGGGCTTGTCCACCGTGAGGTCTACGCCGAAGTACCGCCGAGAGTGGAGTATTCGCTGACGGAACTCGGTAAAAGCCTGAAGCCCATTCTGGATTCCATGCAGGCTTGGGGCGAAGCATATAAGGCCAAACAGTAAAAAACCCGAAGCAGTACCTTTACCGTGCTGCTTCGGGTTTTCCTTATGTTGAAGTCAAATCATTCCAAAATGTTTCAACGCCTCCGTAATTGCCTTTTCCTTCTCTGGCGGGCACTGGGGCTGCTTGACGTTTTCAGACTTTGTCTTGTTGTAATTCTCACGCTCGATGATGCCGTACTTCTGCTTCACCTGTGCGATATACAGACTGCTGACCTTCAAGCCACTATGTTCAAGAACGTAATCCTTGATCTGACCATAGGTTGCCGTCCCTCTTTTATCCTGCACCAGTTCCTCAACATCCACATCAATGTTGATATGTACTGCCGGTTTTCTCAGAACTAACTGACATACCGTCTCCACATGCGCGGTACATGGGAACATATCGACGGGGGTGACGGCCTCAATATTATAGTCCTCGGCGGTAAACTGCTTTAAATCGCGGGCGAGGGTGGCGGGGTCGCAGGAGACGTAGACGACGCGCATGGGGCGCATGGCGGCGATGGTCGTGATAACGGCGGCATCGCAGCCCTTGCGCGGAGGATCAATGACGATGACATCGGGGCGCTCGCCGCGCTCGTAGAGGATGCGCGCGGCGTCTTTGGCGTCACCGCAAAGGAACTCGGCGTTCGTGACATGGTTGTGCGCGGCGTTTTTGCGGGCATTTTCAACAGCGGAGGGGATAATCTCCGAGCCGATGAGCTTCTTCGCGCGGCTCGCCATGGAAAGACCGATGGTGCCGGTGCCGCAGTAGAGGTCAAGCAGCGTTTCCGCACCTGTAAGCCCGGCGTACTCTGCGGCCTTGTTGTAAAGCGCCTCCGCCTGCGTGCGGTTCACCTGATAAAACGCGTGGGGCGAAATTTCAAACTCCAGCCTGCAGAGCGTATCGCGGATCGTGGGCTTGCCCCACAGCGTGCGCAGCTCGCGACCCAAAACGACATTTGTGCGCTCGCGGTTGATGTTTAACACAATGCCGGTAATTTCCGGCACAGCCTCGCGCAGCATTTTGACGAGCAAGTCTTCCCCGTGCAGCTTTGCGCCGTTCGCGACGATGCACACGAGCACCTCCCCGCTCTTTTCGCCGCAGCGCATGTAAAGGTGGCGCAAAACGCCGCTGTGCGCCGCTTCATCGTAGATGCTCTCCCCGCTCAGTTTTTGCCACGCGCGGAACGCTTCCGCCGCGCGATCAAATACCTCGGGCTGCAAAAGGCAGGTGTGCGTGTCGATGATACGGTGGGAATTCACGGCGTAAAAGCCCATCTGCATTTCGCCGTTTTTGGAAAGCCCGATGGGCAGCTGGCATTTGTTGCGGTAGCGCGTGCGGGACGGCGCGCCGAGGATCGGCTCCATGGGGATATTTTCAAAGCCGCCGATGCGCTCCAAGGCGTCGCGGACACGCTGCGTTTTGATCTTCAGCTCCGCTTCATACGTGATGTGGCGGTAAACACAGCCGCCGCACGGGCCTGCAATGGGACAATCCGGTGTGGTGCGATCGGGCGACGTCGTAAGCAGCTCCTCGAGCCGCCCGAATGCGTACTTTTTGAGGACTTTTACGACGCGCACGACGCAGCGGTCGCCCACGGCGGTACCGGGCACAAACACGGCCATGCCATCTGCGCGGCAGATACCGCTGCCCTCGGCGGTCATGGCGGTGATCTCCGCTTCAAACAAATCATTTTTCTTTATCATGGAAAAACCTCCGTCAAACACAAAATTCTCTTTTTCATGTATAAAGCAGAGAACATGCGGGTAATTTAAGGGTGAGATACGATTTCAAACGGCTTATGTGGAAGAACGCGTTCAATTTATATGTGCAAAGTATACACAAATTTTTATTTTGATTTGTGCGACAATAGCAAAAGGGAGATTGTTGCAGAAACCGTTGACAATCGATATTTCAGTCGCTATAATAGAGACATAACAAATGACAACGAGCTCTGCGGTAAACGTTACCGCGACTTTTCAATACAACTCCTCCCCAAAAGAGAGCAAAAGGCGAGATTCATTTCTCGCCTTTTGCTCTTTTCTGCATTACTTTTTACAGAAGGCTTTTGAAGTCTCCGCAAAAAGCGAAAAGAGCGGTAAAATCACGAAACGACGTTCTGCGGCGTGCCGTTCCGGAACGCTTTCAGGTTCTCGGCGACAGTCTTAATGAGACGGGCGCGCGCGTCTCGAGACGCCCACGCGATGTGCGGCGTGACGATACAGTTTTGGGCGGTGAGCAGCGGGTCATCCTTTTTCGGCGGCTCGTGCACAAGAACGTCAAGCCCCGCTCCGGCGATGCGGCCACTATTCAGCGCCTCGGCAAGGGCAGCTTCGTCCACAACTGCGCCGCGCGCCGTATTGATAAGGAACGCAGTGGGCTTCATCAGGTTAAGGCGCTCCGCATTCACAAGCCCGCGGGTCTCGTCCGTGAGCGGGCAATGCAGCGAGACGACATCGGCATTTTTGAAAAGCGCGTCGAGCTCCGCCCACTGATAACGCTCGGGCAGCTCCCGTTTCGTGCGGCTGTATACGAGAATTTTCATGCCGAGCGCCGCGCCGAGCTTTGCGACGGTCTGCCCGATATGTCCGAAGCCGACGATGCCGAGCGTTTTGCCGTACAGCTCAAACAGCGGGTGCGTGCTGTGGCTCATCGTTTCGGCCTTATCCCAGTCGCCGCCGCGGGTGGCGGCGCTTATTTTTTCGGTGTGATTGCACAGCTCCAAAAGCAGCGCAAACGCCTGCTGCGCGACGGTCTCCACGCAATAAAGCGGCACATTGCACACGGTGATGCCCAGTTCTCCTGCGGCTTTGACATCGACAGTATTATATCCCGTTGCAAGAAGGCCGATAAAGCGCAGCTTCGGTAATTTCTGCATGATTTCGCGGCTTATAACATTGCGGTTCAAGATAACAGCTTCGGCGTTCTTTGCGCGCTCCACGATTTCTTCGGGCTTAGTGGAGTCATACACGGTGACGCTGCCGAGCGCCCTGAGCGGCGCCCACGAGACGTCGCCGGGGTTTGTAGAGCCGCCGTCCAAAATAACGATATGCATAGCGAGGTCCTTTCTGTCTTTCATTTTTTATCCTACATGTAAAAATGTGTTATGGCTCTTTCTAACGGCCGTTTCTGACCGCCGTTTAAAAAACCTTTGATAGGGTTTCTTACGGCTGAACAGTCCCCCGGACTGTTCGGGCTCGTCGTTTCTTTCGCTTGCTATTATACCGCATTTTGTTTTTTGTTTCAACGATTTTGCGCGCCGTTTGTCAAAGGATTTTGTCATCCTCTACACATATTTGCAGTTTTTAAAACTTAGAATTGCAATTTCACAAAAATCCGATTATAATAATTCTGTTAAGCGGGAAACGTTTTCACGGCGTTTGCCGCCTGTGTATTTTCGGCAGATAAACTGAACACAAACAGCAGAATACCGCGGTTTGCGGAGGAACGGGGGACTTCTATGAACTACGATCGAACACCATTTGAAACGGACAAGCCCGGCGAGGAATGCGGTGTTTTCGGCGCATACGATTTTGACGGACACGACATTTCTTCTTCCATTTATTACGGATTATTCGCCTTGCAGCACCGCGGACAGGAAAGCTGCGGCATCGCCGTCAGCGACACCGAGGGCCCCAAAGGCAAGGTGGATTACTACAAGGACATGGGCCTTGTAAACGAGGTATTCGACGAGGAGCGTCTCAATCGCCTGCACGGCAATATCGGCGTGGGCCATGTGCGCTACTCCACCGCCGGCGCGAGCAATCGCGAAAATGCGCAGCCGCTCATCATCCACTATATCAAGGGCACGCTGGCCGTAGCGCACAACGGCAACCTGACAAATGCCGTTGACCTCCGCGAAAAACTAAAGTACAGCGGCGCTATTTTCCAAACAACCATCGATTCCGAAACGATCGCCTACTACATCGCACGCGAGCGCGTACAGACGAAAAACGTGCAGGAGGCCGTCAGCCGCACGATGGACAAAATTGAGGGTGCCTATGCCCTCGCGGTCATGTCCCCCCGCAAGCTGATCGGCGCGCGCGATCCCTATGGCTTCAAGCCCCTATGTATCGGCAAGCGCGACAACACGTATTTCCTCTCCAGCGAGACCTGTGCGCTTGACGCCGTGGGCGCGGAATTCGTCCGCGACGTAGAGCCGGGCGAGATTGTCACCATCACGCCGAACGGCATTCTCTCCGACAAATCGCACTGCCTCCCTGCCGAAAAGCAGGGGCGCTGCATTTTTGAGTACATTTATTTCGCCCGCCCGGACAGCCGCATTGACGGCATCAACGTGTATTCCGCACGTCTGCTTGCCGGCCGTTTCCTCGCGAAAGATTCCCCCGTGGATGCGGACATCGTCGTCGGCGTGCCGGAATCCGGCAACGCGGCAGCACAGGGCTACGCCATGGAATCCGGCATCCCCTACGGCACGGCATTCGTGAAAAACAACTACGTCGGCCGCACATTCATCAAGCCGAAGCAGAGCAGCCGTGAGTCCAGCGTACGCGTTAAATTAAATGTCCTGCGCGAGGTTGTCAAGGATAAGCGCGTCATCCTCATCGATGACTCCATCGTGCGCGGCACGACGAGCGACCAGATTGTGAACATGCTGAAAGACGCTGGCGCAAAAGAGGTGCACATGCGCATCAGCTCGCCCCCGTTCCTGTGGCCGTGTTACTTCGGCATCGATGTGCCGGAGCGCCACCAGCTTATCGCCTATAATCACACGGTCGACGAGATCTGCAAGGAGATCGGCGCAGATACGCTCGGCTATTTACGTTTAGAGCGTCTGCCGGAAATGGTGAACGGTCTCGGCATCTGCACGGGATGCTTTACGGGCGACTACCCCATTCCCGCCCCGGAAGAAGACATTCGCGGCGAATACGAAGCGTAACGCGTTTCTGTCGGTAAAAAGGCTCTGCTCACAAACGCGTGGTGGATTATCGTCATTCCCGGCGTGTTCCTCATCGCAACACTCCTTTGCATCACCAGCCTCGGCAGTACCCTGCAACCGGGTTCAAACCGCCGCCACAGCAATTTGTAAAATCAAATTTACCTGTATACACAAAAACGCTCCCGGCATAAAAACCGGGAGCATTTTTCATTTCGTGTTTTAGCAGCAAAGGTGTCGCTTCAAAAAGCAGTCTACTGTATAAGGTTTTTATTCCGCCTTGGAAAGCAGTCCGTCGATGAACTGACGGGCAAGTCTCGCGGAGCGGTTGCCACGCTCCAGCGCAAAGCGCTCGGCGAGCAACTCCAGTTCCTGCGTCGGCATATCGATGCCGTTTTCCTCCGCAAGGTGGCGCACGATGTGCAGGAACGTGTCCTTGTTCGGCTTGCTGAACGTCACGTGGATGCCGAAGCGCTCGGAAAGCGATGCAAGCTCCTGCATCGTATCGTTGCGGTGAATGTCATCGCCCTCACGGTCGGAGAACTTCTCCTTGATGATATGGCGGCGATTACTCGTCGCGTAGATTGCCACGTTCTGCGACTTCGCCGTAACGGAGCCCTCCAGCACCGCTTTCAGTGCATTGAAGTTATCGTCGTCCTTGAGGAACGAAAGGTCGTCGATGAACAGAATAAACTTCAGCGGGTTCGCAGAAAGCTCATCGAGAATTTTCGGGATCGACTGTAACTGATCCTTGCGCACCTCGATGATACGCAACCCCTCGCGCCACAGCGCATTGACGACGGCTTTCACCGTAGACGATTTACCCGTACCGGCGTCGCCCGTCAGCAAAATGTTCGCCGCAGGTTTACCCTCGAGCAGCGCCTTTGTGTTATCGATGATGATCTGGCGCTCGCGGGCGTAATCCACAAGGTCGGAAAGCTCCGTCTTGTCCGGATTGCTGACCGGCACGATCTCGGCATTCTCGCCAAGGTAGAACATACGGTTTTTGGCGTAAATGCCGTAGCCGTACTTGCCGATGTTCTCGGTGCGCTCTGTGTAGCACGCTTTAATGTCCGGCGCTTCGCTGACAAAGCCGGGTAAAAAGCCCCTATACTCCATCGCGCTGCGCAGCGTTTCCGGCGTGAGCTCCGCCGTCATCTGCAGCGTTTTAAGCTCTTCCAAAACGGTCTCGCGCAGGTAAGCGGGAATCTCTTCCTTTTTGCCCACGGCCTGCACGTAGACGTTCTCGCTGTTTTCGCAGATTTCGCGCACATACGCGCCGAGTATGCCGCCGTTTGCGCGGTACAGCGCAGAGACGAACGACGCATACAGCGCCGGGGACGGCTCTGCGAGATACTTACGCAGACTATTTATAACCGCATCTTCCTGTAATTCTTTGAACACCGCCAGCGTGGAAAGGCGGATGCTCAACTCCTGTAAACTACCCATCAGTTCAAAATCGCCCCCGAAGCACCGCTGGAGACCAGCGCCGCATAGCGCTTCAGGTAGCCGGAAAGCTCTTTCTTCTTCGGCACAAAGTTCTTCATGCGTTCATTGAGGACAGCCTCGTCCACCTTCAGCTCAATTTTGTTCTCCGGAATATTGATGCTGATGATGTCGCCTTCCTCCACAACGCCGATGGGGCCGCCGGAAGCCGCTTCCGGGGAAACATGGCCAACGCACGCGCCGCGCGTTGCGCCGCTGAAACGGCCGTCCGTGATGAGCGCCACGCTGTTGCCGAGACCCATGCCCATGATAGCAGAGGTCGGGTTCAGCATCTCGCGCATACCGGGGCCGCCCTTCGGACCCTCATAGCGGATGACAACGACGTCGCCCGGTACGATCTTGCCCGCGTTGATGGCCGCCTGTGCGTCCTCCTCGCTCTCAAACACGCGTGCCGGGCCTTCATGCACAAGCATCTCCGGCAGAACGGCAGAGCGCTTTACAACGCTGCCCTCCGGCGCAAGATTACCGCGCAGCACGGCGATGCCGCCGGTCTGACTGTACGGATTCTCAATGGGACGGATAACGTCGTGGTTCAGGTTCACGCAATTCTTGATGTTCTCGCCGACGGTCTTGCCGGTCACGGTTATGCAGTCCGTGTGCAGCAAACCCTTTTTGCTCAGCTCATTCATCACAGCGTACACGCCGCCCGCTTCGTCAAGCTCTTCAATGTACGTTCTGCCCGCCGGTGCCAGATGGCACAGGTTCGGGGTCTTTTCGCTGATCCGGTTTGCGATGTCGAGGTTGATCTCGATGCCGCACTCGTGCGCGATGGCCGGCAGATGCAACATACTGTTCGTAGAGCAGCCGAGTGCCATATCGACCGTAAGAGCGTTCATAATGGCGTCCTTCGTCATGATGTCACGCGGGCGAATATTCTTTCTCAGCATATCCATGACCGCCATGCCTGCGTGCTTTGCAAGCTCGATACGTGCGGAGTATACCGCCGGGATGGTGCCGTTGCCGCGCAGACCCATGCCGAGGGCTTCAGTCAAGCAGTTCATGGAGTTTGCGGTGTACATGCCGGAGCAGGAGCCGCATGTCGGGCAGGTCTTGCACTCATATTCGCGCAGCTTTTCTTCGGTAATCTTACCGGCGTTGAATTCGCCCACCGCCTCCGAAATGGAGGAGAAGCTCGTTTTTGCACCGTCTACGTGGCCCGCAAGCATCGGACCGCCGCTGACGAACACCGTCGGCACATTAAGGCGCGCCGCCGCCATCAAAAGACCCGGCACGTTCTTGTCGCAGTTCGGCACCATGACGAGCGCATCAAAGCCGTGTGCCAATGCCATGGCTTCGGTGGAATCCGCAATGAGGTCGCGCGTGACGAGCGAATACTTCATGCCGGTGTGGCCCATTGCAATGCCGTCGCATACCGCGATCGCCGGGAAGACAATCGGCGTGCCGCCTGCCATCGCAACACCGATCTTTACGGCGTCCACAATTTTATCGATATTCATGTGGCCCGGGACGATCTCGTTATAGGAGCTGACGATGCCGACGAGCGGACGTTCGATCTCCTCCTCCGTGAGGCCCAGAGCATGGTACAGCGCACGGTGCGGCGCGTTCTGCGTACCGATTTTCAGAGAATCACTTTTCATTTTATTTCCTCGATCCGTGAAATTTTGGCTGTGGCGCGGCGTCCCACATGGAAAAACGCGCCGTGTGTAAATAGGGTTTAAGCCATAGAGGAAAACTCCCCTATGGCTATCCCCTTAAAACAGATTCCGTTCAAATCAGTTGTTGATGAGCTTATCCTCGTCGCTCCAGCTGTACAGCTTGCGGATATCCGCGCCCACAGCCTCGCTCGGATGCTCGGAAGCCAGCTTGCGCATTGCGTTGAAGTGTACCTGGCCGCCTGCGGAAGACATGTCGAGCAGGAAGTCCTTTGCGAAGGTGCCGTCCTGAATGTCCTTCAGGATCTTCTTCATGGTCTTCTTCGTCTCCTCGGTGATGATCTTCGGGCCGGTGATGTAATCGCCGTACTCTGCCGTGTTGGAGATGGAGTATCTCATGCCGGCAAAGCCGCTCTGGTAGATGAGGTCAACGATGAGCTTCATCTCGTGGATGCACTCAAAGTACGCGTTTCTCGGGTCATAGCCTGCCTCAACCAGCGTCTCGAAGCCGGCCTGCATCAGAGCGCAAACGCCGCCGCAGAGAACTGCCTGCTCGCCGAAGAGGTCGGTCTCGGTCTCGGTACGGAACGTGGTCTCCAAAACGCCTGCTCTTGCGCCGCCGATACCGAGTGCATAAGCAAGGCCGATGTCCCAAGCGTCGCCCGTTGCATCCTGCTCGACCGCGATGAGGCACGGTACGCCCTTGCCTGCCTGATACTCGCTTCTGACCGTGTGACCCGGGCCCTTCGGCGCGATCATGATGACGTTGACGTTCTTCGGCGGCTTGATGCAGCCGAAGTGAATGTTAAAGCCGTGTGCAAATGCCAGGGTCTTGCCCTCGGTCAGGTTCGGCTCAATGCTCTCTTTGTACAGTGCAGCCTGCTTTTCATCGTTGATGAGAATCATGATGATGTCCGCAGCCTTTGCAGCCTCAGCGCTTGTCATGACCTTGAGGCCCTGTGCCTCGGCCTTTGCCCAGCTCTTGGAGCCTTCATACAGACCGACGATAACGTCAACGCCGCTGTCCTTCAGGTTCAGTGCATGTGCGTGACCCTGCGAGCCGTAGCCGATGATGGCAACGGTCTTGCCTGCGAGCTTCTGCAGATCGCAATCCTGCTGATAAAAAATTCTTGCCATGATAAATTACCTCTTTCTGTGCATGAATTGGTATGTTAATTTAAATGGACAAACTAAATTAGAAATTGATGGCCTGACGGATCGTCGTGCTGCCCTTTTCAAGGGAAACATTGCCGGTGCGGCAGATCTCAAGGATCTCGTAGTCGCGCATCAAATCGACGAATTCATCGATTTTTCGCGATTCGGAGGTCAGGCAAAGCATCAGGGAATCCTTGGAGTAATCCATGGTCTTCGCGCCGAACGCGTCCGCCGCGGCAAGGATGTCACTGCGCGTTTTGGAATCGTTTTTCAGCTTAATGAGCATCAGCTCGCAGCTGACGGAGGTGTCCGGGGTAAACTCTTTAATGGAGCAAACGTCCGGCAGCTTATAAAGCTGGTTCACGAGCTGCTGCTTCTGCGTCTCGCCGCCCTCAAACGTGACGGTGATGCGGGAAAGCGCGTTCGATTCCGTTTCGCTGACGGTCAGAGAAATGATGTTGAACTGACGTCTTCTGAACATGCTCGTCACACGGTTCAGCACGCCGAACTGGTTATTGACCAGAACCGCTACGGTATATCGATTCATCTCATTCACCCACCTTCATGATAATATCATCCATGCTGCCGCCCGGCGGGAGCATGGGCAGGACGAATTCGTCCTTATCGATCCTGCAATCGATGACATACGGGCCGTCGCAGCTGAACGCGTGCTCAAACGCCTTGTCGAGCGCCGCCACGGTATCAACAGCCTCGCCGTCCGCGCCGAACGCGCGCGCAAGCGCCACAAAGTCAGTCTTGCGGTCGAGAATCGTGTTGGAATAGTGCTTATTAAAGAACAGCGTCTGCCACTGACGCACCATGCCGAGCACGCCGTTATTCATCAGAAGGATGACAACCGGCACGTTGTAGGTTACGGCAGTGGTGAGTTCGTTGAGACACATACCGAAGCTGCCGTCGCCCGTGACGAGCACGCTGCGCTCGCCTGTGCCGACCGCCGCACCGATGGCCGCACCGAGGCCGAAGCCCATGGTGCCGAGGCCGCCGCTGGAAATGAAGCGGCGCGGCTTTTTAAAGCTCACGTTCTGCGCCGCCCACATCTGGTGCTGGCCGACGTCCGTTGCAACGGCGGTATTCTCGCCGAGGTGCTTGTTCAGCGTCATGATCGCATTGCGGGGCGTAAGGCCCGGGCGAATATCGAGATAATCGTTTTCGGTTTCTTTTAAGGCCTTCACGGCCTTTTCCCAGTCGGGCTTCTGCTCTGCGTTGACGAGCGGAATGAGCTTTTGCAGCGTCAGCTTCACGTCGCCGCGCAGGCCGCAGGCGGAGTTCACGGTTTTCGAGAGCTCGGAGCCGTCCACGTCAATATGGATGATCTGCGCAAGCTTCGCAAACTTCTCGCGGTTACCCGTCACGCGGTCGTTAAAGCGCACGCCGAGCGAAATAATGAGGTCGGCGTCGTGCATCGCCATGGAGGAAGCGTAGTGGCCGTGCATGCCCTGCATACCGAGGAAACGCGGGTGGTCGGTCGGAATGCCGGAAAGGCCCATCAAGGAGCAGCCGATCGGCGCGTCAATCTTCTCGGCGAACGCCAGCATTTCTTCCTGTGCTTCCGATGTGATGAGACCGCCGCCGAAGTAAATGAACGGACGCTTCGAGGCGTTGATGAGCGCCGCGGCTTCTTTGATGCGCACGTCCTTCGCCGCGTGGCGTTCCTCGGGCTGTACGGGTGCCTGCGGCTCGTAGTCGCAGACCGCTGTCTGCACGTCCTTCGGCACATCGATGAGCACCGGGCCCGGTCTGCCGGACTGCGCAAGCGCAAACGCCTCGCGGATGGTGTCCGCCAAATTCTCCACGGAGCCGACGAAGTAGTTGTGCTTCGTAATGGGCAGCGTCACGCCCGTAATGTCGATCTCCTGGAAGCTGTCCGTGCCGATCTGTGTCGTCGGCACATTGCCGCAAATCGCGACAAGCGGGATGGAATCGAGGTACGCCGTCGCAATGCCGGTCACAAGGTTCGTTGCGCCTGGTCCGGAGGTGGACATCACCACGCCCACCTTGCCGGTCGCTCTTGCGTAGCCGTCCGCCGCGTGGGCAGCACCCTGCTCGTGCGCCGTCAGCATGTGGCGAATTTCATTCTGATATTTATAAAGACTGTCGTAAACGTTCAGGATCTGCCCGCCCGGATAACCGAAAACGGTGTCGCAGCCCTGTTCAATTAAAGTTCTGATGAGGATATCTGCACCTGTAAGCTGCATTCAATTACTCCTTCGTTAAGTATTCGAGAATGAGGTCGCCGCACTTTTTGCAGCCGACCTTCGTCATGCCGTCTTCCATAATGTCGGCCGTACGGTAACCCGCGTCAAGGTACTTGGAAACCGCATGCTCCACCGCATCGGCTTCCTTCGCCATATCGAAGCTGTAACGCAGCATCATGGCGGCGGAAAGAATGGTGCCGATCGGGTTTGCAAGGTCCTGACCCGCAATGTCCGGTGCAGAGCCGTGGATCGGCTCGTACAGGCCGCAGCTCGTTGCACCGAGGCTCGAGGACGGGATCATGCCGATGGAGCCGGTGATCATGGAAGCTTCGTCGGAAAGAATGTCACCGAACATGTTCTCCGTCACGATGACGTCGAACTGTGCCGGGTTCTTCACGATCTGCATCGCGCAGTTATCGACGAGCATATCGGTCAGCTCCACGTCGGTGTATTCTTCCGCCAAGCGGTGCATGACCTTCTTCCAAAGGCGACTCGTGTCGAGCACATTGCTCTTTTCTACGGAGCACAAACGGTGATTGCGCTTTCTTGCCGTCTCAAATCCGATGCGGCCGATGCGCTCGATCTCCGCTTCACTGTACTTCATAATGTCCGTCGCGACCGGCTGGCCGTCTGCATCATCGGTCTTATGCTCGCCAAAATAGATGCCGCCGATGAGCTCGCGCACGATGATGAAATCGATGCCCTTTTCGACAATAGATTTTTTCAGCGGAGAAGCGTCAGAGAGCTGCGGCCAGATCTTTGCCGGGCGGTTGTTGCTGTAAACACCCATACCCGCGCGCAGGCGCAGCAGACCCTTTTCCGGGCGCTTCGGGCCCGGCACGTCGTTCCACTTGTCGCCGCCTACGGCGCCGAGCAGCACACTGTCGGAAGCTACGCACTTATCGAGCATTTCCTGCGGCAGCGGGTCTCCCCACTTATCGATGGCACAGCCGCCCATATCGACATCTGTATAATGGAAGGTGTGTCCGTACAGCTCTGCAATTTTATCCAGCACGCGGAGCGCTTCGTTTACGATCTCCGGGCCGATGCCGTCGCCGCGGATCACCGCGATGTTCTTCGTCATTTGTTTTCCGCCTCCTTGAGGGACTTCAGCAAGCCGCCTGCTTTGATGATGTTCTGAATGAACGGCGGGAACGGCTGTGCCTTATACGTCTTGCCGGTCGTGATGTCGGTGATGATGCCGGTATCAAAATCGACCGAAACTTCGTCGTTTGCGTTGATCTCGTCCGCCGCTTCCTCGCACTCGAGAATCGGCAGGCCGATATTGATGGCGTTGCGGTAGAAAATACGCGCAAAGCTCTTTGCAATGACGCAACCCGTGCCGCAGGTTTTAATGACGAGCGGTGCGTGCTCACGGGAAGAGCCGCAGCCGAAGTTCCAGCCCGCCACAATGACGTCGCCCTTTTCGACCTTCTTTACGAACGCCTTGTCAATATCCTCCATGCAGTGGAGCGCAAGCTCCTGTGCGTTCGGGGTGTTGAGGTAACGTGCGGGAATGATAACATCCGTATCGACGTTATCGGGATATTTGAAAACCTTGCCCTGTGTGTTCATGCTTACGCCTCCTTATATTCGGTGATGTAGCCGGTCAGCGCGCTGGCTGCCGCCGTGTGCGGAGAAGCCAGGTACACTTCGCTGTCCACATGACCCATGCGGCCGACGAAGTTGCGGTTCGTTGTGGCGATGCAGCGTTCGCCCGCTGCCAGAATGCCCATATAGCCGCCGAGGCACGGACCGCACGTCGGGGTGGAAACAACAGCGCCCGCATCGATAAATGCCGTCACGTAGCCGCGCTCCACGCATTCGCGGTAGATCTGCATCGTGCCCGGAATGATGATGCAGCGGATGCCGTCCGCAATCTTCTTGCCGTTCAAAATGCTGTACGCCGCTTCCATGTCTTCCATTCTGCCGTTCGTGCAGCTGCCGATGACAACCTGGTCGACCTTAATATCGTGCAGCTCGCTTGCCGGGTGCGTGTTCTCCGGCAGATGCGGACAGGCGACGGTCGGCACAATCTTTGCGAGATCGATATCGATAACCTTTTCGTATTCCGCGTCGGGGTCTGCTTCGTATACAACCGGCTCGCGTTCGCTTCTGTCCTGTAAATAGGCAAGCGTAATATCGTCCACCGGGAAAATACCGTTTTTCGCACCGGCCTCAATCGCCATATTGCAGATGCACAGGCGGTCGTCCATGGAGAGGTTCTTCACGCCCTCGCCGGTGAACTCCATGCTCTTATACAGCGCGCCGTCCACGCCGATCATGCCGATGATTGTGAGGATAACGTCTTTGCCGCTGCAATTTTCCGGCAGCTTGCCGGTCAGGTTAAATTTGATCGCGGACGGAACCTTAAACCATGCCATGCCCGTTGCCATGCCGGCTGCCATATCCGTAGAGCCAACGCCTGTGGAGAACGCACCCAGCGCACCGTAGGTGCAGGTGTGGCTGTCCGCGCCGATGATGCAGTCGCCGGCGGTCACAATGCCCTGCTCCGGCAAAAGCGCATGCTCAATGCCCATCTTGCCCACGTCATAGAAGTGGCTCACGCAGTGGCTGCACGCAAACTCGCGGCACGTCTTGCTCTGCTCCGCTGCCTTAATATCCTTGTTCGGCACAAAGTGGTCGAGTACGATCGTCACTCTGTCCTTATCGAAAACGTCTGTAAAGCCCGCTTTCTTAAACTCATGGATTGCGACCGGCGTCGTGATGTCGTTGCCGAGCACGATATCCAGCTTTGCATTGATGAGCTGACCGGCGGTAACTTCACGGAGACCCGCGTGCGCCGCAAGGATCTTCTGCGTCATGGTCATTTTCATTTTTAGTTTCCCCCTTTGATCATATTGTTGTAAGCGCTCAACAGCGCCTTTGTATTCGCCTTTACAACGTCGGTGTCAGTGCCTGCGCCCCAGAACATCGAACCGTCTTCCTTTTCAAGGCCGATGTACGAAGCCGCCACGCTCTGCGAGCCCTGTCCCTGCATACTGTGCTGGGTAAAGACCTGCAGGGTGTACTCTGCACCGGTGTACGCACGCAGCGCGTTGTTGATCGCGTTGAGGGAGCCGTTGCCCTCCGCTTCCATCTCGGTCTCTACGCCGTCCTTCGCGAACGTGATGCCGATCTTCACGTTGTCCTTGTCGCGCATAAACTCAAAATCCGTCACGGTAACACCGTTCGTCAGATTGAGGTAGTTTTCTTCAAAGATATTTAGAACCTCATCCGGCTTCAGTTCCTTGTGTTCGTGGTCGGAAATATCCTTGCACAGATAGCTGAAGTGCTCGCGCATTTTTGGCGGCAGGTTATAGCCGTACGTCTGCTCCAGCAGATAACCGATGCCGCCCTTTCCGGACTGGGAGTTGACACGGATAACGTCTGCGTCGTACGTTCTGCCGATGTCCTTCGGGTCGATCGGAATGTACGGTACGTTCCACTGATG
Organism: Hominenteromicrobium mulieris; assembly: GCF_046197855.1. Classification (GTDB taxonomy): domain Bacteria; phylum Bacillota; class Clostridia; order Oscillospirales; family Acutalibacteraceae; genus Hominenteromicrobium; species Hominenteromicrobium mulieris. The sequence goes on along the minus strand of NZ_CP173188.1, from coordinate 851,310 downwards.
CAGCTTATTTTTCGCTCTGTATTTCATGCCCTTTGCAATCGCATCCTGGTGGCTGCCGGAAAACGCCGCAAACACCAGTGCGCCCGCATACGGGGCTCTTTCGTACACATGCATACGCGTGCATTTTTCATATTCGTCCACAAGGTACGGCATGTCGGAGAAGTCAAGCTTCGGGTCAACACCGTGGGAGTACATGTTCATCGCAAGCGTAATGATATCCACGTTGCCGGTACGTTCACCGTTGCCGAACAGCGTACCCTCTACGCGGTCTGCGCCGGCAAGGAGCGCCAACTCGGTGTCCGCAACACCCGTGCCGCGGTCGTTGTGCGGGTGCAAAGACAAAGTCACGAATTCACGGTACTTGAGGTTCTCGCTCATGTACTCGACCTGCGAAGCATACACGTGCGGCATACTCATTTCCACCGTGACCGGCAGATTGATGATAACGTTGTTCGTCTCGCTCGGCTCCAGAACGTCGAGAACCGCATTGCAGACCTCCAGCGCGTATTCCGGCTCGGTGCCCGTAAAGGACTCCGGAGAATACTCAAAGCGGAAGTTGCCTTCGTATTCGGCCGCAAGCTTTTTGACGAGCTTCGCGCCGTCTACGGCGATCTTCTTGATCTCCTCCTTGGACTTCTTAAACACCTGCTCGCGCTGTGCAACGCTGACCGAGTTATAGAAGTGGATAATCGCGCTCGGTGCGCCCTTGCACGCGTCGAATGTCTTACGGATGATGTGCTCGCGGCACTGGGTGAGCACCTGCACGGTAACGTCCTCGGGAATCATGTTGTTGTCAATCAGCGTGCGGAGGAACTCATATTCCGTCTCGCTCGCCGCCGGGAAGCCGACCTCGATCTCCTTAAAGCCGACCTGCAAAAGCACTTTGTAGTATTCAAGTTTTTCTTCAAGGCTCATCGGGATGACAAGGCTCTGGTTGCCGTCGCGCATATCCACGCTGCACCAGATCGGCGCCTTTTCAATGTGGTCTTTTTCCACCCACTTGTTATATTCTTTCGATACCGGGAAGTACCCGACCTTATATTTGCTTGCGTCCATCATTTTGCTTTCTCCTCTCAACCCTTGGTGGTTCTGAAGCCTGCTTCACGCAGGGCGTTTTTGATCGTTTTCACATGGTTGTTGTCGCGCGTCTCCATTTCGATGCGCAGGAAGCAGCCGTTAATGCTTTCGGTGTTGCCCTTTTCATAGTGCACGCCGGTCACGTTGCCGCCGCAGTCCGCGATGATCGAAGAGATCTCCTTGAGCTGACCGGGCTTGTCGATAAGCTCGATGAGGAGGCTCGCGGAACGGCCGGAGTTCATCAGGCCGCGGTCAATCACGCGGGAAAGGCTCGTCACGTCGATGTTGCCGCCGGAGACGATGCACACAACGCGCTTGCCCTTTAAATCAAATTTATTGAACATCACGGCGGCAACGGAAGCAGCGCCCGCGCCCTCCGCGATCATTTTCTGTTTTTCGATGAGTGCCAAGATTGCGCTCGAAACTTCGTCCTCGCTCACCAGCGCGATGTCATCCACATATTTTTTGACAATCTCAAACGTGTTGTCACCCGGGCGCTTTACGGCGATGCCGTCCGCCACGGTCTGCACGGTGTCGAGTGTCTCGATCTTGCCGTCGTGAATGGAGTTGTACATGCTCGGTGCGCCGGTCATCTGTACGCCGTACACCTTCACGCTCGGGCGGATGTGCTTTGCGGTGTACGCAATGCCGGAGATGAGTCCGCCGCCGCCCACCGGCACCACAATGGCATCGATGTTGTCAAGGTCATTCAGAACCTCCAGCGCGATGGTGCCTTGGCCCGCGATAACATCTTCGTCGTCAAACGGGTGCACGAACGTATAGCCCTCTTTTTCTTTCAATTCAATCGCCTTGTTATACGCGTCGTCGTAAACGCCCTCCACAAGGCAAACCTCTGCGCCGTAGCCCTTTGTGGCCTCCACCTTGGAGATCGGTGCGGAGTCCGGCAGACAGATGAGCGATTTGATGCCGTTTTTCGTTGCCGCCAGCGCCACGCCCTGTGCGTGGTTGCCCGCGGAACAGGCAATAACGCCTTTCGCTTTCTCTTCTGCGGAAAGCTGGGAGATCTTATACGCAGAGCCGCGCACCTTAAAAGAGCCGGTGATCTGCAAATTCTCGGGCTTTAGGTACAGGTCGCAATCCGGCGCGATGCCGTAGGTCTTCACGACGTTTGTTTCGCGGATGATGCTCTTTAGAACGGTTTGTGCATCAAATACTTTGTCTAATGATAACATGTTCTTCTGCCTTTCCTGCTGTGTTCGGTTTAAAGCCTTATGAATTTGAAAGTTTGTGCTTTCAAACTTGCAGCTTGTTTCTTTGTTCTTCCGCTTTGAAGTGTAAAAAAACCGCCTCAAAGCCGTTTATGCTTTGAGACGGGTGTAATAACTAAATTATGCACTCGCGGTACCACTCAAATTGCGGAGAACCTCCGCCACTCTTCGAAGTCCAATAACTTCTATGCACTGACGTAGCAATCACGGGATACCCTACTGAATTCGCTGTTCAGGCATCCGGCTCGGAAGGGAGAAATCTCTGCATCTCTGCACCGGTTCACACCTTCCACCGGCTCTCTGAAACAGCTCTGCACAGACAGTCTTCGTCATCGCTTTTTGTTATGAAATTGAATAGATTATAACACCCGTTTTTCTCGTTGTCAATGCTTTTCGACCGCCTTGTCAAAATTTTTCTTCTGTAAGTTTTGCAGGAAACACCTTTTCTCCCACCGTTTTTCCTTTTTTCTCAAATCGGGCGCTTTTTCCGCAATTCACGCAAAAAGTGTGGAAAACAACGTGCAAAATCCGCAGTTCTGCCATAGCCAAAATAAAAAAGGTATGATAAAATAAGAAGGTTGAAAAGAGACTATGTATTTTCGGGTGATTTTCGTGACAAAAAGCATGACAGAGGGTAAGCCCCTCAAGCTTATCCTGCAATTTGCGGTGCCGCTTTTGCTCGGCAACCTCTTGCAGCAAATGTATAATCTGGTTGATGCCGCCATCGTCGGCCGTGTGCTCGGCACCGGCGCACTTGCCGCCGTCGGCGCCACAAGCAGCGTGCAGTTTCTGGTACTCGGTTTCTGCATCGGCATCTGCATCGGCTTTGGTATCCCCATCGCCAAAAGCTTCGGCGCAGAGCGTCTTGATAAAATGCGTTCGTACATTTTCAACTCCGTGCTGCTTACCGCCTTATTCGCGGTGCTCATCACGGCGGTATGTTCTCTGTGCTGCACGCTCATTTTGCAAATGCTCTCCGTGCCGCAGGATGTTTTTGACGACGCCTACGCGTATCTCATCGTCATTTTCCTCGGCATCCCCTTTACCTTATTATACAATCTGCTCTCCAGCATCCTGCGCTCCGTCGGTGACAGCCGCACGCCGTTCCTGTTCCTCGCCATCTCGACCGTCCTGAATATCGGTCTTGACCTGCTCTGCATCATTGTCTTCAAGTGGGGCGTTGCGGGCGCGGCGATCGCCACCATCGCAGCGCAGGCGGTCAGCGGCATTTTGTGCCTCATCTATATCCGCTTCCGCGTACCGCTCCTCACGCTTTCCCGCGCAGACTGCAAAGCGGATGCCGAATCCATCCGTGACCTCGTCGTCATGGGCATCCCCATGGGACTTCAAACCTCCATCACGGCCATCGGCAGCATGGTCATGCAGGCAGCGAACAACGGCCTCGGCAGCGTGTATGTTTCGGGCTTCACGGCCGGTATGCGCCTGAAGCAGTTCTGCATGTGCCCGTTTGATGCCCTCGGTTCTGCTGTTTCCGTCTTCTGCGGTCAGAATCTCGGTGCCAAAAAGCCGGAGCGCATCCGGCAGGGCGTACGGCTCGGCGTCATCGTCGGCGTCGCCTACGGCTTCTGCATCGGCCTTGTCATGATCTTCTTCGGCCGCAGCATGTCCACGCTCTTTGTTGAATCGAGTGCAGGCGACGTGCTCGACGCTTCCGCAAAATATCTGCGCTGCATGGGCTACTTCTTCTGGAGTCTCGGCATCCTCAACATCTGCCGCATGGCGACACAGGGCATCGGCTTCTCCGGCCGCGCAGTATTCTCCGGCGTAACGGAAATGTTCGCGCGCTCCATCGTCAGCCTCGGCTTTGTCGGCGCGTTCGGCTATACGGCTATCTGTTTCTCGGATCAAACCGCGTGGATCGCCGCCGTGCTCTACATCACCCCTACCTGCCTGCACTGCATTAAGAAAGTCACAAAACAGATCGAAGCGGAAAAAGCGAACGCCAATTTCTCCGAAAGCGTTGGTTAAAAGTTTTTGATCCAACTTTTTTCAAAAAGTCGGTCAGATCCCAAAGGTGAAACCTTTGGTCGTCGTTCGCAGACGACGAAATCCTTTTGCCTACCCAAAAATCAGGAGTGATAGTAAGCAATGCTTCGCATTGCTAGAACTGTCCGGCGGACAGTTGAACCGCAAGGGACTCAATTAGGGGGTCCCTTGAAAGGCTTGCCCTGCAAGCCTTTAGAAAAAGCTCCCCCATCTCAACTATATAAAAGGAACCCATCTATGAACGAAACTATTGTAACACTCAAAAAAGGCGAAGGCCGCGCTTTCAAAGCGGGCGGTCTTTGGATCTATGATAACGAGATCGAAAGCATCCACGGCACGTTCAAAAACGGCGCCGTCGTCACCGTGCAGGAGCAAAACGGCTTCCCGCTCGGCCGCGGCTTCATCAACCAGAACTCCAAGATCCGCGTCCGCATGCTCACCCGCGACGCGTCACAGGAGATTGACGACGCGTTCCTCGAGATGCGCGTGCGCAACGCATGGGCATACCGCAAGCGCACGGTCGATACCTCCGCCTGCCGCGTCATTTTCGGCGAAGCGGATTTCCTGCCCGGCCTTGTCATCGATAAATTCTCCGATGTCCTCGTCGTCGAGTCCCTCGCGCTCGGCATCGATAAAATGAAGCTGCAGATTGTTGACATCTTAAAGAAAGTCCTGCTCGAAGACGGCATCAAAATTCGCGGCGTGTACGAGCGCAGCGATGCCAAAGAGCGATTAAAAGAAGGCATGGACCGCAAAAAGGGCTTCATCGGCGACGAATTCGACACCGATGTCGAGATCGTCGAAAACGGCGTGCGCTACATCGTGGACGTTAAAGACGGCCAGAAGACCGGCTTTTTCCTCGACCAAAAATATAACCGTCTCGCCATGCAGCGCATCTGCAAGGATATGGATGTGCTCGATTGCTTCACACACACGGGCTCCTTCGCGCTGAACGCCGGCATCGCGGGCGCAAAGCACGTCCTTGGCGTAGACGCGTCCGAGCTCGCCGTCGCGCAGGCGCAGAAAAACGCCGCTCTAAATAATCTTTCCGATACGGTCGAGTTCAAGTGCGCCGACGTTTTTGACCTGCTCCCCGCGCTCGAAAACGAGGGCAAGCAGTTCGACGTCGTCATTCTCGATCCCCCTGCGTTCACAAAATCCAAAAACGCCATTAAAAACGCCGTCAAGGGCTACCGCGAGATTAACCTGCGCGGCATGAAGCTCGTCAAGGACGGCGGCTACCTTGCCACTTGCTCCTGCTCGCACTACATGAACGCCGAGCTCTTCGCCCAGACCATTGGGCAGGCCGCGCGCGCCGCGCACTGCCGCCTGCGTCAGGTGGAGTTCCGCACCCAGTCGCCGGATCATCCTATTTTGTGGAGTGCCGACGAATCCTATTACCTCAAGTTCTATATTTTTCAAGTCTGCCACGAGCACTGAGGAGGCGCTTTTCCTTGAAATTCACAAACGACCTCGGATCGGATAACATTAAAGGCCTCGTCTGGACCTTGGCCGTTCCCTCCATGCTCTCGCAGCTCGTCAGCGTACTGTACAGCATTGTAGACCGTATGTACATCGGCAATATTCCGAGCAACGGCACACAGGCGCTCGCGGGCGTCGGCGTGTGCGGCCCCATCGTCACGCTCATCTCGTCGTTTGCGTTTCTCGTCGGCATCGGCGGTGCGCCGCTTGTCAGCATCAACCTTGGCGAAAAGAACATAGACGCCGCTAAAAAAGTTATCGCAAACTGCTTCGTGTACATTTTGTCCCTCGCTGTGCCCGTCACGGTGCTGGCCTATATCTTCCGCCGCCCCATTTTGCTCACGTTTGGCGCGACCGAGGCCGTTTACCCCTACGCCGAGACCTACTTTTCGCTCTATCTTATCGGCACGGTCTTCGCCCTCACCGCCACAGGCATGAACCAGTTTATCATCACACAGGGCCACAGCCGCAGCGGCATGTTCTCCGTTTTAATCGGCGCCATCATCAACATTGTGCTCGACCCCATTTTTATCTTCGCTCTCCATATGGGCGTCGCGGGCGCGGCCATCGCCACGGTCATTTCGCAGGTTGCAAGCTGTGCGTTTGTGCTGTGCGTCCTGTTCGGCAAACATATCGAAGTTCCCATCACATTTGGCGGATACGATTTAAAAGTCATCGGCCGTGTGACGAGCATCGGCATGAGCGCGTTTCTCATTATTCTTTTCGATAACGTCATGCTCATCTCGCTCAACATGATGCTTCAGCGCTACGGCGGCGACAACAGCGACATGCTCCTCACCTGCAACACCATCGTGCAAAGCTTCGAGCTGCTCATCACCATGCCGCTCGGCGGCCTCACCATGGGCACACAGACCATTTTAGGCTACAATTTAGGCGCACGCCGTCCGGAGAAAATCCTTCGCGCGCAGCGGTACATCTTCGTCATCGCGGTCAGCTTTTGCGTCCTCATGACGCTCGCCGCGCAGACCATCCCGCATCTCTTTGCAGGCATTTTCACCAAAGAACCCGAATACATTGCCATGACGGCGCGGCTCATCCGTATTTACACGCTCGGCACCGTGTTGCTTGGCATGCAGTACGAGATTGTGGACGGCTTTACGGGCATGGGCGTCGTCAAAATCGCGCTGCCGCTTTCGGTCTTTCGCAAGGTCATCTTCTTTGCGTGCATTTTCATCCTGCCGCGCTTCCTGCCCATCGAGCAGATCTTCTTCTGCGAGCCCATCTCGGATATTTTACCGCCGCTCGTCTCCATTTTGGTCTACGCACTCACCATCAAACGCGTTATTAACCGCGGTCCGCAAAAGCAGATCGCCTGACTTCTGTAAATCTTTTCCGAAAGGACTGTTTTAAATGGCATTTCGTTCCGTACCGTATGACTCCCTGTCTTTAAACCCGTTCACAAAAATCGGCAAAGAGTGGGCCCTGCTCACCGCCGGCGATGAAAACGGATTCAACACCATGACCGTCTCCTGGGGCGCCATGGGCTTCATGTGGGGCAAGCCGTCCGTCACCGTGTATATCCGCCCGCAGCGCTACACGAAAGAGTTTGTCGATACCCGCGATACTTTCACGCTCTCGTTCTACCCCGCAGAGAAAAAAGACGCACTCTCCTACCTCGGTAAAGTTTCCGGCCGTGATGAAGACAAGGTCAAAAAAGTCGGCTTCACCCCGGCGTTCACAAACGGCAATGCGTATTTTGAAGAAGCGGAGCTCGTGCTCGTCTGCCGCAAAATGAGCCGCACGCCGTTAAGACCCGAGCAGTTCCTCGACGAAACCGTAGACGGACGCTGGTACCCGAACAAGGACTACCACGAAATGTACATCGCAGAAGTCATCGATGTGCTCGTCAAAGAATCATAAAAAGCACAAAACCGCCGCATACCGGAGAAATTTCGGTATGCGGCGGTTTTCTCATATCTATCCTGTTTTTAAACGCATTCACCGAAGCAATCCTTAATCTCCGTCATGCGCGTCATCTGCTTTACGCCAAACGGACAGCGCTTCGGCAAGTATCGCGTTATCAAATAGTCTTTTTGCGCGTTTTCCTTGCGATTTTGCAGGGATTGTGCTACCATGTTTCCTATAAATTCAAAAAAGGAGGGACACCGTATGACGTTTGTCTCCACAAAAAAATTAGAAAAGCCCATCCCGGAGGGCATGTCCCCGCAGAAAGCACCGTGCGGGTCTGCCTTTGCAAGATAAAAAATTCGGAGGTATTTCCCGTGTCTGATAAACTTCAAAAATCCCCGTTGGCGGTCGTTTTCAATATCGTGCTCGCCGTCGCGCTCGTGCTGTTCATTATCAGCGCCGCTGTCGTCTTCACGCTCAATTTCCGTCCGCTCTATTATTTTGACGTTGACCATTTAAACATCACCGCCATGTCCGGCCTGCCGCGCGAGGAAATTTTGCAGAACTACAACGTGCTCATCGATTACAACTCCATTTTCGGCACAAAAGTTCTGAATTTCCCCACGCTCGCCATGAGCGAGAGCGGCCGCATCCATTTTGAAGAAGTCAAAAACGTGTTCGGCGTCTTCGAGATCACGCTCATCGTCAGCGGCATTTTGAGCCTTGCGGGCATCATCTACCGCCATTTTAAAAAGAACCCGGGGTATCTGCTGCTTTCCGGCATTTTAACGGTCGCCATTCCCGCAGCGCTCGGTGTACTCATCGCCTTAAACTGGGAAACGGTGTTCGTCTTATTCCATAAGATTGTCTTCCATAACAACTATTGGATCTTCGATGCCGCGACAGACCCTGTCATCACCATTTTGCCCGATACCTTTTTCATGCACTGCGCTTTGATGATCTTGGCGCTCGTGGTACTGGGCAGCATCATCTGCCTGCTCGCATACAGGCACGCAAAGCATAAAAAGACGCACACCGCCTAAAGCTTTGCTGAAGCTCCGCTTTTCACACTCAAACAAGGAGGGATCTGCTTTGCAGACCTATAACTGGCCATATAAAAATGAATTAGACATCACCGAAACGCTTTCCTGCGACGTTTTGGTGCTCGGCGGCGGCCTTGCCGGCTGCTATGCCGCCATCGCGGCGGCACGGCGCGGACAGTCCGTCATCTTAGTGGAAAAAGGTGCCACCGCCCGCAGCGGCAGCGCAGGCACCGGTTTCGACCATTGGGAATCCGCCTGTACGAACCCCTGCTCCACCGTCACGCCGAAGGAAATCGCCGAAGCGTACGTCGATGAGCAGTGCGGCTACTCTAACGGCATCGCGCACTACATCGAGTGCCGCGAGGGCTACGACCGTCTATTAGACCTTGAGTCGTTCGGCGGCAAGGTCCGCGACACCGACGATGAATTCAAGGGCGCAGAGTTCCGCGATGACGAAACGAAGCTGATGTTCGCCTACGATTATAAAAACAAATTCACTCTGCGCGTCTGGGGCAGCACCTTTAAGCCCGCTCTTTTCAAGGCGCTTCTGCGCCTCGGCGTGAAAGTGCTTGACCGCACCGAAGCCACCGCATTGCTCACCACCGCCCGGAACGGCAAAAAGCATGGTGCGGGCGCCTGCGCCATGGACGTGCGCACCGGCAAATTCTACATTCTCCGCGCCAAAGAGACCGTCCTCACCATGAGCCGCCCGGCGCGCGTCTGGCTTTTTAACCCGGATATGACCGGCCTGTGCGAGTTCCGCCCTATGCAGAGCATCGGCAGTGGCCACGCCATGGGCTACAAGGCCGGCATCGAGTTCACCATGATGGAAAAATCCGTCAAGGGCGAGTTCTCCGCCGCCGGCCGCAGCTTTCCGCCCTACGGCGCAGGCAATAACCACAACACGTGGTATGCCGCAACGATGGTCGACGCCCGCGGCGTGGAAATCCCCTACGTCGACCGCGACGGTAATGAGCTTAAAACCGTCTCCGAGCGCTACTACCCCGCTCCCGGCCAGAAGTTTTTCTTAAAGGGCGGCGTCATCGATAACCCCAAGTACGAGTACCGCGGCCCCGAAACGCTCGATTTTGAAGAGCTCATGCGCCGCGGCTACCAGCTGCCGTTCTACGCAGACCTCAGCCGTATGCCCGACGCGGAGCGCCGTGTCATCTGGGGCATGATGGTCGGCGAAGAGGGCAAAACAAAAATTCCGATCCTCAAAAATTACACGGAGCGTGGATTTGACCCCCAAAAGCACATGCTGCAAAGCTACGGCACGGGCTGGCAGTCCGCAAATTTCCTTGAGCAGGAACGGCAGCTGTTCGGCGCGCCGGGCGGCATTTGGCACGATTGGGACCTCAAAACAAACATCGACGGCATCTACGCCGCCGGCGACCAGCTCTACGCTTCGGACTGCGCCGGTTTCGCCTGCGCCACGGGCTACTACGCCGGCCGCAAAGCCGCCGCAGCTGCCAAAGCACTCAATACCCTGCCCGACTATAATGAAGCGGAAGCCGCAGCCGAGCGTGAACGCCTGCTCGCCCCCATCCGCCGCGAAGACGGCATGGATTGGCGCGAACTCAACATGGCCATCTCCAAAGCCATGCAGAACTACTGCGGCGGCGTAAAGTGCGATGCGCTTTTGCATGAGGGTCTCGACCTGCTCGAAAGCTTTGAAACCGAGATCGTCCCGCAGATCAGCTGCAAAAACCCGCACGAGCTCATGCGCGCGCACGAGGTCTTTGATATTTTGACCGTCTCCAAGTTAATTTTGCACGCCTGCCTCTCCCGCAAAACGTCGTCCGAGCCGCTGTTTTTCAAGCGCACGGACAGCACCGAGACCGACCCCGAGCGCGACTGCCGCTTCATCACCGTCCGACAAGAAAACGGCGAAGTCATCTACGACAGCCATCCGCTCTACTATTTCGGCGACCTCGAGACCGAGTACGAAAAGCGCAACGGGGATTACATCAGAACCGAGCAGAAGGGGGCGTATCGGAAATGAGCGAGCTTCAAAACAAAATTCTCACGGCAGAACCCGTGCCGTGCAGCACACACCCGATTCTTTACGATGAAACAAAATGCGTCGGCTGCAACGCCTGCGTCAACATCTGTCAGGTGGATATCCTCATCCCCTCGCCCGAAAAAGGCAAGCACCCCATCGTGCTCTACCCCGGCGAGTGCTACTACTGCGGCGCATGCGTCATGGCGTGCCCGCACGACGGTGCCATCCGCCTCGAGCACCCTCTCATGAACCGCGCAAAGTTTGTCCCCGTCCGTTACCCGGAAGAGAAATAACCAAAACATAAAAACGCAAAAATGCCCTGCCTGTGCTTAAAAACACAAGCAGGGCATTTTTCATTTTCTACAATACCTAATCAAACGGTCGTACAAAACGCCGTCTTGTTTCTCGAAAGACGTTTTAGAAGATCAGCTGTTGATGAGCTGCTTATACAAACGAATGTAATCGTTTGCGGAGCGGCCCCAGCTGTTGTCGCACGCCATTGCGCGCTCCACAAGCACCTTCCAGCCGTCCTTGCTCTCGTTATACGCGTAGATCGCGCGGTGCACGGAGTTCAGCATATCCTGCGTGTCATACGTCTGGAACGTGAAGCCGTTGCCCTTGCCGTCGCCGCTGTCCGTAATGGAGTCCTTCAGGCCGCCCGTTTCGCGTACGACCGGAATGGAACCGTAGCGCAGCGCCACCATCTGTGAAAGACCGCACGGCTCGCTCTTGCTCGGCATCAGGAAAATATCGGAGCCGCCGTAGATCTTGCGCGCAAGCTCCGGCACAAAGCCCTGGCACAGCACAAATCTGCCCGGATACTTCGCCTGCATCTCTTTAAAGAACTGCTCATACTCCCAGTCGCCGCTGCCAAGGACCACAAACTGCGCGTTCGAGTACGTCATGATGTTGTCCACGCCGCCCTTTACAAGGTCAAGGCCCTTGTGGGAGACAAGGCGCGTTACCATACCGATGAGCGGCACATCCGGGTCAACGGCAAGGCCGAGGCGCTCCTGCAGCTTTGCCTTGTTGACGGCTTTGCCCTCCAGGTGCTTTGCGTCATACGTCTCATACAGGTTCTTGTCCGTCGCCGGGTCATAGCCCACCACGTCAATGCCGTTCAAAATGCCGGAAAGCTTCCAGGCACGCTCGCGCAAAATCGGGTCCAGCTTGTGGGCGAACCACGGATCAAGAATTTCCTTCGCGTACGTCGGGCTCACGGTAGAGACCCAGTTCGCGCTCTCAATCGCGCCCTTCATCAGGTTCACGCAATCGTTGTATTCGAGTAAGCTCTGCTCGCTCTTCGGAATACCGAAAACGTCTTCCAGAATCTCAAAGCCATACTGGCCCTGATACTGGATATTGTGAATGGTGAACAGCGTCTTAATGCCGCTGTACCAGTCGTTATTTGCATAGAACAAACGGTAGTAGATCGGCACCAGCGCAGTCTGCCAGTCGTTCGCGTGGATCACATCAGGTTTAAATTCAATGTACGGCAGCATCTCCAAAACGGCACGGGAGAAGAACGCAAAGCGCTCCGCGTCGTCAAAGTGACCGTAAAGTCCTTGGCGCTTAAAGTAGTACTGGTTATCGATGAGGTAGTAAATGACATTGCCTACCTTCGCCTCAAAAATACCGCAATACTGGCGACGCCAAGCCACCGGCACACTGATGCTTGTTAAAAACTTCATGTTGTCGCGCAATTCCTGCGGCACGCTTTCATACAGCGGCATCACCACGCGGCAGCCAATCAGACGTGCGCGCAGCGCCTGCGGCAAAGAACCCGCTACGTCTGCAAGGCCGCCCGTTGCGGCAAAAGGCAACGCTTCACTGGCACAAAACAAAACTTTCATATCAATTACACCGCTTTCCTTTCCTTCGTTTTTCGGGGCAGCTTAGACCTTGCTTTCCTTTGCAATGTACACCGGGTAGGTCTGATAGCCCATCAGCGTGCGGTTCTCTTCAATCTCCACGTTCTTGTCCGCCACAACATAATCGAGCCGACTGTTCGCGCCGATGACCGTGTCCTGCATGATAACGCAGTTGCGGACCTTCGCGCCTTTGCCGATCTTCACGCCGCGGAACAGCACACAATTTTCCACTTCACCGTCTATCACGCAGCCGTCTGCAACAAGACAGTTGGTGGCATACGAATTCAAACCGTATTTCGCCGGCATATCATCGCGCACCTTCGTGTAGATCGGGCGGTTCGGATTAAACAGCTCTGCGCGCACGCGCGGATCCATCAAACCCATGTTAGCGTTAAAGTACGCTTCAAACGAGGAAATTTGATATGCAATGCCCTTAAATTCATAACCCATCACGCGCAGTTCGGGAATTACGCGCTGAACCATATCTTTATCAAAGTCATATTCGTTGCGGCTCATGCATCCTTCAACGAGCTGAAGCAGCAGTTCGCGGCTAAGGATATACATGCCGATGCCGTAATTCACACCGTGCTCGCTTCCGCGGTGCAGAAGCAGCTCGCGAATGCGGTTCTCAGGGTCTACCATATAGATGTTGTTGCGGTCTACGTCCGGCGAAGTACCATGGCGGTAAATGACCGTAATGTCCGCGTTCTGGCGCACATGCTGCTCCAGTGCCTCGCGGTAATCGATATTGCAGACCATATCGCAATCGGAGAGAATCACATATTCCTCAAGGGAATTTTTCAGGAAGCGGCGAATGGAATCGAGCGATTCGATCTTGCCGTCGGTTCTCGAAGTCGATTTGCCGAACGGCGGCAGCAGGTACAGACCCTCGCGCTTTCTCGAAAGGTCCCATGCCTTGCCGGAGCCGAGGTGGTCCATCAAGGACTGGTAGTTATCCTCCGTGATGATGCCGACCTTGTTGAGGCCGGAGTTCACCATGTTGGAGAGGGTGAAGTCAACCAAACGGTAACGGCCGCCGAACGGCACGGAAGCCATCACGCGCAGCTCTGTCAGGTCGCGTACTCTTTCTTCGTGTGCATAGGCAAAGATGATGCCCAAAACATTATTTCCAAACATTATGCCTGCGCCTCCTTATCGATCATTTCCTTCGGCGCCACAACGGTGCCCTCAGAGAGCTTGCAGTCCGGGCCTACGACCGCCACGCCCCAATCGTCTCTGTTTTCCATGTCCTCCGGGCGTTTACCGATGACGCAGTTCTTGCCGATGACAGCGTTCTCCGCCACGATCGCATACTGCACCTTCGCACCTTCTTCAATCACAGCGCCCGGCATCACGATGGAGTCCGTCACAGTCGCGGTCGGCGCCACATAAACGCCGTGGAACAATACGGAGAACTCAAGATTGCCGTATACGTTGCAGCCCTCTGCTACGAGTGAGTTCTGCACCTTTGCGCCCTTTGCAATGTAATGCGGCGGCATGACCGGGTTTCTGGAATAAATTTTCCAGTCTTCGCGGGAAAGGTCAAGACCGGCCTTCGGGTTCAAAAGGTCCATATTGGATTCCCACAGGCTGTCAATCGTGCCGACGTCCTTCCAGTAGCCCTCAAAGCGGTACGCAAACATACGCTCGCCTGCGTTCAGCATGGTGGGCAGCACATCCTTACCGAAGTCATTCGAGGAATTCGGGTCCTTCTCGTCCGCCTCCAGATACGCGCGCAGCTTCTTCCAGGAGAAGACGTAAATGCCCATGGAAGCCTTGTTGCTCTTCGGCACAGCCGGCTTCTCGTCAAATTCGTAAATAGAGCCGTCCGGGTTCGTGTTCAGAATACCGAAGCGGGAAGCCTCCTCCATCGGCACTTCGTAAACGGCGATGGTGCAGGCCGCATCGTGCTCCTTGTGATACGCAATCATCTTGGAGTAATCCATCTTGTAGATGTGGTCGCCGCTCAGCACAACCACGTAATCCGGGTTGTAGCGCTCAATAAACGGTATATTCTGGTAAATGGCATTTGCCGTGCCCTTGTACCAGTCAGAGCCGCTGCTCTGCTCGTACGGCTGCAAAATATGTACGCCGGCGTTCATACTGTCGAGATCCCACGGCTGGCCGGAACCGATGTATTCGTTCAGCTCGAGCGGCTGATACTGTGTCAGAACACCCACGGTCTCAATGCCGGAGTTCACACAGTTGGAAAGCGGAAAGTCGATAATACGGTACTTGCCTCCAAACGGAACAGCCGGCTTTGCGAGGTTCTTGGTAAGAACACCGAGACGGCTGCCACGGCCGCCTGCCAGCAGCATTGCAACTACTTCTTGCTTAGGTAACATGACTGATGATCCCCTCTCTGGTAGATTTCGAGCGTTCCGGCATTTTGCCGCCGCCCGTATATTGTTTCATGTAAAATGAATCAGGCTTTTTTCTTTGCGGCTTTTGTGCCGGCTGCCTTTTTGGCCGCGGGCTTCTTTGCCGTCGTCTTTGTCGTCTTCGCAGCGGGCTTCTTTGCCGCCTTGCGCTTGCAGCGCAGGAAGAATACCGTGTTCTCCGGCAGCGTCAGCGAAATGCTCTGCTCAAAGCCGTGCATCGCTTCATCCACGGTGCGTATGTTGTTGCCGTTCGTAAAGCCCGTGCCGCCAAACTCCGCAGCGTCGGAGGTAAACACCTCTTCGTAAACGCCCGCGTACGGCACGCCGATGCAGTAATTCTCGCGGCGGACCGGCAGGAAATTGCACACGGCAATCAGCTCGTTGCCTTCGCGGTCAAAGCGGCGGAACGCAATGACGCTCTGGCTGTCGTCGTCGTTCGAGATCCACGAGAAGCCCTCCCACGAGAAATCGATCTCCCACAGCTCGGAACGGCCGAGGTAGAACGCGTTGAGCTTTTTAAAGAACGTCTGCGCCATCTGGTGCTCAGGGTATTGCAGCAAATTCCACTCGAGTTCTTCGTTAAAGTTCCACTCGTCGTGCTGCGAGAACTCCGTGCCCATAAACTGCAATTTTTTGCCCGGGTGTGCCATCATGTAGGTCGCAAAGCAGCGTGCGCCTGCAGCCTTTTCCTCCGGCGTGCCCGGCATCTTATTATAGAGAGAACCCTTGCCGTAAACGACCTCATCGTGCGAGATCGGCAAAATGAAATTCTCGGAGAACGCATAGAAGAACGAGAACGTCAGGCTGTTGTGGTTGCCTTTTCTAAATAGCGGATCCAAAGACATGTAGCGCAACATGTCGTTCATCCAGCCCATGTTCCATTTATAATTGAATCCGAGACCGCCCATGTAAGTCGGCTTCGTCACCATCGGCCACGCGGTGCTTTCTTCGGCAATCATCATGACCTCCGGCACCTCGGCGAAAATCGCCTCGTTCAGTCTTTGTAAGAACGCAATGGCCTCCAGATTTTCCTTGCCGCCGTTCTTATTCGGGATCCACTCGCCGTCCTTGCGGTTGTAGTCAAGGTACAGCATTGAGGCCACAGCGTCCACGCGCAGGCCGTCAATGTGGTATTCCTTCACCCAGAACAGTGCGCTGCTCATCAAAAAGCTGATGACTTCCGTGCGGCCGTAGTCAAACACCAGCGTGCCCCACTCCTTGTGCTCGCCTTTTCTCGGGTCTGCATATTCATAGCACGGCATGCCGTCAAATTTCGCAAGGCCGGCCTCGTCGCGCGGGAAGTGTCCCGGCACCCAGTCCATAATCACGCCGATGCCCGCTTGGTGGCAGCGGTCGATAAAGCGCATAAAGTCCTTCGGCGTGCCGTAGCGGGAGGTCGGCGCAAAGTAGCCCGTCACCTGATAGCCCCAGGAAGCGTCGAACGGGTACTCCGTCAACGGCATCAACTCAATGTGCGTAAAGCCCATTTCCTGCACATACGGGATCAGCTCGTCACCGAGCTTGTCGTAAGAGAACACGCTGCCGTCCGCATATTTGCGCCAGGAGCCCGCGTGCATCTCGTAGATGTTCACCGGCTGGTTATAATGCGGGTATTTTTTCTTGTGCTCAAACCAGCGGCTGTCGTTCCACTTGTACCCCGAAATGTCGTAGTAGCGGGAAGCCGTGCCCGGGCGTGTCTCTGCGTGGAACGCATACGGGTCGGCCTTATACGTCACCGTGCCGTCCTCCGCCGTAATGACGAGCTTATACGCGTCAAATTCCTTTAAGGGTTCGTCCGTATAGCCCTCCCAAACCGCGTCGTCGATCTTTGTAAGCGGATACTTTTCCGGATCCCATTCACAGAAATCACCGGTAATGGCAACTGCCTGCGCGTTCGGCGCCCATACGCGGCACACGGTGCATGCCTTCCCGTCCTTCACCGTGTTGTGCACACCCATGTATTCGTAGGAATGGCTGTTTTTGCCGCTGCGGAACAAATAAAGCGGAACATTGCCTTCCGGCGCCGTTTTGTTTATCATCTCACTCATACGTCCTGTCCTTTCCATTCGGAACAATCCGGCAAACGCCGGCGGTGCATGCCATTCTCATTTTTGCACCCGCAGTCCGTCCGAATTTTTTGCCGCACAGCGTCTTATTTTCCTATTTTCCGTGCCGTTCAATTTAATAAAAGACGCTCTGCACCAATGTTTATACTAATAATACCACAACAAGAAAAAAGTTCAAGGGTTTTTAGCTAATTTCTAACAATAATCCATGAAAACTCACTTCGGTTTGTATAGTTTCAATAACTAATCACCGATAAAACCCACATAAAGGCAAGCTTCTCCGCCGCATTTCAGCCCACTTGCGGCGTTCCCCGTGTATTCTGTGTTTTCAGTATACTGCCCCCACGTTAAATACAGTGTCGGAAAAAGGAAAGTTTACTGAAACTTTCTGTAAATCCCTCCGCAAAAATCACGTCATCCCCAAATTAGCGTTTGACAAATCCCATTTTCTGTGGTAGAATACATAATACAGTTGATATGGAAGCGTAGCTCAGCTGGTTAGAGTGCCTGCTTCACACGCAGGAGGTCCGCGGTTCGAGCCCGCGCGTTTCCACCAAAAAAGAGCTGTCTCTAAAGAGACAGCTCTTTTGCTATGCTCGATTCCAATCCACCGCTTGACAAATCCCCGAACCGTTTCCGCGATTCACTGCATCCTACCAAATCATACACGACCTAACAGGATTTTTACTTATAAAAATCCCACCGCACCACACGGGAGCTTTCAGGGCCCGTATGGCACGGTGGGGTTATAACTTCTCTGCAAGGGGAAAACGCAGAAGATGGGTTATCCGTTTTTTTCGGGGACAAACATCATTACAAAACTAACGAGCAAAGACACACAGCAACACCAAATGGCCTTTGTCCCAAGCAGGCC
This sequence comes from Hominenteromicrobium mulieris, assembly GCF_046197855.1. Taxonomy (GTDB): domain Bacteria; phylum Bacillota; class Clostridia; order Oscillospirales; family Acutalibacteraceae; genus Hominenteromicrobium; species Hominenteromicrobium mulieris. The sequence goes on along the minus strand of NZ_CP173188.1, from coordinate 833,406 downwards.
ACTCATCAGGCTGCCAAGGCCGGCGCCGATGCCGAACACAAAAATAACACCGAAATACGTCAGCGATTTCTGCAAAATCTCTTTATCCCGCGTTCTGAAATACGCGCACAGTGCCTCGGTGCCGGAGCGCATGTTGCCGATGCACATCGTGCTTGCATACGCGTGGCCGCGCACCTTGTGGAACGTCTGCACCTGCATGGCACATACAAACGAGACCATCGCGTTCGCAAGCGGTTCAAAGTATGCCGGCAAAAAGCCGACGACAAGCAAAAACACGATCTCGCAGAACAAAATGATCTGCCGCCAGTGGATTTTCTCATACGTCTTAAAACGAATGTGTATCAGCTCCGCGGCCGCTGTACCGATCAAAAACGATACCACCGGGATAAGGTACTTCACCACGTTCGGCCAGTCCTTCTGGAACAGCGCCGTGCTCAAAAAAACAATGTTGCCCGTCTGCGCGTTGGCAAAAACCTCGCCGCGACAAAAGTAGGTATATGCGTCCTGAAATCCGCCGGAGAGAATGATGAACACTGCCGCGCGGAAGCTGTCGGACATCTGTCCGTGCAGATGAAACGGCTCAGCGACCTTCATAGGCGTGCTCCTTTTCCGGCACAGTGAAAACGACCGCCGTGTACGAGAGCACAAAGCCTAGCGCATACAGGGCGAGCGCAATGTAGCTGCCGCCCACAACGCATTTTGCAATCATCCCAAGGAAAAAGCCAATCGCAAATACAGCCGCCGTAAAGCGAACGCGACCGGTATCCTCGCCGATGTGCTGCGCTGCATGCACCACCATTGCCAGCATACCTGCGTCAAAGAAAATACCCATAATGATTTCAAAAACTACCGCTTCCATTTTATACCTTCTTCGTTTGGCGCACAAAACCTTGAAACGCCGCTTTTTATCTACGCTTTTCAGCACAAAATCTGCGCGAAATCATCTTGACTTCCCACAGCATTACCATTATAATACTCTTATATTCATGTGTAAAATCTATAATCCATATATCTAAAATATCGTTATGATATAGCAAGGGGAACAGGGCCAACATGTACATCAGTTATGATTACTATCGAATTTTTTATTACGTTGCAAAATACGGTAACCTCTCGCAGGCCGCAAAACAGCTTTTAAATAACCAGCCGAACATGACGCGCGCCATCAAAAACCTGGAAGGCGAACTCGGGTGTCCACTGTTTCTGCGCACAAACCGCGGCATGAAATTGACGCCGGAGGGCGAGCGCTTGTACGCCCACGTGCGCATCGCGTTCGAGCATATCGAAGCCGGCGAAGCGGAGATCACCGAGAGTCGCACGCTGCAAACCGGCACCGTGTACGTCGCCGCAAGCGAGGTCGCGCTGCGCTGCCTGCTGCTGCCCGTGCTCAAAGAATTCCGCCTTCTCCACCCCGGCATCCATATCCGCATCAGCAACCACTCCACGCCGCAGGCTATCGCCGCGTTAAAAGAGGGCACAGCGGATATTGCCGTCGTCACCACCCCCACCGCACCGTCCGCCTCGCTCACCGAAACACCTGTCCGGCCCATCCACGAGTATGCCGTATGTTCACCGTTTTTCGAAACGCTCACAAACCGCCAAGTAAAGCTTGAGGAGCTCTTAGAATTCCCGCTCATCTCGCTCGGCGCCGATACCAAATCGTTCGAGTTCTATTCCGGGTTCTTCGCCGCGCATGGCCTGCCGTACCACCCGGATATCGAAGCGTTCACCGCCGACCAAATTTTGCCCATGGTCGAAGCCGACCTCGGCATCGGGTTCGTGCCGGAAGAATTCTTGGAAAAATGGTCAAATGTCTGTCGCATCGATTTGGAAGAGAAAATACCGGAAAGAAACGTCGTCGTCATCAAACGGAAAGGCCAACCCCTGAGCGTCGCCGCCAAAGAGCTCGAAAAAATGATCCTCGCCGCCGAAAAGTGAATGATCAAAAAGGAAGCACGCCTCAAATGAACTGCACCCCATTTGTTGGACAGTATGGTATACTGTTTAAGAAATGGGGCGTTTTTATATTTCAAAGGGAATACCGCTTAAAAGCAACCCTCTTCGGGCAGCAAAAAAGGCGGCCGAACTGCATCCGAAAACGCAATTCAGCCGCCGAAATTCTATATTCTAATTATCGCTTACAATTTCTGACAGAACTCCACTTTTTCACCGTTCGGACCTTCCACGGTGAAAAACTTCACGCCGTTCGCCCAAAACGGCAGCCCGTGAATCTCGTCGTCGAGCATCGTAAGCCCCGCTTCCTTCGCCGCTGCGAACGCCGCTTCAACATCTGTCGTGTCGAGCGCAATGTGGTCGATGGCGCCGGGCTTCCCCACCGCCGCGTGGTTCTCATACGTCTCAATGACTAAATTTTTGAGCTGCAAAAACGTCACGCGCTCGTTCGCCGCCTCGTTTACGGTCTCTAAAACCGGCTGAAAACCGATGGTCTCGTAAAACGCAACGGTCTTTTCCAAATCGTTCGTCGGCACGCCGATGTGCTGCACACCGGTCAGCATTTCGGGAAATTTCATAAGTATCACCTTTCATTTTTAAAATAGCAAAGCAGCGCCGCAAAACTCCGCACGGCACTGCCTTAAACCGCTCACGCGGAAATTCACCAATAAATTTACTTAAATATCATCGAAAGCAAGCCCGTAGACTGTAAGAACAGCACCAGCATCATCACAGGCGCTACGTAGCGGATCATCACGTAATACATACGCTTGCGGCGGAACTTATACCCTCCGCGCTCCATCTCGTCCGCCACATATTTCGGCGATTTCACCCAGCCGATCAAAATGGTGGAAAGCAACGCGATCAACGGCATCATAACGCTGTTGCTGACATAGTCCATAATGTCCAGAAGCTGCGCGCTCGAGCCGTTCGGCAGCGTCACGTTGAAGTAGAACACGCTATACCCGAGCGCGATCACCGCGGAAGCTGCGAGGTAAATCAGCGCCAGCACAAGCGTCGTCTTCTTTCTGTCCGTGTGGAAGATCTCCATACAGTTCGCAACGATAGACTCCAAAACCGAAATGCAGGAAGTCAGCGTCGCAAAAATTGCGGAGATGAAGAACAGCACACCGACCACCGTGCCCGCCGGGCCCATCGCGTCAAACACCTTAGGCAAAGACACAAACATCAGGCTCGGGCCTACGCCCATGCCGTCCGTGCCGGAGAACACGAATACCGCCGGAATGATCATCACGCCTGCAAGCAGCGCCACGCCGGTGTCGAAAAACTCGACCTGCGAAACGGATTTGTTGAGGTCAACCTCCGGCTTCACATACGAGCCGTAGGTGATCATAATGCCCATCGAAACGCTCAGCGAGAAGAACAGCTGGCTCATTGCATCGAGCAAAATCTGCAAAAAGCGCTCCACGGTCAGCCCCTCAAAGTGCGGGGTGATGTAGTAGAGGAAGCCCTGTAAACCCGTGCGCACGTTGCCGTCCGCGTCCTCGTGCTTTAACGTCAGCGAGTAAATCGCAATAATAACAACAAGAACCAGCAGCACCGGCATCATGAATTTCGATACCTTCTCAATGCCGCCCTCAACGCCCTTATACACAATGAACGCTGTTACCGCCATAAACAGCAGGCCGAACACCACAGGCGACACCGGCGACGTGATAAACGACGTAAAGTAGTCGTCCTGCGCCGCGCTCGAAGCCTGCCCCGTCAGATACACGCACGCGTACTTCGTGATCCAGCCGCCGATGACCGCATAATACGTCATGATGAGCACCGGAACCAAAAACGTCAGCACACCAAGGAACTTCCACTTCGGGTGCATCTCCTCATATGCGCCGATGGCACTTTTCTGCGTCTTTCTGCCAATCGCAATGTCGGAAGTCAGCAGCGTAAAGCCGAACGTCAGCACCAACACCAGATAAATGATGAGGAACAGTCCGCCGCCGTCCTTTGCCGCAAGGTACGGAAAGCGCCACAAATTGCCCACGCCCACCGCGCTGCCGGCCGCCGCCAGCACAAAGCCGAGCTGCCCGGAAAAATTGCTTGTTTTTTTCTCCATAGTCCTATACACTCCTCCGTAAAATACCTGCTATACCCAAAAAGCCAAACTGCCGCACTTTTCGAATATATACGTATTAGTATACTACTTTAACTCAGAGAAGTAAAGAAAACTTTACACAATTTTCCCACAAAATGCGAAAAACACCGAATTTCTCCGGTGTCTCCCTTTCCAGACTTTTTGGGGTCATTTCAGAACGCATCGGGGCGCGGGTGTGAAACTGAAATTATGTGCCCGATTCCTGCTGCTGACACGTTTGGCTGACGGTTTATCGCAGTCAAATGCGCAGTCTGAACCAGCTTGGTGCTGTTGGTAGAATGTAAGTTAACACAATTTTTTTAAAATCAGGAGGTTCTTAAGATGGCAAAAGGTGAAAATATTTTCAAACGCAAGAACGGCAGATGGGAAGCGCGCTATATCAAAGGATACGAGCTTCCGAAAAAATTGAGTATGGCTTCTGCTACGGCAAGACTTATCGGGAGGCCAAGGAAAAAGTGAACAAGTGCAAAGCGGCGCTGGTCAATGGTAAACCAATTCCCGACACAAACTCCCGGCACCGTTTTTCGTTCTACTGTGACGAATGGCTTCGTATCCGATGCCGAGATTTTCTGCACATCCACGTGCTCCGAGATCTTTGTGATCCTTATAGTACTGGACCGCATCAAGTACAGGCGCAGCAGCGTCAGGTGCTGCTTCGGTCTTGCTTTTGTAAAAGAATGAGCAACACGCCCATGCGGACTGGAAATTGTCCACCGGGGCGTGTTTATCAGGGAGAAAATATTTTCTGTTTCGTAAAAAACGAGTTTACTTTGCGACGTGCTTACCTCGCTTTTTACTCAAAAACACAAGTGCGGCAATGGCTGCGCCGGAAACGGTGAGGAGGGAAATACTGAAGATGACGGCAATGTAATCGCTGCCGGTTTTCGGGGTATTTGATCCGTTGTTATTGTTTGGAACCGGGGTAACGGTAGCCGCTGCGCTCGGCGCTGCCGTAGGCGCAGGCGTTGTGGTCGGCTCTGTGGTCGGTGCCGGTGTTGCTGTGGGTTCCGTTGTGGGTGCCGGGGTAACCGATGGCTCTGTCGTAGGTGCCGTGGTCGGTTCCGCCGTAGGTTTGGCAGACGGCTCCGGAGTCACGACCGGATCGGGCGTGATGGGTGTGTTTTCATTGCGCGTATAGCCGCAAACGGTGCACTCCTCGTGCTTTGTTCTGGCTTCTATGCTCCGAGTGCTGATGTCGCTTTCCGCTTCGTCATTGACCCAAACGAAGGTGTGTGCCGCTTCGTTTACATGTACGCTGCAGGTCACGTCGTCGCACGGGTTCCAGTGGGTGTTCTCGTCGAACTTCCACACAGTTGTATCCGTTACGGCATCCGTATGCTGCTCGGTGGTAAACATATCGAGCGGCGGGATAAGCTCAATGCCGGTATTCCAGTAGAGCGCCTTGAGCGGATCGTCCGTACCGGTTTCTTCCAGTGTGCCGTCTTTTACATGGCGACTTTGGCTTGTGAGCGTAATGTCGCCGTTCAGCGCCTTGCCGGGCTTTGCATCCCGGCTTGTAAATGCCGTGCCGCCCTGAAGGAAGGTTTCGCTTGTGGAGATGGTGCCGCTGCCGGAAATTGCCGTGCCACCGTCACCGAAGAGCGGTGCACCGCCGATGGCAACAAGCTTACCGTTGCCGGTGATAGTACCGTTCAAATCGATTGCAGTGCCGCCTGCAAAATAGGTCATACCACCGCCGCCGTATGCAACGAGCGTTGCGCCGTCTGCAAGCGTCAGGGTGCCGTTGACCTGCAGAGCGGTCTGGCCAATCTCATTGCCGGCATCATCGCCTTCAATGAAGACCTGCCCCTTGACGGCCACATTGCCGTTTGTGACAACGACCGGCTCGGACGTGGTGCGGCCTGTTAAATCGCCGTTTGCAAGGTAGTTAGCATGGGAATAGATCGCTGCGTTTTCCAAAATTGCGCCGTCTGCAAGGCGGATCTGGCCGCAAACGGAAGCGCCCGTCTTGAAGTCGCCGCTGTAAGCACTGTAATTCATGGAGAACGTACCGCCGCCCTGAACGTCGATGATGCCCTGCACAACGGAATCGTCCAGTGTTAATTTGCCGCCGTCTTCGACGACGATGCGCACGCTGCTGAGAATTTTCATGTTGGTGAGCGTCAAGTTGCAGCCGGCCGGGATGTACAGTGTCTGCGGAATGTTGCCCGCTTCTACCTCGTCCCAAGCAAGGTCATAGCCGAGGTAGCCGTATGTGCCGCTCTCATGCGAGCCGAACCAGACTTCGAGGTCAGCCGGTACACGGACGCTTTCTTCTTCACCGTCCACATTGCTGCCGAAGTTCTTGATGGCCCACGGCTCCATGATATCCCAAGCATACAGGCCGTTTGCATACTGCTTGAGGTTTTCGATCTTGATCTGCTCGGCGAGCGTTTCTTCGCCGGTGTAGATCATAAAGGGCAGCGTGTTGCTGGTCGCTTTTCTACCCTGATTGTCTTCGATGGAAACCGAGACGAGGTATTTGCCTGCGTCCTTCGGTGTGCCGCTTAGCGTAAGGTCACTGCTGATGGACATATAAACGCCGCTCATACCACTGTCTGCGTCTTCCGCGGTGCCGCTTTCGACATCCGGCACGATGCTGACCTTGCACTTGCTGCCGTTGAGATTGATTTCGGAGTTATTATCAAGCTTTTGCCAATCGTCGTCGGTCGGCTCTTTGTCTTTTTCAACCAGTGCACCGTAAACGGTAACGTTGCTGTTGTTGTTCGATGTGGAACCGCCCGTGCTTGCGCCGGAAACGCCGTCATAATCTTTCTGGCCGACGATGGCGGCTTCAAACGAGCCCTCGATCTTTACGTGCAGTTCAAGCGGGTCGCCTTTGCCGTCGTCTGCCACGAGAGACGCCTTGCCGTCCTTATCTACAACGAACTTGAGGTTCAGATCTTCATAGCCCTTTGCGGAAATGGTGATGACATCGCCGCTTCTGACAGGTACTTTATTTTCGGAAGCCGAGTAGCTCTTTTGCGCAATCTGGATGTAGTTATCATCCGCATACTTTCTGTATGCGCCGCCGGAGGAAACGTTATACGACTTTTCTTCCCAAGAAATGCCATTCACCTTAAAACCGGTAACGTTTTCCACATAATCGCTCGGCTCGGAGAAGTTGATATGCCAATCGTTTCCGAAAGTATCTTTCGTAAGCGTGACCTTGTCGATATCTACAACTTTCAGTGCGGATGCCTTGAACTTTGCCGTAACGGTTACGTTTGCAGCCGGCATCGCGAAGGTGTAGGAAGTTTCGGAAACTTTTTTGGTCTCCACTTCTTTGCTTTCCGTCTTTACGGTTAGTGTATCAAGCTCATAGTCCACATTCGGGGTGACGGTAACTGTAACTGTCTCGCCCTTTTTGATGACCTCGGAAGCGCTCAAAGAGACGCTTCCGTTTTCGGCCTTCGCTACGTAAGCCTTGTAGGTGGTTTCTTCCACTGCACCGATGGTGACCTTGTAGTTTGACTTATCCAACGTAAGCGTTAACGGCTTATATCCCTTTGCGGTGATAATGCAGGTCGCGGGATTTGTATCAAAGCCTTCACCGATGTAAAGATAGCCGTCTTCGTATTCGTTACCGGGTCTGACATAATAATTGCTATTTCTGCTCACACCAAAGGAAGACGATGCCTTTTCCCATGCAGTGCCGTTTACTTGAACGGCGGTGATCGAATTCAACCAATCATACGCACCGCTGAATGTTAAATTGAAGTCGCTTCCAAAATTAGAACTTGCCGTAAAGCTCGTCGGCGGATCCGTATCCTCTACCGGCGTCGGCTCCTTGGTCGGCTCCGTTGGGGGAGTGGTCGGCTCGGTCTCCGAAATCTTTACGGTCGCGGTGTAGACATCGTTATAGCTGACCGTTGCCTTTGCGACTTCCATCGTCAGCTTGTTGTAGCCTGCAGCCGTAACTTCAACGGTCAGCGGGAACGAAGCGTCGTTCTCAATGGCAAGTTGTAAGGCTTTATAGCTGCCGTATGCACCCGTTGCATTACCGACACACCAAATGCCGGTATCGCTTGAAAAGCTGCTGATCGTCTGACCTGTGAACGCTTTACCGTTTACGGTAACGCCGTTCACTGCATCCAGCCATGTGGTATCGCTGAATTCAAAATTCAAAACGGTTGTATAAAATCCGCTTTTTTCGCAGCTTTTCACTTCTGTCGGTGCTGCTGCCTCTGCCACTGCGCCGGTCACGACCATGGATAAGAGGATCATTGTCACCAAAAGCAAAGACGCTGCTTTTTTGTAAATGTTTCTCATGCTGCCTCCTTCATTTTTTGCGGTTTCTCCGCCGCTTCGGATATTTCCACGGACAGCTTTCAACAAAATCTCTTAAAATGGTTGAAAGGTGCGCTTTTCCGTGGTATAATGCTGCGCGTGGGCTAGATACGTCTAACTTACACTGAAAAAAAAACAGTGTAAGCACCCCAAGCTTTATGCGCCGCAAAAGGCTTTCAATCCCTCACACGAAGGATTACGTTCTCTGCTCTTACGGTGTATATAAAGTTAGATAGTACTAACCTCCACACAGTATGCTACCAAAAATTTCCTTTGTTGTCAACCGGAAACGGTATTCATTTTTTAAATATCTGTCATCTATTTTTAATATTCTATGATTTTTTCTCAAAAGGAGACCACTATGCAGAAAGTTTTATCCGTTTTTGGCTGTTTTGTGCTGATTTTTGCACTGTGCACGGGGTGTTCCCGCACGCCACAAGCCGAAAAAAAGACATTCTACGCCATGAACACCACCATGGAATTTACCGTATACAGCAGCGCTTCGCTCGTTGACGACGCGGAGGCGCTGATAAACAGTCTTGAAGACGAGCTTTCTGTGACGAAAGACACAAGCGAGATCGCGCAGATCAACCAAAACGGCTCTGGTACCGTTACGGGCAGCACCGCCGACCTGATGGGAAAGGCACTTGCGATGTGCAGCCGCACAAACGGCACACTGGATATTTCCGTTTACCCCATTGTGCGCGCATGGGGCTTTACGACCGGCAGCTACAAGGTGCCGAGCGAGGAGGAGCTCACCTCCCTTTTGCCGCTGGTCGATTACACGAATGTGCAGTACGATGAAGTCACCGGCGAAGTGATCTTGCCTGCAGGCATGGAAATCGACCTCGGCAGCATTGCAAAGGGCTATGCCGGTCAACAGGCAGCGGAACTTCTGCGCGAAAAGGGCGTCACCTCCGCACTTTTGAATCTCGGAGGCAACGTGCAGACCATCGGCAGCAAGCCGGACGGCGGCGCATGGCAAATTGCCGTGAAAAACCCTCACAATAAAGAGCCCATGATGGTGGTCTCCGTGCGCGACAAAGCCGTTGTCACATCCGGCGGATACGAACGTTATTTTGAACAGGGCGGCAAGACCTATTGGCACATTATGGATCCGAAGACCGGACGTCCGGCAGACAGCGGCCTGCTTGCCGTGACGGTCATCGGCGAGGACGGCGCGGTGTGCGACGGGCTTTCCACCTCGCTTTTTGTGATGGGCTTAGAAAAAGCCGCTGCTCTCTGGGCAGAAAGCAGCGACTTTGAAGCGATTTTCATTGCAGCGGACGGCACGGTCTACATTACGGACGGACTGAAAGAGGATTTTTCCCTGCTTTCCGACTATGCCGATACCACGGTGCAGGTCATTACGCGGTAAAAAACTTATGCAAAATCGACCTTTAAGCCGCTGCATAAAATTTCAAGCTCGTCCATTTCGATGCAGTGCGGAAACGTGTTATGCCGCACACCGTCGATGCACGCATCTAAATTCATCCATAAAACATGGTCTACCTCGGCGGGGTCGATGTTAAAAGCGCTTTCATCTGCGTCGAACCAAAGGTAGAACACCTTCGAGACCTGACGGTCGTGAAACAGCTTGCCGCAAAACTCGCCGTCATACACCACGCGGCGCGTGCCGCAGTACACAAAGTCTTCCGCTTTCGCGTGCACGCCAAGCTCCTCGAAAAGCTCGCGAATTGCCGACGATTTCGTTTTCACGCTTATCCACGCTTTCCGTGATAACCCTTATGGGCAGGAAGTTCGTGGCGCACCTTCATCCGGCTGGGGCTTTCGCCCCCAATCAGGAATGTACCTGTTGAATGTGTATTCGGTTTTCAAGGTTCACGAGGGAATTCGTTTTGTCCCTCAATAGGTAGGCAGCGAGAAGGCTCATTTATAGACCCCCTAAACGAAAAAATTTCAAAAAATTTTTTGGGAATGAAAAAAACCGCTGATTTCGTAGTGAAACCAGCGGCTTGATTTGCGGTGTATTTAACTGAAAATGGGCAAAAAAATAACGGTCACACAATCCAAATGGACTGTGTGACCGTATTTATATCGGTTGTTTTGCCTACGCTACTGCGTCAACTTTTTACTGGCGCGGATTGCGGATGGCAGCCTGCGCCGCAGCAAGACGAGCGATCGGTACACGGAACGGAGAGCAGGAAACGTAGGTGAGGCCAACGTTGTGGCAGAACTCGACGGAAGTCGGGTCGCCGCCGTGCTCGCCGCAGATACCAAGCTTGATGTCCGGGCGGGTGGACTTACCGAGCTCGCAAGCCATCTTAACGAGCTTGCCTACGCCAATCTGGTCGAGCTTTGCGAACGGATCGTTCTCGTAGATCTTCTTATCATAGTAAGCGCCGAGGAACTTGCCTGCGTCGTCACGGCTGAAGCCGAAGGTCATCTGAGTAAGGTCGTTCGTACCGAAGGAGAAGTACTCTGCTTCCTTCGCGATCTCGTCAGCCGTCAGAGCAGCTCTCGGGATCTCGATCATGGTGCCGACCTTGTAGGTCATGGAAGAGCCTGCCTCTGCGATGAGCTTATCAGCCGTTGCAGTGACAACGCCCTTAACGTATGCCAGCTCCTTGACTTCGCCAACGAGCGGGATCATGATTTCCGGAACGATGTTCCAATCCGGGTGCTTAGCGGAGACATTCAGCGCAGCCTTGATAACTGCGGAGGTCTGCATCTCTGCGATTTCCGGATAGGTGACAGCCAGACGGCAGCCACGGTGACCCATCATCGGGTTGAACTCGTGGAGGCCGGCGATGATTGCCTTAACCTGCTCGACAGTCTTGCCGGTGGACTTAGCCAGCAGCTCGATGTCAGCTTCTTCGGTCGGAACGAACTCATGCAGCGGCGGATCGAGGAAACGGATGTTAACCGGCTCGCCTTCCATGGTCTCGTAGAGCTTCTCAAAGTCGCCCTGCTGCATCGGCTCGAGCTTAGCAAGGGCAGTTTTTCTGCCTTCGACGGTGTCAGCGCAGATCATCTCGCGGATAGCTGCGATTCTGTCCGGATCGAAGAACATGTGCTCGGTACGGCAGAGGCCGATGCCTTCTGCGCCGAGGCGCTTTGCATCGATAGCGTTCTGCGGGGTATCGGCATTCGTACGAACCTTCATCTGACGGAACTTGTCCGCGAGACCCATAATACGGCCGAAATCACCGGAATTGACGGAAGCCGGAACGGTCGGGATGAGGCCGTCATAGATGTTGCCGGTGGAGCCATCGATGGAGATGCAGTCGCCCTCGTGGTAGGTCTTACCGGCGAGCTCGAACTTCTTGTTCTCTTCATCCATGGTGATAGCGGAGCAACCGGAAACACAGCAGGTGCCCATGCCACGCGCAACAACAGCTGCGTGGGAGGTCATGCCGCCGCGAACGGTGAGGATGCCCTGTGCAGCCTTCATGCCTTCGATGTCCTCCGGGGAGGTCTCAAGGCGAACGAGGACGACCTTTTCGCCCTTCTCGTTCCAAACCTTTGCATCTTCAGCGGTGAAGACAATCTTGCCGCAAGCAGCACCGGGAGATGCAGCCAGAGCCTTAGCGACCGGGGTAGCAGCCTTAAGAGCCTTAACGTCGAACTGCGGGTGCAGCAGAGCATCGAGGTTTCTCGGCTCGATCATAAGAACAGCCTGCTTCTCGTCGATCATGCCTTCGTCGATGAGGTCGCAAGCGATCTTCAGAGCAGCAGCCGGCGTTCTCTTGCCGTTACGGGTCTGGAGCATGTAGAGGTGCTTGTCCTCGATGGTGAACTCCATGTCCTGCATGTCTCTGTAATGATTTTCAAGGGTGTTGCAGATGCCTACGAACTGCTCGTAAACTTCCGGCATGACTTCCTTGAGCTGGTCAATGTGCTGCGGGGTGCGGACACCTGCAACAACGTCTTCGCCCTGTGCGTTCATGAGGAACTCACCGGTGAGAACCTTTTCGCCGGTGGACGGGTTACGGGTAAACGCAACGCCGGTGCCGGAGGTCTCGCCCATGTTGCCGAATGCCATCATCTGCACGTTAACAGCGGTACCCCAGGAATACGGGATATCGTTGTCGCGGCGGTAGACGTTTGCACGCGGGTTGTCCCAGGAACGGAAAACAGCCTTGATAGCGCCCATGAGCTGTTCCTTCGGATCGTACGGGAAGTCCTCGCCGATCTTTTCCTTATACTCAGCCTTAAACTGATTTGCGAGCTCCTTCAGGTCGTCAGCGGTCAGCTCAACGTCCTGCGTTACGCCCTTCTTAACCTTCATCGCGTCGATGAGCTGCTCGAAGTACTTCTTGCCGACTTCCATAACGACGTCGGAATACATCTGGATAAATCTTCTGTAGCAGTCATAAGCCCAGCGCGGGTTGCCGGACTTCTTAGCCATAACTTCAACAACGTCCTCGTTGAGGCCGAGGTTGAGGATGGTATCCATCATGCCAGGCATGGATGCGCGTGCACCGGAACGGACGGAAACGAGAAGCGGGTTCTCCTGATCGCCGAACTTCTTGCCGGTGATCTGCTCCATCTTTTCAATGTACTCCATAATTTCAGCCTGGATCTCATCGTTGATGCGGCGGCCGTCTTCGTAATACTGGGTGCAGGCTTCGGTGGAAATGGTGAAGCCCTGCGGAACGGGCAGGCCGAGGTTCGTCATCTCAGCAAGGTTTGCGCCCTTACCGCCGAGAAGCTCGCGCATGCTCGCGTTGCCTTCTGTGAACAAATAGACATACTTTTTGCTCATTGGAAACTACCTCCTTGAAAATTTACACGGTTAAACCGAGTATTAACTGATTTTTTTCAGCGAAAAAGGCGTAAAAAACTTATCCACTGTTTCGCCGCACTCTATTATACCAAATATATTTGCGAATTTCCATACCTTTTTTCGAGAAATCGTCTGTTTTCGGAAATTTTTCGCAGAATTTTTCTTTTAGACAGATTTTTGCGCCGCAAAACGATTTTTTAAGGCGGGTTTTCCCGCGTTTTCGGACAAAATAGGCTTGCAAAACCCTTTTGCGGGTGGCATAATATAATATATTTGAAAAGCGGGCATGCCCGCAAAAACACACACGCAGAGAAAAGCGCAGCGGCGAAGGGTCTCCCCCTTTCGGCGGCTGTGCGGCTTCTGCGTGCCTTTCGGCATTCCCGAAAACGGGCGGTGCGAAAAAGAAGACAAAAACATTGATGTAAAAAGGAACATTCCATGAAGCTTTTTTCTAAAAACGATCAAACTTCGGGCGGCGCGGACTGGCTGATCGTGGGACTCGGCAACCCGGGCCCGAAATATGAGATGACACGCCACAACGCCGGCTTTTTAATGCTGGACGCCATCGCGGAGCACTTTAACATTGAGGTGCGCCGCGTGAAATTCAAGGGCCTTTACGGCAAGGGCACCATTGCGGGACAGAGCGCCGTACTTTTAAAGCCCTCCACCTTTATGAATTTGAGCGGACAGTCCGTAACGGAAGCGATGAGCTTTTTCCACATTCCGCCGGAGCGCACGCTGATTGTATTCGACGACATTTCGCTTGACGTTGGGCGCATGCGCATCCGCTTAAAGGGCAGTGCAGGCGGGCACAACGGCATGAAGAATATCATTTATCTGAGCGGCAGCGACCTGTTCCCGCGCATGAAGATCGGTGTAGGCAGCAAGCCCGAAGGTTGGGACCTTGCGGACTGGGTACTCTCCCGCTTTACAAATGACGAGATGAAAACGCTAAAAACCGTTTCCGAAAACGTAACGAGCGCCGTGGAGCTGCTCCTCTCCGGCGCGCCGGACAAGGCGATGAACCGCTATAATTCCTGAGCGGCTCCCCGAAAGGAACACTACTATGCGTATGAATTTTTTGAATGACGCGCTCGGGCGCGTGCCGGAATACCGCGCGATCGAAAACGCTGTGCGGCAGCGCAAGACGCCGGTGGCCGTGACGGGTTTGGCTTCCATCCACAAAGCAAATATTCTGCACACGCTGCTTTCTGCCATGTCGAAAAAAGCGCTGTTTATTGCGGGCGACGAAGCGGAAGCGACGCGTATGCTGGAAGACCTGAACGCGATGGGCGTGACTTCTGCGTTTTACCCCCTGCGCGATTTCAGCCTGCGCGACACGGAGGGCAGCTCGCATGAATATGAGCGCCAGCGCATCGAAGCACTGACGCTGCTGCAAACCGGGCAGTGCACCTGCATTGTGACGACGATCGACGCGGCATTGCAGTATGTTCTGCCGCCAAAAAAGCTGAAAGAGCGCACGGTGAAGCTCTCTGCCGGACAAGAAATTTCGGTGGATGAGATTGTGCGGGCGCTGGTGCGCTGTGGCTATGTGCGCGCCGATCAGATTGACGGCACGGGTCAGTTTGCGCGCCGCGGCGGCATTGTGGACTTCTACTCCCCCGGCGGAAAAGCACCGGTGCGTGTGGAATTCTGGGGCGACGAGATCGACACCATCTCGTATTTTGACGCGGAGACGCAGCGCCGCACCGACCAGATCACGGAGGTGACCATCTCCCCTGCCGTGGAGGTCGTGCCGGACAGCATGAGTATCCTTGCAAAAAAACTCGAGGCACATGCAAAAACGCTGCGCGGCAAGGCGGCGCCTGCCGCAAAGGAAGTGCTGCTGCGCGAGGCGGATAAACTGAAAAACGACCTGCACATTGGGTGCATGGACAAATATTACACGTTCGTTTACGAGACAGTCGCAACGCTGTTCGATTATTTTGACACGGATGCGCTGCTGGTGTTCTCCGAAGGCTCGAAACTAAAGGAACGCATGCGCACGACGCTGTGGCAGTGGGGTGAGGACGTACGCGGACTGCTCGCGGAGGGCGTGCTGTGCCGCGGGCTTGACATGTATACCGAGACGTATGAATACGCCTTAAAGCGTGCGGAGGACACGGCGAGCGTTTATATGGACGCGTTTGCACGCGGCTCTTACGACACGCCGACAAAGGCGCTTGTGAACATGACGGTGCGGCAGCTTTCCGTTTGGGGCGGCAGCACGCAGCTTTTGGCCGAAGACCTGACGGCTGCGCTGCACAACCGGCATGCCTGTGCTGTTTTAGCCGGCACGGAGCGCGCCGCGATGAACGTGGCGGCAGATTTAAAGGCCGCCGGACTGCCTGCGGGCTATTTTGAGAGCCTTTCCGCCATCACGCCGGGCACGGTAGCCGTTGTGGCGGGTACGCTTTCCGCAGGCTTTGAATACCCGAACGCGAAATTTACGCTCATCACGCACGGGCGCATGAGCGCGGGCAGCCAGCCGAAAGCGAAAAAAAAGGACAAAAACAGCAAGGCCGTTTACAGCCTTGCCGAGCTGACCCCCGGCGATTATGTAGTGCACGCAACGCACGGCATCGGCATTTTTGAGGGCATCCACAAAATCGACATGCAGGGCATCACGAAGGACTACATCAAGCTGCGGTACGCAAAAAACGACACCTTATATGTGCCGGTGACACAGCTCGATTTAGTTGCGAAATATATCGGTCCGCGTGAGGACTCCGGCGTAAAGCTGCACCGCCTTGGCGGCACGGAATGGCAGAAATCGAAAGCGCGCGTACGCGCCGCCGTAAAGGACATCGCAAAGGAGCTTATTGTTTTATACGCTCAACGCATGAAGCAGAAGGGCTTTGCGTTCCCCGAAGACAACGAATGGCAGCACGATTTTGAGGCGCACTTTGAATACAACGAAACGGACGACCAGCTGCGCTGCATCAACGAGATTAAAAACGACATGGAGCGTGAAGCGCCGATGGACAGACTGCTGTGCGGCGATGTGGGCTTCGGCAAGACGGAAGTTGCCTTGCGCGCGGCGTTTAAGTGCATCACCGCCGGCAAGCAGTGCGCCATCTTGGTGCCGACGACGATTTTGGCGTGGCAGCACTACCAGACCGTTTTAAAGCGTATGGAGGGCTTCCCCGTGGATGTGGAGCTGCTCTCCCGCTTCCGCACGCCGCGTCAGCAGGACGAAATTCTGAGAAAGCTGAGACGCGGCAGCATTGACCTCATCGTCGGCACACACCGACTGGTCTCGAAAGACGTGCAGTTTAAAGACCTCGGCCTTGTCATCATCGACGAGGAGCAGCGCTTCGGCGTGCAGCAGAAAGAACGGCTGAAAGACGTGTGTAAATCTGCCGATATTCTGACGCTTTCCGCAACGCCGATCCCGCGCACCTTGAACATGGCGCTTTCCGGTATACGCGATATGTCCGTCATTGAAGAAGCGCCGCACGACCGTCACCCGGTGCAGACATACGTGATGGAATATGACCCGGGCGTCATCTCCGACGCCATCAAAAAAGAACTGCGCCGCGGCGGGCAGGTGTATTACCTGCACAACGACGTAGCATCGATTGAGCGCGTGGCGGCGGGTATTCGCGAGCGCGTGCCGGAGGCGAGGATCGGCATCGGCCACGGCAAAATGAGCGAGCAGGAGCTCTCCGAAGTCTGGCGGCGTTTGATGGAGCATGAAATTGACGTGCTCGTCTGCACGACGATCATTGAGACGGGCGTGGACGTGCCAAACGCGAACACCCTGATCATCGACAACGCCGACCGCATGGGACTTTCGCAGCTGCACCAGCTGCGCGGACGCGTGGGCCGCAGCACCCGCCGCGCTTACGCGTACTTTACGTTTACACGCGGCAAGGTTTTGAGTGAGATTTCGCAGAAGCGTTTGGCGGCGATACGCGAATTTACGGAGTTCGGCTCCGGCTTTAAGATTGCGATGCGCGACCTCGAGATTCGCGGCGCAGGCAATATCCTCGGCGGTGAGCAGCACGGGCACATGGAAAGCGTGGGCTATGACATGTACTTGAAGCTCTTAAACGAAGCTGTGGCCATGATGAAAGGCGAAGCGCCCGAGAACCCCGTGGAGGAATGCACCGTGGACATGCAGGTGCAGGCGCATATCCCGGAAAGCTACATCGATTCCACCGCGCTGCGTTTGGACGTTTACCGCCGCATCGCAGACATTAAAACGTATGAGGATTCGAGCGATGTTGTGGATGAGCTCATTGACCGCTTCGGCGAGCCGCCCGAAAGCGTTTATGGGCTTATCGACATTGCTTTGCTGCGCAACCGCGCGACACAGCTTGGCATTACGGAAGTCAAGCAGCAGGCAAACGCGCTTCTGCTCTACAAAGATAAGTTTGACATGGAGCGCGTGAAGCGCCTGATTCAAGGTATGCCGAACAAGGTGATGCTCTCCGCCGGCAGCCGCCCGTACATCAGCGTGGCGCTGGGCGGCAAGGCGCCGCTCACCGTTTTGGAGGACGTTTTGAAAGTTCTCTGCGGCGATGAGGACGCGAAAGCGCCGAAACCCGCTACAAAATAACTGGACATTTTGCCGTATCGGCGGTATAATGAACAACAGCAAACCTTTGTGGGCATTTTGTCCGCAATATTTAAGAAAGGTACGGAACAAACACCATGAAAAGAATCGCAAAGATTACCGTGGCGCTGCTTTTGGCCGTTGCCATGTGCTTCAGCCTTGCGGGCTGCTACGATGAGGATCTGAACTGGTCCGCAAAGTACGACGACACCGAGCTGCCTGCCGGCGCATACATTTACTACCTCTCCATTGCGTACAATGAAGCGGCTTCCAAGGTCTCTACCGAAGACGAGGTCTTGAAGTGCGAAATCGACGGCACGCCGGCCGAGACGTGGATCAAAAACCGCGCGGATGAGTATGTGAACCAGTATTTCTATATTCAGAACGAAATGAAGCGTCTGGGCCTTGAAATGACCGACGAGGATTACAGCACATGCCTCCAGACCACCGAGAGCTACTGGAACTACTTCGGCACGAGCTTTGAAAAGTTCGGCATCGCAAAAACCTCCTTTGACATTGCGTATTCCCAGTATAACAGAATGTACCTTAAGGTCTTCAACGCGCTGTACGGCGAGGGCGGCGAAAACGAAGTGCCGGAAAGCGAGCTGCGCCAGCACATTGAGGACGATTACTACGACTACGAGTATTTCTCTGCGCCGCTGACGAAGACGGATGATGACAATAAATCTGTTGACCTGACCGACGAGGAAAAGGCCGACCTCAAGGAGACACTGGAAAAATACAAGACGAAGATCGAATCCGGTGCAATGACCGTAAACGACGCTGCAACGGACTATGCGCTCAAAGTACAGCAGGACTCCACCTACCAGACCGGCATCAAGGACGAAAACGGTATGCAGTCAAGCTACATGCCGGACGCGTTCATCTCTGCGATTAAGGAGATGAACGAAGGCGACGTGGAGGTCGTGGAATCGACAAAGTACATGATCGTTCTGCACCGTCTGCCGATCAAGGAGGACGAAGACACGCTGCTGGAGAGCAGTGACAACCGCTCGCAGCTTTTGCTTGAGCTGAAGAATACCGAATACGCCGATGCTGTCAGTGCGGCTGCACAGAGCTTTGAGGGCGTGGAATGGAACCAGAAGGTACTGAACCGCTACAAGCCCTCTATGTTTGCGGATGCCACGAAGAACGGCACGTCTTCCGTCGCTTCCGAAAGCGGCGACGAAAGCGCTTCTTCCGAGGAGAGCAGTGCGGAATCTTCCGAAACTTCTTCCGAGACGAGTGAGACTTCTTCTGAATCTTCCGCTGAGTAAATCACAAAATAAAGGCAGCATGGGTATTGCTTCATGCTGCCTTTTTGCTTACAAAATTTTTTAAAAGGGGACAAGACTATGGACTTTTGGAAACGGGCACAGGAACTGAAAGACGAGATCACCCAAAACCGCAGACATATTCATCAGAGCGCCGAGGTGGGGTTGAACCTACCGAACACAAAGGCGTTTGTGATGGAAAAGCTGCGCGAATACGGCCTAAAGCCGACAGAATGCGGACATGGCGTGACAGCGACACTCGGCAAGCCCGGTAAAACGCTTTTGCTGCGCGCCGACATGGACGCGCTGCCGATGCCAGAGGAGAGCGGCGAGCCGTTTGCCTGCCCCACCGGCGAAACGGCTCATGCCTGCGGACACGATATGCACACGGCGATGCTGCTGACGGCGGCGAAAATGCTGAAAGAAAACGAAGACGCGCTTTGCGGCACGGTGAAATTGATGTTCCAGCCCGCGGAGGAGACATTCGAAGGCGCGCACGATATGCTGGAAAACGGATTGCTTGAAAACCCGCCGGTCGATGCGGCGCTCGCGTACCACGTGGCGGCAGGCAAATCGCCCGTAGGCTTTGTGATGTATAACGACTCGGGCGTGATGATGGCATCCGTAGACGGATTTGAGATTACGGTTCACGGGCACGGCTCGCACGGTGCAAACCCGAACCTTGCCATTGACCCCATCAACGTAGGCGTGCACATTCATCTCGCCTTGCAGGAGCTCATCGCGCGCGAAAGCGACCCGACAAAGACGTGCGTTTTGACAATCGGGCAGTTTATGGCCGGAACCGCTGCGAACATCATCCCGGACACGGCCGTGCTGCGCGGCACCATTCGCACGAACGACAAAAAGGCCCGCGCACTGCTTGTACGCCGCATGCGCGAGACGGCGGAGCGCACGGCTGCCGTGTATAACGCGACAGTGGAGATCAGGACGCTTTCCGAAGTGTGCCCGCTCGTGTGCGACAAATCGGTGACGGACGACATGCTGCGCTACATGGGCGCGCTGAACATTCCGAACTTTACGCCGTACGGCGGCATTTCGGCGACAGGCTCCGAGGACTTTGCCCTTGTGGCCGAACGTGTGCCGAGCGCAATGATGTACCTTGGCGCGGGCTACATGGACGAGCGCGGACAGTACACCGCGCACAACCCGAAGGTCGTCTTCAACGAGGGCGTCCTCCCCATCGGCGCGGCGTGCATGGCGCATTGCGCGGTGGAGTGGCTTAAAGAGAACGCGTAATAACAGGAAGCTAAAAATCCCGTTCACTTTTGAACAGAACCAGTAAAACAGGACAATAGACAAAATCCCCCCTGATGTAGGATAATAAGTACATCAGGGGGGATTCATTATGAGCAAACGAAGATACACCAATATGCAGGTTCTACTACCGACCATAGAAAAGATGTTAGAATCAGGGAAGAACCACAGGGAAATCGAAGCGGAACTTGGCTTGGAGGGAGACCGTCCGGTTCACAATCTGCTGAAGCGGCAACGCAAAAAAGCCGCCAAGGGTGCGCCGAAGTTTCGTGGCAGGAAGCCTGCAAAGACGCTGCAGGAATATAAGTATGAGAATAAGCGGCTCAAGATGGAAGTGAAATTACTGCAGGATTTTCTGCAGTCCACAGAAAGGAAGTGAGGCCAAAGGCAAAGTACGCCGTCATTCACCGTCACCGGGGAGAATACCCAATATCTGTTATGTGCAAATTCTTCGGGGTATCCAGAAGTGGTTACTACTGCTTTAAAAAGCGTCTGGGAGAGACGGATCGCGATGCTGTTGTGGCAAAGGAAATCGAGGAATGTCAGCGCAGGACAGATAAGACCTATGGCTATCGACGTGTATGGAAGTGGTTAAAAGGCAGAAATATTCAAAGAGATCCGAAGACTGTGCTCAGAATCATGAAAAAATATGGATTATTGTCTGAGGTTCGCCGACGCCGCCAATGGGTAAATCTTGGTCAGCAGGTACACAAATACGAAAATCTGTTGAACAGACAGTTCCGGGCGGTCAGGCCAAACGAGAAATGGGTCACGGACATTTCTTACATCCACACAAAAGAAGGCATTTTATATCTGTCCATGATCCGAGATCTGTATGACAACAGTATTGTGGCCTACAAGACTGCAAGTCGGCAGACTGTGAATCTTGTTCTGGACACGATTCGTCTGGCAATGAAGAAAGAGAAAGTCGCTGCGGAGTTGCAGCTCCACAGCGACCAAGGCTTTCAATACACATCGCAAGCATACTTCAAGCTAACACAATCTTACGGCATAACGCCGTCCATGTCAAGGAAAGGAAATCCTTATGACAATGCCATGGCAGAAAATTTCTTCTCCATTCTGAAAACAGAGTGCATCTACCGCCACAAGCCAAAGACGTTCCAAGAAGCAAACGAACTGATCGACAGGTATATTTACTTCTATAACCACGAACGCATCCAAACAAAAACGGGAGTGGCACCGCTGTCGCTGCGCCACTCCGCTTAAAACTCAATATCCTACATGGGGGCTTTTAGTGCTGTCCGCATAATCTGGTGCGGTTCAATTTCGGTGAACGGGATTTTTAGCTTGTCGAAAACAGCTGCTTTGGAATTCAATCGATAATGGCTTTGACGAGCCGGGACCAATGCTCCGGGTAGCAGGCTAAAAGCTCTTCGTGCTGCATATTTTGTTCGTGCAGGACGGTTTTGGTTTTGTTTATTAAATACCCTCGCCGCGTTTTGCACGGTGGATGACGTGGTAATACATGGGAATGAGGAAGCTATCGGCTAAGATCCATGCGATCGGGCCGGAGAAGCAGGCGGCGTTGAAGCCGAACAGCGGCACGAGGAACAGACCCACGCCGCCGCGGGCGATCATCTCGAACACGCCGGCAAAGAGCGCGAGGCGGCTGTACCCCATGCCCTGAATGGTAAGGCGCAGCACATTGACAAATGTCAGCGGGATCATAAAAAGGCCACTGCACACAAGATACCAATAGGCAGAGTTGATAATGGCGGTCTCACCGGCATCGACAAACAGAAGAAGCATCCATTTGCCGAGGAACACGATGATGAGCAGTGCCAGAACGGAATAGATGATGCCGACGATGTTGCAGGCTTTGACGCCCTGCCCAATACGGTCAATTTTACGCGCACCGATGTTCTGCCCGCTGTATGTAGACATGGTAACGCCCATGGCATCATAAGCGCAGGCGAAGAACATATAGAGCCTGCTGCCCGCTGTGATGCTGGCGACGACCGTAGAGCCGAGGGAGTTAACGGATGCCTGTAAAATAACGCTGCCAATAGCCGTGATAGACGTCTGCAATGCCATGGGCAGACCCATGCTTAAAAGGCGCTTGATGCACGGCACGTTGATTTTGAAATCCTCGCGGGTCATTTTGAGGACTTCATAATGCTTGCTCACATAGAGGAGACATACAACGCCGCCGATGAGTTGTGAAGCGACCGTTGCGACCGCCGCGCCTGCGACGCCCATGGGGATGAAAACAACGAGGACGATATCGAGCACAATATTGATGATGGACGCGATGACGAGGATGACAACCGGCGTGCGGCTGTCGCCGATAGCGCGCTGGATGCCGGCAAGCATATTATAGAGGAACGTTGCGGGGATACCGGCAAAAATGACAACAAGGTACGCGTAAGCGTCGTCGATGATATCCGCCGGCGTGCCCATGAGCTCTAAGATATTGCGGCAGAAAATGACCGTGAGCACCGTTAAGACGAAGCCGAAACCGACGCACAGCCATACGGCGTTGCCGATGAAGCGGCGAAGCTCTTTATAATCCCTGCTGCCGAAGCGCTGCGCCACCGGGATGGCAAAGCCGCTGCAAAGACCAAGGCAGAAGCCGATGATGAGGAACGTGATGGAGCCGGTGGAGCCAACGGCTGCAAGCGGCCCCGTGCCAAGCACACGCCCGACGATCATGGTATCGACCATGGAATAGAACTGCTGGAACAAATTGCCGAAAAGCAGCGGGATGGAGAACCCGAGGATAAGCTTCATGGGCGAACCGCTCGTCATTTCTTTTGTCATACTGAAAATTTCACACCTTTACGGGAAAAATAACATTCAAAGATTTCTCATACAGTTTACCACCGCAAGCGGGGTTTGTATATCCCGTAAAAACAGAAAAAAGGACAGCATGCGCCATCCTTTTTTTATGAAAAATTATAAAGGCTGTTTTATCAAAGAAATTACATCTTTGCAATCTTGTCTGCCCACTCGAGAACCTTCTTGGTGTCTGCGTCGGTCGGCATGCCCTTCTTAAAGAGGCCGCCCTTGACAGCGATGCCCAGAGGCTCACCGTAGGTCTCGACGCCGTTCTTCTTCATCGTATCGATGATGGAAGAAAGACCGTCCGTGTTACCGTTGCTGTTCAGAACATAAAATGCGACACCCTTTGCTCTGGTGGGGTTGAGATCCTTGCAGAAGTGATCGACTGCGCCCGGGAGCTTGCCGTTCATTTCAACGCCGATAAAAACGACCTTCTCGCCCTCGCACGGGTATGCCGGGGGGATCTGGTCACATACGCACTGCATAACTCTGCCGATTTCGGATGCGATCGGCTGTACGTTGCCGCTCTTGGAAAAGTGAAGGGACTTTGCTTTCATTTTGACTGCCTCCTGTAAGTTCGCGGGCCGCACCGGCCCGTTATCCATATTAAGTGATTATTTCTATTATAACACGGATTCAAAAAAAATCATAAACAGAATGTGAATTTTTGTAAGAAACTTGTAAGAGAACGTGCGGGTTACACAAAGAAAAAGATCCATTTATGGACGGAATGTTAAAAGGCAGACGAATTCGTCAAAACGTCTATTTTATTATCGATATGAAAGCACTTTTTCGAGAAAACTCCTGTAAAATCTCTTGTAAAATTCCGCAAATAATATTATAATGGAAGCGTATTATGTTATGACCTACGGCGCAAAAAGCAGGTCTTTACCCCTTTTGCCGCCGCTCTTTGAAAATAATGAAGCAGGAGGTGATTTTTTGGCAAAAGAAGCTCTGGACGCCGTAAAGGATGCGGAGCAGAAGGCCGCCGGCATTCTGGACACGGCCGCTGCACGCTGCGCCGCCATTCGGCAGGACGCCGCACAAAAGGCGGACAAGCTGAAGACGGAGCGCATGCAGAAAGCAAAAGCGGACCTTGCAGCCGCGAAACAAAGCGCAGAGACGGCCGCTGCGGCCGAACAACGCACAGCGCAGCAGGAAACTGCCGCACTGGCGGAGGATATCCGCAAAAAAGCGCAGCAAAACAGCGCGAACGTAATCCGCGCTATCCGCGAGGCCATCACCGGCTGACGCGGCGCCAACACGAAAGGAGGGGATCCCCCTATGGCGGTAATGCCTATGAAGCGCATCAGCATTTATGCACTCAAGAACCGTCGTAAACAGATCCTGGAACTGATCCAGCGGCGCGGCGTCGTGGAAATCGATGACCGCAAAGCGGATGAAACGGTTTTTGCCAAGATGGATACCGTCCCGGCAAAATCAAGATTTGAAAACAATGCAGCCGCGCTGCAATCGGCGTTAGACGCGCTCGATAAACTGGAGCCGCCCGAAAAAAGCCTCTTCGCGTCTCTGAACGGACGCGACGCGATACCGCTTTCCAAATATCAGGAAACGGCTGACGGTGCGGGCGAGCTTTTAAAAATTGCCTCGCGCATCAACACGCTGTGGAAAAAGTGTGCGGACAACCGCGCGGAAATTCTCCGCTTGCAGACACAAATCCGTGCGCTGGAGCCGTGGATGAAGCTGGATATTTCCATGCGCACCATCAGCACGCCGACAACCTCCGTGTTCACGGGGTCGTTCCCGGTGGAATACACGGAAGAAACGCTGCGGGCGAAAATCGCCGAAGGCGCGCCGGACGTGGACGGTGTGGTCGTAGAGATTTTGAGCGCTTCCCCGCAGCAGACATGCGCGTTTTTGATGTGCCACATCTCGCAGGGATTAAAGCTTGAAACCTACCTGCGTTCCATCGGGTTTACGTATCCGGCGGAGCCGAGCAAGGTACCGCCCGCAGAGCGCGTGGACATCCTGAACGGACGCATTGCGGCGCTGCAAAAAGAGATCGATGAAAACGAAGCGGAAATTCGCACACATAAAAACCGACGCGAAGACCTGCTTTACACCATCGATTACTTTACGATGCGCACCGAGAAATACGATGTTTTGGGCCGCTTATGGCAGAGCCCGCACGTGTTTCTCATTACGGGATACATTCCGGCAGAGAACGCCGAGGCGCTTAAGGCGGAGCTCACGACCACGCAGGAAGCCTACGTGGAGCTGTGCGACCCGAGTGACGCGGACGATGTGCCCGTGAAGCTCAAAAACAACAAGTTTGCTGCCCCGGTCGAGGGCGTACTGGAAAGCTACAGCATGCCGGGCAAGCATGAAATCGACCCAAGCGGCATCATGGCGGTCTTCTATTACTTTCTCTTCGGCATGATGCTTTCCGATGCGGGCTACGGACTTGTGATGGTCCTTGGCTGCGGCATCATCTTACACAAGTTCAAAAACATGGAAGAAGGTCTGCGCAAGACGCTGACGATGTTCCTCTATTGCGGTATTTCCACGATATTCTGGGGCATTTTATTCGGCAGCTTCTTCGGTGACGCGATCACCGTTATCGCAAAGACATTCTTCAACACCGATATCGTGATACCACCCTTGTGGTTCACGCCGGTCGATGAACCGATGCGGCTGTTGCTGTTCTCGTTCCTCGTCGGCATCATCCACCTGTTCGCCGGCCTCGGCGCACAGTTCTACCAGCTTGCAAAACAGGGCAAGTGGCTGGACGCGATCTATGACGTTGTGTTCTGGTATCTGCTCGTCGGCGGCGCGATTATTTATCTGCTTTCCATGCAGATGTTCGCCGACATGGTGGCGCTTTCCTTTACGCTGCCGGCATCGGTGGGCACCGCGGGCATTATTGCGGCAGGCATCGGCGCGGTAGGCATTGTGCTCACTTCGGGCCGCAGCTCCAAGAGCATCGGCAAGCGCTTCTTAAAAGGTCTTTACGGGCTGTACGGTGTTTCGAGCTATTTAAGCGATATTCTCTCTTACTCGAGACTTTTGGCTCTCGGCCTTGCAACCGGCGTTATCGCTTCGGTCTTCAATCAGATGGGCGCCATGCCCGGCAACAACCCGCTCGGCGTGATTATCTTTATTTTCGCCTTTGTAGTGGGACACACGCTGAATATCGGCATCAATGTGCTCGGCGCGTATGTGCACACGAACCGCTTACAGTTTGTTGAGTTCTTCGGCAAATTCTTTGAGGGCGGCGGACGCAAATTCGCACCGTTCACCACCAAAACCAAATATTTCAAAATTACGGAGGAAAAATAACATGGATAAGTTCGATATCAACTCTCTCGGCATTGTTCTCGCGCTTGTCGGCGCAGTTCTGGCAGCACTTCTCGGCGGCATCGGTTCCGCCATCGGCGTAGGCATGACCGGTCAGGCAGCCGCAGGCGTCGTTTCAGAAAATCCCCCGCTGTTCGGTAAAGTCCTTATTCTTCAGCTTCTGCCGGGCACGCAGGGCATCTACGGCCTGCTCATCGCCTTCCTCACGCTGACGAACATCGGTGTTCTGGGCGGCAACGCAGACATCTCTTTTGCAAAGGGCCTTCTCTATCTTGCAGCCTGCATGCCAATGGCCGTGATCGGTCTCATCTCCGCAAAGCAGCAGGCAAAGGCAGCCGTTTCTTCCATCGCACTCGTTGCAAAGCGCCCGGATCAGTTCGGTAAAGCCATGATCTTCCCGGCCATGGTTGAGACTTATGCGGTTCTGGCTCTGCTCGTTTCCCTGCTGGCTGTTGCAAACATCGGCGGCATTGCCATCTGATGATCCACTCCCAAAAATCCAAAAAAGAAAGGAAGAGGATCGATCCATGGCAACAGGACTGGACAGAATTATAGAACAGATCCTTGCGGATGCCGAAGCGAAAGCGGCGGAACAGGTTGCCGCTGCGGAAGAAGAAGCAAAAAAGACGCTTGCGGACGCTGCCGCCGAGGCAGAGCAGAAAGCAAATGTCCTGCTTGCGGACAGTGAAAAGGTCGGCGCGGACATTAAAGCCCGTGCGGCTTCGACCGCGGAATTCACACGCCGCCGCACCGTACTTGCCGCAAAGCAGAACGCCATTCGCGATGTAATCGCGGCGGCACAGAAAGAGCTGCACGATCTGCCGGATGACGAATACTTCAGCGTGCTTTTAAAGCTTGCGCAGAAAAACGCGCTGCCGGGCGATGCTGAAATGCAGTTAAACGAAAAAGACCTTGCGCGCATGCCGCAGGATTTTTCGGCGCAGCTGAAAATGGCTGTGCCCGGGACGAACATCACCGTATCGAACACGCCGTGCAATATCCCAGACGGTTTCCTGCTCGTTTACGGCGGCATCGACGTGAACTGCACGTTCGCTTCGCTGTTTGAGGCCGCCGGAGACACATTGCAGGACCTTGCGGGCGGCATGCTCTTTCGCTGAGCCGCCGGCAGAAAAGGTGGTTTAACGAATGGAACAGGAATACATCTATGCTGTGGCGCGCATTAAAGCGCGGGAGCTTTCGCTTTTGACGCAGCAGGATCTGGACAGGCTGATGGCGTGCAAAACGCCGGCAGAGTGCTTCCGTGCACTGGCCGATAAGGGCTGGGGCGCTGGCGGCGAAACCTCTGCCGAGGCAATTTTTGCCGCCGAGGAGGAGAAAACGTGGGCACTCATGCACGAGCTGCTGCCCGACCTCACGCCGTTCAGCGTACTGCTGTATCCCATAGACTTCAACAATATGAAAGCGGCGGTGAAGTGCACCGTCACAAACGCGGAGCCGCACAACGTGTTTATGTCCGGCGGCACCGTGGAGCCGGAAAAAATGCAGCAGGCGGTCAGAGAAAACGACTTCTCCCTTCTGCCGGACTTTATGGCGGAAGCCGCAAAGAAGGCGACGGACGCGCTGCTTACCACGCGCGACGGTCAGCGATGCGACATCATTTTAGACCGCGCATGCCTCACAGCGATCCACAAGACCGGTAAAGAGAGCAAAAACGCGCTGATTACGGCGTTTTCCGAGTTTAAGGTGGCGGCGGCGGACATTAAAATCGCGGCACGCGCTTTGCACACCGGCAAAAGCCGTGCGTTTTTGGAAGAAAGCCTCGCCCCGTGCGATACGCTGGATTTGGAAGAGCTCATTGACGCGGCGTCGAAAGACACGGACACGTTTTACGCGTACCTTTCCCGTACGGACTATGCCGACGGCGTAAAGGCGCTGAAGGACGGCTTCTCCGCGTTTGAAAAATGGTGTGACGACCGCCAGACGGCGCTTGTAAAAGAAATCAGCCGCCAGGATTACTTTACGGTGGCGCCGCTGCTCGGGTATGTTACGGCGCGCCAAAACGAGATTTCTACCGTGCGCATTATTATTTCCGGCAAGCAGAACAACCTGCCGGATGAGCGCATCCGTGCACGTTTGAGAGATCTGTAAAGAAAGAGGGAAACGAAATGTACAGAGCAGCAGTCATCGGAGACCGCGACAGCATTTACGGCTTTGCCGCGCTCGGTCTGGAGGTCTTTCCCGTGACGGATTCGGAGATGGGCTCCAAAACGCTGCGCCGCTTAGCGGAGGGCGAATACGCCGTGATCTACATTACGGAAGCGCTTGCCGCCGAGCTGGAGCACGAGCTAGACCACTTCCGCCTGCAGCCGCTGCCCGCCATCATCCCGATTCCCGGCGTTACGGGCAACACGGGCATGGGCATTAAAATGGTTAAAAAATCCGTGGAGCAGGCAGTCGGCTCCGATATTATCTTTAACGACAACGATTAACGAAACGGGTGACTAAGCACATGAGCCAAGGCACAATCAAAAAAGTAGCCGGTCCGCTCGTAGTTGCAGGCGGTATGCGCGACGCGAACATGTTCGACGTTGTGCGCGTCAGCGACCAGCGACTGATCGGCGAGATCATAGAAATTCACGGAGACGAGGCCTCCATTCAGGTTTACGAGGAGACCTCCGGTCTCGGGCCGGGTGCGCCTGTGGAATCCACCGGCGAGCCGATGAGCGTTGAACTCGGGCCGGGCCTTATCAGCTCCATTTACGACGGTATTCAGCGCCCGCTGACCGCCATTATGGAAATGACGGGCAACAACTTAAAGCGCGGCGTGGAGGTTCCCTCCTTAAAGCGCGATGTAAAATGGAGCTTTACGCCCCTTAAACAGGTGGGCGACGAAGTAGAAGGCGGCGACATTCTCGGCACCGTACAGGAGACCGAGATCGTGCTGCACAAGATTATGGTACCGGCAGGCGTGCGCGGCACAATCCGCTCCATTTCCGCCGGTGAATACACCGTAACGGACACCGTGGCGGTCATTGACACGCCGAACGGCAGCAGTGTGAACGTATCGCTGATGCAGAAGTGGCCTGTCCGCCGCGGCAGACCGTACCAGAAAAAGCTTTCGCCGGATATGCCGCTCATCACCGGCCAGCGCGTTATCGATACGCTGTTCCCGATTGCAAAGGGCGGCGTAGCGGCCGTACCGGGTCCGTTCGGCAGCGGCAAGACCGTTGTGCAGCATCAGCTTGCAAAGTGGGCGGAAGCCGACATCGTTGTGTACATCGGCTGCGGCGAACGCGGCAACGAAATGACCGACGTTTTAAACGAGTTCCCGGAGCTCGTTGACCCGAAAACCGGGTATTCGCTGATGAAGCGCACCGTGCTCATCGCAAACACGTCCGATATGCCGGTTGCGGCGCGTGAGGCGTCCATTTACACCGGCATCACCATCGCGGAGTATTTCCGTGACATGGGCTATTCCGTAGCCCTCATGGCAGACTCCACCTCCCGCTGGGCGGAGGCACTGCGTGAAATGTCCGGCCGTCTGGAAGAGATGCCGGGCGAAGAAGGCTACCCGGCGTACCTCGGCAGCCGTCTGGCACAGTTCTACGAGCGTGCCGGCCGCGTCATTACGCTCGGCAGCGACAGCCGCGAGGGTGCGCTTTCCGTTATCGGTGCCGTTTCCCCTCCGGGCGGCGATATTTCGGAGCCGGTCTCACAGGCGACGCTGCGTATCGTCAAGGTCTTCTGGGGTCTTGATGCAAACCTTGCGTATAAGCGCCACTTCCCCGCCGTGAACTGGCTAACCTCCTACTCCCTTTATGTGGACACGATGGCGAACTGGTTCAACACGAACGTGGCGGAGGACTGGATGGATCTGCGTGCGCGTTTGATGCGCATTTTGCAGGACGAAGCAGAGCTTGAGGAAATTGTAAAGCTTGTCGGTATGGATGCGCTTTCCGCGCCTGACCGCTTGAAGCTGGAGGCTGCACGCTCCATTCGTGAAGACTTCCTGCACCAGAACGCATTCCATGAGACGGACACGTACACAAGCCTTGAAAAGCAGCACGACATGATGCTGCTGGTCGTTCACTTCTACGACCAGTGCGTTGCGGCGCTCGACAAGGGCGCGAAGGTCGACGACCTCATCGCGCTGCCTGTTCGCGAAAAAATAGGCCGCTTTAAATACACGGCGAACGACCGGGTCTCCGCGGAATACGATGCAATCTGCGCAGAGCTCTCTCAGCAGATTGACAAAGCCATTGAAAACAAGGAGGACTTCTGATGCCAAAGGAATACAGAACCATACAGGAGGTCGCAGGTCCTCTGATGCTCGTAAAGGGCGTTGAAAACGTAACGTATGACGAGCTGGCGGAAATTGAACTTGCAAACGGTGAAAAGCGCCGCTGCAAGGTGCTGGAAATTAACGAGGGCAACGCGCTGGTGCAGCTTTTTGAAAGCTCCACCGGCATCAACCTTTCGAACAGCCGCGTGCGCTTCCTCGGCAGAACGATGGAATTAGGCGTAAGCGAAGACATGCTGGGTCGTATTTTCGACGGCCTCGGCCGCCCCATTGACGACGGCCCGGAGATTTTGCCCGACCGCCGCGACGACATCAACGGTCTGCCGATGAACCCGGCGGCCCGCAACTACCCGCAGGAATTCATCCAGACCGGTGTTTCGGCCATCGACGGTCTGAACACGCTGGTGCGCGGCCAGAAGCTGCCGATCTTCTCCGCTTCCGGTCTGCCCCATGCCCAGCTTGCCGCACAAATCGCACGTCAGGCTAAGGTGCGCGGCACGAACGACCCGTTCGTCGTTGTGTTTGCGGCTATGGGTATCACGTTCGAGGAATCAAACTTCTTCATCGAAAGCTTCCGCGAGACGGGCGCCATCGACCGCACGGTCATGTTTGTAAACCTTGCAAACGACCCGGCCATTGAGCGTATCGCAACACCCCGCATGGCGCTGACTGCTGCGGAATACCTCGCTTTTGAAAAGAACTACCATGTTCTCGTTATCATGACGGATATTACGAACTACGCGGACGCGCTGCGTGAGGTCTCCGCCGCACGTAAGGAAGTGCCGGGCCGTCGCGGCTACCCGGGCTACATGTACACGGACTTAGCGTCCCTGTACGAGCGCGCAGGCCGCCAGAACGGCAAGACGGGTTCCATCACACTGATCCCGATTTTAACCATGCCGGAAGACGACAAGACCCACCCGATCCCGGACCTTACGGGCTACATCACCGAGGGGCAGATCATTCTGAGCCGTGAGCTGTACCGCAAGAATATTGCGCCGCCGATCGACGTTCTGCCGTCGCTGTCCCGTTTGAAGGATAAGGGCATCGGCGAGGGCAAGACCCGTGCCGACCACGCGAGCACCATGAACCAGCTGTTTGCCGCCTACGCACGCGGTAAAGAAGCAAAGGAGCTCATGGTCATCCTCGGCGAAGCCGCGCTGACGGAGATCGATAAGCTGTACGCGAAGTTTGCGGACGCCTTTGAAAACGAGTATGTTTCGCAGGGCTACAACACGAACCGCGACATTGAAGATACGCTGGAGCTCGGTTGGAAGCTGCTTTCCATCCTGCCCAGAAGCGAACTGAAGCGAATCGACGACAAGTACCTCGATCAGTATTACGGAAAGGTGTGATGCGCGGTGGCAGGCACCCAGGTAAACCCCACCAGAATGGAGCTGACGCGGCTGAAAAAAAAGCTCGTCACCGCCGTGCGCGGGCACAAGCTTCTGAAGGATAAGCGCGACGAGCTGATGCGCCAGTTTCTCGATAAGGTGCGCGAAAACAAAGCGCTGCGCGAAGAAGTGGAGACGGCGCTCGTCTCCGCTAACCAGAACTTCATGCTGGCGCGCGCCGGTATGCCGGACGAAATGCTGAACACCGCGCTGCTTGCGCCGAAGCAGGAACTGACGATCTCCGCCGGTACGCAGAACGTAATGAGCGTGGAGATTCCGGATTTTGACTTTAAGACGCGTACACCGGACCAGAACGACATGTACTCCTACGGCTTCGCTTTTACGACCGGCGACCTTGACGACGCGATCCTTTCGCTTTCCGAGGTCTTCCCCAAAATGCTGAAGCTGGCGGAAGTGGAAAA
This sequence comes from Hominenteromicrobium mulieris, assembly GCF_046197855.1. Taxonomy (GTDB): domain Bacteria; phylum Bacillota; class Clostridia; order Oscillospirales; family Acutalibacteraceae; genus Hominenteromicrobium; species Hominenteromicrobium mulieris. Next base: position 800,990 of record NZ_CP173188.1, on the reverse strand, counting down.
ATCCTGCCAGTTGATGGCGGCGGAGATTGAAAAGACACGCCGTCGCGTCAACGCGCTGGAGCACGTCATGATCCCGGAGCTGCAGACGAACATCAAGTACATCACGATGAAGCTTGACGAAAACGAGCGCTCCACCCAGATCCGCCTGATGAAGGTGAAAGACATGATGCTGAAAGAAGCGCATCATTATGAGTATTAAAGCTTAAACAGACGAGACCCCCGAAGTGCCAAAGTGTGCTTCGGAGGTCTCGTTTTTATGGAGGAGATTATTTATTAAAACACATAATTCACAAGCAAGATCACGATGCCGGTGAGGATCATGACTATGCCGACGACGCGGTTCAGGATGACGGCACTGGCGCGGTTTGCGATGGCGGCGGCAATCTTCGCCCAAAGGAGCGTGAAAACGACGCAGAGAACGAGGCATGTGACATCCGGCATGCCGCCGATGGCGAAGTGGCTGATGCCACCGGTCAGCGCAGTGAACGCCATGATGAACACACTGGTGCCAACCGCCATGTGCATCTCATAGCCGAGAAACGACGTCAAAACGAACAGCAGCATCATGCCGCCGCCCGCGCCGACGAAGCCACAGATAAACCCGACGAGGACACCGCCGACGATGGATTTGATGAGGCGTTCCTTCGGCGTGGCCGCAGCCATTTGCTCTTTGGTCGTTTTGACCGGCTTTAGGAGGAAACGCAAGCCGATGAAGATCATGGCGATCTGCATGGTGCCGCTCATGGCGCGCTCCGGCAGGAGACTTGCGACAAAACTGCCGACTAATGTCATAACAAGCACGCCGATGAGCAGCGGCAGGCTGTTTTTGACGTCAAGATTTTTATGCTTCTTATATGTCCACGCGCTTGTGGCGCTGGCCAAGACATCGCTTGCAAGGCCGATGCCGACCGCCTGATACGCCGGGACGCCGAGAAACGTCATAAGCATTGGCCCGATGACCGCGGCGGCGCTCATGCCCGCAAAGCCTGTGCCGATGCCTGCGCCCGCGCCCGCCAAAAAGCAGACGAGGATTTTGGCTAAAAGCTCCATATCAGTTCATCCTTTCCGTTTCCGCTAAGCCTTCTGCGGCGTTTTCGCACATTTTGTCAAACAACACTTTGTACTGCTCGGTTTCTCTCGGTGTGAAGCCCTTAAAAAGCTGCTTACCGAACACCTCCTGCGCCGCTTTTCCCGCCGCGATGACGGCTTCTGCGCTTTTCGTGATGCGTAAATGTTGACTTTTGCGGTTGCCCGCAGCGTAATGCGCTTCAATCCACCCGCGCGCTTCAAGTTCCTTTAACGCCGTTGAAACGTGCGATTTTGTGAGGTGGCGCGTTTTGACTAAATCGCCCGCCGTATCAAACTGCGGGTTATTGTGCAGGAACATTAAAATATTGAATTGCATCTGCGTCAGGTCGTATGCATCACGCACCGGCTTTGTGCACGCTTCGTAAAACGCCGTAAGAGATTTTTGCCGCTCCCAAAAGATCATATACTCACTTACTTTCGTTCTATTTTGAACTATATTATAGAACGAGAAACCAGAAAAATCAAGGAACAAATTGTAAACAGCAAAATATTTTTGAGCAGCAAAAAGCAGCCCCGGTGCATTTTTACACCGAGGCTACGCGCCCCTAAAACGATGCCGGGGGCAGTTTGGCTCAATTTTAACCGAAGACAGATTCCGGGTCTACTGGCTCGCCGTTTCTGGTGACTTCGATATGCAGGTGGGAATCGAGCGCGGACTCAAACGGCGCGGCGGTCACGCTGCCGATGTCCTGCCCGGCCGTGACAACGTCGCCCTCATGCACGAGGAACGTTTCACCGAGTCCGCAATAGCGCACTTCGTAATCGCCGTGCTCTATCACAATCATATTCCCGCGCAGCATGTCCGTATGCGTCTCTTTTACGATTCCGTTTGCGCAGGCGTGCACGGTTTCGCCGTGCGCCGCGGTGTAATCCGTGCCCGCGTGTACGCGGTAGTCGCGCATCGTTTCGGAGTATACCGGCGTATCGGAAAACTCCGTCATGACCTCCCCCGGCACCGGTCGGGTGAGCGTTTCGCTGACCGTATACGTCGGCTCGGCAGCGGTCTCTTCGACGGGCGTTTCTTCTGCAGGAGCGTTCACTTCCTGCGGCTCCGCTTCTGTGCTTGCGGAGACCTCCGGCACAGTGCCCTGCGCGTGGCCCGCAGAAACAGCGCTCTCCGGGTCATCGTCTACGGGGACGGATGTTTCAGGCGTGGGGCGCGGTGTGGATGCGGCGGAAGACGCACTGCTCTCGCTCCCTGTGGGCTCCAAGAACCCGGAAACGGTATCGTATGTGCTCCACGCCGCAATGCCGATGGCCGTCAGACACACGGCAAGCGCAAGGTAAAACCCGCGCCGCTCCGTACTCTTTTTGCGCTCCGCTTCGGTTTTTTCCTGCTTTTTAAAGTGCATAGCCATATTTCTCTCTCCTGTTTTTAGCGTCATTGGGTTTCTTTACCCGTAGTATGGGCGGGTTTGAGAAAAATATGCAACTATACTTCAGTCCGCGGATTTCGGCAGACGGAAACTTTCAGTTTCAATGCTGTGCAAAATCGGCACTTCTCCGCGCTGAAAATACCATTATACAAAAGGAAGAAGGACCGATGCGGCTCGGTCCTTCTTCCTTTTAGCTTGAGGGGTATATTGAGGAGGGTAGAACATGTATCCAAGAAAGGTGCGGTTCCTTTTCTTCTGAATACGCTTATATTATACCGCGGTTTCAAAAAGAGTTGTTAAATAGCCATGAATAAACGTTAAAGATTTTGGAACGCATTTATGAACGCTTTTTTCGAGAAAATCCGCAGAAAAAGCAAACAATCGTTTGCATTTTTCGAAAATATATGATACAATGGTTTTAATTAAAGAACTGCCCATTTCTACGGGACTGATTTTGTATTAAAACGGAGGAATCGCATATGGCGAGTTTAACGAAAAGCCAGCAGCTTGTATATGACTATCTTTGCTCCACCATGGCGGAACGTGCCGTGCCGCCCTCTGTGCGTGAGATCTGCGCGGCGACCGGTTTGCGCTCCACCTCTACGGTGCATTCCCACTTGAAATCTTTGGAGGCGCTCGGCTACATCACACGCGATGCGGGCCTGAATCGCTCCATTCACATTGTAGGCGCATCTGCCGCAAAGCAGGTGCCGATTCTCGGTAAGGTGACGGCCGGTCTGCCCATTCTGGCCGTGGAAGACATTGAGGGCTATATTCCCTACCCGGACAAAAGCGGCAAGGAGCTTTTCGCGCTGCACGTGGACGGCCTGAGCATGATCAACGCCGGCATTCTGGACGGCGACTATGTCATCGCGGAGAAAACGCCCGTGGCGGAAAACGGCGAGATCGTGGTCGGCATGATCGGCGATGAAGCCACCGTGAAGCGCTTCTATAAGGAGAAGGGCACGTTCCGTCTCCAGCCCGAAAACCCGGATTTTGAGCCCATCATCTCCGATGAAATCACCATTCTCGGCAAGGTTATCGCGGTCATTCGGTATTATTAAGCTTTAAAAGCATAAAGAAAAGTCTTGGCGACGCAGCAGGAGCTGCAAACAGTCGCCAAGACTTTTTTTGATAAAATCGTACTTCTCAGTGCATCTTATTTTCAATTCCGGCTAAATCGCCATACACATTACGAATCGTACTTGAAGTATTCTGTATCGGAAGACGTATCTCGAACGGAGACAGAGAAGGAATAATCGCCGAAATCTGTTTGGAGAACCGCTTCTTCAGAGCCGGATTGCCAACGAATATCCATTTTCGTTCCGTTCACTTCAGCCACGATTTTTGCATTTGCAGAAAAAACAGGAAACTGGTTTCTCATCCGCAAAAGCTCGATTTGTTTTTGCACAATCGGCTTTTTCATTCCGGCAGCTATATCAGAGCATGTCAGGTTCGTGCGGTTGATTTCTTTATGCCCACCGGCACCCGCCCTTTGGACGGCAGCATAATCATTACGACCGGCAAACAGATCCAGATACCAAACCTGCGGTTTACCCGGCATGAAAAGCTGTATTGCCCGTGCCAGAAGCATTTTTTTGTCATCTTCTCCCAGTGCACTGTAATACGTGGCATTTACTTGATAGTATACGTTTTTTGCGCCGTGCAGATCTTTCACATATCCACCACGGGACACCACTGTATCAATGAGGCTTTGGATTCTTTCTTCCGGAAGCAGCCCTTTTAAATCCAACAACGGAATACCATCATGACAGCCCAACATATTAACAGTCAGCATTTTGCGGTCACAGATTTCCCGTATCCACTGTACAAGAACTTCTCCGGACCTTCGTTCAAGTGCATCCAGCAATAATCCGGGTAGGAAAAAGTCATACACCATATACCCTTTTTCTGCAATCGTGCGGTATGTTCCCTCCGCATAGCTGGCATGTATCTCCGGCAAAAGCGTGATACCCAGCGGTTTTGCCAAATCTGTCACCTTGCCGAGCAGCTCCCATGTTCCCGGATCATTCAAGAAATTCCGTGCACCCGGCTCTTTCGGTGCATAGGCAAAGGCGTCCAGACGAACGATTTTTGCGCCGTAACCGGCAAGTGTTTGCAGCGTATTTTTGTAGAATTCCCAAACGAGCGGTGAACGGATATTCAGATCCATCTGACCCAGATATCGACGATTTCTTTCCATGAAGTCAACCACCGCACCGCGATACACCTCTAATTGACCAAGTTCCGCCTGCTCGGGCCATTTGCCCTGCTCGACAGCTGCATTGACCAAAGAAGCCAACCGAGCTGCCGGAGCATATTTTCCGTGTGTGATTGCCATAAAGTCCTGCGCATCTACATGGGAATAGACAACTTCCTGATAGAAAGTATTCCAATACGGAACATTGCTGCCGTCAGGAAACTGCACCATTAAAATCGGCAAGCCGGGTTTACGGAAAAACATATTTTGCAGCAGTTCGGGGTCCGGCCGGATATATCCCTCCTCGGTCATCATTCCATGACCTGCCCAAAATCTGTTCCAATCTATAAAGAAGTCACGATAGAGGGATTGTTCCCCGTTTTTCAGTATATCCTGAAATTGCTCGGAAAGCACCGAAGCATGATTTAGTACAAAATCCAACTTCAAGTCAATTCCCATTGAGCGCAGCGCATCGAGATCCGTTTGTTCTGCCAGCAAGTCATTGAGTCGATAGTCTATAACAGAAAATCCGCGATCAAGATCGGTGTTGAACAGGCTTGGAAGAATATAGAACGAAGAAAATACGTCCTTCATTTCCGGCTGTTCCAAAAACGATATACATCCCTTTAATGTGCCGCCCAAGCTGTCAGGATAAGCATTCAGCATCGGGCCAAGGCAGAAATCACCGTCACACATACAATATCTCCTATCGACCGGCGTCCATTTGCCGCTTAAACTGTTCGTAAGTTAAAAAGTCGCCGGATTTTGACAAGATAATTTTTGCAGCATGTGCTCGGTTTTCTAACATACCCTGCTCTATCTCCAAAACCATAGCAATAAACGGAGTATCTGTATTCGCATCTCGAGCACGAAGCAGACGGTATTCTCTCGTTTCAGCCGGTGTACTGTTCAGCAGGATCGGAATATCCACACCGTCAAACTTTCCGCAATTGCCGTGCGTCCATTCGAGAATAATCACCGAAATATTCCGAAAATCCTTTTCTTCATACCAAAGCTCCGTCTCCGTGCGGCCCATTCTTTTCAGCCATATCTTATCCGCACCGCTTTTAAACTGTGTCAGCGTTTTGGACAGTTCATCGAATTCCTGTTCCTGTTCGGAACCGAGATATTCTGCCAACGCCTTTCGACCGGCTTTTTGATATACGGTCAGCCACGGGTATCTGTCTGCTTCTTTCGATGCAGAGTCCGTTTCCGCTTCCTGCAGTGCTTTAAGTTCACGTGCGGCATCCGGGGTATAAACATTCTGCTCCAGCATACCGCGTATGCCTGCTAAACGAAAAATTCGCATACGCTCCGCGTCATTCAAAGAAGGAATACGACGAGGGTAATTGTCGCCGGACAGCGTATAGCACCCGATTCCGAGTTGATTAAAATAGTATGTCAAAAGGGACGAAATACCCGTTTTTCCCACGCCGGATCCACCGCACACCGTAATAACCGCTCGTTTTGCCGGTGATTTTTCCAGAACTTCGCGCAGCATAGGTAAAACTACCGGAAAAATCTTTGCGGCTTTTTCTTTCTGCTGCGGTCCAATCCATATTTTGTCTCCCGGAGTATCTCCCTGCGGAATATCTTCCGGAATTTCCGGGGGCTGCCATGCCTGCATGGCTTTTTCAAGCGTCAACATCAAATCTGCAGTCAAGTTTACTTACCTCCATATTTTTATAATCTCTTGCCTTCTTCTGCCTTTTTGAACGAAAGCCAGCTAAAACTGTTACCGGATTGTACAAAATGGATCGGAAGATCACACGCAAGCACTTTCGGCAACCACTGTGCCATATACCGCATTCCGGGTTCTTCCAAATTGAAGTGCCCGACATTCAGCAGCGCACGTCGGATTCCCAAAGTATTTGCATCCTGCACATACTCGCCGATTGTCCAATCGATCACCTCACCGGGAATGATCAAATCGCAATTCATTTTTTCAATGAGCTGTATATTTTGCCTGTCCCAGTCCGTTCCGAAAAAATGTCCGACGATAGCTACGCGCTCCACAGGCATTTCAGGGTCTCCTATAATGCGAATTCCGTCAATCTGCATGGTATGCGCAACATGCTCCGCCACCGCGCGGACCGTAGTGAGCGGCAAGTGGTACGCAGTTCCCGGAAAATAGTTTTCCGTCTCCTGATACTGTTCCCAGCCGAGCATTTTAGCCAACCCGGAAAAGATACCGTCGGGTCTATGATTGTGGATATGATCGTGATCGCGATATACAACGATACCGAGACGGTCAAGAAGTTGTTTTTTTGCCTGATACACACAGTTATCCTGAAGCCAATCGGTCTCGTTCCATCCGTCGTAGAAAAGAGGCTCATGGCCGATGATTAAATTGCACCCCAGCTCAGCAGCTTTACGAATGACCTCTGCCGTTGGGCAACAGGACAACACGATTCCTGTGCAGACCTGATCCGGATCGCCGTATTGCACGATGTCGCACGTTCTGCGCTCCGGCTCCAGCGGTCCGTGATATGCTTCTAATTTATCAATGATTTCTGAAATTTTCATTGCCGTCTTCCTTTGCTTTACACTTTGTTGGCACCCATCTTCTTGTAGACATCCCCTCTGTCGATCCAGTCGAGGAAATTATTGATTTCAAGATCCCAAATGGCAAATTCGTGCTCATAACCGGGCAGGTCATCATAGCGCAGCCGGCCGCTCTTCCAGATTGGTTCAACAAATTTATGGTATTCCTGCACATTCTTATAAAGGAAATCTCTGTCGCCGATGCTCAGAAAGAGATCCGGCAGCTTCTTACCCTCTGCCACAGCTTTTTCTGTCGCAGCGTAAAGATCCACCCACTGCGGCCCCTTCGTCTTTTTGCTTTCCATATCCTTTTTCGAGAATACGGCCGGCGAAAGGGCACCAATCGCGCTGTACCGGTCCGGATTCTCAATGCCGTGCAGCAACGCGCCGTAGCCACCCATGGAAAGGCCCGCAATATAGCGATCCTTCGGACTGTCGGAAATCGGGAAATAGGCTTCAACAAATTCAGGAAGTTCCTGATTCAGGAAATCGTAGTAATTGTCGCCCATATCATCATTCATATACGCCTTGTTTCCGACAGAGAATGTAACGATAGCAATCCTTTTTTCTTCTGCATATCTCTCAACGCTTGTATAGCGGAGCCAAGACATATAGTCGTTTCCCTTACCATGCAGCAAATATACAACCGGGAACTTCCCCGGCAAGCTGTGTGTATGCGGATCATCCATATTGCAGGATGTAAAAGACGGAAGCGTCACTTCGATATCAACGCCGTGACAAAGTGAATACGAAAAGAAATTGCAATGGATTTGTGCCATACTTTTACCTCCAAAATAAGCAGTTTTTTAAAACGCGTTAAATACGATCATTTGTATAAACGATCGTCGCATGTCCGACAATCAGGTGCATCCACGCACTTGCGCCCTTGCTGTGTGCATCATAATAGATATGAAAAATACCGGGCACATCTTCATCTTCAAAAACCATAACATAAGGATCTACATCGTAGACTTTATGCGATTTTTTACAGAGCGACGCTGCGTAAGCATCACTTTGTTCCATATATTTTTTCCAGTCAGACATGCTCTTTCCCCTTTTTATCAACCCTTGACGCCGCCAATGACGATGCCTTTGACGAAAGATTTCTGAATAAACGGATACACGATCATGACCGGGATAACAGCCACAACTGCGATTGCCATACGGATGCTGACGCTCGGAAGTGTACCCATTTCAATATTGATGCCCTGCAGCTGCGTTGCGGTTTTGAGAAACTGAATGTTGTTAAGCATATTCGTCAGAACGTTCTGAATACTGTACAGATCCGTACGTTTTACAAGGTAGTACAGACCGTTCGTCCAGTCGTTCCAGTAAGCCAGACCGGACATCAGACCAATCGTTCCGATGATCGGTGTTGACATAGGCAATACGACGTTGACGAGCGTACGCAGTTCACTTGCGCCGTCCAGCTTTGCGGCTTCGATGATTGCATCCGGGATATTCGTTTTAAAGTAATTGCGCATTAGAATTACGTTAAACGGACTCATCAGAAAACTCGGGATCAAAAGGGCAAAGATCGTATCGCGAATATGAAAGAACTGCGAATACATAATGTACGTCGGCACGAGACCGCCGTTAAAGAGCATCGTAAAAAACACAAAGAATGCGATCGCATTTCGACCTTTGAGGCCCGGGCGTGCAAGCGGATAAGACAGGCATACCGTCATGCATACATTGCAGACTGTACCGACTGCCGTTACAAAGAAGGTAATGCCATACGCGCGCAAAACCGTTTTTCCTGTTTTAAAGATATACGTATAAGCATCCGCACTGAATTTTTCCGGAAAGAAGGAATAACCGTTCAGCATAAGTGTTTGTTCATCCGTGAGGGATGCCATCAACAGGAGCAAGAGCGGAAGCAAGCACACCAACGTTAAGATTATCAGAACAATATGCGGTATAATTTTAGCAGACTTACTTGTGGTAATCATAGTATCATCCCTTTCCCGTATAATCAGAACAACGCGCTTTCTTTATCGATCTTTCTCGTAATCATATTCGTAATCATAACCAGAACAAAACCGAGAATAGACTGTAAGAAACCGGCTGCCGAGGAACGACCAACATCGTTGAGTTGAAGGAGTCCGCGGTAAACATACGTATCAATTGTGTTTGTTACACTGAACAGAAGACCGTTGTTCATCGGCACCTGATAAAACAGGCCGAAATCCGAATAGAACATTCTGCCGATGTGCATAATAACCAACGTAATGATTGTGGTCTTGAGGCACGGGAGCGTGATGTGACGAATCTGCTGCCATGTGGAAGCACCATCGATAACCGCCGCCTCATAATAAGAATCGTCGATGCCGATCAGAGTCGCAAAATAGAGGATAGACGAATAGCCGAAGCTTTTCCACAGATAAATGAACGTGAGGATAAAAGGCCAGTATTTCGGCGAGGAATACCAGCTGATCTCGTCCATACCAAGCGGCTTTAAGATTGAATTGTTGATAAAACCGTTATCCGAGCTGAGAAACGCAAATGCCAGATAGCTGACGACCGTAATAGACAGAAGATACGGGATCAGAATACTCGTCTGATAAACACGCAGCATTTTCGTGCGTACCTGCTCAAGGAAAATCGCTACAACGATTGCCAAAATCGTACCGAGTACGATAAATGCCAGATTATAGCAAAGTGTATTGCGGAAGATTACAAAGGCGTCACTTGTCTTAAAAAGATAGGTGAAGTTGTCCAGACCCACCCACGGGCTTTCAAAAACACCGACTGTATAGTTGATTTTCTTAAATGCAAAGGTCAGGCCGAACATCGGCAGATAATTGTTGATGATAAGATAAAGAAGACCGGGAATCATCAAAAGATACAGCGGGAGATTGCGTGTACAGCTGCCTTTTTTCTTAATTTTCCCTTGTCCATTCTGACTTGTAGAATTTGACATTTTATTACCTCTTGTCTTTCCATTTGATACATGTCTGAAAATGAAATAGATACCGGGGAGAAACCGCACATAAACCTTACGGCGACACTTTATTCTGAAATAGAACCGGGTCTGCGTACACATTTCCAGTTTATGCAGCAGACCCAGCCTAATAATTATATCATTTAATTTCAGAATCAACCTGCCAGAAATGCATCGAGCTGTTCCTGTTTTGCCGCAACGATCTCATCGATACCGGCATCACGAAGTCCCTGTTGGAACTGTGCGAGCGTTGCATCGAAATCTTCGACGGCACCGCCGGATAATGCATTCTCATACTGGTTCACGACATTCGTGCAAGCGGAGACCGCATCCGAAACGCCTGTAAGGTCGAACTGGCAACCAAAGGCCTTGGACTGCTGTGCATTCTTGTTGGCTTCGAGCAAACGGTCGTAATAGTCTGCCGGATACTCAAACGGAATGGAAATCGTAGAGTTTAATGCCGTCCAAGAATAACCAAGGCACCAGCCTGTGGTAGAAATGTCTTTGCCGTCAACGTATGTAGCCGTGTTATCCTCGAGCACCTGATAGTGCTGACCCTCAATACCGTTGATCAGAAGATTTTCAACGTCGGGATCGGTCGCCATCAAGTAGATAAGAGCTGCTGCAGCTTCCGGATTCTTCGTGGCCGGGTTGATGCATTCATAGGCCCCCGGCGTGATCGCGACCGCATCCTCATAGATCTGGAGGGAAGCGATATCGGTACCGAAGTTCTGAGAAGACCAGATACCGTTCATCTCGGCACTGAAGTGACTTGCAAAGCAGCCAAATGCCTTACCGGACGGGATGTAATCGATCGGCGCATCTGTGACATTCAGAATATCCGCCATGTAGCAGCCCATCTCTTTCCACTGCTTGAAGTAGCCTACGAGCTCCTCATAGCCGGCGCTCTCATAATAATTCGTAACCGTAGTATCCTGGCCGTAGTTATCCAGAACACCAAGCTTGTTGCCAAGAGAATCGATTCGGGAATCTCCAATGCTCGGTACGCCATTCATCGGACCGATAAGCGGTGTATCCGGATACTTCTCACGGACCTTGCCGAAAAGCTCGGTAAGCTCCGCAAGGTCAACCTTATCGCCGTTCTTGTAGCCGAATTCCTCGGCAATGTCGCGGCGAAGGTTGTAGCAAGTTGTGGAGGCCTGATCCAGCAGACGGCCGATACCGTAAAGCTCGCCGTTGACACGACCGGATTCATACACTTTTTCACCAAGAGCTGTTTTCACTTCTTCCGCATAAGGCTCCATAAGTGTATCAAGCGAAAGGGCCTGACCATTGTTGACAATTGTGCTGTACGGAACGGAAATGCCTGCCATGAATACATCGAGTGTATCATCACCGCCGGAAAGGAGAAGATTGAGCTGCTGGGCAACGTTGCCGATCTCCATCGTAATAAACTCAACGTTGCAGCCGATCTTTTCGCGTGTAATCTCGCTGAGCTTTTCCGCAACCGCATCTGCATCCGGCGGCGTCGTGCCACAGACAACCATCAGGGAAATGGTTGGAACTTCGCCGTCTGTAGAGGCTGTATCCTCAGTAGAGGCGCTGTTTTCAGATGTCGCGCTGCTTCCAGATTGACTGTCTGCAGAACTGCTCCCGCTGTTCCCACAGCCGGATACTGCAGTTGCAAGGACGAACAGCGCCAGTAGAACTGCCAAAATCTTTTTCGTTGACATTTTGTACCTCCGTTAAATTTTGTTTTTCCCCGCTCGCGCAATACTTGCGCAAACGTTTGCTTTGTGCTGTAATATTATCACGTTGTTTATAGTTTGTCAACAAATTTTGTACCAAAGTTTTCATTATGTTTTTGTATATATTGTGATTTTGCACCATAGCAGCACATTCAACTTTGGAACTTCAAAGATTTTTTAGCAGAAGCAACATTTTATTGTGTGTGCAAACGGTTTCACAAATGCATTATTTATAATCATCAAAGCAGATATATGACTTTCCCTCGTTTTTCCGATAACGATAAAGCCTCTTTTCAGTCCGCAAATTCTCGGATCTGCGAGCAAGGCCGGTTATATCTCTTCTTACATGACTAGGAAATCCGTTTCGTCTCTTAGCGGACACAAAAAAAGACATCGATCTTCAGGTCGATGTCTAAAATCATACGATTTTTTGTTTTACGTATATGGCGTATTTAATGCCTATGCTTTCACAAAATTCGGGCCGGAGGTCTTACGGCGAATAAGAGAAACCGGAAGAATAGAACGCTCCGGGACAATTTGACCGTTTATGCGTTGGATCAGTATCTGCACCGCAAGCGCACCCATTTGGCGTATAGGCTGCGCAATCGTGCTGATCTCACAATAAGCGGAAATATCAACACCGTCAAACCCAATGACCGGGATACGGCCAAAAGTGTCGGCTTCGTCCGCATCATTCAATGTGTTCATGATGCGTGCAGCAAGAACATCGCTGGTCGCGAAAATACCGTCTGTTTCAGGAAATTGCTTTAAGGCTTTGTAAACATCCTCACCAAGGTTTTTTCCAAACAGGTCCTCTGCATCGATATAATACTCCGAACAAGGTGAGCCGTTCCTTGCACAAGCATCTTGAAACCCCTTGTATCGCAGAGATGCCGGAAGCTGATCCGATATGATCCTGTTGCCGAATAGAAGCGGTGACTTACAGCCGCTTGCGAGCAGCAGCTCTTGTGCCGCAAGTACACCGCCCTTATAATTATCGCAGGAAACAGAGGGTACGTCTTCGATCATGCGTTCAATGGTAACGATCGGTACATCCGTCTGCATATACAGAGATTCATCCGTAATACGGCTGCAAACCAAAACGCCTGCAACATTGTTCGCACACAGCATCTTAAAAAGCTCGCGCTCTCGATTTGGGTTTCCGCCGGATGTGCAGAAAAAAAGCTTATACCCGGATTTATAGCAGGCTTCCTCAATAGCAGCTGTCAGGATGCCAAAAAAAGCGTGATCAATATAGGGTACGATCAAACCGATCAAGTGACTGGACTTATTGCCAAGCGAACGAGCCATCTCATTCGGAAAATAATTGAGTTCTTTCATTGCCGCAAAAACCTTATCTCTTGTTTCCCGGCTGATCGCTCCCCGACCATTCATAACCCGAGAGACCGTTGTAATGGATACACCGACCTTCTCTGCCACATCCTTGAGTGTTGCCATATCAAAACCTCCAGCTACTCCATGCCGTGCCTATTAGAATTTGACCGACTAATGCAATATGTAATATATAATAACACTATATTATCATATACCCGGAGTCATGTCAACTTTCCCTCATACGCTTTCATAAGGGCTGCAGCTCAGTCCATACCTACACGGCACAAAATTGCGATTAACGGCGCAGCTGTATCCCGATTTTTATCGGTATTCAAACAAAAAAGTATCATTCATGAAACAGATATTGAGCAAAATCACGCAGGCACATGCGCCAGACATTCCACTCGTGTTCACCGGGATACATTTTTTCTACATGTATCGAGTTTTCTGCAGGCGCAAGCCCCTTTTCTTCAAACAACGCACGATCCGCTTCAAATCGCTCGAGCGCAACAAGATCTTCGTCTCCGCAAGCACGGAAAAACACTCTAAAGGACTGTGTGAATTTTTCACGGTCATCTAACAATTGAATATAAGAATTTTCTGCATTTGTTTTATTAAATGGACCGACAAATCCGCTAAATACGCCGGCATACCCGAACATATCCGGATGCTTCATGGTCACGATGCTGGTCTGCATGGATCCCATCGACAGACCCGCCATGGCACGGCTCCATTTATCCGTTCGCACACGGTAATGCGATTCGATGAACGGGATACAGTCCTCCAAAAGAAGTCGCTCAATCCTCGTCTGATCCAATACACGTACGCCGTTTTCATTCTTCTGCACCATACCGTTATTCATAACCACGATACACGGCTCCGCTTTTCCGGCAGCAATCAGGTTATCCATAATAAAGTTCACGCGCCCCTGATGTACCCAGCACTGTTCATTTTCACCGTGACCATGCTGCAGATACAGCACCGGATATTCGCCGGAAGTCTCTTTCATATAACCGGCTGGCGTATAAACGAGGCAGCTCTTCATCGTTCCCGTCGCTGCCGAATAATAATATTCCTGCACGACCGAACCATGCGGAACATCTTTGCACAGGTAAAAGTCTTCTTCCGGCTGCGGAATATCCGCATAGTTTATGGGTCTTGAAGCGCCAAACCCGATAGGCGCCATAGGATTGAGCACCTCCGCGCCGTCTACACGGAATACGACCGGGCAGAATCCGCCGCAGCCGCCATCTGCAACCGTGCTCCAAACGCCGTCATCGCCTTTTTCCAATGTATAGATCTTACGGTGTACTTCTGCCGTAACGCTTTGTGCCCCCGGCGCCATAAAGTTCAGGCGCATTTTCCCGTCTTTTAACATCATAATGCCCGGCGGAATCAATCTGTCACTTTCCGGACTCAGTGATGTTCCTGCTTTATTGCCGAGCGGAAGCTGCGGATCAAAGCTGACCGAGGTATCTGTGATTGCACAATTCAATGCAGCTGACGGATAAAAGCTTTCCTTTTCAAACATAAACTGTAGACCTCCCTTATTATTCCCACATGCTTTTTAATTTGTGAACTTCAAAATCTATCCCAATACCCGGATCCAACAAGACCGGAAGTATCGAAATATCGGTCGGGTCCGGTACCGTCGCCAACGTTAGGTTGAACTTTCCGTCATCCGCGTAAAGTTCAACGGAGCAGCGGTCCGTCACAACGCGCAGCTCGAACGTATCGTCTTTCAACGCAAGCTTATATGCTCCCACCGGCAGCAAAAGGCGCTCGATCTTCGGATCATATACAATCAGCACGCCGCGCACGGAAAACGCAATCAGCTTATCCGGCTTCATACTGAATTTGAATGTCATATCCATCGCTTCACCGAGGTATTCTCGCGGGATACGTTCAAATTCCTCCAATCCGCGTCCAACAAACGAATAGCTGCATTCTCTCAAGTCTTTCACCTCCGCAGCCGGCTTTACCGTGAGCCTCGGTCCCTGCTCTGTTGAAACAAGCCGCAGTTCATTCGGTATACTCAAACAACTTGAAAACGGTCCCTGAGAAACGACTGTCCGGATCCACGAAATCTGGATCACGCGTCCGTTCGGCAAGTTCGCGAAAGTCTGCGCCGCATATCCGCCCGTTGAGCGCGCCTCCAGGCTGTACGCTGAATCAATCCGATGCGTGGGACCTTCAATCACGTCCGTTTCGGGAACAAAATGACGCCCCTCGAAATGACCGATCATATAGTTATCCGTAGAGCCCCAAAGCACCCATTTTCTCTGCGTCATATCATTGTCAATCGGCAAATTGAACAGATCCGGGCATTCTGCGCTCCCCCGTATCCTGATTGTTTCTCCCTGTTCCCAATGCAGCAGATTATCCGAATAGAGGAACATATAGCGGTCATTGTCCAAAAAGATCACCATGACCCAGTTTTGGTTCTGATCGTCCCACACAACCTTCGGATCGCGGTTCATATATGCGATATGCTGCACGATCGGGTTCTGTGCGTATTTTTCAAAGTGCATCCCGCCATCTGTGCTGACTGCCGCGGCGATTTCAAAGTATTTTCCTCTGCTCCAGCGCGATTTACTGCCCGCAGGTGTATAGAACAGAAAAACCGGCGGTATCCCGTCTTTTCCCAGCCCGGAGGTATTTTGCAGATCTACCGCACCGCAGCCGGAATACATGCGCCCTGTTTCATCCGGAAGCAGCGCATACGGCAACTCTTGCCAGTGCATAAGATCCGAACTTACCATGTGCATCCAATGCGTATTGCCAACGCCAAGACCGTACGGATTCAGCTGTGCAAAACAATGATACTTGCCGTTCAAATAAAACAGACCGTTCGGGTCATTCATAAATCCATGCATCGGCGTAATATGCGCAAGGGGACGCATCGGTTCCCTGTAAAGCGTATCCGCATCTTTCAGCGTATCCGAAACCTCTAAAAGTTCGATAAGTGATTCGTCTCCGCCTTCAAGGCGCAATTCCAATGTTTCGCCCGCATACCGTTCCAAATACAGACAGGACCAGCAACGCGGGGAAGCATCCAAGCACACTTCATATTCTTCCACAAGGCTTCCGTTTTGATAGATACTCAAATACTGTATAGACTCTGCCGGTATCGTCCAGCCTTTCACATTCCCAACCGGGATCAACAGATATTTTTTGTCTGCCGTTATTGTTATTTGTCGCATAGCCGCCCCTTTCATATTAACCATATTCATGCTGATTGCACAATTTGCGCAATTAGTACGCAAACGCTTTCCTTGCTTGTAATCTTAACAATATCATACCATTTTGTCAATATTTAATCTCAACTTTGGAATCCCTGTCAAATTATCCCGTAAAGGATTATGCAGTTTTAATACGAAGCTGTTCACAAACTGCTACCGCACCGTATCTTAACGGGTCTCGAACGAAAGCTCCCTTGCCGCTGACCGGCGTTAAATCAATCGACATCGTCTTCCTAAGCTTTCCGCTTTCACATAACTTTTCGGCATGGCTAAACGCTCCATGCGGACCCGCCCGGGGTCAGACTTCGCATGGAGCTTTTACACTGCAAAGCTGCATATTTTTTCCTTCTTTCTCAAAAATTGCCGTATAATAAGGTCAATTTTAAAATAGCATGAATTACCGGGTTTATCAAGTTGCAAAGTGTATTTGTATCGCGGACAAATTGCGTATATGCTGTGAACAATTTAAGCATTTAAAGCGTAAGCAGCGCAATAAACTTTACCTTTTTTTAGATAATACTTGATAAAATGCCCTTTTCATGTTATTCTGTATACAGGAAGAGACGCGGAAATATGTCCGCGAGATAAAAACACTTTTTACTTGAACCGTCCGTTTTATAAGGAGGAGACCTTTTATGATGCTCAATGAAACCTATACAAAAAATATACAGCCGAGGGACCCGGAAAGAATTCGTTCCGATATCGAGACCCCCTGCGCAACGGTTTATAACCAGGGCGTAACACCGGTTTTGTATGATAACGCTGTGCAGGCTTCCTCCAGACCCGGCCGCGCCGTGGAATATCTGCCGGAAAACACCATTGCGCTTTCCGTTTCCGAGTGCGTGATGATGTTCCTCATCCAGCTCGTTCCGGTTTTGGGACTTATCATGGCTGCCGTTTGGAGCTTCTCCCCGAACTCCGGCATCAATAAGCGCACCATTTCCCGTGCTTTGCTCATCGTGCAGTGCATCGTGCTTGCCGTTGTGTGCGTCTTCTGGTGCATCAGCTACGGCTTTCATGGGTAATATTTAACAAGTCAACACGCCGCCGACAGTGGATTTTGCCGATCCTCTGTCGGTGGCTTTTCTTTTGCTTGATTTTACGGGGACATTTGTTATAATTGTGGAAAAGGAGGCATTTTTATGCGCGTGTTTCGTGTGCTTTGGCCACTCATCTCATTGCCGATGATGCTCTCGTTCTGTTACGTCTATAATACCACGCGCTCGTTCGGCAGCACGATGTGGCGCTCAGCCGCAAAGTGCGGCGCAACGTTCGTAGCGGTCATCACGGCGGTGCTCGGCATCGTGTTGTTTAATCGCCCGGCGAACGCGTGGCTGCTCGCTTTGGCGCTTTTATTCTGCTGCATCGCGGATTTTGTCATTGAGCGCGATTTTCGCTTCGGCGTAATCTCGTTCGGACTCGCGCACCTTGTGCTTATCGGGTATATTGCACAGCTCGGCGGGTTTCGGTGGGGCACGGTCGTTGCAGCTTTGATTATTTACGGCATCATTGCACTGATTTTTCGGCAATATCTGCATTCGCTCGGCTCTATGCTGCTCCCGATGGTGCTGTACCCGCTCGTGCTTTCGTTCATGACAGCTATGGCGGGCACGTTGCCGTTTGCTGTCTCGCCGCAGTGGATACTGTTCGCGTTGGGTGCAGCGGCGTTCTGCATTTCGGACTTGTTCGTTGCGCGGGATTTCATCTGCGGCATTACGGGCACACAGAAAAACGGTGCACTGATCCTATATTACCTCGCCGTGTACGCGATGGCGTCGATACAGGTTTATTTATAAAACTCTTTTGGGGGAATTCAAATGGAACCAATTTTGAAAAGTATACTGGAAAATAAAACGGAAAACTACCTGCTGCCGTTTTTCTGGCAGCACGACGGGCACGACGCGGAGATTCCCGCACGCGTACAGAAGATCTATGAGAGCGGTTGCCGCGCATTTTGTGTGGAATCGCGCCCGTATGAACACTTCTGCGAGGACGCGTGGTGGAAGACGATGGACATTATTTTGGCGGAAGCCGAAAAGCGCGGCATGCGCGTGTGGATTCTCGACGATAAGCATTTCCCGACGGGCTACGCAAACAGTATTTTAGAGCACGAAGACCTGAACCTGCGTCGAAAATTCCTGCGGGAATCGCATGTGGACGTGATGGGACCCATGGCGGAAGCGTCCGTCTTGGTGCCAATGCACACGCCGGAGGAAAAGCTCGTTTCCGCCGTGCTGTTCCGCCGCACGGGCAAAGATGAAGAGCTGACCGGCGAACCGATTGAGCTTGACGTGCAGCCGGAGGATAAATTCGTATATTTCAGTGTGCCCGAGGGGCTTTACCGCGTATTTTTCGTGTTTGAGACGTTCAGCGGCGAAGAAAACAAAAAGTACTATATCGACATGCTCTCAAAAGAATCGGTGCACAAGCTCATTGAAGCCGTGTACGAGCCGCATTACGACCACTATGCAAAGTATTTCGGCAACACGCTCGCGGGATTTTTCTCCGATGAGCCGGGCTTTGACGCGCCGCATTTTGGCATGACGGGGTGCGACACCGGTATCTATAACCGTTCGGTTGGCCAACCCGGCGTGATGCTGCCATGGCGCGACGCGGTCGCCGTGCGCATGGCAAAAGACGGCATCGACGAGCCGACGCTCTATCTGCCGATTTTGTGGTATGCACATGACGAGCTGACCGCGGAAATTCGCCTTGCGTACATGGACGCCGTGACGTTGCTTTGGAAAAAGAATTTCTCCTATCCGCTCGGCGATTGGTGCCGTGCGCACGGTGTGCAATACATTGGGCATTTGATTGAAGACATGAACGCGCACGCGCGTCTTGGGTGCAGTGCGGGACATTACTTCCGCGGGCTCGACGGGCAGGACATGAGTGGCATAGACATTGTGCTGCACCAGGTAATGCCCGGCATGGCCGACTACAAAACGGCGGCGCTCGTCTCGGGCGGCATGGTGGACGGCGAATTCTTCCACTACGTTTTGGGGCAGCTTGCGGCTTCGCACGCGCGGCAAAATCCGAACATGAATGGTCGCGCCATGTGCGAGGTGTTCGGCGCATACGGTTGGGCAGAAGGCGCGAACGTCATGAAATGGTTGATGGACTTCCTGCTTGTGCGCGGAGTAAACCACTTTGTGCCGCACGCATTTGACGATTTCTTCCCCGACCGCGACTGTCCGCCGCACTTTGGCGCAGACGGCAACGACCCGCAGTTTGCGGGCTTCACGCAGCTGATGCACTACGTGAACCGTGCGGCGCACTATCTGTACGGCGCGGAAATGGAAGCCTCCGGCGCAATTTTATACCACGCGGAAGCCGAGTGGATGGACAAATCAAGCGCCATGTTGACGCAAAAGCCTGCAAAAGCGTGCTATGACGCGCAAATTTTCTACGACATCGTGCCGCTCGATTATCTGGAGACGGCGGAAAAGAACAACGGACGCTTTGGGCGCGGGTACAAATACCTCGTCGTGCCGGCGTGCAGAAAGCTGCCGGAGCGCTTTGCAAAAATCTGCGAAGCGCTCAAAAACGCAGGCGTGCCGGTATTCTTTGTCGATTACGCACCGGACTGCGTGAATATCAGTGAAAACGAGATCGTGCCGCTTCAAAAGCTTGCAGCGCACATCAAAGAAAGCGGCCTCGCGCACGAATATAACGCAAAGGAGCACCTGCTGCGCATTGCAAAGTTCACGCGCGGCGAAGCGACAAGCTTCTTTGTCTTCAACGAAGCGCCGAACGCGGTACAGGAGACGCTTTCGCTGCCCGTCAGCGGCAAATACATCGCGGCGGATCTGTTAAACGGTGTCTATGCGCGTGGCGAGACGGCAGACGGCACAGTCGAGCTCGCACTTGAAGCGGGGCAATCGGTGATCCTCATTTTCGGCAGCGCTACGGAAGATGAATGGGCAGGCTTTCCGGAGAAATCCGAGGGTCTGCATATGGCGGAGATTGAGACGCTGTGGGACATTGACCTGCGTGAGACGGGCAAGGAGACGGAATTCAAGCCGTTCCGTAAAAACTCGAAGCTTTTTAACATCACGGGCAAAAACGGTGAAACGGAGTTTTCCGGCGAAATGCGGTATAAGACAAAACTCAACATAAACGATACGGCACACGTAGAGCTTGAATTTGAAAATGTCGGCGTAACGGCACGGCTGTTCGTAAACGGCAAGGACATGGGGCAGCGCATCTGCCGCCCGTACCGCTGGGATATTACGGAAGCCGTAAAAGCGGGCGAAAACGACGTAGAAGTGTTCGTCTGCAACACGCTTGCACAGCGTATGCAGGATTTCTTTTCGACGTATATGACACTGCCCGCGAGCGGCATCACGGGAAAAGTGCGGCTTTTTGTGCAATAAGTTAAATTTAAACGCCCCCGCATTCTCGTTAACACACGAGAGTGCGGGGGTCATTTTTTACAGGCAGTCGTGCACGGGCACACGCCAGTATTCCACTTCAAAGGTCGGCGCAAAGCCGAAAGAGCGGTATAAATTTAAGGCGGTCGGGTTTTCGGAATCGACGTCGAGCTCGATGCCTTTGCCCGCGTTTTTGGCTTCGGTCAGCGCCGCGCGCATAAGGAGTTTGCCGTAGCCCCTGCCGCGCTCACCGGCTTTTACCGCCACGCCGCAGAGGGACAACGTTTCGTCCGTTTTTTCCCCCGCGAGGTCAAACACGCCGATGGGCTCACCGTTTACATACAGCACATACGCCGTGCGATTTTCGGCGAGGAGCATCTCTTTTGCGGCTTCAAAATTTTTATATTTGCGCAGGGAAACGGACAGATAGTCCGCGAGCGTCTCCCCCGTCACACACTTTACGGTTATGTTTTCCGGCAGTGGGAAAACCGCCGGCTCGCACGTCATGCGATATTCCGTGTGGCTGTGGACGGCGTTCGGAAAGTGCTTTTTAAGGTACGCCTTTCCCGTTTCGCTTTGCGGCTCGAGGTCAAACAAAAAATCAGGCACGCCGTGCACCTGCATTTCCTTTGCGGCGGCGTGCAAAAGTGCCGTGAATTGCCCGCAATTTCGCGCGGATTGCTTCGTGAACGCCGTTACCTCGGCCTCCTCCTGCGTCGGCAGAAACAGCGACAAAAATGCAGTGAGCGCATCGTTTTCACGACCGAGATAAAAGCACGGTACGGTGCGGTCAAAGTGGCTTTCCGTTTGCAGCCAGACCGTATTCTTTAGATTTTCGCCGCTGTATACTTCATTTTGCAGCGCGAGAATTTCTGCACGCTCCGGCTCTGTAAGTGCGGCACAGGCTTTAACCTCTAAACTCATTTGCGCTTAATCACTCTGCCGAAATGGTCAAGCTCGCGCGATTTTTCCATGGGCAGCTCACCGTAGACCTTGCGTGCGAGGAAGAAGACCGCCACGGCGTACACAACGAGCAGCACCTCCAAAAGATAGACGGAGGTAAGCACGTTCGTCTGATACAGCGCTGCGAGGAAGCCAACAACCGCGTGCAGCAGGATGCTGACGGGGTACAGCCAGAATTTCTGCGAACGCACCACGCCGAACATCAAAACGGAAAGCTCAATTTGCAGTGCGAACACCGCAGTGCGCTCCACGCAGTTCATCACGCCGGCAAGAGGGCTGATGGCATTGATCTCCGCGATGGTCTCAAGGACGATCTGGTACTCCGAGTTCGCATACTGCGCGGCAAACGCCTCTGCTCCCATGTTATTGAACGAGATGGACATCATGAGCGTAGAGAGCACCGTAAGACCCAGCACCATGATGCACTCGAGCCCGCCGAAGCCGACGCCGAACGTAACAGCGTTTTCGCGGCCCACGCTGTCCTTCAGCATCGTTCTATATACGAGAAAGCGTGCGGTCTCCTCCAGAATGCCGGCCGAAAGACCGCCGTACACGGCGTAAAGCCACGGGTGGCCGAGCAGAAACGCGGAAACGGCGGAGCTGCCCGTGCCGAGCACAGCGGCATTGATGAGCTGCTCCAGCACCATGCCGAACACAAAGTAGGCTGCCGCGCCGATCCACGCCGGGCGGAGCTCTGTGCCCTCCTTTTTCTTCCAGATGACGAGGGCAAGGATGGGCAGCGCAAGCGAAAACAGCAGCTCTGCTGCAAACGTGATGATGATACTGACAGATATGGTATCGGCCATAGTGGTATCTCCTTTTTGCGAAATGGATTTCTTATAAATGAAAACGCCGAACCGCCGGAAGGCAAAAAAATCCTCCGGCGGTGTTAATTTACGGGATAGAATCAGCGGAACAGCGTGCACACGCCGCTTTCGCGGTAATAGCGGATGCGCTTTTCAATTTCCTCTTTCGGGCACTTGAAATAATCCGCAAGGCACTGTATGCACAAAAAGTCCTCCGCGCCGCGGTAGACAAGCTTACGGTAAATGGCGATGTCGTCATCGTGGAGCGGTGCGCCGCAGGTGCGGCAGGTTTTGTAGTTTGCCATTATTTCAGCTTCACGGGCTTTGCAATGAACACCATGGTGTCATGCGGCTCCACCTGCGCCACGTAGCGCTCGGCGAACTTGCCCTCATCCTGCTTTGTATAGCAGTTGTAGAAGGAGAGGCCGATGTTCTCCGCATAAGAAATGCCCATATCCCAGAATTGCAGGGACATTTCGCTCTTTTTATCGCCGAAGTTTACGAAGCAGATGGCAAGAGAACCGTCGGAAAGGGGCTTTACGAGCGCCATGACGTTCTCCGGGTTGTTCCACTGGCGGATGCAGTACGGCGCGCGGCACTCGATATCCTGGTTGATGCGGATGAGGTCTTCGTTGCCGAGCGTTTCAAGCGTCACATCGGTCATATTGCGCACGTCGCAGCCAATCATCAGCGGGGAGCCCATGATGGCCCACAGTGCGAAGTGCGAGCGGTATTCGAGGTCGGAGCAGGAGCCGATGTTGCCGATGAACTCGTTGTTGCTGGAGCCGTGCATACCGACGATGAGCATATCAATGTCGTTGTGACAGTACGGGCCGCTGAACGCCGTCTTATCGAGCTGAGAGAGGAACAGGTTCTTTACGGATTCCCAGTTATCCTGAATATCGCCCGTGGAGCGGAACAGCTGTGCGCCGGAGCTTCTGATCCAGCTGTGCACGTCTTCGTTGCCCCAGTTGCAGGCGGAAAGCACAATGTCTCTGCCGCAGTTGCGCAGCGCAAGGGACATGCGCTTGTAGAGCACTTCGCCGTCCATGTGCTTCGGTTTATAGCAGTTGTCGTACTTAAGGTAATCGACGCCCCAGGAAGCAAACGTCTCGGCATCTACGAACTCATGCTCAAAGCTGCCCGGGTAGCCCGCGCAGGTGTGCGTGCCGCAGCAGGAGTACATGCCGAACTTGAGGCCCTTCGAGTGCACATAGTCCGCCACAGCCTTCATGCCGTGCGGGAACTTCTCCGGATCCGGCACAAGGCGGCCGTTTTCGTCGCGCTGCTTGAGACTCCAGCAATCGTCGATGACGACGTACTCATAGCCTTTATCTTTAAGGCCGCTTGCGCACAGAGCGTCTGCTGCGCCGTACACGAGGTCTTCGTTGATGTTCCATGTAAAGGTGTTCCATGAATTCCAACCCATTGGCGGGGTCATGGCAAGATATTTGTTCTGCATACATTCTTTCCTTTCGCTCTAAACCAAACTGTCTTACTGCACTTCGTTCAGCTCACCCACAGCATCTTTCAAAAGCTCGATGCACTTTTCCGCAGAGGATTTTGCAAACGTCTCAAAATCGACGCTGCCCTCGTCGTTCGCGTTATCGGAGATGGCACGCAGACCGCAGAACGGCGTTTTATTCACTGCGCACACCTGTGCCACAGCGCCGGTCTCCATTTCGCAGGAGATTGCGCCGAACTCGGCTTTCAGCTGCAAACAGAAGGCGGGATCTGCCACAAAGCGGTCGCCGGTCGCAATGACGCCCGTGTGCACGCCGTTGTAGATCTTCTCGGCGTACTTTTCGAGCACCGCATTGTGCTTCGCGCTCGTCGGCAGCTGCACAACGCCCTCACTGCCGATCATTACGAAGCCTTTCGGCTCGCCGATGGCGGTGGTGTCGTAATCGTACTGCACGGTGTGGGACGCAACGACCATATTGCCAATCTTCACGCCCTCGCCGATGCCGCCCGCAACGCCCGTGTTGATGACGACGGACGGCGCGTAGTTGAGGATCATCGCCGCCGTGCACATGGCCGCGTTCACTTTGCCCACGCCGCATTTTGCGGCGACAACGTCCGTGCCGTTCAGCTTGCCCGTGTGGAACGTAACGCCGCACAGCGTTTCCGTTTTATGGTCTGTCAGCGCCGCGGTGATGCCCGCGACCTCAATCTCCATCGCTCCGATAATACCGATCATGTAAGAAATCCTCTCTTTCGGGGCTGCTTTCAAAGCGCCCCCATTATACCGCATAAAACCCGCGCGGTCGATTTTCATTTGTTGCGCGTTCCTATTATTTTGTTGTTTATTTGTTGCTTTTACTTAAAGCGCTTGCCGAGCTTTTCCTTCATAAAGGTGCGGAACGCATCGGCGTCACCCTGCTTAAAGCCGTCCTTGCGGATAAAGTACGTATTGCCCTCGCCGAAATACATATAGAAATATTCATTCGTCTCATACATGCGGCTGATCTGGAAATACGGGTGCAGGTTAGAAGCCTGTAAACCCGTGATGCGGAAGTCGCCATCGTAGAAATAGTACGCGGCGCGGCGGCTGCGCAGCTTACCGTAGGAGCGCATAAGCACCTTTGCTGTGTTGGTGGAAGCCGTCGCAAGCTTATAAAGGCTATAAATCGCAAAGCCGATAAGCAGTAGCATGACCCACCAGTTGCTGTCGAAATTGCCGAGCTGCCACACGACGTACAGCGCAATGACGCTTAAAATCACGGTGAACACCGGCATGAAAATCTGCAAGTGATACGCCTGATAGTTCGCGAACGTCTTGATTGCCGCGTCGTCGTGGTCGGTCTCGTTTACAAAACGCAACGCGCCCGTACCGACGGATTCGTCGTCCTGCTTCGAGCGGCGGTATTCCGCAAGGCGGTCCGCCGTCTCTTTTCTAAGCTGCTTTTCACGCTTGTTGCGGCTGTGCGTCGTCACAAAGTAAACGATGAGCAGCACAATGAGCACACCCACTGCGCCGAGCGTCACAGCGCTCTGTCTGCTCAAACCGTTTTCAATCGTAGGTGCTTCCGCAAAGGCAGAGATGACGGCGGAATCGACCACGGCGCGCATGAATGCGTCCGTCTCCTCCGAGATTTCTTTCGTATCGCCGAAGAGGTCAAACGAAACAATCTTGCCGTCGTACAGCGTACCATAAAGGCGCTCGTACACGGGTCCCTCCTCCTTGATATTCTCCGCACAGATGTCGATCATAAAGAACGGAATTTGTGCGTGGTCGTACCACGTGATGGTGCCGGTCGTGCTGCCGTCCATGGAAGACGGCTCCATGTATTTCAAAAAATCCTTCTTGCCCTTTTCGTCCAGATTATTGAGGTTAAAAACGGAGTTCGCGTAATCGGAAGATTTCTCCGCTACGGCTATGGTATCGCCGTTTGCCGCAATAATCTCCGCCGTGGTCCCGTTTTTCTGCATTTCCTTGATCTTCTCGCTCGCGTCCAAAATGCCCGCCTTGCTCCACGCGGCATCGCCCGCCGGGGTATCGACGGAAAGCACCGTCGCGCCCTCGGGGATTGTGACGGTCATGTTCGTGTCCGGGATCGTGTATGTGTTCGATGATGCGCTGTCCGCCAAAGCCGGCAGACAAAAAACAACTGCCAGCATGAAAACTGCCAGCAGACAGCCTATAAAGCGCATGCTTTTTCTTTGATTTGTCATGTATGCGTCCTTTCTGCGTACACGGTGCGTACGCATTACAGTAATTATTGTCATTGTACCACACTTTCACGAAAATTTATACCGTTTTTTGCATTTTTTCGCGCGAATTTACAAATTGTCCAAAAAGGCGTTTGACAGGCAGCCGAAGCGGCGGTAGAATGGAGACACAACCATCGGAAAATTTTGAAAGGACAGTCACTATGAAAATCGCCGTGATCACAGGCGCTTCCTCAGGACTTGGCATCGAGTTTTTACGCGCCGCTGTCACCCTTTGCCCGGAGATCGACACCTATTGGCTCATCGCTCGCCGCGAAGACCGCTTGGAAGCATTAAAGCCGCAGTTCCCGGAAAAAAATCTGCGCCCCATCGCGCTCGACCTCACCGACTCCGCCGCATTAAAACAATTTAATGCTTTGCTTGAACGCGAAAAGCCGGAAATTTCACTGCTCATCAATAATGCGGGCTTTGGCAAGCTGTGCGATTTTGCGACAAGCGACGTCGAAAGCCAGACCGCGATGATCGATTTGAACTGCCGCGCACTGACCGCCGTCACGCGGTACAGCCTGCCGTATATGAAAACGGGCGGGCTTATTCTGAACATCTCGTCCATCGCGTCGTTTGCGCCCACGCCGCGCATGGCAGTATATTGCTCCACAAAAGCGTACGTGCAAAGCTTCTCCCGCGCGCTGCGCGAGGAATTAAAGCCCAAAAAGATCAACGTCCTTGCCGTGTGCCCCGGCCCGATGATTACGGAGTTCTGGCAGGTTGCCGACCGCCCCACGCATAAAAGCCGCACGCTCGACATGCTGCCGCACCAGTCGCCCGCAAAAATGGCGACCTGCGCCCTGAAAGCCGGATTAAAGGGCAAAAGCGCCTGCACCATGGGCGGATTTTATAGGTTCTACCGCTTCTTAGCGCATATCCTGCCAAAATCGCTTTTGATGAAGTGGACGAAGTGCTGAGCATACCTCTTTGTCGGTTAAAAATTCAGCTGAACTCCGCGAACGCTAAAACACTTTTCCGTCTTTATAGATTTTTTCGGCATAGAAAAAGCCCCCTGCTGCAAAGTAAGAACCGCAGCAGAGGGCTTCCGTTTTATTCAGCTTCAAGCACAATTACAGCAGGATAACGCCCTTTTCGGCACAGACACGGCGGGTCTCCTCGTCCCAGAGGGAAGCTTGCACCTCGCCGATATGTACTTTACCGAGCAGAAGCATACAAAGGCGCGACTGCCCGATGCCGCCGCCGATGGTGAGCGGCAGCTCGCCGTTTAAAAGCATTTTGTGGAACGGCAGCTCCGCGCGCACTTCGCAGCCCGCAATTTTAAGCTGCGCCGCAAGCGAATTTTCGTCCACGCGGATGCCCATGCTGCTGATTTCCAGCGCCATGCCAAGCGGCTCGTGCCAGAACAGCAGGTCGCCGTTCATGCTCCAGTCATCGTAGTCCGGCGCGCGGCCGTCGTGCGGCTTGCCGCTTTTGAGCACGCCGCCGATCTGCTCAATGAATACCGTGCGGTGCTCGCGCACGATGACGTTCTCGCGCTGCTTCGGGGTGAGGTCAGGGTAGCGGTCCTCAAGCTCCTGCGCCGTGATGAAATACACGTCGCGGCAAAGCTCGGTGGAAAGGCCGGAGAACTGCCACTTTAATTCGTCCAGCGTGCCGCAGATGGCGCTGACGATGCGGCGCACCGTGTCTTCCAGGTACGCCATGTTGCGCGTGTCACGGTCAATGACCTTCTCCCAGTCCCACTGGTCCACATAGATGGAGTGAAGGTTGTCGAGCTCCTCGTCGCGGCGAATGGCGTTCATGTCCGCCACAAGGCCGTTGCCCACGTAAAAGCCGTAATCATGCAACGCAAGGCGCTTCCACTTTGCAAGGGAATGCACCACCTGCGCGTTGCCGCCGACTGCCGGAATGTCAAACTCGACCGGGCGCTCCACACCGTTTAAGTCGTCATTCAGACCCGTGGAAGGGTCGACGAACAGCGGCGCGGTGACGCGCTTTAGATGCAGCGCCGCACAAATTTTGACGAGAAATACGTTCTTTATCAGACCGATTGCCTTCTGCGTCTCGTAAAGACCAAGGCTCGGCGTGTAATTTTCGGGAATCTTCACCATCTATAAAACCCCATTTCAAAACAATCTTTCCCCTATTGTAGCGCACGGAAAAAGATTTGTAAAGATTTTTCGCAGCCTGCGGTAACCATGGTTAAAAGTTTCGCCCGCCTTTTCAAAGGCGGCGGGTTCTTAGGGCTGCGTCCTAAGTCGCCATTCGCAAATGGCGAAATCTTTTTGCATTCAAAAAATCAGGACGGGAACTTTAACAGTCCGGTGGACTGTTAAAGTGTGGGAGACCCAATTAGGGGGTCTCCCAATGAACTTGCAGCGCAAGTTCATAAAAGCTAAACGGTAGCACAAAAACGCCCGAAAATCGAAGCCTTTTAGAAAGAACCCACCCCCGCGCAGCGGAACTACACCGTCCTGCCGCGGCCGGGAGCAGGTCGCGTTCACTTATTTTGTTTTATCGAGCCATGCCTGCGTTTTTCAGCATCTTATTAAACTGCAGAACAAGCAGACCATAAAGCACGTTGAGCGCAACGCTCGTCAGGCCGAGCGGAACACGGATCCAGCCGTACAGTACCGCATCGCCGAAAACGGAGAAGAACGACACCGCCGCCGAAATGAAGCAGATGACCGCCACAAACATGGAAGCCTTATTCGGAACCATGCCCGTCAGCATCGCGTTCTTCGCGCTGTTCAGCATCTTTATGACCTTTGCTTCGTAAATGATCTCAAAAATGAGCACGACAAAGCCGATGATGCAGGCCGCAATGAGTATGACGAAGAGAGCGCTCATCATCTCATCCATGTAGCCGTAGTCATTGCCGGCAAGGG
This sequence comes from Hominenteromicrobium mulieris, assembly GCF_046197855.1. Lineage (GTDB taxonomy): Bacteria > Bacillota > Clostridia > Oscillospirales > Acutalibacteraceae > Hominenteromicrobium > Hominenteromicrobium mulieris. Next base: position 771,840 of record NZ_CP173188.1, on the reverse strand, counting down.
CAACACCGAAGATCACGGCAAGAACAACGCACAGCACCTCCGCAAGGCTCAACACAACAAGACTGATGATGCTGAACACCTTCATGATGGTAAGGCCGGCCGTTTTTGCCGCCGGAACACTCGGGTTTTTCGCAGATATGTACGTGATCCAGTACGCGGCAGCCATTAAGCCGCCTGTAATAAGCATACCGATGACCGTACCGACCGTGGTGCCGCTCTGCGCATCCGAAAGCGTACTGTACAGGTCGCCCGGCGAAACGATAAACTGCATTTCATACGGCAGGTTGCTGTAAATCTGATTTACAATATACGCCGGATCCTGCGGGAACAGGCTTGCGATGATCTGAAACAGCAAATTCACCGAAAAGAGGATCGCCGTAACGAGGAACAGCGGAGACGCGAAAAAGCTTTTCAGCACACCGTGCACGGGTGTAATCGGTCGCTGCACCGGGTATTGCACCGGCGGCTGCGCGTAATACTGCGGCGGCATCTGAAAATTCTGCGTGGGTGCGCCGTAGTTTTGCTGCGGCTGCACCGGCTGTGTGTACGTCTGCTGCTCGGGCTGTGCGGGCTGCCGCCGGCAAACGCACGGCGAGCCGTCTTCGGGTAGCTTTCTTCCGCAATTTGTGCAATACATATTTTCTTTCCTTTCTGTTCTTCCCTAATTCTATCCTCATGCCCCGCCGTCAAGGCCGCACGGCAAAGGCAAAAGCATCAGTGGTAGACTGCGACAATCTCGAGGTTCTCATCGAGCACAACAAGGTCTGCGCGCTTGCCGGGTGCAAGGCTGCCAATCTCGTTTTCCATGCCGATCTCCTTCGCCGGGGTCAGCGTCATGGCGCGCACGGCGGTCTCCAACGGAATGCCCCAGGAAACGAGGTTCTTGAGTTCCGCGTGCAGGTTTGTAACAGAGCCTGCAATGGTGCCGTCCGGCAATGTCGCCTTGCCGTCCTTTACGGTGACCATATTCACGCCCAGCATGCCCTGGCCGCCGTCTTCCACGCCGCTCAAACGCATCGCGTCGCTGATGACGCACACGCGCTCCGGCATGAGCTTAAACGTCGTGCGCACCACAGCCGGGTGAATGTGGATGCCGTCACAGATGAGCTCACCGCAGACGTTTTCGTTGTCGAACACCGCGCCCACAACACCCGGCGCACGGTGTGCAAGGCCGGACATCGCGTTATACAGGTGCGTCGCGTGGGTCACGCCCTTTTTGAACGCATCCACCGCGCCGTCGTAATCCGTTGCAGTGTGCGCAATGGAAACGGTGCAGAGCTTCGAGGCTTTCTCTACAAAATCGCCGCGCACGTCGCACTCGGGCGCAATGTCCACAAGCTTGATGATGCCGCCGCAGGAATCGTAATACTTCTTAAACACGTCGTAATCCGGCGCCTGAATGAACTCGTCGCCTTGCGCGCCCTTTTTCTTCGGCGAGATGAACGGGCCCTCAAGGTTCACGCCGACAATCTTCGCGCCTTCCTTGTCGTCCATGCAGGAGCGAATCGTCTCAAGCGCTTTCAAGATCTCCGCATCGGAAACGGTCATCGTGGTCGGGCAGAAGGACGTGACACCCTTCGTCAGCAGGAACTTCGCCATATTGCGCAGACCCTCTGCGTCGCCGTCGCTGGAATCTGCACCCGCGCCGCCGTGCACGTGAACGTCCACAAAGCCCGGCACAATGGTGTAGCCCGCGCAGTCCACAACGAGGTCTTCCTCTTTGTACGGCAAAGAATCCTCAAGGCGCACGATCTTGCCGTCTTCGATCTCGATATCCGCCTTGCGCAGGCAGAATTTATCGTCCAGTACGTTTGCGTTGATTAGAAACATGTTTAAAACTCCTCTCCGCTGCGGCAAAACCGCAGTTTTCTTTTCAATACATCTATACGTTTACAGCAGGCTCAGCAAAACGAGCAGCGTCACGCCCGGCACGCCAAGCACAGCGGATACCGCCACGCTGAGCCGGCTGACGGGAATATACACGCCGGTGTACGGCGCCGCAAAATACAAAACCGCCAGCGCCAGAACGCCCAGCATTGCCGAGCCGATGAGCCTTTTGATTCCCCGCATACGCTCTCCCCCATTTTTATCCTGTCGGAAAAGCTTATGATGCAGGGGAATTTTTCATACCTTAAATGTCGAGCTTCTCTTTATCCGGCACGAAGTCTACCTTGCCGGTCGCAACGTAGGCGGAAGCCACGATGATCGGCAGCGGCGTGCCGATGGTCAATTCGCGCTTCGGACTGCGCTGTGTGATAAGGCCGTCGTACACGAAGTCTTCGCCCTCAAACGCGTCGAGCGAAACAAAGCCCTCTACACTGTTTTCGAGACGCACGAACACGCCGCGCATCGTCACGCCGCTCACGGTGCCTTCAAAGTGCTCGCCGATGTGCTGGCTCATGTACTCTGCCATGTAGCAGTCCTCGGCGTCACGCTCGGCGATGAGCGCGCGAATTTCATTGCGGGAGGATTCCGCCGCAGAGGTCTCGCAGAACTGCGCGTAGCGGCGGCGCACCTCTTCTGCCGGCATGCCTTCCACAAACGCGGAAAGCACGCGGTGAATGGACGTATCCGGGTAACGGCGGATCGGCGAAGTGTAGTGGCTGTAATCGGAAAGCGCGAGGCCGAAGTGGCCGGTCTCCTCCGTCGAATATCTCGCTTTTTCCATCGTGCGCAGCAAACGCTGAGAAACAAGCGTCTCGCACGGCAGGCCGCGCACGCGGTCGAGGATCGCGGCGAAATCCTGCGTTTCGGGGTTCGGCTTTACGATCTCCTTGCACGGAACGCCCACGAGCTGCAACAGCGTCACAAGCTCCTCTACGCGCTTCGGGTCCGGGGTGCCGTGCACACGGTAGAGGAACGGCAATTTATGGTCGAGCGAGAATTTCGCCGCCGCAATGTTCGCCGTCACCATCATCTGCTCGATGAGCTGCTCCGCTTCGCCGGAAACGCGCGGCATGATGTCGATACAAATGCCGTTTTCATCAAGAATGAATTTCGATTCGCCGCTGTCCAGCTCCATGGTGCCGCGGGCTGCGGAGTTCGCCTTCAAAATATCGGCAAGCTCCTTCGCCGACATCAAGGACTCCATGACGGGCGCGTATTTGTTCAAAATCTCCTCCGATGCCGTGCCGTCCAGAATTTCGTTGACCTCGCTGTACACACCGCGCACCTTGGAATTGATGATTGTCTTTTTAAAATCGTACTTTGTGATGTGGCCCTCTTTGTCAAGCTCGATAAGCGCGGAGAAAGCCAGCTTGTCCGTGCCCGCGTTCAGGGAGCACGCGCCGTTCGAGAGCACTTCCGGCAGCATCGGAATCACGCGGTCGGCAAAATACACAGACGTGCCGCGGTTGATAGCCTCTTCATCGATGGCAGAGCCCTCTTTCACATAGTGGGAAACGTCTGCAATATGCACGCCCAGCGTGTAACCGAAGTCCGTGCGCTTCACGGAGATGGCGTCGTCGAGGTCCTTTGCGTCCTTGCTGTCGATGGTGAAGATTGGCTCGCCGCGCAGGTCAAGGCGCTTTGCGTATTCTTCGTCGCTGATGGGCTCGTTGCCGACGCGCTCGGCTTCGTCAAGCACTTCCTGCGGGAAAACATGCGGAATGCCGTACTGCTCTACAATGGCATCGGCGCAGACACGCGCCGTGCGGCCGCTGCCGAAGACCTTCTTCACGCTTGCATATGCCCAGTCACCGCGGTAATCCTGCTCCAAAGATGCCATGACCTTGTCGCCGTTTTTCGCGCCGTTTAAATCGCGCTCGCGCATACGTAAATTATAGCGAATGGCATTGTCCGGGATGAGCTCAATGCCCTCATCGGTGATACTCACCGTGCCGGTCGTCTGCGCGGGCTTGTGCTCTACGATGCGGCGCACACGGCCGGAGGGGCCGCGGTCGTCCTTGCGAATGTCGCCGACGATGATCTTGTCGCCGACGAGCGCACCCTGCAAAGCGCTGCCGTGAATAAAAATGTCGTCACCGCCGCCATCGGGACGCGCAAAGCCGAAGTTCTTCGAGAGCGAAACGAGCGTCGCTTCCACGTCTTCGCCGACCGGAATAAGCTTCGCGTTGTGCTCGCGGTCAAGTAAAATCATGCGGCGGTCTTTTAAAGAACGCAGTGCATCGTAAAAAGCAAGCTTGTCGAGCACACCTGCCTTTTTCAAAAGCTGGCGTGCGCTCCAGTCGTGAATTTCCTCGCTGCGCATGGTCGCCAAAATCGTCTCTTCCATGCGGTTCAGGGGCGTATCGCGAATGTCGCGGCGGCGGTCGGAACGACCGTTTCTGCCCTGAAAGCCCTTGTTTCTGTCATTTCCCTTGTTATACTGTTTCATTATACCTATCCAATCTTCCACAATCACGCCCCGCCCGGTCCAAGGCGAAGCGGCGCCGAGTGCGCAAATTTCTTGTTTTGTTGATCTTTCTCGCCGAGCTACTGTTATGCACAGTACCGAGACAAATAAATTTTTCCGAGCTCTGCGGAGCTCGACCAAAGGTTTCACCTTTGGAATCTGATAAACTTTCTGAAGAAAGTTTAATCAAAGACTTTTGCGTCCGCTTTCACGTCAGCTTGTGCTTACTTCAGTGCTTTCACTTCTTCTCTGTAAATATCACCGCGCACGGCAAAGCTCTTGTACATATCAAAGCCCGTTGCGGCGGGGCACAGAGACACCACGTCGCCCGGCTCTGCGCTTTCTCTTGCAAGGCGCACGGCATCTTTCATGTTGTTTGCGTGCAGAATCACCGGCGCGCCGTCCTTGTAGTTTTCGGCACCGCGCACCGCAGCTTCGATCTTCCCCGCGGCCGGCGTTTTAAAGCCCTCAAGCGGTTTTTCGGGCGCGAGCAGTACGAGTGTCTTCACCTTGTCACAAATGACCTTGCCCAGCTCGTCAAACGGCACCTTTTTATCCGCACCGCCCGCAATCATAACGATCTTGAAATCATACAGCGAAAGCGTGCCGATCATTGCGCGGGACGGACTCGTTGCGATGGAATCGTTATACCATCTCACGCCGTCCAGCTCGCGCACGAACTCCATGCGGTGCTCGACGCCGTTGAATTCTTTCGCGACAGTCCTGATAACCTCTTTCGAGACATCGCCCCACACGGCAGAAATCGCCGCAAGGTAGTTTTCGACGTTGTGCTTGCCGGGAATGCGAATGTCGCTTTCCTCCATAATATATTCGTCGCCGAAGTAGATTTTGCCGTCCGCGCTGCACCACGCGCCGTTCGTCTTCTCTCTGCGGGAGAACATGTACGTCATGCCGCGCGTGTCAGCGGCACAGGCCGCCGTCAGGGCGTTATCCGCGTTCAAAACCGTGCGGCCGAACGCATTCTGGTGCAAAAGTACGTTCTTCTTCGCGTTCACGTACTCGTCCATATCCTTGTGCACGTCGAGGTGGTTCGGCGACAGATTCGTAATGACCGCGACATTCGGGCTGCGGCGCATGGAGATAAGCTGGAAGCTCGAAAGCTCCACCACCGCCACATCCTCAGGCTTTACATCACGGATCTCCGGCAGAAGCGGGCGGCCGATGTTGCCGCCGAGGTGCACGGTCTTGCCCGCCGCTTTCAGCATTTCGGCAATGACGGACGTTGTGGTCGTCTTGCCGTCGCTGCCCGTCACGGCGTAAATTTTGCACGGACACAGGTCGAAAAAGACTTCCATTTCGCTCGTCACGGCAACACCGTTTGCACGGGCCTTTTGCAGCTCGGGCAGCAGATACGGCACGCCGGGCGCGCGGAACAGCATGTCTTCGTCGATACTTTCAAGGTAGTCTTCGCCGCAGATGAGCTTTGCGCCGAGCTTTTTCAGCGCTTCGCCGTCTTCGCCCAGCGCCGCTTCGCTGCGCTTATCGCGCACCGAAACGGCTGCACCGTGGGCTTTAAACTGCTCAATGAGCGGCAGGTTGGAGCGTCCAACGCCGACAAACGTGATGCGCTTGCCGGAAAGAGACGCGTAAAATTCGTTTGCTGTCATAATTCGGAACTTTCTCCTTTATTTTAAAAAGGTGCGGTAATCCTCCAGATTCTTGCGGAGCAATTCGGGGGTGTTTAAGGTATACGGACATTTCTTCACGCACTGGCCGCAGTGCTTGCAGTTTTCAATCAGCTCCATTTTCGCCTGCCACTCGGGCGTCAGCCATGCGGCGGACGGAGCGCGGCGCAGCATAAGCGACATGCGCGCGCACTGGTTGATCTCAATACCGGCGGGACATGGCATGCAGTAGCCGCAGCCGCGGCAGAAATCGCCCGCGAGGGACTCGTGCTCTTTTTCGATGAACGCCGCAAGCTCGTCCGTCATCACCGGCGGGTTATCATTGTAGGAAAGAAACTCGTCAAGCTCTTTCTCGCGCTGTACACCCCAAATGGGCAACGTGTTCTCATACTGCGCAAGGTACGCATACGCCGCATCGCTGCGCGTGATGAGACCGCCGGAAAGCGCCTTCATGCAGATGAAGCCGACGTTCTTCTCCTTACATAGGTTCACGAGCTCAATGTCCTTTTCGCTCGCAAGGTAGCAGAACGGGAACTGCAGCGTTTCATACAAGCCGGATTCCACGGCTTCGCGCGCCACATGCAGGCGATGATTCGTGATGCCGATGTGACGGATCTTGCCCTGCGCTTTCGCTTCCAGCATCGCCTCATAAAGGCCTGTGCCGTCGCCGGGCTTCGGGCAGAAGGACGGCGTGTGGAACTGGTAAATATCCACGTGGTCGGTCTTCAGCATAGAAAGGCTCGTCTCGAGGTCTTTCCAAAAGCCTTCAACGGTTGTCGAGGCCGTTTTCGTCGCGATGATGATGTCGTCGCGCACATCGGCAAGTGCCTGACCGATCTTATATTCGCTATCCGAATACGCGCGTGCGGTGTCGAAAAAGCGGATGCCGTTATCGTATGCTTTGCGCAGCAGCTTGCCCGCTTCTCCAACGGAAATGCGCTGAATGGGCAGTGCGCCGAAGCCGTTGCGATTGACCGTGATGCCGGTATTGCCGAGTGTCACTGTTTTCATAGTTTTCCCGTCCTTTCAAAATATACATACCCGAAAATTTCCTTTGGGCTTTATTCCGTGTCCGCCGTCATTTCCTGATAGCTTTTATATAAGTCAAAGTAAATGCCCTTTTTCTTCATAAGCTCCTGATGCGTACCGGCTTCTTCAATGCCCTTATCCGTCAGCACCAGAATTTTCGTCGCGTTCTTGATGGTCGTCAAACGGTGCGCAATCGTGAACGTCGTTCTGCCCTTCGCGAGCTTTTCAAGCGACGCCTGCACGATACGCTCGCTTTCGTTATCGAGCGCACTCGTCGCTTCGTCTAAAATCAAAATCGGCGGGTTCTTTAAAAACGCACGCGCAATGGAAATGCGTTGCTTCTGGCCGCCGGAAAGCTTCACGCCGCGCTCGCCGACGTATGTATCGTAGCCGTTTGAAAGCCCCTCGATAAATTCATGCGCGCCCGCCATTTTGGAGGCCGCAATGACTTCTTCTTTCGACGCGCCCGGCTTGCCGTACTGAATGTTCTCAAACACCGAGCCGGAGAACAGGTACACGTCCTGCTGCACAAAGCCGATGCGGTCGCGCAGGGATTTCAGCGTCACCGTACGGATATCCTCGCCGTCGATGCAGATGGTGCCGGCAGTCGTATCGTAAAAACGCGGAATGAGGTTGCACAGCGTCGTTTTACCGCCGCCCGAAGGGCCGACAAGCGCGATGTTCTCGCCCGCCTTTACGTCGAGGTCGATGTCAGAAAGCACCTCGGTGCCGTCGTCGTTATACTTGAAGCTTACGTGGTCGAACGTCACGTCGCCCTTGACAATGCCGATATCTTTGGCGTCCGGCGCGTCGCTGATCTCGATGGGCGCGTCCATAACCTGAAAGAAGCGCTCCACGCCGCTCATGCCGCTTTGGAACTGCTCCGTAAACTGCACGATGCGGTGAATGGAATTGATGAGCGTTGTGATATACAAAAGGTACGCCACAAGCTGCGAGGGGTCGATGGCGCCGTTCATCATGAAGATGGCGCCCGCAATGACGACCACGATATACATGAGACCGTCAAAGAATTTATTGGAGGCTTCAAAGCCGCCCATATACATGTAGCGCAGACGCTTAATGTTATAAAAGCGCTGGTTGCCCTCTTCAAACTTCTTTTCTTCAAGCGGCTCGTTCGCGAAGGATTTCACCACGCGCACACCAAGCAGGCTGTCTTCCACCTGCGCGTTGATCTCGCCGAGCTGTTGGCGCTGGCTGCGGAACTGTGCCTGCATTCTCTTATTAAAGAACATGGCGGCCGCCAGCATAAACGGCAGCACCGCAAAGATAATCAGCGTCAGCGGCACACTCATCGTGCACAAAATCACAAATGCGCCGATGATCTTGATGCCCGCAATGAAAAATTCCTCCGGACAGTGATGCGCAAACTCCGTGATGTCAAACAGGTCAGTCGTGATGCGGGACATGAGCTGACCGATCTTCGTGTTGTCAAAATACGAGAACGAGAGCTTCTGCAGGTGTGCGAACATGTCGCGGCGCATGTCGGTCTCGATCTTTGTGCCCATGATGTGGCCGATAGACGCCATGAAGAACGTTGCGCCCACGTCGACGAGCTTTAAGAAAATGTACAGCCCTCCGATGCGCAGAATATAACTGAGCGTCAAAGACGCCAGGTCATTGATGCCGCGGTCCGTGATCTGCTGCACGATGATTGGCAATGCCAGCTCGCATACGGTCGTCAGCGCCGCGCAGAACAGGTCGAAAATGAGGATCCACAGATACTTTTTAAAGTACGGCGCAAAACGGCGTATAAGACCCTTTTTGCCCTTATTTGTCACAGTTGCTTCCACAATACCCATCCTTTCTTTCGTCGGCGCAGAATCGTTTTCCGCACCGCGAAATTCCCCAAAAACTTATAATTTTATTTTATCACAGGCACATGGCCTTTACAAGACAGGAAGTTACTTCAAATGCAGTTTATCCGCCAGTTTTTCACCCTTCGGCAGCTGCACGATCTCCTCGCGCGTGATGGCTTTGGTAAACACTGCCGCCACGAGGTAAACGAGGATTGCAAGCAGAATAACCGGAATGACCGCGAACTTCTCACTCATAAAGCGCGTGAGCAGCAGATATACGGGGTACGAGACCGCACCCATAATGACAGAAGCAAGGAGCGGACGAATGCCCATGCGCACCACGCTCGGAATTTCCGGCAGCATACGGTGCAGCGCGATAAGGTTCAGAATAATCATAACAAGATACGAAACGAACGTACCGACAGCAGAGCCCATGGCGTTGATCTCCGGGATACCGCACAGCACATACACAACGCCGATGCGTACCACCGTACCGACAATCATGTTGATGACCGGCACGTATACCTTGCCGACCGCCTGAATCATCGAGTTCGTAGTGTAAAGTAAGCTCGCCGTGATGACCGCCGGCGCCATAACGGCGAGCAGCGGCGCGGTATTTGCCGCAAACTCCGGGCGGCTGTAAAGCAACAGGGAGCAAATGGGTTTTGCAAAAATGCACAAGCCCGCGGCAGACGGGATGGCTACCATAAGCGTCATGCGCAGGGAGAGCATGGAAATACGGTTGATTTCGCGCTTTTCTTTTTTTGCGATCGCACCGGAAAGCATCGGCAGCACGATGGTAGAGATGGGCACGATGACGGCGTTCGGCAGGTCGAAATACTTGCGCGCCGTGCCGAGCCAGCCCTTCATAGCGATGGCGGAGTTCGCGTCCACACCGGCAGCGCCCTGCAAACGATACATCATCACGGAGGAATCCACAATGTCGAGCGCGCTCAAAAACGCAGAGCCGATGATGACCGGCACCGCAAAGGTCAGGATAGATTTCAAAATTTCACCAACACTCGAAACCTTCGGCTCAAAAGGTGAATAGCGCGTATCGCGCGATTTGCGGAAGTAGTACAGAAGAATGTACAAAACCGCGAAGAACGAGCCGATGGAAACACCGAGGATCGCGCCTGCCGCGCCAAGCTCCGGCAAGCCGGTGGTCTTCAGGAAATACAGTGCCAGCGCAATACCGACGAACAGTTTAATGAGCGACTCCAAAACCTGCGAGACCGCCGTCGGCGTCATGTTGGAACGCCCTTGGAAATAGCCGCGCAAACACGACGAAACGGACATGAAAAAGCACATCGGTGCCAAGGCTGCAATGGCGTACATGGAGCGGTCATTTTGATTCATGAGCATCGCGAACTGACGGGAAAACACCGCCATGACGATGCAGCCGACAAGACCGATGCCGGAGAACAGTGTGAATGCCACGCGGAAAATTCTATCCGCTTCGCGCTTGCGGTTCTGTGCATACGCCACGCTGACAAGGCGCGAAATGGCGACCGGTGTGCCGGAAGATGCCAAAACACTGAAAAACACGAAAATGTCATACGCCGTGTTGAAATGCCCCATGCCCTCATCATCGAGGAAATTCGCAAGCGGAATAGAGAAAAATATGTTGATGAATTTGACGATAAACGTCGCTGCCGTCAAAATTGCGGTACCCTTTAAAAAGCTCTGGCCTTTCTGTTCCGTCTTCTGAGACAAATTGAAATCACTCCTATATCAAAATCGTAAATTGCCGCATTGAAACGCATTTAGGAAGCCTGAACAGCACACAAAATACGTACAAAATAGTATACCATACTTTCCCCCTGTTTCGCAAGGAAACGGGCTTAAAATGTGCGCGATAAAAGCAAAGATCCCCTGTGCAAAACGCACAGAGGATCCAAAATCACCCGATCAGCATTCTGCCCTCCGGCAGAACGGAACCGCTTTTCTTTTTGCGCATTAAAATCGCCACGCCGAATGAGACAGGGCCTACGCGACCGATGAACATCGTCAGCGTCAGGGCAAGCTTTGCAAGCGGATGCAGCGTCGGGGTCAGGCTTGCGCTGAGGCCGACCGTCGCAAAGGCGGAAACGGCTTCGATCATCGCATCCAATATGGAAACACCGTGGTGCAGCGCTAAAATGAGACTCACGTTCAAAACGGAGACCACAAGGGCGAACGCCACGACCGTAAGGGACTTGTACACCATACCGGGGTCAAAACGGTGGCGCAGGAACGTAGTGGTGTCTTCGCCGCAAAGAGTGGATTTCACCGCCGCAAACAGCACCACAAGCGTCGTCACCTTAATGCCGCCCGCCGTGGAGCCCGGGCAGCCGCCGATGAACATCAAGAACGACGTGAGAAGCTTTGCACCATCCGTTTCCTGCTTAATGCTGACGGAAGCAAAGCCCGCCGTGCGCGTGTTGACCGACTGAAAAAACGCCGCGTTCAGCTTTTCAAAGAAGTTCAAATCACGGTATGTATTGTTGTACTCAAGGATAAACAGCATCACCGTACCGAAAACCAGAAGCGTCAAAGATGCACGCAGGCAAACCTGCGCGTGAAAGCTCAACTTTTCCACGTGCTGCCGGTGCAGGCGCGTCGAGATTTTCTTGCGGTAAATATCCTGAAACACCACAAAGCCCGTGGAGCCGATGATGATAAGCGTGGAAATCGTCAGCGTGACGAGCGGGTCGCCGTTAAAGGCCGATAAACTCGAATTGCCGGGAATGAAGCTTAAAATATCGAAGCCGGCGTTGCAGAACGCCGAGACGGAGACGAACACCGAGGCCCATACGCCGAGCCCGCCATAGAGCGGCACGAAGCGAGCCATGAGCAGAAGCGCGCCGAGAGCTTCCACCGCAAACGTAAACGCAACCACGATGCGCAGCAGCGAGATGACATCCAAATTGCTGCCGCCGGCGCTTTCGCGGGCGAGTACAAGGTGGCGAATGCCGATGCGGCGGCGGACGAGCAGCGTGAGACCCGTTGCAAACGCGGCAAGGCCGAGACCGCCGCACTGAATGAGCACAAGCAGAACGCCCTGCCCGAAATACGACCAGTGTATAAACGTGTCATACACGGAAAGGCCCGTGACACACGTGGCGGAGGTCGCCGTGAAAAGCGCGTCCACAGGGTTTGTGAACCGCCCGCTTTTCGCCGAGATCGGCAGCGTGAGCAACACGGTGCCGATAAAAATAAGGATCACAAAGCTGACGACGAACATGCGCGTGGGTGACGTACGCTTTACTATTTTTTGTAATCTGCTCGTTTTCATAAACTCCGACCGACTTTCTCCGGGCGCGCCCGGAACAGATTTATGCCAACATGAGTTCGCTGATCTTTGTGCGGCGCAGCGCCATCATCAGCGGCACGCCGAGCACATAGCAGACGATGAGCTCGCCGATGCCGACCGAAACGGCACCCGCGATGAAGCCTGCAAGGGAGAGATTGCCGAAAGCAAACGTGCCGTTATCCGCAAGGCAAGCCACTTCAAAGCCAACAATGAGGGCGTTGAAAATGACCGGCGGCAGCGGCGCCAAAACCGGGATCTCTTTCCAGCGAATGTTGCGTACAAGGTAAGAAAAAATGCCCGCGAGCAGCGTTGCAAGCGTGCCGAACACCCAGTCTACGACGCCGAGCGGACTTGCAAGGTTCGAGATGAAGCAGCCGACGGCAAGCCCGGGGATGGCGGCCGGCGTAAAGGCCGGGAGCACCGTTAAGGCTTCCGAAAAGCGGAACTGCACCGCGCCAAACGCCAGATTCATGGCGGCAGCGGCGTAAGTGAGGACAGCATACAGCGCCGCAATCACGGCGCTGAGCGCCAGAAAGCGGACTTTTGAGGTTTTCTTATTCATTTCAGCATTCCTTTCCGCGGTCCGGGAGCCGCCCCGGCCGCGCTAGTTTTGTTTAAGGTCAGGATGTCACGACTGACCGTGCTGCACAAATGGGCGTACAGCAACAGGATATAGCATAAGCAATTTAGGACGAAAAGTCAAGCGTTTCGGGGATATTCTACCGATTATTGAAAAATGACGGATTTGTAATCGAAATTTGTTCGTTTTTGAGCATGGACAGACGGTTTTCATGGACATTGTTGATTACATAAACGAAGTTGACCGCCGTAATCGTGAACAGGAAGCCGCTTACCATGTGACGCTTTCAAAGCGGGACTCTCGGATTTGCTGTGTGTTTTATGCTCGCCCCCTCTTTTACGCCGCGGCTTGCTTCATTTATACCACACCACGAGGGATTACAACGAAAATATACACTTTTGTGGGTTATCACAGAAGCGGGACGGTTTCTATATGCAAAAAGCCCCTGCCCGCAGTGAAACGCGGGTAGGAGCTTTGTTTTGCTGAATTTACTTTAAATTACTCTTTGGAGATGTCGGTGCCGAAGTATTTTTCGGAGAGAGCGGTAAGGGTGCCGTCCTCACTCATTTCCTTCAGCGCGTCGTTAACGGCTGCGAGCAGCGTTGCGGTGTCGTCGCCCTTGCGGATCGGAATGGCGACCTTTTCGACTTCATCGGAGAACGTAGCAATCTTGATGTTCGCTTCCGGGTGCTCCTTTACGTAGTCTGCGAATACGACTTCTGCGTTCAGGGTCGCATCGATACGGCCGGAGAGCAGGAGCTCGATGGTCTGGTTGAGGTCGTCCACGCCCGTGACCGTTGCGCCGTGGGCTTCTGCCTGCGTTGCGTAGGTGCTGGAAATGGTATTGGCGGTCGTTTTGCCCTCGAGATCTTCCATGGAGTTGATCTCATCGTAATCGCCGCGCACGATAACAGCGGTGCGGTTATATGCATACGGGGTAGAGAAGTTGTACTTTTCCGCGCGCTCTTCGGTGACGCCTACGCCGTTGACCATGATGTCATAACGGCCGTCATCAAGACCGGCAAGCAGGCCGTCCCACTCGCCCTCGACAAAGTTGACCTCTACGCCGAGCTTTTTTGCGATGTTCTGCGCAACTTCTACGTCATAGCCGACAAGGTTATCATCGGCATCGTGGTATGTCCACGGCGCCCAAGTGCCTTCCATCGCGACCGTGATGGTGCCCTTTTCCTTGATCTGCGCGAGCAGGTCGTTTTCTTCCGCTGCGGAAGACTCGCTTTCTGCTTCGCTCGATGCAGAGGAAGCATCGCTGCTGCTTGCCGCACCGGACGTTGTGCCGCCCGAGGAGCAACCCGTAAGCACGACTGCCGTGAGCATCAGCACAGCCATAAGTAAAGAAAGTGTTCTTTTCATGTTCTCTTACTCCTTTGCTTAAGTAGGATAAATATGGATAACGGACTGACAAAAATCAATCCATGTCTCCCTGAATGGTGCGCAGGAACGCTTTTGTGCGTTCCTCCTTCGGGTTCTCGAAAAATTCTTTCGAGGAGCCTTGCTCGACGATAACGCCGTCTTCCATGAAGATGACCTTGTTTGAGACCGTGCGGGCAAAGCCCATTTCATGTGTGACGACGAGCATCGTCATGCCCTCATTTGCGAGGTCGCGCATGACGGAAAGCACTTCGCCGGTGAGCTCCGGGTCAAGCGCACTCGTCGGCTCATCGAAGAAGATAATCTCCGGGTTTGTCGCAATGGCGCGGGCAATGGCAACGCGCTGCTGCTGGCCGCCGGAAAGCTGCGAGGGGTAATAATCGTAACGGTCGGAAAGACCGACCTTGTCGAGCGCTTTTTTGCCGATCTCAATGGCTTCCGCCTTGTGCATTTTGCGGGCGACGATGAGACCCTCTGTGACGTTCTGCAGCGCTGTTTTATTTAAAAACAGATTGTAGTTTTGGAACACGAACGCCGTTTTGCGGCGCAGGCGCGCAATCTCTTTTTTGGTGATCTTATCGAATTCGAATTTTTCGTTGTCGAAGATCAGCGTGCCGCTGTCGGCTTTTTCGAGGAAGTTTATGCAGCGCAGGAGGGTTGTTTTACCGGAGCCGGACGGGCCGATGATGGCAACCACATCGCCCTGCTCCACGTCGAGATCGACGCCGCGCAGCACATGCAGATCGCCGAAGGATTTTTTAATGTCCAGAATTTGCAGCATAACTCAGCCCTCCTTGTGTCCGTAAGACGCGAGCTTCTTTTCGCCAAAGCGCTGCACCCAAGTGAGCACCGTAGAGAAAATGAGGTATATAAGGCCGACCTCAAGGTATAAAAGTAGCGGCTCATACGTGCGCGCCACGATACGCTGTGTGACCATGAACATTTCCGTTACGGTGATGTTCGCCGCAAGGGAGGTGTCCTTGACCATGGAGATGAGCGAGTTGGAAAGCGGCGGGAACGCCGTGCGCATGGCCTGCGGCAGCACAATGCGGAAAATGGTCTGGAGATAGGTAAGCCCCACGCACTGACCGGCTTCAAGCTGACCCTTCGGCACGGATTCAAGCGCAGCGCGGATGGTCTCGGCACAATACGCGCCCTCATTCAGGGAAAACACGATAACTGCCGCCGGAAACGGATCAAGCAAAATGCCGACGCGGGAAAGGCCGAAGAACACAACGAACAGCTGCACGAGCAGCGGCGTACCGCGGAAGATCCAAATGTAAAAACGCGCGATCTGCTTTAAGACCTTCACATTTGCGAACTGCACCAGCGCCATAATGACCGCGATAATGAGTGCAAAGGTGAACGAAATGACAGTGAGCGGAATGGTGACCGTCAGGCCGGGGATGAGAATTTTCGGAAAGGAGTCTATAAAAAGCTCCCATAAACGTCCGCTGAACATAGCTTTTGTTCTTCCCTCTTTCTGAAAACGAATTTCAATATAAATATACGCCCTGTACTTTACTTGAAGTTTAGTATACCCGTGATGGGGTAAAATGTCAAATACCTATAATGGATTGAACCACATGCTTTTCGGGCATAGTATACCTTTTTCGTATGGTTTCAAATGCAACTGAAAAAACCGGGTCTCCCAAACGGCAAGCAAAGCGACCGTTAGAAAGACACACATGCAAAAAGGGACAGCACAGCGCTATCCCTTTTCGAGTATTCAACTTTTGAATTTAAATCGGTTCAAAACTCACACCGTGTAAAAGCGGAACCATTTTAAGGACGTCTGTTTCGTGAAGACAATGCGCAGCTCGGTGAGGCCGGCTTCGGCGGTGACATCGCACGTAAACGATGTGAACTTTGTGAGGCTTCCGGTACCTGTGCCGCCCGCTTTGCCGAGAACTTTTCCGGTCTTGTTATCCGCAAGGAGGATCTCCACGTCGCCGGAGGGCGCGCTCATGGCGCACTCGAACGCATTGCAGCCGGTGAGATCCATGTTCTTATACACGAGGAAGCTGCGGAAATCCTTCGCTTCCACATACGTTTCGCCGTCGCGCTTATCCGTGAGGAACGTGACGCCGCTGTAATCATCGGCATCGATGGCTTCCTGCTTGAAGAAGCCCGGTCGACCCGGGAACGCTTCGCCTGCAATCTCCACGTCGGCGGTAAGGCGAATATCGTCGCTCGCCGCGCCGACTTCCATTTTGTACACGCCGCTTTCGACCGTGTAGATCTTTCTGCCGTTGCACCAAATGGCAAGGTCGTCGATCTTGAAATTCAGCGTAACGGTGACGGTCTCGCCCGCCTTGATGTGCACGCGCTTGAAGGCTTTGAGTGCATGGATGGGACGCACACGCAGGGAGCCCGGCAGGCTCATGTAAAGCTGCACCACTTCGTCGCCGTCAAGAGCGCCGGTGTTCTGCACGTTTACAGTCGCGATGACTTCGCCGTTTTCCTGCTTAACGGTCAGATTGCTGTATGCAAAAGTCGTATAGCTGAGGCCGTAGCCGAACGCGTAGAGCGGCTTGCCCCTAAAATAGAGGTACGTCACATGGTTTTTCGCGATGTCGTAATCGTCAAGCGCGGGGAGATCACGAACAGAACGATACCACGTGGTCGGGGTGCGGCCGGCGGGATTGTTTTCGCCGAAGACGGTCGCGGCAGCAACATGGCCGAGGCACGGGCCGAGGTGCGTGGAGCACAGCACGGCTTTGGCGGTGTCCTTCTCCTTGTTGATGGCGAACGGATAGCCCGTGACGAGGTACAGTAAGGTACTCTCGTTTGCGGCTGCTGCGGCGTTCAGGAGCGCGGTCTGGGCTTTCGGCAGGCGGATATCCGGACGGTCATACTCCTCACGCGCGTTGATGAGCGGCTGGTTACCTGCGCAGACGATGACGTGGTCGGCGCGTTGCGCGAGCTCTGCCACACGCTCTACGCCGGAGGAGACGACTTCCAGTGTAAACTGCTTGCAGGGGCAATCGCCGGAGACGACCTTTGCAAGGAGCTTATTTTCGTCGTTTACGGCCACAGCGCGGTGCTGCCAGGTATCGAGGTACAAAACGCCGTCTTCTTCCTTGGCATACAGCAGTTCTTTCACGAACCAGCCGAATACCACGTCTGCCGTACAGTTCATGCCGGGGTCGATGGTGACGGCGTTTTTGTCCTGCGGGGTCTCGTCGAAGAAATTTTTGTCCTCGGTGAGGTACTTGCCGGTGCGCACGCTGCGCAGCGTCCATGCGCCGAAGTCCCAATCCGCGCGCTCAAAGAGGTCGGCGGTGTTCTCGTCGGCATCGGCATATACCGCGCCGTTTTCGGCGATGCGCAGGTACTTGCCGGTTTTTTCGGAGCGGATACGCACGCGGTCAAAGCCTTCATCGAACAGTACGCGGTCTTCGCCGAGCTTTTCTCTGAAGCCCTTGACGACCGGCGTTTGGTTCGGTGCATAGCCGCAGTACCAGCAGGTGTAGTTTTCATTTGCGAGCGGGCCCACGACCGCGACGGTGCACTTGCCGTCATCCTTTAACGGCAGCATGCCGCGACTTTCAAGCAGGATGACGGACTCCTTTGCCGCTTTTACGGCGAGCGCCTTGTGCGCGGGGCTTGCGAGCTTTGCGGGGTCAATGTGCGCATAGGGGTGGTCTTCATCGAAATCGCCGAGCTTAAAGCGCATCAATAACGTGGAATACACGGCTTTATCGAGGTTTTCCTCGGTGAGGTAGCCTTTTTCGAGCGCTTCGCGCACGGCAGGGTCAACCATGGAGCGGCTGTCGAGCATCATATCCGCGCCGACACCGAGGATGTCGCCCATAGACTGCGCGTGGTTTTCATACGTACGGTGCGCGGCGACGTTCTGGCCGAAATCGCCGCCGTCACTGACAGCGAACGTCATGCCCCACTCTTTTTTACAGATTTCCGAAACGTCCGGGTTGTTGACGCCCTCTACGCCGTTGATGCAGTTGTACGCCGTCATAAGGCCCGGCGCGCGGCCTTCGCGCACGGCGGGCTCAAACGCTTTTAAGTAATACTCGTGCTTTAAGCGCGGGGTGATGTTCGCGTTCGTCGTCTGGCGCTCGTTTTCGTAGTTGTTGGCGTAGAAATGCTTGAGCAAAGGCGCGGTCTTCAAATATTTCTCGTCCTTGCCCGTAAGGCCGCGGCAGTAGGCGGCGCTCATTTTACCCGTAAGGCACGGGTCTTCGCCATAGGCTTCTTCGTTTCTGCCCCAGCGCGGGTCGCGCTCCATATCGATGGTGGGTCCGAAAAGCTCCAGAGAGGACGGCCTTTCTTCCATATCGTGCGTGATGCGCGTTTCGTCGCCTGCCATGTCGCCAAGCTGCTCCATGAGGGCATCGTCGAACATGGCCGCCATGCCCCACGGCTGCGGCAGAATGGTGGTCTCGCGCTTTTGGTCGCGGTTTACAACGCCGCGCGCGATCTCGGTGCCGATATGCGTCTTTTGAATGCCGAGGCGCGGAATAGCATCGAGCTGCGACGTGATCATGCCGACCTTTTCTTCGCGCGTTAAGCGGGAGAGCAGGTCTTTTGCGCGCTCTTCAAACGGCAGGGTGTTATCTTGAAAACGGTATTTCATGCGAAACTCCTTTCAAAACTCGTTATTTTATAGAAAGCATGCCGCACAAAGCGGGGCTCTATGCGGCAGCATTTCAGTACGTATCAGAACCAGGAATCCGTATAGCTGGCTTTTTTCGTTTCTTCGCTCGGGGCGGGTGCGGCAACGTGCAGCACAGGCGTTTCCGTGCAGTTTTCCACACGGAGCGTCTTCGGCTCGTTCGGGTAGAGCGTAACGTAGTTATCATCATAATGCACGCGGTCGTCGCTCGTCATGAGGTACGCAAACGGCGTGTACACGCTCGCGCGGATCGTCACGAGCAGATCGTTGCCGTCCTGCTCCACCTTTTCAATCTTTGCGTCGCTTTCCGGGAAGACGTAATCGCGATAATACGCACGCAGGCTGTCGGCGGTGTCGAAGCCCTCGGCGCTTGCAAAGAAGAAGCCGCGCTTCAAATCATTGCAGACGGAAATGTGGAACTGCTGCATGGAGTGCGGAGCAACCTTGAGCGTCTTTGTGCAGAGACTGTCGGTCTCGCCGGTAAAGGTCATGTAGCCGCAGTGAATATCCGCCGTGAACGCTTCGGGCGTTTCGTTGATGACAGTCACTTCTGCGCCGCCCTCACACGCGCGGATGATGAGCTTTTTCGTTGCAAACGCGCGCTTTAAGAAATAGAACGAGATCTTTCTCGTCAGGTAATAATCGATGATCGTCCAGCCTGTCTCCGGCCAGCAATCGTTGTACATCCAGATGAGATCGCCTGCGCCGTACGGCTTGCGGCGCATAGCTTCGGCAAGCTCGGCGTACAGAAGGCCCTGCATGATGCCGCTGTACAGCAGATAGCCGTGTTCATCGAGGGCTTTGAACTCCGTCAAATGGCGGTCAATCGCGCCGTCGATGTTGCTGCGCTTGCGGTCAAACTCGCCGTGGTGCTTCCAGATGGGGTTATCGAAGCGCATTTCGGTGCCGTCGAGGTAACGGCGAACGGTGCTTTCCATCTGTGCGCCGAAGAAGCCGTATTCACTGGAGAAGCGCGCCGGGATGCGGTCGAACGCCTCAAGCTCATAGACAAACTTGAACTTCGTTTTCGGGTGACGGCCGAAGAACGACCATGCATGTACGTCGCCCTGTTCGCTCTCGTTGGCGCGGTCGCCGAAGTACGGCGAGGACGGCATATACGGAACGAGCGGGCTGTTGCGGTGCACGGCACGCGGCTGAATATAGTTGAATATCTTCTCGCCATAGAAGCGCTCCGGCTTGATGGGCGCCGGGAACCAATCGGTGTAGGATTCCGCAATCTCGTTGTTGCCTGTCCAGATGGCCATGCAGGGATAATGTGCAAGGCGCTTTGTCTGGTACTCGGCTTCGCGCTCCGCCTCAAAGAGGAAATCGTTTTTGTGGTCGGGGTAGAACGCGCAGGCGTACATAAAGTCATGCATCAGCAAAATGCCGTACTCCGAGCAATATTCATAGAAGCAGTCCGGCTCATACGTGCCGCCGCCCCACATGCGGAACATGGTGAAGTGCGCCGCCGCGCCCTCGCGCACGAGGGTCTCGTAGCTTTCCTTCGGGGTGCGCAGATAAAGGGAATCCGTCGGCACCCAGTTGCCGCCCTTGCAGAAGATGCGCACGCCGTTCACCTTAAAGAAGAAGTTGCGGCTGCCGTCTTCAAGCTTAGAGGTATCGAGCTCCAAGGTACGGATGCCGATCTTCTTCGGCTGCATCTCGTGCAGGATGCCTTTTGTGACGCAGCAGGCTTTAAAGGTATAGAGGTTCTGCGCACCGTAGCCGTTCGGCCACCAGAGTTTCGCGTTTTTGATTGTGACGCGTTCCTCGGCGAAGTTCACGCCGCCGACGAGCATGAGCGTTTTTTTGCCGGTATAAACGGTTTTACCCTCAAATTCGAGCGTATAGGTGAGCTCGCACTCGGCGCTTGAGACCATGTCGGATTTTTCGATTTCGAAGTGGAACTCCACTTCGGCGTCATCGCCGTCGAGTTTTAACGTATCGACGCGGGACGCGATGACCTGCGCACCGCTGAACGCTTCAATCTCGATGGAGCGGCCGATGCCGCAGGTGGGCACGGGCTGGCACCAGTCCCAGCCGTAGGTAAACTGCGGCTTGCGGGTGTAGACACGCTGGTCACAGATGGCGTTTTCACTTGCGCAGTAGAACGAAACGGCGTCGCGCGGGTAGTGCAGCTCCATGCCGGAGGTGAGGCGAATAACGAGCTGGTTTTTGCCGACGTGCAAAAAGCGCTTGATGTCTTCGCTGAACGCGCAGAACGCGTTTTCGTGGTGCGCGGCGGGCATGCCGTTTACGATGATATCCGCGTTGAAGTCGAGCATTTCAATGTTGAGGCGCACGATGTCTTCGTTCAGCATCTCCTCTGTGACGTCAAAATCGCGGACAAGCCACCAGGAAAGATCCTTGATCCACTGGTTTTTCTTTGTGTTTTCCTTCAAAAAAGGTTCTTCTACGATGCCGTTTTCGATGAGGGCGGTGGTGACGTCGCCCGGCACGGTCATGGGGATAAAGCCGTATTTAGAAGGGAACGCATGATTCGCTTTATCCGTCATCACGTGAAAATGCGGGTTCGGGTCTTTTAAGAACTCTGCCTGTTCTTCTTCGGAAAGGTCTTCAAGCTTTAAGAACGCCGGCAGCGTTGCGCGCACGGGGGCTGCGTCCATTTTACGCAGCACTTCGTTGTAGCGCTCTGCCGTAACGTCCATAAATTCGCCGCGCAGCTTCCACGCGCCGGCAAGAGACAGTTTGCTCATGTTTTACAACTCCTTCGGGGTATGCTATTACAGGCTATGTATGTAGCCTTCTCTTGCATTGTAGCCGATGCAAAGCGAGAATGCAATAGCTTTTTGCAAATTTCATATAGAGAAAAAAACGCACATTTTCTTGCAAACATGCACAGTTTTTTCGCGTCTTATTTTTGCATAAGAAACAAAATGGGAGAAGCCCGAGAGCTTCCCCCATCTGTATACATTTTAATCGAGATCCGATCAGTCGATTACGCTTCGCCGTGAGCAGCGAGGTACTCTTCCATCTGAGCGCTGAGCTCTGCATAGTCCTCGTTTGCTTCAGCAAGAACGTCCTCGAGGCCGAGGCTGTTCAGCGTTGCAACATAGTTGTCCCAATCGTCGATGGATTCCTGACCGGCAATGACACCCCAGAGGTACTGATCCTTCTCAGCCTCGATGTCAGCGCTGCACTCGGTCCAGGACTCGAAGGAAGCCGGATCCTTCCACTCAACGAGGTGAGCAGCAGCATAGCGGCTGTTTTCGCCGGACTTTTTGAACAGAGCGGTCGTCTCCGGAGTATTGGAGATGTTGCACTCGTCCTTACGGTTCATGAGGTTATCGAACAGCTTGAGGCCGATATTCTTAGAGGTGTTCTCCTCGGAGTCCGGGCCAACGATAGCGACATACTGGCCGTTCTCGTCGTACTTGTAATCGGTGCCTTCGATACCGAAGCGGCGTGCGATGTAGTTATCGGAATCGCACATGTCGTCCCAAGTTGCATACAGTCTTTCCGGATCGGAAGCTGTGTTGGTGATTGCGAAATATGCCCAAGCAGCGCTTGTAGCCGGGTCTTCCTGCGGGTTGCCGTTGGAGCCCTTGACCATGTCGATCGGTACCCACTTAGCATCCGGGTTGGAAGCATAGAAGGACATCATCGGAGCAGAGTCCGGGTTGTTCCATGCGCACCAGCTGTACGTTACGCCGAAGCCGCCGTTTGCCATCTGCTCGTCACGGTCGGTATCCTGCGTGATGTTCGGGGTGATGTAGCCCTTTGCATACAGATCAGCAACGTCGCTAACCCAGTTCTTTGTGCCCTCGTTAGCCGGGCCGTAGGTGACAACGCCGTCGTCATCTACGCAGAAACGGCTGTAATGGGTCTGGTCATAGGACTGAATCCACGGCCAGAAGGAACGGAAGTCGTAACCGTCGCCGCCGAGGCCGTAGGTGTCGTTCTGACCGTTGCCATCCGGATCGTCCTCCGTGAAAGCGCGGAGCACTTCGTTGAGCTCTTCGATCGTGGTCGGAGCCTTAAGATTCAGGTTATCGAGCCAATCCTGGCGGATCCAGAGGTTCTCGCAGGACGGTTCAGCAACGTCGCCCGGGATTCTGTAAATGGAGCCGTCGGCCTCAGATGCATAGAAGAGGGTCTTCGGGTCCATCTTGTTGTAGTAGTCGCGGATAACGGTGTACTTATCCATGTAAGCGGAGACATCGTCCAACAGACCTGCCTTCACCCACTTGTTGTACTCGGTATCCATGGTCCACCACCACATGATGTTCGGCATGTCGTTGGATGCCATCAGCAGGGAGATCTGGGACTGGCCGTCAGCCCAACCCGGGAGAACAACGAGATTGAACTTAACGTTGTACTTTTCCTCAAGCTCCTTCTGAACGCGGCTGTCAGCTGCGGTGAAGCCGGTCATAACTGCAACGGAAACGTCCATCGTTTCGCTCTGGTTCAGAACGTCGATCTTGTCGCCGGTCGCAGCTGCGCTGCTGTCGGTAGAAGCAGTGCTGCTGTCGGTAGAAGCAGTGCTGCTCTCGGTGGAAGCCGTAGAGCTTGCGGAAGAATTGCCGTTGCTGCCGCACGCTGCAAATACGCTTACGCTCAGTGCAAGTGCCAGAACAACGGATGCGATTTTCTTCATGTTCATGACTAAAATCCTTTCTTTGGAAATAATGATAATATAGTTTTCCGAAGCCATGCTTCGGGACAACCCAAAAGAGTGCGGGCTTAGCCCTTAACGCCGCCGATCATAACGCCCTTAACGAAGTACTTCTGCACAAACGGGTACACGATGAGGATCGGCACCGTAGAAACCACGATGGTACCGGCCTTGATCGTCTGTGCGTTGGTATTCGTCTGCGCCATGACGTTGACGCCTGCCTGCTGCATTGCCTGCTGTGTATTCGTCAGCATGTTGCGCAGAACCGCCTGCAGAGCCCACTTATCAACGGAGCGGATATAAAGGACCGTGGAGAAGTAGTCGTTCCAGTAGCCAACCGCTGTGAACAGCGCGATGGTGGCGATGGTCGCCTTGGAAAGCGGCAGGATGATGGAGAAGAAGATGCGCAGGTCGGTTGCACCGTCGATGCGGGCGGATTCTTCAAGGCTTTCCGGAATGGAAAGGAAGAAGCTCTTCATGATGATGCAGTTGTATGCGCTTACGAGACCCGGCAGGATCAGCGCGAGGATGTTATCCATAAAGCCGATTGTCTGAATGAGCAGGAAGCTCGGAATCATACCGGCGGAGAAAATCATGGTGAAGAGGACAAGCGTCATCAACACTTTGCCGCCGCGCAGTCTGGACTTAGAAAGCGGATAAGCGGTCATAGCGGTGAGCAGCGTGCCCAGTGCCGTACCGGCAATCGTGACGATGATCGTGGTGCGGAAGCCCGTGTAGATGTTCGGGTTTTTAAATACGGATTTATAAGTATCCAGGTTAAAGCCCTTCGGCCAGAGGAAGATGCCGCCCTTCATGGATGCTTCAAGGGAGCTGAAGGAAAGCATGATCTCATGCCAGAACGGATACAGCATGACGAGGCAGAGCAGCGTAAAGAACGCGTAGTTGAATACGGTAAAGATCTTTTCGCCTGTAGAGGTTTTGATTTTGTTCTTTTCCATGTTCATAACCTCCTTACCAAATACCCTCGTTGCCGGTCTTCTTGGCAACAAAGTTGACGATGAGAATCATGACGAGAGCGATGATGGATTTGAACATGCCCGCTGCGGTAGAGAAGGAGTAGTCTGCCTTCTGGATACCGATACGGTACACATACGTATCGATGATATCGGCTACGTCATAAACCAGTGCGGAATACAGCATGAAGATCTGGTCGAAGCCTGCGTTTACGATGTTGTTGCAGTTGAGGATCAGCATGATAACAATCGTCGGGGTAATCGCCGGCAGCGTAATGTTGATCATCTGCTTCCACTTGCGTGCACCGTCAATCTCGGCTGCTTCGTAAAGCTGCGGGTCAACACCGGACAGCGCCGCGAAGTAAATAATCGTGCCCCAGCCCATCGTCTTATAGATGTCGGTGATAATCAGCATTGGGACGAAGAGCGCCTTGTCGGTAAGCACCTGCAGGTCCTTGCCCGTGATGCTCTTGAGGAGCGCGGTGACGAGGCCCGTGGACGGATCGAGGAAATTCATGATGAGACCGGCCATAACAACCCAAGAAATGAAGTGTGGCAGATAAAGGAGTGTCTGTGCCACTTTCTTGAACTTCATGTTGCGCATCTCGTTCATCATCAAAGCGAGGATGATCGGAATCGGGAAGCCACATACCATCTTCAAAATGGAGATGTAGAGGGTGTTGTAGAAAGTCTGCATGAACGCCGGCTTATTGAAAAGCTTGATGAACTGGTCAAAGCCTACCCATGTGCTGTTCCACATGTTGTAGGGGTTGAAGTCCATAAAAGCAATCACATTGCCGAAGATCGGGATATAGCGGAAGATGAGCATGAAAAGCATGCCGGGAAGAATCAGAAGATACAGCCACTTGTCGCGGACAACATCTTTTTTAAAGCGCTCCCAGCCGCTCAGCTCATACGCCGGCTTTGCCGGTTTAGCTGCTGCTGCCATACGGTATAACCTCCTAAAAATATTGTGATGACCGCGCTTTCAATAAGAAAACACAAGGCTGTTTTTGCCCGAGGCAACATCCGAATAACAGGTTTCCCCCGTGACGCTGAAACATACCGAAACTTGTCCCCTTTTCTGTGGAACCGCTGCCATAGAAAAAGAGACACGAACAAAACAAGTTAAACGATTTGCTTTGTATTTGGTGCATCTTACAAAAACGCGGTATATCATTTTGTTTGCATTTGTGATTTTATCACCCTCTTTTGTGAATGTCAACAACAAAAATAGCCTGTACTCGGTTTTTTACCCAAATTTGTCATTGGTTTTCGGTTTGTGCATCTTGCCTAATTTTTTTGATCTCGATTTCCACTCCATACAAGTTTGTGTAAGCGGTTCCATATTCTTCATGCGTTTTCAAAAGACAACAAATTACTAAATTCGCAAAATTTATGAAACCGCTTTCACAACTCTTGCAGTTATCCAACTGTATTTCACTGGTTTTTTCAAAAATTTCGGAAATTTTGCAGGAATATTTTGTGTTCAGTCATTTCGATCAATTTAGGGCAATTTCATTTTCCTGTGCAAGTTGAAATAATATAAACGTACCTTTATTTTTATTGTTAAATCATGTTTATCTTTTAATCAAATAATTTTCGAGTTGTACACTGTAACGGCGTACCAAATTACAATTTTGTAATTTTTTAAAATTGTCTTCAAAAAGGCGAAAAACTTCATTCACATTTGCTTCTTCCCCCTCTGACCCGAAAATACGCAAGATACCGTCTTGTAACTTTCCTAATTCACATTTTGCACGCCATCTCCCGTTTCGGACGCTTGACGACAGAGTAAAAACGCAGTACAATTATAGTGAAATAACCTGCACAGCAGGCAAACGGACAAGAAAGGATTGAACCTATTATGGCACTTAAAGTCGGCATTCAGCTTTACTCCGTGCGCGACGAAATGAAAAAAGACCCGATCAACGCGATCCGCCAGGTCGCAGAGATTGGTTATAAGAACCTTGAGTTTGCAAGCTCCAACGCAGATACAGACCCGGGCGTAGGCTTCGGCGTCAGCGTTGAGGACATGCAGAAGCTTTTAAAAGAGACCGGCGCAAACCTCATTAGCGGCCACATCCGCCCCATCAATGAGGAGACCATCGACCCGATGATTGCGTACCACACGCAGGTGGGCACGAAGTACCTTGGCCAGTCCGCAGACTTCTACACCGGCTACGACCAGCTGATGGAGCGCTGCGAGTATTACAACTGGGCGGGCAAAAAGCTCTCCGAGCACGGCATCAAGTTCCTCATCCACAACCACTACCACGAGTTCCAGAAGCTGAACGGCAAGGAAATTCTGTTCCACATCATGGACAATACCGACCCGAACTACGTCAGCTTTGAGCTTGATACGTTCTGGGCAATGCGCGGCGGCATGGATCCGCTCGCTGTTATGGACCGCCTCGGCGACCGCCTGAAGCTCATTCACCAGAAGGATTTCTCCAAGACCTCCGATTCCCCGATCAACCTGTGGACCGTCAACGACCCGAACGTGCTCGTCACGTGGGACAGCTTCGGCAAGGGTTCCGACCACAAGGATTTCTGCGAAATCGGCACCGGCATCATGGACATCCAGTCCATCATCAACAAGGGCAACGAGCTTGGCGCAGAGTACATTGTGCTTGAGCAGGATCACACCCAGCTGACCCAGATGGAAAGCGTCCGCATCAGCATGGACAGCTTCCACAAGTTCTCCGGTCTGGATTGGTAAACCTTTTCTGAACTTAAAAGGGTATCTCGGCGAAAACCGAGATACCCTTTTTTATTTGCCTGTGCCGTACATTTCGTCCATTTCATTTTCCTTTGCAATGCGCAGCAGGCGGTTGTATTTTGCGGTGCGGTCGCTGCGGCACGGCGCGCCGGATTTGATGAACCCTGCGTTTACGGCAACGGCAATATCCGCGATGCTCGTGTCCTCCGTTTCGCCCGAGCGGTGCGACATGACGATCTTCATGCCGTTCTCCTTTGCAAGCTCCACGGCGGCGAGCGTTTCCGTCAGTGTGCCGATCTGGTTCGGCTTTACAAGCAGTGCGTTTGCGGCCTTGCGCCCGATGCCCTCGCGAATTCGTGTCGAATTCGTAACGAACAGGTCATCACCGACAAGCATGATTTTTTTGCCGAGCTTTTCGGTAACGGTTGTCCACGCGGGCCAATCCTCTTCGCCGAGCGGGTCTTCAATCGAGCAGATGGGGTACTTTTCGCACAGCTTTTCCCAATACGCGATGAGCTGCGCGGAGGTGTATTTTGTGCCGCGCTTCGGTAAAAGATAGCCGTCGTTCGCCGTCCATTCGCTCGCAGCCGCGTCAAGCGTAATCTTCACCTCGTCCGTCGTGTAGCCCGCGCTCGAAACGGCCTCCAAAATGACCTCTATCGCTTCTTCGTCGCTTGCGAGGTTCGGCGCGAAGCCGCCCTCATCGCCCACGGAGACCGCAAGACCGCGCTGTTTCAAAATGCCGCCGAGCGTGTGGTAGATCTCGCTGCCCGTGCGCACGGCCTCCGAAAACGATTTTGCGCCCACGGGCACAATCATGAACTCCTGAATATCCACGTTATTCGCCGCGTGCGCGCCGCCGTTTAAAATGTTCATCATCGGCACGGGAAGCTTCTGTGCGTTCGTGCCGCCGAGGTAGCGGAAAAACGGTTGTTTATAGTGCGCGGCAAGCGCCTTTGCAGCAGCGAGCGACACCGCCAATGTGGCGTTTGCGCCGAGCTTTTCTTTGTTTTTGGTGTTGTCGAGCTCGATGAGCATTCTGTCGATGTTCTGCACCGTCACGCGCTGCATATTTTCGAGCACCGGGGCAACGGTTTCCTCAATGCCCTCCACGGCTTTTTTCACGCCGCGCCCGAGATAGCGCTTGCGGTCATTATCGCGCTTTTCGTGCGCTTCAAACTTGCCCGTTGAAGCGCCGGAGGGCGCGTTCGCCGTGCCGACGGAGCCGTCGCTCAAGATGACCGTTGCGCCGACGGTCGGCGTGCCGCGGGAATCGAGAATTTCCGTCGCCAGAACCTTTTGTATTTTCATCGTTTTCATCCTTTCTGTTTTGCAATACGCTTTCAGTATGTCCAAAAGCCGTTTTTTCATGCTTTATATCTGGAAAGTTGAAAACCGCTGTGATATACTGTGTTCATCCTCAGTACACTGCATCGAAAAAGTAATTTCAGCATTATAGCATTATATTAAATAAAACAGCATCGCTTTAAAAATCAAGCGGAAAGGAATTTTCACCATGAACAAACTGCTGCACACCCCGCTCACCGTCCATAACGTGGAACTTGCAAACCGCCTTGTCATGCCGCCGATGGCGACCGGAAAAACACCGGACGGTACCGTGCAGGACGACCTGCTCGCATACTACGATGCACGCTCCAAGGGCGGCTACATCGGACTCATCGTCACCGAACACGCCTACGTCAGCTCCGAGGGCAAGGCGCACGAGGGCCAGCTCTCCGTTTCACGCGACACCGATATTCCGGGCCTTACAAAGCTTGTGGAGACCATCCATAAAAACAACACCCGCGTCATCGCGCAGATCAACCACGCGGGCAGCGCGGCAATGGAGGAAATCACCGGCTATCCGGCAATCAGTGCGAGCGTCACGGCACAGCCGGAGTATGCACGCAAAAGCGAAAAGCCCGTGCGCGAAATGACCGCGGACGACATGCACGCCGTTGCAAAAAAGTTTGCCGAAGCCGCGCTGCGCGTAAAAGAAGCCGGGTTTGACGGCGTAGAAATTCATGCGGCACACGGGTATCTTCTTGACCAGTTCTACTCCCCGCTCGGCAACAAGCGCACGGATGCTTACGGCGGCGACCTCGACGGGCGCATTCACCTGCTTTTGGACGTCATCCGCGCGGTGCGCGAAGCCGTGGGCGCGGATTACCTCGTTGCCCTGCGTCTCGGCGCGAGCGACTACACCGAGGGCGGCGCGACCATTGACGACGCGGTGTATGCCTGCAAAAAGTTTGAGAAAGCCGGTGTTGACCTGCTCGATATTTCCGGCGGCTTCAACGGCTTTACGGTGAAAAACAGAAAGGGCCCCGGTTTCTTTTCGGACGCCTCCTCCGCGATTCGCGAAGCCGTGCATGTGCCGGTCATTCTGACGGGCGGCGTGACAAAGGCGAACGAAGCCGAAGCACTGCTTGAGGAAGGCGCCGCCGACCTCATCGGCGTAGGCCGTGCGATTTTCAAGGACGCCGACTGGGCGAAAAAGGAAATGGAGGAATAACCATGAAAGACATGTGGAAAGTCTACTTTAACGGCAGCTTCGGCGGCAAAAGCCCGGACGGCAGCCACCCCGGGCAGGCGCTCGAGCTAAATCAAAAGTTCCGCTTTGCGGGACGCGATTGGTACGTGCCCGCGGCGTACCTTACCGCAAAAGGACTTGTGCTCGACATTCTCATGCGCGCCGATAAAGAAGCACTGAAAGACTTCTATCAAAAATGGGCGCACCTTGAAGATGAAGACATGCCGAACGATGTATTCGAACAGGCGGAACGCGAAAATCCGCTGGCTTTTGAGTTTTCGCCGCAAATTGAGCTGAACGGACAGGCGCTCCCGTTTTCGCAGGGTCACGGGCTTTCGTACCACCCGCTGTTTCAAAACGCTGCGGCTTGTGAGCCTGCACTCGACGAAGACGAAATCGATTTTGACACGCCCACCGAGCGCGCGATCATCGACCACTACGGGCTAAACCCCGAAGACGGCTGGGCGATTCACCGCTATTCGTTCCCGTGGAAGACGAAGCGCCGCCCGAAAAGCATTTCGTCGCTCGCGTTGACGCTGACCCCGCAGCCCGTGCGCGTGCCCGGCGCGGAGTTTGAAGTTCAAAAGCCCGGCGACATATTTACGTTTTCCCATAACGGCATACCGTACACGCTGACGGCTCAGAATTTGGAGCCGCAGACGCTGCCGAAAAACGCTTTTTCCGACGCGCGTTTCGATTTTCCAAATCGATTTACCGCAATGACCTATACGGTCTCGCCTGCCCCGCCGAAAAACCTCATCTCCGTTGAGGACTGCGCGCAGAACGATCCGCCTGTTGAGCGCGAAGCGCCCAAGGACTACCCGTTCATGCCCGAAGCGCAAAACGCTGCCGTTATCGGCATCATCGGTGGCGCAGACGGACCCACGGCGCTGTTTGTCACGGCAAAAAGCGAAGACAAAACCGTGCTGACCGCCTGCTCGGCGCTGCATTTTGCGCCTCCGAAGAAGATCACGTGGCGCATCGTCTTCCATGAAACGCCGTTTGCACCCGAGACATTTCCTCTTCTATAAAAACTTGAGCGGTAAAATTGTGAGCCTATGACTTCGTTCATGTGGAAAATCCCCTTCCGTTTCGGCTTTCCGCCTTTCTTCGGATTTATTATAACCGACCGTTTTTACCCGCACAAACAGGCACTTCTTTGTAACTCTCTAAAACCCTGCGCCACATAAAAAAACACTCCAAAAAGCGGTTAAAACCAACTTTTTGGAGTGTTTATCATTTTATAAGCTATCTTACACGAAATTCAGCGGGTCAACGCGCGTGCCGTTCTGGTAGACCTCAAAGTGGAGGTGGTTGCCCGTGGACTGACCTGTGGAGCCGACATAGCCGACGATCTGGCCCTTTTCCACATATTCGCCTGCGGAAACCGCAAGCGAGCTGCAATGCGCGTAGCGCGTGGAATATGTACCGTTGTGCCAGATGAGCACGTTATTGCCCCAGGACCAGTGGTACTCCGCAGAGATGACCTGGCCGGATTCCGCCGCGTAAATGGGGGTACCGTACGGAACGCCGATGTCCACACCGCCGTGCGGCGAGCCACTGAACATGCCGCCGAAATACTGTGTGATGCTGCCGTAGCCGTAGCCCGCAAGCGGCCAACTGAATGAAAGGTCGCCGGTGTTCAAAACATCGCTCGTGTTACCCGAGCCGGAAGACGTGTTGCCGCTGCCGGAGTTGTTGTTCGCGGCATTCTGGTTCGCTTCTGCCTGACGGCGTGCTTCCTCTTCCTTTTCGGCCTGCGCGTTTCGGTCTGCAATAAGCTGGTCAAGCTGCGAAACGTAATCTTCCTTCGCCGCCTCGGCCGCCGCCAAATCGCTTTCCGTCTCGCTGCTCTGGACATTCAGCTCGTCGATGAGCTTCTGGTTTTCTTCCTCGAGCGCCTGCAATTCTTCCTGCTTCTTTTCAAGGTCTTTCTTCTGGTCGGCAAGCTCTTCTTTTTCTTTGTTGAGCTCATCGCGCTGATCCTGCGTCTGAATGCGGTAAAGGCGGATTTTCTCCATCAGCTCGCGGTCGTGCTTCGTGATGGTCTTCATTGCCTCGGAGCGCATGGAAAAATCGTAAAGGCTCGTGGAATCAAATAAGATCTGCAGCGTCGTCAGGTTGCCGCCGGAAGCATACAGCGAGCGCAAACGGACTTTCAATTCCGCAAATGTATCGGCATATTCCTCGTCCGCCTTTTTAATCTCGGCTTCGAGGTTCGTGATGTTCGTATTGAGCTGCGTAATGTTCTGCACCGCAAGGTCGATGCTCGTCTGGTACGTCGTGATCTGCTCTTCGAGCGTTGCCTGATATGCTTCGGCTTCACTCGTCTGGTCGCGCAGCGAATCAAGTTTTTCGTTAAGGCGCTCGGCCTCGGCTTCATTTTCCGCCTGCTGTGATTTAATGGATTCAATCTGCTCATCGTATTCTGCCGTCGTGGTCGCAAAGACCGAGTTGGAGGAAATGAGCATCGTCACCGCCAGCACACCGGCCACAAAACGCAAGCTTTTTTTCTTCATCTTCATATCGATTAACTCCGTGTTTTCACAAAAATCAAGAGTCCTAAAAAAACTCTACCCTTATAATATATTACAATTCGGTAACTTTTTCAAGGCTTTTTGAAATCTTTCTGTAATCAGACACGGAAAGTTTACATTTCAAAAGAAAAAAGGGAAGCACTTAGCTTCCTCAATTTTCTGCATTAGAAATATCAATCCAAGATTTCTTTCGCCGCGCCGACGCGCTGCACGTCGTCCCCGTCTTTAAAGCCCGGTGCGTCCGCAAAATCGAAGCCGAACGCATTCTTTTCCGGAAACAGTTCCAAAAGCGGGAACAGCACGAACGCGCGCTCCAAAATGCCGGGGTGCGGCACATTGAGCTCCTTTTCGCGCTGTGTGAAGCCCTCGTACAGCAAAACATCTAAGTCCATGCACCGTGCACCGTGGTAAATTTCCCGCACGCGCCCCATCGCTGCCTCTATGCCGAGGCACGCGCCGAGCACCGCGCTTGGCGAAAGCTCCGTTTTCAGCAAAACGCAGATATTCCAATAGTCCTGTTGCTCGTCCGGCACGTCAAACGGCGCGGTCTGCCACACGGAAGAAACATTTTCGACCTCCGTTTTCGGCAAATGCGAAAGCGCCGCGAGCGCTGCGCGCAGATTTTCCCGGCGGTCGCCTAAATTTGTGCCGAGCCCCAAGACGACGCGCTTCATGCACGGCTCCTTGTCATTTCGACCGAGACGTAATCGAACACCGCGTTGATGGGCGCTTCCGGCTTTTTCAGCTCCACCGTCACGCTCTGCACCTTCGGGTAGTTCTCCAAAATCGCATCGCATACCACCTGCGCCGCGCGCTCAATGAGGTCATATTTCTGCGCCGTGAACACCGCGTTCACCGTTTTGCGCACGGCGGCGTAGTTCACAGTCTCGTTGAGGTCATCTGTCTGCGCCGCGCGGGAAATGTCCGCCTGCATTGCAATGTCTAAAATAAACTTCTGGCCGTTTTCCTTTTCCTCCGGGTTCACGCCGTGGTAGGCAAATATCTCAAGGCCCTTAATACGTATTGTTTCCATTTTATACTCCCTTTCTGAATTGCTTTATCGCGTCCGCTACGCGCGCCGCCTGCACCGCTTCAAACGTATCATGCACGCGCACCATGTCTGCGCCGAACAGCACCGATGCCGTATGTGCCGCCACCGTGCCCGCCATGCGGTCTTCAAACGGCGGGTTGCCGCAAACAGCACCGATAGCGCGTTTTCTCGACGCCGCCATCAAAAGTGCCGTACCCGGCACGCGGATTTTCTCCGGGTTTGCGATAAGCGCGAAATTTTCCTCATTTGTCTTGCCAAAGCCGATGCCCGGGTCGAAGCAAAGGCGATTTTTATTGACGCCACGCTGTTCCGCTTCCGTCGTTTTCTTCTCGAAAAATGCCCGAACGCGTTCCAAAATGTCGCCGCCCGCGCCGTTCAGGTCATCCGGATCGCCGGGGTGCATCACGATGCAGCCGCAGTCGGTGTTTTCCACCGCGCGCCACATTTCCGGTGCAAAACCCGTCACGTCGTTGATGATATGTGCGCCGGCTTTGAGGGCTTTTTCTGCCACCTCGGGGTAAAACGTGTCGATGGAAACAGCAAGATTCGTCTTCTCCGCAACTGCCTTCACCACGTTTTCAATGCGCGCCCATTCTTCTTCGGGTGAGATGCGCACGCTGCCCGGGCGGGTGGACTGCCCGCCGATGTCCACAATGTCCACGCCCTGCGCTTCCATCTCTACCGCGTGGCGCACCGCTTTTTCGGGGTCAAAATACTTGCCGCCGTCGGAAAACGAATCCGGCGTCACGTTCAAAATGCCCATCACATAGGTTCTGTTCAGCGGAAAGTGTTTTCCCGCCGCGTAAAATTCCGTCATATCGGTCTCCTTACTTTGCGAGCAGCAGCATGACCTCGTTGCGGGTCTTCGCTTCCGTACGCATGCAGCCGCGCAAGGCAGAGGTCTGCGTCAAAGCGCCCGCCGCACGCGCGCCGCGCATCGTCATGCACAGGTGCTCCGCTTCAATGAACACCGCCACGCCGCGCGGATTCAGGTTTTCTTCGATAAAGTCCGCAATCTGCGCCGTCAGACGCTCCTGCACCTGCGGACGCCGCGCAAAGCAATCGACAATACGGGCAAATTTGGAAAGCCCGATGATCTTGCCGTCGCGCGGGATATACGCAATATGGCACTTGCCGATGAACGGCAGCAAATGGTGCTCACATACGGAGTAAAGCGGAATGTCCCGCACAAAAACGAGCTCGTCGTGCTCGCCCTCTTCGTGGAAAATTTTGAGATGCTGCTTCGGGTCGGATTTTAACCCCGAGAAAATCTCCGCATACATGCGTGCCACACGGTTCGGCGTTTCCTGCAGGCCCTCGCGCTCCGGGTCTTCTCCAACAGCCAGCAGAATTTCCCGCACCGCTTTTTCGATTCGTTCCAGATCCATAAATGAACACCCTTTCCCTCATGTTTCTCGTTTCCGTCATTATAGCACAGAAGCTGAGAAAAAGAAACGGCCCGCAGCGAAATTTGCCGCAAACCGTGCTTTCTTCAAAACAGATCGAGCATGTTGTCTAAATATATTTCTTCCCGCACGCGCAGCCGGTATTCCGGCTTTGTCATGTAGTAAAGCAGAAATTCCAAAATGAGCGCACTGCCGAGTCCCCTACCCTCAATTTTAAAGTTCGTGAAGCCCATCGGCAGATATACGTTCTGTATATCTGCAACACCGATAAAACCCGGGTTCTCCATCGCCTTTGAAAAGCGGTAGCCCTCCTTTGCATTCGGCACGGTGCAGACGTGCTCCGGGCCGTCTATACCGAGGTTTTTGCGGCTCACCGCTTCATAACACGCTTTGCGGTCTTTGCAGCCGAAAGAGCAGCACTCGTTGCAGAGAAACTCCGCCTTGTCCTTCAGCGCCTGCGGCAGCGCGTTCAGCTTTTCAACTTGTTTATTCAGCCGAAAATCCGGCACGACAAACCGAAAATCTTCGCGTTCGAGCTCCCGTTTAAAGTCTTCAAAGTCCGTCAGCACCTTCGTCGTAGACGAAACAAAATACAACCCCGGGTACGTCTTTTTTAAATAGTCTAACAGTAAATCGGAATGCACGATCACGCCGTTTTGCGGGCTTTCGCTCTCCGCAAACAGCTTACACAGCGTGTTACACTTCGGGTCAGATAAATGCTTTTCCTCCAACAAAGAATTGCTGAACGTCAGCCGCGCGGAGATGTTATATTCCTGCATGAGCGAGAGTACCGCGCGCGGGTCGTGCTCGCCGTCGCCGAGGCGTCCGCCGCCCCAAAGGCAGTCCGCCGGCGCGCCGTAAACAGACGCGATCTCGCACCACTCGTAAAAATATTCTCTGTGCGCTCCGTACAGCGGCAAAAACACACTGTACAGCTCGAAAAATTCAAATAAGCCGGGCAAATGATAGTACGCTGTCACGTTTCCCTCCGATTTAATCCCCGTACGGGTCGGCAATGGCTTCCGAAAGCTCCGTGCCGTCCTCCGCCACCTGCCGCACCGTCACACGGTCGCCTTTTTCTATGTCGTCCGCCGCACAGGTCACGGCGTATTCGGACAGGAACGTCGTCTCCTTCGCGTTGCCGTCCACGTAAATCACGCTGTACGGCGTGAAATTTTTGCCGCGCACCATCAGCATATCGTTCTGCACATACGCCGTGTTCACGGTGATGTCCCGCGTGCCGAAGCGCATGTCGGTCTCCTCAAACGGCTGCTCGCCGTGGTACACCACACGGTCGCCGTACAGCATGTCGTATTGCAGCGTGCGCAGCTCCGTTTCGTATGCACCGCGCCACGGGTTTAACTGGTGGAATTTCGTCAGTGTGCCTACGTTGATGTCTAAAAGCTCCAAAACACGGGACGAAAGCTGATACGCCTTCACGTTTCTATCCGCGCCCCCCACGCCGCAGTTACTCCAAATGACGTACTCCGTTTCAAACAGGCCGCCCGCAGAAAGGTCCAGCATATCCTTGCTGATCTCCAGCGACGGCATGTGGTCGCCGTACAGCACCAAAACGGTCGGCTCCTCCCACGTCGTCAGCACATCGGTCAGCGTGCGCAGAAATTCATCCACTTCGTGAATCTGCGTCGCGTAATATTCCAATTGTCCGCGCAAAGCGGGGTCTTCTATGCCGGAAAGCACTTTGATATCCGCCGTCTCGCTCTCCTCCGGATACGCGCCGTGCGGCTGCACCGAAATGGTGTAAATAAGGTCGCGTTCCTCCGTTTCGGAAAGCGCCCGCACAATCTCTTTTGTCAGAATCTTATCCTTCGCCCAGCCGATTTCGTTTGTCTCCACGTGGTTCATGTATTCAAGCGTCGTGAATGAATCGAACCCGAGCTTCGGGAACACGATGTTGCGGTCATAGAACGTCGCCGTATTATTGTGAATGACGTGCGACGCGAGCCCAAGTTTTTTTAAGTCATACGCGATGGACTCGCACGGCGTTTCCTGCAAAATCGTCTTGTACGGATATTCGCCCGTGCCGAAGTCATGCACATTCATCTGCGTGATAACCTCAAATTCCGTGTTCGCCGTGCCCGCGCCAACAGACGGCGCGGTGAAATACCCGCTAGGGCATGTCTCCTTCAGCTCTTCAAAATACGGCACCGGGTTTTCGGAGAACGTCACGTCTTTTAAGCGGTTCACGTCGAAAAACGACTCCAGCTGCAAAAAGATGATGTTCGGCACGTCCTCGGGCGCTTTGTCCTTTGTGCGCAGCACCTCCGCTGCAATGGCGCGCACGCGGCGGGCGGAGTAATCCTCCGGCCGGTCGATACCCGTGTCAACGAGACTGCGCGTAAACGTGTACGCAAAGCCGTAATCCTCTGTCAAACGGATAACATCCGTATATGTATTCTCGCCGAAGCCTAAGGACGTCGGCAGATACGGAATGACAATGCACGCGCAAAGGAGTATCACGCTCACCGCCGTGTTAAAGAGCCGGTGCACCGGGCTTTTCGGGCACTTTTTAAAAAGCATCACAAGCCCCGCAAGCAGCAAAATCACCGCAATAACAAGCAAAATAAACGCCGGTACGCTCATGTAAATGCCGATAAACGACCAATCGAGCTGCAAAATCGCAAAATCAATGGCAGAAAGCGGCGAAACGCGGTAACTGAGCACATATAAATTCGCAATGCCGAGTCCGAGCCACACCGTGCCGATCAAAATGCCGAAAAACCACCGCCGCTTGGAAAACAGGCACAGCGAAAGGGAAAACGTCAAAATCAGCACGTTTTCCAAAAATGCCAGCGGGTGCGATTCGAGCAGCACAAAAACAGCGGAAAGGCTCTGCCTGTCCATCAGCTCTATGGCGATATTCAAAAATAATCCGCCGAGAAAGCACCCCAAAATACCCCGAATGCGCGTTCCCTTTTCAAACAATCCGTACAGCGTATGAAAAAACCGCCTGATGTCCTCCACCCCCGGTCTCCTGCTCACAGTTTTCAAAACTGCGTATTCAGCATGATTATAAGACCGAAAATGAATTTTTTCAAGCGGTTTCAACTTAGTATTTTCTTAAAATTTTGGGGGCCGCATTTTACGCTTCACGCGCCTTTGCAGCCTGAATTTCTTTCACATCCACGCCGCGTGGGGCAATGTTCTTCGTATACGTCTCATAACAGCCCCCGTTTCTGCGTTTTTACGCGAACTGTGCGTTATACAAATGCCGGTAGAATGTGTCGCCCTGCATCAAGCTTTCATGCGTACCGCGCTCCACAATCTCGCCGTCGCGCACGACTAAGATCATATCCGCGTTGCGAATGGTCGATAAGCGGTGCGCAATGACAAAGCAGGTCTTGTCCGCCATCAGCGTACGCATGGCCTTTTGTATGCGCAGCTCCGTGCGCGTATCGACGTTTGAGGTCGCCTCGTCCAGAATGAGCAGGGACGACTCCAGCAGCATCGCGCGTGCAATGGTCATCAGCTGCTTTTGTCCCTTTGAGATATTCGCGCCGTCGTCCTCGAGCACCGTTTCGTAACCGGCCGGCAGCGTCCTGATGTAGTCATGGATGCCGCACGCCTTGCACACGCGCTCCACGTCTTCGCGCGTCGCCTTTTCGCTGCCGTAGGCGATGTTTTCATACACCGTGCCCGTAAAAAGCCATGTGTCCTGCAAGACCATGGAGTAATTGAGGCGCAAACTGCGGCGCGTCAGATCTTTGATTGGCTTATGGTCAAGCGTAATCTCGCCGCTGTCCACATCGTAAAAGCGCATCAGCAAATTGATGATGGTCGTTTTGCCCGCGCCCGTCGGGCCCACAATGGCCACAAGCGCGCCCTTCGGCACATGCAGCGAGAGATCTTTGATGATCTGTCTGTCCTTTGTGTAGCCGAAGTTCACGTGCGAAAGGTCTACGTCACCCTCGGCTTCGGTGAGGCCTTCGGCATTCGGACTGTCCGCGACCTCGGGCTCTTCATCCAGTAAGCGGAACACGCGCTCCGCCGCCGAAAACGCCGACTGCAATTCGCCGATGATGTTCGCGATTTCGTTGATCGGCCCGCTGAACTTGCGAGAGTACAGTACAAAGCTCGAAATGTTGCCGATAGAGATTGACCCGCCTAAAAACAGCAGTGCGCCGAAAAAGCTGACGAGTGAAAGCGAAAGGTTGTTGACGAAGTTGACGGACGGGCCCACCATGCTGCCGTAATAATCGGCGCGGTAGTACGCGTCCACGGTCTCGTCGTTCTGTTTATCGAGCTTTTTAATGGTGTTTTTTTCCTGGCCGTACGCGCGCAGCGTCTTCTGCCCGCTGATCATTTCCTCCACAAAGCCGTTCAGCTCTCCCAGCTTTGCAGAGCGCTTGCGGAACAGCGGCCGCGTAAAGCCTGTGATCTTCTTCGTCATGAACATCGAAAGCGGTACGGTGAAAACAAACACCAGCACAAGTGTCGGCGAAATGGAAAGCATCATGATGAGTGCGCCGATGACTGTGACGGCGCTCGCGAACACCTGCACCATATCATTCGTAAGCGAGGTGTTGATGGTGTCGATGTCATACGAAATACGGCTCAAAATGTCGCCCGTCTGGTGTGTATCGAAGTATCCGACCGGCAGCTCGCTCAGCTTTTGGAACACATCGTGCCGCATCGTGTTCACCACGCGGCGGCTGATGACGATCATAAGGCGCGTCAGCGCATACGAAAGTGCTGCGGATATCGCGTACATCACAACCATCAGAACGCCATAGCAGCCCACCTTTTCAAAATTGACTTTGCCGCGGCCGAGTTCCATCGCATCCACCGCAAGACCCGAAATGTACGGTCCCGCCAGTGACAACAAATTGCCGCCGACCGTCAGTAAAATCGCCCCGAGCATCAAAAATTTGTAGCGCATCAGATATGGCAAAAGGCGCGACAGCACCGCCGTTTTTTTCATTTTGGGCTTTTCGTGTTTTTCCGTTTGCACGGTTTCCGGCCTTTTCATGCGTGCACCTCCTTTGCGAGTCCCTCGCCGATCTGCGACTCCCCGATCTCACGGTAAAGCGGACAGGTCTCCATCAATTCTTCGTGCGTGCCCATGCCGATGACATTGCCGTTTTCGAGCACCATGATTTTTTCCGCATGCATGATGGAGCTGATGCGCTGCGCAATGATGATCTTTGTCGCGTCCGCACAATGCAGGCGAATTTCTTCACGCAGCTTCGAGTCCGTCCTGTAATCAAGCGCGCTCGAGGAGTCGTCCAACAGCAAAATGTCCGGGTCGCCCGCCAACGCGCGCGCAAGCAACAGTCTCTGTTTCTGCCCACCCGAAAGGTTCGCGCCCTTAATGGCGACCGGCGCGTCCAGGCCGCCCTGTTCTTCAATAAATTCCAGCGCCTGTGCGCGTCGTGCCGCTTCCAAAAGCTGCTCGTCCGTCAGGTTTCGCCCTAAGCGGATATTCTCGCGTATCGTGTCCTTAAACAGCGTGTCGTTTTGGAACACCACGCCGAACTTCGCGCGTAAATCGGACGTCGCGTAGTCGCGGATATCCACGCCGTCTATTTTCACGGAGCCCTCCGAAACGTCGTAGTAACGCATGAGTAAACGAATAATCGTCGATTTACCCGCGCCTGTCGCGCCGATGATGCCGAGCGTCTCGCCGCGCTTTAACGCAAAATCGATGTTCCGCACCGCAAAGCTGCCGCGCGCATAGCGGAACGTCACGTGGTCAAACTCCACATGCGGCGCGTCCTTCGGCAAAAAGCTGAAGCGCGGCTCAGTCTCGAAAAGCTCCACCGGCGTATCCAGCACCTCCAATACACGCGCAGAGGAAGCCGATGCGCGTGAAAGCATCATGAAAATGCGGTTAATCGCCATTAAAGCGTTCAAAACGATGGTGTATAAATTCATAAACGCGATGATCTTGCCGATCTCGGAGGTGCCGTTGTTCACGCGCACCGCACCCACCGTGATAACCGCCACAATGCCGAGGTTCAGCAAAAGGCTCATCACCGGGTTAATGAGCGCCATGGTGCTCTCTGCCGTGCGCTCCTTTTCGGTGAGATCGTCGTTCACCTTCTTAAACCGCGCACGCTCATAGTCCGATTTGGAAAGCGCCTTGATGACGCGCACGCCCACGGCGTTTTCACGCACCACACGCAGCATGGAATCGGAAGCCTTCTGCACGATCTTAAAAAGCTTCGCACCTTTTCGCGAGACGTAAAATACAATTACGCCCACGATGGGTAAGGATGCCACCATAATGAGCGTCAGCATCGGGTCCATCGTCAAGGATACGATGATGCCGCCGAAAAGCAGCAGCGGCGCACGGATGCCGATGCGCTGA
The DNA here is from genome assembly GCF_046197855.1 of Hominenteromicrobium mulieris. Taxonomy (GTDB): domain Bacteria; phylum Bacillota; class Clostridia; order Oscillospirales; family Acutalibacteraceae; genus Hominenteromicrobium; species Hominenteromicrobium mulieris. The sequence goes on along the minus strand of NZ_CP173188.1, from coordinate 730,901 downwards.
ATCATGCCAATCGTCTGGTGTAAAACGTATGTATCGCTCGTCATGCGCGAGATAAGCGACGGAATTGTGAACGCATCCACCCTGCTTTCCGAAAGATACGAGATCTTTTGGAACAGGTCATGCCGGATCTGCCGCGTGCAGTCGCGCGCCACAGCGGACGCCATGCGGTTCGCCGTGATGTTGCCGCCCCACGCAATGAGCGAGCACACAATCATCAGTCCGCCCCACAGACATACCGGGCGAATCTCTTTCAGCGGGATCAGATCGTCAATGATATACGACAAAATCCACAGAATCGCAAGCTCCACAAGCGTACCGACCGCCTTAAAGCTGATGCCCACGCCCATGCGCGGCAAAAACGGTTTTAAATACACCGCCAGTCTTTTCAAATTACATGCCCTCTTTCCCCTAAGAAGCTCTCAATAGTTGTATTTGCAACTATTATAGCGTATCCCGCACAACTTTTCAATATAATCATAAAATATTTTGGTAAATTTAGGCCTTTGCTTGACAAAAATCTCCCCCGTGGTATAATGGATAAAATTTGCCGTTTGCGAAAACGAAGGAGGGAATTCCATGATCCACACAGATTTTGACCCGAATAGAAAAGCCGTCATTGAGCCGAGCGAATTCTATCACCCGATGGAAAATATGCCGGAGGCACTCATCGGCGTGTTCTCCCGCCCGCTTACGGAGAAATACGCGGCGGAATTTCACGGCGAAGTCATCATGCAATATCAGGACTGCAACGGTGGAGAACCGGTCTATCGCTGCACTGCGCCGAACGGCACCGCGTTTGCGCTGATGTGCATGCGCGTCGGCGCGCCGTCTGCCTGCGGCATCATGGAAGAGATGATCCCCCACGGCGTGAAAAAGTTTTTGATGCTCGGCTCCTGCGGCGCACTCGATCACGCCATCACCGCCGGGCACATTCTGGTACCCTACGCCGCCGTGCGCGATGAAGGCACAAGCTACCACTACGCCCCGCCCGCCGAGGAAGCCGTACTCGAGCCCGCCTGTGTAGATGCCGTCTGCCAAGCGCTCGAAGACATGGACGTCCCCTATGCCCGCGTGAAAACGTGGACGACCGATGCGTTTTTTCGCGAGACGCGCGGCAAGGTGGAAAAACGCTTAAAGCAAGGTTGCTCCGTCGTCGAGATGGAATGTGCCGCCATGGCGACCGTCGCGGCGTTCCGAAACGTCAAATTCGCCCAGTTCATGTGGGCGGCAGATTCCCTTTCCGGCGAAAAATGGGACGCCCGCAACTTAAATAAGCTCGGCACGGATGCCGGCGAGATCTACATGGAAGCCGCCATCCGCACCTTAGAGTACCTGTAAACATACAAAAAAGTTAAGAAAACCTGAATTCTCCCCGCACAGACTGGAAATGTGCGGGGAGTTGTATTATACTATATAAAATGGGTTTTATGGGAAAGTCGCAAGTCCGTTCCGCAGAGTCGGAATTTCAGTACGATTGAGTCAAGAAAGGAACATGAATATGAACGTAAAACATGAAGGATTGACCGTCCGCGCCTTATATGATCTCAGCTATACCGCGGCGCGCCCGCTGCTTGAAGCCTGCACCTACCCGTGGGAGGCGCTGCCGAAGATCGGCGAGTTCATTAAAGCGCTCGGCAAAACACTTTCGCCCGAGGAATACGAGCAGCGCGGCGAAGACGTGTGGGTCGCGAAAAGCGCCAAGCTTTACCCGAGCGTCTACATTGCAGGCCCCACTATCATCGGGCCGGAGACCGAGGTGCGCCCCGGCGCATTTATCCGCGGCAACGCGCTCATCGGCACAGGCTGCGTCGTCGGCAATTCCACCGAGGTAAAAAACGCCATCCTGTTCGACGGCGCGCAGGCCCCGCACTATAACTACATCGGCGATTCCGTCATGGGCCATAAGGCCCACACCGGCGCGGGCGCCGTCACGTCGAACTTAAAGCAGGATCACTCGAACGTCACCGTCTTAAAGGACGGCGAACGCGTAGAGACCGGCATGCGCAAATTCGGCGCCATGCTGGGCGACCACGCCGAAATCGGCTGCGGCAGCGTTTTGAATCCCGGCACGGTCGTCGGCAAAAACGCACGCGTCTATCCGCTTTCCATGGTGCGCGGCTTCGTGCCCGCGAACCACATCTATAAAAAGGCCGGTGAGGTCGCCGAAATTCACGACTGATCTTCGCCGTAAAGAAAAGAGGTCTTTATGGAGTTTTTAAAGCAACTCATCACGCGTATACTCGGCTCCGGGCTGCTTTCCACCGCCCTTGTGCTCGTGCGCGCCGTCACCGTCCTGATGGTTTTGTACGTCATCTGGCGCTGCTATACCTCGTTTAAAAAGGGACAGCGCCGCAAAGACCCGGTCGTCATGCTGGAGGATGCCGCCACCGGCGCGCATTTCCCCGTTTTGTACTGGGAAAATTCCATTGGGCGCAGCCGCAGCTGCGATATTCAAATACCCGATAATTCCGTTTCGCGCGACCATGCCGTTTTAATGCGCCGCGAAGAGGGCTGGTTCGTGTGCGATACCGGCTCCCACGCCGGCACACGCGTGCGCAATAAACAGATCACAGAGCCCACGCTCGTGCAGATCGGCGACAAAATCCGCATGGGATCCACCACGCTCACGCTGCGTAACGCGTCCGACGTGCCGCAGAAAAAGCGCAGCATGTTCACCGGCTTTTCCAAAGAGGCGGCGTCCCCCTTTAAGCTGATGCTCGTCGTCACGCTCGTTCAGATGTCGCTCACCTTGCAACTGATGATCGGCACAGGCGAATTCCGCCTCTACCCCGCCGCACCGTTCGTGATTCTGTTCACGGCAAGCTGGGTGCTGTACTTTTTCTCCCGCCGCATCTTAAAGCGCGTCAGCTTTGAGATTGAAACCGTTGGACTGCTCCTCAGCAGCATCGGCATCCTGCTCCTCAGCGGTGAGGGGCTCGACACCGTTAAAATGCAGATTGCCGCGTTCGGCATCGGCATTGTGCTTTTCTGCTTCCTTGTTTGGTTCATGAGCGACCTCGAGCGCGTCATGAAGCTGCGGCTCTACATCGCCATCGGCGCCATTTTGCTGTTTGTCGCAAACCTTGTGCTCGGCAAAGACGTCAACGGCTCCCGCAACTGGATCTTCATCGGGCCGTTCAGCTTCCAGCCCTCGGAGTTCATCAAAATCGCATTCGTGTTCGTCGGCGCGTCTACGCTCGACCATTTGCAGACGAAAAAGAACATCACGGAGTTCATCGTGTTCGCCGCCATTTGCCTCGCATTCCTGTTCCTAATGCGCGATTTCGGCACGGCGCTCATCTTCTTCGCCTGCTTCCTCATCATCGCATTCATGCGCTCCGGCAGCTTCCGCACCATTTTCCTCATCCTCGCGGCAGCGTGCTTCGGCGTGTTCCTCATTTTGCAGTTTAAGCCCTATGTCGCTCAGCGCTTCTCGGGCTGGATGCACGTGTGGGAGCACACACAGGACAGCCTCGGCTACCAGCAGGTGCGCACCATGACGTATATCGCAAGCGGCGGCCTCTTCGGTCTCGGCCTCGGCAACGGCATCTTAAAATATGTCGCCGCCGGCGACAGCGACCTCGTGTTCGGTATGCTGTGCGAGGAACAGGGCCTTTTAATGGGCATGGCAGTGCTGTTCGCGCTCGTCCTCTTTATCCTCTACGCCCGCAGCGATGTCACACGCAGTCGCTCCACGTTCTACGCCATCGCGGCGTGCGCCGTCTCGGGCATGCTGCTCTTTCAGGCCGCGCTCAATGTTTTCGGCCCCACGGATGTTCTGCCGCTCACCGGCGTCACGCTGCCGTTCATCAGCGCAGGCGGCTCCAGTATGATCTCTGTCTGGGGGCTTCTGGCATTCCTCAAAGCGTCCGATGAACGCACCTACGCTGCCCGCCGTGCGGGAAGACACCCGAAAGGCGAGGCCGACGAAGACACGATTTCCTTCACCCCGCCGCGCTACTCCCCGAACGACCCGCCCACGCCGCGTCCCCGCGCGAATACCCGCGCCGAAAACACGGCCCCGCGTTCCCGCGGCGCATACCGCGTCCATATTTCCGAAGAAAACCTCTCCCCGGGTCAGCCCCGCACACGCAGAAAGGATGGTGACCGCCGATGAAAACGACCGGCTTTCGCTCTTTTGTCCTTTACATTTTGCTGTTCGCCTTCTGCGGCGGCTTCGTCTGGTTTCTCATCAACCTCGCGTTAAACGGCTCCACATGGGCCACGCAGCCGTATAACGGTCACATTTACGGCGATGACACCGCCGTTTCCGCCGGTACCATCACAGACCGCAGCGGCATGGTGCTCGCCAAAACGGAGGACGGCTCCCGCGTTTACGCCGAAAGTGAAGACATTCGCCGCGCACTGCTCCACACCGTGGGCGATTCCAGCGGCTACATCGGCACCGCCGTGCAGGCCGTGCACCGCTCGCAGCTCGTGGGCTATAACCCCATCACGGGCCTTGCGCGCACCGTGCTTTCGGACCTCGGCAACAACCTCGTTTTAACGGTAGATGCCAACGCCAGCGCCGCCGCGTACAACGCCTTCAACGGCCGCAACGGCTCCGCGTTTGTCTATAACTATAAGACCGGCGAGGTACTCGTCAAGGTCAGCGCTCCCACATACGACCCCATGAACGTCCCGGAGGACCTCAACGATAACGAAGAATACAACGGCGTTTTCCTCGACCACACGCTTTCCTCCACCTACACGCCGGGCTCCATCTTTAAGCTCGTCACAGCGGCTGCCGCCATGGAGTACCTGCCCGATTGGGACACCCGCACCTATACCTGCGAAGAAGAAATGGACATCGGCTCCGGCAAGGTGACGTGTCTCAATTACCACGGCGAGCTGAACCTCGAGCAGGCGCTCGGCTATTCCTGCAACCTCTACTTTGCGCAGCTTGCGGAGGACATCGGCGCGGAAAACCTCAAAAAGAAAGCCGAAGAAATGGGCTTCGGTAAAAACTTCTCGTTTGATTCTGTCACCACCGACAAAAGCAGTACCAATTTAAGCAGCTCCACCAGCGCCATAGACCTCGCGTGGAGCTCCGTCGGTCAGGCGGATGTCATGGCAAACCCGTACCACATGGCGCTTTTGATGGGCGCTATCGCAAACGGCGGCTCCACACCGGAGCCATACCTCACGGGCGGCAAAAGCCGCACGAGCTACACCTTAACGGACAGCTCCACTGCCGCTTCTCTCCACAGCATGATGCGCAACAACGTCGTCAATTACTACGGCGAGTATCTTTTCGACGGTTATTCGCTGTGTGCCAAAACCGGCACCGCCGAGCTCGACGATAAAAACCCGAACTGCTGGATCGTCGGTTTCTCGGAGGACGAAAGCACCCCGTATGCGTTCGCCGTGTGCGTGCAGGAGGGCTCCTCCGGACTCTATACCGCCGGTGAAGTCGTCTCCGCCGCACTCAACGCCATTACAGGGAATTGATCTTCCGTAAACCACAGCGAAGCGACGAATAAAGTTTCGTCCACTTTTTCAAAGGTGGTGGTTTCCAAAGGCAACGCCTTTGGTCGTCGTTCGCAAACGGCGAGACCTTTTTACCTACCAAAAATCAGGAAGATAGGCAGAATAGTCCGGTGGACTGTTCTGCCGCAAGGAACCCTATTAAGGGGTTCCTTGAAGAACTCGCCACAGCGAATTCTTAGAAATAAAGCAACGCCGCACCCTCGATTTTTCATTGAGAGTGCGGCGTTGCTTTATGCCTTCGTATAAAATTCAAGCTCCCTCTGACTGAGAAAAAGAATGAGATACTGCGCACCCTCAATCACAGCCGGGAATACCCACGGCAGCAAAATCAAAAGCTGACAAAATGCAACGAACCCCGAGGGGTTCGTTGCTTGAAAAAGGAGATTTATGAAAAAGACTCGTACTCTAAATTAAATCAACCCGCGCTGTATTCGGAAAGCTTCAGTTCCACGGTTGCGGACTGCTGCGTCGAAGAGCGGTACACCTGAAGTGTTACCGTATCGCCCGGCTTCTTGCTGAGGATTGCGGAACGCAATGTGGATTCACTGTCCAGCTGCTGACCGTCAATAGCGGTAATCACATCGCCCACCTGCAAGCCGGAAGCCTGTGCCTCGCTCGAATTGAGCTGTGCCACATACTCGCCCTGCGGCAAGCCGTAGAAGCGGCCCGTCATGCTGTCGATGAACTGACCGGAAATACCGAGAACAGCTCTGTCCTTCACATAACCGTACTGGATGAGGTCGGAGATAATCGGCTGTGCCGTATCGATCGGAATCGCAAATCCAAGGCCCTCATAGCCCGTAGCGGAAATTTTCGCGGAGTTGATGCCAACGACCTGACCATACTCGTTGATGAGTGCGCCGCCGGAGTTACCGGGGTTAATCGCCGCATCGGTCTGGATATATTCCATCGTGTAGCCGGTCGTGTTATTGGCAATCGCGCGGTTCAAAGCGGAAACGTAACCGATCGTTACGCTGGAGCTCAGCTCGTGGCCGCCCGGGTTACCGATGGCCATGACCTTATCCGCAACGCGCAAATCTTCGGAAGAACCAAATTCCGCAGCCGTCAAGCCCGTCGCATCGATCTTTACGACCGCAAGGTCCGTCACGGTATCGCTGCCGATCAGCTGCGCTTCATACGTCTCACCGTCGGAGGTCATAACCTTCAGGGAAGTCGCACCCTCCACAACATGCGCATTCGTGATGATATAGCCATCTTCACTCATGATGATGCCGGAGCCTTCGCTCGCCGGGGAAACGCTGCTGTCCGACGTATCGGTCTGCATAAAGCCGTAATTCTGTGTCACCTGATAATTCTGGATGCACACGACAGACGGTGTAAGCTTTGCGGCAATGTCCTGGTCGCTCATCGCGGAAACCGTGCCGTCGCTGCTCGCGCTCGTGTCCGAGCTCGTGTCGCCGTTCACCACGCGCGAGATTGTGAACGCAGCATTGCTGCTCGCTTCGGAAGACTGCACATTGATGACGCCGTTTTGAATCATCACGACGAATACGCCAAGCGACGCCGCCGAGGTGATCGCACAGCAAAGCACAACGGCTAAAAGCTTCAAGCCGAATTTCGAGCCGTGCTTTTTGGGCTTCGGCTGTTTTTGCGGCTGATGCACAGGCACACCGTAATACACAGGCTGTCCGTTTGGCTGCACCGGCGCGTTCTGCTGCGGAGCGCTCTGTGCGTTCCACGTATATGCGGGGGTGTTGTTCGTCGGATACTGTGCGTTATGATAGGTGCCGTAGGCGTTTGTGCTGTTTACAGCGTTATTAGCGGAAGTATTGGTGTTCACCGGTTCAGACCCATTGTTCGGGTCAAAACCATTTTGGAATTTCTCATGATTGTCACTCATGGTTCCTTACTCCTTTCACATAATACCATATTCCAAACGGTTTTTCAACCTTTTTTTCTTTCCGTTCGGATTATCTATATTATTTCGGAGTTCTGTGAAGTTCATGTGAAGTGCAGTGAACAGTTTCATGAAAAAAGCAAGAAATCTCTGTCACACAAAAACAACGAAAGCCACCGGTGCGTGTTCCGGCGGCTTTCCTTATACGCTGATTTTATTTTGTCGTCAGATGCGCACTTTTCAGCGCCTTGCGAATCAAAGCGGAGAGCGGCACGGAAATGATGATGGCGAGAATCGCGTTCACCGTGCTCGAAGCCGCTTTCGTCGCAAGCGCAATCGCCGCAGCCTCCGGCGCACTGCCCGCAAGCACCGTCGTAATGTAGGACTTTGCGAGATACAGCACAATGTATGTCAGGCTGCCGCAGATGCCCGCCACAATGCTGCGCGGTACGGTAATGGTAAAGTCTTCCTCCAGCATGTTGCCGGTGATTTTACCCTTGTGCGCGATGAGGCCGCAAACCGCAGCCAGCAGGAACTTAAATACAAATGTAAACGGAGCCGAAGCGATGTACGCCGGGTTCGTCAGGTCGTAGAGCATCGCGCCGATGCCGGAAGCCAGACCGCCTCCGATCGGGCCCATCACAAAGCCCGCAAGCAGGCAAAACGCGTTGCCGAGGTGGATACGGGAAATATCGCCCACCGGCACCGGAATCGGGAAGCTCAGGTAGTTGGAAACGAACACCAGCGCGCCCAAAAGGCCCACGGTGACAATCTTGTAGATGGAATTCTTGTTTTTCATTTTGATTACCCCTTTGCTTTGGGGCGCGACTGCACCGTTCGTGCGCCGTGCCTTGAAGATTGCACCCAGTATAGCACCGCGCTGGTATTATCGCAATGGCCAGATTTAATATAATTTTTAAGGTCAGATGGTTTTTTCACACCCCAAAAAGCCCGCCCCGGTTGCATTTTCGTCAAAAAAGCGGTATACTGGCGGTGCGAAAAGTGTCGTTCGCTTTTCGATTATTTATAATATGAAGAAGGGATATTCATGGCAAAAGTAAAAGCCGTTATTTTTGATATGGACGGAACCGTGGCCAATACGCTCACTTCCATCGCCGGATTCGGCAACGCCGCGCTTGAAGCGCACCGTTTAAAAACGTTCCCCGTAGACCGCTACCGCACATTCGTCGGTAACGGCGCAGATATTCTCATGCGCCGCATGCTCACTGCCGCTAAGGGCACATACACCGAAGAAGATGTAAAAGCCCTGCGCAAAACGTATGACGCTTTATATGAAAGTGATCCCACAAAAGACGTCACCCCCTACCCCGGCATCGTAGAGCTGCTCCAAAAAATGCGTGAAAACAACGTCAAAGCCGCCGTGCTCTCCAACAAACCCGATAACATGACGTGCTATATCGCCGAAAAGCTGTTCACCGGGCTTTTTGATGTCGTCCACGGACAAAGGGAAGGCGTACCGAAAAAGCCGAACCCCAGTGCCGCACTTTTATTGTGCGAAGAATTAGGCGTCACCCCCGCCGAATGCCTGTACGTCGGCGACAGCGGCGTTGATATGCAGACCGGGCAGAACGCAGGCCTCTTCACCGCCGGCGTCACCTGGGGCTTCAGGGACGAAAAAGAGCTCGAAGAAAACGGCGCCGATACCCTCGTCCATAACGCAGAGGAGCTGGAAAACCTTATCCTCTAAGCTAACGGCAATGGCAATTACAAGTCTTTCGTCAAGTTTTCTTCAGAAAACTTTTTGCCTAAATATAATTTATCCTCTCCAGGCTGCGTCCGGAGAGGATTTCTTCTTTTATTGCGCTTTGCTGTTTAGCTCCCGATATGTCCCAAGAATTAACACCACCGAAACCACAAACGTCAAAATGTCTGAAACCGGCATCGAGTATAAAACGCCGTCCAAGCCGAACCAAATCGGCAGCAGGATGGCAAAGCCCACGCCGAACACCACCTCGCGCAGCATGGAAAGTACCGTCGAGCTCAGCGCCTTGCCAAGTGCCTGCAGGAAAATAAAGCACGCCTTGTTCACGCATGCCGGAATCATCATACACAGGTAAATACGGAATGCCTTCACCGCAAACTCCGTGTAAAATGCGCTTTCATTTGCCGCGCCAAACAGCGAAATGAGCTGTTGCGGGAAAAACTCCACCAAAATCAGCGCCACGGCGCCCACCGCTGCTTCCGAGATCAGCAGCATCGTAAACAGCTTATTTACGCGCCTAAATTTCTCCGCACCCATGTTGAAGCCCACAATCGGTATGCACCCCGCCGCCATACCGACAACGATCGAAATCACAATCTGAAAGAACTTCATCACAATGCCGACCACTGCCATCGGGATCTGTGCGTACTGCGCCTGCCCGAAAATCGGGTCCAGTGCGCCGTATTTGCGCAGCATGTTGTTGATGGCCGCCATTGCCGCCACAAGGCTGATCTGTGAGAGGAAGCTTGTCATACCAAGCGACAAAATGCGCCTGCAAAGCCCGCCGCTCAGCTTAAAATCTCCCTTTCCCGGGCGAATCACACGCATATTGCACAAATACCAGATTGCAAGCACCGCCGTCACAATCTGCCCCAGCACCGTCGCAACCGCCGCGCCCATCATACCCCAGCGGCACACAAAAATGAACACCGGGTCTAAGATCGTGTTCAACATCGCGCCCGCCAGCGTCGATGCCATCGCAAATTTCGGGCTGCCGTCTGCGCGGATAATTGGGTTCAGCGCCTGTCCGAACATATAAAACGGCACGCCGAGCGCAATATAGAAAAAGTACTCCTTCGCATAACGAAACGTCTCCACGTTCACACGCCCGCCAAACATCGTTAAAATCGGTTCCGCCAAAAGCAAATACACAGCCGTCAAAGCTGCGCTTGCAAGCAAAACCAGCACCACGGCGTTGCCTACGCTCTTCTTCGCCGTTTTCACGTCCTTTTTACCGAGGTTGATACTCACATACGCGCAGCAGCCGTCGCCGACCATTACCGCGATTGCGAGCGCCGCCACGGTCAGAGGAAACACAGCGGTGTTCGCCGCGTTGCCGTAAGAACCGAGGTAGTCCGAGTTTGCAATGAAGATCTGGTCAACAATGTTATACAGCGCGCCGACCAGAAGCGAAATGATACACGGCACTGCATAACCGCGCATCAGCTTGCCCACACGCTCCGTGCCCAAAAATACGTTGGTGTTTTCTTCCATACCTTTACTCCCTGATATAAATCTAAATCACAAAGCAGCGGAATACGCCGCCCGAAAATCCGGACTTACGCATCTCGCTGCTCGATTTTGAAACCTATAAACTTGTATGCCGTCAGTTCAAATAGTCGCCCACCGGAGCGGAATTGTACTGCTTAATAATTTTGATCACAATTGAGCCGTCCGTTCCCTTATGCTTCTCTACGATTTTATACTTTGTGTGGCTGCGTTCCAACCCGCTCTTGTAATTCGCAACTTCCTCCTGTACTGCGCGCATGGCGTAATCCTTTACCACACCCTCTTTAAGCTGGAAATGCAACGTTTGACAGATACACGCAGACTGAATTCGTTTCATAATTTCGCCATTCCTTATCAAAATAAATGCGGCGCATATACGCAAACCGGATTTACGCACATACGCCACACGTTTTCTATTATTTTACTCTTTTGAAAATATTTTTTCAAAGGCAGTTTTCGCAAAATTTTCCGGCTCACAAATTGGACACTTTGCACAAGCGTCACACGCCTGCTTCTTTGCCCCGCACACGTGCCGCCGTCTGTATTCCGTTGGCAGCTCGCCGTAAGCCTCCTTAAACGCCGCCGTAAATCGGCTATGGCTCTCATACCCCACGGCCTGCGCCACGGACGCAATGTCGTTCTGCGTTTTCAGCAGCAGCCCCGCCGCAAGCTCCATGCGGTGCTGCTTCATGTGCGCCGCAATCGTCGTGCCGTACACTTTTTTGAACACCGTTTTCAGCGTCGTGGTGTTCATGAGGAACTCCCTCGACAGCGTTTCTATCGTGATGCGCTCGCTGATGTGTTCGATCAGGTAATTGTGCACGTTCCGAATGATTTCCTCCTGCGAAGCCTGAAAGTCCACTTCCTTTTCCGGGCAGGTGATCTCCATCACCTGCTCCACAATCTCGTGCAAAAGCCCGATCTGCTCGGTGTCCGACGCCTTATAGTAGACTTCCTTGCCGTCGCGGCGGCTCATGATAAGCCCACTGTCTAAAAGCGACTTCAAATGGTGCGAGACCGCCGGGCTCGACATATCCATCATCGCCGCAATGTTGATGACGCATTCTTCCCGGTGACTCAAAAGCCAGAAAATGCGCACGCGCACCGGGTCGCTCAGCTGCTTGAACACATCCGCCACGGCCGAAAAACGTTCCGTATTCATCAATTCTCTATGCAGCGCTTCGTCGTGCTTGTGCCTGCCGTGGTCGTGCGGCAATGCAAAATCCGCCATAAAAAGCCCTCCGTTTATCCGTTTCGGAAATCCCGTTCGCCCGTTTGGAAGCAGCACCCGAAAACCCCTTGATTTTTTATTCCGGCCCCAGTATACTACAACTGTAACGATTAAGCAAGTATTTAATCGTTAGCACCACATTTCAAAACAAAATGATTTTTTACGGAGGTTTTCCCCATGAAAAAAACGTACAGCATTGAAGTTGACTGCGCAAATTGTGCCAACCTGATGGAAGAGGCAACCAAGAAAACTGCAGGCGTTGCAAATGCGACCGTAAACTTCATGACCCAGAAGATGATCGTTGAGTTTGAAGACGGTCAGGACGCTAAAGCTGTCATGAAGAATGTCCTCAAGGCCTGCAAGAAGGTTGAGCCGGACTGCGAAATCGAGCTTTAATTTACTTCGGTCTACCCGTATAGTCAGAAAAAATGACCGGCTCCGCTTTCTCGGTACAGTCGGTCTTTTTCACACGGTAATGTATCATCTAACTGCTATATAAAACCACAAGAGGTATCCTCATGAAAAAGAAACAAAAGATTACGCTGTACCGCATCATCATCACCGCCGTGATGCTGGTCGTGTTACAGTTCTTACCTATCACGGGCATTCCGCGCCTTATCGCGTACCTCGCCGCCTATCTCGTCATCGGCTACGATATTTTGAGAAAAGCCGGCAAGGGCATCCTAAACGGCCGCGCGTTCGACGAAAACTTTTTGATGGCGCTCGCCACCCTCGGTGCGTTCTTCCTCGCCATTTGGACAAAGAGCGGCGATTATCTTGAGGGCATCGCCGTGATGCTGTTCTATCAGATCGGCGAGCTGTTCCAAAGCTACGCCGTCGGCAAAAGCCGCAAAAACATCTCCGCGCTGATGGACATCCGCCCGGACTACGCCAACATTGAAAAAGACGGCAAGTTAGAACAGGTCGATCCCGACGAAGTCGCGGTCGGCAGCATCATCGTCGTGCAGCCGGGCGAAAAAGTCCCGCTCGACGGCGTAGTCGAAAGCGGCAACGCAAGCCTTAATACCAGCGCGCTCACCGGCGAAAGCCTCCCGCGCGATGTCAAAGAGGGCGATGAGATCATCAGCGGCTGCATCAATTTAAACGGTGTTCTGAAAATCCGCACCACAAAGGAATTCGGCGAGTCCACCGTTTCCAAAATCCTCGACCTCGTTGAAAACGCCAGTTCCCGCAAGTCCCGTTCGGAAGCGTTCATCTCCCGCTTCGCTAAAATTTACACCCCGGCGGTCTGCATTTCCGCTGTACTGCTCGGCATTGCCGTGCCGCTCCTGCGCATGGCGTTCGGCATGGATGCCGCTTGGGTCGATTGGATCTACCGCGCGCTGACCTTCCTCGTTGTCAGCTGCCCGTGCGCACTTGTCATTTCCATCCCGCTCAGCTTCTTTGCGGGCATCGGCGGCGCAAGCCATGAGGGCGTGCTCATCAAGGGCTCCAACTATCTTGAAGCCCTCTCCGATGCAAAAATCGTCGTGTTCGATAAAACCGGCACGCTCACGCAGGGCGTGTTTGAGGTCACTGCCGTCCACCACAACACGATGGACGAAGCAAAGCTGCTCGAGTACGCCGCGCTCGCCGAGTGCGCCTCCTCCCACCCCATCAGCAAAAGTTTGCAGAAAGCCTACGGCAAAGAGATCGACCGCAGCCGCGTAACGGACATTGAAGAAGTCAGCGGCAAGGGCATCACCGCCAAGGTCGACGGGCACGAGGTCCTCGCCGGCAACGCAAAGCTCATGGCACTGCACAATATTCCATATAACGACTGCCACAGCGTCGGCACCATCATTCACATGTCAATCGACGGCGAATATGCCGGTCACATCGTTATCTCCGATGTCATCAAGCCTCATTCCAAGGAAGCCATTCAGAAGCTGAAGCACGCCGGTGTTGAAAAAACCGTCATGCTCACAGGCGATGCCAAGCGTGTGGCTGATCAGGTCGCCAAAGAGCTTGGCATTGACGAAGTTCGCAGCGAGCTGCTCCCGGGCGATAAGGTCAACGAAGTCGAAAAGCTCATTCAGAATAAGCCGAAGAAAGCAAACCTCGCGTTCGTCGGCGACGGCATCAACGATGCGCCGGTGCTCACCCGTGCCGATATCGGCATCGCCATGGGCGCCATGGGCAGCGATGCCGCCATCGAAGCCGCAGACGTTGTCCTCATGGACGATGATCCGATGCAGATTGCAAAGGCCATCAAAATTTCCCGTAAGTGCATCGGCATCGTCAAGCAGAACATCGTGTTCTCGCTCATCGTCAAGTTCGGCTGTCTCGCGCTCACCGCGTTCGGTCTTGCGAACATGTGGGCAGCCATCTTTGCGGATGTCGGTGTCATGATTATCGCGGTTCTCAACGCCATCCGCGCTTTGAAGTACAAAAAATAAAAGATAACATACCAAAACGCCCTTCCGCTGCGGTTTTTCCGTAAGCGGGAGGGCGTTTTTCGTTTTCTGTTTCAGCTTTTAATCTTTGTACAGATTGCCCGTGTACCAATCCACCATGCCGTTTTGGACAGCGTCCTCAAAGTAGTCGGGCCAGTAGTCCGGCGCTTTGCCGGAGGGATACCAAATGTCCGGGTACAACACGTTTTCGTTCTCCGTGATTTTTGAGGTGTCCACGGTCGCATCTTCGCCGTCACGCACCTTGCGCGCCACGATCACCGTGCGGAAGCCCTCATATTCATACGAGCATGTTGAAAGCATCACCGTTTTGTCGTTTTCGTTCAGGTCAACGCCGGTGTTCACCATGCTGCGTTTCATCACATCGTAGTAAAACTGCATCTTGTCTTCCGCAGAGTCAAAATCGCCGCGCAGATAGTTGAACAGTTCCCCTTGGTTATCGTATGTATTCGTCTTGAATACCGAAACAATCTTCCATTCCGCCGCTTCCTTTTCGGTGTCATAGCGGAATACCGGACAGCTTTTCACGGTCTTGGCACTGCCAAAACCGATCACCTGCCAGAACATTCTGCCGTCCTGCATGCTGTGCCCGTGCAAAACCTGATTATCGGAGTCCACCGTGCACATACCGTCCAAAAAGATGCTGCCGTACTTCGTGCTTTCCTTTTTGTAGTTGCGGTAAAGGTAATACTGCGGGTCGCCTGCAGGCGGTGTCAGCACCGGAAAATTGATGTCCGTGCCGTCCAGCTGCACCCAGCCCGTAATGTCGCTGTTCACACTTTGCAGCTTCAAAACAGCTTCGCAACGGCGCTCCAGCTCTGCCATGCGTTCGCTGTCCGCCGTGTCGTCTTCAGAAGTCGCCGGGACCACGCTTTCCGTGTCGCCCGCTTCGGAGTAGATTTTCTGAATCTCACCTACGTTTTTATCCGTCACATACGGGTTCACAATGAGCTCAATTACAAGCACCGCCGCCGAAACGACAAAAATCACCGAAAACAGCGTGATGAGCACCGGGAACAGAATTCTCCGCTTTCTCGGCTGCATACTTTCTTCGTCTTCATAGACCGCCACGCGCCGCATAGGCTCCGGCTCGCGGTATTTGCGCCGCACGCGTTACGCCTCGTCCACCGGCAAACCGGCAAGGTAGCGGCGCACCATATCGAGTGCTTTGGAGGCCGCGCAGTGGCGGTGCCATTCGCGGGATTTCAGTCTGCCCATCGGCTGGCGCTTTGCCACCCACGTGTTCTTGCCGTCACTCAACGCAATGTACACAAGGCCCACCGGCTTTTCTTCTGTGCCGCCGTCCGGGCCCGCAATGCCCGTGATACCCACGCCGATGTCTGCACCGCTCTCACGCACAATGCCTTCCGCCATCGCGCGCGCCGTCTGTTCGCTCACTGCGCCGTATGTCACAAGCGTCTCGTGCGGTACGCCGAGCAAACGCTCCTTCACGCAGTTTGCATACGTCACACAGCCCGTCTCAAACACGGCGGAGGAACCCGGAATATCTGTAATGCGCTTTGCAAGCATACCGCCCGTGCAGGATTCCGCCGTCGCAAGCTTCTTGCCCGCCTTTTTAAGCTCACTGACCACAAGCTCCTCCAGCGTCTCCACGTCCACACCGTACACGAAGTTGCCGATGCGCTTCTTCAATTCTTCCACCACCGGCACGCACATCGCGTCCGCTTCTTCTTTCGTTGCGGCCTTCGCCGTCACGCGCACGAACATCTCGCCTTCCTTGGCATACGGCGCCACGGTCGGGTTGCTCTG
The DNA here is from genome assembly GCF_046197855.1 of Hominenteromicrobium mulieris. Classification (GTDB taxonomy): domain Bacteria; phylum Bacillota; class Clostridia; order Oscillospirales; family Acutalibacteraceae; genus Hominenteromicrobium; species Hominenteromicrobium mulieris. Next base: position 714,906 of record NZ_CP173188.1, on the reverse strand, counting down.
CTCCATCAGGTCTTCGATCATCTGTGCCACCGGCGCTTCGCCTCTGCCGTACACATGCACGCTGTGCGAAGCAATGACCGCGCTCTGGAATTTCTCAAGGTACGGCACGGCATAGTTGTGCAGCATCGGGGTCAATTCCGAAGGCGGGCCGGGCAGCATGATGACGATCTTGCCCTTGTCCGTCCGGAACGCGCAGCCGGGCGCAGTGCCGTTGTCGTTTTTCAGCGCGGTGCAGCCCTCCGGCAGCATCGCCTGCTTCATCTGGTTTTCGGTCATGCCGCCGTTTGCAAAGTAATCGAGCAAATGCTGGTAGCTCTGCTCGTGCAAAACGAGCTTCTTGCCCGCAGCCGCCGCCACGGTCTCTTTCGTCAGGTCGTCGCCCGTCGGCCCAAGGCCGCCCGTCGTGATGAGAATATCGCTTCTGTCGAGCGCGTCGTAAACAGCCTTTTCCAGTCTGCCCACGTTGTCGCCAACTACGGCGGCGTAGAGCAGATCAATGCCGAGCGCCGAAAGCGCCTTTGCAACGATTGTTGTGTCCGTGTTCACGGTCTGGCCGAGCAAAAGCTCTGTACCTACCGATAATACTTCTGCCTGCATGGTAAAATTCCCCTTTCTTACAGATGACGGATCTCCGTCTTTTCAAGGCAATTTTTCAAAAGCTGTTCCACATCAAGTTTCTGTTCCGCAGCCTCCACCACGTTCAAAGTGGGGCGGGTGCGCGGGTGCTTCGGCGTAAACACCGTGCAGCAGTCCTCATACGGCTCAATGGAAATATCATACGTGTCAATGCGGTGCGCAAGCGTCACGATTTCCGACTTGTCGCTGCCGATAAGCGGACGGAAAACCGGCATATTCGCCGCGGCGTCCGTGCAGGCGATGGCCTGTATCGTCTGGCTTGCCACCTGCCCAAGGCTCTCACCCGTGATGAGTGCACTGCATTCGCGCTCGCGTGCAATGCGCTCGGCGGCACGCATCATAAAGCGGCGCATAATCACGGTCGCAAGCTCCTCCGGGCAGTTGTCTCGAATTTGCTCCTGAATTTCGGTGAACGGCACGGTAATCATGTCCATTCTGCCCGCGTATTCGCCGACCTTCTTCAGCAGCGCCACCACCTTTTCATGTGCGCGCTCGCTCGTGTACGGCGGGCTCGCAAAGTGAATGGCCGTCAGCTCCACGCCGCGCTTTGCCATCATCCACGCCGCCACCGGGCTGTCGAGGCCGCCGCTGATGAGAATAGCCGCCTTGCCGCCCGTGCCCACCGGAATGCCGCCCGCGCCGGGCTTCGTCTCGCCGTGGATATACGCCGCTTTCTCGCGGATTTCCACGCGCACCGTGATCTCCGGGTTATGCACGTCTACGGAAATGTGCGGGTTCGCGCGCAGCAGCGCCGCGCCCACCTCGCGGGAGATTTCCATGGAGCCGAGCGGGAACTTCTTGTCCGCACGCTTCGATTCCACCTTGAACGTCTTAAAGCCCGCGAGTGTGTCATTGAGGTATTCCGGCGCCATTTTTGTAATGGCATCCATGTCCTTTTCACACACGCAAGCGCGCGCATAGCCAATGACGCCGAAAATCTTCGAGATGCGCTCTTCAGCTTCGTCAATGTCCGCGTCCTCGTCCTTCGGTTCAATGTAAATGGTGGACTGCATGGAGTACACCTCAAAGTTGCCCGCGCGCGCAATGCGGCGGCGAATGTTCTTTAACAGCCGGTCTTCAAACGTGCGGCGATTCAATCCCTTTAAGACGATCTCGCCGAGCTTGACCAGAATCACTTCCTGCATGACAAAATTCCTTTCCGTCTATAAACTCACGCTTACGCGTGCGAAAGCGTTTGGAGGCCCTCTTTCAAGGCGTCCGCAAACGCGTCCATTTCTTCTGCTGTGTTTTCCGCCGAAAGGCTTACGCGCAGCGATGTTTCAACGCGCTCCTTCGGCAGCTGCATCGCGCTCAGAACGTGGCTCGGTTTTGCCTTGCCGCACGCGGAACCGCTTGAAACAAAAATGTTTCGCTCCGCCAAAAAGTGCAGCATCGTCTCCGCACGCACGCGCCCTGCCGAAAGATTCACAATATACGGCAGCGCGTTTTCGGGCGAGTTCAAAACAACCTCCGGCATCGATTTCAGCCGTTCAATCAAATGCGCCTGCACCGCTTTTACGTGTGTGAGCGCCTCTTTTTCCGTCATCATGTGCTTCACCGCTTCGCCGAACGCACAAATTTGCGGCACGCCCTCGGTGCCGGGGCGCAGATTTTTCTCTTGCCCGCCGCCGAAGCTGTGCGGCAAAATGCGTACGCCGCTTTTCACGTACAGCGCACCCACGCCCTTCGGTGCATGCACCTTGTGGCCCGAAACACTGATGAGGTCAACACCGAGCCTTTTCGGCTGGAGCGGAATTTTGCAGAAGCCCTGCACCGCGTCCGCGTGAAACAGCGCCGGGGCCTTTTTTCTCTTGATCGTGCCTGCAATGTCTTTCAGCGGCAGCAAAACGCCTGTTTCGTTATTCACCGCCATCACGCTGACCAAAATCGTCTTCGCATCAATGGCCGCGTCAAATTTCTCTTTCGGAATATTTCCGTCCGCCTCCGGCTGCACATACACGACCTCAAAGCCCTCTTTTTCAAGCTGTGCCATCGTATTGAGCACCGCCGGATGCTCGATCGCCGTCGTCACAATCTTGTTGCCCGCGCGCTTTTTCGCGTGCGCCGCACCCAAAATCGCAATGTTGTCGCTCTCTGTGCCGCCGGACGTGAAATAAATCTCCCCTGGCTGCGCCGAAAGTCTCTCGGCAATGATCTCCCGCGCCGCAGTCATCTCCTTTTCCGCCGCAAAGCCCTTGCTGTGCAGCGAAGAGGGGTTGCCGTAGCATTCCGTCATCATGTAAAGCGCCTTTTCCGCCGCCTCTTTTGAAACGCGCGTCGTCGCGCTGTTGTCCAAATAAATTTCCTGTGTCGTATCCATCATTATCCCTTACAGTTTTCGGTAGCCGGTCGAAAAATCGACCACATTTCTAAGCGGCTCACCCGCCAGAAAACGCTTTAAATTCTCCGCCATAATACGCACAATGCGGTCGTGCGTCTCCTGCAAATGGTATCCGCCGGAGATATGCGGTGTGATGACCGCGTTTTCCATCTTCCACAGCGGGTAATCTGCGGGCAGCGGTTCCGGGTCGGTCACGTCCACGCCCGCGCCCGCAAGCTTTCCGTTTTCCAGCGCCGCGCACAGCGCATCTGTGTCGACGATCATCCCGCGGCCGACGTTTAATAAAATCGCGCCGTCCTTCATCTTCGCCATGCGCTCTGCGTCAAACATCCCCTTCGTTGCCGTCGTGCCCGGCAGCGTGATGGCCACGCAGTCCGCCTGTGGCAAATATTCGTCAAGCTTATCGGTGTGGATGAGCTCGTCCACAAAATCGGGCTTATCCGTGCCAGTGCGGCGCACGCCGATCACCCTTGCGCCCAGCGCTTTCGCACGCTTCGCAAATTCCCCACCGATGTCGCCGAGGCCGAGCACCAACACCGTCGAGTTCCACGCCGAGCGCACCTGCCCGAGGTCGCACCACTTGCCCGTGCGCTGCACATCGCGGTACAAATGCAGCTTTTTTAAAAGTTCAAGCCACACCGCGACCATGTATTCCGAAATCGCAAGGCCATACGCGCCCGTTGCATTCGTCAAAACGGTCTCCTCCGGCAGACAGCCGTGGATATACCCGTCCACGCCCGCGCTGTTCGTCTGCAACCATTTAAGCTTATCGCCGGTCGAGATGAGCTTCGGGCTCACGTTGCCGAGGATTATATCCGCGTTCTGCACGTCCTCGCGCTCTGCCTTGCCCTCTTTATAAATAAACGTCTCCCCCGGCGCGACTTCTTCGAGCCACACGCGCTGATAGGGCTTCGTCTCCATCGCAACTAAAATGTTCACAGTGTCTCGATCTCCTCTCTCCACACCGTATTGCACGCATCGCTCGGCATGCGGAAATCGCCGCGCGGCGAAAGCGTCACAGAGCCCACCTTCGGGCCGTCCGGCAGGCAGGAGCGCTTAAACTGCTGCTGGAAGAAGCGGCGGTAGAACGTTTTCAGCCACTTTTTAATGGTCTCGGCGTCATACTGCCCCGCAAATGAGCGCAGCGCCATCGCATAAATTTTACGCGGAGTAAATCCAAAGCGCAGCATATAATACAAATAGTAATCATGCAGTTCATACGGCCCCACAAGGTCTTCCGTCTTCTGTGAAATTTCGCCGTCCTTCGGCGGCAATAATTCCGGGCTGACCGGCGTGTCCAAAATATCAAGTAAAACACGGCGCAGCTCGTCGTTGCCGTGCATCGCCTCATAACGCACGAGGTGGCGCACCAGTGTCTTCGGGATAGACGCGTTCACCGCATACATCGACATGTGGTCGCCGTTGTACGTCGCCCAGCCGAGCGCAAGCTCAGAAAGGTCGCCCGTGCCGATGACAATGCCGCCGTGCTGATTCGCAATGTCCATCAAAAGCTGCGTGCGCTCGCGCGCCTGCGAATTTTCATACGTCACGTCCAGCACCTCGGGATCGTGCTGAATGTCCTTAAAGTGCTGCTCCACCGCCTTCGCAATCGGAATTTCGTCAAAATGCACCTTGAGCTCTTCCGCAAGGCACTGCGCGTTGCTCTTCGTGCGCGCCGTCGTGCCGAAGCATGGCATCGATACCGTGCGGATGCCCGTGCGCGGCAGGCCGAGCATATCAAACGCGTTCGCCGTCACAAGCAACGCCAACGTGGAATCGAGACCGCCCGAAAGCCCAATGACCGCCGTTTTGCAGCCGATGTGCTTCAGTCTCGTCGCGAGACCCGTCGCCTGCATTTTGAGGATCGTCTCGCAGCGTGCGGAAAGGTCGGCGTCGTCCTTCGGCACAAACGGGTACGGGTACGCCGTGCGCGTCGTCTCAAACTCGGGCAAGTCCATCGAAGCGTCGATGATGTCGCACACAGGCTCGTCCTGCCACGTATTCATGCGGCGGCGCTCCTGCACAAGGCGCTCCACGTCGATGTCGCCGTAGGTGATGCCGTTCGTAAACAAATCGCTCTCGTTCAGTAACGAGCCGTTTTCGCAAATCAAATTGTGTCCCGCAAAGATCATGTCCGTCGTGCTTTCGCCAAAGCCGCTGTCCGCGTACACATACGCTGCAAGCAGACGACCGGAGTGCATGCGCAGCATGTCGCGGCGGTACTGCGCCTTACCGATAATTTCATCGCTGCACGAAAGATTTAATAAAACGGTCGCGCCGCCCTTTGCAAGCGTCACGCTCGGCGGGTCTGCCACCCAAACATCCTCGCAGATCTCCACGCCCACGGTCACGTCCGGCGCAAGCTCAAACACCACGTCACGGCAGCCGTACCAGTCGCCCGCATAGCGCAGCATGCCGCTTTCCGGCGCGGGGGAAAAATGGCGCAGCTCGTAAAATTCGGAGTAATTCGGAATATGCTGCTTTGCCGGCAGGCCCAGCAAAACGCCGCGACTGAACACCGCCGCGCAGTTATACAGTGCCCCGCCGGACGGGATCGGCATACCCACCGCGCACAGAATATCGAGGTCTTCCGTCTCTTCGATGAGGTCAAACAGGCACGCCTTCGCGCTTTCCATCAGCTTTCTGTCCTTAAACAGGTCGCCGCAGGTGTAGCCCGTCATCGCAAGCTCCGGGAATGCGATGACCGAAGCGCCGTTTGCGGCCGCCTCGCGGATCATCTTCGCCATCTCGTTTTTGTTGTACGGGCAGTCCGCCACCTTCACGTGCGGTGTAGCCGCCGCTACGCGCACCATTCCGTCTATTTTTATGCTCACAAATAAGCTCCTCTCAAGTGTCACCGGAGGTGACACAATTATATTCACTTGCACAAATTCCCCCTGCCGAAAAAAGAGCAGGGGGAAACTGTTTTTATTCTCATTCGCCGGTTTCGGCCGCCGTCACAGGCTCCGGTGTGGGCTCCTCTGTGGGGGCCGCCGTCGGTTCTGCGGTCGGCGCAGGGGTCGGCTCCGGCGTAGGTGCCGCAGTCGGGGCAGCCGTCGGCGCAGGGGTCGCAGTGGGTGCTGCCGTCGGGGTTGCCGTAGGTGTCGGGCTCGGGGAAGACGTCTCCGTGCCCGGGCCGATGCGGTAAATGGTACCGCTTGGGCCGTAGTAGGAGGAAGGCAGCGTCTCGGTGCGGATGACCTCTCCGTCCTTCACAAAATCGCGCCAAGCGCTCGCCTCGTAGCCCCAGTTGCCGCTTGTGGAAAGCACCTTTTCGCCCTTTTTAAGGTTCTGGTCCACCACGTATTTCACAGTGTCCAGCGGCGGGATCTCGCTCGTCGTCTGGGAATACACATTGATCGTGTCCCACTCTTTCGGGTGCTTGCCGTAGAACTGCACATGCAGCGTCACACCGTCCATCCAACTCATAATGTACACCGGGGTGTCAAGATCATTGCGGAACTGGAAGTCGATCTCACCGTAACTCACCGTCGCGTCCAGACCGATCGGCACGTACGTAGACGGTGAAGAGTGGCAGTCGCGCAGCGTGATTGTCATACCCGCACGCAGCGCAGCACCGTAGATCGTTGAAGAAGCCTGACAAATGCCGCCGCCGTACATCTGCACCAGCGCGCCGCCGGAAAGGCCGCCCGCCGGCAAAAAGCCCGTGGAAGCGTTTGTGGAATCGCCCACGATGTTTTCATAAGAGAATGTGTCGCCCGGGTTCAAAACCGTGCCGTTCACGCGAGAAAGCGCCAGACCCATGTTGTGGTTGCCGTTTTCCGTATTCGTCGAGACCGTCTCAAACGAGGAGATCATGCCGAAATCTTTTCTCAGGTCGTCCACGGTCACTTTCGCCGCGGTCTCCTGCAAAGCAGCCTCTACTTCGCCGCTCGTCTTCTTAAGGAACTGCGCCTTCACGGCGGCAAGCGTTCCGTAAACGTCCAGCTTTTTGCCGTTCACGGCGTCCTCAAACATAAAGTCGCCCGCGTCAAAGTCATAAGAGCCTACGGTCGCATCCTTAGCCTGCACAACGAAATCGCCGAGCTTCTGTTTTAATTCATTTTCAAAATTCTTGAGCGTCAGGCAGTACGTCATTTCGTAGTCGCCCGCTTTTCTCGATTTCAAAAGCCGCGTCAGCGTAATATCCAGCGTATCCACAACGGTCAGCTCGCTGCCCTTGGCGGTCATTTCGGTATCGCCGCTTTTCACTGTGACGTTGATATTCGCATACGGCTTTAACGCCGCTGCTCTGCACACCTTTTCGGCTTCCGCGAGCTTCATGCCGGAAATGTCGATGCCGTCCATCGTAGTACCTTCCGCAAACACGGTCAGGTCTTCCGGCTCCGGGGTAGGCGTCGGCGCCGCCGTCGCCGCAGAGTCGGAAGACGTCGGCAGCTTATCGCAACCCGCAAAGCCCAGCATCAAGACAGCCGCCAAAACTGCGCCGACCGCCGCCGCGCGATATTTTTTCGTTTTATGTCTATACATGAGATCGCCTTTCTAGATCGCCTTTCTGAAAATCCCGGCAGCTTCTCACAGCCGCTTTTCTGTATCGTACCGACTTACGTTTTGCAGATATTCTCTCCTTTTCGCCGACAAAATACCGGCTGAGAATATTATACCTGCCGCATCTTTTCTTGTAAAGACATACGTTTAAATATGTCTTAAAAGTTTTTGAACGCATATAGGTTCTCCGCTTACTTTAAGTATACCGCAAAGCCGCAAAAAAGTCTCCAGAAAAATGCAAATTTTCCGCAAATTTCACTCTTTTTTCGGATTTGATTTCTTAATTTCCGCGCAATATATGGAAATTCACAAAAAAATGTGATAAACTGGAGCAAAGGACAGGGAGTATCTGAAAATAAGTTTTGATTTTTCAGACACACCCGATGAAAAGGCTATTGAAAAGGAGCGGTATCATGCGCATTTTGATTCTCACCTGTGCCACCGGCGGCGGCCACCTGCGCGCGGCTGCGGCACTTGAAAAATACATACGCGAAACCACCACCCACGAAGTCATTCAAATGGACTTCTTAAAAAGCATCGGCAAGCTGCTCGACAAAACCATTTGCGACAGCTACCTCTTTATGGCAAAGAAGACCCCGTCTCTCTTCGGCCGCCTCTACAAAACGACAAATAAAGATAATCCCCTTGCGGATTTCGTCCCCCGCACAACGGAGCTTCTGGCGCTCCAGCTCTATCCGCGTTTAGCGGAGGTCGCGCCGGACGTCATCATCAGCGTGCACCCGTTCGCAACAGAGATGATCTCCGGTTTAAAGGAGCGCCGCCGCATCACCTGCCCGCTCATCTGCCTCATGACAGACTACGGCGTGCACAAGGCGTGGATTGCCCCGAATGTCGATGCCTACGTCGTTGCCTGCGACGACATGGTGAACGACCTGCGCCGTCTCGGCATTCCGAAAAAGCATATCTACCCCTACGGCATCCCGGTACACGACGTCTTCTTCGACAAGGAAGACCAGGCGAAACTCCTCACCGAAATGGACCTCGAGCCGGAAGTACCCACCGTGCTCTTCATGGCCGGCAGCATGGGCGTCTCCAACATTGCAGACCTCTACCGCGGCCTGTGCTCCTCCCCACTCGATTTACAGATCATCATCATCACGGGCAATAACAAAAAGCTCTATAAGCTCTTTGAAAGCGAAATTCCGAACTCGTCGAAAAAGACAAAGCTTGTCCAGTTCACAACGGAAGTAGAGCGCTTTATGCACGCGTCCGACCTTATCATCACAAAGCCGGGCGGCCTCACCGTCTCGGAAGCGCTCGCATGCAACCTGCCGCTCGCCGTGTTCGACGCCATTCCCGGTCAGGAGGAAGATAACGCCAACTTCCTGCAAACGCACGATATGGGCGTGCGCGTCACAAAGGAGAATTTCTCCGCTGTCGTGTCCTCGCTCATCGAGCATAAAGAGCGTCTGCGCCGCATGCGCGAAAGCTGCCGCACATTCGACAAATCCCGCGCGAACGAGAACATCGTCGCGCTCGCCGTAAGGCTCGCAAAGGAATTTGCCTCGTATAACCCGAACATCTCATTCTCCACGGATAAAGGCGTGTTCAACTTCCGCACCGCCGCCATCATCGTGCAGAACGGCAAGCTGCTCGTCACAAAAGACGACAGCGCAGAGCACTACTACCTCCCCGGCGGCCGCGTCACCATGCGTGAAAAGGCCGAGGACGCCCTCACGCGCGAGTTAAAAGAAGAGCTGGGTGTCACCGTCGCGCCGGAGCGCGCCGTGTGGATTGCCCAAAGCTTCTTCACCCCGACAGGCAAAAAGCAGCGTTACCACGAGCTTTGCACCTACTTCACCGTAGACGCTTCCGGCACCGATCTCATCACCCGCGGCGACCGTTTCGACAGCCCGAATGAACCGAGCGTCCACTTCGCGTGGTTCCCGTTTGAAGAGCTGCCGTATATTGATTTAAGACCGGCGTTTTTGAAAACCGAAGTTCAAAACCTGCCGGAGCATACGCAGTTTATTACGCTTGGAGATTGACGCACGTTCACCGCAGCCCGTCATTTCACCCAACAAACGCCCCCTCGTTTTTATCTTCTTTGACGATTGATTTTTTCTCCGCACTTTTCTATAATCAAGATAAAAAACATCGTCCTGAACAGGAGGTCATACCATGAAAAAGCGCTCGCTTTCTCATTTTGCGTACTATGCCGCAAACCGCGCATTCCCCGTTTTTCTGTTGCTCCTGCTTCTGCTCGGATTCACCGCCTGCTCGGCGGAAAAAGGCGCCAAAGCGCTCGATTATCCCGCTATGTTCGGCGAAACGAAAAACGAAGTACTTGCGGCGCTCGATGCGGAAAATCTCACCTACAAGGAAGACGACCTTTATGCCAACGCCTACGTTTTAGACCGGACCGAAACGCTCGAAAACCGTGATTTTTCGGTCTACCTGCTTTTCGATCTCAACACCGATACGCTTTACGGCTACCGCAGGATCCTATTCGTCGAAAACCCGACCGATGCGGACTGTAAGCTGCCCGAAAAGCTCCTCAGCACCCTCACCGCGCAGTACGGCGAGCCGACCACCTACCCCGGCCTTGAAAACCGCATCTCCACGCACCTCGACCGCCTGAGCACCGACGCCGTCGGCTTCGGCGAGGTCTACAACGAATACTGGTCGGTGTCTGAAAATTGCGACGCGTCACTCGGCGTCAGCTTTCTCCCCGACGGCCGCCTTTTTGTAGACATCGTCTGCCAAACCCCGCGAACGTAATTTTAGTAAAACTTCAAAAGGACAGCTTCCCCGGAAGCCGTCCTTTTTCATTCTCATTTTATCTCAAACTTTATCCCGCATCTCCGTCATACGGTTCCAGTAGCGCTTTGGCATGTGGGTGCGGCGGCACAGGTCGTTCCGTCTGCCCTCAATGCCCACGGTGTCGTAGAACGTGCGCCACATGGCGCGGAATTTCTCCTCCTCCGGCGATTCCGGCGGCAGCTCGATGTGCTCTGCCTGCAAAAATTCCGTCGCGCCGTCTTTATATAATAAAGCAAGCTTATGCGTGCGGTCGAAGATCATGAAATCTTCACCGGAAAAACGGTTGATAAAATGCGGCGCGATAACGGGTAAAACGCTGTTTTTCGGCTCAATCTGCGCGATAAGAACGTCGCCGTACTCCGCAAAGCGCAGAAAACCGAGGTACAAGTGCGCTTCCCGCTCAAGGAACTGCACCGCTTTCGTGATCTTATCGACGGCAGGCTCGGTCAGTCGCCCGCACACGCCGCGCCCGACCTTGTACCCCAACCGCATGAATTCCAGCATACGCAGTTCCTTTTCGGGCATACAGGTAAAAAACGCGCGCTCCAAAATATCCTGCGCCTCCATGCCCATTTTCTTCGGAATCGACACGCGCACACGCTCGGCACGGCGCAGGTCGGTCTCGATATACTTCGCGCCGAATAAACACGTCTGGTCGGCTTCATCAACGGGCAAAATCGCGGCAGGCGTTTCTTTTTCCGCAAAGCTCTCGAACACACAGGAAAGAAAGCCGTTATATGTGCCGTCGTAGTAATACATTACAGTTGTCCGGTCAGACATTTTACCGCGTCCTCCTTTGTGGGTTTGAATAATGAAAGCTGCTCGGGAATTTCGGGCTGTATGCCGCCTTGCGGCAGCCCGCGGTCGCGCAGAATGCCCGCTAAAACCGCCGGTTCGTCTGTGCGCAAACGGCACTGCATTTTGCCGTTGCAGGTGATAAAATACGAAGCACGCTTTAAGACGACACCGAGCTTTTTCAGCCCCTCGTGGTCGAGCTTTGCTTGCCGTCTGGCGCGGATGATGCGCTTTGCACTCACCACGCCGATGCCCGGCACGCGCAATAATTTCTCATACGGCGCGCGGTTCACCTCCACGGGGAATTCCTCCGGGTGGCGCACCGCCCAACTGCACTTCGGGTCTAACATAGGGTCGAGGTCGGGCGTTTTTTCGCTCAATAATTCGTCCGCCGTGAAGCCGTAAAACCGCAAAAGCCAATCGGCCTGATAGAGCCTGTGCTCGCGCAGAAGCGGCGGCGCGGTGTCGAGCGCGGGCAGATTTCTGTCCTGCACGACCGGTATATACGCAGAGTAAAACACGCGTTTTAAAAAATACTTGTGGTAAAGTCCTTCGCTCAGCTGCAAAATACGTCGGTCGTTTTCCGGCGTTGCGCCGATGATCATTTGCGTTGACTGCCCACCCGGTACGAAGCGCGGCGCATTTTTATACCGTATGAGATCGTGCGCGTTTTCCTTGATGCCGTCGCGAATGCGCGACATAGGCAGCAGGATGTTTTCCTTCGATTTCTGTGGCGCAAGGCGCTTTAGACTGTCGTTTGACGGCAGCTCGATATTGACGCTCATGCGGTCGGCAAGCAGGCCGAGCTGCTGCAAAAGTGTCTCGTCCGCGCCGGGAATGGCTTTGACGTGAATGTAACCGTTGAAGTGATACTCATTACGCAGAATATGCAATGTTTCGAGCATTCTTTCGCAGGTGATGTCCGGCGAGCCGAACACGGCGGAGCTTAAAAACAGCCCTTCAATATAATTGCGACGGTAAAAGCTGATGGTCAGATCCGCCAGCTCCTGCGGGCGGAACGTCGCGCGGGGCGTGTCGTTTGAGCGGCGGTTGAGGCAATACGTGCAGTCATAAGCACATATGTTCGTCATTAGTACCTTTAAAAGGGAGATGCACCGGCCGTCACTTGCAAAGCTGTGGCAGATGCCGCACGCGGCGGCAGAGCCGAGCTGCCCCTTTACGCCTGCGCGGTTTACGCCGCTTGAGGTGCACGCCGCGTCATATTTTGCGGCATCCGTTAAAATGCGCAGCTTTTCCATGGTGTCCATTTGTGTGTTCATGCTGTTCTCCCTATCTTAAAGCGCGACGCCCTTGAACGGGTTTTCGACGTGTGTGCGGCGGTTTTCCGCGGCGGACTGAAAGAGGTCTTTGTGCATCACCTTGATGCCGCGATCAATGATGTCGCCGCCGTATTTGCAGCGCAGAAAATCGACCGTCGTTTCGAGCTTTTGGGCCTTTTGTCCGCGCGCGGCATCTTCAAACAGCGAGCACTGCGACATGCCGAGCGGCACGAGCGACGACACGCGCACGCCGATGCTGCGGATGGATTCGCCCGTGTGGTGGGCGCGGAAAAGGCCGTAGGCGGCGTCGAAAATGCTTTTGGAATCCGCCACGGCGGTGTCCAGCATCTTTTGGCGCTGGTAGGTCTCGAGGTTATATTTGCGCACGGAAAGCTGCACGTTGTAGCCGCAAAGGCCCTTTTCGCGCAATCTTTGTGCGACGCTTTCGGAGAGCATGTAGAGCTCTGCGCGAATTTCGCCGTCGTCTTTTAGGTCGTGCACGGCGGTGGTGCTGTTGCCGATGCTTTTGACCTCCTCGTGCTCGTTCACACGGCGCACGGGCGACCTGTCTTCACCGTTTGCGTACATACTTAATTGCTCGCCCGCCTTGCCGAATAGCCTTTTTAACAGCTTTCGGTCGGCCTTTGCGGCGTCGCCGATGGTGTAGATGCCATATTTTCTGAGCGCTTCCTGCGTCGATTTGCCGACGAACAGCAGGTCTGCCGCCGGAAGCGGCCACACGAGCTCTTTAAAATTCTCGCGCGTGAACTCCGTTACGGCATCCGGCTTTTTATAGTCGCTGCCGAGCTTTGCGAAAATTTTGTTGAACGACACGCCGATTGACACCGTGAGCCCGAGCTCATCTTTGACGCGCGCGCGAATTTCCTCCGCAATCTCGCGGCCGCTGCCGAACAAGCGGCGGCTGCCGGTCACGTCGAGCCAGCACTCGTCTAAGCCGAAGCTTTCCACCATGTCGGTGTACTGCATGTAGATCTCCTTTGCAAGGCGCGAATACTTTGCGTAGCGCTCAAAATGCGGCGGGACGAACTTGATGCCGGGGCATTTGCGCTCCGCTTCCCACAGGGCTTCCGCCGTTTTGACGCCTTTGGCCTTCGCGAGCATATTTTTCGCGAGGACGATACCGTGGCGACGTTCTTTATCGCCGCCGACCGCCATGGGAATATCTTTCAGCGACGGGTCATAAAGCGTCTCCACAGAGGCATAAAAGTTATTCATATCGATGTGCAGAATGACCCGATCCACGGCTTTTGTCTCCTTTCGGCGCGTTGCGAACATGCGTTCTCTACGCTCTTATTATAGAACATGCGTTCTGATTTGTCAAGCGGTAAATACCGGAAAAAGCGCGTTTTGAAAAAGATGTCCGCTTGTGTCCTGTGATGTTCTGCTTCTGAAACCGCAGAGATTTATGCACAATTTGTTACCTTAGTGTTACCCTAAGAACAAAGTGTAAACTTAGTGTGAAAGAAGTCTCGGTTTTCTTGAAAAAAAGTTTTTCGCGCATTATACTTTTAACTGTAAAATTTTATTTTTAACCTTATCTCTATACCCTCATTTCTAAGGAAGTGTTTTTATTTGTTTCTTGAAAAATTGAGAAGATTTATGTACGGCCGGTACGGCACGGACGAACTGAACCTTGTTTTGATGATCCTCGGTATCATCGTGATGTTCCTTTCGCGCATTTTCTGGTTCTGGCCGCTCGCAATTATTTCTTACGCACTTTACATCTATGCGCTGTTCCGTATGTTCTCGCGCAACATCCCCGCGCGGCAAAAAGAATATTATTCTTTCTTAAAGGTATGGACACCGGTGCAAAAATGGTTTAGAATTAAGAAAACGGCTTTTCGCGAGCGCAAGCAATACAAGTACTTCCGCTGTCCGGGCTGTCGCCAGCAGCTGCGCGCACCGCGCGGACGCGGTAAAATTCTTGTCACCTGCCAGCGCTGCCATAAGCAGTTTAAACAAAAGACCTGATTAGGGCAAGGAGTTTGAAAACTATGAAAGTTGCAATTTTAGGCACCTGGCACGTCCACACCAAAGAGTACACCACGGGTGTACTGAACAACCCGAACGCGGAAGTCGCTGTAGTTTGGGACAACGACGCAGAGCGCGGCAAGAAGTTCGCCGATGAAATGAACCTGCCGTTCAACGCAAACCTTGACGCTGTACTCGGCGACGAGAGCATTGACAGCGTGGTCATCTGCACTGCGACCTGCGACCACCCGGAGATCATGATGAAGGTGACGGCGGCGAAGAAGAACATCTTCACCGAGAAGGTGCTCACCATCGACCCCAAGGACGCAGAGAAGGTCGCCGAGGCTGTGAAGGCTTCCGGCAAGGTATTTACGATCTCTTACCCGCACCGCACGTTCCCGACGCTGCGCGCGGTAAAAGCTTTGATGGACAGCGGCAAGTTGGGCCGTGTGACCTACGCACGCGTGCGCAACGTACACAACGGCAGCTCCGCAAACTGGCTTCCCCCGCATTTCTACGATAAAGCACAGTGCGGCGGCGGCGCAATGATAGACCTTGGCTCACACCCGATGTACACGCTTTACTGGCTGCTGGGAGAGCCGAAATCCATTACCTCCACGTTCACGCAGGTGACGAACCGCGGCGTTGAGGATAATGCGGTTTCCGTCATCGAGTTTGCAGACGGCAAGATCGGCGTTTCCGAGACCGGCTTTGTCTCCGAGTGCAACCCGTACACGCTGGAAGTGAGCGGCACGGACGGCGCTGTGATGGTACACGGCGACAGCGTACAGTGGGGTGGCAAGGCGACCGAAGGCAAGTGGGTAGACCTTGAGCTGCCGGAAAAGGAGCCGCTGCCGATCGACCAGTGGATCGATGCTGTTGTAAACGGCAAGCCGTCTCCGTTCACGATTGACGAGGCTGTGATGCTGACCCGTTTGATGGACGGTGCTTACAAGGCATTTGAGACTGGCGCAAAGGCGACGTTCTGATTTTAATTCTTATTTTAATTCTTAAATAAAAAACTCTGAGCACCCGCCGCGCGCATTTCCGTGTGCGGCGGGTCATTTTTAGGGCGAAGCCTGCGGTATCGCCTTAACGTGTATTGGAAACCGGAGGGTCATTGTGGAAAAAGAAAACCATTCTGCAGAAAAGAAACCGATGCGGGAATACACCCCGTGGGACTATGTAAAGCCCGGCATTGCCATTGCCGCCTTTGCGGTGGGGCTGATTTTCGTACTGTTCAAGTTCGATGCGGTCTCGAAGGTGGGCGGCGTGCTCTTTAACGCGGTGAGCTCGTTTATTCTGGGCCTTTTTATCGCGTACATTTTAAATGTGTTTTTGAATCTGTTTGAGAACACGGTGTTCGGAAGGCTCACACGCAGTGACAACAAGGTGTGGAAAAAGCTGAAGCGCCCGGTATGCGTGGCGCTTTCCTATGCGGTGATCGTGCTCATCCTCCTCGCCATCACGCTGTATGTCGTGCCGGAGATTTTCAAGTCTTTAGAACTCATCGGCGAGACGGCACGCGTGAATATTCCGGTGTATGCAGACCAGATTGCCAAATGGGCAGACGAGCTTTCCAAGCAGTTTGACCTCGATTTTTCCACGACGGTGGATTCGTTGAATAACTTCAACTGGTCTTCGATTTTATCGGGCGCAACGGAGTTTACGACGAACTTTTTCAGCTCGCTTGTAAACGTGACCGTGAATGTGGCGAGCGGCATTTTCACGTTTGTGCTCTCCGTTATCTTCTCCGCGTACTTCCTGACGAGCAAGGAGAGCCTGCTGCTTTCCTTAAAGCGTGTCTCCTATTCCCTGCTGCCGAAAAAGGTGGTGGCAACGCTGGCAGACATTGCGGTAACCTCGAACAACGTGTTTTCTTCCTTTGTGCGCGGCCAGCTGACGGAGTGTGTCATTTTAGGCTGCCTGTGCTTCATCTGCATGTCGCTTATCGGGTTTGACTACGCGCTGCTCATCTCGTGCATTGTGACGATCACTGCGTTAATACCGATTCTCGGCGCGTACATCGGCTGCGGCATCGGCGCGTTTTTGCTGCTGATCGTAAACCCCATGGATGCTGTATGGTTCGTCATCTTCTTCATCTGCCTTCAGCAGTTTGAGGGCAACCTCATTTACCCGAAGGTCGTGGGCTCGACCATTGGTCTGCCGGGCGTGTGGGTGATGACCGCCGTGACGATCTTCAGCAATTTGTTCGGCATTTTGGGCATTATTCTCGGCACACCGATTGCAGCGGTTCTATACACGGTGATGCGCCGCGTGACAACGAACCGCCTTGCGGCGCGCGGGCTTTCAAACGCTGATTTAGAACCGGGCAAATACCCATATCTGGAAAGCTCTCACTACGCGGCGGGGTATTCTAAGGGCCGCCCGCTGTGCGCCCCCGTTTTGGAACGCGCGGCAAAGAAAAAGGAACAGGGTAAAAAGCCGCTGTTCCCGAAGTTTAAAACGAGCAAGAAAAAGTGATTTTTCGGCGCCGTACGGGAACCCGTACGGCGCTTTTTATATGCCAAAAGGCATACGGCAAAGCGTTTTTCGCTTACCGTATGCCTTTTGTTTTGCGGAAATTAAAGCGCTGCGATGACTTCCACTTCGACGAGGACGTTCTTCGGCAGGGTCTTGACGGCAACGCAGGAGCGTGCCGGCTTTTCGGTGAAATACTTGCCGTAGACGGCGTTGAACGCGGCGAAATCGCCCATATCGGCGAGGAAGCAGGTGGTCTTCACGGCGTTTTCAAACGTGGTACCGGCTTCTTCGAGGACGGCGGCGAGGTTCTTCATGACCTGCTCTGCCTGCTCGGTGATGTCTGCACCGTGGATGTCGCCCGTTGCGGGGTCGATCGGAATCTGACCGGAGGTGAAGAGCATATTGCCGCAAACGATGGCCTGCGAATACGGGCCGATGGCTGCGGGGGCTTTCTTTGTATCGATTTTCTTCAGCATGATATAACTTCCTTTCGTCACACGGCATCACGCCGCGTTTATATTCATCATAGCGATTTTTGGCGTTTTCGTCAAGTTTTGCTTTTTACTCGGCGAGGGCGTAGAATGCTTCGCTGTATTTTTCGGAATCGTCCGCCATGATGAGCAGGACAAGGTCGCCGACGCTTTCCACGCGCACGTCGTTCGGGTTGACATCCACGCAGATCCACTTGGCGGGGTTCGCGCTGCGGCGGATCTCCGCTTTCAGCTCGTCGATGTCGGTACCGTCCTTGACACGCATGAGGCAAACGGAAAACGCGATGGCGTTGATGAGCGGCTCGCTCGCGACGGCTTCTTCAAAATCGAGGTTTTCGACGCCGAAGTAATACGCAGACTGGTCTTTCGGAATCTCGACCGTGCCGATGCTGTTTTTGAGAAAATCGCGCTGCTCGTCATCGACATCTACGGTGTCATACAGGCGGTCTATAATCTCCGGCAGCGTGCCCGAGATGGTTTTGCCGCTGTCTGTTGTGCTGTTTCCGCTGCCGCAGGCGGCGCAGGCGAAAAGCAGTGTGAGCGCGAGCAAGAGCGCCGTAAGCTTTTTGGGTTTTCTCATGGTAAATTTCCTTTCCGGTTTCAAAATCGAAGGGGTAGTTTAGTATTTTGTGGCGTAGTAGTCGATGGCTTCATCGATGGTGCCGTCAAACACGATCTTTCCGTTTTTCATCACGATACCGCGGGTGCAGAACGCTTTGGCAATCTCCGGCGAATGGGTGACGAACAGAAGCGTGATGTCGCCCTGCATGATCTCCTTCACCTTTTTGGTGCACTTATCGCGGAACGCGCGGTCGCCGACGGACAGCGCCTCATCGACGATGAGGATTTCCGGGTTGATGTTGACGCAGATGGAAAAACCGAGGCGCGCTTTCATACCGCTGGAATACGTGCGCACAGGCTGGTCAATGTATTCTTCGAGCTCTGCAAAATCAATGATGGCAGGCTCGAGCTTTGCGATGTCTTCATCGTTAAGGCCCAAAATGCGGCCCTTGAGGTAAATGTTTTCGCGGCCGGTAAATTCCTGGTCAAAGCCGCTTGTGAGCTCCAGAAGCGCGCTGACGATGCCGTTGACGTAAATTTCGCCGCTTGTGGGGAACGTGACGCCGGTGATCATTTTAAGCATGGTGGATTTGCCCGCGCCGTTGCGTCCTAAAATGGCGACGGCTTCGCCGCGCTCGACGGTGAGGTTCATATCGACGACGGCGTGCTTTGTTTTGTGCGGCACGCTTTTGAAAAACAGCCCCAAAAGGCGACGGCGGCTGCTTGTATACAGTCTGTACGTTTTGCAGACATTTTTAAAACGGATGGCAATGCTATTTTGTTCGCTCATGCTTTTGCCCTCCTTACAGTACATCCGCCATTTCGCTGCGGGTGCGGCGGTAGCTCCAGATGCCGAGTGCGTAAATGACGACGAGCCAGACGGCGAAATACAAAAGGCGCTTCGGCTGGTCAAAGAACCACGTGTGGTAAATGAAGCAGTTGCGGTAGCCGTTGCACAGGAACGTGACGGGATTCAGCATCAAAAGCTTATGCGCGAGGCCCTTGTGCATGGTATCGACCTGGAAAAGCACGCCGGAAAGCCAGAACACCGCTGTGACGAACGATTTGACGAGGTTTGAGAAATCGGTGCTGATGGCGGCGATGGGCGCGGCAAACATAGCCCAGCCGGTGAAGAACAGGAAATTGCACAGCATGTAAAACGGCAGTTGCACAAGGTAGATGGTCAATTCGTTGCCGGTGATAACGAAGATGAGGATGGTGATCATCATCAAGATGAGGTGCACAGAAAATTTGGAGATGCTGGTAAACGTCGGAATGGTGGAGACCGGGTATTTCATCTTGGTAACAAGATAGCGGTTTCGCAAAATACACTCGGTGCCAAGCGTGAGCATTTCGCTCATATAAAACCACGGCACGATGCCGCTGATGAGCCACAGCACGAACGGGTAGCCCTCGATATCGCCGCCGCGGCGCAGGCCGACGGCAAATGCGAACCAGTAAACGAAAATCGTGACAAGCGGCTTGATGATGGCCCAAGACCAACCGAGTGCGGACGCACGGTATGTGCGGCGCAGGTCGGAGCCCGCAAGCTTAAAGATCTGTTTTCGGTAATCGATGTGATCCCGAACGATGGTGACGATGGTTTCACCCACCGAAGGTCTGGTGGATTTGATTTCAAAAGATGAGGCCATACAGGCCGCACCTCCTTTCCCGCGCAGCGCGCGTACCTAAAAAGGCATTCCGAAAATATGGTGGATAGGATAGGCTTACTGCCCGGCCTTCTTCCAGTCCGCAGGCAGTATCGCTTTTGCTATTATACACGTTTTGCAGGAAAAATCAACCGTTTTCGACACGCGGCGCGGCGATGCACACGGCATCCTTGACACAGCGGATGACGGTATCGATGCCGCCTGCGGCGTATTCGCCGTCGATTGACCAATCAAAGCCCACTGCGGCATGCAGGCGGAACGTACTCGCGGAAGCGAAATCGATGTGCTTGTCCGAAAAATCGTTGTTTTTGAGCGCCAGAATGAGGCGGTGCAGATCAGGGAGCGTTTCCGGCTTGCGAATGAGAAGCATCTCAAGCTTGCCGTCGTTCATATCGACGCTGTTTTCATCGTATTTCAACATGCCGCCGATGGAAAGCGAGTTGCTGAACGCGCCGAAAATGTACGTGCCCTCGAAAAATTTGCCGTCTGCCGTGACGGTGAGGGGCGTGGCGTCGAGCGCGTGGAGGTCCTTCATGCCCTCTAAGACATACGCGAAGTGGCCCAAAAGGCGCTTCATGGTGCGCGGCGTGGCGTAGGAGCACTTTGTAAATAAGCCGAACGACGCGACATAGGAAAAATAGCCGTCGCCGAATTTGCCGGCATCAATGAGGCGGTCTTCTGTTTCCGTAAAGCTCTTATAAGGATCTAAAAGATGTTTTTGAATGCCGAGCGTCTGGGCAAAATCGTTTGTGGTACCGGCGGGCAGATATGTGATGGGCGTGCGCAGTGCGCGGTGCAGCATGCCGTTTAAGACGGCGTTTAATGTGCCGTCGCCGCCGAGCACGACGACGCGGGCATAGTCGTTTTCTGCGAGCTTTGCGGTGTAGCCGCTTCCGTTTTCCGTTTCGGTCGTTTCAAAGCGGTCAACGGCGGCGCCGTTTTCCTTCAGCCATGCTTCAAGCTTATCGGCGGTATGCTCGCCGCCGATGCGGCCGGAAACGGGGTTGACGATCATTAAAATGTGCGCGCCGCGTACCGGCTCGTATTCCAAATTTTTATCCATTTCTCTCACCCTTTACGCACAAATTTATTCATAAACATTATACGCAAATACGGGAGAAAAACGGTGAACAAAATTTGAATTTAGAACACACAAACATAGAAAAAACGCCGCCATACGGGAAAAAGCCATACAGCGGCGCTTATGTGTCTATTCGGTTTAAAATCAGCCCTTGAGCTCTACGCGGCGGATTTTACCGCTGATGGTCTTCGGCAGCTCATCGCGGAACTCAACGATACGCGGGTATTTGTACGGTGCGGTGTTCGTCTTGACGTAGGTCTGAATCTCTTTTTTCAGCGCTTCTGTGCCCTGCGTGCCCTTTGTGAGCACGATGGACGCCTTGACGACCTGCCCGCGAATGGGGTCCGGAGCGCTGGTGACGGCACATTCGAGCACATACGGCAGTTCCATGATGACGGATTCGATCTCGAACGGCCCGATGCGGTAACCGGACGACTTGATGACATCGTCTGTTCTGCCGACATAGAAGAAGTAGCCGTCTTCATCGCGCCATGCGGTGTCGCCGGTGTGATATACGCCGCCGCTCCACGCTTCGCGGGTCTTCTCTTCGTCGCGGTAATAGCCCATGAAGAGGCCGCAGGGCGTGTGCTTATCGGTACGGATGACAATTTCGCCCGTTTCGCCGACCGGCGCAGGCGTGCCGTCCGGCAGGATGAGGTCGACATCGTAAAGCGGGCTCGGGATGCCCATGGAGCCGCTTTTCGGCACGGAGCCGACCGGGTTGTAAATGGAAAGCGTGGTCTCCGTCTGGCCGAAGCCCTCATAAATGGAAAAGCCGGTGGCGCGCTTCCATTGCTCGTAGACTTCGGGGTTCAGGGCTTCGCCTGCCGTGGTGCTGTACTCGATGGAGGAAAGGTCATATTTGGAGAGGTCTTCCTTGATGAAGAAACGGTACATGGTGGGCGGCGCGCAGAACGTGGTAATGTTGTACTGCTTGAACATGGGCAGGATGTCGTGTGCATTGAACTTATCAAAATCATAAGTGAAAATGGGCGCTTCGCACATCCACTGGCCATAGAGCTTGCCCCACAGCGCCTTGCCCCAGCCGGTATCCGAAATGGTGAAGTGCAGGCCCTCCGGGTTGACGTTGTGCCAGTACTTGGCGGTGATGTAGTGTCCGAGTGCGTATTTATAGTTGTGTTCTGCGATCTTCGGGTAGCCCGTGGTGCCGGAGGTGAAGAACATGAGCATGGGATCACTGCCGCAGGCGGTGTCCTCTGTACGCTCAAACACGTCGCTCTGCTTTTCAACCTCGGCGTCGAAATCGAGCCAACCCTCGCGTGCGCCGTTTGCCATCATCAAAAATTCAACGGTGCCGCAGCTTTCGGCGGCGCGCAAAGCTTCATCTGCGACCTGACCGTCCGGCGTGCAGACGAGCGCGCGCACGCCTGCGGCCTTGAAGCGGTAATCGAGGTCGTGCTCCATTAAAAGGTTCGTTGCCGGGATGACGACGGCGCCGAGCTTATGCAGCGCCAAAATGGCGAACCAGAACTGGTAGTGGCGCTTTAAGATGAGCATGACTCTATCGCCGCGCTTAATGCCGAGGGACTTGAAGTAGTTTGCCGTCTTATTCGACATGCGCTTCATATCCTTAAACGTGAAGCGCTTTTCCTCGTGGTGCTTGGAGACCCAGAGCATCGCAAGCTTATCCGGCTCTTTTTCCGCCATTTTATCGACGATGTCGAACGCGAAGTTAAACTTTTCCTCGTTCATGAAATCGATGGATTTTAAGATGCCGTTTTCGTCAAGCTCGGTATGCACGAACGGGCTTGCGACCGTTTCGCGGTCGGCACGGTCCTGTTTGGCCTTGATGAGCGCCTCGAACGTGTCCTTTTCGGGCTTTTTCTCCTTCTGCGGGCGCATGACGACGGCGTAGAGGGTACATTCCTCGCCGCCGACGGCGATCATACCGTGGGGCGTGCCGCTGTTGTAGTAAATGGAATCACCCTCGCCGAGTTCTTCGATGTGCGAGCCGATCTGCACGCGCATTTTGCCCTTGATGACGATGTCCATTTCCTGCCCCTGATGGGTGGAAAGCTTGATCGCAACCTTCTGCTCCGCCTCGTTATACGGCATGGTGACAAAAAAGGGCTCTGCCGTTTTGCCCTTAAAGAGCGGGGCAAGATTTAAATACTTAAAGCCCTGACGGCGCGTAATGGGCAGGCCCTCGCCGCGGCGGGTGACGGTATATGTGGAAAGACGCGGGCTTGTGCCCTTGATGAGGTCGGTGGGGTCG
This sequence comes from Hominenteromicrobium mulieris, assembly GCF_046197855.1. Classification (GTDB taxonomy): domain Bacteria; phylum Bacillota; class Clostridia; order Oscillospirales; family Acutalibacteraceae; genus Hominenteromicrobium; species Hominenteromicrobium mulieris. The sequence goes on along the minus strand of NZ_CP173188.1, from coordinate 692,046 downwards.
ATACCGAAGCGCTCTGCACATTTAAAAATAAACGTGAAGCTGAAATCATGCTCGCCGCTTTCAAAGCCGCGGTATTCCTCCAGCGTGACGCCGGTGCGCTGCGCCATTTCTTCTTCGGAAAGGCCGATGATCTCGCGCATGGTGCGAATGCGCTCCGCCACCTCTGCGAGCTGTGCTTTCAGGTCTGTTTTTTCCGTTACGGGGGTTTGTGCTTCGTTTGCCAATTTCTTCATTCCTTTCGTTTTGGTATGGCTATATCGATAGTTTTGGCGTTTTTCATGCAAAAAACTCCGTCTCAAATCGCTTTGAGACGGAGTTAATCCGCGGTACCACTCAAATTGCCTGAAAAGGCCACTCACGGGCTCCCATGAAGCCCTATGCACTGACGCAGCATGGCGCGGAAAGCCTTACTCGGGTTCACTTTGGGGCTTTCAGCTCGGAAGGGATTGTGACAGGGCTTTTCGTATCGGCTTACACCCGCCGCCGACTCTCTGAAACGGGAAAGCCCGCACTGTCTTCGTCATCGCTTTTATATTTTCTCTGTATTATATGAGGTATATCTGAAAAGACAAAACTTGTTTTTAGATATATTCTTATCTTATCTGGTTTTCATTTCAATGTCAATTGTTTTTTCAAAAATTTCAAAAAGCTTCACACTTTTGCGGTCTCACGCATTTCACGCATAACTTACTCCCTCAAAACGTGAAATAAATAATAAAAACCGGATAAATACAGGCATTGCAGCCCGCATTTTATCCGGCTTTCTGTTTCGTGTGAACGGGTCGCCCTCCGATAAACATTTAACAGTTTATCTTTGAACTACCTTATTTTAATAAAATCAAAATGTCAATGACACTTTACGCGCGATGTGCGGCTTCTACGGCGTCAGCGGCGTTATCGAGAAGGCCGTCACCCATGAGCTCGATGGCACCGCGATCGCACAGGGAGGCGATCTGCGGGTCAAGCGGGAGCTTATCGAGCACCTTGAGGTCGTACTTTGCCGCGACCTCGTCGATGTGGCTTTCGCCGTAAACCTTGAACGGCTCACCGCAGCACGGGCACTTGACATAGCTGTAATTTTCGATGAGACCGAGCACGGGCACGTTCATCATTTTCGCCATTTCGACCGCTTTGGAGACGATCATGGAGACGAGCTCCTGCGGAGAGGTAACAATGATGATGCCGTCGAGCGGGATGGACTGGAACACCGTGAGCGGTGCGTCGCCGGTTCCGGGGGGCAGGTCGACAAACATGTAATCGACTTCATTCCAGATGACGTCGCTCCAGAACTGCTTGATGACACCGGCGATGACCGGGCCGCGCCAGACGACCGGGGAGGTCTCATCCGGCAGAAGCTCGTTGATGCTCATGGTCTCGATGCCGGTCTTTGTGTTGACCGGGAACAGGCCGTCATCGCTGCCCATGGCCTTTTCGTGGATGCCGAAGCACTTCGGGATAGACGGACCGGTGATGTCGGCGTCGAGAATGGCGGTTTTAAAGCCGCGGCGCTGCATGGTAACAGCCAGCATAGAGGTGACAAGGCTTTTGCCTACGCCGCCTTTGCCGCTGACAACGCCGATGACCTTTTTGACATTGCTCATCTTATTCATGGGCGCAAGAAAGCTTTCCGGATTCTGACGGGAAGGACATTCCTCGCCGCAGCTGGAGCAGTCGTGCGTACAATTTTCGCTCATTGCTGATACTTCCTCTCAAAAATAATGTCTTTTTTCGTTTGTGCGGTAAGCTATTCCGCCGCATCAAACAGGATATTTCGGTCTTTTTATTCTACCCTGTTCTTCCGCTTTTGTCAAGATTTTGACAAGCTATGGAACTGCACAGTTAAGCTATTCGTGTGTATCGTTCGCAACGGTGGGCGTTAAAACAACAGAAGAAACGCGAGCGCCAAAATGCCGCAGGAAATAAAGATGGTTTTTCGGAATGAAAAATTTTCCCGTACCTCGGTTTTTGACTTCAAGATACGGGAAATTTTAATTTCAGGCTTCGTCAAATAATTTTTCAAAGCGAACGGCGGCGGTGTGCAGGTCTTTCATGCCCTCAAACACGTTTTCCGCGTTGAACTTTTCTTTGAGGTAATGATCGGCCTCCAGCGTGAACCAGCCTTTGTAACCGATCTCTTTGAGCGCGGCGGCGATGGGCGCGAAATCAATGGACATGGAGAACGGGATCTGGTGGGAATCGTGCCAACGGTCGTTATCGTGAATGTGAAGCGCCTGCAGGCGGTGGCCCAGCGCACGGATCATGTTCGCCGCGCCTGAGCCGGAGCCGCGCATTTCCGCGTGGCCGATGTCGAGGCATGCGACGAGATACGGGTCATTTACGGCGTCGATGTGCTCGATGAAGCTCTCTGAGGTGGCGCATGCCGCAAAGCAGGACTCGTTTTTCGCATCATCCCAGTTCCACATGTTTTCCGTGGCGATCTTCACGCCGCAGTCCTTCGCAAACGGCAACAGTTCAAGGTACATTTCGGCATTTTCTGCGGCGGATTTGTCGTTATCCGGGTGAATGATGCAGATCTTGCCGCCGGCTTCTGCCGTGCATTCAATCGCGCGCTTGAAATACGAGCGAATCTCCGGGCAGGATGTCGGGAACGGCGCGTGCGACTGGTTGCAGGTGATGCCGTTATCGAGGCCGATCTGCTTCAGCTTGCGCGCAAACGCGAGATAATTTTCCCCGGCAAGCGGATGTGTTGTGGGGCGGACTGCGCCGAGTCGCCAATCGTAATCGCACATGGCAAACATGGAAAAATCCCAGGCGTCAAACCCGGCTTTTGCGACGTATTCCACGGCTTTTTCTTCGCCGACCAGAACGGACGCGGTTTCGATCTGTGTGGATGTTCTCATGAAAACTCCTCCCTTTTACCGCCATTATAGAGCCGAAAAAGGGGCTTGTCAAGCCAGTCTTTCGGCGTTTGGTTTGTGGAAAAAGCCGAAAGCACTGTACAAAGCGACACAAAAACGACCGCCCGATTTAGAACCGAGCAGCCGTTCATAGAGTTTGCTTAATAATTTTCCGCGTGGACCTCAAAATAGCTCTGCGGATGGTTGCAGACCGGACATACCTCCGGCGCTTTGACGCCGACGCAGATATGACCGCAGTTGCGGCACTCCCACACTTTTACCTCGCTCTTTTCAAAAACATGTGCAGTCTCTAAATTTTTGAGCAGCGCACGGTAGCGCTCTTCGTGGTGCTTTTCGATCTCGCCGACCATTCTGAATTTTGCGGCAAGCTCCGGGAAACCTTCCTCTTCGGCGGTTTTTGCAAAACCCTCATACATATCGGTCCACTCGTAGTTTTCGCCGTCCGCAGCGGCCCCGAGATTTGCTTTTGTATCGCCGATGCCCATGAGCTCCTTGAACCACATTTTTGCGTGTTCTTTTTCGTTATCGGCTGTCTTCAGGAAGAGTGCAGCTATCTGCTCGTAGCCCTCTTTTTTCGCGACAGATGCGAAATAGGTGTACTTATTTCTCGCCTGCGACTCGCCGGAGAAGGCCTCTTGCAGATTTTTCTCGGTTTTGGTGCCTGTATACTTGTTTGCCATAGAAATACCTCCCATGTCCATTAAAATCAACTTCGCCCTAAGGCGACCTTACATTCTTAAGTATTGCTCATTTTTCGAAAAAAACAAATGATTTTGAACCATATAAAAAATAAAAAGCACTCAGCAATACGCTAAGTGCTTTTATCTGGCTCCCCCTGTTGGACTCGAACCAACGACCCTGCGGTTAACAGCCGCATGCTCTACCAACTGAGCTAAGGAGGAATATTTTGGTGACCCGTGCGGGAATCGAACCCACGTTAACGGCGTGAGAGGCCGCTGTCTTAACCGCTTGACCAACGGGCCACAAAAACCAAGAGTTGTGGCTCTTGGTCAGCTTCTGGTGCACCATCAGGGACTCGAACCCGGGACACCCTGATTAAGAGTCAGGTGCTCTACCAACTGAGCTAATGGTGCATATACCCTGAAAACTGAATAAAGGGAGAAGCAAGAGTAGAATGGGAGAAGAAAGCGCAATCTTGAACCAAGAAGGATTATGGTCAAGCCCTCGACCTATTAGTACTGCCAAGCTGAACACGTTACCGTGCTTACACATGCAGCCTATCAACCTTGTAGTCTACAAGGGGTCTTACTAGCTTACGCTATGGGATATCTAATCTTGGAGTCGGCTTCACGCTTAGATGCTTTCAGCGTTTATCCGTTCCGCACATAGTTGCCCAGCTGTGCCACTGGCGTGACAACTGGTGCGCCAGAGGTGCGTCCATCCCGGTCCTCTCGTACTAAGGACAGCTCTCCTCAAATATCCTGCGCCCACGACAGATAGGGACCGAACTGTCTCACGACGTTCTGAACCCAGCTCGCGTACCACTTTAATCGGCGAACAGCCGAACCCTTGGGACCGAATACAGCCCCAGGATGTGATGAGCCGACATCGAGGTGCCAAACCTCCCCGTCGATGTGGACTCTTGGGGGAGATCAGCCTGTTATCCCCAGGGTAGCTTTTATCCGTTGAGCGACGGCAATTCCACTCTCATACCGCCGGATCACTAACTCCAACTTTCGTTACTGCTCGGACCGTCATCCTCGCAGTTAGGCTGGCTTACACGTTTACACTCTAAGGCATGGTTTCCAACCATGCTGAGCCAACCTTTGAGCGCCTCCGTTACCTTTTTGGAGGCGACCGCCCCAGTCAAACTGCCCACCTAACAATGTCCCCCGGCCAGATTCATGGCCGCAGGTTAGAATTCCAATAACTTAAGAGCGGTATTCCAACGTCGACTCCGCCGTGGCTGGCGCCACGGTTTCCTAGTCTCCCGCCTATCCTATACATAAATTATCGAAACCCAATATTAAGCTACAGTAAAGCTCCATGGGGTCTTTCCGTCTTGTCGCGGGTAACCGGCATCTTCACCGGTACTACAATTTCGCCGGGCGGGTAATTGAGACAGTGCCCAGATCATTACACCATTCGTGCGGGTCGGAACTTACCCGACAAGGAATTTCGCTACCTTAGGACCGTTATAGTTACGGCCGCCGTTTACTGGGGCTTCAATTCAATGCTTGCACATCTCCTCTTAACCTTCCAGCACCGGGCAGGTGTCAGCCCCTATACTTCATCTTTCGATTTGGCAGAGACCTGTGTTTTTGATAAACAGTTGCCTGGGCCTATTCTCTGCGACCACATCGCTGTGGCACCCCTTATTCCTAAGTTACGGGGTCAATTTGCCGAGTTCCTTAACTACCCTTCTCCCGTTGGCCTTAGAATTCTCTTCCTATCTACCTGTGTCGGTTTGCGGTACGGGCGCCGAAGATATACATAAGACTTTTCTCGCCCTCGTCCAAACTTGCTTCCCTACTAAATTTCGGTCCCTTTCGCCCGGGGCAACCATCGCCCGGGTCAAGTCCTTTCAAGGTGTCCTCTTACTTAAATCTTTTGGCGGCTACGGAATATCTACCGTATGTGCATCGGCTACGCCTTTCGGCCTCACCTTAGCTCCCGGCTTACTTGGAGCGGACGAACCTTCCTCCAAAAACCTTAGATTTTCGGCCAATATGATTCTCACATATTTCTCGCTACTCATTCCGGCATTCTCACTCGTATAAAGTCCACCAGCGCTTACGCTCTGACTTCACCCCTTATACGACGCTCTCCTACCATGCATTACTGCATCCCAAGCTTCGGTGTACGATTTAGCCCCGTTAAATTTTCGGCGCAGGGTCACTCGACCAGTGAGCTATTACGCACTCTTTTAATGAGTGGCTGCTTCTAAGCCAACATCCTGGTTGTCTGTGCAACCCCACATCCTTTTCCACTTAACCGTACTTTGGGACCTTAGCTGTGGGTCTGGGCTGTTTCCCTTTTGACAATGAAACTTATCTCACACTGTCTGACTCCCGTACATCAATTATCCGGCATTCTGAGTTTGATAGAGTTCAGTAACCTCTCGGCCCCTAGCTCATTCAGTGCTTTACCTCCGGTAATCTAATACGAGGCTAGTCCTAAAACTATTTCGGAGAGAACCAGCTATCTCCGGGTTCGATTGGAATTTCTCCGCTACCCACACCTCATCCGCTACCATTTCAACGGGAGTCGGTTCGGTCCTCCATGGAGTTTTACCTCCACTTCAACCTGGACATGGGTAGGTCACCCGGTTTCGGGTCGAATACAACTGACTTCATACGCCCTATTCAGACTCGCTCTCGCTACGGCTCCGGACCTTAAGTCCTTAACCTCGCCAGTTACATTCACTCGCCGGACCATTCTACAAAAGGTACCCGATCACCCGTTGATGGGCTCTCGGTGCTTGTAAGCACAAGGTTTCAGGTTCTTTTTCACTCCCCTCCCGGGGTCCTTTTCACCTTTCCTTCACAGTACTATACACTATCGGTCACTGGGTAGTATTTAGGCTTGGAGGGTGGTCCCCCCATATTCCCACCGGGTTTCACGTGTCCGGCGGTACTCTGGATACAGCTAGCGGATTTTGCTTTTCGCATACGTGACTCTCACACTGTTTCGTTGGCCTTCCCATGCCATTCTGCTAAACTTAATCCTACACATTGCTGTCCAAACCCCAAAAGTATTACTACTCTTGGTTTGGCCTCCTCCGCGTTCGCTCGCCACTACTAGCGGAATCTCGGTTGATTTCTCTTCCTCGCCCTACTTAGATGTTTCAGTTCAGGCGGTTCCCCTCATACACCTATGTATTCAGTGTATGATGATTAAACATGACTTTAATCGGATTGCTCCATTCGGAAATCTACGGATCAATGCCTACTTACGGCTCCCCGTAGCTTATCGCAGTTAGTCGCGTCCTTCATCGGCTCCCAGTGCCAAGGCATTCCCCTTGCGCTCTTTGTAGCTTGACCATGTGTTCTCTTCTTGGAATTAGAAATGAGTTTTGTAGTTATTTCTCTTTGCAAAGAATAAACTTAAACTTTTTCGCTTCTTTGAAATTGCAGTTATTACCCTAAACAATTATTTGGATCGTTAGACCTTTTAAATAATTCTCTAGTAAATAACAGTTTTCTCGCATTTTTATCTGCTTCGCTTTATTCAGTTTTCAAGGTACATTTTGCGGATTGCTCCGCTTGGTGGGCTTAAGTGGACTCGAACCACCGACCTCACGCTTATCAGGCGTGCGCTCTAACCGGCTGAGCTATAAGCCCATATCTAGTTAAACCACCGGTTGTTCGAACCTTTCGGCCCTTGGTGGAGATGAACGGGATCGAACCGATGACCCCCTGCTTGCAAAGCAGGTGCTCTCCCAGCTGAGCTACACCCCCATATTCTTTTCAGAACGAAGATGCCCCGTTCTTGAGGATCAAGACCCTCAAAATTAAACAACGATTAAAAGTTTCCCCTGCAATCTAACCTAGGATGTTGAAGAACAACCTTAGCTGTTCTTGGTTCTCCATAGAAAGGAGGTGATCCAGCCGCACCTTCCGATACGGCTACCTTGTTACGACTTCACCCCAGTCGCCAATCCTACCTTCGGCAGCGTTCTCCTTACGGTTAAACTACTGACTTCGGGTATTACCGGCTCCCATGGTGTGACGGGCGGTGTGTACAAGGCCCGGGAACGTATTCACCGCGGCATGCTGATCCGCGATTACTAGCAATTCCAACTTCATGTAGGCGAGTTGCAGCCTACAATCTGAACTGAGACCGTTTTTAGGGTTTTGCTCCACCTCGCGGTATTGCTTCCCTCTGTTAACGACCATTGTAGTACGTGTGTAGCCCAGGTCATAAAGGGCATGATGATTTGACGTCGTCCCCACCTTCCTCCGTTTTGTCAACGGCAGTCTGATTAGAGTGCTCTTGCGTAGCAACTAATCACAAGGGTTGCGCTCGTTGCGGGACTTAACCCAACATCTCACGACACGAGCTGACGACAACCATGCACCACCTGTCTCAACTTTCCCCGAAGGGCACCTAATGCATCTCTGCTTCGTTAGTTGGATGTCAAGACCTGGTAAGGTTCTTCGCGTTGCGTCGAATTAAACCACATACTCCACTGCTTGTGCGGGCCCCCGTCAATTCCTTTGAGTTTCAACCTTGCGGTCGTACTCCCCAGGTGGATTACTTATTGTGTTAACTCCGGCACGGAGGGGGTTAGACCCCCCACACCTAGTAATCATCGTTTACAGTGTGGACTACCAGGGTATCTAATCCTGTTTGCTACCCACACTTTCGTGCCTCAGCGTCAGTTAAAGCCCAGTAGGCCGCCTTCGCCACTGGTGTTCCTCCCGATCTCTACGCATTTCACCGCTACACCGGGAATTCCGCCTACCTCTACTTCACTCAAGACTAACAGTTTCAAAAGCAGTTCATGGGTTAAGCCCATGGATTTCACTTCTGACTTGCCAATCCGCCTACGCACCCTTTACACCCAGTAAATCCGGACAACGCTTGCTCCCTACGTATTACCGCGGCTGCTGGCACGTAGTTAGCCGGAGCTTCCTCCTCTGCTACCGTCACTATCTTCACAGAGGACAGAGGTTTACAATCCGAAAACCGTCATCCCTCACGCGGCGTTGCTGGGTCAGGGTTTCCCCCATTGCCCAATATCCCTCACTGCTGCCTCCCGTAGGAGTCTGGGCCGTGTCTCAGTCCCAATGTGGCCGATCAACCTCTCAGTCCGGCTACCGATCGTCGACTTGGTGGGCCGTTACCCCGCCAACTATCTAATCGGACGCGAGTCCATCTTTCAGCGGATTGCTCCTTTGATTGCTGCTCCATGCGAAGCTACAATCTTATGCGGTATTAGCGTTCTTTTCAGAACGTTATCCCCCTCTGAAAGGCAGGTTACTCACGCGTTACTCACCCGTCCGCCACTGAGTTGAAAAAAGCAAGCTCCTTTCAACTCCGTTCGACTTGCATGTGTTAGGCACGCCGCCAGCGTTCGTCCTGAGCCAGGATCAAACTCTCTAAAAAATTGTATCTAAACGCTTTCGCGTTCAAATCTTTTTCAGAGCTTTAATTCGCTCATAACGTCGTTCTGACGTTCGTCACAGATTTGTTGAGTTCTGTTTCTCGTAAGTTTCTTTGAGTTTCTCAAAGAAATTACAGGTTCCATTCTTTCTCTCGTTGTTTAATTTTCAAGGTCCTGTGCTCTCTTTCGAGCGGCTTTCCTTTCAGCTTTTCGCTTTCGGTTTTTTGCCGTCTCTCTCGAGCGCTTGTATATAATACCACGGGGAGCCCTTTTTGTCAACACTTTTTTTCGTTTTTTTTAAGTTTTTTTCGATTTTCTTTCTTGTGTACATATATTGTGTTTTGCTTGCACAAAATCAACAACATACAGTGTAAACAAAACCGCCGCTTTTGCCTTTTCTTTTGCGTTTTTCGTTTTTTTCTGAAAAAAGTCCGAAAAACTTTTGAAAAAACTTTGAAAAAAATCGCTTCAAACCGCTTTTACTCTCTTTTACAGAGGGACAAAGTATGCTATACTGAAACGTATCGGGCCCCTGTGCCCTATATAATAGTATATATGACGGAGGTAAAAAAAGCAATGCCTATTCGTATACAGGCGGATTTGCCCGCCATTGAGGTTTTGGAGTCTGAAAACATCTTTGTGATGACGCACGAGCGTGCCGCTTTGCAGGACATTCGCCCCTTAAAGATCGCGATACTTAATTTGATGCCGACGAAGATCGAGACCGAGACGCAGCTTTTGCGTTTGCTGGGCAACACGCCGCTGCAGGTGGACGTTGAGTTGTTGCACATGGCATCGCATGTCAGCCGCAACACGAGCTCTTATCATCTGAATACATTCTATAAGACCTTTAACGACGTGAAGGACCAGCGCTTTGACGGCCTCATCATCACGGGCGCGCCGGTGGAAAAGATGCCGTTTGAGGAAGTGGACTACTGGGACGAAATGTGTGCCATTATGGAATGGAGCAAAACGCATGTGTATTCCGTTCTCTATATCTGCTGGGGCGCGCAGGCCGGTCTTTACTACCATTATGGCATTCAGAAGCATTTGATGAAGGAAAAGCTCTCCGGCATTTACAATCACCATGTGTTGAACCCGTATCACCCCTTGATGCGCGGCTTTGACGATAATTACTTTGCGCCGCACTCGCGCTACACGGAGGTTTACCTTGACGACATCAAAAAGCACGACGAGCTCATTGTACTTTCGCTCTCCGACCTTGCGGGCGTGCATATCGTCGCCGAAAAGAGCGGGCGCAAGTTCTTTGTGACGGGCCACGCGGAATATGACCGCGACACGCTGGCGAAGGAATACTTCCGCGACATCAATAAGGGCTTGAACCCCAAAGTGCCGTACAATTATTTCCCGGATGACGACGACCAGAAGACACCCCCGTTTACGTGGCGCAGCAACGCACATCTGCTTGTTGCAAACTGGCTGAACTACTACGTTTATCAGCAAACGCCGTATGATCTGAACCATTTGGAGGGCTGAGCGCCCTCTCCCCTATACTATTATATATAAAGGAGAAAGATTTCCGATGAAATACGATGGCATTATTTTTGACCTGGACGGCACCCTGTGGGACGCCGTGGAGGAAGGACATCTGGTGCTGCTCGAGTATTTAAAGACGCAGCCGGACGTGACGCACCTGCCCACAAAAGAGGAATACGCAGGCGTGATGGGCCTTGGTATGGACGATCTGGCGGAGAAGCTGTTCACGTACCTTTCTTACGAGCGCCGAATGCAGGTCTTTAACGAGGATTTCAAGCTGGAATGTAAATATCTTGCAGAGCACGGCGCAAAGCTATACCCGCATATGCACGAGACACTGAAAAAGCTTTCCGAAACGCACACGCTGTGCATTGTGAGCAACTGCGACAACGGGTATATTCAGGCGTTTTTGAAGGCGCACAACATGGCGCAGTATTTTACGGACTATGAGTGCATGGGCAGCACAGGTAAGCCGAAGGCCGACAACATCGCGCTGGTCGTGGAGCACAATCACTTGAAAGCCCCGGTATACGTGGGCGACACGGTGTGGGATTATAACTCCGCGACACAGGCGGGCGTGCCGTTTATTTTCGCCGCTTACGGCTTTGGCAATGTGGAAAACGTGCCAAAGATTTACGATATTGCGGAGCTGCCGGCACTGGTTTAAGACGCCGCTTCCGCTTACGATATTATGAGGGATGGGAGAAACCGAAATGAGAACCGAATTGCTTTTTGAGAGCTGCCCGTTTCTCACCAGTGCAAACGTGACGCTGAGCCGCCTTGGCTTTGCGGACGGCGACGCGCTGTGGGAGATTATGCAGGACGAAGAACTGTACCGCTACGAATATGAAGCGCCCGCCAAGGAGCGCGTGCAGGCGGAATATAAAATTCAGGATGCTAACGCGCAGTTTGCCGCAAAGCGCACCGTAACGCTCGGCGTATATGCAAACACCGACCTCGCACACCTCATCGGGTGGATCGAGATCGGCGGTGTGGACGAGGGCATGAACATGGTGCAGCTGCGCTTTTTGTTCGGCCGCCGCTGTGTGGGCACGGAATATCCGGCAGAAGCTATGGGCGCGCTGTGCCGCTACCTGTTTGAGATGGCACGCGTGAACCGCGTGCAGTCCGTTTGCTTAGATGCGGACATTGACAAGCAGCGCATTTTGGAGAAATCCGGCTTTCAGCGCGAAGGCGTTTTGCGCGAATGCCACCGTTGGGAGCGTCAGGGCGTTGTGAATTTGGCGTATTACGCCATGCTGCTGAGCGACTACAACTTCTTAAAGAACACGCGCACCGTTTTGGCGGGCGCGGAAACAACCTCACAGCAGCAGACCACGCAGACGGAGGAGTAATTTTTTCTCGCGACGGCTGATTTGCACCTGTGTGGTGCCGAGCCTTTTGGCCGTTTCCGTTTGGGTCTGATTTTTAAAATAGCGATAGTAGATAAGGCGCTGGTCCTCCTCGGGCAGCGCCTTTAGTATTTGCTGCAAGGCGAGGTGATCGGTGATTTTTTCTTCCGGTGCGTCGACGGGAATGTCCGTCTCGTTGTTTTCGTCGTCGCCGGTGAGAGAAACGGGCTGTGCCGCGGCATTCAGGGCTTCCGCGCACTTTTCTTCGGGAACACCGAGCTTTTCCGCAAGAACGGACACACTCGGCGCTTTTCCGGTCTCCGTTTCGATCTGTTCGGATAGGCGCACCGCTTTTATGGAAAGCTCTTTCAATCCGCGCGAAACCTTTACCGTGCCGCCCTCGCGGAACAGGCGGCGCATTTCGCCTAAAATGACAGGCACGGCGTATGTGGAAAACTTATAGCCGCGGTCGGGGTCAAAGTGTGCGGCGGCTTTGATGAGCCCCTCGCAGCCCGCCTGAAAGAGGTCGTCGTATTCGATGCCGCGCCCGAGAAAACGCGGCACAAGCGCGCGCACAAGCCCCACGTTGCGCTCGGCAAAGTCTTTATTCTCCATTCGGCTTGCGCTCAAACCGTTTTGTGAGCGTCACGGTGGTGCCTTTTTGAGGCTTTGAAATGACACGCACGCTGTCGCAGAAGCTTTGCATCACGGCAAAGCCGAGCCCCGCGCGCTCCTCTCCCCCGGTGGTAAACAGCGGCTCCATGGCTTTTTCGATATCCGGGATGCCGCAGCCGCGGTCGCGCACCTTGACCTGCACGGTGCCGTCCGCGTAGATTACAGCCGTTATGTACACGGTGCCGATGGTATCGCGGTAGCCGTGGACAATGGCGTTCGTCACGGCTTCGCTGACGGCGGTCTTTAAATCGTTTAAGTCTGTGACGAGGGGGTCAAGGCACAGGACGAACGCGGAGACCGCGCCACGCGCAAAGCTTTCGTTGACGGAGCCGGACGGGAAGCGCAGCTCCATGCGGTTGATGATCTGTTTCATGTTTTCGCTCCTTTCCCGGTGTCTTCCAGCACCGCGAGCGCGGAGACGCCGGAAAGCTCCGCCATTTTCTTTAACTGCGGTGACAATCCGCGTACGGTGACGTGCCCGCCCCACAGCGCCGCCGTGCGGACACGGCCGAGAATCAGCCCGATGCCGGAGGAATCCATAAACGGTACCTCTTTAAAATCTAAAATCAGCTTTTGCGGGCGCACTTTTTTCGCTGTACTATCGATCTGCTCCCGCATTTCACCGGCAGTGTGGTGGTCGAGCTCGCCGCGCATGGAGGCCGTCATCGCACCGCCTTTTAATTCAATTCGCAAATTCATCGTGTTCGCTCCTTTAAGGCCCGAAATGTCCGTTTGAAATTTAAATAATAACAAAAAGGACAGGCTCCTTAGAAAATTCTAAAGGAACCTGTCCGTATTTTTTGCCGCAGTGTGTCGGCCGATTAAATTTGTGTTACGCCTTGTATTTTTCGATGGCGAGGTCGCGAATTTCAGATGCTAAGAAGAATGAACCGCAGATGACGAGCACTTCGTCGCCTGAAACGGTTGCTTTCTCTATCGCGTCTTTCATGCTCTGCGCAGGCTGCACGTCTTTGCAGAAGTGCTTTGCTTCGTCCGCGAGGGCTTCCGCCGATAAAGAGCGCGGGTTTTGCGGCTGCACCGTGATAATTCTCTCAAAGTGCGGCGCGGTCAGCTCCAGATAACGCATGCTGTCCTTATCCGCCATCATGCCCATAATGGCTGTGATATGACGGCCGGAAAGATGTGTTTTGAGCACTTCATGCAACGCAGAGGCACAGCCGGGGTTGTGGCCGCCATCTAAAAGCACGAGCGGCTTTTGGGACAAAATCTCCATACGCGCCGGGATATACGCCGAGGCAAATCCCTTTTGCAGCGCCTCATCGGTGATGTTTGCGTGCTTTTCGCGCAGAACGTCGAGCACGGTAAGCGCCGTGGCGGCGTTGTGCACCTGATGCACGCCCGTAAACGGCAGCGTAAGCGGCAGGCCGCGCCACGTAAGCGCGGTGCCCGTAAGTGCAGTACCGTTTACCTGCATGTTCTTTTCATCCGGGATATGCAGGTGTGCGCCGCGCTCGTTGCACGCCGATTCGATAGTCTCGAACACGGACGGATCCTGCACGGGGTACAGCACGACGTCGCCGCCTTTTTTGATGATGCCCGCTTTCTCGAACGCGATCTTCGCGTAGGTATCGCCTAAAATCGCCGTGTGGTCGAGCGAAATGGACGCAATGGCCGCAGCTTCCGGCGTATCGATGACATTCGTCGCGTCAAATCGACCGCCGAGACCGACCTCGAGCACGACAAAATCGCAGTTGCGCTGCGCGAACCAATCGAACGCGAGCGCGGTGATGAACTCGAACTCCGTAACGGTATCGCCTGCGGCTTCAAGCTCGTCCGCAACGGGCGACACGCGCTTTACTTCTTCGATGAGCTCCGCCTCGGGGATCATCTCGCCGTCGATGCGGAAGCGCTCACGGAAATCGAGCACATACGGGGACGTGTAGAGGCCCGTGCGGTAGCCCGCCGCCGTAAGCACGCTCGCGATAAGCGTGCAGGTGGTGCCCTTGCCATTCGTGCCGGCTACGTGGACAAAACGCGGCTTCTTCTGCGGATCGCCGAGCTTTTTGCAAAGCGCTTCAATGCGCTCCAGCCCCGGCTTGATGCCGAAGCGCAGCCGGGAATTGATCTTTTGCAGTGCTTCTTCGTAGGTCATTATTGATAGCTCTCCAATGTTTCGAGGATCAGTTTGATCTTTGCTTCCAGCTTTTCGCCGTTTGCCTTTACGCCGTCGATGACATTCTGCGGCGCTTTGGAGGTGAATTTTTCATTTGCAAGCTTCGCCTTGACGGTATCGAGCTGCTTCTGTGCGTTTGCAAGCTCCTTGTTGAGACGTGCGGTCTCCGCTGCCTTATCGACAAGATCGTCCATCGGCAACAGCGCCTTTGCGTCGTCGGTCACAGCCGTTACGGCCCCCTGTACGTCAAAGCCCGTGCCGATCTCGACCTTGGAGCCGTAAGCGAGGCGTGCAATGAATTCGCTCGCTTCCTCATACGGTGCCGGATGCGCGGTATCGATGTAGATGTGCGCTTTCTTCGACGGCGGCACATTCATCTCATTGCGGCGGGTGCGGATGGCACGGATGAGCGCCATAACGTTTTCGAGGTTCTTTGCTTCCTGCGGGAAGGAGAGGGCTTCGTCGTACTCCGGCCACTTTGCGACGATAAGGGCTTCACCGTCATGCGGCAGCGTCTGCCAAATTTCTTCCGTGATGTACGGCATAAACGGGTGCAGGAGCTTTAAGGTGTTGCTCATCGTCCAGACGAGGACACGGCGGGCGCTGTCTGCGCTCTCTTCGTCCGCGCCGTTCATGCGGATCTTTGCAAGTTCGATGTACCAATCGCAGAAATCGTCCCAGATGAAGTCATAGAGCTTGCTGACCGCCATGCCGAGCTCGAACTTCTCGAGGTTTTCGGTGACGGCTGCCGTGACGTTATTGAAGCGGTTTAAGATCCACTTATCGCTTGTATAGAGTTTTTTCGGCAGGGCGCAGTCGATGTCCTTGCCTTTGATATTCATAAGGATAAAGCGTGCGGCGTTCCAGATCTTATTGGCAAAGTTTCTGGAAGCGCTGACCTTTTCCTCGGAGAAACGCAGGTCGTTTCCGGGGCTGTTGCCCGTAACGAGCGTAAAGCGCAGGGCATCTGCGCCGTAAACGCTGATGACATCGAGCGGATCGACACCGTTGCCGAGAGACTTACTCATCTTTCTGCCCTGTGCGTCGCGGATGAGGCCGTGGAAGAACACCGTGTTGAACGGCACTTCGCCCATGTGCTCAAGACCCGAGAAGATCATGCGTGCCACCCAGAAGAAGATGATGTCATAACCCGTGACAAGGGTGTTCGTCGGGTAGAAATATTTAAGCTCTTCGGTGTTATCCGGCCAGCCGAGCGTGGAGAACGGCCACAGCGCGGAGGAGAACCACGTATCAAGCGTATCGGGGTCGCGGGTCAGGTGTGTGCCGCCGCATTTCGGGCAGACGGTAGGCACAGCCTCGGAGACGATGGTCTCGCCGCACTCGCAGTACCACGCCGGAATCTGGTGACCCCACCACAGCTGACGGGAGATACACCAGTCCTTGATGTTCTCCATCCAATTATAATAGACCTTATCCATGCGCTCCGGAATGAAGCGGATGTCGCCGTCCTTAACGGCATCGATGGCCGGCTTTGCGAGGGGCTCCATTTTGACAAACCACTGCGTGGAAACGCGCGGCTCCACAACGGTGCCGCAGCGATAGCAGGTGCCGACGTTGTGCTTGATCGGCTCAATTTTAATGAGGAAGCCTACTTCGTCGAGATCCTTGACAATCTGCTTTCTGGCCTCGAGCGCCGGCATACCGGCGTATTTGCCACCATTTTCGTTGATGACACCGCCGTCGTCCATGACGTTGATGACGGGCAGATTATGGCGCAGACCAACCTCAAAGTCGTTCGGGTCATGTGCCGGGGTGATCTTCACAACGCCGGTACCGAAGTCCTGCTCCACATAGCTATCGGCAATGATCGGGATTTCTTTATTGACGAGCGGCAGAATGACCGTTTTGCCGACGAGTGCCTTGTAGCGCTCGTCATCCGGGTGCACCGCCACGGCGGTATCGCCCAGCATGGTTTCCGGGCGGGTGGTCGCAAGCTCAATGTAGCCGGAGCCGTCGCTCAACGGGTAACGCAGATGCCAGAAGGAGCCTTCCTTTTCCTCGAACACGACCTCGGCGTCGGAAATGGAGGTCTTACAGTGCGGGCACCAGTTGATGATGCGCTCACCGCGGTAGATGAGCCCCTTGTCGTACAGCTTCTTGAAAACGTGGTTGACGGCCTTGTTGCAGCCCTCGTCCATCGTGAAGCGCAGGCGATCCCAGTCACAGGAGGAGCCGAGCTTTTTGAGCTGCTCGACAATCCTGCCGCCGTACTGATCCTTCCACGCCCAGGCGCGCTCCAGGAACTTTTCGCGGCCGATTTCTTCCTTTGTGATGCCCTCTTTGCGCATGGCCTCTACGATCTTCGCCTCCGTTGCGATGGAAGCGTGGTCGGTGCCCGGCAGCCACAGAGCAGAATAGCCCTGCATTCTGCGCCAACGAATGAGCGTATCCTGCAGCGTTTCATCCATGGCATGGCCAAGGTGCAGCTGACCCGTGATGTTCGGGGGCGGAATGACGATGGTGTACGGCTTCTTTTTGGGATCTACCTCGGCATGAAAGTATTTGCCCTTCATCCAGAAGTCATAGATCCGGTCTTCAACTTCTTTCGGCTCGTAAGCCTTAGCAAGCTCTTTAGACACGTTTTCTCCCTCCAGTTTATCAAAACACAAGCGTGTTTATAAATAGTGTGTTTGATGACATTCTATTGACTTAATATTATTGCATTTTCACGGGATTTTGTCAAGGTTTCCGGGCATTTCGGCGGGGGATTCCGCGGTTTTTACGGATACACTCAACTTTCCCCCACAGGGTGAGTGATTTGTGGAAAACCCGGCGGTCTTATAACATTTCGCAGCGTGAAACATTCTGCGTTTTCAATGTTGTATACAGATCGTATAAGCCTCTTTGCACGTGAAAGCGAATGGGGGTTGCATTTTTGTAATCTTTGTGATACAATGTTACCGATTTGTAATAACTGTTGCCCACATCTTTGCGGCGGACCGTCCGCCGTGAACACACGCTTATACGTTTATATAATGTAATGACGAACGGAGGAACACAACAATGCAGAACGTGAAAAAGCTTTCCCGAACGGCTGCGGTCTTTTTGCTTGCCGTGCTTATTTTGATATGCAGCACTGTACTGCCGAACACCGGCACGACCGTCAGCGCGGCTTCCGCGGAGCTGACATCCATCGGCCTTGCGGAGCACGCTTTAAAGGCCTATCGCGACGGTTGGCAGTATTCTTACGGCGCTTACGGCAACTTTAACTCGAACGGTGTGCGTGCCTCGGATTGCAGCGGTCTTATTTATTCTTACTTCTGCTGGGTGGATGATAACAGCAACATTCAGCCGAACTGGAACTATCCCCGCACCGTTACGGCGCAGGCGAACGACGCGGTGGAATCCGGCCCAATCGATACGATCCCGCGCACGCACGGCCTGATTGTGACCATTGCGAACTATGACCACGTGGGCGTGTACGTTGGCAACGGCATGGTGGTGGACAACAGCACATGGGGCGTTAATATGCGCTACGAATCCATTCCGGGCCATGGTTGGCTGCAATGGCACAAGCTTGGCAGCATTACATACCCCACGACAGGCTGGTATAAGTTTGACGGCGACTATTTCTATTATGAAAACGGCGAATATGTCATCAACACCACCCGCACCATCAACGGTGTGACGTATACCTTCGGCAGCGACGGTGTTTCCGACAAAACGCCGTCTTCCGCAAACGGCAGCTTCTCCGAAGCAGACTCCGCATTCAACGCGAAGACGACTGCCGGTGTGCGCCTGCGCAAGGGCCCGGGCCTTAGCTATGACACCATTACGGTGCTGGCAGAGGGTACAAAAGTGAACGTAACAAGCACGAAGAACAGCGAATGGTATGCCGTGACAACTGCTTCCGGTCAGAAGGGCTACGTTTTCTCCGAATATCTAAACGTGACCGGCACGGTGAACGAGGATGATTCTTCCGACTCCGGCAGCTCCGATAATTCCAACACGGGCACAAACGGCGAGGCCGCAAAGACGACCACCGGCGTGCACCTGCGCAGCGGCAAGGGCACGAATTACAGTTCACTCGGCGTGATTCCGGGCGGCACGGCCATTACCGTAACGGATAAAAGCGACGTGTGGTATGCAGTGACCGTAAACGGCAAAAGCGGCTACATGTACAGCGAATACATCAAGCTGACCGACACGGGTAGCTCCGATAACAACACGTCTTCCGGCAGCACAGACGGCTCCGCTTCCGCACAGACGAACGAAGACGTACACCTGCGCGAAGGCCGCGGCACAAACTACCGCTCCCTCGGCGTTATCGCAAACGGTACGGCCATCACCGTGACGGACACAAGCGTGAGCGACTGGTACGGCGTGACCGTGAACGGCAAGAGCGGCTATATGTTCAGCGAATATATCACAATGAACGGTAGCAATTCCGGCAGCACGGACAGCTCCGCTTCTTCCGATACGATGCGCACCACGGCATATCTTAACCTGCGTGCAGGCACCGGCACGGACACAAATGTGCTGACGGTCATCCCGGAGGGCGCAAGCGTGACGGTTTTGGAAAAGACCACAAGCGAGTGGTACAAGGTGAGCTACGGCAGCCGCACAGGCTATGTTTTCACCGAATACTTAAAGTAAAGAGCATCGCAATTTCGGGCGGCACGGGCGTTTTTCCTGTGCCGCTCCTGTTTTTAGTCGCTATACGGGGTCTAAATTGCTTACAGAGCAAACGGAGTCTTTCAGTTTGTGCAGATTTACGAACTCTCAAAAAAAATACTCAAAAAGACTTGAAAAATCGGTTTTAATTCTGTAATATAGATAACATAGAGAATGGATAACTGTGCGGGAGCCGTCGAAAACCGCGCAGGACTGAATTTGAAGCGACGGAGAAAAGAGGAAATCATGTCCAATAGACTGTTTCAGGGCGTCATTCATCAGATGCGTGATTCCATTGACCGCACGATCGGCGTCATCGACGAGTCCTCCGTGATTATCGCGTGCAGCGAGCTCGGCAAGATCGGCGAAGTAACGGAATCCGTAACGGCGGAAGACATTGCATCTCAGGCTGCATTTGTTTCCGGCAACTACACATATAAATCCTTCGGCAGCCGCCCGCGCCCGGAATACGCAGTGTTCGTCTCCGGCAACGACCCGGAAGCCGCAAAATATGTCGGCCTTCTGGCTGTTTCTCTGAACAGCATCAAGCAGTATTACGATGAAAAGTATGACCGCAGCAATTTCATCAAAAACGTTATCCTCGATAACATCCTGCCCGGCGACATTTATCTGAAGAGCCGCGAGCTGCGCTTCAACTCTGATGTCAGCCGCGTCTGCATGCTCATCAAAGTGACGAACCAGACCGATGTTTCCGCGTACGACGTGGTGCAGAATCTGTTCCCGGACAAGAACAAGGATTTCGTCATCAACATCAATGAGACGGACATCGCGCTCGTGAAGGAGATTCGCTCCAACATCGACCCGCGCGACATCGATAAGCTTGCCGGCTCCATTGTAGACACGCTTTCGAGCGAGTTCTACACCCACTGCGTTGTGGGCATCGGCACCGTTGTAGACAGCATCAAGGATCTTGCGCGCTCCTTTAAGGAAGCCCAGATTGCGCTTGAGGTCGGCAAGGTATTCGACACCGAAAAGACCATTGTCAGCTATAACAACCTCGGCATTGCCCGTCTGATTTATCAGCTGCCGACCACGCTTTGCGAAATGTTCCTGAAGGAAGTTTTCAAGCGCGGCTCCATTGAGTCCCTCGACCACGAGACGCTGTTCACCATTCAGCGTTTCTTTGAAAATAACCTGAACGTTTCCGAGACCTCCAGAAAGCTGTTCGTCCACAGAAACACGCTTGTTTACCGCCTTGAGAAGATCAAGAAGATTACCGGCCTTGACCTGCGTGAGTTTGAGGACGCCATCGTCTTTAAGGTAGCGCTGATGGTCAAAAAGTACCTTTCCAGCAGCCCCTCTAAATTCTGATTGATTTCTCGTTTTATTTATTCCTAATGCAGCGCCGCACAGAGCCTTTACACGGTTTTGTGCGGCGCTGCTGCTTTCTGCGCAAATTTTTCATTACAAGAAGTTACAAAAGTTACAAAAGTATAACGAATAATTCTTTTTTAGAATTAAAAATGCAAACCATGTTGGTATAATAGCAAGGTGGTATCGTAGGCTTTCTGCGGTATTTCACCCAAATGAGATTTTCATTTGCAAATGACCGGGCGGGCATTCTGCCGCGCCGAGTTTATTTATATCTCCAAAGGAGGAGTACACTTTGATCGAATTCCGCAATGTTTCTAAAGTTTACAATAACGGTACGGAAGCGCTGCACAACATCAACCTGAAGGTCGAAAAAGGCGAGTTCGTCTTTATCGTCGGTTCCAGCGGCGCGGGCAAAAGTACCTTTTTGAAGCTCATTACCTGTGAGGAGCGCCCGAACGAAGGTCAGGTGCTCATTGACGGCCAGGACATCAGCCACATCCGCAAGGGCAAGATCCCGTATGTGCGCAGAAAAATGGGCCTTGTGTTCCAGGATTTCCGCCTCATCGACCACATGACCGTGTACGACAACGTGGCGTTTGCCATGCGCGTTGTGGGCGCCTCCCCGAAAGCCATTAAAAAGCGCGTGCCGTATATTCTGGGCCTTGTGGGCTTACAGCACAAAGCAAAGCATTACCCCACCGAAATGTCCGGCGGCGAACGCCAGCGTGTGGGCCTTGCGCGCGCCCTTGTCAATAACCCCTCCATGATCATCGCGGACGAGCCGACCGGCAACATCGACCCGGCACTTTCCTACGAGATCGTAGATCTGCTCAGCGCCATCAACGAGCGCGGCACCACCGTGCTGATGGTCACGCACGAGCACTCCCTTGTCAAGCACTTCCACAAGCGCATCATTCAGATTCACAGCGGCGAGATTGTGGCCGATACCGCTGCCATCTCCAAGGAGCAGCAGGCTGCGGCACAGGCCGTTGCCACACAGGAGACCGTAGCCGTAGACCGCGAGGCCATTCGCCGTGCAAAGGAAGCACGCGCCAAGGCGGATGCCGACGCACAGCCGTATGCAACGAAAGAATTCACGGCTCCGCAAAACAACGACCAGGCAAACGGCTGACCTGTGTGAAAGGATGGTAACAGATTCCCATGAAGTTTCATAATTTCGGATATTTGCTCAAAGAAGGCGTAAAAAACCTTTGGAAAAACAGAACGATGAGTATCGCCTCCATCGGCGTGCTGATCTCTTGCCTGCTTTTGACCGGCTGCGCAAGCCTTGTTTCCATCAACCTTACCTCCATGATGTCCTCCATTGAAGACAACAACAGCATCACGGTGTATCTGACGAACGGTTTGCCGTCTCTTTCCGCCGTGCAGGTTGGCGACCAGATTCGCAGCATCGAAAACGTGAGCGAATGCACCTTTGTGCCGAAAGACGACGGTCTTGCCGACATGATGGACTTGCTCGGCGAAAACGCCGTTGTGCTGGAGGGTTTGGACGGCGACGAAAACCCGCTGCCGGACGCTTATCAAATTTCCATGCATGATCTCTCCAAATATGACGAAACTATACAGCAGATACAGGCCATTGAGGGCGTGGATCACTACACCGATTACAGCGACATTGCCACAAAGCTTTCGAACATCGATATGATCGTGCGCGTGGCAAGCCTCGCAATCATCGTCATCCTCGCCATCGTTTCCCTGTTCATCATTTCCAACACCGTTAAGGTCACGATGTTCTCCCGCCGCACGGAAATCAGCATTATGAAGTCCGTCGGTGCAACGAACGGCTTCGTGCGCATCCCGTTCATCGTAGAGGGCATGCTCATCGGCCTCATTTCCGGCGGCATTTCCGTTGCGATTCTGCTCGTTGCCTATAAGTACGCGGTACAGGCGCTTTATAACATCGTGCCGTTCCTTAACGCTGTGGATATCGACCCGTATGTGATGTACATCATTGCGGGCTACGCCATTGTCGGTGCGCTGTTCGGCCTTTTCGGCGGCAGCATTTCCATCGGCAAATATCTCAATAACGAAGGAGAGAACGCAGTTGCGTAAGCACAGCTTTCTGCGCGGTCTGACCGCGTTTACGCTTGCAGGTCTTTTAGCCTTTTATTCCGGCGTGGTGCAGCTGCCGAACGTTTCGGCAGAATCCATCACGGACTTAAAATCTCAGCTTGCCGAACTCGAAAAGCAAGAGGAAGAAAACAACAAACGCCTTGAAGAACTGCGTGATGACGTAAGCCAAAAGCGCGCCTACCGCGACGAGCTGCAGGGCAAGATCGATATTATCCAGCAGCAGCTTGACATTCTGGTGCAGCGCATCAACGAGCTGGATGCGCAGATCGAACAGGGCGAGCAGGATATTGCTGACACACGCATCAGCATCAACGCAAATTATACGAAACTGAAAAAGCGCCTGCGCGCCTTATACATGGCGGGCGAAGCTTCTAACCTTTCCATTTTGCTGAGCAGCACAAGCCTTGTGGATTACACGCAGAAAAGTGAAGTCATACAGTCCGTTACAAAGCACGATACCGAGCTTTTGGACACGCTTGAAGAGCAACTGACCTCCATTCAGGAGCAGGTGGAAAAAATCAACGCGGACAAAGAAGAACTGAGCACCGACAAAAAGGATCTCGATTCCAAAAGCGATGAGCTCTCCGCACTGTACCTCGAAAACCAGAAGCTCTTAGACGAGGCCGAGCAGAACGAAGCCGAAGCACAGGCGGAAGCCGAGCGCCTCGAAAAGGAAAAAGAAGAGGCCGATGCGGCCATTGATAAATGGTACGAAGATTACTACGCCGCTTTGAAAGCCGCAAGCACGAACTCCGGCGGCTCTTACGACAGCGGTGTCGGATATATCGGCACGGGCAGCTTTGTGTGGCCGATGCCGGGTTACACCTACATCACCTGCTATTACGGCGACGGCGGCCACCGCGGCATCGACATTGCGGGCGGCGGCATCTACGGTAAGCCCATCGTTGCGGCAGACGGCGGCAAAGTCATTTACAGCGATTGGATGGACAGCTACGGCTACTGCGTGTTCATTGACCACGGCAACGGCTATTCCACGCGCTACGCGCATGCCAGCGCCCTTGCGTGCTCTGTGGGTGATACCGTCTCCCCCGGCCAAACGATCGCCTACGTGGGCTCTACGGGCAATTCTACGGGCCCGCACCTTCACTTTGAAGTTATTTACTACGGCAGCACCACGAACCCGTTCAATTACTTTTAATATCACACTCCTCTGATCCTTATAACACACAAGAAACGCTCCCGTTCCTCTGCACTGCGCAGGGAAACGGGAGCGTTTCTGTTCTATTGGGATTTGAATTACTTTGGAAACGCGCGGAATTCATCGAGGAACCAGACGTCCTGTGCCGTGAACTCGCGGCCGTCGAGGTAGCTTAACATGCCGGCCTCGGTCGTAAAGCGGAAGATAAGCTTATAGGAATAAAGCGCCTGATACGGGAAGCCCGTCTTTTTGTTCTGCACGTTTTTGCCGTATTTGCCGTCGCCCGCAAGCGGGTGGCCGATGGACGCCATGTGCGCGCGGATCTGGTGCGTGCGGCCGGTGAGCAGCTCCACCTCGAGCAAGCTGAAATCGCGGCGGGTCTCAAGCACCGTGTATTTTGTCCTGATGCTGCGGCTTTCGGGCGTTTTTTTATTCGAGATATACACGCGGTTCTGGCTCTCGTTTTTCTCAAGATAGCCCGTTAAAATATCCGTTTTCTTCTTCGGCACGCCGCACACAACGCAGAGATAGAGCTTATCCATCTCACGGTCCTTAACCTTTTGGTTCATGATACGCAGTGTCTCAGCATTTTTGGCCGCCATAACGATGCCGCCTGTGTTGCGGTCTATGCGGTTGATGAGCGCCGGGGCGAAAGAATTTTCCGCTTCCGGGTCATACTCCCCGTTTTCGTAAAGATAGTGCTGCACGCGCGCGATGAGCGAATCAAAATGATAGTGCTCGTCCGGGTGCACGATGAGCCCCGGCTTTTTATCGAGGATCATGATGTTCTCGTCTTCATAGATGATGTTGAGCTTCAGCGGGGCTTTCAGAAAATCGTATTCCTTCGGCGCCTGCGCGAAGAACTCGTCTTTCAAGTACATCGTCAGCACGTCGCCCTCCTGCAATCGCGTGGAAATCTCGCAGCGCTTGCCGTTTACCTTGATGTCCTTTTTGCGGATAGCCTTATACAGCATAGACTGCGGCAGGTTAGGGTATGTTTTTGTGAGGAATTTATCGACGCGCTGGTTGGCGTCGTTTTGAGCGATGGTGACCTGTTTCAAGTGGTGCTTCCTTTCCGGCGCAGTGTGAAGAAAAAGCGCGGCAGTGAGACGACGATGCCGATGCCGAGCGCAATGGCAATGGCGATTTTAATGGTCTCTACGCCCTTGGACATCGCCTCTACGTTGTTGTTCATGAAAATGTGATAGCCCGTATAATAAATACCGGCGCCGGGCACAACGGGAAAAATTCCGGCGATGAGGAACACGGGCAGCGGCGCTTTGCGCGCAAACGAGAATACACGCGCCAAATAGGTGAGGCCGAGCGCCGCAAAAAACGACGCGAACACAACATCGCCCGTAAAATATACATAGACGATATAAATAAGCCAGCTAAATGCGCCGACAAGCCCGGCGCAGACGTATTGCTCGCGCGGGGTATGGAAAATGATGGAGAACGCGATGGTTGCCACAAACGCCACCGCGGTCTGGATTGCCCAATCGAAAACAGCTTCCGGTGTCATAAGAGCGGCGCACCTCCTGTCAGGCTGATGTAGGTCATCACCACGGCACCGACGCCGATGGCGATGCACCCGCCGACCAGAAATGCGTCGATTATGCGGATGGTTCCACTCAGATAATCGCCGTTTAAAAAGTCGCGGATGGAGGTCGTCAGCGCCACGCCGGGCACAAGACGAATGATGGAGCCGATGATAATCTTATCTAAGCTGTCGCCGAGCCCCACGGTAAACAGCAGCACGGCGCAAACCGCCACAACAGCGCTTGACGCCAGATTGATGATGAATTTAGAGGCCGTGCGGCTATCGATGGCGTTTAGGAACACCTGCAAAACAAAGCCGCAGATGAACGCCGCAGCGGCGTCGAACACGGTGCCGCCAAACAGGTAGCTGAAGCACGCGCTGCCTACGGCACACGCAAGGTCGAGCCGAATGGGGTGCGTATACGGAATGGAAACGATCTCGTGCAAGCGCGCATAGGCTTCCTCTACCGAGACTTTGCCCGCGACAATCTCGCGTGAAAGCTGGTTGATGCCCACAATGCGCCCGAAATGAATGGTGGATCCGGGCACGAATTTCAGTTTTGTGTCGATCTTCTCTCCGTTTTCCACCGCGTTTGCAAAGATTGCGTTGGAAAGCACGTACACGTCGTATTCTTCTATGTCGTAGGCGCGCGCCACGCGCTCCATGGTCTCCTGCACGCGAAAAATCTCCGCGCCGTTTCTGAGCAGCGCCTCCCCCATTTTAAAGGAAAGCCCCGCTGCACTTTCACTGCGTTCTTCTGTCATCTTATTTCCTCTTTCGCCCCCATGTTTTCTGTGTTTTGCCGAAAACAAGTTTACCGCGTCCGGGCCTTCGTGTCAACCGTTCACGGACAAAAAGCGCAAAGCTGTCCGCGATTTTTTAATTTTGCTGCTCTTTCGGCTTTTTCATCGTGAGGGAAATACGACCGCGCGCAACGTCTACGGCAAGCACCCACACGGTCACAATGTCGCCAACCTTCAAAACATCGGACGGGTGACGCACGAATTTATCAGAGATCTGCGTGATGTGCACAAGGCCGTCCTGATGCACACCGATATCGACGAATGCACCGAAATCGATGACGTTGCGCACCGTGCCGCGCATTTCCATGCCGGGCTTCAAGTCCTTCATGTCCTTGATGTCGCTGCGCAGGATGGGACTGGGCAACTCGTCACGCGGGTCGCGGCCGGGCTTTTCCAGCTCCGCGATGATGTCTTTTAACGTCGGCTCGCCTACACCGCACTGCACGGCGAGCTTTGCGATGCCCAGCTTTTCCGCTTCCTCCTTGAGTCCCTTAAAACCGCCCTCCGGCGCTTTTTTGAGGTCATAGCCGCAGGCGGTGAGTAAAGTGCCTGCCGCATCATACGATTCCGGATGCACACCGGTGTGGTCTAAGATATTCTTGCTTTCCGGCACACGCAGAAAACCTGCGCACTGCTCGAACGCTTTCGGCCCGAGCTTCGGCACTTTTTTGATCTGCGTGCGCGTTGTGAACGCGCCGTTTTCCTGCCGATACGCGACGATGTTCTTCGCCACGGCGGAGGAAATGCCCGCGATGTTTTCGAGCAGCGACGGTGATGCCGTGTTGAGGTCAACACCGACCGCATTCACGCAGGCTTCGACTACGCCGCCGAGCGCTTCATCCAGACGCTTTGCGGGCATATCGTGCTGATACTGCCCCACACCGATGGCCTTCGGGTCAATCTTCACGAGCTCTGCAAGCGGATCCTGCAAGCGGTGCGCGATGGAAACGGCGCTGCGCAGCGTCAGGTCGTACTCCGGGTACTCTGCCGCCGCAAGCTTCGACGCGGAATAGACCGACGCGCCCGCCTCGCTGACAACCATGTAATCGATATCAAGATGATTTTCGCGCAGCGTTTCGTCGGTGAAGATCTCCGTTTCCTTCGACGCCGTGCCGTTGCCGATAGCGATGAGTGTGACGCCATACTTTTTGATAAGCCTTACGAGCGTCTGTTTGGCTTCGCGCACGCGTGCCTCACTGTGCGTGGGATAAATGACGCCGGTGTCGAGTACCTTGCCCGTGGCATCGACAACGGCGACCTTGCAGCCCGTGCGGTAGCCGGGGTCAAGGCCGATGGTCACGCGGCCTTTGACGGGCGGCTGCATCAAAAGCTGACGGAGGTTTACGGAGAACACCTTAATGGCGTTGTCGCACGCTTTTTCGGTCAGCTCCGCACGAATTTCCCGCTCGATAGACGGGAAAATGAGACGGCCGTATGCGTCAACTGCGGCTTCGCGTACGACTTCGCTGCACGCGGAATTGCCCTTTACGTAAGCGGAGGTCAAGATTGCCTGCCCGCGCACGTCATCCATTTCAAGCGAAACTTTTAAAAGGCCCTCGCGCTCGCCGCGGTCCAGCGCCAGAACGCGGTGGCCTGCGATTTTTGCCGCCGGCTGAGAGAATTCATAATACATGCGATACACGGAATCCTCGTCCTTTGCGGCGCGGCTCGTGATGACGCCCTGCGCCATGGCAGCCATGCGCAGGCGGCGGCGCATAACGGCGTCGTCGGAAATTGTCTCCGCGATGATGTCCTTCGCGCCGTTCAGTGCGTCTTCCGACGTATTAACACCATTTTCTGCGTTGACGTAACCCTCGGCGAGCTTCATCGGGTCAACACCCTTTTCCTGCGCCAGAATTTTCTTTGCAAGCGGCTCTAAGCCGCGCTCCTTTGCCATGCCGGCACGCGTTTTGCGCTTTGGGCGGAACGGGCGGTAAATATCGTCGATCTCTGCCAGCGTTGCCGCATTTATAAGGCTTTTTTCAATTTCGGGTGTCAAATTTCCCGTGCCCTCGATAAGCTCGCGCACTTCCGCCTTGCGCGTATCAAGATTGCGCAGGTACTGCAGGCGCGCGTACACCGTGCGGATGGTCTGGTCATCGAGCGATCCGTGCTCCTCTTTTCTGTACCGCGCGATAAACGGGATGGTGTTGCCTGCGTCGATGAGCTCAATGAGCTTTGCCGTTTGCTGTTCTTTTAAGTGAAACTGCGCCGCCAGCGCGGCTGCGTAATTTGTCATGCTGTTTTCCCCGGCTTTCAAATTTGTGAAAGCTATCCTTTCCGTATAGACGCCCGACTTTACACACGGCAACTTTCCTTAAATGCGTATGTGTATTCCGTCAAAAAGGCATTGCAATTTTGAGTTTTTCATGGTATAATAAACAAAAGAATGTGAATTTTACCTGAAATTCCGTCTCTATTATAACACAAATCATCACAAAGGAAAAGCCGTGTTTGAGGCGAAGAAGATTTTTTATGATTGATACCGTTATTTTTGATATTGGAAATGTGCTGACCGAATGGCACTGGCACAACAGCTTTGTGGAGTGGTTCGGCGAAGATCTTGTCGATACACTTGCAAACGCAACCGTGATGAGTCCCGAATGGGCAGAGATCGACCGCGGCGTGCTGACAGAGGAAGAAGTTGTCGCGCTGTTGACGAAAAACGCGCCGGACTACCCGGAGCAAATCAGGCGCATTGTTCACGACAGCCACGAGCTTGTCACCGTGTACCCTTACGCGGCGGACTGGGTGCGCAATTTGAAAAAGAAAGGCTACAAGGTCTACATACTTTCAAACTTCAGCGAATTCGGCTTTAACCGTGTGAAAGACACGTTTGATTTCCTGCCGTATGCGGACGGCGCACTCATTTCGTATGAGGTAAAGCTTGTAAAGCCGGACAGGAAAATTTACGAAACACTGTGCGAGCGCTTCGACATCACGCCGGAAAACGCCGTTTTCCTCGATGATAACGCGAAAAACACCGAAGCTGCGCGGGAATTTGGTCTGCACGCCATCACGGTAGAAAACAAGGAACAGACTGACCGCGACTTGCACGTGCTCGGCGTAACATGGTAAAAATCGGCAGTGTTTGCCGATCAAGTTATTTTTTAATTCTTATTGGAGGATGAATCACTATGAAACTCGGTATTATCGGTGCACCGGAAGCCAAAACACTGGTACACGCAAAAGAACTCGGACTCGACTTCGTTGAGTTTGACCTGAACCCGACTGAATTTTTCGGTCGTCCGCTGGACGAGGTCGTCAAGAACCAGGACGAGATCAAAAAGGCCATTGAAGAGACCGGCGTTGAAGTCGGCGCGGTAGGCCGCTGGGCAAGCCATATTCTGGACGAGAACGGCGACGTGATCGAAGCGGAGTGGAGCGAAGTGAAGAAAGCCATCGATTTCGGCGCAGCACTCGGCGCAAAGCACTATCTGTGCAGCGTTGCGTATGTTCCGCAGCTTTCCTACTACAAGAACATCACCGCGGCTATTAAGGTTCTGAACCAGATCGTTTCCTACGCAAAGGAAAACGGCATGAAGTGCGGCATTGTCAACTGCATGATGGGCGGCAACTACATTCGCACGCCGGAGCAGTGGAAGCTTGTTCTGGACGAAGTTCCTGGCCTTGGCATCAAGTATGATCCGTCCCACAGCTTCGTACATGGCGGCGACAAGGGCGCATACCTCAAGGAAGGCATGGAATGGGGCGACAAGTTCGTATATTGCCACGTAAAGGGCGTTATCCAGTACGGCGACTCTCACGAGCCGTCAGAGTGGAAAAACCGCGAGTTGATGGTTCGTCACCCGGAGCTCAAGGACGAGCTGATGGGCGACTTTGCGGCAGACAGACGTTACTACGACAACCCGCCGGCAGGCATCGATTCCATCAACTGGCGCGCATTCTTCGCGGTACTGTATCAGCACGATTATGACGGCTACCTCGCGATCGAACCGCACTCCATGACTTGGCAGGGCGAAAAAGGCGAGAAGGGCGTTAAGTACACCATTAAGTACATTCGCGACCTTATGCTGTAATTTTAGCTTAATAAACGCAGACGGACACCGGGCATTCGGTGTCCGTCTTTTTTTGATGCAACGCAAAAACGGCAGCCCGCAGGCTGCCGTTTCGGACACATGTGAAATTACTTACCCTCGTTCTCTTTATCGAGCTTCACGTTGCGGAAGTAGAGAAGCATATCGATGGTGATTTCGATGAAGTTCAGGCAATAGAAGACCCAGCTCAAAACGAAGATCGGGCCGCTCTTGCCGATGACAAAGAACTGGATGCACTTCATCACAATGCCGGCGATGTAGCCGAGCCAGATGAAGATCTCAAACTGCAGGCTCTTGCCCTTAGCGGTTCTGGACTTTACGGATTTGTAAATGGAAAGCGGCCAGGAAAGACCGAATGCAAGGATCATTACGGTTTCCAGTATTTCAGCAATCATTTCAGGTGTCATGCGTTTATTCCCCTTAAACTAAATTTTCGGAATGCACTGTGCAAAAAAATCTGAAAGCTGTGCACGGCACATCCTGTTTAATATAAGCAAGAGCGGAACCTAACCCATAGCTCCGCTCCTGTTATTTTTACAACTTAAGCGTTCTTTTCCGCTTCATGTGCCTTGTGCTCTGCAAGGTACTCCGCGCGGCCTTCTTCGTAAAGGTTGTTGCCTTCGCTGTCGATGATGACGACGAGCGGCATGTCCTCTACATACAGCTTGCGCAGTGCCTCGGCGCCGAGATCCTCATACGCGATGAGCTCTGCCTTCTTGATGCACTTAGCGAGCAGCGCGCCTGCGCCGCCGATGGCACCGAAGTAAACGCCGTTATACTTCTTCATGGCTTCTACGACTTCCGGCAGACGAGCACCCTTACCGATCATGCCGCGTGCGCCCACGGACATCATGGTCGGGGCATACGCGTCCATACGGCCGCTGGTGGTAGGACCTGCAGAACCGATGACATGACCCGGCTTTGCTGGGGTCGGGCCTACGTAGTAGATCGTAGCGTCCGTAGGATCGAACGGGATCTTCTCGCCGCGTGCAAGTGCCTCGCACATTCTCTTGTGGCCGGCATCGCGGGAAGTATAGATGGTACCGGTCAGCAGAACTCTGTCACCGGCATGGAGCGTCTTTGCGAGCTCCGCAGTCAAAGGCAGTGTAATACGCTTTTCCATTTTACAGCACCTCCGTCTTATGACGCGTTACATGGCAGTTGATGTTGACAGCGCACGGCATGCCGGCAATATGAGTCGGCATGGTCTCGATGTTGAGGCCGATGGCCGTCGTCTTGCCGCCGAAGCCCTGCGGGCCGATGCCGAGCTGATTGACCTTTTCGAGCATCTCTTTCTCAAGGTCTGCATAGAACGGGTCCGGGTTCTCGGAATCAAGCGGGCGCATGAGCGCCTTCTTTGCAAGCAGCGCTGCTTTATCAAACGTGCCGCCGATGCCTACGCCGACGACCATCGGCGGGCACGGGTTCGGACCTGCGGTCTCTACGACCTCAAGGATAAAGTCCTTGATACCCTGCAAGCCGGCGGACGGCTTGAACATACGGATCTGGCTCATGTTTTCGCTGCCGAAGCCCTTCGGGCCAACGGTGATCTTCACCTTGTCGCCCGGGACGATCTCGGTGTACAGCATAGCCGGGGTGTTGTCGCCGGTGTTGCCGCGGCGAACCGGGTCCTTAACAACGGACTTTCTCAGATAGCCCTTGTCGTAACCGCGGCGCACGCCCTCGTTTACGGCTTCCGTAAGGTCGCCGCCGACGAAGTGCACGTCCTGGCCGATCTCAAGGAATACGCAGGCCATGCCGGTATCCTGGCAGATCGGAACGCACTCGTTATCTGCAATTTCAAAATTTTCGATGATGTTGTCCAGAATACCCTGTGCGATCTGGCCGTCTTCGCAGGCGCGGCAAGAGCGGATGGCGCACTTTACGTCCTCCGGCAGGTGCTCGTTTGCCGCGATGCACAGCTTCTCAACAATGTCTGTGATCTGGCTGACTTCAATTTCACGCATGGATCTATCCATTCCTTTCCGGAAAAAATTATCTCTCGTGACGAGCGTAATGCGGCAGCAGCAGCGGGGAAACATCCTCGGATTCGATGCCTGCGCTCTTCAGCTCTTCTGCATAGTCCTCAATATGCTTGAGGGTAAGGGTGCCGAGCTCGGTCTCCTTCGCCTTTGCGGCAGCAGCCTTACCGGCGTTGCGGCCAAATACGATGATGTCGAGCAGGGAGTTGCCCATCAGACGGTTGCGGCCGTGAATGCCGCCGACAGCCTCGCCTGCAACAAGCAGGTTACCGATAGCCTTTGTGAATCCGTCTCCGCCAATCTCGAGGCCGCCGTTCTGGTAGTGGAGCGTCGGGTAAACGAGAATCGGGCTCTTGCGCATATCGATGTCATAGTTCAGGTACATGCGCAGCATAGCCGGGATACGCTTCTCAATGGTGCCCTCGCCGCCGATCTGCTCGATCATCGGGGTGTCGAGCCAAACGCCGGAGCCCAGCGGGGTGGTAACGCCCTTGTGGCGGTCTGTGCACTCACGGATGATGGAAGCCGCAGCAACGTCGCGGGTCTCCAGCGGATGCATGAACGCTTCACCATCTACGTTGACGAGCATTGCACCGAGGGAACGAACCTTCTCCGTTACGAGTGCGCCGTAGATCTGTGCCGGGAACGCAACGCCGGTCGGGTGATACTGAATGGTATCCTGATACAGCAGCGGAGCGCCTGCACGGTAGCCGAGCACAAGGCCGTCGGCCGTTGCGCCGTAATGGTTGGAGGTCGGGAAGTTCTGGTAGTGCAGACGTCCCGCACCGCCGGTGGCGATGATGACGGTCTTTGCACGTGCGACCATGTAGTCGCCGGTCTCCATGTTGAGGAGAACAGCGCCCGCTACCTGACCCTTTTCGTCCTTGATGAGCTCAACAGCAGAGGTAAACTCAACGACCGGGATGCCGCGGTTAATAACTTCGTCGCGCAGGGTACGCATGATCTCTGCACCGGAGTAGTCCTTGCAAGCGTGCATTCTCTTTCTGGAGGTGCCGCCGCCGTGGGTGGTGATCATGGTGCCGTCTTCGGTCTTATCGAACATAACGCCGAGCTCATTCAGCCACTTGATGGCGTCCGGAGCTTCCATAACAAGGCGGCGCAGCAGTTCCGGGCGAGCAGCGAAGTGGCCGCCGCCGAACGCGTCGAGGTAATGCTGAACCGGGGAATCGTTCTCTTTATCGGCAGCCTGAATGCCGCCTTCTGCCATCATCGTGTTCGCATCGCCGATGCGCAGCTTTGTCACGATCATGACCTTCGCACCTGCGTTGTCCGCCTCAATAGCTGCGGAAGCACCTGCGCCGCCGCCGCCGATGATGAGCACGTCGGTGTCGTAATCGATCTTCGTCAGATCGATCGGGTGGTGGAGCAAACGGCTGTTGGAGTGCAGCAGGTGACCAAGCTCCTTCGGTACCTTCTCACCCTTGTTCGGGCCGATCTTAATGGTATCGAAGCCGTCTTCTCTGTAATCAGGATGGTACGCCTTCAGAAGGGCATCCTTTTCTTCTGCGGTCATACGTCTGGGTTCCATGCCCAGGCGTTCCTGTCTGGTTGCCTCTACTTTTTTGACAGAGGCAAGCATTTCCGGTGTAAACATGGCTATACCCTCCTTATTTCTCGATCTCTCTGTTGTTATAGAGCTCCTGCATCTCGGTGATCGGCTTCTGCATGATCTGCTCAATCAGCTCGTCGTATGCACCCTCGTGGATCTCTTCAACACGCTTTGTCAGGTGCTTGCTCTCCGGCTCGATGTACTTGCCGGTGAGACGTCTTGCCAGCAGGCCGACCATCGGGTGAGAGATGCCCGCGGGACATCTGACGGTGCAGCAGCCGCAGCTTACGCAGTCGAAGGACTCTTCCGCGCACTTTTCAAGCTCGCCGCGCTGTGCGTATGCAATGTACTGCATAACGTTCAGGTTCTGCGTGCAGGCCTTTGTGCAGGCGTTGCAGCCGATGCAGCTGTAAATTTCCGGATAAAGCTCCATCATGATCTGCTGGTTCGGCTTGATCTCGTTGATGTCATAAGTACGCTTGTCTGTGGGGAAGAACGGAATGCTTGCAACATACATGCCCTCCTGCACCTGTGTCTGGCAGGCAAGGCAGGTCTTCAGCTCGTTCACACCCTTAATGCGGTAGATAGTTGCGCAGGCGCCGCAGAAACCGTGACGGCAGCCGCAGCCTCTTTTCAGCGTATAACCGGCATACTCCATAGCGGTCATAATCGTGAGGTCTGCGGGGACGCTGTACTTCTTACCGAAAAAATATACATTTACCATATTTTCCATGTTACGCCAACCCCTTTCTTAATACTCGTTCGGCAGCTCGTCGATCTCGTCGCAGCGGAACACCGGGCCGTCCTTGCAGACGTACTTGGAACCGATGTTGCAGCGGCCGCACTTGCCGATGCCGCACTTCATGCGCAGCTCCAGCGTGGTGTAGACCTGTTCTTTCGAGAAGCCCATTTCAATCAGCGATGCTAAGCAGAATTTGATCATGATCGGAGGTCCGCAAAGCAGCGCCGTTTTGTTTGTATCGAAGCCGAGCTCCTTGAGGTATGCCGGAACAAAGCCGACGTGGCCGTCCCAGCCCTCCTGCTCGCGGTCGATCGTGAGATATACGTTCACGCCTTCCGTCTTCATCCATACGTCCTGAATTTCCTTCAGCTGTACAAGGTCGTCCTTGGAACGGGAACCGTACAGAATATCTACGGTGCCGTAATCACTGCGGTTGTCGAGCACGTAGTTGATGACAGAACGCAACGGTGCAAGACCGATGCCGCCGGCGATAAAGAGCAGGTTCTTGCCCTTTAATTTGTCTTCTACCGGGAAATGGTTGCCGTACGGGCCGCGCACGGTAATCTCATCGCCCACCTCAAGGCTGTGCAGGTAGTCTGTAAGCTGACCGCACTTCTTGATGCTGAATTCCTGGTATTCTTTGTTCGTCGGCGAAGAGGTGATGGAGAACATACCCTCGCTGACGCCCGGTGCGCACAGCATAGCGCACTGGCCGGGCATATGCTCGAAGAGCTTGCCGCCCTCCGGCGCATTGACGCGGAACGTCTTGACGTCCGGGGTCTCCTCACGGATGTCCGTGATGACGCCGACCTGCGGGATCAGAACGTCTTTTACATAGTTATCATGGCAATGACAGGTATCACTCATGGTTTGCAGCCTCCTTTTCAAACGCCTTGATGACCTTCACGATATTGAGCGAGGACGGGCACTTTTCCACGCAGCGGCCGCAGCCTACGCAGGAATACATGCCGTCGTTATTCGCCGGGAAGTACACGAGCTTATGCATGAAACGCTGACGGAAGCGCTGCATCTGGCTCGTTCTGTTGTTGCCGTGCGCCATCATCGTAAAGTCGGAGTACATG
Source organism: Hominenteromicrobium mulieris (assembly GCF_046197855.1). Lineage (GTDB taxonomy): Bacteria > Bacillota > Clostridia > Oscillospirales > Acutalibacteraceae > Hominenteromicrobium > Hominenteromicrobium mulieris. The sequence continues at coordinate 656,439 of NZ_CP173188.1, read as the reverse complement.
CAGGAGTCCCAGCAGCGATAACGCTGAATGCCGTGGCCCGTGTCGTAGTCCTTGATATCATAGCACTGGCAGGTGGGGCACACAAAGGTGCAGGTGCCGCACGCAAGGCACGGCTTATAAAGCTTCTCCCAAACGGGGGAGTTGAATTTTTCTTCGGTGACGTTGCCGTTCCAACCCTCGAGAGAGAGGTTCGTGTACGGCAGCTTCTCTACGATTGCGCGGATGTTCTCCTGTTCGGTCTCCACGGCCTTTTCGTCTGCTGCGTCGGCATTTTCGAGCACGCCGGAGAGCGCTTCGGTGAGGGCAGTGCCCTTGTCCGTTACAGCTTTCCAGTAGAGCGTGTCGTTTGCGTTCCACATGACGACATCGGCGTCCGGCTCAGCGCAGTCAACGCCGAAAACCTTACAGAAGCAGGACTCCTCCGGCTCGTGGCAGGCAAGCGCCACGATGGTGCCGTGCTCGCGTCTTGCGCGGTAGAACGTATCGACCGGCTCAGCGAGGAAGACCTTATCGAGGACCTTAATGCCCTGAATGTCGCAGGCCTTCATGCCGAACGCGACGAAGTTCTGATCTGCAAGCGTCTGCGGCTCAACAGAGAGCTTGTGCTGTTCTTTTTTGACCGTGTAAAGTGTCTCGCTCTGCGGGAAAAACATATCTTTCGGAGATTTCACCGTCTTAAGTGTTTCAATGTCTGCATTGCAGCCTTCAAACCACGCGGCGAAGTTGACCTGACCGTTGTTGTTCACCGGCAGGAACAGCTCCTGCTGTGCCGCGATCGCTTTCAGCAGCTCGGGCAGCTTACTTTTTGCAATCTTGAACATGGCTTATCTCCTTCCCCCGGTAACGCCCGGCTCTACGTCGTTGAAGGTAAAGCTCGTCAGCGGGCTCTTTGCCTCCGGATCGACACCGGCCTGGAACTCACCGTAAAATTCGTCGATATCCTTGATGAACTTGCGGTTGAAGAGATGCAGCGGAATGCCCTGCGGACATACGCGGCTGCACTCGCCGCAGTCTGTGCAGCGGCCGGCAACGTGGAATGCACGGATGATGTGGAACATTCTCTCCTCAAAGGAGTCCACGTTCGCCTTCTGTGCGCTGTCAAACTTCGTGCTGTCGAAGACGCACTTGCGGCAGCTGCACGCCGGACACACATTGCGGCAGGCGTTGCAGCGGATGCAGCGGCTGAGCTCATTCTGGAAGAAAGCGAACTTTTCTTCCGGGCTCATGGCTTCGATCTTCTCGACCTCTGCAAAGCGGTCTGCGTCCTTTGTGTCGCGGCTCTCGCCGATGGTCTCGTCGAAAATCTGGTGCTCCTTGCCCTTGCAGACATGGCAGCGCTCCAGCATGCAATCCTTATAGGCGAGCGTCTTTTCGCCGTAGAGCGTCTCCACGGTGATGTTCTCGTTTGCATCATCGATCGTGATGTTCGTGATGCCCTTAACGCCCTGCTCCTTGATCTTCTCGAAGCTGAGCTTGCCCATGCAGCCGACACCGATAATGTAAGCCTTATCACGGTCTACGCGGTGCTCTGCTATGAGCTGGTTGAAGCTGTAAGAATCGCAGGGCTTCAGGAAGACAAGCGTCTTGCCCTCAAGCTTCGAGCCCTCGATCATATATTTACTGAGGTTCGCGCCGCAGAAGCCGTTGTAGACGAAGTTTGCGTCCAGATCCTCCGCCGTCTCAAAGTAAGACGGCTCCGGGTTATAGGACATATCGCCACGACGCCAGCCGAGCACACGGTTTACGGTGCCATCGCTGAGCAGCTCTTTTGCGCGGTTGATCATTTCCTGCATCTCAAATCCTCCAGTCTGACGTTCTTGCCGAGCGAAGTAATCTTCGCCACGAACTCATTCATGGTCTGGGAGAACTTTACGCCCTCTGCTGCGGAGACCCATTCCACACGGGTGCGTCCGTGCTCCACGCCGATGTAATCGAGCATAGAGAACAGAAGCGCCATTCTTCTTCTGGCATAGTAGTTGCCGGTGCTGTAATGGCAGTCGCCCGGGTGGCAGCCGCACAGGATAACGCCGTCTGCGCCCTTTTCAAAAGCATGCAGGATGAACATGGGGTTCACACGGCAGGAGCACGGCACGCGGATGATCTTAACGTCTGCCGGATAAACCAAGCGGCTGCTGCCTGCAAGGTCTGCGCCGGCGTAGCTGCACCAGTTGCAGCAGAACGCAACGATCTTCGGCTTGAACTCTTCGTTTGCTGTTATCGACATATTGCATCCACCTCCGCAAGAATCTGTCTGTTTGCAAAGCCCTGCAGATCCATTGCGCCGGACGGGCAGGTAACGGTGCAGGCACCGCAGCCCTGGCACAGCGCACTGTTGACAACGGCTACGCGGCGATCTTCACGGATGCCGTGGTCGTTGATGAGCTTTGTCTCATAGCTGATTGCGCCGTAGGGGCAGACGTTTGCGCACTGCGAGCAGCCGTTGCAGAGCAGCTCGTCGCTCTTAGCGGTGCACGGGTTCGTCATCAGCTTATCCTTCGCGAGCAGACCGATGGCCTTAACAGCCGCCGCGCCTGCCTGCGCAACCGTTTCCGGAATATCCTTCGGGCCCTGGCATACGCCGGAGAGGAATACGCCCGCCGTCGGGGACTCGACCGGGCGCAGCTTTGCGTGAGCCTCGGTGAGGAAGTTATTGGTATCGATGCTGGCGGTCAGCATGGTCGCAATGCGGCGCACGTCCGCGTTCGGCTCAATCGCCGTTGCGAGGACGACCATATCCGCTTCCATCAGGATCTGCTTGTTGTCGAGCAGGTCAACGCCCTGCACAAGCAGCTGGCCGTTCGGCTGCGGCATGACCTTGCCGACCTGACCCTTGATGTAGTTTACGCCGTAATCTTCCACGGCGCGACGGTAGAACTCATCGAAGTTCTTACCGGGGGTACGCACGTCGATGTAGAACACCGTTACGTTGACATCCGGGTATTTATCACGGATCAACATGGCGTGCTTTGCCGTGTACATGCAGCAAATCTTGGAGCAGTAGCTCTTACCGCGCTTATCGGAGCAGCGGCTGCCTACACACTGGATGAACACCATATTCTTCGGGTGCTTGCCGTCGGAAAGGCGCTCCAGATGACCCTTCGTGGGGCCTGCCGCGTTCATGATGCGCTCGAGCTCGAGGGATGTGATGACATCCTTGCTCTGGCTGTATGCGTACTCGTCGTACTTATCGAGCTTGATGGTATCGAAGCCGGTAGCGACAACGATAGCGCCGTACTTCTCGGTGACGATTTCATCCTTCTGCTCGTAATCGATGGCGCCCGCCTGACAAACCTTCTGGCACAGGCCGCACTTGCCGGTCTTGAACTTGATGCAAGCTTCACGGTCGATGACCGGGACGTTCGGGATTGCCTGTGCGAACGGGGTATAAATAGCGCTTCTCGTGTTCAAGCCGCGGTTGAATTCGCTCGGGGTCTTTCTGGAAGGACATTTCTCCTGGCAGACGCCGCAACCGGTGCACTTAGACATATCGACGCTGCGCGCCTTCTTGCGGATGTCCACGGTGAAATCGCCCACGAAGCCGGAGACCTTCTCCACTTCGCTGTATGTATACAGATGAATCTTCTCGTTTGCGGAAGCCTCCACCATTTTCGGGGTCAAAATACATGCGGAGCAGTCGAGCGTCGGGAACGTCTTATCGAGCTGGCTCATACGGCCGCCGATGCTGGGGGTCTTCTCAACGATATCGACTTCATAGCCTGCGTCTGCAATGTCGAGCGCAGTCTGAATGCCTGCAATACCGCCGCCGATGACAAGTGCGCGCTTTGTTACGCGGCTTTCGCCCGGAAACAGCGGCGCGTCAAGATTGACCTTTGCGATAGCCGCTCTGGCAAGGATGACGGCCTTTTCGGTCGCTTCTTCCATGTTCTTGTGGATCCAGGAGCAGTGCTCACGGATGTTTGCAATCTCGACCATGTACGGGTTGAGGCCGGCTCTTTCCGCCGTTTTGCGGAAAGTCGTCTCGTGCATACGCGGGGAGCAGGAACAAACCACAAGACCGGTCAGGTGTTTTTCGCGGATGGCTTCGATGATCTTCGCTTGGCCGACCTCGGAGCACATGTACTGATAATCTTCCGCGTGCACGACACCCGGTTCATGACTGACCATTTCTACGACTTTCTTTACATCTACCGTAGCTGCGATGTTGCTGCCGCAATGGCACACAAATACACCAATTCTCTGCACGCTATCACCTCCTGTATCTTCTGAACGCGCTCACAAGGAGCTGCTGGGGCAGATCCGGATCCAAAAGCTCCGGGATCTCGTCCGGCGTAAGGTATGCTTCACCGCGCTGGCGCACGACAAGCTGTCTTGCCGCATCGATGAGCTTGCCGGGCTTAACGTCTCTCGGGCAGCGCTCAATGCAGGCAAAGCAGGAAAGGCACTTCCAAAGGGACTTGGAATTCACAAGGGACTCAATGTCGTCATTCAGCACATAGGAAACGAACTGGTGAGGCTTAATGTCCATTTCGTTGAACGACGGGCAGGATGCGGAACATTTGCCGCACTTCATGCACTTGTAGGGGTTGACGCCGCTGATCTCGCGGATCTGCTCCGCCTGTTTGCTGATGCTCACTTTAACGCCTCCTCTTTCACGCCAAGGGCCTCTGCGAGAAGCTCGGTGAAGTAATACACCGGGATCTTGCCGCTGCCGCTCTTGTTGAGATTATACATGCAGAGTGGACATGCCGTGATGAGCATTTCCGCGCCTGCACCGGCTGCGCTGTCTACGATATTGCAGCTCATACGGCCGCTCATTTCTTTTTCTTTAAGGGAGATATAGCCGCCGCAGCACTCGTTGCGGTACGGATATACGACCGGCTCTGCGCCGATGGCACGAATGAAGTCTTCAATGATCTGCGGGTTCTCCGGATCGTCAAAGGCCAGCACGGTGCTCGGTCTGAGCAGCAGGCAGCCGTAATATGCGCCGATCTTTCTGCCCTTTAACGGGTTGACGACCTTTTTCTTCAGTTCGTCAAAGCCCACGCGGTCGCGCAGAACTTCAAGGTAATGCAGCACATTCGTCTCGCCGGCATAGGGCTCGTCAAGCTGCATGTAGTTGTTGGCTCTCGTGCGGATGTCCTCCACGTTTCTCATGTCGTCGTTGACTCTTTTGATGACATGATGACATGCGGAGCAAAGCGTCACGAGGTCCTGGCCCTTTTCCTTCGCTTCGTTCAAAGCGCGGACGGAGGAAAGTTTTGTTGCGATCTCGTCGGACCCGAGCGGGTAGACACCGCCGCAGCACTGCCAGTTTTCGATTTCTTCCAATTCAAATCCGAGCGCCTTTGCGGAAGCTCTGGCATAGGCGTCAAGATCCTTTGCCTTCGTTCTCAAGGTACATCCCGGATAATAGCTGTACTTCATAGCTACTCCTGTCATCCTTTCTATAAATTGATTTTGGGTTATGCTTCAAAATAAATTTGACCGATGGTTTCTTTCAGCTTGTCTGCGGAAGCGTGGAGCTTTTGCATTTCGTCCTCCGTCAGCTTCACAGGCAGCTTGCCCTGCACGCCGTTCGGGCCCACAATGGCGAGTGTGCTGATGCACACGTCCTCTAACCCGTATTCACCGTGCATCATGGTGGAAACGGTCACGATGGAATTGTATGCGGAAAGCAGCATGCTGCACAATCTGCACACGGAAACCGTGACCGCGTAGAACGTGGCGCCCTTGTTCTTGATGATCTCGCCGCCGGATTTATGTACATACTCCGCCATGGCGTCCTTGTCCACGGGCAGGGCATGCATCAGCTCCACATAGTCGTCCAGTTTCGCACCGGAAACCTCTGCGCACGACCACGGGATAAAGGAAGAGTCACCGTGTTCACCGAAAACATAGGCATGAATGTTCTTCTGCGCAATGTTAAAGTGGCTGGCAAGTCCGAAACGCAGACGCGCGGTATCCAGCGCGGTGCCGGAGCCGATGATCTGGTTTTCCGGGATGCCGGAGATTTTCATGAACACGTAGGTGATGATGTCCACCGGATTGCTGACGATGATGTACAGCGCGTTCGGTGCGGCCTTTGCGATGTTCGGTGCAATGCTTTTGATGATGTCGACATTCGTCTGCGTCAATTCAAGGCGCGACTGACCGGGTTTTCTGGCCACGCCGGACGTAATGATGACGATGTTGGAGTCCTTTGCATCCTCGTAATCTCCCGATTTAATGGAAATCGGGTCGCGGAAGCAGGTGCCCTGAATGATATCCATCACTTCGCCCTCTGCCTTTTGCTTGTTGATGTCGATCAGGACAATCTCCGTTGCGATGTCTTCGTTGGAAAGCGTATATGCAATGGTTGCGCCTACGCTACCGGCACCAATCACGGTGATTTTGCTTTTCATTGTCCCGGATCACTTCCCTTCCTGTGCTGTGCCCGACGGGGAGCACAATGTTCCTCCACGGGCGAGATCTTCTGAGTTACATGAAAACAAAGGGGCGAAACACAGTTTTCCCCTTTCCCCACTCACGGGGTGCATACTCAGCCTAATAAATTCTATCATATCGATATCTTTTTATCAAGCATTTTCGCGATTTTTCTATATGAAAATATCGGAATTTACGGCTTTTTCAGAAAGTAAAACAAAAGCCGCGCGGGCCTCTTTTGAGTTTGATACATCTTTCACAAATACGAATTCCGTGTTTCGTTCTCTGTGCGAAAAAAGCGCGCCCAAATCACCTTCGGGTACGCTTTTAGTTCGTTTACGCTTACTGTTTTCAGTTTAATTCAGCCGACTGTGAACATCTTTCTGACGACGTTTCGTAACGCCGTTTGGGAAACCCGTTGACCGGGTTTCCGCAGCCTTTTGAAAAAGGCCGGCGAAAACTTTATTCGCCCCGTTCCACGTCAGCTTTTTGTTTCGGCAATGTCGGCGGTTCCGGCAGAATCAAAGATTCCGTACGTAGCACCGGCAGTTCAAACCAGAATGTGCTGCCTTTACCCTCCACGCTCGCGACGCCGTACCGCCCGCCGTGCAGGTCCAGAATTTTCTTCACGATGGAAAGCCCCAATCCCGTGCCGACCTGTGCGCGTTTGTGCTCCTTATCGACCTTATAGTAGCGATCCCAGATGTACTGCAATTTATCCGCCGGTATACCCTCGCCCGTATCGCGAATAGATACGCGCACGGTGCTTTCCGTCACAGTCTGGTCGATATACACGGTCTTGTTCCCGCCCGAATAGTTAATGGCGTTGTTCACAAGGTTATACAGCACCTGCGAAATTTTCAGCTGATCGGCGCAGACATACACCGTGCGGTCATACGTGAACGGGAAGCTGAAATCCGCCAACTTGTCGTAGCGGTGCAGCGTATTGCGGATATCCTCTGTCAAATTGAATTCGGAAACCGTCAGCGTCAATGCGCCCGCCTGTAATTTAGAGAGATCTAAAAGGTCGTTGACGATGCCTGTCAGGCGGTTCGCTTCGTCGATGACGATCTGCACATTTTCCGGCGTGTTTTCGCCCGGAATGTCGCGCATCACCTCGGCATAGCCGGAGATCATCGTCAGCGGCGTGCGCAGATCGTGCGAAACATTGGCGATCAGCTCGCGGCGCAGATCTTCAACCTTGCTCAGCTCCGCCGCGGCATAGTTCAGTGTCGCGGCAAGCTCCGTCACCTCCCTTACGCCCTGTTCCGGGAAACGGATGTCATATTTTCCCTCGCCCAGCTGCTTTGCAGATTCGTTCATCTGTTCCAAGGGCTTTGAAAGACGCGAAGAGATAAACAGTGCCAGCCCGAACGAAAGCAGGATCATTACGCCCGTCAGACACCACAATTGTATTTTCAGCGTTTCCACCGTGGAATCAACCGGGATCACGTCGCAGGACAGCAGCACAAGATACTCGTTCCCGCTCGAAAGCGTGACGGTCTGCGCGTAAATGATCGTGCGATCCTGCCGTTCTATAGTGCTCGTCGGGTCTGTGATGTTGTCGTCCATCACGCTGCCGCCCGCCGCTTTCACCTCGGTGAAAAGCTGCTTGCAATCGAGGTAATCAAAGCGCTCCAGCACGCCGCCGCGCGCCGCCGGGGAAAACGACACATTTGAGCCGTCGCTGTTGGAAATGAGGATAGAAATATTCGTCGAACGCGTCACTTCAAAATAATCGTTCGCAGAAGCACTTTCGTCCAGCATCGCCACCACACGGTTCGCCACGCTGCGCACCTCATTGACCTTGATGGCTTTATAAAATGTGTTGAGCAGTGTGATTTGAAATGTCCACAACAGCGTCACAATAATCGCCGTAAACAGCACGAACCCCAGCATGACCTGCATGCGTATGCCCGGCTTGCGCCATTTTTTGAATTTATGCTTCTTTACTGTCTGTTCGCCCATAGTCCCGCCGTCCTTATGCGCCGTGCGTTTCAAAGCGATAACCCACACCGCGCAGCGTCACAATGAATTTACTGTACGGGCCGAGGCTGCGGCGCAGCAGCTTGATGTGCGTATCCAGCGTGCGGTCGTCACCGTAGAAATCATACCCCCAAACATTTGTGATAAGCATTTCGCGTGTGAGGGCGATGTTGCGGTTGTTGACCATGTAAAACAGCAGGTCATATTCCTTCGGGGACAAATCGGCACGCACGCCGTCCACCGTGACGATCCGTCCGGTAAAATCGATTGTCAGGCCCTCCGCCCGGAACAACTCGTGCTTCGGTATTGCGGTGCGCTGCACACGGCTCATCACAGCGGCAACGCGCATCATCAGCTCTTTCGGAGAGAACGGCTTCACGACATAATCGTCCACGCCGAGTTCAAAGCCATGGATTTTATCATACTCCTCGCCGCGTGCGGAAAGCATGATGACGGCCGGCGATGCAATCTTCTTAATCTCCGCCACGGCCGAAAAACCGTCAAGCTCCGGCATCATCACATCCATGATGACAATATCGAACGCATCGGGCGTTCTGCGGAACAGGCGCACCGCCTCCATGCCGTTTTCCGCTTCCGTCACCTCGTGCCCCTCAAACTCCGCGTATTTGCGGATGAGCAGGCGAATTTTCGCTTCATCGTCCACGACTAAAATTCTGTACATGACAAGGCCTCCTTTTAACTGTTCCGCTCCGTTTACCTGTATCATAACGCACTTTTGTGAAAAAGCGGTGAATGCCGAATGAAAACTGCCATGCCGTATGCGCCTTCCCGCTTTTATTCCATGTGGAAATTATATAAATATCCGGCCCTGTTTTCAAGTATTTCCACGATTTATTTCTTTCACGAAGAAATTTTTCTATTGCCTGTTGACATTTCGGGAAAAGTGGAGTAAGATATTTTATAGAAAATACATACAAATCATTCAAGTATTTTCCATCATTTTAGAGTGTTTTTACAATCCCCTTTCCGGTTTTATCGCATAGAGATGGGCGGAACGGGTGTTTTGTACACTTTATGTTGAGAAACCCGAGGAGGCGAGTCTATGTTACCGATTATTACCATTGCGCGTCAGTACGGAAGCGGCGGCCACGAGGTCGGCGAGCGCCTGGCGGAAAAATTGAATGTCCCCCTTCTCGACAAGCAGCTGATCGCCATGGCGGCAAAAAAGAGCGGGCTGAGCGAGGAAGTCTTTGAAAAGGCGGACGAAAAAGCGGGCAACAGCCTTTTGTATTCCATGGTGATGGGAAACTACACCTTCGGAAGCCGTATCACCGGCATCAACGATATGCCCATCAACGATAAGCTGTTCATTCTTCAAAGCGACATCATCAAGTCGGCTGCGGATAAAGGCCCGTGCGTCATCATCGGACGCTGCGGCGACTACATCCTGCGCGAGTACGACAACGTGTTCCGCGTCTTCATCCACGCCAACAAGGAAGCGCGCATCAAGCGCATTTTGAGCAAAGGTCTGTGCGATGAGAAGAAGGTCTCCGATTTTATCACAAAACGCGATAAGCAAAGAGCAAATTACTACAACTTCTACTCGAATAAGCGCTGGGACGATCTCTCGAATTATCACCTCACCATCGATTCTTCCGAATTCGATATTGACGAGGTTGCGGAGATCATCATTACGGCCATCGGCAAGATCAAGCCGCCCGCAAAGAAGTAAGCCTTTGCACATTCAATTTGAGTTTACCTTACCTTTTATATTTTTCATTTTTTATCCCTTCAGAAAAAGAGGCGTACCTTTTGGTGCGTCTCTTTTTCTATGGTCATATTCTTTTATCCCGTTACGGAGTCTATCTCGCTGTCGCCGCCCTCTATGCGCACACTCACGCGCTGCGGCAGGCACACGGCAGATTCTCCCGCACGCTTGATAATCCCCTTGTTCACACAAATTTTGTCCGGGCACGGGCTCGAAACGAAATGTGCGCCGTCTTTGTCAAGCTCAATCACCGCGCCGTTCACTTCCAGCGTTAATGGCTCCTTTAAATCGGCCAGCACAACGCGGCGGTACACTTCGCCATCCTGCTCAATGACGGCCTCTGCCCCCTTCGGGCGCGTTTTGGCATAGAGATACACGCCTGCCGCCACAGCGAGCACCAAAACGAGCAGGAGCGCTTCTTTCCATGAAAATTTTCGCTTTTCCATCGCAGCCCCTCTTTCAGGAAACAAGCGTGTAATCGCGGCTTGTAAGTGTAAAGCGGTCTTTCAGTCCGTCCGTCACCGTGATGTTGTTGTCTGAATTGATGAAAATACCTTCGGCATCGAATTCTTCCAGCAGCTTCATGCCGTCTTCTCTGCCGAGCACAAAGCACGCTGTGGAAAGCGCATCGGAAAGCACGCCGCTTTTCGCGACGACCGTCACGGAAACAAGGCCGCTTTCTGCCGGGTAGCCCGTTTTCGGATCGAGCAGATGGTGGTATAAAACGTCGTCCTGCTCAAAGTATTTTTCGTAGCTGCCGGAGGTGGAGACAAAGCCCTCCGCCAGCGTTACCGAACCGAGAGAGCCGTCACCGTTCGGGTCGCGCACCGCCACGCTCCACGGCTTGCCGGAGCTTTTTTCGCCGTATACGCCCACGCTGCCGCCGACCGCGATGATAGCCGCTTTTGCGCCCGCTTCTTCGTAGGCTCTGACTGCCGCGTCACACGCCGCACCTTTGCCGACCGAACCGAGGTCCACCGCCATGCCGAGATTTTTCAAAGACGCCGTCTGCTCCGTTTCGTCTATGCGCAGCAAAGAGTGATTCACATACGGCAGTAAGGATGTGATGAGGTCACTGTCCGGCACTTCGTTCAATTCGTCATCAAAGTCCCATAAGCGCGAGATCGGCGCAATGGTCACATCGAATGCGCCGCCGCTTTTTTCCGAAACCGACTGCGCCTGCGTTAAAATGTTCAGCGTTTCATCACTCAGCGTCACCCAGTCCTTGCCCGCGTTGTTATTCAGCTTCTGAATATCGCTGTTCTCCACACGCCAAGAGATTTTCTGCTCCAGCGCTTCCACCGCGTCCGCCGCTTTCACGGCCGCGTCCTCGCGGTTTTCGCCGTAAACGGTTTGCTGCACGTAGCTGCCCATGGCGTAGGTCGTCACCTCGTACCGTTCTTCTTCGCGGTCCAAAAGCGGAAACAGCGCCAAGACAACGATCACCAAAAACAAAACTGCAACAAAAATCAGCGTCAGATGTTTCGCTTCCTTTTCCGTAATCGTTTTAAAAGAAAAACGCGCCGGGCGCTTTACGTTTGCTTTCATAAAGACGAAATTCCTTCCGTTTGAGTTTCGGAACAATTTTAGCACAGATTGGTTTTAAAGTCCACCGTACATCTTTACAGCGGTATGAAAAAGCTGTAAACTATGAGTATCAAACGAAAAGGAGGCTGTGCCATGCGGAAAAATGCCTGCTGCTTTACAGGACACCGAGAAATTCCGCCCGAAGACCGGGAACCGCTCCGCGCGGCGCTGCTCTCCGAAATTCAAAGATTATATGCAGAAAAAGGCGTGACGGAGTTTTACACCGGCGGCGCAAGAGGATTTGACACCATGGCGGCGGAAGCCGTCTTGAAAATTCGCGAAGCTCTGCCCGTGCGGCTGCACCTCATTTTGCCGTGCAAAGGGCAAAGCGACCGCTGGCATTTTGCGGAAAAGCGCCGCTACCGTGAAATTTTAAATCAGGCCGATACTGCGGAATTCCTTTTTGAACGGTATACGCCGGACTGTATGCTGCGGCGTGACGACGCCATGGTAGCGCGCAGCGGCTACTGCGTCTGCTATCTGCGCGACCCTGCCGCCAAACGCGGCGGCACCGCTTATACCGTAAGAAGAGCGAAAAAAGAGGGCCTTGAGATCATCCACTTGATCCCCGTAGAAGTTGAACAGCTCACACTGCTGTGATGTGAAACAAGACGAATAAAGTTTTCGTCGACCTTTTTCAAAAGGTCGTGAGGTCTCGGGGCAACGCCCTAAGTCGCCATTCGCAAATGGCGAAATCTTTTTGCCTACTTCAAAATCAGGAGGATAGGCTAAACTGTCCAGTGGACAGTTTAGCCGCAAGGGACCCAATTAGGGGGTCCCTTGAAAGGGCGAGCCAACGCGAGCCTTAGAAAAAAACACCTCAAAATCGAAAGGACATCCATGAAGAAAAAAGCAGAGCACATCGCGCTCATCGGACTATTGGGTGCACTGGCACTGGTGCTGGGAATCCTCGAAAATCTCCTGCCCCCGCTGCCGGGCATGCCGCCGGGCGCAAAAGCCGGGCTTTCAAACCTTGTCACCATGTTCGCCGCCGGCGCTATCGGCCTGCCCGCGGCGCTGTTCATTGCGGCAATCAAGGGTCTGTTTGCGTTTTTGACGCGCGGTGTTTCCGCCGGGCTGATGAGCCTTTGCGGCGGACTTTTGAGCACGCTCATCATGGGCATACTGTGGAAAAAAACAAAATTCACGCCGGTCTTCATCGGTGTCTGCGGTGCGTTCGGGCACAACCTCGCACAGCTGCTCGTCGCGTTATGGATGACCGGCTTCGGCGCGCTGGGGTATATTCCCGCGCTCGTGCTGTATTCGGTCGTCTGCGGCATCTGCACCGGGCTTTTGCTGCAGGTTTTACTCCCGCTGTTGGAGAAGCTACCGGTTTTGAGGAAATAATTTTATGATAAACTTATTTTCTAAGGGTTCGCGTGCGAACCCTTTAGGAAATCCATGCAACTGGGTTCACTACGTCTGAACAGTCCTCGTTTTTCGTTAGGCAAAAAGATTTCGCGCTCTGCGGAGCGCGCCTCTGAGCTTTGCCCCGAGACCCCATAAACTTTCTGAAGAAAGTTTAATCAAAGACTTTTAACCGCCGTTTCACGTCGTCTATCAAAAAAACGCCTATCCTCGCAAAAAGGACAGGCGTTTTTCAGCTTATGTTATTCTTCCGCTTTCGGAGCGTTCTCTTTTTCGGCCTGCTCCATGTTTTCCTTTGCAACCGCCAGCATCAGCTTGATACGGTTCTCCTGGTTGACCTTCGTCGCGCCCGGATCGTAATCAATCGGCACAATATTCGACTTCGGGTACAGGTTTTTCAGGCTGCGGATCATGCCCTTGCCGACGATGTGGTTCGGCAGGCAGCCGAACGGCTGTGCACAGATGATATTCGGGTAGCCGCTTTCAATAAGCTCCATCATTTCCGCGGTCAAGAGCCAACCCTCGCCCATCTTGCAGCCGTAGCCGATGACGCCTGTGATGAGCTTTTTGAGGTGCGCATACGAGGACGGCACAGTGAAGCGGTTAGAAACAGTGTTCGCGTGCTCCACGGCGCGGATAACGTGGCTTTCGATGCCGACGAGGTAGTCAAAGAGGATCTTCACAACCCCAAACTTCGCCTTGCTGCCGCCGAAAAGCTTAATATCTTCCATGCGGTTATCGACTTTAAACAGCATGAAGCCAAGCAGACCCGGCACCATCGTTTCGCAGTTCTGGCTGAACAGGAACTCTTCCAGATCGTTGTTGCCGATGGGCGAATACTTGACGTAAATTTCGCCGACAACACCAACGCGCACTTTCTTTTCGCCGGTCACAGGCACGTTCGCAAAATCCTCCGCGATCTGCGGCAGGATCGTCTCCATCTCCTTTGCGGAGTAGCCCTTTTCCTTTGCGAACATATCGGTCAGCTTTTTCGTCCAATCGTCCACAAGCTTCCGGCTCGCGCCCGCCTCTTTCTCATACGGTCTCGTCTGGTTGTGCAGCAGCATCAAAAGGTCGCCGTACGCAAGCACGCCCAGCGCCTTGCGGATCATCGGCAGCGTCAGCTTGAAGCCGCTGTTTTTCTCGAGTCCGGACATATTGAGCGAAATGACCGGAATATACGAAAGGCCGTCTTTTTCCAGCGCCTTTCTCAAAAGGTGAATGTAGTTCGAAGCACGGCAGCCGCCGCCCGTCTGGGTGATGATGAGCGCCGTTTTATGCAGATCATATTTGCCGCTGTGCAGCGCGTCCATCATCTGGCCGATGGTGAGCAGCGCCGGGTAGCAGGTATCGTTGTGGACATATTTCAGACCCTCATCCACAATCTGACGGCCGCGCGTCTGGAGAATCTCCACGTTGTAGCCGTAAGAAGCGAACAGGTTTTCAAATAAACGGAAATGGATGGGCGCCATGTTCGGTGCAAGGATCGTATAACCCTCTTTTTTCATTTCCTTTGTAAATTCAACGCGATCGGTAAAAGCCATATTCGTGCGCCTCCCTTACTGTAAATCCAGCGCCGCAAACAGGCTGCGGAGACGAATACGCACCGCGCCGAGGTTTGTGATCTCGTCGATCTTGAGCTGGGTGTAGATTTTGCCGCCGTCGTGCAGAATGCCGCGCACCTCGTCGGTCGTGATGGCGTCCACGCCGCAACCAAACGAGACAAGCTGAATGAGGTTCACGCGCTTATCCGCACGGTCTACAACGTACTTTGCAGCCGCGTACAGACGGGAGTGATACGTCCACTGGTTGAGGACCTTCGTCGGGAATTTCTTCTCCTTGCACGCAACGGCGTCTTCCGTCACAACAACCGCGCCGCAGTCGCAGATGAGGCTGTCAATGCCGTGGTTGATCTCCGGGTCCACATGATACGGACGACCGGCCAGCACGATAACGGGCTTATGCTGTTCTTCGGCGAGCGCGAGGAATTTGTCGCCGATGGCACGCACGGCGCGCATGTAGAGGTCATACTCCGCGTACGCCGCGTCGGATGCTTTCTTCACGTCTTTTTTCGTGAACGTACCGTTCGGGAAGTGGCGGCGTAAAATCTCGTACATCTTGCCGGGGAAGTCGTGTCTGCGGTGCAGGCCAACGTAATCGCCGATGAAGACGGTGTCCTTTAATTTCTGGATATTGGAGGAGATGACCTCCGGGTAATAGGCGACGACCGGGCAATTATAGTGGTTGTCACCGAGGTTTTCGTCAAAGTTATACGTCATGCAGGGGTAGAACACCGCGTCCACGCCCTCGTCAAGCAGCGCTTCCACGTGGCCGTGCATCAGCTTTGCCGGGAAGCACGCCGTATCGGACGGAATGGTGTGCTGACCCTTTAAATAAAGCTGGCGGTTCGACGCCGGTGACGTTTTCACATCGTAGCCGAGCGTTGTGAAGAACTTATACCAGAACGGCAAAAGCTCGTACATGTTGAGGCCCATCGGAATGCCGATGACCGGCTTGCCCGTGTCTTTGTATGTATAGCGCGCGAGCAGCTTGCGCTTTTCTTCAAACATGTTGTACTGCGCTTCGGTGGATTTCACGCCCGTCACCGGCTTTTCACAGCGGTTGCCGCTGATGAACTTGCGTCCGCCGGAAAAGGTGTTCACCGTCAACTTGCAGCTGTTGGAGCAGCCGCGGCAGGTGATGGCCTTTACGCTGTGGGTGAATTCTTCGAGCGCTTCCTTGCTCAAAAGCGTCGAAAGCTCCGTCGCCTTACCCGCAGCCTGTGCTTTTTCGTGCGCATACAGTGCAGCACCGTATGCGCCCATCAGGCCCGCAATGGTCGGACGGATGACATCGTGGCCGATCTCCTGCTCAAACGCGCGCAGCACGGCGTCATTCAGGAACGTACCGCCCTGCACGACGATCTCCCGGCCGATTGCTTTGGAATCGACCGCACGGATAACTTTATACAGCGCGTTCTTGACAACGCTGATGGAAAGACCCGCGGAGATGTTCTCCACCGTTGCGCCGTCCTTCTGCGCCTGCTTCACGGAGGAGTTCATGAACACCGTACAGCGGGAGCCGAGGTCGACCGGGCGATCCGCAAACAGACCGAGTTTTGCAAAATCTTCAATGGAGTAACCCAGCGCACCCGCAAACGTCTGGAGGAACGAGCCGCAGCCGGAGGAACAAGCCTCGTTGAGGAAAATATCGTCGATGACGCCGTTTTCGACCTTGAAGCACTTGATGTCCTGACCGCCGATGTCGATGATGAAATCGACCTTCGGGTTGAACGCGCGCGCCGCGTAGAAGTGCGCCATCGTCTCTACGATGCCGTAATCGACGGAAAACGCGTTTTTGATGATGTCTTCGCCGTAGCCGGTCGCCGCGCAGGCGCAGATCTTCGCCTGCGGGAAACGCGTGTAAACTTCAAGCAGGAATTCGCGCATCAGCGGGACAGGGTTGCCGCTGTTCGACATATAGCGCGAACAAACAATATTGCCGTCCTTATCCGTCACAACGGCTTTAACGGTCGTGGAGCCCGCATCGATGCCGATATAAACCGGCTCGCCGTCCTCCAGTGTGTCGCGCACCTTAACGCCGGCGTTAAGGTGGCGCTTTGTGAATGCTTCGTAATCCGCCTTGTCCTTAAAAAGCGGCGGGCAGGCGCGGTATTCTTCCTTTGCCGTGTAATGCGCAATGCGGTTGATGATCTCCGCAAGCGTCGTCTCATTGCCGTCCGCCGCAAACGCCGCACCCAACGCGACGAAATACAGCGAATTTTCCGGGCAGATGCCCGTAATGCCGAGCGTCTTATCAAACGCCACGCGCAGCTCGCTTAAAAACGTCATCGGGCCGCCGAGGTATACGACCTTGCCCGCGATTTCTCTGCCCTGCGCAAGACCCGCAACGGTCTGGTTCACAACGGCGTAGAGAATGCTTGCCGCCACGTCTTTTTTCTGCGCGCCCTGATTTAAAAGCGGCTGAATATCGCTCTTTGCGAACACGCCGCAGCGGGAAGCAATGGTATAGATCTTCTCATGCTCTTTCGAAAGTGTGTTGAGCGCATCCGGGGTGATGTTCAAAAGCGTCGCCATCTGGTCGATGAACGCGCCGGTGCCGCCCGCGCAGGAGCCGTTCATACGCACCTCAAGGCCGGAGGCGTTATTGCCGTCCGTAAGGAACAAAATCTTCGCGTCCTCGCCGCCAAGCTCGATGACCGCATCCGTACCCGGCACAAGGCGGTTCACCGCAATGCGCGTCGCGTATACCTCCTGCACGAACTGAATGTCACTGCGCTCTGCAAGGCCCATACCGGCCGAGCCGGAAATGCTCAAAAGCACCTTTTCTTTCGGAAACTGCTCTGCCACTTCACGCAGCATCTCAACGGATTTCTCCACGATGCGCGAAAGATGACGCTCATATTTTTTGAAAAGCACCTCGTTCTGCTCGTTCAGAACAACGCACTTTAAGGTCGTGGAACCAACGTCCAAACCGATTCTCATCATGTTGATTCATCCTTTCTGCGGTACCCTTTCCGCATCGTATACCGGTACCGCATAAATGCCGCCTGTTTCGGCAGCTCTTACATATCCGCAAAATTACCCAAATATACTTTTAATGATACCACAGGCGCGCGCGCAATTCAATACGCAGCACCGCGGCGAGATTGTAAAAAATTCGTGACATAGCGCGGTTTTTCTTGTGTGGGAAAGCCATTTTCCGCACGGGTTTTCCACTTTTTGTTTTGTCCGCGGCGACTATTTTAACGGCTTTTCGCATATAACTCACCGATGAGAAATGAGGAGGGTTTCCTATGTCAAACGGCAAAAGAAGGTATTTTCCGGGCGCCAACACCGGGCGCGGATTCATCGGGCATTTTGAGGGCATCGTGCCGCCGTGGAGCGAGCCGCACTACACCTACGTTTTAAAGGGCGGCCCCGGGGTAGGAAAAAGCACATTGATGAAAAAATGCGCCGCCATCGCACGGGCAAACGGGTTTACCGTCGAAGAATTTCGCTGCGCAAGCGACCCCGAAAGCTTTGACGCCGTGCGTATCCCGCAGCGGCGGCTCGTCTTACTGGACGGCACCGCGCCGCACACCATAGACCCCGCCATGCCGGGGATCGACGGCGAAACGCTGGATCTCGGACGGTTTTTGCACAAAGAGGTCTTCAAACGCCGCCGCGAAGAGCTTTTTGTCCTTGCAGAAGAAAACCGCGCGCACTACAAAAACGCGTTCGCGTGCCTTTCCGCCGCAGGCAGCCTGCGCCGTGCCGCCGTAAGTGAAGCCGCAAGGTCTGCCGACCTTACCATGATCCGCACATTTTTAAAAGAGGGTTTCACACTGCCGAAGGAGGGCACACCGCGCACACTATTTTTAACGAGCCCCACGCCCGCCGGCGTTGCGGATTTCCGGGAAGCACAGGATGCCGAAAACACCGTGTACCTGCCCGGCGTTTTGGGCGCGGTGTTCTTAAACGAAGCCATGAAGCTCGTGCAGAATACGCAGACTGAAATTTTCCTGCATCCGCTCACGCCGGAAGCACCGCAGTGCGTGCGCATCGGCGACACCATGCTGTGTGCCGCGGACGATACCCGCAGCACATTAAACGAGTTCCTTTTGAGCCCGCTTTCGGACTTCATCCCGTTCGCCATGCAGGAGGCCGAGACCTTGACTGCGCAGGCCGTGGAGGAGCTCAGGCTCTGCAAGCGCACACATGACGCGATTGAAACCATCTACCGCCCGTTCGTCGACTACGACCATGTAGAGCGAGAAACGAACCGTCTGCTGGAAACCCTAAAGCTGTGATAGACAAAAACGAAAGCGAAAATCTGTGAATTCGGCGCATTGCAGTCGATACATAAACGTGTTAAACTGAACACAGCGAAGCGACGCAAAAGTTTTTGATCGACCATTTTTCAAATGAAGGTCAAACCGAACCCATGGTTCGGTCGTGAAATCCAAAGGCAACGCCTTTGGTCGAACTCCGCAGAGTTCGAAACTCTTTTGCCTACCTAAAAATCAGGATGGGAGCTTTAACAGTCCAGCGGACTGTTAAAGTGTGGGAGACCAAATTAGGGGGTCTTCCAAAGAATTTGCAGTGCAAATTCTTGAAAATCTCAGAAAGCACTAAAAGTATTGAAAAGAAAGGAATTTAAACTCTATGCAGATCACTTTTCTCGGCGCAAGCCACGGCGTGCCGGAGGCGAATCGCCGCTGCTCCTGCACCTTGATCGAAACGAACGGCCGATATTATTTCATCGATATGGGCGTCAACGCCATCGATGCCCTGCGCACACGCGGCATCGAGGTGGAGGACGTCAAGGGCATCTTCATCACGCATATGCACGGCGACCATACAAACGGGCTCATCTCATTCGTCGACCTTATCAGCTGGTATTTTAAAACCGCCGACCCCGAAATCTGCCTGCCGAACTTGGAGGGCGTTGAGGCCATCCGTGCATGGCTCAAAGCGAATCACTGCGAAATGCGCGACCTGCGCTTTAAAAAGATCACGGACGGCACAATCTTCGACGACGGATATTTAAAAGTCACCGCCATTCCCACGCAGCATTGCCCGGATTCCCATGCTTTTTTCGTGGAAGCCGAGGGCAAAGCCGTGCTGTTCACGGGCGACTTAAAGCATCCCAACGTCGATTTTCCAAAAATCGCCAAGGAAAAGCCGACCGAATTTATCATCTGCGAAGCCGCACACTTCCCGGCGACCGATTACGCGCCCGTTTTGGCCGCCTGTCCCACAAAGCAGGTGCTCGTCAACCACTACGCGCCGTGGAATATCCCGAACGTCATGCAGCTTGCGGAAACGCTCGCTCCGCTGCCCGTCAAATTTGTGAACGACGGCATGCAAATCACGCTTTAAATTCATACGCAAAAAGGTCTGCTCCGCTTTGGTGAGCAGACCTTTTCCTTTTACTTTTTGTTGACGGGATAAATACCCGACCAGCCGCAGTTGCCGTCTTTGTCTTTCAGCTCCACGCGCACGAACGTGTCCGTAGGCTGCACTTTATACGTCGCTTCGGTCACATTTTCGCCTACCGTCGCGCGGTCGCCCGCCCAAACGGTATCGGTGAAGAACACGACCTCCTGCACCGGCGAGGTATGCACCGTGACCGTGCCATTTTCAATTTCAACGCGGAAATTCGGCCCCTGCGTTGCGTAGAAGCGGTTTGCACGGATAGCCGCCAAAACACCCTCGCGCGTCAATTCATCCGCCTGCACCATGATGTACGAACGCGTCTCGTCGCCCGTGTAGTGATGCGCATCGTCCGCCGCCATGCACGGCAAATAGTGCCCCAAAAGCGCCATTTCGTCGAAAAACACACCGGAATACGGACGGCAGTTCCACGGCAGGCCCGAAGTGGTGTTGTAAATCTCGCACCCGTCAATGCCGTACAGCTTCACGACCTCCGAAGCGCGATCCAGCGACCATGCGGGGTGCGCCAAGATTGCAATGCCGTTCACGTTATGGATTTCATCGATGATCTTCTGCGCGGAAAGCCCCGGCGCGCGTTTTGTAAGCGCAGGCGCTTTCTCCATGCCGATACCAACGATGTGGTAAATGCCCTCCTGCACGGTACTGCCCACGTCGAACTCCGTGCCGTTTAAGAGGAGAAAATTTTCCTCTTGCCGCCCCTCACCGTGGAACCAGTGGTCGGTCAGCGCAAGGAAATCATAGCCTTTTGATTTGTATAATGCAATCGTTTCTTCCGGCGCATACGCGCCGTCCGAGTTCGTTGTATGGGTGTGCAGATTGCCCTTATACCAAATTTTGCCGAACGCATCCGTAAACATAGTCTTTCCCCCATCCTGCTTTTCGTCTCTTTGGGATTATCATAGCACGATGGCGAGGTGAGTGCAAGCTTTGTGCATGAAAAAAAGGCGGCAATGCCGCCCTTTCAGGGAACCTATAGTGCTTATGCTTTTTCCGCGCTCGGTGCTTCTATCAGCTTTGCTTTCTGCAAGGCGACGACGACAGCCGGGACCAGAATAAGCTGCACCACGATGCCCGGGATTGCGTTTAAGAGTGCGCCGGAAATGAATGCCGCAAATGTGAACGCGCCCGCATCTGCCGCAATGCCGCTGAGGATCACCTTCACGATACCCCAGACGATTCTGCCCGCGACCATAGCGATCAAAAGGCTGCCGTACAGCGTGCCGACAGTCTGCTTTTTGAACACCTTGCGGTACATGATGCCGCTTACAAGGCCGTATGTCAGCAGCTCAAACGCCATAGCGATGGCGACGTAGAACGGCGGCATGCCGAACATCACCATGCGCAGCAGCGGGGCGATAAAGCCCACAACCGCGCCCACCGGGCCGCCGCATACGAAGCCTGCAAGCAAAATCGGCAGGTGCATCGGACACAGCATTGCGCCGATCTGCGGGATATGCCCGGTGAAGAACGGCAGTACTAACGCAAGCGCCAGAAAAAGTGCACCGAGCACAAGATTTTTAACGGAAAATTTGCTGTTTGTACGGTTCATTGAAATACCCTCCCAGATACAAAAAGACCACGAAGCATTCCGCCCATACCGAGCGAAAAGACCTTCGTGGTCTATTTTTTTAAGTGGCTTTAAAATACTTTCAAACGGCGTTTCGCCGCGCGGTCTTTTGACCGTTACCGCTTCCTGCGGCTTTGCTGTCTACATCATAGCATAAGTTAACCTTAAAGTCAACTACCAAATTTCAATTTTACCGAAACGGAATTACTTTTCCGCGCTAAGGATAACCGTAACGTCCGGGTGCAGCTGCAAAACGGAAGCCGGCACCTTCGGCGTAACCTTGCCGAAGCAAGCCTTTTCGACGATCTCCGCCTTATCCGGGCCTGCGATGAGAAGAATCTTCTTCGCCTTCATAATGGTGCCGATGCCCATGGTGATGGCCTGCGTCGGCACATCCTCGCGGCGCTCGAACAAACGGGAGTTCGCGTTGATGGTGCTCTCCGTCAGCTGTACGGTGTGCACTGTCGCCGGGAAGTTGTCCGTCGGCTCGTTAAAGCCGATATGCCCATTGTGGCCGATGCCGAGCAACTGCAGATCGATGCCGCCGAGAGACTGAATAAAGCTCTCATAGCGCACAGCCTCCTCTTCAAGGTCACCTGCGTGGCCGTTCGGCACATGTGTGTTCGCCTTGTCGATATTCACGTGGTCAAAGAGGTGGTCGTTCATGAAATAGCGGTAGCTGTTCGGGTTCGTATCGTCCAGACCGCAGTATTCGTCGAGGTTTACGGTGCGCACTTCGGAAAAGTCCAG
This sequence comes from Hominenteromicrobium mulieris, assembly GCF_046197855.1. Lineage (GTDB taxonomy): Bacteria > Bacillota > Clostridia > Oscillospirales > Acutalibacteraceae > Hominenteromicrobium > Hominenteromicrobium mulieris. Next base: position 634,109 of record NZ_CP173188.1, on the reverse strand, counting down.
TATGCCGTCCTCATAGCTCTTTACAAGATCTTTGTAGGCGCCAATCGGCGAAGAGCCTGTTGCAAGGCCCAGCACGCAGTTCGGCTTCAAAAGCACCTGGCCGCCGATGATGCCGGCTGCAATGGCGCTCATTTCTTCATAGGTTTTCGTTTTGATAATGCGCATTTGAATATTCATCCTTTCAATACAATAAAGCGCCGGCCTTATGCCGTGCGCGTTTTTACCCAAAGAGGTTCTACCTACAACTATACCATAAAATTTACAAAAGTAAAGGCATTCCCGCAGAAAACCGCGAAACGGTTCCCGGAAATGCCCCAATTTACTTTATGCCGTCTTATTCACCGCTTTTTCCTTTTTCAGCGCCTCAAGCGGAATCTGCGCCAAAATGACCGCCGCAAACACCAAAACGCAGCCCAAAAGCTCGCGTCCGTTCATGCTTTGGCCGAGGACCAGCCAGCCGGAAAGCGCCGCAAACACAGATTCAAGGCTCATGATAAGGGACGCCACCGCAGGCGGGGTATCCTTCTGCCCCAAGATTTGCAGCGTGTACCCCACGCCGCTCGACATCAGGCCCGTGAAAAGCAGCGGCCCTGCACTTTTTAAAATATCCGCAAGCGTGAATGTCTCCGTAAACAGCGCCGCTGCCGTGCAAAGAATGCCGCAGACAAGAAACTGCACGCACGAAAGCGCCACGCCGTTCACCATCGGTGAGAAATGGTCGATGATGAGGATATGTACGGAAAAGCCCAGCGCACACAAAATGACAAGCAGGTCGCCCGGCGCGATGGTGAAGCCCTCCTGCACGCTCAACAAATACGTGCCCGCCGCTGCAATAACAACACTCACCCAAACCGTTGCGGGCACGCGTTTTTTGAGGAACAAACCGAGTATCGGCACAATCACGATGTAAAGCGCCGTCAGAAACCCGGCCTTGCCCACTGTCGTAAAGCTGATGCCGAACTGCTGCAAATTAGAGGCCACGGCAAGTGCCGAGCCGCACAGCACGCCGCCCACCCACAGGGTCTTGCGGCTCTGCTTTCTCTCTTCGTCCGTCTGCGTTTTTTTCGGCGCTTTGCGCTGCATAAACAGCAGCACGGGCAAAAGCGCCAGCGCGGCAATGAAATTGCGTACGCCGTTAAACGCAAACGGACCCAAATGGTCCATGCCGAGACTCTGCGCTACAAACGCCGTACCCCAAATAAGGGCGGTGATCGTCAGGAGCAAGGCTCCGCGAAATTGCTTCATGAAAATTCCCTTCAAGTCGTAGTTTTACACTTCGTTCGTCTCGCGCGTCAGGTTCTTCATCCAGTTATACCGGTTGATCTTCACCACGGCAACGAAGCATTTTAAGATCTGGTCGCATTTGAGGCACGCAAAAACCACCCAAGGCGGCGCACCGAGGTAAGACGCGATAATGGCAGACGGCAGCACCACAAGGAACACGAAGATCGTGTCGTTGCGGAAGACAAACGAAATGTCGCCGCCGGATTTAACAAGGCCGAACAGGCACGCCGCCTGATAGCACGTGCCGATAATCGTAACGGAAATGACATTGATGAACTCACGCGCATACGCCACGGCCGCGTCGCTCGCGCCGTACAGCCCGATGAACGGGTCGCGCAGGAAGTGCACCGCAATGCCGGAAAGAATGCCGAGGCCGAGGAAAATGACCTGCGTCGTGCGGGCATACTCGCGAATTTTTTCCATACGTCCGGAGCCGACCGTCTTGCCGGTGATAATGCCCACCGCGCTCGAAAGGCCGTTCATTGCAATGTACATCATGTTGTGCAACATATTCGCGATGCTCACCGCCGCAATGACGCCCGCGTCATAACGGCCGAGAATCATCGTCTGCCCCAGCATGTTCACCGACCATACGACCTGCCCTCCCATGATAGGCAGACCGTAGCGCAGGAAATCGCGCGTCAATTCGCCGCCGCGCTTTAAGAGGTCGGCAAAGCGAAGCTTCAGTTTTTTATCGACGCAGCGCACGTAAACGACCATCACAGCCGCTTCAATGATGCGCGAAAACAGCGTAGCCACCGCCGCACCGGTCACACCGAGCGCCGGGAAGCCAAGCTTACCGAAAATCAAAATATAGTTGCAGATGACGTTCACAATGAGCGTCACAAATGACACGTAAAGACCGATCTTCGCCGTCTCCACCGCGCGCATCGTCGCCACCATCACCTGCGAAATGCAGAAGAAAATGTACGAAAGGCTCACCACGCGCACGTAAACCGTGCCCGATTCAATGACCGAAGCATCACTCGTGAACAGGGATACGATCTGCGACGGCAATAAAAACGCCGTCACCGTAATGACCAAACCGATGAGCAAAGCAAACCGCACACCGATAGCCGCAATGCGGCGGATGCTTTTTGTATCGCGTTTACCCCAATACTGCGCAGCCAAAATAAGGATAGCACCCTCAATGCCGCCGATGAACATTTGCAGCAGCGTCTGCAGCTGGCTGCCCACATACACACCGGAAATCGCACTGTCGCCGAGCGTGCCGATCATCACGTTATCTGCAAGGCCGACCGCAAAGGTTACGGCGTTCTGCAGCGCAATCGGTATCGCGAGCGTGACGAGCGTTTTGTAAAAGCTCTTGTCTCTTGTGAAAAACATGTTTCCTCCCCCGGAGCTTGCGCCCCAAACTCAATACAATAGCGCGCAAAAGCGCATCTTGCTTCTGATTATAAAAAAAAGCGGAGAAAAAGTCAATACAAAAAAGGGCGGCAAAGCCGCCCTTTCAAGCTCTCAAATTTTACGCATCTTCGTGTGTTGTCACGGTGCCCTCCGCCGTGCTCGTTTTCGATTCCGGCTCCGGCGTCGCCGTGGCTTCCGCACCGTCTGCGGCTTTTGCCTCCGCGGAATAGAGCACCGTCAGCGTCTCGGCATCTGCTTCGCCGGTCGCCGTAAGCCCGTTCGCTTTCTGGAACGCCTTTACGGCCTCCATCGTCACTTCGCCATACATGCCGGTGTATTCCACCGTCAGATAGCCAAGCTCCGCTAAGCGCTGCTGCATCGCGAACACATCGTCGCCCTCCGTGCCGGATTTGATCGCCGTGTATTCCGGCGCGGGTGAGGGGCTCGCCGTCGCTTCCGTTTCCGAAAGCTCGGAATCCAGCTCCAGCGCAGCGGAGTTTTCCTCCGTCAATTCGGGGTATGCAAGGCCCATCATGTCGATGCACGCGTTACACACCGTCTTGCCCTGCCAATTCATATAATTTGGGTCGACGGCGTAAACACGGCCGTTTTTTACCGCCGAAAGATTCGCATACTGCGCGTCCTGCATGATCTGCCCGCGCACATCTTCTGAGCAGAAAATCATCGTCGGGTCGCTCAATCGCAAATCGTCAAACGTAAACGTGCCGCCCGTAAGGCCCTTAAAAATGTTCGTCAGACCGATATACGACATCATCACGCTGCCAAGCTCATCGCCCGTCACCGCAGATCCGTTTACATCCGAAATATAGCACGCCGTCACCACGGTGTTGCTCTCCGGTGCCAAGCGCGAAAGGTCGTCGAGCGAGGAGAAGATCTTCTGCGCTGCCTTCACGCCCACATTATAGCCCGTAGAGCCGCCGTTCAAAGCCGTGCCCACCTGCGCGTACAGGCGTTCAAAATCCTCGCGGTTTTTCGCACGCGTCAAAAGGAGCACCGTAATGCCCGCGTTTTCAAGCGTCTGCTTTTCGCTGTCGTCCATCGTCTCCGCCAAAACGAGATCCACACCTGCAGAGATCACACTCTGCGCATCCGTTGCGGAAACCTTCGGCAGAACTTGTAAATCGGGCTGTGTGCAGTCGTCGCTTGCAAGCGATAAGCTCGTCTCGTACCCCATCGCCAGCACCACATCCGCTAAACTGCCGGAGAGTACCGCCACCTTCTGGGGTTTTGCGTTTAACGTCACTTCGTTCACGGTCACCGGGTATTCCTGCGAAACGGCACCTGATTCAATATTCGCCGGCTGCGAGCACGCCGTCGCGCTGAACGCCACCAAAACGCTCAAAACGACCGCCGCAGCGCAGCGCATCCATTTTTTCATATCCATAAGCATTCGCCGCAAAAGCGGCATCCTCACTTTCCGAGTCATATCCGCACAGCTTTAGCCGTGCGAAAACAAAAGGTCTAAACATCATAATACACAGTTATTGTAACCGCATTGCCCCGTATATGTCAACCTTTTTGCCAAAAAACGCTTGACTTTTTCTCTCAAAACCGATAAAATAGTATGCGCAAAGCGTGTTTTTCCATGCTTTAGCCGAATATGGAAACGTATCGAAGCGGTCATAGCGGGACTGACTCGAAATTTCGGCAGAAGCTGGGAATTTCGTCCCCCTGATTCTCCTTGATATTCCTCAACACAGAAAATCTCAAAATCGAATATTTTTTGCCGTCTCTCCTGTTTTCTCTCCAACGAATTTTTGAGCAAATTTCTGGAAAGAAAACCGGACGAAAATAGATACGGAGAGTTGTCCGAGTGGTCGAAGGTGCAGCACTCGAAATGCTGTAGACCGAAAGGTCTCTAGGGTTCGAATCCCTAACTCTCCGCCACAAAAAGCCTGTAAACAAGCCCGTTTACAGGCTTTTTAATTTTTGCCTAAAGGGCAAAGCCCGCACGATTTTCGGTTTTCAAGGGAGAAAATCAGCTGTTCTCCCCGGCACTGATCGAACTCCAGCGGCTGCTGAAGTCGCCGCCCTCCGGCAGAGCAAGCCCTGTCTCCATCGCCTGCGCCGAAGTGATCTTGGACTTGTAATCCAAGTGGGCGTAGATGTTCGCCGTGGTGGTAAAGTCGCTGTGCCCCAACCACTCCTGAATGTGTTTGAGGGGGACGCCGTTGGCCAGCAGCAAGCTGGCACAGCTGTGCCCTTACGGTATAATTACGACAAACCGGAAAAGCCCCGTATATCAAGGGTTTTCGGTTATCTGGCAAGGTTTTTCATCCTTTTCCAAACCGAAAAATCGAGCCGCGAAGTAGTTATATCGTAGGGGGTGTTATAGTAACGACAAAAATAAAATACCGTTTGGGCAGGCTGTCAGCCCGTCCAAGAAATCAGGACATTTCCTCTGAAAAGAAGAAATGTCCTTTTTTTGTACCCAAAATCAGATGCCGACAGGAGGAACACAATGCCTGAAAAAACAGTGCAGAAGGAACCGGACAAAAAGCCCGTGCCATCCAAAAAGCCGAAACCGCAGCAGGAAGTAGTCGTTCAGATTCCGCTCTCCGAACTGCATCCGTTCCCGGATCATCCCTTTCAGGTGCGGGAGGATGCGTCCATGCAGGAAACCGCCGAAAGCGTCAAGGAGTACGGCGTCCTCGTCCCCGCGCTGGCGCGGCCACGGGAGGACGGCGGCTATGAGCTGATCGCAGGCCACCGCCGTAAACACGCCTGTGAGCTGGCGGGACTGACCACAATGCCCGTCATTGTCCGCAACATCGACCGGGACGCTGCCACCATCATCATGGTGGACAGCAATCTCCAGCGAGAAAACATTCTTCCCTCCGAACGCGCCAAAGCCTACAAGATGAAGATGGAGGCCATCAAGCGGCAGGGCGCACGGACGGATCTGACTTCGCCGAAAATTTCGGCGAAGTTCCGCAGCGATGATGAAGTTGGGCAGGAAGCCGGTGTGAGCGGTGACACCATTCGCAACTACATTGCCCTGACGCAGTTAGTCCCGGAGCTTCAGCAGATGGTGGATGAGAAGAAAATCGCCCTCAGTCCTGCCTACCAGATTGCGGCGCTGACGCCCAAGGAGCAGGGCTTGCTTCTGGAAACCATCGACAGCGAACAGGCCACCCCCTCGCTCTCTCAGGCGCAGCGGATGAAAAAGCTCAGTCAGAGCGGCGAGCTGAACGAGGACACCATGCTTTCGATTATGATGGAACAGAAGAAACCGGAGAAAAACGACATCACGCTCTCCGGTGAAAAGCTCCGCAAATACTTCCCGCGTTCCTATACCCCGTTCCAGATTGAGAACACCATCTTCAAATTACTGGACGCATGGCAGAAAAAGCGCCAGCGCGATCAGAGCCGATGAGCGGACAAGCAGTTTGTTTGTCCGCTATTTTCATGCCAAAAGGAGGCACCCATGTATATCAACACATTCAAATATACCCCCAAGGATGTGAGCTGCCAGCTCTGTACTGAGTATGTGAAAAAGCTGGGCTGTACCGCCCTGCGCTGCCCGTGGCTGGCCGAGCGCATCGAGGCCGGTGTGGTCGGCTACCGCGAGGCAGTCTTAGAGACATTTCCCCATGAACGCCGCCTGTTCCAGCGCCTGAACCTGCTGATCAAGCATTATCCCGGAAGCCTTTGGAGCAATGAGCAGCATGAGCGCCGAATGCAGTATCAATGCGCCGTGCAGGGCTACCGCCGCCGCAGGGATACCAACGCCTATTATGCGGCCATGTACCTGCTGACCTCTAATGACGACATTTACCGCCGCACGGCAAACTGCTTCTGCAAGGACGGGATTGAGTTCGGCTATGCGGTGTTGAAAAACACCTCGCCGCACAACTACGCACTGTTCATGGCAGCGCGCGACCTCTGCGACAAGACGGAGGCCGTCACGATGGCGGACTTGGCGGAACCGGAGGTCATTGACCCGGAGGCGCTGCGCCTGATCGTCAACGCCACTCTGATCGCCCGCTATGGGCTTGCCGCCTTTCAGATCAGAGCGCGAGGTGCCGAATATGAACGCTGATGATTTTGTCGGCGGTCACAGCATCCTTGCGCTGGAGCGCTTTATGGACGAAACCCGCCACATGATTATTTTTGATGTCCTGTCATGGAAATCTCCTGTGGGTGAAAAGGGCGAACGGCTGAGGTTGTTCCTCTCCGACGTGGGATATGCCAAGGCGCAGGCATCCGAGAGGCGCGGAGAAATCAAAATCCGCAAACACGCCGCCGTCATTGAGGGGCATATCCTTCCTGACCGGAAAAAGCGGCGTCACTAAAATGATTGGAGGAATTACCATGAGCAGAGTAACAGAGCTGGAAAAAGCGCTGACCACGCTGTTCCGCAAGGGTACGGAGGTCGGCTACACGGAAACGGAGATCGACGAGTTTCTGGAAAACATCGACTATCACGCCCTGTTGCAAGCCGTTTGGAACAAGGCTGAAACGGTCTATGCCTACCGCGCAGACGGCAAAAATGCGCTGAGTCTGGACTATCGCAGCACGGAGTTGTTCAAGCAGCGAGCGACGCTTCTCTATGAGGACGTGGGCGACAGTTATATCGGCGCGGTGTTTGCTGCCCGCTCGATGGAACTGTGGCTGCTGGAGGATATGGGCTTTGCCGTCGTTGCCAAATTCAGCGTGAACGCCGGAGAAGGTGAATACGTCACCGAGTACCGCGTCTACAAGGGCAGCGACTGGGCGGACAGCGAGATTTCTCTGGATTTGGAGGACTTGGTGGCCGAGCTTGCCGCCCTCTGCGATCCCTATTACGAACACGAGCAACCCATCTATGAGCTGTGATGTGGGAAAGGAGTGCAAACGGAGCGGCTTCCCCATGCGGGAAACCATTCAGAACACAAACGGCAAGCAGTTTCACGCCGTCAGCCTGTCCGGTGGCAAGGACAGTTCCGCCATGCTGCTTTTGATGATCGAACGAGGTATGCCCATCGACATGGTGCTGTCGGCAGACACCGGCATGGAGTTTCCCGAAATGTATGCGCACCTTGCCAAACTGGACGAGCATCTTTTCCGGGAGCGCGGCATCCATATCACCACGCTGCGGCATCCCAAGGGCTTTGAATACCTGATGTTCGATGAACCCAAGCAGAAGCCCCGCAGTCTGGAAAACCGTGCAAAGCTGGGCATCCCGCCCTACGGCAACGGCTGGCCGGGAATCCGCGTCCGCTGGTGTACCGGGCAGCTCAAAACGCACCTCATCACCAAGGAAGTCAACCGGCTCAAAGGCGAGCTGGGCGCGATCCACTATGTCGGTATCGCCGCCGATGAAGCGTGGCGCTGCAAGGATGAGCGGTATCCCCTCGTGGAATGGGGCATCACGGAGGCGCAGGCGCTCCAAGCCTGTTACGACCGTGGCTTTGACTTCGGCGGGCTATATGAGATTTACCACCGTGCGTCCTGCTGGTGCTGCCCGTTCCAGCGTATCGATGAGCTGCGGAAGCTGCGAAAGCATCACCCGGAGCTGTGGGAAAAGCTGCTGGAGCTGGATCGCCGTGCGCTGGCGCAGTTCGGCACCGGCCCGCTGGGACAGTTCAAGCAGAACTGGAGCGTAAAGCGGCTGGATACGCGGTTTGCCGAGGAGGACGGCCAAACAGGTTGACTGCCCTGCGGAAAGGATTGAAGCAATATGGCTGTATTTCGCGTTGAACGGACGCGGGATTACACGGTGATGTGCAACCATCACCTGAAAGACAGCAATCTTTCCCTGAAAGCCAAGGGGCTGCTCTCCATGATGCTCTCCCTCCCCGACGAGTGGAATTACACCACGCGGGGGCTGGCTGCGATCTGCAAGGAGGGCGTGGACGCCATCGGGAAAACGCTCAAGGAGCTGGAGCTGGCGGGCTACATCATCCGCCGTCAGCTTCGCGGCAAGGACGGGCGCATTTCCGACACGGAGTACACCATCTTTGAGAAGCCCCGAAAGCCCTCTCCACCGGATACGACTTTACCAGATACGGAAAACCCGTATCTGGATAACCCGGATACGGAGGCACCGGATACGGATAATCCCGCGCAATTAAATACTAAGAAATCTAATACTCAAAAATCAAATACTGATCTATCAAGCACTCATTCATTCTTTCTGCCTGCGGCGGACGGAATGACGGACGGATTTGAGAAAAAAGCGGAGATCAGAGAGCAAATCGAATATGACATTCTCTGTCAGCAGTATGACCGGATGCAGCTTGATGAGCTGGTGGAGATTATGCTGGAGGTTGCTATGAACCGCAGCCCCACAGTCAAGATCGGGCGGGATGCGGAGTATCCCACCGGCTTCGTGCAACAGCGCTTTGAAAAGATCACCTCCATGCACATCGAAAAGGTCATGGACGGTATCCGCGAGAACACCACCCGCGTCTGGAACACGAAAGCCTATCTCATGGCGGCGCTGTTCAATTCCGTTTCCACCATTGACAACCACTACGCCATGCTGGTCAATCACGATTTTCACGGCGGCCCCTAAAGGCCGCTTTTTTTCATGCCCGATTCCGGGAGAAAGGATTTGATACCGATGAAACGTCCCCTTGCCTACATCACCGCTCCGTGGAGCGAAAATGAGTTTGAGAACACCGAAAACGCCGCCAAGTATTGCAGGGCGGTCTATGATGCGGGCTTTTCGCCCGTCTGCCCCGCGCTGTTTCTGCCGCTGTTCCTGCGCGATGAGATTCCGCAGGAGCATAAGGACGGCATCGACATGGCACGGGAATATCTGCGCCGCGCTCGTGTGCTGGTGGTTTGCGGCAGCACCGTGGATGAAAGCGTGAAAAACGACATCGCCGTGGCCGAGCGCCTGCGGATCACCGCCACCACGCTGGACGGCATCCTGACCGTCAAGGGACAGGGGCGCAGAAATGAATAAGCATCTTCTGCACCGGCTGGTGGTTCCGCCTTAGTGTCCCGGCGTTCTCCCTGCAAATCGAAGGAAAGGAGCGTGATAAGTCATGCAGGAAGAAGTTGAACAGAGAATCGTATCCCTGATGATCTCCTGCGGAAAGCTGGGTGAACAGGAATTTCGCAAGGCCGTTGCCAAGCTGCTGGAGCAGCTAAAAAACGACCATCAGAAATATCAGCACGGCAAGGCCAACCCCCACGGGAAAATGACCGTCAAGCAGCTTGCCGCCAAGGATAAGGGATTGCAGAGCATTGAAGTCACCGATCAGAATATCGGCTCATTCAACCGGATCGCCCGGAAGTATGGCATTGACTTCGCTCCATTCAAGGTCAAGGGCGAAAAGCGGTACATGGTGTTCTTCAAAGCACCGGACGCCAACGCTATGACCGCCGCGTTCAAGGAATATACCGCCAAGCAGGTCAGAAAGGCGGAGCGCCCTTCGGTGCTGGAAAAGCTGCAACACTTCAAGTCGCTCATTCAGGCGGCTGTGGTGGACAGGACAAAGCGGAAGGAGCTGGAACGATGAAGCAAATAAACGTCAAAAAGCTCATTCTTCCCAACATTCCGTATGTGTTCATCGCGTTGCTGGCCACCAAGGTCAGCGAGGCGGTGCGGCTGGCTCCCGGTTCGGACGCTTCCACGAAGCTGCTGAACATTATGACCGGCCTGAACACGGCGTTCCACTCCCTTGTCCCCAGCTTTCACCCCATTGACCTGTGCGTGGGCGTTGCCGCCGCCATTGCCATTCGGCTGGCGGTCTATATCAAGGGCAAAAACGCAAAGAAATTTCGCAAAAATCTGGAGTACGGCAGCGCCCGTTGGGGAACCGCCGAGGACATCAAGCCCTACGTCAATCCCGCATTTGAGAACAACATCATTCTCACGCAGACGGAGCGGCTGACGATGAATAGCCGCCCCAAAGACCCGAAAACGGCGCGGAATAAAAATGTCCTGATCGTCGGCGGCAGCGGTTCGGGCAAGACCCGCTTTTGGTTGAAGCCCAATCTGCTGCAATGCACCTCAAAAACCTATCCCACCAGCTTTGTCGTCACCGATCCCAAAGGGGACATCGTGGTTTCCTGCGGCCATGCGCTGCAAAAGAACGGGTATCAGATCATGATTCTCAATTCCCTGAACTTCAAGAAGTCCATGCACTACAACCCGTTCGCCTACATCCACTCGGAAAAGGACATTTTGAAGCTGGTCACGACGCTGATCGCCAACACCAAGGGCGAGGGCAAAGCCGGTGACGATTTCTGGGTGAAAGCGGAAACGCTGCTCTACACCGCCCTCATTGGGTACATCCACTATGAAGCGCCGGTGGAGGAACAGAACTTCTCCACGCTCATTGAATTTATCAATGCGATGGAGGTGCGTGAGGACGATGAGGACTTCAAAAATCCGGTGGACTTGATGTTCGACGAGCTGAAAAAGCGCAAGCCAGACCACTTCGCCGTCCGCCAATATGCCAAATTCAAGCTAAGTGCCGGCAAGACCGCGAAAAGCATACTTATTTCCTGCGGCGCACGGCTTGCACCCTTTGACATTCAGGAGCTTCGGGAACTGACGGCCTATGACGAGCTGCAACTGGACACGCTGGGCGACCGGAAAACCGCCCTGTTCATCATCATGTCTGATACGGACGATACCTTTAACTTTCTCATTTCCATGTGCTATACCCAGCTATTCAACCTGTTGTGTGAAAAGGCCGACGATGTGTACGGCGGACGCTTGCCGGTTCATGTCCGCTGCCTGATCGACGAGGCCGCGAATATCGGGCAGATACCGAGGCTTGAGAAGCTGGTAGCGACAATCCGTTCCAGAGAAATCTCCTGCTGCCTTGTCTTACAGGCACAGAGCCAGCTCAAAGCCCTGTATAAAGACAGCGCGGATACGATCATCGGCAACATGGACTGTTCCATCTTTTTGGGTGGAAAGGAACCCGGTACGCTGAAAGAGCTGGCGGCGGCGCTGGGCAAGGAAACCATCGACAGCTATAACACCGGCGAGAGCCGTGGCCGCGAGGTTTCCCATTCGCTGAACTATCAGAAATTGGGCAAGGAGCTGATGAGCGTGGATGAGCTTGCCGTGCTGGATGGCGGCAAGTGCATCTTGCAGCTTCGCGGCGTCCGCCCGTTTCTGTCCAATAAATATGATCTCACCAAGCACCCCCTCTACCGCTGTACAGCGGATTATGACAAGAAATACGCCTTTGACATAGAGCGTTTTCTGTCCCATCGCCTCAAGCTCAAGCCGGATGATGCAGTTGAGGTGTATCAGGCAGACCTTTCCGGTGAACCTGTCGCCTGACGGCGGCAGCCTGCTTTGACAACGACTCGATGAAACTTCGTGGAAGAAATGTACCCTCCAAAATCTAAAAACATATTTTTCGGAGGTACTATTTATGGCTTTCTTTAATTCTGCTGTTGGTGTTCTTCAGACCCTCGTTGTGGCGCTGGGCGCTGGCCTCGGCATTTGGGGTGCGATCAATCTGCTGGAGGGCTACGGCAACGACAACCGTGCGATGCGTTCCTGACTGAAAAGGTCAGGCACAGGTCGAAGGACGAATGAAGTCCAAAACCTTGGAGAACTGATATTTCGATGGATGAAATGAGGGGGGTAACGCCCCGAAGCGTCCACACTAATACTCCGACTGGCATAGGTGCGCAACCGCCGATTGTCAGAAGCTCGGTGAAGTCGGCAGAGAGATGCCGTAGTTTTGGCTGCAAGGCTGAAATCGAAAGCTGTCCAGAGGTGGATAGCGCATCCTATATGCCGGGTGTCAGCCGCACATGGTTAGTATGTATGGAAATACTGACGAACTTCTGAATGTACAAGTCTAAACGTTGATACCATCGAAACGGTGGTACTCCTTATACGGAGGTATTCGTGGACAAGTAAAAATGGTTGTTATGAAAGTCCATGTGCCGTTACAGGCGGCACGATTCGCAAAGAATTGAATACAGGCTTAGAGGAAGAACCTAAATGCGGCCCATGATAGAAATATCGGAACGCAGGAATCTGAAAACATTTAGCCTGTTGCAAGGCTGCGAGATGGTGGATGGGAATACCTTCGTGAGAAGGCAATAACCATTCTTTGTTTCAGTGAAAGTAGTGGCGTAGTACCTATGAAGCCGTGAAAAAGTAAACGGTGGAGGAAAGGCCACAAGTCGAATTTGGCAAAAGAAGTACACACAAAGTGTCGCAAGCCCTGTATGACCAAATTCGATGGAACGCCGTGTGCGGTGAAAGCTGCACGCACGGTGTGGAGCCGGGGAAAAGCTGGAGATCATATCAAATGCTTACCTATGGCTATCTGGTGCTAAATCTCAGGGCATGAAGCAGCTGATGGCCGGTGGCGGGGTGGCTTTGATTGGCATTACCCTCGTGCCGCTGCTGTCCGGTCTGTTCGGCTAATCGGCAGCTCGTTTGCTTCCCGTAAATCCACGGAGGGTGCCGCTTTCGGGCGGCATCCTCCTGAAAGGAGGGCAACCCTATGGATTTCTTATGGGATAAGATCACGGAATGGCTGAAAGAAATGCTCATCGGCGGTATCGTGAGCAATCTGTCCGGGATGTTCGATGCGACCAATCAAAAGGTTGCCGAGATCTCCGGTCAGGTGGGCTTATCGCCGCAGGCATGGAACGGCAGCATTTTCGGCATGATACAAAACCTGTCGGAAACCGTGATCGTCCCCATCGCAGGCGCAATTCTCGCCTTTGTCATGACGCTGGAACTGATCCAGCTCATTACCGACAAAAATAACCTCAACGACATGGACACATGGATATTTTTCAAGTGGGCATTCAAGTCCGCTGCCGCTGTCCTGATCGTGACAAACACATGGACGATTGTGATGGGCGTGTTTGATGCCGCCCAAAGCGTCGTTGCCAGCGCCTCCGGGCTGATTATCGGCGACACCAGCATCAACATTTCAAGCGTCATGGTGGGTATCGAGGATCGGCTGATGGAAATGGAGTTGGGGCCGCTGTTCGGCCTGTGGTTCCAGTCGCTGTTCGTTGGCATTACCATGTGGGCGCTGACCATCTGCATTTTCATTATCACATTCGGAAGAATGATTGAAATATATCTCGTCACCTCTGTTGCCCCCATCCCAATGGCGACCATGATGGGCAAGGAATGGGGCGGCATGGGACAGAATTACATCCGTTCCCTGCTGGCGCTGGGCTTCCAAGCATTTCTCATCATCGTCTGCGTTGCCATCTACGCGGTTTTGGTGCAGAACATCGCGCTTGTGGATGACATCATCTACGCCATCTGGACTTGCATGGGCTACACGGTGCTGCTGTGCTTCTGCCTGTTCAAAACGAGCAGCCTTGCCAAGTCCGTGTTCAATGCGCATTAACGGGGGTGATACCATGCTGACGCTCACGCCCGTTACCCTTGCAACAGCGAACGCATTTGTCAATGCGCATCACCGGCACCATAAGGCAACTGCGGGGCATAAGTTTTCCATCGGCTATGCCAAGGATGGAGAGCTTGTCGGCGTTGCAATCGTAGGCCGTCCGGTGAGCCGGTATCTGGATGATGGCTGGACATTGGAGGTCAATCGCCTTTGCACCACCGGTGAGAAGAACGCTTGCAGCATCCTTTATGCCGCATCCGCGCGGGCGGCAAAGGCAATGGGGTACCGCAAGATCATCACCTATACGCTGGATAGCGAGAGCGGCAGCAGCCTCCGTGCTGTTGGCTGGAGCTGTGCAGGATTAGCTGGTGGGAAATGCTGGACAGGCAGCCGCAAGCCAGCCTCCGCTTTGTACCCGGCGCAGATGAAACTTCGATATGAAAAGCTCTTGTAAAGGGGGGATTTCTATGGCCTATGTCAATGTCCCAAAGGACTTAACCAAAGTAAAGACCAAGGTGCTGTTCAATCTCACGAAACGGCAGCTCATTTGCTTCGGAAGCGGCTCGCTCATCGGCGTACCGCTTTTCTTCTTGCTCAAGGGCAGCATTGGCACCAGCCCCGCCGCAATGGTGATGATGGTGGTGATGATCCCGGCCATGCTGTTCGCCATGTATGAAAAGAACGGTCAGCCGCTGGAGGTCGTCATCCGCAACATCTACCGTGTGTGCTTCCAGCGGCCGAAGCAGCGCCCGTATAAGACCAACAATTTTTATGCCGTTCTGGAGCGGCAAAACCAGTTAGACCGGGAGGTGTATCAAATTGTCCGAAAAGAAAAAGCTGACCCGCGCCGAACGAAAACAGATCGAAGCCGCCATCGCAAGAGCGAACCGAACGGATAAGAAAGAAAAATCGGCGCAGGATAGCATCCCGTATCAGCGTATGTGGCCAGACGGCATCTGCCGTGTGACCGACACGCGCTACACCAAAACGATCCAGTATCAGGACATCAACTACCAGCTCTCGCAGAATGAGGACAAGACCGCCATCTTTGAGGCGTGGTGCGATTTCCTGAACTACTTTGACAGCTCCGTGCAATTCCAGCTTTCCTTTGTGAACCTCTCGGCTTCGCAGGAAACCTTTGCGCGGAGCATTTCCATTCCGCCCTGCGGGGACGAGTTTGACGGCATCCGCGCCGAGTACGCCGGTATGCTGCAAAATCAGCTTGCCCGCGGCAACAACGGCCTCATTAAGACCAAGTATCTCACATTCGGCATTGAGGCCGACAACCTCCGCGCCGCCAAGCCCCGTTTGGAGCGCATCGAAACCGACCTCCTGAACAACTTCAAGCGGCTGGGCGTTGTAGCTGCGCCGCTGAACGGCTTTGAGCGCCTGCACGTCATGCACGACATTCTGCGGATGGATGAGCAGGAGCCGTTCCGCTTTTCGTGGGACTGGCTGGCTTCCTCCGGGCTGTCCACCAAGGATTTTATCGCGCCCAGCTCCTTTGAGTTCAAGACCGGCAGGATGTTCCGCATGGGCAAAAAGCTGGGCGCGATCAGCTTCGTGCAGATTCTCGCACCGGAGCTGAATGACCGGATGCTGGCGGACTTTCTGGATATGGAGAGCAGCGTCCTTGTCAATCTCCATGTGCAGTCTGTGGATCAGGTCAACGCCATCAAGACCGTCAAGCGCAAGATCACCGATCTGGACAAATCCAAAATCGAAGAACAGAAAAAAGCCGTCCGCGCCGGGTACGACATGGACATTATCCCGTCCGACCTTGCCACCTACGGCGCAGAGGCTAAGAAGCTGTTGCAGGATTTGCAGTCCCGCAACGAGCGAATGTTCCTGCTGACCTTTCTCATTCTCAACACGGCGGACACGCCACGGCAGCTTGACAACAACGTCTTCCAGACCTCCAGCATTGCGCAGAAGTATAACTGCGCGCTGACCCGGCTGGACTTCCAGCAGGAGGAAGGACTGATGAGCAGTCTTCCGCTGGGGCTGAATCAGATCGAGATTCAGCGGGGCTTGACCACCTCCAGCGTGGCGATTTTTGTGCCTTTCACCACACAGGAATTGTTTCAGACTGGCTCCGAGGCGCTGTATTACGGCATCAACGCCCTGTCCAACAACCTTATCATGGTAGACCGGAAACTGTTGAAAAATCCCAACGGCCTGATTTTAGGCACTCCCGGCAGCGGCAAGTCATTTTCGGCAAAACGTGAGATCACCAATGCGTTTCTTATCTGCCCCAAGGATGACATCATCATCTGTGACCCGGAGGGCGAATATACGCCGCTGGTGGAGCGTCTGCACGGTCAGGTCATCAAGCTGTCGCCCACCGGCAAGGGCTACGACGGTTCGCCCTGCTATATCAATCCCATGGACTTGAATCTGGATTACAGCGACGATGATAACCCGCTGAGCCTGAAATCCGACTTCATTTTGTCTCTGTGCGAGCTGATCGTCGGCGGCAAGGACGGGCTTGCCCCTGTGGAAAAGACCATCATCGACCGCTGTGTGCGCATCGTCTACCGGGATTACCTCAACGCCCCGAAGCCGGAGAATATGCCGTTGCTGGAGGACTTGTATAACGCCCTCCGTGCGCAGGATGAAAAGGAAGCGCAGTACATCGCCACTGCTTTGGAAATCTACGTCACCGGTTCTCTGAATGTGTTCAACCATCACACGAATGTGGATGTGAATAGCCGCATCGTCTGCTACGACATCAAGGAGCTGGGCAAGCAGCTCAAGAAAATCGGGATGCTGGTGGTGCAGGATCAGGTCTGGAACCGTGTGACCATCAACCGCGCTGCCCACAAAACGACCCGCTACTATCTTGACGAGTTCCATCTTCTCTTGAAAGAGGAACAGACGGCTTCGTACAGTGTCGAAATCTGGAAGCGCTATCGCAAATGGGGCGGCATCCCCACCGGGATCACGCAAAATGTCAAAGACCTGTTGTCCAGCCGGGAGGTTGAGAACATCTTTGAGAACAGCGATTTCATCTATATGCTCAATCAGGCCGCTGGCGACCGGCAGATTCTCGCAAAGCAGCTCAACATTTCGCCGCATCAGCTTTCTTATGTGACCCACTCCGGCGAGGGCGAGGGGCTGCTGTTCTACGGCAACACGATCCTGCCCTTCATTGACCACTTCCCGAAGGACACCGAGCTGTACCGCGTCATGACCACCAAACCGCAAGAGGTGGCGTCGGCATGAAAAGAGAACCGCGTTTACAGTTTTCCGACGCCGATCTTGCCGAGCCGAAGCTGGAAAAGCCCATCAAGCAGGTGAAAAAAGCAGCGGCCAAGGCGGATAAGGCGCAGGCCAAAATTCCCAAGAAAACCGTGGTCAAAAAGGAACGCGGCTTTGATCCTGCCACCGGCAAGGTAAAAACGCAGCTCCGGTTTGAGGAAGTGGACAAGAAAAAGCCGCCCTCCAAGCTGACCCATGCCGTGCGGGATGCCCCTGCCAACTTTGTTCTCTCTCAGGTTCACCGGGAGGTGGCGCAGAGCGAGGATGACAATGTGGGCGTAGAGGCTGCGCACAAGGTTGAGCAAACCGTGGAGAGCGGCGGGCGGCTGGTACAGTCTGCCCACCGCGCCCATCAGCTCAAGCCTTATCGCGCCGCCATCCGTGCGGAGAAAAAACTGGAGCGAGCCAACATTGACGCGCTCCAGAAGAAAGCAGAGATCGACCGCCCCACCAGCAATCCCGTTTCCAAATGGCAGCAGAAGCAGGCCATTAAGAAGCAGTATGCCGCTGCCAAGCACAATCAGGCGGCGCAGACTACGGCAAAGGCGGCAGAGAATACCGCCAAGGCCGCGAAAAAAGCCGCTGAAAAGGCTGAGAAAGCTGGCAAATATGTGTGGGAGCACCGGCGCGGCTTTGCCATTGCCGCCGCGATTCTGCTGATGCTGGCGTTTCTGCTCAACGGTCTGTCCTCCTGCTCGGTGCTGATGGATGGCGTCGGCTCCGGGATCGCGGCCAGCACCTATCCATCGCAGGATGCCGATATGCTGGGCGCGGAAGCGCAGTATTGCGCGATGGAAGCAGAGCTTCAGCGCTACCTCGACACCTACGAAAGCACCCATGACTACGATGAGTACCACTTTGATCTGGACACCATTGAGCATGACCCCTATGTACTCATTTCCATTATCACGGCGCTGCATCAAGGGGAATGGACACTGGATGAGGTGCATGGTACGCTCCAAATGCTCTTTGACCGCCAGTATATTTTGACCGAGGATGTGGTGGTGGAAACCCGCTACCGCACAGAAACCGACACATGGACGGACGCGGACGGCAACACCCACACGGACACCTATCAGGTGCCGTATGACTACTACATCTGCACGGTCACGCTGGAAAACTTCAACCTCTCTCATGTTCCCGTCTACATTATGAGCGAGGAACAGTTCGGAATGTACGCCACCTATATGGCCACCCTCGGCAACCGCCCCGACCTGTTTCCCGGTTCAGGCTACATCGGCAAGTATGTGGAGGGCAGCTATACCGACTACGACATTCCCCCGGAGGCGCTGGACGATGAGGTGTTTGCCGCCATCATCAAGGAAGCGGAAAAGTATCTCGGCTACCCCTATGTTTGGGGCGGCAGCAGCCCCTCCACCTCGTTTGACTGTTCGGGCTTCGTCAGTTGGGTCATCAATCATTCCGGTTGGGATGTGGGCAGGCTGGGCGCGCAGGGACTTTGCAATATCTGTACGCCCGTATCCTCTGCCAACGTCAAGCCGGGCGATCTGGTGTTTTTCACCGGAACCTATGATACCCCCGGCGTCAGCCATGTGGGTATCTATGTCGGCAACAATATGATGATCCACTGCGGAGATCCGATCTCTTATGCAAACCTAAATTCAAGCTATTGGCAGTCCCATTTCTACCGCTATGGGCGCTTGCCGTAAAGGAGAGTGAACGATATGAACCCGAAAATTATGAAGCTCCGTGGAGAGCTGGAGAAGAACAAAGGCAAAATCTCTGATCTGCAAGGCCGCAACCGCGAGCTGGAAAAGCAGATTCGTGAGCTGGAGGACACCGACATCATCGGCATGGTGCGTGAGAACGGCATGACGATGGAGCAGTTTGCCGAGCTGTTCCGCCGTATGCAGGCCGCGCCTGCACCGGCCACTTCGGAAAAGGAGGCGTTGAACCATGACTAAGAACACACCACGCATTTTTATCAGTCTGCTGCTGATGCTCCTGTGCATCGGGATTCTCCCCGTTTCCGCCTTTGCCAGCGGCGGTGATTATCCTGATGATGCGCCGCCTGCCGCCGAAAGCAGCGCCGCAGACGCACAGGAAGCGAAACAGATCGGCACGGTCACGACCAACGGCGGCAACCTGAATGTCCGCACCGGCGCGGGACTGGACAACACCGCATTTACGCAACTTCCCAACGGCACGGTGGTCGATGTGATCGGCAGGGACGGCGATTGGGTGAAAATCCTGCTGCCCGCCCGTGTGGGCTACGTCTACGGCAGCTATCTGACCGTCACCGACGCTGCCGACAGCACCGTGAGCATCGGCGGCATGACGGGCGGCAGCGACGCGCTGACACCGGACGGCAATTTGACGCTGATCGACGATATTGGCACCAGCACCAAGGCAGGAAAACAGTTCATTACGCTGGAAAGCAAGAACGGCAATACATTTTACCTGATTATTGACCGTGACGATGAGGGCGAAGAAACCGTCCACTTCTTGAATCAGGTGGATGAGGCTGACCTGATGGCGCTGACCGGCGAGGAAGAAACGCCCGCCACTTGCTCCTGCACCACCAAATGCGTGGCCGGTGCGGTCAATACATCCTGCCCCGTCTGCGCGGTCAACATGACCGAGTGCGTGGGCAAGGAGGCAAAGCCAGAAGTCCCCACTGAGCCGACAGAACCCGCCGCCGAGGAACCGGAGAAAAAGAGCGGCATGGGCGGCATCCTCGTCGTCCTGCTGATCGTCTCGCTGGGCGGCGGTGCAGCGTTCTACATCTTCAAGCAGAAAAAGGCCAAGCCGCAGACCAAGGGCAGCGCCGATCTGGACGATTATGATTACGGCGAGGACGAATACGAGTTTGAGCCGTATGAGGACGAACCGGAACAGGATACTACGGAGGATACGAACGTATGAGATATTTCACCAATAATCCGCTGGAACGCCTGATGATGCAGAAGCCGAAAGCAGTGCGGGAGGACAGCCCTCCCGACGCTGCCAAGGAACACTTCTGCTACGGCTGCAAGCGCTTCGGACAGAGCTGCGTTCGCCCCTGCTACCGTGACGTAAAGAGAATGGAGGCTGCACCATGCGCCTTGTGATCGCCGAAAAACCCTCCGTGGCGCAGAGCATCGCCGCCGTGCTGGGTGCAAAATCCCGGCATGACGGGTATCTGGAGGGCAGCGGTTATATCGTGTCGTGGTGCTTTGGGCATCTGGCAGAACTGGCCGACGCCGCCGTTTACAATGCCGATGATGCCAAATGGACGCTGGCGGCGCTGCCCATCATTCCTACCTCGTTCCGCTTCATCGTCCGCTCTGAAAAGCAGAAGCAGTTTGACATTCTGCGGGAGCTGATGCGCCGGGAGGATGTGGCAGAGGTGGTCAACGCCTGCGACGCTGGGCGCGAGGGTGAGCTGATCTTCCGCACGGTTTACTGCCTTGCGGGATGCTCCAAGCCGATTCTGCGGCTTTGGATTTCTTCAATGGAGGATGATGCCATCCGCAGCGGCTTCCAGCAGCTTAAGTCTGGGCGCGACTATGACGGCCTGCATCAATCCGCCCTCTGCCGCGCCAAGGCCGATTGGCTGGTTGGTATCAACGCCACGCGGTATTTCTCCCTGACGTATGGCCGCACATTGAACATTGGGCGCGTCATGTCGCCCACGCTGGCGCTGCTGGTACAGCGCGAGGCGGAGATCTCCGCATTTGCGGCAGAACCGTTCTACACCGTTCAGCTCGATTGCGGCTTTCCCGCCACGACAGACCGAATGAAGGACAGAAAGGATGCCGACGCCATCGCCAATACCTGCAAGGGCAAGACGGCAACGGTCAAAAGCGTAGAACGCAAGGAAAAGTCCGAGAAAGCCCCCGCGCTCTATGACCTGACCTCCCTCCAGCGCGACGCCAACCGTGTTCTCGGCTACACCTCCCAGCAGACCCTCGACTATCTCCAAGCGCTCTATGAAAAGAAGTTCTGCACCTACCCGCGCACCGACAGCCGCTTCCTGACCGACGATATGGAGGGCAGCGTCCCCGGACTTGTCGCCGCCGCTGCCGCTGTCTGCGGCACGAAGAAGCCGCCGACCATCTGCGCCAAGCAGGTATGCAGCAGTAAAAAAGTCACCGATCACCACGCCATTGTTCCCACCATCAGCGCGGAAAAGGTAGATATGGCCTCTCTGCCGCTGGGCGAACGCGAGGTGCTGAAGCTGGCGGCAAGGGGCTTGCTTCGTGCGGTGGATGAACCACATCGCTACGCAGAAACGGTCACTACGGTGGACTGTGCCGGTCAGAGCTTCACCGCCAAGGGCAAAACCGTCCTTGCTCCCGGCTGGAAGCGCTATGAGCAGGAGCAGGCAGAGGCAGCGCCCGCGCTGCCGGTGGTAACGGAGAATCAGACGCTTTCCGTATCTGCCGCATCGGTCAAGACCGGAAAAACCACGCCGCCCAAGCATTTCACCGAGGATACGCTGCTGGCCGCGATGGAAAACGCGAGCAAGGAGGATATGCCAGATGATGCCGAGCGCAAGGGCATTGGCACCCCGGCGACCCGTTCCGGTATCATTGAAAAGCTGGTGTCCTCCGGTTTTGTGGAGCGCAGGAAGTCCAAGAAGATCACAAATCTGCTGCCCACCTCTACCGGCACGGCGCTTATCACCGTTCTGCCCGAACAGCTCCAGTCTCCGCAGCTCACCGCTGAATGGGAACACCGCCTGAAAGAGATTGAGCGCGGCGAAATCGCCCCGGACAGCTTCATGGATGGGATCGCTGCCATGCTACATGAGCTGGTGCAGACCTACAAACCCATCCCCGGTACGGAAGTCCTGTTCCCCTCCGGGCGTGAGGTAGTCGGCAAGTGTCCCCGCTGCGGAGCCGAGGTGACGGAATCACCGAAAGGCTTTTTCTGTGAGAACCGTGCCTGTTCCTTTGTTCTCTGGAAAAACAGCCGCTTTTTCACCGCCAAGAAAAAGGTGCTGACAAAATCCCTTGCCGCTGCGCTTTTGAAAAATGGCCGCGCCCCGCTGAAAGGCTGCTACTCCGAAAAGACCGGGAAAACCTATGATGCCAGCGTTCTTCTGGAGGACGATGGACAGCGCACGGGCTATAAGATGGTGTTCGACAATGGCTGATGCGCCGCGTATGGATCACAAGCAGCTCCGCCGCTCCAAAAAGCTCATTCGGAAGCTCTGCTGTAATTATGATCACGGCAACTGCCTCGCGCTGGATGATGGAGAGCCTTGCGTCTGCGTACAGGGTATTTCCTACTCGCTGCTGTGCAACTGGTTCCGAAACGCGGTGCTTCCCGCCGACCATGAGCTGCTGGCCGACGTGATGCGGGAAAGGCCGGGAAAGCGCTGCGCCGTCTGCGGTAAGCCGGTCTATTCTTCCTCCAACCGCGCCAAGTATTGCCCGGTCTGCGCCAAGCAGGAGCGCCGAAAGCAGGACGCCAAACGGAAGCGTGAACAATACTGGAACCTCCGCAAATAGAGGCCGAAAAAGCCCCATGCTGCAAGGCTTTTTCCATGCGGAATCCCAAGGGGCTGAGACATTCTATCCGCAAGCCCGAAAACAACATCTATCTGCGGAGAATTGCCCCTGTGCAGGATGTGTTTTCTTCTGCGCAGGGGCGCTATTTTTTGAAAGGAGATCATCATGGCTGAAAAGCAAACCAACAAAGACCGGATGCGGGAAATCGTTGACAGCATCGAAAACGGCATCAAGGAGCTGTTCGAGAGCGATAAGTACCGGAAGTACCTTGCCACCATGAGCCGCTTTCACCGCTACTCGGTCAACAACACCATGCTCATCTATATGCAGCGCCCCGACGCCACCCATGTGGCGGGCTTCAACAAGTGGCGCGATCAGTTCGGCAGGAACGTCCTGAAAGGCGAAAAAGGTATCCGCATCATCGCTCCTACTCCCTATAAGAAAAAGGTCGAGGAAATCAAGACCGACCCGGAAACCAATGCGCCGGTGCTGGATGCGGATGGCAAGGCCATCATTGAGGAAAAGGAAATCCGAATCCCTATGTTCAAGGTGGTATCCGTCTTTGATGTGTCACAGACTGCGGGAAAGCCCTTGCCCCAGCTTGCCGCTGATCTGAGCGGCAATGTGCAGCAGTATGAGGTTTTCATGGAGGCGCTGCGCCGCGCTTCTCCCGTTCCGATAGAGATAAAGCCCGTTGCGCATGACACAGATGGCTTTTTCAGCATTAAGGCGCAGAGCATCACCATCCGCGCCGGTATGAGTGAGGTGCAGACGGTATGCGCCGCCGTCCATGAGATTGCTCACGCCAAGCTCCACGACTATGAACACATGACAGAGCTTGCGGACGATGGTGAAACGATCCTTGTCCCCGGAGAAAAGAGTCGCAACACCGAGGAGGTCGAGGCCGAAAGCATCTCCTATGCGGTCTGCCAGTATTACGGCATTGAAACGGGAGAAAACAGCTTCGGCTATATCGCCACATGGTCAAAGGGCAAGGAGCTGAAAGAGCTTCGCGCCAGTCTGGAAACCATCAACAAGACGGCTTCCGAGCTGATTACGGACATTGACCGGCATTTTGCGGAGATTTGCAGGGAGCGCGGCATTTCTGTGGAGAAATCCGAGCAAGCGGAAAGCCAATTAAAAGAGAACAGCAATATGTCTGCGGCTGACTTGGCAAAAAGCATTTCAGAGCTGTATCTCGATGCGAATGGCCTTGCCTTTCTCAGCGAATTTGCAAGTCAGGAAGATTGCCTCCAGCATTTCTACGAAGATCTGTTGACAGGAGCAGATGAGATAAAAGGCTTCCTGTCCGAAACACTTGAGCAGAGCGATGAATACGCGCACAGAGCGAATGAGCTGCTGTTGGAAGTTGAGGCATTTCAGAAAAGTCACACTTCCTTAAAGGAACTCGACGCTAATGAGCGTTGGTATGCGGTTGATGGTGGGAGCAAGCATCTTCGCATAACAGAAGATGGTGCAAAATATGCCTATGAACTTTACGACAAGGACACTCTACACCTTCTGGAAAGCGGAACAGTACATGACGATGATGTAAACTTTCTTTTGGCGGCTGCGATTCGTATCTGCGAAACACATGGCTATGATAAGACCGTGCCGTTTGAAGTTTTGTCAAACAAGTTTGCAGGGATTTTGTACTCACTCGAATTGTCATCGGACGACAATCAGGTTGTTCACGAGGAGGCCGGTTCTCGTGCCGCAGGCACACTTCCAACTTCGCCAGAGCTGGAACAGGCCACCCCGATGCCCGACCCCACGCTGACGGTGGACGATATGCGCAGCTATGGGTATCTGGACGGCGATATGCTCCCGCTTTCCAAAGACCGGGCGCTGGAGCTGCTGGAGCATGACATCACGGTTTATATGCTCCATCCCGACAACGCCGAAGAAATGGTTTTTGAGGCCGAGGACATCATCAAGCATGACGGAATGTTCGGGATCACACAACCGGATTGGGATGCGGTCAAAGGCCATATCCCGCCCCGTGATGTGGAACAGCGCTTTTTGAACAGCCCCACCGATTCTATGGCGATCTATCAACTGCGCCGGGATGCGCCGGTCGAGCTGCGTTTTGCCAATCTCGGCAGTTTGGCCGCGCCGCCTGACCCTGCCAACTATGAAGCCATCTATACCCGCGAGGTGTACCCGGACGATGATACCGGCAGAATCCTTGAAAACTTCTACTACATTTTCAACGACGAGCGCCCCGGCGATTTTGTGGGACACAGCCTCTCCGTCAGCGACATCGTTGCGCTGAAACAGGACGGCAAGGTATCCTATCACTACTGTGACAGCATGGGATTTCAGGAGCTGCCCGCCTTTCAGAAACCGGAGAATTACCTGAAAGCCGCCGAAATGTCGATGGAGGATGATTACGGCATGATCGACGGCATTATCAACAACGGCCCCAAACAGCCCACCGTCGCCGACCTTGAAGCACAGGTCAAGGCCGGTATGTCCATCTCCCTGATGGATTTGGCAGAGGCGGCACACCGGGAAAAGAAAAAGTCTGTGCTGGAGCAGCTCAAAAGCCAACCGACCCAAGAACGTCCACACAAAACAGCGCCCAAAAAGAGCGCGGAAAAGGAGCTTTGATATGAACATCACCTTTGAAGAACGCCAGCTTATGAGCCTCTACAACACCGGTACCCGCACGGGCTTGATCGCGGCGCTGGAGGAAATGCGCGGCTACCTCGCTGCGGATGAAACGGAGCTGCGGGAGCTGACGGACAGCGCCATCGCAAAGCTGCGCAGGATGAGCGACGCAGAATATGACGCGCTCGACCTGTTCCCCGATTTTGAAAAGGAGGATATGGATGCCGAGTAAAGTACAGCTCTATGCGCAGATGGCAGACCGCACGGCGGAGCAGATCACGGGAAGCTACCAGAAGTGGACGGCATTTCTGACCACCGCCGCAAGGCTGTATAAGTACCCCTACAATGAACAGCTCATGATTTTCGCCCAGCGCCCGGAAGCCACGGCCTGCGCGGAATACGATCTTTGGAATAAGCAGATGCGCCGCTATGTGCGGCGAGGCAGCAAGGGCATCGCCCTTGTGGATACCAGCAGCGACCAACCCAAACTCCGATATGTATTCGATGTTTCCGATACCAGCGGCGGCGAGAACTCTCGCCGCCCTTATCTTTGGGAATACCGGCAGGAGCATCGTGAGGTGGTATCTGCGGCGCTGGAACAGCGCTTCGACGTTTCCGGTGAAAACGGACTTGCCGATCAGATGGAGCGTGTGGCGGCGCAGCTTGTAGATGAATACTGGCACGACAACTGGCGCGATATTGTCGGCATCGTTGACGGTTCCTTTTTGGAGGACTATGATGAGTTCAACATCGGAGCCGCTTTTCGGAACGCCGCCGTTGTCAGCACCACCTATGCGCTGCTGTCCCGCTGCGGGATGCAGCCGGGAGATTACTTCGAGCATGAGGATTTTCTGAATGTCTTTGATTTCAATACCCCGCAGACCGTCGCCGCTCTTGGAACGGCCATCAGCCAGTCCAGCGAGCTGGTGCTGCGGCAGATCGAAGTCACCATCAAGAATTATGAGCGCGAGAAAATCGCGGAAAGGAGCGAAAGCCATGAGCGAACTGACCTACACCCGCAGCGGGGATTATCTGATTCCCGACCTGAGCCTGACAGAGCAGCCGCAAGCCCCGCTGGGCAAGTACGGCAGGATGCGGAAGGATTACCTGAAGGAGCATCGTCCGGTGCTGTGGAACAGCCTGCTGCTGTCCGAGAAGCTGTACCCCCATCTGCGGGAGATCGACGAGGCAGCGAACAACCGGCTGGAACAGATGATGCCGGAGCTGATGAAGTCGGCAGGCGTGACGGAAGCGCTGAAAGCCAGCGACCCGATGAAGTGGGTAGGGCTGATGAACACGCTGAAAGCGCAGGCCGAGGAAACGATCCTCACGGAACTGGTGTTCAGCTAAATATGTTCGATGCCCCTGCTGGGGCGCAGATGTCCTTCTTCCCCTCAGAGGCAGAACAAATTCAATCCATCGCAGAAGCGGAGAGTGTAACACCCTCCGCTTTTTCTATGTTCATTTCTCAGGATGATATTGACCACATCCTGCGCGCGGGCGGTAATGCGGATGCAGCGCGGATGAAAATTGCTGCGGAATTCTCCAAGCAAAAACCTTTAGAGGATTGCGCGGCATTTCTGAAAGCTCTTTACTACGGCGGCAACGGCCTGATTACGGATAACGGCAGGCTTTCCGCATGGTACGGGGACGATGGTATCCATATTGCAACCGGAGATACCTCTCGCTATCTTCGCTCTGCACAAGTGATAGGCTGGGCAGATGCGGCGGAGCGTATTGAGGAACTTCTGGACGGCGGCACATTTGCCACCAATCTTGAAGTCACAGAAGCCCCGCGCTATGAGCGGCTGGGTATTGCTGTGGATGTCTGGAATCTTTATCACGATTTCTCGGATGAAGCAAAATCGCTGGGGTATCTGTCCTGCTTGGGCAATATCCATAGCACCAGCTTTCCAGAGGAAACGGAGCGCCTGACGGATGATCTGCTGAATCCGGAGTTTCGGGAAAGGCTTCTGGCAGAACACAGAGTATTTCTTGACGCATACCGTGAGAACCGGGAGCTTCTGCG
The DNA here is from genome assembly GCF_046197855.1 of Hominenteromicrobium mulieris. Lineage (GTDB taxonomy): Bacteria > Bacillota > Clostridia > Oscillospirales > Acutalibacteraceae > Hominenteromicrobium > Hominenteromicrobium mulieris. The sequence continues at coordinate 606,780 of NZ_CP173188.1, read as the reverse complement.
TTTCCATTTCCACCGTCCGCAGGCGCTTCTTACACGTATGGAAGATCTGTCATTGCCGCGCAAAGAATATCACTCCGATATGGCGGCTGTTCCGAAGACGGGCCGGTTTATCACTGAAGATGAAATTGCGGCTTCTCTTGCAAATGGAAGCGGCTTTGAGGGTGGAAAGACCCGCATCCATGAGTTTTTCCAGACTCCGCACACGACAAAAGAGAGCGCTGATTTTCTGAAAAAGGAATACGGCATCGGAGGACGCACCCATGCTGTATCCAGAGAAAGCGGCAGCTATGAAGATCACGGCAGCAAAGGCATTGTGCTGAAAAAGAACGGCTGTGCAGACATTCAGATGAATTGGAACAAGGTCGCTTCGCGCATCTCGGAGCTGGTTCGGTTGAACCGCTACCTTACGCCGGATGAGCAGGCAGCCTATGACAAGGAAATGGCGCAGGACGCCATGCGGAACGCGGTTTATAACGACTATAACGACGTAAAGGCGGCGCACCCCGATGAAATTGTGCTGTATCAGGTTGGGGACTTCTTCGAGCTGTATGGCGAGGATGCGCGGGCAGTTGCAGATGATCTCAGCCTTGAGCTGACGCGCCGCAATTTGGAGGGAGTAGGCCGTGTTACCATGTGCGGCTTCCCTGCAAAGGATTTGGAGAAATACGTTGAAAAGCTGCGGGAAAAGCATGATGTAACAATTTCGCGCATTGGCGATTCCAGCCATGAACACACGGCATATACGCTTCCGTCCATCGACCACGAGGCAGAACAGGCCATCAATGCCTATGAAGCGGAGTTCGGCGCGGATGGGACGCGGGTGTTCCGCGACCACGCCGCCGAGCTGCCACCACAGCCTACCGTGCGAGAGCTGTTTGACGGGTACAAGCTGACCGTCGGCAACTCGCTTTCCAAAGATACGGCTTTTGTCAATGCCTGCCGCAATTCAGACCGCCAGAACGCTTATCTGGAGGGCGCGGACGCTATCCGTCGTATTGTCACGGCATCTGATGATCTCCAGCTTGTCCGCCTGTACTTTGATATGCCCGCGTTCCATAACCGGCTGCATCAGGAGCTTTTGGAGGAACTGTATCCCACGCTGGCAGCGACGGTCGCACCCTCTCCCTATCAGATCACACAGGAGGACATTGACAACGCGCTTCTGGATTGGCACAACAACCTAAAGGGCAAGCAGGAAGTCGCACTATATATGCAGGCGCATGGGCGAGAACGCAGCACCGCCGCATGGCTGGCTACAAAATATGGCTGGGAAGATAGCAAAACTCCCATGTATATCCATGTAGGAAACGCCGAGCCGGTGACGCTCACATGGGCGCAGGTACAGCGGCGGTTGGCACAGCTCATCCGCGAGAATAAATTTTACGATGAGAATGAGCGACTGCGGTTATTTTCACCTGACCGATACTCCATTCGTCTGCATCCCGGCGAGGGCGGAATTACCGGCATTTGGGATGAGGTGTTGGAACGGTTCTGCGGAGATGGGGAACAAACGCTCCGCTTTGCAGAACAGAATAACGCCATTGCTTACTTGGATGGCATCAAACGGGATATGGGAATTGAGCTATCCCCTCCGGCGTTTACAACACCGCTTGGCTATACTTATCATATTGGAGATCGCATTTCATCCATAGAGTTAGACCACATAGCAGCAGTCGGCGTTATCGCGCGTGTAGATGAAGATCACGTCTGGCACACGTTACCGAACGTACCCGGACAGGAACCTGTCAGCATCGACCGCAATTCCTTTGAACGCTACCTCGACACCAGATATTTCGAGGTTTCTGAACCGGAGCCGCAGCGCGTCATTGCGGCGCAGCACACAGAACAGCCAACCCCGGAGACGCCGCAAGCGGTTCAAAACCTTATGGGGCAGCGCGTGGAAATTGATGGTAAGCTCTATAATGTTGATTCCGCAGATGAAACTATCGCGCATCTCAGCGTCGTTTCATCCTCCAGCGAGAGCAATCACGATCCGGAACACAGAACCGAACCGGTTTCTGCTGTCCTCACACGAATTGCAGATCAGGGTCGTGAGCTTGCGCCGAATATTTCGGCATATCAGGCGCTTCGTGCAGAGCATCCCGAAAAGCTCATCGGTGTCCGTGTCGGAGAACGGCTGCTTTTTTATGACGCGGATGCAGAACGCGCCGCCAGCGCTTTGAATCGCCGCCTGCTGCAACGCGATATTCCCGGTATGGGCGAAACCGCTGTGACCGGCTATGATTTTGGACAATGGGCAAGCGCCGCAAAGCGGCTGCTGGAGCATGGACACAGTTTCGTGTTTGCGCAGCCAAATGAAACCGACGGCTATGATGTTTTCAACGAGGCCGATGCCAAGGAGTATATCCCCATTGGCATGGAGCTGGAGATTGACGGACGGAAGTTTGTCATTGACAGCGTAAATTTCAGCACGGATGAAGTATCTCTGCGCGATGTGACTTTTCAAAACAGGCAGGGCTTTCCCATCTTCCGCGCTGAACACATTGCGTTTATACGCTCGTTTGTTGAAGAGCAGGAACGGGAGCAGCCGCAGCCTGTCACCAAACCCGTCGCGTTCTATCCTGCCGAGAAAACGCACTTGCCCTACGACATAGAAATCCAAACGCTGCACATCCCGGAACCGGAGCATGACCCGCCCTCTGCGGAACCCGCCGAGCCTGAACCGCCCGCCATGAGCGATGAAGAAAGGCTGATTCTGGAGCAGGAAGGGCGCGCGGCACTCTCGGAAATGGGCGAGTTTGTGCCTGATTTTGATGATGCCATCTCTCAGGCTGAGATCGACGAGCCTCCCGCACACCGTCCTGCGGTATCTATTCCCGTTGACGGCGAGTGGCAGGGCTTTCCCAGCATTGCCGCTGCGGAGCAGGCCGCTTACGCTGACTTCAAGGCGGCAAGCCACCGCGACGCGCAGAATTTTCACATCACTGATGATGCCCTCGGCGTCGGCGGCGCAAAAGCAAAGTTTCGGGCAAATATGGCGGCGATCCACCTCCTGCAAGAGCTGGAGTTTGAGGGCTTACAGGCCAGCCCGGAGCAGCAGGAAATCCTCTCCCGCTATGTGGGCTGGGGCGGTCTTGCGGATGCCTTCGACGAGAATAAGCCAAACTGGTCGGACGAGTTTGCAGAGCTGTACGCCACACTCTCCCCGGAGGAATACGCTGCGGCCAGAGCGTCCACGCTGAACGCCCACTACACCAGCCCTACCGTCATCAAGGCGATCTATGAAGCGGTCGGCAATATGGGCTTCCAGAGCGGTAACATTCTGGAGCCGTCTATGGGCGTTGGCAACTTTTTTGGCCTGCTGCCGGAGCAGATGCAGGGCAGCAAGCTCTACGGTGTGGAGCTGGACAGCATCACCGGACGTATTGCCAAGCAGCTTTATCCCAAGGCGGACATTACCATCGCGGGCTTTGAAACAACGGACAGAAAAGACTTTTACGACCTCGCCGTGGGCAACGTCCCGTTCGGACAATATCAGGTAGATGACCGGGCTTATAACAAGCTCGGTTTTTCCATTCACGACTACTTCTTTGCCAAAACCCTCGACCAAGTGCGTCCGGGCGGCGTGATCGCGTTTGTGACCTCCCGCTACACGATGGACAAGCAATCACCCGAAGTCCGCAGGTACATCGCGCAGCGGGCGGAGCTGCTGGGTGCCATTCGTCTGCCCAACAATGCGTTCCGCGCCAACGCCGGTACGGATGTGGTTTCGGACATTCTCTTTCTCCAAAAGCGTGACCGTCCCATTGAGATCGAACCGGATTGGGTACACCTCGGTCAGAACGAGGATGGCTTTGCCATCAACCGCTATTTTGTTGACCACCCGGAGATGATCCTCGGCAGGCAGGCCTCTGAAAGCACCCAATACGGCAAGCAGGATTTTACCGTTGTCCCCATTGAGGGGCTGGCACTTGCAGATCAGCTCCATGATGCCGTGAAAAACATTCGCGGCACCTATCAGGAGGCGGAACTGCCAGAGCTGGGCGAGGGCGAACAGATCGACACGTCCATCCCCGCAGACCCCAATGTGAAAAACTACTCCTACACCGTGGTGGACGGCGAGGTGTACTACCGGGAAAACAGCCGCATGGTCAAACCGGAGCTGAACGCCACCGCCGCCGAGCGTGTCAAGGGCATGGTCGCGCTGCGGGATTGCGTGAATGAGCTGATTGCCCTGCAAATGGACGAGTACAGCGCAGAAAGCCGGATTCAGGAAGCGCAGACCGAGCTAAACCGCCTCTATGATGCGTTCTCCGCAAAACATGGCCTAATCAATGACCGTGCGAACCGTCTTGCGTTCTCTGACGATTCCTCTTACTACCTCCTGTGTTCGCTGGAAGTGCTGGATGACGACGGAAAGCTGGAGCGCAAGGCGGATATGTTCCACAAGCGCACTATCAAGCAGCAGCGCAGCGTAGATTCTGTGGATACCGCCAGCGAAGCCCTTGCTGTCTGCATCGGAGAAAAAGCCTGTGTCGATCTCGACTTCATGGCCTCCCTCATGGGCGGCAGCGAGAAAATCCCGCAGATCGTTGAGGATTTGAAGGGTGTCATTTACAAGGAACCCAACAGCGGCCCGTTTGACTTGGAGGACGGCGGCGAGCATTGGGCGAAGGGCTGGCAAACGGCGGACGAATATCTCTCTGGCAACGTCCGGCAGAAGCTTCGCACCGCGCAGCGTGTGGCAGCGCGCGACCCATTCTTCGCTGGGAATGTGGACGCCCTGATTGCTGCCCAGCCGAAAGACCTTGAAGCCAGTGAGATTGAGGTGCGGCTGGGTGCGACATGGTTTGATAAGAAGTACATCGAGCAATTCATGTACGAAACCTTTGAAACGCCCCGCTATCTGCGCGGACAGATCGAGATCAGCTATGTCCCGTACACCGCAGAATGGCAGGTTTCCCGCAAGAGCATGGTGCGCTACAACGACGTGGCGGCATTCACCACCTACGGCACAGACCGCGCCAGCGCCTATCGGCTGCTGGAGGATGCACTGAACCTCCGCGACATTCGCATCTACGATACCATTGAGGATGCAGACGGACGGGAGCGCCGTGTCCTCAACGCCAAGGAAACCACCCTTGCCGCGCAGAAGCAGCAGCTTATCCGGGATGCGTTCAAGGACTGGATTTGGAAAGACCCGGAGCGGCGCGAAACGCTGGTACGGCAATACAACGAGGAAATGAACAGCACTCGTCCCCGCGAGTATGACGGCAGCCACATCGTTTTCTCTGGGATGAACCCGGAAATCACCCTCCGAGAGCATCAGAAAAACGCCATCGCCCATGTGCTGTACGGCGGGAATACGCTGCTGGCACACGAAGTTGGCGCGGGAAAAACCTTTGAAATGGTAGCCTCTGCGATGGAATCTAAGAGGTTGGGACTGTGCCAGAAATCCATTTTTGTCGTGCCGAACCATCTGACGGAACAGTGGGCATCCGAGTTTCTGCGGCTCTACCCTTCGGCCAACATCCTTGTCACTACCAAGAAGGACTTTGAAACCCACAACCGCAAGAAATTCTGCGCCCGTATCGCCACCGGCGACTATGACGCCGTTATCATCGGCCACAGCCAGTTTGAGCGTATCCCCATCAGTCCGGAGCAGCAGGAACGGCTCCTTCACCAGCAGATTGAGGAAATCACCGATGGTATTCAGGATACCAAGCTCGCAGGCGGCAACAGCTTCACCATCAAGAGTTTGGAGCGCACGAAAAAGGGACTGGAGGCACGGCTGAAAAAGCTGCAAGCCAGCGACCGCAAGGATGATGTGATTTACTTTGAACAACTTGGCGTAGACCGGATGTTTGTGGACGAGTCGGACAATTATAAAAATCTTTTCCTCTATACGAAGATGCGCAATGTGGCAGGGCTTTCCACCACCGATGCGCAGAAATCCTCGGATATGTTCTCCAAGTGCCGCTACATGGATGAGCTGACCGGCGGGCGCGGCGTGGTATTTGCCACCGGCACCCCGGTTTCCAACTCCATGACGGAGCTTTACACCATCCAGCGCTATTTGCAGCATGACCGGCTGCGAGAGATGGGTATGGGCCACTTCGATTGCTGGGCAAGCCGCTTTGGTGAAACCACCACCGCGCTGGAGCTTGCCCCGGAGGGCTATACTTTAATAGGACGATAAAATTAACTGTCCTAAATTGAAAATACATAAGGAAGGAGGTTAAGAGAATGTCAAGGACTTCAAAGATTACAGCACTTTATGAGAGATTATCAAGAGATGATGACCTGAATGGCGAGAGTAATTCCATTACCAATCAGAAAAAATACCTCGAAGATTATGCCCGTAGAAATGGCTTTGAGAACATCCGCCATTTTACTGACGATGGTTTTTCGGGTGTAAATTTCAATCGCCCAGGCTTTCAGTCTTTGATAAAAGAAGTTGAAGCAGGCAATGTCGGAACATTGATTGTTAAGGATATGAGCCGATTAGGGCGAAACTATCTGCAAGTCGGATTTTATACGGAAATTCTGTTTCCGCAGAAAGATGTCCGTTTTCTTGCAATCAACAACAGCATTGACAGCAACAATGCTTCGGATAATGATTTTGCTCCGTTTTTGAATATTATGAACGAATTTTATGCCAAAGACACGAGCAATAAAATCAAGGCTGTATTTGATGCCCGAATGAAAGACGGAAAGCGTTGTAGCGGTTCAATCCCTTATGGATATAACCGATTGCCGAGCGATAAGCAGACGCTTGTTGTTGACCCTGTGGCTTCTGAGGTGGTAAAGCGTATCTTTCTGCTTGCCAATGAGGGCAAAAGTCCACGAGCCATAGCGGAAATACTGACCGAAGAAAAGGTTTTAATTCCTGCCGCATATGCAAAGGAATATCACCCAGAACAGTACAACGGGATTAAGTTTGCAGACCCTTATATTTGGGGCATATCTGCCATTAGAACGATTTTAAGCAGGCAGGAATATCTTGGACATACTGTTTTGAGAAAGTCGGTCAGCACCAATTTTAAATTGCATAAGAGAAAGACTACCGATGAAGATGAGCAGTATGTGTTTTATAACACCCACGAGCCTATCATATCGCAGGAACTTTGGGACAGCGTTCAGAAGCGAAAGAAACGAGTGAACAGAGCTGCGGCAAGAGGTACACATACCAACCGATTAAGCGGTTATCTGTACTGTGCCGACTGTGGCAGGAGAATGACTTTGCAAACGCATTATAGCAAGAAAGACGGTTCTGTTCAGTATTCTTACCGTTGCGGCGGGTATGCAAGCAGGGTTAATTCCTGTACTTCCCATACGATTAGTGCTGATAATGTTGAAGCCTTGATATTATCGGCAGTTAAACGCTTTTCAAGATTTGTTCTGAATGATGAAAAAGCCTTTGCTTTGGAACTGCAATCCCTTTGGAAAGATAAGCAAGAGGAAAAGCCGAAGCACAATCAATCGGAGTTGAAACGCTGTCAGAAACGCTATGACGAACTCTCTACGCTCATTCGTGGCTTGTATGAAAATCTTATATCGGGATTGCTACCCGAAAGGCAATACAAGCAACTGATGAAGCAGTATGACGATGAACAGGCTGAATTGGAAGCGAAAATGGAAACGATGAAAAAGGAACTTTCTGAAGAAAAAGACAGCACTATGGATATTCAGCATTTTATATCGCTGATACGCAAGTACAAAAATCCTACGGAAGTTTCTGATTTGATGTTTACCGAACTCATTGACAAGATTGTGGTGTATGAAGCCGAGGGTGTGGGAAAAGCAAAGACACAAAAGGTTGATATTTACTTCAATTATGTCGGACAGGTCGATATTGCCTACACCGAGGAAGAACTTGCCGAGATAAAAGAGCAGGAAGAACAGGAAGAAAAGAAGCGATTGGAGAAACAGCGTCAGCGTGAAAAAGCCTATCGAGAGAAGCGAAAGGCAAAAAAACTTGCTGAAAACGGTGGCGAAATCGTCAAAACAAAGGTATGTCCTCATTGTGGGAAAGAGTTTACCCCTACAAGCAACCGACAGATTTTCTGTTCAAAGGATTGCTGCTATCAGGCAAGGCAGGATAAGACAAAAGCCGATAGAGAAGCGGAAAAAGGAAGTCATTATTATCGTCAGCGTGTATGTGCTGTGTGTGGCAGTACTTACTGGCCTACACACAGTCAGCAGAAATTCTGTTCCGAGGAATGTAAAAAGGTAAATCACAATAAGAAAACCTTGGAGTTTTACTACAAGAAGCAAAAGGAGAAAGAACTATGCAAAGATTTATTACAGACGAAAGAACAGGTATCCGATACGAACTCATCGGAGATTACTATTATCCCTGCCTGACAGTAGAGAAAAGTCCTCCCCTTTCAAAATATGGTCGATTGCGGCAACGATATTTGAGGGAACATAAGCGTGTGCTATATTTTAATCTGCTGACAAGCGGAAAGTTATATGAACACCTTGCCGAAATTGATACTTCGGCTCGTGATATGGCGGAATATCTGATAAAGGAAATGGCAAAGAAGCAGGGTGTAACGGAAGAACTGAAAGCAACGGATATGATGAGATGGATAGGATTGATGAATAACATTCGAACCTGTGCCGATGAGATTGTATTGAATGATATTGTGTATTCCTAACGGATACCAACCGAAGAAGAACTGCTGTCAAACCGATGGCAGTTTTTCTTTTTCGGCAAGTATTCAAGAAGTCATTAAGTCGTGAGTATAATCGAAGTGGTAGAAAAATTCGTAAAGATGTGGTACAATACTTTTGCTTGTGAGCGACAAATCGGAAGTTATGGAGGTACTTTATGAACGAGAGAGAAAAAATTATCCGATTATGGTTTGATATGTGGATTAAGAAAGCAGATTTAGGAATTGACAATATTTTTACAGATGATGTTGTATATACTGAGAGTTGGAGTCCTAAATATGAAAACCGCAAAACGGTAAAGCACTGGTTTGACGAATGGAATACACGCGGAAGTGTTCTTGTCTGGGAGATTAAGCAATTTTTTCATCAAGGCAATCAAACAATCGTGGAGTGGTATTTTAAAAGCAAAATGAATAATGGAAATGTTGAAGAATTTGACGGAATATCTTTAATTGTATGGACACAGGATAACAAAATAAAATCATTAAAAGAGTTTGGTTGCAATCTTCATAATTACAATCCATATCGAGATAGTGATATTCCCGTATTTCGAGAAGAAAAAGCAAATTGGTTTTGAGAGGACTATAAATTCCAGTTTGCCAGTATCTTAGACAGAATATGAACAACGAAAAACATCGTAGCAATACGGTGTTTTTTTGTTACCTAAAACCAACAAATTCATACATAACCACAGGTTAGTACAAATACCTTGTGTGATTTTTTGAAAGGCTTAGAACGGGAATTTTCTCCGATTTTCGCCCCTAAAAGATACACAAAAAGGTTTCAAGTATCTTTCCTGTGGTTTTTTTATTTTCAAACGGAAAGGTGGATTGATATGCCAAGAATGAGCAAGAAACGGAAACAAGAATGGGCATTGTTTCTGAATGACCGTAATCGCATTACCTACAACGAACTTTGCAGAAAATGCAGGAATGACTGTAAGCAGAGTTTCCGCTGTATCGTGGTGCTTTGCCCGAAATATTTATCGAAAAGGAGAACAAATAAAAATGATTGAAAATGAAATGACTGTCAGCGTACCTCTTGAAGTTGTCAAGGCAAGCGAAATCGAGCCGAAAGAAGTGAAATGGCTGTGGTATCCGTATATTCCGTTTGGCAAGGTTACGCTGTTGCAGGGCGATCCGGGCGATGGAAAAAGCAAGCTAATGCTTTCCGTTGCCGCCCTGCTCTCAAAGGGCGAACCTCTGCCCTTTACCGAAACGGAAGAAAACGAGCCTGTGACTATCATCTATCAGACAACGGAAGATGACGCAGACGATACGGTAGTACCTCGCTTTAACTCTGCCGGTGGCAACGGAGAGAACCTTATCTTCATCAGGGAAGATGAAAAGTCTTTATCCTTTGGGGATAACCGTATTCGTGAAGCGATTGAGATGTACCACGCAAAACTTTTAATTCTTGACCCGATGAGTTCCTATATCGGAGAAATCTGTTCGATGAACAATGCCAACGAAACACGAGCCGAGTTTAATCATCTGATAGCGGTTGCGAAAGATACTGGCTGTGCGATTGTGATTATCGCTCATATGAACAAGATGAAAGACACCAACCCCCTTTACCGTACCAATGGTTCGATTGACATTGCGGGTGCTGCAAGAAGTATTCTTGCAATCACACGCACACCGAACAAGGAAGTACCTGCGGAAAGATATTTGGTGCAGGTAAAATCCAACCTTGCCCCGACAGGCTCTGCCATTCTGTTTGAAGTATCTGAGAAAGGTGTGGACTTCATTTCCGAAATGGAAATGACAGCAGAAGAAGCGTTCCAGTCCCTTGCCCCGAAAATTGGCAGACCCAACGATAAGGAAGTCAAGGCGAAAGCATTTCTGATGGAAATGCTGAAAGACGGAGAAATGCTTTCTTCAGATTGTGAAGAAAAACTTGAAGCCGCAGGGTTCAAGAAATCGACCATCAAAAAGGCAAAGAAGAACACAGGAGTTATTTCCCGAAAGAAAGGTTTTCTGTGGTACTGGTCTTTGCCGATGGGCGATATACCGAGAGAATAAAAACGGACTGTCAGCTGATGGGACAGTCTGATTTTATGATTGAGGTATCAAAGGAGGTCAAGGGGGAACACCCTTGCCCACGACATCTTTGCAGACGAAGTCTGAAAGTGTCATAGTGGGTTACACACATTCAAAGAATGTTGTGTAACGGCTTCGCCCTGCCGAGAAAGGAGAACGAAAATGGCTAAAAACAACAAAGCGGATATGAGTTGTGCAAGGGTTAAAAAGTACACCGCTTCCGATGTCAGCAAAGCAGAAAGACACAACGAGCGCAAAAATGAAACCTATGAAAATATGAATGTCATTGAGGAACGCATACCATTTAATGTGCATTTCAAAACACCGACTGCCCCGACTTATATGGAACAATTAAAGCAGATGGAAACTGACGGTTTGGTGTCGCTTCGTGGGTTGAGGAAAGACGCAACGATCTTCAATGAAATTGTGATTGATGTGAACACGATGTACTTCGAGCGTAACGGCGGCTACGAATACGCAAAGCAGTTTTATGAAGAAGCGTTCCATTTCATCGAAGAAAAATTCGGTGCTGAAAATGTAATATCGGCAGTAATGCACGCTGATGAAATCAATATAGCGGCAACCGAGGAACTTGGGAAAGAGGTGTACCACTATCATCTTCACGCTATGGTTCTGCCTGTGGTGGAGAAAGAAATCCTATGGAGCAAGCGTTGCAAAGATGAAAAACTGCGAGGAACGGTTAAGGAAGTTGTTCATCAAATCAGCCATTCAAAGAAATGGAAATCGGATATTCCGCTGACCGACGAAAAAGGCAATCCGCTTCTCAGAAAGAACGGAAAACCGATGTTCCGAGCTTCATACAGTATTCTGCAAGATGAATTGTTTAACCATATGACGGAGCAAGGCTTCAAAGGCTTTCAGCGTGGCGAATACGGAAGTACAGCAGAACACCTGACTTCCCTGCAATATCAAATCAAGCAGGACAAGGAACGCTTGGAGAAGTTGCAGAAGCGCATTCAGCATGAACAGATAAAATATGAGCCTGCCCGTAATGTTTCTAAAACCTATAACGAGATTGACCGTATGGGGCAGAAAACAATCACAGGTAAAATGGCAATCTCCAAAGAGGATTATTCTGAGCTTACTGCCCTTGCCAAAGAGGGCATTACAAGTCGTGCGGAAATTAGCGAATTAGAACAGAGTGCCAACTATTACCGACAGAAATATTTTGACTGTGCAAACGCGCTCGAAAGAATGAAAACTAAATACAACGAACTGAAAGAAAAGTGCAGACCTTTTCTTCAAGCGTTGGAGCATTTCCCCGAAGTTGCTAAACTTTTTACCGAAAAAGTGAAGCAACTTTTTTCTTTTAAGGAAGCACAGGAACGAGCCGAAAAAGAAGCAAGGGAAAAAGAACGACAGGAGCGTATCAAGGCTCGAAGAAACAAGCGTGGTATGGAAAGATAACCATTTCCATTATACTCACGACTTAATGACTTCTTGATATATTGAAAATCTGCGGTTACTGGGTGCTCTAATGTGAATGCCCAGCAATCAAATTTTATGAAAGAGAGGAACTGACTATATGAAAGAACAGAAATATTCTTATTCACAGCGAATTGGAAAGACAACATTCATCGTAAATGTAAAGCAGTCCGAAAGTGCCAAAAAGCCTTTGAATACGGTGTTTCAAGACATCTGCAAGCACGAGGTTTTGGGCGATTTCTTTACGGACAAATCATTTAATTTAGAAAATCCACAAAAAGTATCTTGACAAACTCGACCCCGAGGGAACCGGCTACCGGGCAAGGACGCGCTTTGCAAAGTTTTTCAACTTGCCCGAATTGATGAATCTGTTCAAAGAGGTCGCCGACATCAAAACGGCGGATCAGCTCCACTTGCCCACGCCGGAGGTTGCGTATCACACCATCGCCACCAAACCCACGCAGATCCAGCAGGACATGGTGAAAGCCCTCTCGGAACGAGCGTCCAAGGTACACAGCGGTGCGGTCAGCCCGGATGTGGACAATATGCTCAAAATTACCTCGGACGGACGCAAGCTGGGGCTTGACCAGCGCATCATCAATCCCATGCTCCCCGATGAGGAAACCACCAAGGTCAATCAATGTGTGGCGAACATTCTCCAATACTGGCGTGACGGCGAGGAGGAAAAACTGACACAGCTTGTGTTTTGCGACATTTCTACGCCAAAGACCACGCCCTCGCAGCGGGCGGCAAAGGCTTCCCCCGGTACGCTGGACAGCCCGGAAATTCATGCGCTGGAGAGCGCGATTTCATTGGAGGAAAGCTCTGACACGCCGTTCACGGTCTATGAGGATGTGCGCCAAAAGCTCATTGACGCCGGTATGCCCCCGGAACAGATCGCGTTCATACACGACGCCAACACGGAGGTCAAAAAGCGGGAACTGTTCGCAAAAGTCAGGAGTGGTCAGGTGCGCGTCCTGATGGGCAGCACGGCCAAAATGGGCGCAGGAACCAACGTGCAGGATCGTTTGGTCGCACTTCACGATTTGGATTGCCCGTGGCGTCCTCGTGATCTCACACAGCGAAAAGGCCGCATTGAGCGTCAGGGCAATCAGAACAAGCTCGTTCATGTCTGCCGCTATGTGACCGAGGGGACGTTTGACGCCTACCTCTGGCAAACGGTGGAAAATAAGCAGAAATTCATCTCTCAGATCATGACCTCAAAATCCCCGGTTCGCTCCTGCGAGGACGTGGACGCTACGGCGCTGTCCTTTGCGGAGATCAAGGCGCTGTGTGCCGGTGATCCCCGCATCAAGGAGCGCATGGATTTGGACATTGAGGTGTCCAAGCTCAAAATTATGAAGGCAGACCACAACAGCAAGCAATTCCGCTTGGAGGATAGTCTGCTGAAATACTTTCCGGAAAAGATAGAAGAACACAAGGGCTTTGTTCGTGGGCTGGAGGCGGATATGCAGACCCTCGCGGCGCATCCGCTCCCGGCAGAGGGCTTTGTCGGCATGGAGATTCGCAGCGACCGGCTCACCGATAAGGAAAACGCCGGTGCCGCGTTGCTGGACACCTGCAAGGAGGTCAAGGGCAAAGACCCGGTACAGATCGGCAGCTATCGCGGCTTTACCATGTCCGTTGCTTTTGATTCCATGTGGAAAACGTACACGCTGACGCTGAAAGGCCGGATGACCCATCGCGTTGAACTCGGTTCGGATGCCAGAGGCAACCTTGTCCGCATCGAGAACGCGCTGGATAAAATGCCGGAGCGTCTGCGCAGCGTTCAGGAGCAGCTTGAAAACCTCTATAACCAGCAGGCAGCGGCAAAGGCTGAGGTCGGTAAGCCGTTCCCGCAGGAGCAGGAGCTGGCCGCGAAAACGGCGCGGCTGATTGAGCTGGATATGGAGCTGAATTTGGACGGCAAGGGACAGCCGCAGCCTGAGCAGGCGATTGCAAAATCTGCGCGGCCTTCCGTTCTGGATAGGCTGAAAGCGTCGCCTGTTCATGGCGCACCGGAAAAGCCCCACAAAAAAGAAATGGAGGCACGATAATGAAAAATCTCCCCGTTTACAAGCACCCGGCAGCCTACGCCAGAGAGCATGACGAGCTTGCGGCCTACCGCGCTTCCAATCAAGCGAACACGGCCTGCAAGGAAGCGATTGAAGCCGCCATCCGTGACCACTACCGGGATAACCGGCTGGATGCAGCGGCGGTCGATCAGGTGGTGCAGCAGTTCGGCTATGACCGCACGTTCCATGTCCTTGCCATCACCGTCTGTCAAGCGGATTGGGACAGACGGTATTCACCCGACAACCGGGCATGGGCAAACGCCATGTCCATCCCCGCCAATCCCGACACATGGGGTACTGACCGCAACTGCTATCTGGCCGTCAACAGCCATCCCGGTCTGGTCGATCTGTTTCTCAGCCAGACCCGCAAAGCCTACGCGCAGGAGCGGCAGAAAACCTCTGTCCGGGATAAGCTGAAAAAGCCGCCTGAAACAACTTCGCCGAAAATTTCGGCGAAGTCCAAAGCCCCGGAGCGCTGAGCGATGGCAAAACGCAAGCGGGATATTCAGCTTAAATTCCGCGTCACGCCGCAGGAACGGGAAATGATCGAAACAAAGATGGCGCAGTTCGGCACCACCAACATGGCGGCGTATCTCCGCAAGATGGCGATTGACGGATATGTGGTGAAGCTCGACCTTCCGGAGCTGCGGGAGCTGGTGTCCCTGCTTCGGTATTCCAGCAACAACCTCAACCAGCTCACCCGCCGCGCCCACGAAACAGGCCGTATCTACGAAACCGATCTGGAGGACATTCAGCAAAGTCAGGAACGGATATGGACGGCGGCAGAGAAAATCGTTTCCTCGCTGGCGGCGCTGAAATAAGTCGCAGGGGCGGCGGTCACTCCGCCGCCCCTGTTCACACAAAAGCAAAAGCCCCGACGCAAAACAGCATCGGAGCTTCTACGGTTCCAGATTGTTTTCATCAAACAGCGGCGAGGCAAAAAAGCTGCTCAGGTCGATCTCCAATCCCTGACAAAGCTCGTGGATGATCCGCAGCTTCATAGACGGGTATGCGCAGTTCACAAGATTACCGATGGTGGACTTCGGTACGCCGCTTTTCATATAAAGCTGATACTGCGTCATGCCACGCTCCTGCATCAGCTCAACCAAACGCCTGCTGACGGCTTCATTCAACTGCAAGTACCACACCTCCCGTCCCTGTAACTGTACCAATATTATATTTCCCATCTGGAGAAAATTAGTTCAGGTAGCTGTACTAAAGAAGGATTATGTGATATGGTTAGATGTCGGGCAAAAGGCGAAAACTATTCGTATGACTTTGCCGCATCCTTGCAAAACACCAATGGGCAAAGTATTCTAATATCAGAAAAAGATTTGACTGCTTGGAAAGGAGCTGCGGAACGTATGCTGACAAACGAAATTGTGCTGAAAGTATTTTCTGACTACCTCAACCGCGATACGGATTTTGAAGTTGTCCTGACCAGCAGAGGCTACACGGTCATGGGTTTTGACAACCACCGTCAGGACTGGAACACCGTGGACTTTTGCCCTACGCCCGAAGCGCTGCGGGATTCTTTGTTAAACGCCTATGAGAGCTTCCGCGAGCTGGAGATCACGGGCGGTGATCGTGATTTGACCGAAAAGGAAGAAGAAAAGCTCGCCAAAGAGCGTGACGCGCTGACCGCACTTTGTGAAAAGGAGGCCGCAAAATGTTCATCCTGAAAATTCTCTTTGCGCCGCTGTCGCTTATCCTGTCCCTGTTCGTTTGGCTGTGCGCAGGGCTGCTGTCCTGCTCCGGCTTCGTGTTCAAACTGGCAAGCGGACTGCTCTCCCTGCTGGCTTTCGCCGTGCTGATTACCTACTCCGTAAAGAACGGCATCATCCTCCTTATGCTGGCGTTTCTGATCAGCCCGATGGGACTTCCGCTGCTGGCTGTGCAGGGGCTTGGCAAGCTGCAAGACATGAACACCGCCATGAAAAACTTCATTCATAGTTAAAACACAAGCCGGGGCGAACGCCTCGGCTTGCTTTTCTAAAATCGTTGTTTACTTTCTTGCTAATATCGGATATAATATTAGCAAGAAGGAAGTGATAACATGACCGCCTACGACCGGCTTGATCTGCTTTTTCAGCAAAACAATGGGATCGTCAAAACCGCGCAGGTTTTGGAAATCGGTATTTCCAAGTCCACGTTTTACGCCTACGCCAAGCAGCACGGCGTAGAGCAGGCCGCGCACGGTGTTTATGTTTCGCCTGACGCATGGACGGACGCCATGTACCTGCTGCACCTTCGCTGTGCGCAGGCCGTATTCTCCCATGAAAGCGCGCTGTTTTTCCATGACCTGACCGACCGGGAGCCGAATCCGTATTCCATCACGGTCAAGACCGGCTACAATCCTGCCAGCCTGCAAGCAGACGGCATCAAGGTCTACACCATCAAGAAAGAATTGCATGATGTGGGGATCGTCACGATGAACACGCCCTTTGGCAACCCGGTTCCCGTCTATGATATGGAGCGTACCATCTGCGATCTGATCCGCAGCCGCAGTGGAATCGAGATGCAGACCTTTCAGGATGCACTCAAGCAATACGCAAAACGAAAAGACAAGGACTTGCGGAAGCTGATGCGCTATGCGCAGATGTTCCGTGTTGAAAAACTGCTTCGGCAGTATTTGGAGGTACTCTTATGATTAAGACTGCACGGCAGCTCAAAGACCTGATACGCAATCTCTCCAAGGACAAATCCGCAGATGCGCAAATCCTGATGCGCAATTACATGATGGAGCGCTTTCTGGAGCGCATTTCTCTTTCGGAATATCGGGACAAGTTCATCCTTAAAGGCGGGATGCTGGTGGCTGCAATGGTCGGCCTTGACGCCCGCTCCACGATGGACATTGACGCGACCGTAAAGGGTGCGACGGTCGGCATCGAGGAAGTGGAGAATATGATTGCCTCCATCATCTCCGTGCCGGTGGACGATGGCGTAGAGTTCCGTGTGAAGCGCATTTCCGAGATCATGGACGAAGCCGAGTATCCGGGCATCCGCATCAGCATGGAAACGGAGTTTGACGGCGTAATAACGCCGCTCAAAATCGACATTTCCACCGGTGACGCTATCACGCCCCGCGAAGTGCGTTACAGCTTCAAGCTGATGCTGGAGGATCGCTCCATTGAGATTTGGGCGTACAATCTGGAAACCGTTCTGGCTGAAAAGCTGGAAACCGTCGTGTCCCGCGCCACCACCAACACCCGCATGAGAGATTTCTATGATCTGCACATTCTGAGCCAGCTCCACGGCCAGAGCATCGTCCCTGCTGATCTCCGGGCGGCGCTCATTGCAACGGCCAAGAAACGCGGTACAGAGAAGTATCTTGCCGACGCGCCTGCGGCCTTTGATGAAGTCGAGGCCGACCCAAATATGGAAAAGCTGTGGCAGGCTTATCAGAAGAAGTTCTCCTATGCTGCCGACCTGTCGTGGCATACGGTCGTGGAATCCATCCGCAGTCTATATAGATTAGCGCGGGCTGAATAATATGGGAAACAGTAATAAGGTCTGCCCGAACTGCGGCAGAAAGATGAAGCAGCAGTTCATAGGCTTGCAGCATTGCAAATGCGGCATGAGCTGGAAAAAGGACGAAGGCTTTTTCGAACGCACCCCTGATATGATCTTTGCTCTGGAACGACGAACCATTGGAGGAAAGGTAAAACAGGTTCCGATTATCCGCTATCAATCCGATAAATGAAGAATAAAACGGTCTGCTTCGGCAGGCCGTTTTACTTTTCAAGGAGGTGTTCAACATGGCAACCACGCGCCTGATGCCCCTGCACACCGGCAAAGGCCGCACGGTGGGGCAGGCCATCAGCGCCATCATCGACTACACCGAAAATCCGCAAAAGACAGACGGCGGCAGGCTGATTACGAGCTGGCAGTGCGACAGCAGGATCGCCGATGCCGAGTTCCTTTTCGCCAAAAATCAATACACCCAAAAGACCGGCAGAGTGCGCGGCGAGGATGATGTGATCGCCTACCATCTGCGGCAATCCTTTGTTCCCGGAGAGATCACACCGGAGGACGCGAACCGTTTGGGCTGTGAGCTGGCCAAGCGCTTCACCAAGGGCAATCACGCCTATATCGTCTGCACCCATATCGACAAAGCCCATATTCACAATCATGTGATCTGGAACTCCACCGCACTCAGCCAGACCCGGAAATTCAGAAACTTTTGGGGCAGCAGCCGCGCCGTGCGGCGGCTCAACGATACCATCTGCATCGAGAACGGCTACTCCATCGTGGAGAATCCGAAGCGCCAAGGCAAGAGCTACAACAAGTGGCTGGGCGACAAAAAGAAGCCCTCCCACCGGGAGCGAATCTGCGCGGCCATTGACGATGCGCTGACACAAAAGCCCGATAGCTTTGAAACGCTGCTGGAGCTGCTGCGGCAGGCCGGGTATGAGATCAAGGGCAAGAAAGTCCCGCCCCTGTTAGGCGGCGAACAGAAAAAGTCCATTCGCATGGATACCCTCGGCGACGGTTATACTCCCGCAGATCTTCGTGCGGTGATTGCAGGTGAAAAGGCGCATACGCCGCGAAAGAGCGCCGCAGCGCCGGTCAAACCGGAAAAGCGCAGCGGGAATCTGCTGGTGGACATTCAGACCAAATTACGCGCTGGCAAGGGTGCCGGTTATGCGCGTTGGGCGACGTTATTTAACCTGAAACAGATGGCACAGACGGTGGCCTATCTGCAAGACCATGAGCTGTTAGATTACGCCATTCTCTCGGAGAAAGCGGCGGCAGCGTCCGCTCACTTCAACGAGCTTTCCGCAAGGATCAAATCTGCGGAAACACGCATGGCCGAGATTGCCGTGCTGCGGGAGCATATCGTGGGTTACGCTAAGACCCGCGATACCTACGTTGCCTATCGCAAGGCCGGGTACTCCAAGAAATTTCTTGTAGAGCATGAAAGCGAGATCACGATCCACAAGGCCGCAAAGAACTATTTTGATGGACTGGGCTTCAAGAAGCTGCCCACCATCAAGGCGCTGAATACCGAGTACGCCGAGCTGCTGGCGGAGAAGAAAGCGGCCTACGCCGACTACCGAAAAGCCCGTGAGGAAATGAAAGAGCTGCTGACGGCCAAGGCCAATATCGACCGTATTCTGGAGTTGGATAAGGAGCAGGAGGAAGCGAATGAACGACGGGAAAAAGAGGCAGAGCAGCGCTGAGCTGCCCGCCCATAAGCGATTTGCAAAATCGCGCAGCCGATGGATTTATCCATCGTTCCAGAACACAGTTTTTGTGTTCTGAGGGGATTGGGGCAACGCCCCAACAAGCATGAAACAGGCGGGTTCCGTGTAAACGGAATCCGCCTGTTTTCGCAAAGTGGGTACCGCTTTGCATTGCTTGCCAGTTTCTTGTTCCCGTTCGTAACCCCTCTGAAGCCGTGGTTTTCGATGCCGCATATAGCGTAACGCTTCGCCTCGCACGCGGCCGGTTGACCGTGTCTGCGTCTGCGCCTCGTCGTACCCGAACTGCGCGACATGGCACTCTGCCCCTGCGGGAACGTCCCTGATTTTTTCTGTAGCAGCTTGCATTCGTGCTGAAAATTGACTTTCAGGCGTAAATCGTGTAAACTATATTAGTACATTAGTCACTGCTAACCGAAAAAAGGAGGGCATCCAATGACAAGCGAATACATGAACAACCTCTATCGGGATCTGCTCTCCAATTCACCGCAGACCGTAACGATCCCGATTCCTTCTGATATGGGAACCGGACAAATTGCGCAGGTGGTGACAAAACAGGGTGCCGTTGTTTCAGACTGGAAGATGAATTATTTTTCTGACATGAATGTGCGCGGGATTAACAGCGAGGACTATATTCAAATGCTGTTCTGCCTGAACGACGGCGTGTCGTGGAATATTGCAGGCAGCAGAGAGGGCGCTTGTCTTGCAAAGGGAGAATCCTGCATTTACCGTGGACACGGGAAAATGGAGTCTCTCTGTTATGCGCAAAACAGCGACTTCTATTTTAAGAACATCAAAATTCCCGTTCCATATTTCAAACGTTTATTACAGGACTACTTCGAGGATGGCGAGATTACCGTCTATGAAAAGAAACTGCTGACCGGAATTTCAAAGGTGAGCATAACGCCCTATATGGAGCATATTTTCGCAGAGTTACAAGACTTTACACATTATCGGGGTGGGCTTGGGTATCTGTTTCTGGAAAGCAAAATCCACGAATTGCTGTCAGTATATTTGAGCGAAGTGTTGGAGCTGCGAATCCTCTCGCCGGAATACTGCTGCATATCAAAAAGTGAACGTGATTGCATCATCGAGGCAAAGAGAATCATTGACAGCGAGCTTGCCTTTGCGCCAAGCTGTGAAGGACTGGCAAGGCAGGTTCAAATCAGCGTCTCTAAATTATCAAGGGGATTCTCCATGATGTACGGCATTTCGGTTCATGCGTATGTTATTGAGCAGCGGTTAGAGCGGGCCGCAGGATTGTTATTGGAGAGCAATATGAACATTGGGCAGATAGCGGTTCTTGTGGGTTATACAAAGCCCAGCAACTTTTCTGCTGCATTTAAGAAAAAGTATGGAGTTATGCCAAAAGATTATCGAGAGGCCAGCCGAATCAAATAGGTGCTTTGCATACCCAAAATAAATACCGATTTGGGGTAGAATGAAATTGCTTTTGGGTTGGATATTGGACATGAAATTGCTAAAATGCGTGGTGTGGTTAGAACACTCTAACCACACCACGCATTTTAATTTTAGGAGGAACAACCATGAATAAGAAGTTGAATGCAAAGGATTTTATCCTGATCGGCGTTCTGACTGCGCTCATGTGGATCATTTGCATGATTATCAGCACCGTAATGAGCATTGCCGGACCCGTTACCAACGTATTTTATCCTGCTGTCGTAGCAATCCCCAACGGAATCGTGATGATGCTGTTGCTGGCAAAAGTCCCGAAGAAAGGCGTGTTCACCATCTGCGGCACAATCCAGGGAATCCTGTTCCTGCTGGTCGGCGGATTTTGGCTTATCCCGGTTGCATTGATTGTAGGCGGTGTCATTTGTGATTTTTTGATTATGGGAAGAAAAGAAATCACAATGAAGTCCATGATGATTGCCTACACGATTTTCAGCGGTATCTTTGCTTTTGGTGCAATTGTAGGGCCTATGAGCTTCCTGCAGGACGCTTTTGTAGGGGCGATGGAAAAGAACAACATTGCGCAGGAATACATAGATGGCATGATTAGCATTACATCTGGATTTATGCCTGTTGTCATTATAGTGGCTGGCTTGCTCGGTGGCTTGATTGGCGGTTATATCGGCCAGAAAGCATTGAAGAAGCACTTTATTAAGGCCGGACTTGTATCGGTGAAGTAACAGCTCCGAAAACTGACAGACGCCAGATTTGTCAGTAGAGTGCCTGAATCAAAAGCGGGGCTGCAATGCCACAGCCCACTAAGGCGATAATTTCAAACGAACAGAAAAGTGGCATTCGCAAAGGCAGCAACAGGGCTTCAACCGGCAAGGTTGGAGCCTTGTTGCTATCAGTATATATAGTATAATCGCATCTTTGCGTTTTTTGCAACTGCCGGAGTATAATGGAAGCGTCAGGAGGTGCCGGACAATGAAAGAACAGAAGTATCATATCTATCTGACCGAGCAGGAACGGTCGGAGGTTATCAAATCCCTCATAGACCTGAAAAACACGCTTATCCGGCAGGGCAAATACACGGACGCCGTTGACGATGTGCTGGTGAAGCTGACCGGCGCAAAGCGAAAAAAGCTGAAGGTCGTATACATCTGAATAGAGTTCGAGCCGCTTATTCCCAATCGGAGTAAGCGGCTCTTTTCATTTCAGGTATAGCTTTCCGCCAAAGAGTTTTCCTTGAAATGGCGGTTGTTTTCCAGCAGCTCATCAAAAGTTACAGGCTTAAAGCTGTTTATATCCACACCGGCATTCAAAACATTCTCCCGTGCGGCAATCAGCGGCCAGAAGTCTGCCCTCGTATCATTATGAATATGCCCGTGGATCATATATGACCGCTTCGCGTGCTTCCACGAAAGCATCGGGTAATGGCATAGCGTTAAAGAGCGCTTTCCGTCCGAGGTTTCCAAAAACTTGTCCACGCTGAAAAAATACCTTGCGTAGTCAAACTTCGTCATCCACGAGC
Source organism: Hominenteromicrobium mulieris (assembly GCF_046197855.1). Taxonomy (GTDB): domain Bacteria; phylum Bacillota; class Clostridia; order Oscillospirales; family Acutalibacteraceae; genus Hominenteromicrobium; species Hominenteromicrobium mulieris. Next base: position 584,426 of record NZ_CP173188.1, on the reverse strand, counting down.
CGTCGTGGTTGCCAACAATCAGCCGCTTCTTGCCCTTCAACCGCTTCAGGATTCCCTCCGCATTGGTGCTGCGGAAAAACATATCCCCAAGAATATATACCGTATCGTTTCCGGTCACTCTATCGTTCCAGTTTTGAATCATCGCCTCGTCCATTTCCTCGGCGGAGGCAAAGGGACGGTCGCAGAACCGGATGACATTGTAGTGACCGAAATGCGTGTCTGCCGTAAAATAAATCATCGTGTATCATCTCCCATATATAAAGTAAAAGCAGAACTGCTCACCGAACAGCCCTGCGCGAAATCAGGATAGTCCTGTACTATCCCCGTTTTCGTCTGAACTGACCGTAATTCGTTATGAAGCAAAAAGTCCGGGAGGACAAACCGAGCCTGCTTATTATCTCTTTGCTTCTGTTGCTGCCGTTCGTCATAGCTCTTGCCCTCCTTCCATAAGCCTGACCACAGTATACTATATAAATATGAACAAGTAAATCATTCAAACGCAAAGCCGCTTTTCCGTTCTCGGAAGGGCGGCTTTTTTGCTTTCCAAGGGGCCCAAAAAATTTTTTCAACTTTTTTTGAAAAACACCCTCAAAAATCGCTTCCTTATTCAGAGTAAGTGAAGGGGTTCTTTCCCAACCACAATCGGGAGCCGCTTCGTGAACCTTGAAAATTGAATATACAGGCACTTGGGACATTACTTCTGATGATTAGCCCGAAGATGGGTACGCCGTGACTTCTCCTAACCGGAGGACGAGCGAGAACCCCCGATCTGAAACCCGGATTGCCACCGGGACGGCGATGACAGTCAGAATGATAATGATACTTCTCTACGGAGCTGGCGGAGAACCCGGCAGAGGTGAAAGCCCTATGACACGGTGCAGCACACCGTGACCCAAGTGTTTCCCGGAAGGCGAAAGCCGCCGCAGGGGGCGTTGAGGACAAATACTGCGGACATATACATAGCCGTTCATTACAGGCGGCTATGAAATCTACAAAGAAGGAGGAAAACGAAAGATGCCAAACTGTAAAACCATAGCGATATGCAACCAAAAGGGCGGCGTCGGGAAAACCACCACGGCGGTCAACCTCGGAATCGGGCTTGCCATGCAGGGCAAAAAGGTACTCCTCATAGACGCAGACCCGCAGAGCGACCTTACGGCCTGCCTCGGCTGGCGGGATTCAGACAGTCTGCCGCAGACGCTGACCAACAAGCTGGCGGCGGTAATGCGCGAGGAAAGCCAAGACCCATTTGCCGGGATTCTCAGCCACGAGGAAAAGGTTGACCTTGTGCCGTCGAATCTTGAGCTGTCGGCGCTGGAGATGAGCCTTGTGACCGCAATGAGCCGGGAAAGCGTGATGAAGAACTATCTCAGCCAAGTAAAGGACAACTACGATTATGTCCTCATAGATTGTATGCCGTCCCTCGGTATGATTACCCTTAACGCACTGACGGCTGCGGACAGCATTATCATTCCCGTGCAGGCGCAATATCTGCCGGCAAAGGGAATGACGCAACTCCTGTCCACGATTGCCAAGGTAAAAAAGCACACCAACCCGAACCTTGCCATCGACGGAATCCTGCTGACCCTTGTGGACAGCAGAACGAATCTCGCCAAAAGCACCGTGGAGGCGCTGCGGGAGAACTTCGGCTGCCGGATCAGGATTTACCGGACGACCATTCCCGTTGCCGTGAAAGCCGCAGAGGTTTCGTCCAAGGGAAAAAGCATATACGCCTATGAGCCGAACAGCACCGTGTCCAAGGCCTACGCAGATTTCACGAAGGAGGTGTTAGCCGATGGCAGGCAGAAAGAGCGACTTCACGCTTCCCACGAACACGCTCGATGACCTGTTCTCCACGCAGGAGGAACGGGACGACGCAAAGCTGGCAAAAATCCGGGACATTCCCCTGACGGAGATCGACAATTTCCCCGACCATCCCTTTAAGGTGCGGGACGATGAGGATATGTTACAGCTTGTGGAGAGCGTCAAGGAGCGCGGAGTCATCACCCCGGCGACCGTCCGGCAGAAGGAGGACGGCAGATACGAGCTTGTTTCGGGACACCGCAGAAAACGAGCCTGTGAGCTTGCCGGATTTGAAACGCTCCGCTGCGAGGTGGTAGACCTTGACCGTGACGCCGCCACCATTTTGATGGTGGAGAGCAACTACCAGCGGTCGCAGATACTTCCCTCGGAAAAGGCATTTGCCTACAAGATGCGCTTGGAAGCGATGAAGCGTCAGGCAGGCAGACCGAGCAAAGAAAATGGTGTCCCACTGGGACACGATAATCTTTTCGGGAAGTCAAGAGAGCTTTTAGCTGCCGAAGGCACAGATAGCAACACACAAATTCAGCGATATGTCCGCCTTACCAATCTTGTCCCCGAACTGCTTGACCTTGTGGACGATGGCAGAATCAAGATGCGCCCTGCGGTGGAGCTGTCCTATCTGGACGAGGGCTGCCAGCGGGATGTGGTAGAGGAAATCGACCTGAACCAGTGTACGCCCTCCCATGACCAGACCATCCGTATGCGGAAGTTCTTTTCGGAGGGCAAGCTCACGCCAGAGGTGGTGTCCGCCATTATGTGTGAAGAAAAGCCCAACCAGCGGGAAAAGATCATCCTGCGAGGGGACAAGGTGCGAAGCCTGATCCCCAAGAATATTCCCATCAGCCAAACGGAGGACTATGTGCTGAAGGCCTTGGAGCATTACAGCCGCTTTCTCCGTCAGCGGGCGGATCGTGACAGCCGGTAACGGCAGGCGGAGTACGTTTTTCCGCTTCCCCTTCCTCACACTCCAACCCCTTGAATACTAACAGACTAACCGAAAAGAGAATATCTATCTCTCTTAAATAAACTCTATCTCCCTTGAGTATAGCTATCTAAGAGAGCCGAGGGAAACAGCGCAAAGTTCCCGAAAAAGCCGGTTTGCGGTATCATTAAAGGTTCTGCCGTCATCGCAGGCTTGATTTCCCCCTCTTTTTTCGGCTAAAATGAGTGCGAAAAGGAGGTCGCACGATGAAAACGAGGGTTTTGAGCATATTCCTTATTCTGCTTTTGTGCCTGACTGCCGGGTGCGGCAAGGCTTCACAGAACACCGAAAAGCCCGACGGGTTTTCTTTTTCGGAGAGCCAGACAGAAGAAGCTGCCGGAAAAGATACCTCTCAGGCAGAACAGACAGCCCCGGCTCAGCCACCCGAAGCACAAAGCGCACAGACAGCAGATGAGGAAACGGAAGGAAGCGCGGAAAGCGAACGCCGACCGGTTCCCGAACATCCAGTAAGCGGCACAACGCCGCCGCAGACAAGCGATCCGCAGCAAAAGAAGGACGAGTCCGAGCGTCGGTCGGAAACCACAGCTTCACCGGCTCCATCCGAAACAGAACAGCCCATCCCTCCGGCAACCGAGGAACCGAAGCCGTCAGAACCTCCCCAGCCGACACAACCATCCACGGAGCCGCCCACCGAGCCGTCCTTTGACATCGGCTACTGGGTCAACTTTGCCAAGAGCTATGCCGAAAGCGTGGGGCTGACGCTGGACAGCGGAGCCGTGTATTGCTGGGATAACCCCATCGCCGCAGGTGTAAAATGCAAATACACCGAACGGGATATTCGTGGCTATCTCGACCGATATTCCAAGGACGGCGACATCACCGATGTTTGGATTTGGTATGAGCAGACCGGAAGCGGCTCTTATGAAATCTATATCGGCTACGCATAACAACAAAACACATTTCACCCGAAACGCATCGTCATTGTACGGTGCGTTTTTCGTTTTCAAGGAGGTAACAAACACTATGAAAAAGAACCTTTTCAAGCGAGGGATGGCGGGACTGCTTTCCCTCGTGATGTGCCTGACAGCCCTTGTGGGGATTGGCACAACCACTGCCTATGCCGCAGGAGAAAGAGCAGAGGTCTACCTTGTTTCTTTTCCGAGAAGCGGCGATGCTAATATTGATTACAGCGGTACTTGGGGGCATCCCAATCTCCGGTATATGAACGGCTGGCATTCCGGTGAGTCCAAGTACACTACCATTCGAGCAATGCACTCGTATGACGGTAACATCTGTTACTGCATTGAGCCGGGAGTGCAGCAGGATACCGGCGACACTTATACCAGTAAGGACGAAACCTTTTGGGACAACCTGCCCTCAGACATCAACAGCACCATTTCCCCCTACGATATAAAGCTATTCATCGGGCGTATTATGCAGTACGGTTACACGGGACCCATCAGCACCTCGTGGCGTTCACAGAACCCTGCTGATGCCGCAACGCTGGCGGAAGCTATGGCAACACAGGTTCTCATTTGGGAAACCGTTGTCGGTGAGCGTGACGAGGACTTCGATTATGTAAGCCCCGGTAGCTACGATGCAGTTAAGGGCGTTATCAGCACCGCCCATCCGCTGTATGACCTGTTTTGCGATTACTATGACAGCATTGAAGCAAGCGTTCAGCGTCACTCCGCCATCCCCAGCTTTATGTCCAAAAACCCGAACAGAGCGCAGAGCGTGGAGCTGGAATGGGACGGCAGCAGTTACACCGCTACCCTGACAGACCACAACCGTGTGCTTTCCGATTACAACTTTTCCGCTAATGAGGATGGCATTTCATTCAGCGTCAGCGGAAACCAGCTTGTTATCACAGCAACGAATGCTCCTTCTGACAGCGTAAGAATTACCGCCAATAAGGTCGGTTCAACCCGCCGAGGTATCATCACATGGACGGACGGAACATTCAATCAAGGAAGCGGCAAGCAGGATGTTATCACCTACGCACAGTCGGTCAGTGACCCCGTGCAGGCGTTCCTCAATCTGAAGGTGTCCTACGGCTCTGCTAAGATCGTCAAAACCTCTGAGGACGGCAAGGTGGATAACCTCACCTTTACCGTCACCGGCAACGGCATCAATCAGACCGTCAAGACCAACTCCAAGGGAGAAATTCAAATCGACAACCTGATGCCCGGCGTTTACACCGTGACCGAGATGGATTACGACAAGTATGAGCCGCAGGAATCCCGCCGTGTGACAGTGGTTTCCGGTCAGGTTTCTACCGTGACCTTCAACAACAAGCTCAAGCGTGGAGATTTGCAGATCGTGAAGTCCTCGGAGGACAATCTCAACGAGGGCGTGACCTTCCATCTTTACGGCACTTCACTCTCCGGCATTGCCGTGGACGAGTATGCCGCAACCGATGCAAACGGCGTGGCGACCTTTGAAGATGTCCTCATTTCCGGTTCCACACCTTATACCGTGGAGGAAGTGGACACTGCCGTTCGCTATGTTGTTCCCGAAGCGCAGTCTGCGCCTATCAACTGGAACGAGGTCACGAACCGTAGCTTCCTCAATATTTTGAAGAAGTTTTCCGTGACCGTCACCAAGAGCGATGTCGAAACCGGCACGGCGCAGGGTGATGCTTCTCTTGCCGGTGCTGTTTACGGCATCTATAAGGGCGAAACCCTTGTGGATACCTACACCACCGACAAAAACGGGCAGTTCGTTACCAAGGAGTATATCTGCGATAACGACTGGACGGTGCGAGAGATCACACCCTCCGAGGGCTATCTGCTTGATACCACCGTTCACAAGGTCGGTGCAGAGCCGCAGCTCTATACCGTGGAGCATAATCAGACGGCAAATGATGTGACCGAGCAGGTCGTAAAGGGCAATATCGCCATTATTAAGCACACCGATAACGGTGAAACACAGATTGAAACACCCGAAAGCGGCGCAGAGTTTGCTGTGTACCTGAAAGCCGCAGGCAGCTACGAGGTTGCCGAGGACACCGAGCGTGATTATCTCACCTGTGATGAAAACGGCTTTGCCCAGACCAAGGATATGCCTTACGGCATCTACACCGTCCATCAGGTATCCGGCTGGGAGGGCAGCGAGCTGATGCCCGACTTTGATGTGTTCATTTCTCAGAATGGGGCGACTTATCGCTACCTTATCAACAATGCACCTTTTAACAGCTTCATCAAGATCGTGAAGCAGGACGCAGAAACCGGCAAGACCATCCCTTACGCCGGTGCAGGCTTCAAGATTTATGACCCGGACGGCAACCCCGTAACAATGACCTTCACTTACCCGACGCCCACCACCATTGATGTGTTCTACACCAATGCAGAAGGTTCTCTTGTTACGCCGGAAAAGCTGCCCTTTGGAAAGGGGTACTCTATTGTCGAGGTACAGGCTCCCTACGGTTATGTCCTCGACGAAACGCCCGTGTACTTCGATGTCACGGAGGATAATTCCACAGAAGAAAGCGGGGTTACGGTAGTAAAAGTGGATAAGCCCAATATGGCACAGAAAGGCACCATCACCGTGGAAAAAACCGGCGAGGTGTTCTTCGGCGTTTCCGTCATCGGCGGCGTAGATGAAAGCGGAAACGAACTGCCCACCATCTATCAGCCGCAGTATGAAAAGCGTGGACTCCCCGGTGCGGTCTATAAGATCATCGCCGCAGAGGATATTATCACGCAGGACGGCACTGTCCGAAATCAGAAGGGCGAGGTCGTGGACACCGTTACAACCGATGCAACCGGCGCAGCGGTGAGCCGTGAACTCTACCTTGGCAAATATGAGGTGCGTGAGATCACAGCACCCCACGGGATGGTGCTCAACCCGGAACCTCACTGCGTCGAGCTTGTTTACGCCGGTCAGAATGTTGCTGTTACGGAAACGGCGACTTCGTTCGAGAACGAGCGTCAGACGGCGGAAATCAGCCTTGTGAAATCCCTTGAAACGAATGAGATGTTCGGCATCGGCACAAACGGCGAGCTGAAGAACATCTCCTTCGGGCTGTATGCAGCCGAGGAAATCGTATCTGCCAGCGGCACTTCCATTCCCGCAAATGGTCTTGTTGAGATCATCTCTCTGAATGAGGACGGAACGGCGAAAATCAAGACTGACCTTCCTTTTGGAAGCTACTATGTGCAGGAGCTTGCTACCGACAGTCACTACAAGCTGTCCGATACCAAGTATCCCGTAACCTTTGGGTATGCCGGTCAGGATACGGCAGTTGTAAAGATTGCCGCTAACGACGGCAAGGCAATCGAAAATGATCTGATCTACGGTTCTGTTTCCGGTAAGAAGGTCGATGAAAACGGCGATTCCCTCGGCGGTGCGCTGATCGGACTGTTCCGCACGGATGATGGCGAGTTTACAAAGGAAAACGCTCTGCTGACTGCCACTTCTGCTGAAGATGGCAGTTTTTCTTTTGAGAACATTCCTTACGGCACTTGGTATGTCCGTGAAATCGAACAGCCCGCCGGCTTCGTGCTGGATGATACCATCTATCCCGTGACCATCGGCGCAGACGGTCAGGTCGTGGAGATCGAAATCGTCAACAGGTATGTCCGTGGAAACATCCATCTGACCAAGGTGGATTCCGAATATCCTGACAATAAGCTGACCGGAGCGACCTTTGAGGTCTATAAGGACAGTAACGCAACCGGCAAGCTGGACGATGGCGATGAGCTGCTCGGCACACTGACCGAAAAGGAAATCGGTGAATACGGTATGAATGACCTGTTCTATGGTCGCTACTTCGTCAAGGAAACCAAAGCGCCGGAGGGATTTGTTCTTGATACCGGCGTGTATGAAGTGATGATCGACACCAACGGCAAGACCTACGAGGTTGAGAACAAGGCAGGTGTCGGCTTCATCAATGAAGCGATGCGAGGCAACCTGAAAATCGTCAAGACTTCCTCGGACGGCAAGATCAAGGGCTTTGCGTTCCGCATTACCGGCGCAAACGGCTATGACATTATCCTTGAAACCAACGACAAGGGCGAGATCGTCATTGAGGGCATCCGCATCGGGGATTACACCGTCTCCGAGGTGAGCAACTCCGCCTCTGCGATGTATGTCCTGCCTGCTGACAAGAAAGCGACGGTCAAGACCGGCTCTACCACCATTGTGGAGATGCACAATGTACTGCGTGATACGCCTAAGACCGGCGACACAACCAATCTGCCGCTGCTCTATGTCCTTGCAGGGCTGTCCGCAGTGGGCATCGCTGTGTGCGGCATTATCGGATTCAAGAAAAAGAAAAAGGAGGATCGTAACTAATGGAACCTAAAACCATCGTGGCTATCGTGCTGGTAGCCTTTATTATCGGCGGCTTTATCTTCTTGCAGGTAAGAAAGAAAAACAGGAAGTGAGCCAATCACCTATGGGGCGGAGCGATAAACTCCGCCCCTTTTCTACTACCCGAAGGAGGGAGAAAATGAACCGAATCAATACCGTTGAAAGCAGAGTGCTTCAGATCCTGCGGGATTCGCCGGAAACACGGTATGAGGATATGAAGCTGTATTACCGCTACTACAACCGCTATGCCGATGATCTCCGTGCCGGCGAGCTGCCGCTGGGGGACTTGGCATACAACTACAAATTCTACGGACTGCCGTGCTTTGAGTCCATCCGCAGGGCAAGGCAGCGTGTGCAGTCCCTTTTCCCCGAACTGTCCCGAAAGGAAGTCAGGGAGAGTGACGGCGGCGTTGTTATCGTCATCAATATTCTTTGAGGTGGCGGTTATGAAAAGTGAAAAGCGTATGGTGGGCGATTACACCGTCCTGTGTGCCGTGAATATCGGCTCCCGTGAAATCATCCTTGCTGAAAACGAGCAGGACAAGAACGGCGAACGCTTCCTGTGCTGCTATGGGGAGCGCAACGACATCTTTCAGCGATACTCCGAATGTGCCGTTGGCGACGATTATATTGATGCGGCACTGTTCTTCGCGGAGCGTATCAAGAAAGATGCCGAGCAGTTTCGGGCAGAGGTTGAAAAACTGGATATTCCCGTTACGGTTATCACTCAGGTAGACTGTATCCCCGACCACTATAAGAACGACATCAACGGCAAAATCATTGCCATCAATCCGGCTGTTCTCAAGCCGGAGTACCAACGAGCTGACCGGCAACTCTATTATGTGACCGGTGGCTTCGGCGCTTCAGCAAATGCCCGTGGCAGCGCCGTATTTTGCAAAAACCTCTATGACGGCAAGAATACCCGTTTTGAGCGTATGGATGTGCTGGGTGAAATAAAGCCGGAGCGTATGCCTGATTGGGCAAAAGAAAAAGCGGCTGCTTTTAGCCGCACAATTCAAGGAAAAGACCACGAACGATAAGGAGGCAGATTTCTATGGCAACAAAGAAAACCGCAGCCGAGCAGGGCTTGCAGCAGAAAATGAAGGTACTGGCAAAGCTATTTGACGCAGGCTGTAAAACCGAAAAGGATTTGAAGGCGCTGACCTTGCCGACGATCCTGAAAATCCCCGATGTGACCGTGCCGGATATGACAGTCATCACCGAGCTTCAGGAGCAGGTCGCAAAGAATCGTCTTTTCTCATACTTGGGAGGTGGAACAGATGAGCCAAGCGACACGACCGAATGACCGCCACATCATTTGGAGCAACCAAAACCTTGATGTGGACGACTGGCGAGAGGATTACAAGGAGTTCCTTGAAGCTAATGAACTGGACGACGATCCGAATGATGAGCAGGCACTCTATGAGTGGATGGAGGAAACCAATTACGACTACCTCTCCGATGAGCGAGTCAACCTGAATGTTCAGCTTTCCCAGCCGATCATTGTCATTGGCGACATTGGTAGATGGAACGGCAGAGTGATGGGCTACAAGGACATTCCCTCCGGCAACATCCGAGATTGTCTGTATGCCGACACCGACTATACCGAATGGTATGTAGATAAGTACGGCGATCTTCGTGCCGATGCTACTCACCACGACGGCACAAATCACTATCTCTACCGAGTGTTCAAAGACGGCGTTTCCGAAACGCAGATGGAGAACCTGAGAGATAAAATCTATCACGGCAAAGCCACACGAGCCGATATTACCCGGCTGACCCGGCGACTTGGGGATGAGATCGCCGCCGTTTACGGCTTTGACATCCCGAAACAAAGAGTATCTCAAGAGAGGAGTGAGCGATAATGGCAGATTTCACACTGCGCCCAATGACCATTCCCGAACGCAAGTACAGCTATGCCCAAAGCTCTCAGCTTCAGGGACAGACCGGCAACATCGGACATCTGCGTGGGGACTTCGGTTCAAGCGGTGATCAGTTTTATACCACTTGGTTTGATACCCGCCCGCAATGGAAAAGCGATGCGTTCAAGCAGGACTTGGATGATGTAATCAACGCCTTGCGATCCGAGGAAAACGGATTGCTCCAAAGCCGTGCCGTTATGCGCTCGGTGGGTTGGGCAAACAAAGACAGCGAAATGCAAGGCAACTACACAACGGAGTTCGGCTTTCGAGCCGATACCGAAAAATATGCGTTTCTGCTTCGCTGTATCCCCGTCCGAGGGGATTATAACTTCTACTGCTTCTGCTATGTAAAGGAATGGCTGGACAAGCACATCGAAGAAGCCAACCGGGATATTCGCTTTATTGACAGCCACTATAAAGAGCTGTTCCGTATCCCGGACGGCGAGACCATCATCGTAACCGACCGTGACGGCAAGACGGAAAGCTATCCCTGCCGCTATATTGATAACTATCACACAGAGGTTGGATGCAATCTCTTTCACATTTGTGAGTTTGCCGAGCGTATGGAGCAAGGCGGCTGTACCTACGCTCCAATGGAGCCGCCCTTGCCTCCGATGTGCTATTCCGTATTGCCGTCTACCGGAGAAGTCATTCAAATCGACCGCTGGCAAAAGGGCTATACCGCCACAAGTTTTAACGACGGAAACCGTGCGGAGAACGAAGCAATCAAAGACAAGTTCAATGAGAAGCTGGGCGTGACTAAGGCACAGGAGCAGGCGATGCTTGCCGGTTCTATGATTCGGTGGGACTCCATTGCCGCCAAACCCAAGAGCTATGACGAGAACGGCAAAGCCATCAAGCCAAAAGACTATGAACGATAAGGAGGTGTCCGCCGATGGCACGAAAATACGACTTCATCTCGGAGCTGTATAACCGAACCTGCAAAACGGTCGTTGCAAACCCCGCAAGCTGGGAAGCGTTTCTGCGCTCTGCCTGCTACAACTACCGTCTGCGCTTTGACGAGCAGCTTTTGGTACACGCACAGCGACCGGACGCCACCGCCGTTCTTCAGATCGACGACTGGAACCAAAAGTTTGGGCGATGGGTCAATCGTGGGGCGCACGGCATTGCCGTTTTTGAGGATGCCGACCAACGCCGCCAGCGGCTTGTCCACTACTTCGATATTTCCGACACGCATCCCAGCCGCTTTTCCCGCAGAGTTCCCATTTGGCAAATGCGGGAAGAATACACGGCAGAAGTGATCGACACGCTGGAAAGCACCTTCGGAGAGTTGAACGACAAGGAAACCCTTGCCGTTGCCATCGAGTCGGCGGCAAGAAACGCCGTAGAGGACAACATCCCCGACTATCTCCCCGACCTTCTTTACAGCGTGAAAGACAGCTTCCTGGACGGCGTATCCGAAGAAGAAATCACCCACATTTTCAAAACGGCGGTGCGAAACAGCGTCGCCTATATGACGATGACCCGCCTGGGCATTGAAGCCGGAGAATACTTTGAACCCGATGATCTTCGGGATGTGGTGAATTTTACGACGCCTGCCACGCTGAACGCCCTCGGCTATGCCACCAGCGATATTGCGGAGATGGGACTTGCGGAGATTTCCCGCACCATTCTTGCCCTCGACCGTCAAAATCGCATAATTGCAGAGAAAACCAAAGCCGATTACAATGTAGGCAAAGAAAAAACCGAAAGGAGTCCTGACGATGAACGAGATCACTTACACGAGGCAGGGGGATTATCTGCTCCCCGATCTGACAATGCCGGAGCAGCCGGAGCTGTCGATGGGCAGGTACGCCCGGATGCGGAAGAAGTTCCTGAAGGAGCATCACAAGGTACGCTACTACAACCTGCTGACGAGCTGCGCCCTGAACGAGCATCTGAACGACACGGAGCGCAGAGCGAACGAGCTGGAACAGATGCTGACGGAGCAGATGGCAGCGTCGGAGGGCGTGACGGAGAATCTGAAAGCGACGGATATGATGAGCTGGGTTCGGAAGATGAACAGTATCCGGAGCCGGGTTCAGGAGATCGTGATGGCGGAGGTAATCTTCGCTTAGACTATTACGACCGAAGTCACGAGGATAAAAGCCTGCCGTTCTTTGGCGGCGATGATACGATTCGTGAAATCCTCGGCACTACGCCGCACCTGAAAGCAAGCAAAGACGAGATACGGGCATTCTTTGAAGCTACCGCTGATGAGAACGCCCGTATTTCTTATATCAAGCGCATTTTCAACAACGACTATACCGAGGTCATTCTGAGCGATGGACGGCGTGTGGGCTACAAGACCTATCAGAATGTGTTGCAGCTTTGGGAGGGCAGTTATCTCTCCCGCACGGCACAGAGTTTCTATGATTGGGGCGTGATCGCCCAGCACTTTGAAGCGATGCGGCTGCTTGGGGAGTTGCAGGACACGATGAAGCCGCAGCCGTCCATTGACGGGCAGTTGAGCTTGATGACAGCAGGAGCAGAGGAACGAAAGCCCTCTGCTTTTACTTTCTCTCAGGAGATCATCGATGCTGTCCTCACCCGTGGCAGCGGCATTTCTGAGGGGAAAATGCGAATCTATGAGCAGTTCCAAAAGAGCCTGTCTGCAAAGGAAAACGCAGATTTTCTGAAAAATGAATACGGCTGGGGCGGAGTCTATCCGGCTATTGTCGGAGCCAATATTGATGAGCAGCACGACGGCAAAGGTATCCGTATTTCTAAAGGCATCGGAAGCGATAAACCTCATATCGACCTGAAATGGAGTCAGGTAGAGAAGCGCATTGCCGAGCTGATAAAACTCGACCGTTACCTGAACCCCAAGGAAAAGGCACAGTATCCTGAATGGCTGCAAAAGCAGGAGGAACGCCGAGCAGAGCTTGCCGAGGAACGCAGGAAGAAAGAAATCTTGTCTACCGCACCTTCCGAAAAGGCAGAGCCGAAAAATGAGCGATATGAGTACCACCTCGGCAGCACCGTCTATCTCGGCGCAAACGAGTATGAAATCCTGTCCTTTGATGATGAGCGTGTAATGCTCTATGATACGCAGTTTCCGCTTTTCAACAAGGAAATGACGAGAACTGAGTTCGACAGCAAGGTGCAGGAGAACCCGCTGAATGACCATTTGAAGGTCGCTATTAAACAGCCCGAAGAAAAGGCGGTTGAGTTCGACATCGGGATGGGCTATCTCGGCAACGGTCTGACCGTTTGGAACCGTGCCGTGGAGGTCAATGGGGACTATCAGAACATTGCTCATATCTCCCCCGAAGGTGAGATCACCTTCTATGTGCAGGACTTGCCGCAAAGTGTTGTGGAGCGTATCAGACAGACGGCAGAAAGAGAAAAGTCAAAGGATGCTGCTTTGCCGGAGTTCTATCAGGCGTATCTTAAAACCAAAGCAGACAATCCGAGTAGCCTTTTGCTCTATCAGGTGGGCGACTTCTTTGAAGCCTATGCTGATGACGCAGAGGTCGTCGGGACTGCTCTTGAGCTGACACAGACTACTCGTGCCAATGGTCATAACACCCGTGTCCCTATGGTGGGATTCCCGCAGCACCGCTTGGAAACCTACCTTACAATGCTGACCGACAGAGGGTACGATATAGAGGTCAACGCCTTAGAGGACGGTAAACGCATTACCCGCACCGTGGTTTCCACCACGAAGGAAGCACCCATCGAGTCCAAACCTATCGGCAGAATCGACTATCTCGGCACGGACGGCAAGGTCGGTGAAAGCATCGAGTACACCAGTCCTTATCAGTTTGAGAAGGACATCAAGGAGGAAAACTACTACGGTGTGCCGATGAGTATTGTTCTGTATAAGGACAAGGACGGCAACACCATTCCGTACAGTTTTATCACCCAGCTTGACCCACCGCCCAAGGGCTTTGAGATCATCGACAGCCCGTATTTGCCGGAAAATCCTCTGGACAAGGCGAAGCGTCTCATTGATAATTTTTGCCGTGAGGAGTATCAGCGTGAGGACGGTGCGGACTATACCAACCTTGCTGATGTCGGCGTTGCCTACACCACGACTGAGGACGGCAAGCACGAAATACAGGCAAGGGTCAATCTTGTGGATTTCCGCATCGAAACTCTTGCAGACGGCAAGGTCATCCGCAGTGAGCAGTATGTGTCCCTTGAAGAACTGACCGAAAAAGGACTGCAAGCACTGTCCTTTGACGACCTTGTTTATCTCTCCGAGGAAGAACTTGCACAGGTGGAAGCACCTCTTACCCCTGTTTGGGAGCATCCGAAGAAAAGCCGGGTGCAGACCTTTGATATTCATCCAGAAATCCCAATGGCAGACCGTCATACCTTTGACCTTGCTTCTCACGAGGTCGAGGAGGTCAACAAGAAAGAACGCTTCCACCGCAACTATGCGGCAATCACCGTTCTGAAAAGGTGTCAGGAAGAAAACCGCTTCGCCACACCGGACGAGCAGATCATCCTCTCTAAATATGTGGGCTGGGGCGGTATTCCCGAAGCCTTTGACGAGAGAGCAGGTTCTTGGCAGACAGAGTTCGGGATGCTGAAAAACATCCTGACACCGGAGGAATACGCTTCCGCAAGAGAAAGCACTCTGACCGCTTTCTACACGCCACCAACGGTTATCAATGCCGTGTATAAGGTGATGAAACAGCTTGGATTCCGTGAGGGCAACATCTTGGAGCCGTCTTGCGGCATCGGGCATTTTATCGGTATGCTTCCCGAAGAAATGAAGGAAAGCAAGATCTACGGTGTGGAGCTTGATACGGTTTCTGCCGGTATCGCACAGCAGTTATATCAAAAGTCCTCTATCGCCGCACAGGGCTTTGAGAAAACCAACCTCCCCGACAGCTTCTTTGATGCCGTTGTGGGAAATGTACCCTTCGGGGATTTCAAGGTTCCTGATAAGCGTTACGATAAGCACAAGTTTTTCATTCACGACTACTTTTTTGCCAAGTCCTTGGACAAACTCCGTCCGGGCGGCGTGATGGCTCTCATCACCAGCAAGGGAACGATGGATAAGGAAAACTCCGCTGTCCGAAAGTATATTGCTCAGCGAGCTGACCTGCTTGGTGCTATCCGTTTGCCGAACAACACCTTTAAGGGCAATGCCGGAACGGAGGTCGTTTCGGACATTCTAATTCTGCAAAAGCGTGACCGCATTGTGGATATAGAGCCGGATTGGGTACAGCTCGGCACGGATGAAAACGGTATCCTGATGAACAGCTACTTTGTTGAGCATCCCGAAATGATCCTCGGAGAGATGAAAATGGTGACGGGGCGTTTCGGTCCCGAAGCCACCTGCGTCCCTTATGAGGGGGCAGACCTTGCCGAGCAACTCAGCGAAGCCGTCTCCAATATTCACGGTGAGCTGACTGCATATGAGGTGGAGGATGAGCTTGCAGAGGAGGATAATTCCATTCCTGCAGATCCCACCGTCCGTAACTTCTCCTATACGGTGCTGGACGATAAAATCTACTTCCGTGAAAACAGCCGTATGGCTCCGGTGGAGGTATCCGCTACCGCAGAGAACCGCATAAAGGGTATGATCCGCATCCGTGATTCGGTCAGAAAGCTGATTGAATTGCAGACGGAAGATTACCCCGACTCGGAAATTAAAGCGGAGCAGGAGCGATTAAACGCTCTTTATGATAGCTTTTCGGCGCATTACGGGCTTATCAACAGCCGTGGAAATATCTCCGCTTTTTCGCAGGACAGCTCCTTTTCTCTGATTGCTGCGCTTGAAGTCTTGGACGATGAAGGACAGCTTGAACGCAAGGCGGATATGTTCTATAAGCGCACCATAAAGCCGCATACGCCTGTCACATCGGTGGATACCGCCAGCGAAGTGCTTGCCGTATCTATGGGTGAAAAAGCCCGTGTGGATATGGATTATATGTGCGAGCTGACCGGCAAGACCGAGGAAGAAATCTTTGCGGACTTGAAGGGCGTTATCTTCCTGAATCCGATGCACGGGTACGGCAATTCCACGCAGGCAAAGTACCTGATGGCAGACGAATACCTCTCCGGCAATGTCCGTGAAAAGCTGGCACTCGCCCGAAAGTCAGCGGAGCTTTACCCCGAAGATTACACAGTCAATGTGAAAGCACTGGAACGAGTGCAGCCCAAAGACCTGACCGCCAGCGAGATTGCCGTTCGGCTTGGTGCTACTTGGCTGCCGACCGAAATTGTCGAACAGTTTATGTTTGAGTTCTTGGGTACACCGAGGTACGCACAGTGGAACATCAAGGTGCATTTCTCTGCCTATACCGGTGAGTGGAATATTGAGGGCAAGTCCTATGACCGCAGCAATGTGAAGGCATACAGCACCTACGGTACGGGGCGCATCAACGCCTACAAGATCATCGAGGAAACGCTGAATCTAAAGGATGTCCGCATCTTCGACTATGTAGAGGACGCAGACGGCAAAAAGAAAGCCATTCTGAACAAGAAGGAAACGGCAATCGCACAGGCAAAGCAGGAACTAATCAAGCAGGGTTTTCAGGATTGGGTTTGGTCTGACCCTGAGCGCAGAGAACGGCTCTGCCGCCTTTACAACGATAAATTCAACAGCCTGCGTCCCCGTGAGTACAATGGAAGCCACATCGTTTTCAGTGGTATGAACCCGGAAATCGAGCTTCGGGAACACCAAAGAAATGCGGTGGCACACATCCTATACGGCGGGAATACGCTGCTTGCACACGCCGTGGGCGCAGGGAAAACCTTCGAGATGGTTTCGGCGGCGATGGAGTCCAAACGGCTCGGATTGTGCAGTAAATCCCTGTTTGTCGTACCCAACCACCTCACCGAGCAGTGGGCATCGGAGTTCTTACAGCTCTACCCCTCTGCCAACATTTTGGTGGCAACGAAGAAAGACTTTGAAACCAAGAACCGCAAAAAGTTCTGCGGCAGAATTGCCACCGGCGATTACGATGCCATCATTATCGGGCATTCGCAGTTCGAGAAAATACCGATGTCCATTGAACGGCAGCGGGCGATCCTCGAACAGCAGCTTGATGAAGTTACGGAGGGCATTGCGGAACTGAAAAAGAACCGTGGAGATAACTTCTCCGTAAAACAACTGGAGCGCACAAAGAAATCTGTTAAGCAGAAGCTCGATAAGCTCAACGATCAGTCCAAAAAGGACGATGTTGTGACCTTTGAGGAACTTGGTGTGGACAGGCTTTTCATTGATGAGAGCCACTACTACAAGAACCTTTTCCTCTATACCAAAATGAGGAATGTCGGAGGTATCGCACAGACCGAAGCACAGAAATCCAGCGATCTTTTTATGAAGTGTCGGTATTTGGACGAATTGACCGGAGGGCGTGGGACAGTGTTTGCGACAGGAACGCCGATCTCCAATTCAATGGTCGAGCTTTACACCATTCAGCGGTACTTGCAGTACAACACCCTTGTTCAGAACAACTTGCAGCACTTCGATGCCTGGGCTTCCACTTTCGGAGAAACCATTACGGCAGTAGAACTAACACCCGAAGGAACGGGATACCGAGCCAAAACACGCTTTGCCCGCTTCTACAATTTACCGGAGCTGATGGCGATGTTTAAGGAAATCGCAGACATCAAAACAGCGGATATGCTTGACCTGCCAGTGCCGAAAGCGGTCTTTCACAACATCTCGGTGAAGCCCTCTGAAATCCAAAGGGATATGGTTGCGGGGCTTGCGGAAAGAGCCGAAAGGGTGCGGAACGGTATGGTTGATGCAAGAGTGGATAATATGCTCAAGATCACCAACGACGGCAGAAAGCTGGCTCTTGATCAGCGGCTTATCAATCCGTTGCTCCCTGATTTTGAGGACAGCAAGCTCAACGCCTGCGTGGACGCTATGTTTGAAACTTGGGAGCGTGGCAGTGAGAAGCGGTTGACCCAGCTATTTTTCTGCGACCTGTCTACGCCGAAAAACGACGGCTCCTTCAATGTCTATGACGACATTCGACAGAAGCTGATTGCCCGTGGCGTACCCGCCGATGAGATAAAGTTCATCCACGAAGCGGATACCGAAGCAAAGAAGCTGGAGCTGTTCAAGAAGGTACGCCGAGGGGATGTCCGCATCCTGATGGGCAGTACGCAGAAGATGGGAGCCGGTACGAATGTCCAGAACAAACTTGCCGCATCCTCCGATCTCGACTGCCCGTGGCGACCCTCTGACTTGGAACAGCGGCTCGGCAGAAGTATCCGGCAAGGCAATGAAAATGCAGAGGTTCACATCTACCGTTTCGTGACGGAAGAAACCTTTGATGCCTACTTGTATCAGCTCGTGGAAGGTAAGCAGAAGTTCGCTTCGCAGATAATGACCAGCAAATCGCCGGTGCGATCCTGCGAGGATATTGACGAAACCGCACTGTCTTACGCTGAAATCAAGATGCTGGCGACCGGCAATCCCCACATCAAAGAGAAGATGGACTTGGACATTCAGGTTCAGAAGTTGCGGCTCTTAAAGTCCAGTTTCCTCTCCGAAAAGTATGCTTTGGAGGATAAGATCATCAAGTTCTATCCGCAGGAGATCGCACGGCGGGCGGATGTAATTGCGGGCTTAAAATCCGATATTGAAAGAGTGGCAGAGCACCCGAAGCCGTCTGATGAAACCTTTGTGGGTATGACGGTCAAGGGTGCTTTCTATTCAGAGAAAGCGGATGTCGGCAACGCCATTTTGGAGGAGTGTAAGGCAATGACAAATCCCGACCCCATCCCCCTCGGTGAGTACCGTGGCTTTACGATGGAGTTGTACTTTGAAGCAAGAGAATACAAAGTGCGGCTCAAGGGTGAACTTGGTTATCCCGTAACCCTCGGCACGGACACCTTCGGTAATATCACCCGCTTGGATAATGCGCTGGAGGGGCTTCTAAAGCGTTTGGAGATGAACGAAATGGAGCTGGACAACCTCAAAAAGCAGTTTGAAACGGCGAAGGTCGATGTGGAAAGACCATTCCCGCAGGAGGAAGAATTGAAAGCCAAGACCGCACGATTGAACGAACTCAACGCCCTGCTCAATGTGGATAAGCGTGAGAACGAGATCGTCGGCGGTGAACCCGATGAGGGTGAAGAACCGCCTGAAAAGAAACCGAGGGACTTGGAAAGATAGCCGAACCTCTTGACAATCGTTATCATATATGATAACATTATAATGGACTGAAAGGAGGGGTTTTGTATGACCGAAAAGGAACTACTGGCGGCAAGACAGAGCATCGTGCAGAAGCTGACGCAGGCAAGACTGGAAAAAGGATTGTCGCAGGAGCAGCTTGCAAAGCGCATCGGAACCCAGCGTTCCAACATCTGCCGCATCGAAAAAGGAACGCAAAACCTCTCCCTTGACCTGATGATCAAGATCGCAGAAGCGCTTGATAAGGATGTGTCCGTAATGCTTGAAGAAAGGAGCAGCACAATGGAAAAAGTATATAGCCTGCGCCTTTATGATGAAACACTGCTGACCTTCACGCTGGAGGAAAGAGGCTTGGAGGGCTTGCAGGCGACAATTCTTCACACCGAAACGGCAAAGCAAAAGCTGTTTCCCCTCGACTTGGAGCTGACAAACGAGGGCATTGTGAAGTGGCTGGAACGACGGGTGATTCCGAAGAACCGGCAGTTTGTAGATGAAATCTTAAAGACGCTGGGACTGAGCGTAAACAACACGAAGGGCATCATTGATGTCTGTATGGGGCTGTCCCTCAACGACAGCTATTGGGTCGTCCCCGCCGACTTTGACGGCAAGTATGCCGATTATAACCTCTATGAAAACCGCTTCTCCGAAGCACTGTCACTGGTGGCTTATACCGGCGTGGGCGGCAGTCGGGAGACATTCTCCACATCACCGGAGCTGACTACCAACGGTATGCTGCGGAAGGCTTGGAGGTTCGTGGAGGGTGATGGCATCTATCTGTATAAGGGCGGCACGGAGGGTGCTGCGAACACCGGAAATGAGCCGTACAGCGAGTATTATGCCTGTCAGATCGCAGATGAAATGGGCATCGGCTGCGTACAGTACGACTTGGAAAACTGGAAAGGTATCCTTGCCTCCAAGTGCCGGCTGTTTACGGATATTGATACCTCTTTCGTCCCTATCGGGCGAATTCTGCGCAAGACGACGCTGAAAGCCTGCCTTGATTATTACAAGACCTTGGGCGATGAGTTCTACGAGCAGCTTTGCAGTATGCTGGTTTTCGATGCCCTTATTTACAATGAGGACAGACACTTCGGCAACTTCGGCTTATTGCGGAACAATCACACGGGCGAAATTATAGCCCCGGCGCCCATCTTCGATAACGGCTTGTCGCTGTTCAACTACGCGATGCCGGATGATTTCAAGAACCTGCGTGCGTACGCAAAGACCCGTTCCAATCCTTACCGCATTTCCTATGAGGATGTGTGTAAAGAGGTAATGGGTGCAAAGCAGAAAGCGCAGCTGCGGCGAATGGTGGACTTCAAGTTTACCCGTCATCCGTCCCTCAATTTGCCGGAGCAGCGGCTGACAGCCATTGAAAAACAACTTGGAGAGCGTACAAGAGAGCTACTCTCCATTCCGGTTCAGAGAAGCGCAAAGCGCAAAATCGAGCCGGAAAGATGATCCGTCTGCGGTATGGGAGCAACCCCATACCGCAGATACATATCAGCCGCCCATACAGACCGGTATGAGATTCCCGTAAAAAAATACCACCTATGTTCCTAAAACAACCACCTATCGAGAATCGGTAGAAATCGGTTCTTGATTTTCCTATACTGTAACCGTAGCGAGGAGGTGAACCGATGCAAATTGAAATCAAGATAGACGAAAAATGCAAAGAGCCAAAAATCATCGTGATGACGGACAAAATGACCGATGAAGTCAATGCAATCATAAAAAGATTGTCAGACGAGCAACCGCAGGTCATTGCCGGCTTCAGGGACGATGTGGTCGAGGTTCTGGAACCGTCTGAGATCTACCGTGTTTTTGCCGAATCAGGTAAGGTGTTTGCCGAGACAAATCACGGCGAGTATGCGCTCCGTCTGAGGCTATATGAGGCGGAACAACGGCTTGACAGCAAGACTTTTGTCCGAATATCAAACTCGGATATTATCAATCTGAGAAAGGTCAAGAGCTTTGATTTGAGCTTTGTCGGGACAATTTGCATTACGCTTTCAAACGGTACGGTTACTTATGTTTCACGGCGATCCGTCGCCAAAATCAAACAACTGTTAGGAATGTGAGGTGGCAGAAATGAAGAAAAAACTGATTGGACGAGGTGTAATTGGTTTCCCTGTTGGCATTGCAATCGGATATGTCATTACGGTGATTATCTCAATCTGTATTGGGGATGGCTTCTTCCATCCGGTCAATCCAGAGCTTGTGAATAAAATGGGGAGCGAATTAAATGCGATTCTCATTCAAACCGGTCTGAGCGGAATAATGGGCACAGGCTTTGCAATGGCTTCGGTTATTTGGGAAATTGATTCGTGGAGTCTTGCAAAGCAAAGCGGGTTTTATTTTGCAATTGCTTGCGTGATTATGTTCCCCATCTCTTATTTTGCCAACTGGATGCCCCATTCGACCGCTGGAATTCTGTCTTATGTAGGCATATTCGTAGCGATCTTCCTCGCTGCTTGGGTAACTCAGTATTCTGTGTGGAAAAGGAAGATTAAAAAAATGAACGAAGGCATTAAGGATAATAACGATATGAATTGATCCCGCCGCTCTGCATCCTGCGCCTTGTTTTAACAGCAGAATAAACCACATACATAGCCGCTTGGTTTTCAAAAGGAATCAGGCGGCTATTTCTATTTTGAAGGAGGTGTTCGCTATGAACGAAACAGATTACAACGCTCGCCTTTATGAGAAAATGAAAGCCGAGCAGGACAAATACCGGGACTGGCTACTGCATCAGGAGCCGTCTGAAATCCTCAATCATACCTACGAATACACGATGCGGGAGGACATCGTAATGTGTATGGAGGAGCTGGAGCTTGAGCCTGAAAAGGCAAGGGCTTTGCTTCGTTCCCCTTGTCCCCTGAGTGATGTGTATAAGGAGTTCCGGGACAGAGAAACCGAGCATATGGATACCATCCGGGACTCCATCGAAACGGAAGCGGATAAGAGCCTGCAACGGCAGGAGAAGAAACAGCACCGGGAAAGCAGGTGATTTTATGCCGTATATCCCCCCAGAGGTGGTGGAACAGGCACGGCAAATCGACCTGCTTACCTATCTGCAAAGCTGTGAGCCGCAGGAGCTTGTCCGCATTTCCGGCAACAACTATACCTCCCGCACCCACGACAGCTTGAAGATTTCTAACGGCAAGTGGATGTGGTGGTCACAGCGCATCGGCGGCTACAATGCCCTTGACTATCTTGTGAAAGTCAAGGGCTGTTCTTTTGTAGAGGCGGTCGAAACGCTGATGGGAAAGGCGGCGGTGATGCCGTCAGTGGCAATCAAGTCAAAGCAGAAAGCGGAACCGAAGGTCTTACTTCTGCCGGATAAAAGTGCTACCACAGATAAAATTACAGAGTATCTTTTCGGCAGAGGAATCGACTATACCATCATCCAATACTGCATTGACAAGGGGCTGATTTTCGAGAGCCTGCCGTATCACAACCTTGTGTGCGTGGGCTTTGATGAGAAAAATTCCCCTCGTTATGCGTCCTTCCGAGCGACCAATGACCGCCGAGTTTTGGGTGACTGCTCCGGCAGCGATAAGCACTATTCTTTTCGGGTCGCAGACAGCGACGGCAGCACGGTGCATCTTTTTGAGTGTGCCATTGACCTGCTTTCCTTTGCGACACTTGAAAGGATGGCAGGCAGGGATTGGCGTACAGACAACCTTGTTTCCCTCGCCGGGGTGTATCTGCCCAAGGAGAAAATCGAGGACAGTACAACCCCTGCGGCTCTTGTGAAATTCCTTGATGAGAAGCCGCAGATTCAAAAAATCTTCCTGCACTTCGACAACGACAATGCCGGAAGGAAAGCCAGCCTTGCACTGAAAACCATATTGCCGAGCAAGTATGAAGTCATTGACAGCCCTCCGCCCTGCGGCAAGGACTACAATGACTTTCTTTGTTTCCAGCTCGGTATCCACCACAATAAAACCAAAGAAAGGACGAATGAACGATGACTGAGTTTAGCATTTATCAGATCAATATGGATCGGGATTCCGCCAATGTGTGCTTCATCGGAATGGAATCCCTCGAAAAAATCAAAGGCACTAAGAAAGTCAACGCAGCCGCTTACGATAGAGTTTATGACGGCAAAATGGACTGCATCTCCCTCGAAAACATCTATCAGAAGTTCAATGTTGACCATCCTGCCGACTACACGGGACGCTCTCTTTCCGTATCGGATGTGGTCGAGATCAGGGAGAGCGATACGCTCAAACCCGGCTTTTATTTCGTGGACAGCATCGGCTTTAAGAAGATTTCTTTCGACAAATCGCTCTGCAAGGAGCCGACGCAAGCGCACGAAAACAGGATTTCTGTCCTGCTCGTGGAGCCGGACAGGTATCCGAGAATGATCGAGATCGACGACACGCTGGAGGCGATGCAGGCGGTGGTCGGCGGCAACATCGAGGAATATATGCCCTTTGAGGATGAGGTCGCCATCGTTTGCCACGAGGAGGGCAAGCTAATCGGGCTGCCGCCCAACCGTGCCATTTATGCAGAGCCGGAAACGGTGGAGCTGACCTATTCCGAGCTGGCTGACCGCTTCCGAAACGCAGAGAGCGAGGGTAAAAAGCACCTGACCGGCTATATTATTTTCTCTCAGGAGAGCTTCAACAAGCCCTACGATGAGAAGTCGAGAACCTATGCGGTAAGTTCCGACAACAAGGCATTCAAAGCCGGACTGGGCGGCTATTCCATCTACGGCTCCTGCCTTGACGGGTCAGACCCCTGCGTCCGGCTGGACGGCTATATGCGTGGCGAGAACGCTTGGAAAATTGAAAAGTGCTATCTGAAAGAGGCTTCCCGTGAGATGCTTGACATCATCTGCGGGAAGTTTTTTATCTGCCACGCACCGTATGAAGCGGAGAGATTTCAGAGCCTTCCGCCCGACCTTGCGGAGAAATACCGGGAAAAGTTCCAGTATCCCGAACGCTTTGCAAGGATCAATGATAAGATTGTAGCCGTACCGTTTAAGCCCGCAAAAGCGGACAGAGAACGGTAACTTTGGGGAGAACGGGGTTCCCCCAAGCGACCTGCATTATCTTAACGAGCAGTGCCTTTTTACTCCGTTTTTTCAAAACGCCGCAAAAAGTCCTCGTTAGGGGAACCCCTAATACCCCCTGCAAGAAAGGAAAAACCTATGCACGAATTACTTTTCTTTATAATCGGCTTGCTGCTGGGCGGCATCATCGCACTCCTTGCGATGTGCCTTGTGCAGATGATCCGCAGCAGCGACACACAAATAAGCAGAAGGGACGGTGATGACAAATGAAGCGGACGGTCAAAAAACAGTTTTGGCTCTCCCGTGACGAAGCGCAGGAGTTGCAGAAGAAAGCCAAGCGCACCTGCCTGTCCGAGGCGGCGCTGTTCCGCCTTTTGGTGCGCGGCTTTGAGCCGAAGGAAAAGCCGGACGACCGGTTCTACGATGTGATGCGGCAGCTCTCCGCCATCGGCAACAACCTGCACCAGCTCACGGTCAAGGCGAACGCCCTCGGCTTCCTCGATATGCAGAAGCTGAACGCCGAAGCGGAGCGCTGGCACAGCTTTCAGGCGGATGTGGAGCGGCAGTTCCTCCGTCCCGAAAAGAGCGACCTCAAATGGCAGTAAGCAGGCTCTGGCCGGTCACGGTTCGCCTTGCGGCCGTTCTCGACTACGCCGCTAACCCGGAGAAAACCACCAAAGCAAAATCCAAGTACAGCAACGCCGACTATCAGGCACTGCGGGATGTGGTCAACTATGTGAAGGACGGCAAAAAAACCGAGCAGGAGCTGTTCTGTCAGGGCATCAACTGTAACCCGTCAACCGCCCGTGAGCAGTTCGTCACCGTCAAGGAGCAGTTCGACAAGCCGGATGGCATTCAAGCCTACCACGGCTACCTCAGCTTCAAGGAAACCGACATCACGCCGGAGCTGGCGCAGCATATCGGGATGGAGTTTGCCAATTCCGTTTGGGGCAAACGGCATCAGGTGCTTGTCACGACCCACTTGAACACCGAGCATCTGCACTGCCACTTCGTCATCAACTCCGTGTCCTTTGTGGACGGCAAACGCTGCCGGGAAACCTCGTGGTTCAAGTTCTACAAGGAAGCCGACCGTATCTGCGAGAAGTACGGGATCAGCACCATCAAGGAGCCGGAGCGTTATCACGATGCAAAGCACCTGACGATGAAGGACAAGGCCGGTATGCCTACAAGATATAATCTCGCCCGTTCCGCTCTTGATGAAGCCATAGCGATGAGCCACAACCTCAAGCAGCTTGAATACCGCCTGTCCGAGATGGGCTATGCCTTCGGTTGCAACCCGAAGCGGAAATACTGGACGATCAAGGGCAAGGGCGACGAGCGTCCCATCCGGCTCTACCGCCTCGGCGATGAGTATACCAAGGATCGAATTACCCAGCGGCTCATTGAGAACCGGGACAGCATCGACTTCGTGCCGTTCCAGCCCAAGAGCTGCCGACCGAAGCAATACCGGCTCACAACCCGGAGCGACAGAATTGGAAGGATGGGCGGTCTGTACGGGCTGTACCTCTACTATTGCTACCGGCTCGGCTATCTGCCGAGGTACAGGGCAGGACAACAGAACAACGCAAGAGTTCACTACCTTTTCAAAGAGGATTTAATGAAGATAGACGAACTCACCAAACAGGTCACGCTGCTCGGAAAGCACCACATCGGCACAAGCGAGCAGCTTTTCTCATACAAGCGCTCGGTGGAGGAACAGATCAAGACCCTGACTGCCGACAGAACGCATCTCCGAAATGAAATACGAAAAGTGAACAGAACAGATGCAGAGCTGTCACAGGCAAGGACGAGCATCTCGGCTCTCTCCGAGAAGCTGAAAGAACTCCGCAGGGAGGTCAAACTCTGCGAGGACATTGCCGTCCGCTCCAAGGTCATCGAAGAAAAGGTGGATGCAGTCCGGACAGAGGAAGAAAAATCAAAACGAAAGGAGAACCGCAACTATGAACAACGGCGGTGATGCGGCGGAACAGATCGTCAGGCTTTCGCTTGAAGGCTTTGAGGTCGCCGCAAAACTCACAGGCTCGGCGGCAAAGAATGTCGCCCTGCTGCTGGTGTCCGTGCTGAAGCAGGAACAGCAGACCAAAGGTAAGGCACGGCTCACCAATATGATCCGGTCGGGAAAGGAACTCAAGGTCTTTTCTCTGCCGCAGAAGGACATTCAGAAGTTTACCGAGCAGGCAAAACGCTACGGCGTACTGTATTGCCTGCTGCGGGACAAAAACACAAGGGCGGGCGATGCACCGGTGGATATTATCGCCCGTGCCGAGGACGCTTCCAAAATCCAGCGGATCTGCGACCGCTTTGAACTCGGCAAGATCGACAAGGCGGGGGTCGTTTCCCAAGCGGAAAAGGACAAGGCAGACAGGGACGCCGTGGCGAAGGAAGTCCCTACCAAGACAAGGGGCGAGATCATCGTGGAGCAGGCAATGGGTGATCCCGTGCAGAAAGAAGGGCAGTCCCACCAAAACCCTACGGTCGCAAAGACGGAAAAAAGCCCTCCGTCCGAGCGAAGCTCAACGATTGGAGGTTCAAATGCTGACCGGGGTACAGCAAAGCAGGCAGACAAAAAGCCTTCCGTGCGGGAAAAGCTGGAACGCTACAAGGCTGCTGTAAAGGCTGATAAGGAAGCAGACCGCACCGAGCCTTCGATTGCCAAAGAAAGACCGAAAGCACCCGAACCGTCCCGACAGACGGTTCACCGTCAACCGAAAAGAACCAAAAAACCGAAAGAGAGGTAATCAACTGTGACCAACAATTTCAATCCCAAGAAGTCCGGCGCTGCGGAAAGGCCGCAGCTTTCTCCGGAGGAATACGTCGCCAAGAAAAAGGCGGAGAAGGACGCCGTATATCAGATGATCGACGATGCGGCGACCGAGATCGTCAATGCCCCTGAAAAGTTCCGGGGCTATCTGGACACACAGGCACGAATGGATCGCTACTCTGCCGCCAACGCTCTGCTCATTTATAAGCAGCAGCCGCAGGCGACTCAGCTCAAGGATTTTCGTGACTGGCAGGAGGACGGCGTGAAGGTCAACAAGGGTGCTAAGAGTCTGTCCATCCTCGAACCCGTGGAGTACACCAAGAACGATGGCTCTACCGGTATTGCCTACAATGTTAAGAAGGTGTTCGATGTGGCACAGACCAGCGGCAAGAAGCCTGCTGCACCCACCCTTGACCGTGACCCCCGAAAACTTGTGGCGATTATGCTTGATACGGCTCCCATTGATGTGAGCACCGTGGAGGAGCTGCCTTCTCCCAATATGGGAGCGTTCTATAAGAACGAGGATCAGACCCTTTATATCAAGCGGGACATTGGGGACAGCGTTGCACTCTGCCAGTGCGTGGCACAGGAGCTTGGACACGCTCAGCTTGCAATGAACTGCGAAGCATACAGCCGCAGAGATATGGGCTTCTCTGCCGTTTGCGTCGGTTATATGCTCTGCCGCAAGTTCGGAGTGGATGTGAAGAACTTCGCCATTGACCGCATCCCGGAAGAACTGGCGGGCAAGTCCCCCAAGGAAATTCGTGCGGAGCTTTCCAAGACCCGTTCTGCGATGAGCGAGATCGGCTCCCGTGTGTCGGAGGAAATCTACCGCCGCCGTGCAGAGAGAAGCAAGGAACAGGAAAGATGAGGTGCATCAGATGAAAGAGGAACGCTATCACGTCGCCTTGGACGATTACGAACACGGGATTATCATCCGCTCCCTGAACGACACCAAGACCGAGCTGAAAAACAGAGGCAAGACCACCGACGCAGTGGACGACCTCATCATCAAGTTCGGCTATGCCCCAAAGAAAAAGTTCAAGGTGGTTGAGAGAAAGGACTGCTCCTGCCGTGAATCAAGGTAACGACCGGCGGGCGGCGGTCATCCTCTCCCTTATCGGTATCATTCCCGTGGTATGGCTCGGACTTCTCATCGCTCCGTCCGTCAAGGGCGGGTTGCCGGAGATATTGACGAGCCTGATGAACGCGATGAACGACCCGTTCCATATCGAGCTTTGCGAGGACAGCGTAAAAGCTGTCCTCGTTTTGCTTCTCTGCTACGGAATGGGCGTCGGCATCTACTTCTCCACACGCAGGAACTACCGCAGGCGGGAGGAACACGGCTCGGCAAAATGGGGCAGCGCCAGTGCCGTGAACAAAAAGTACGCACAGCAGCCCAAGAGCGAAAACAAGCTGCTGACGCAGAATGTGGCAATCGGGCTGAACGCCAAGAAACACCGCCGAAACCTCAACACGCTGGTAATCGGCGGTTCAGGTGCCGGCAAGACGAGGTTTTTCTGCAAGCCGAATCTGATGCAGTGCTGTCGCAATTCCTATTTCGTGCTTGACCCCAAAGGGGAGATCGTTCGAGATGTGGGCGAGCTGCTGTCACAGAAAGAGTATGAAGTCCGGGTGCTTGACCTGATCTCTATGGAAAAGAGCCATTGCTACAATCCCTTCGTCTATCTGCAAAGCGACAACGACATCCAACGGCTTGTCACCAATCTGTTCAAGGCGACCACGCCGAAGGGCAGTCAATCCAATGATCCCTTTTGGGACACCTCGGCTTCCATGCTGCTGTCGGCGCTGGTTTACTACCTTCACTATGAAGCGCCGGAGGACGAGCAGAACTTTGCAATGGTCATGGAGATGCTCCGTGCCGGCGCAATCGAAAACGAGGAGGATTCCAGACCAACGCCGCTGGATTACCTGTTTGCCGACTTGGAGATGGACAGGCCCGACCATATTGCCTTGAAGTATTATCGCTCCTATCACGCAGGCTCGGCTAAGACACTCAAGAGTATTCAGATCACCCTTGCCGCAAGGCTTGAAAAGTTCAACTTGGAGAGTTTGGCGGCACTGACCTGTACCGACGAGCTTGACCTTGCTTCTATGGGCGAAAAGAAAGTGGCACTGTTCGCTATTATCCCGGACAACGATTCGAGCTTCAATTTCTTGGTCAGCATCCTTTATACCCAGCTATTTCAGCAGCTTTTCTTTTCCGCTGACCATATTCACGGCGGCGCATTGCCGATTCCCGTTCACTTTCTGATGGATGAGTTTGCCAATGTCAGTCTGCCGGATGACTTTGACAAGATACTGTCCGTTATGCGCTCCCGTGGCGTGTCGGTCAGTATCATCTTGCAGAACTTGGCGCAGTTAAAAGCCCTGTTTGAAAAGCAATGGGAGTCCATCGTCGGCAACTGCGACGAGTTTCTGTATCTCGGCGGCAATGAGCAAAGTACCCACAAGTATGTGTCGGAGCTGCTGGGCAAATCGACCATCGACACCAACACCTACGGCAAAAGCTCAGGACGCAGCGGCAATTACAGCACCAACTACCAAATCAGCGGCAGAGAGCTTCTCACGCCCGACGAGGTGCGTATGCTGGACAACCAATACGCCATCCTTTTTATCCGTGGCGAGCGTCCGGTGCTTGATTTCAAGTACGACATCCTGAAGCATCCGAATGTGGCGTTGACCGCAGACGGGAAAGCCGGCGTTTATCAGCACGGTGCTGTCAGGAGCGACATTGCGACCATCGAGGTCACATACCTCGATCCCAAAACCCTGCCCGACACGGAAGTGCCGGAAACCGATTATGTGTTACTGTCCGATGAGGACTTTGACGAAAACCAATCTTCAAAATAACGGAGGAAACGAATATGAACATCTTTAAGAAAGACACCGAAAAGCATACCAACAAGCTCCCTATGACCGGCAAGGTCAGAAAGGGCTTCCGCATCTACTGCACCGCCATTATGGGCGCTGCGCTCATTCTCGGCACCTCGGTCACGGCATTCGCTGCCGGCGACCCCATCACCGTCGTCAACAACCTGTCCAGCTTCATCTTCGGGCTGATTCGAGCCATCGGTCTTATCCTGCTGGGCTTCGGCGTGGTGCAGGTCGGCTTGTCCCTCAAGTCCCACGACCCGTCCCAGCGAGCCAACGGCTTTCTGACCCTTGCGGGCGGCGTCATCATTACCTTTGCCAAGGAGATCCTCGACCTGATCGTCGGCTGAGCAAACCCTACCGTGGGGCGTTCCCGGACTTTCGGGGACGCCCCGATTCTTTGAAAGGAGGTGCTTTTCGTGAGCGACAACTGGGTCGTACAGAACCTTGAAAACGCATTGGAAACCTGGAATGAAAAATTAGCCGAGATCTGGCAGCTCATCACGACAACGCCGCAGGACTTCAAGGGCGGCGGGATTTGGGGCGTGATCGTCAATATCAATGGTGCGGTGCAGGCAATCGGGCTTGCCCTGCTTGTGCTGTTCTTCGTTGTGGGCGTGGTAAAGACCTGCGGATCGTTTACGGAGGTCAAGAAGCCGGAACACGCCCTGAAGCTCTTTATACGCTTTGCCATTGCCAAAGGAGCCATCACCTACGGTATGGAACTGATGCTCGCCCTGTTCAACATCGTGCAGGGGACGATCTCTACCATTATGAGTTCGGCGGGCTTTTCTTCGCCGCAACAGACAACGCTGCCGGCTGAAATGATCACCACCATCGAGGACTGCGGCTTCTTTGAATCAATCCCACTATGGGCGGTGACGCTCATCGGTGGGCTGTTTATCACCGTGATGTCCTTCATCCTCATTATGACCGTGTACGGGCGCTTCTTTAAGCTGTATATGTATACGGCGCTTGCGCCCATCCCCCTGTCTACCTTTGCCGGTGAGCCTTCGCAGAATGTGGGCAAGTCCTTCATCAAAAGCTACTGTGCTGTTTGCTTGGAGGGCGCAGTCATTGTGTTGTCCTGCATCATCTTCTCCCTGTTTGCATCCTCGCCGCCCGTGGTCAATCCCGATGCAGCGGCGGTCACGCAGGTGTGGAGCTATGTGGGAGAGCTGCTCTTTAATATGCTCGTCCTCGTAGGCGCAGTCAAGATGAGCGACCGCATTATCCGTGAGATGATGGGGCTGTAAGGAGTGTGCAATGAAACGAAACACAAAAATCTATTCACCCTTCAAGGGATACACCCTTGAGGACTGCGATTGCAGATACTGTCTTTACTACGGCGGCAAACGCAGGCGGAGGGTTCTCTGCCTTGCCGATGTGTGCGTCTGCAAAAGCGAAATTGAGGAAGCACGCCGCCGGGAAAGGAAAAGACGATGAACCAAGACGAATTACAAAACACCGTCCTGTGCGGCGATGCGCTGGAGATGCTGAAAAGGCTTCCTGACGAGTACGTACAGATGTGCGTCACCAGCCCTCCCTACTACGGGCTTCGTGACTACGGTGCCGAGGGACAGATCGGCTGTGAACAAACGCCGCTTGAATATATAGACCGCCTGACCGAAATCTTCCGTGAGGTGCGCCGTGTGCTGAAAAGCAACGGGACACTTTGGCTGAACATTGCCGACAGCTACGCCGGAAGCGGCAAGGGCGTTTGGAGCAAAAGCCTTGCCGAACGCCCCAAAAGCAAACAGACCTACCACAGCCTCAATACCGATGAGAACGCCGCACTCCCAAAGAAATGGGACGGCATTAAGGAAAAGGATATGATCGGCATCCCATGGCAGCTTGCCTTTGCACTTCGTGCGGACGGCTGGTATCTGCGGAGCGATATTATCTGGCAGAAGCCTAACTGCCTGCCGGAGGCTGTGAAAGACAGGCCGACCAAATCCTATGAGCATATCTTCCTGCTCTCCAAATCGCCCCACTACTACTACGATACTGCGGCGATCTCCGAGCCGGTCGCACCGGTCACGGTGGAGCGCAACAAGCGGGCGGTCAGCGATAGGACGAAATACGCAAAGGGTGTCGGCGGCGCAAAGCCGCAGGCGCTCTTTCTGCCCCGTTCCCACAGCGATATGCCAACAAAGCGCAACAAGCGGGATGTGTGGAGCGTCAGCACCAATTCCCACAGGGGTTACGGACACTTCGCCATGTACCCCGAACGGCTGATCGAGCCGTGCATTTTGGCAGGCTCGCCGGAGCAGGGGCTTGTCCTTGACCCGTTCTTCGGCAGCGGCACGACGGGAGCCGTGTGCAAGCGTCTCTCCCGCCGCTATCTCGGCATCGAGCTGAACCCCGAATACTGCGAGACAGCAAAAACAAGAATCCAACAGACGAAGGAGGAACTGTATCTTGGAAGTAAAAATCAACCGTGAAATACGCAACTACACGGAAGCGATGTTCTTTGGACTGTCCCTCAGACAGTTCATTTTTTCTGTCCTTGCCTGCGGCGTTGCGGTGGGCGTGTATTTCCTGCTCAAGCCCCATTTCGGCACGGAAACGGTATCGTGGATGTGCATTTTAGCCGCCGCACCCTTTGCGGCGCTGGGTTTTATTAAGTACAACGGAATGACCGCAGAGAAGTTTGTGTGGGCGTGGATCAAATCGGAGTTTCTGCTGCCGAAGAAGCTCGTATTCCGCTCCACCAACACCTATTTTGAGCTGATGAGGCCCGGTATGGAACTCAAAAAGAAGGAGGTATTGAAAGCCAATGATTAAAACACTGAGTATCCTGCTCAAGCAGGACAAGGAACGCTTCGTCGTACCCAAGGGCGTACAGGATGTCATTCCCGTCAAAGCGATTTACGATGATGGCATCTTTCAGGTGGGCAGGGACAAGTTCACCAGATCCTTCAAGTTCACCGACATCAACTATGCCGTCGCCAGCCGTGAGGACAAGGAGGCGATGTTCCTCGAATACTCCGAGCTGCTGAATTCCTTTGACAGCGGGGCGACCACCAAGATCACCATCAACAACCGCCGCCTGAACCGGCTGGACTTTGAGAAGACCATCCTTATGCCCCTCAAGGGCGACGCCCTCGACGAGTACCGGGAGGAATACAACAAAATGCTCCTTGAGAGAGCGACGGGCGCAAACGCCTACACACAGGAGAAGTATATCACCATCTCCGTAAACAAGAAGAATGTGGAGGAAGCAAGAAGCTATTTTGCCCGTGTGGGCGCAGACCTGATCGCCCACTTCGGCAGGCTTGGCAGCAAGTGCGTGGAGATGGAAACCGACGAACGCCTCCGCATTTTCCATGACTTCTACCGTGCGGGCGAGGAAACCAGCTTCCGCTTTGATATGAAGGAAACCCGCAAAAAGGGACACGACTTCAAGGACTTCATCTGCCCCGACTCGATGGAGTTTGAAAAGGACTATTTCAAGATCGGGGAACGCTACGGCAGGGTGCTGTTCCTGCGTGAGTATGCGTCGTATATCAAGGACGCTATGGTGGCGGAGCTGACCGACCTCAACCGCAACCTGATGCTGTCTATTGATGTAGTTCCCGTCCCCACCGACGAAGCCGTCCGGGAAGCGGAAAACCGTTTGCTGGGCGTGGAAACCAATGTGACCAACTGGCAGCGCAGGCAGAACTCCAACAACAACTTCTCCGCACAGGTTCCCTATGACCTTGAACAGCAGCGCAAGGAAATGAAGGAATTTCTCGATGACCTGACCACCCGTGACCAGCGTATGATGTTCGCCGTCCTTACGATGGTACACACGGCGGACAGCAAGGAGCAGCTCGACAGCGACACCGAAGCCCTGCTGACCACCGCAAGAAAGCACCTTTGCCAGTTCGGGGTGCTGAAGTTCCAGCAGCTTGACGGACTGAATACGGTGATGCCCTTCGGTACTCGGAAGATCGACACCTTCCGCACCCTCACCACCGAGAGCCTTGCGGTGTTTATCCCATTCCGGGTGCAGGACATCTACCACGAGAACGGCATTTACTATGGGCAGAATGTCATTTCCAAAAATATGATCATTGCCGACCGCAGGCAGCTTCTCAACGGCAACGAGTTTATCCTCGGCGTGTCGGGCGGCGGCAAGTCCTTTGCCGCAAAGGGCGAGATCATCAATCAGATGCTCTCCGGCAATGCGGATATTATCATCATCGACCCCGAACGGGAGTATTCACAGCTTGTAAAGGCAATGGGCGGCGAGATCATCAACATCTCCGCCACCTCTCCCACCCACATCAATGCGATGGATATGAACCGGGAGTACGGCGACGGCGCAAACCCCGTCATCCTGAAATCCGAGTTCATTATGTCCCTGTGTGAGCAGCTCATCGGCGGCAACAACCTTGGTGCAGTGCAGAAATCCATCATCGACCGCTGCACGGCAAGCGTTTACCGCACCTATCAGCAGAACGACTACAAGGGCGAGGTCCCCACCTTGCAGGACTTCCGGGCGGAGCTGCTCAAACAATCCGAGCCGGAGGCACAGGAGATCGCCCTTGCCATCGAGCTGTTTACCAACGGCTCTTTGAACACCTTTGCCAAGCACACCAATGTGGACACCGACAACCGGCTCATCTGCTACGACATCCTTGACCTCGGCAAGCAGCTTATGCCCATCGGGATGCTGGTGGTATTGGATTCCATCCTCAACCGCATTACACAGAATCGTGCAAAGGGCAAAAATACCTTCATCTTCATTGACGAAATCTATCTCCTGTTCCAGCACGAATACAGTGCCAACTTCCTATTCACGCTTTGGAAGCGAGTGCGCAAGTACGGTGCTTATGCGTCCGGCATTACGCAGAATGTGGACGACCTCTTGCAGAGCCATACGGCGAGAACGATGCTTGCAAACTCCGAGTTCATCATTATGCTCAATCAGGCGTCCACCGACCGCATTGAGCTGGCAAAGCTCCTGAACATCTCGGACACCCAGCTTTCGTATATCACCAATGTGGACGCAGGACACGGACTCATCAAGGTCGGCTCCAGCCTTGTACCATTTGCCAACAAGTTCCCCAAAAACACAAAACTCTACAAGCTGATGACCACCAAATTATCCGACATTGCGAATTGACTAAGCGGGCAACAAAGAAAGGAAATCCAATGAAAAAGACAATTTCAATCATTCTCATTGCGGTGTTTGCTGCCGTCCTCAGCGCAAGCACCTATTTTATTGTCCGTCACAACAAGGAGGCAGACAAGCAGGCAGAATTATATCACAACCTTGCCTCCGTGGTGGAGGCCGCAGCGCAGACGGACGCTGAAACGGAAACCGCCGAGCCGATTCCGTATTCCGAGGAAAAGACGCTGCTGCCGGAGCTTGCCGAGCTGTTCGGACAGAACGGCGATTTGGTGGGCTGGATCAGCATTGCGGATACCAACATCAACTATCCCGTGATGCAGTCTGTAAACGAGCCGAACTTCTACCTGAAGCACGGCTTTGACAAGGAATACTCCGAGTACGGCTGTCCCTATGTGCAGGAGGACTGCGATGTGCTAAAGCCCTCTGACAACCTTGTTATCTACGGGCATCACATGAAAAACGGCTCTATGTTCGCGCATCTCGACAAATTCAAGAGCGAGAGCTTTTGGAGCAAGCATAAGACCATTGCTTTTAACACGCTGACGGACAGGCAGAAGTATGAGATCGTTGCCGTGTTCCGCACGGTGGTCTACACCGACAGCCCCGACGCTTTCAAGTATTACCGCTTCGTGGATGCGGGAAATGCCAACGAGTTTGACAGCTTCATTGCCAAGTGCAAGGAGCTATCCTTCTACGACACCGGCGTGACCGCCGCATACGGTGACAAGCTCATTACCCTGTCCACCTGCGAGTACAGCCGCAACAACAGCCGCCTTGTGGTGGTGGCAAAGCGCATAGTAGAGGGCGGTGATGCGGATGCTGCCCAGACTTACGCCGAAGCAGCGGCAGAGAGCCAACGCCCTGATTAAAAGGCTGTGCGCCAATTATGAGGGCGGCAACTGCCTTGCGCTGGATGACGGCGAGCCTTGCGTCTGTGTGCAGAGCATTTCCTATTCGCTGCTCTGCAAGTATTTCCGCAACGCCGTATTGCCGGCAGAGCCGATGCTGGAGGCTAATATTCTTGGCACACGCTTTGAAAGGTGTGTGTCCTGCGGTGCGCCTATCCTCAAGAAAGGCAACCGCAAGAAATACTGCGGCAGGTGCGCCGTAAGAGCCTACAAAAAGCAGCAGGCAGCGTACGCCCGCAGGAAACGGGCAGAGTCGAAAAATAGGGGCTGAGAAAGCCAGTCACAGCAAGGCTTTTCAGTTCCCGCACTTTGAGGGGCAAGGGGTTGATACCTTTGTCCCTCTTTTTCAATTCAGGGGCGTTTTGGTGCGCCCCGGAAAGGAGGGAAAATGCCTAAAATCAAAACAAGAGATGTGGTGAAAGGCACGATCAAGAAGATAGACAAGGCGGCGATTGCCGCCGACCGTATGCGCTCCGCCTATGTGCAGACCAAGGAGAAGGTGGAACACGCCGCCCATCCCGAAGAACACAGCGCAGAGGAATACGCCTCCGACCGCATCGAGGGCGGCGTAGACCGCATAACCCACGAAGCGGTGCATCAGTTCGATAAGCAGGGACGCAAGGGGCTGGCGGAAACCAAGCGGAATGTATCCAAGGCAAAGGACGGCATCAGGCAGTTCAAAGAAAAGCGGGCGGCGGAATCGCTGAAAAGGCAGTCTGTCCGTGCTTCCGGTAATAAGACCATTAAGACGGTGGAGCAAACGGAAAAGACCGTCAAGCAATCCGCCCGTTCTGCCGGGAAGAAAACCGTCAAGACAGTAGGCAAAGGCACGACGAAAGCGGCGCAGAAATCGGTCAAGACCACAAAGACCGCCATTAAAACCACCCGGCAGGCGGCAAAGACGGCGCAGAAAACCGCACAGGCGACGGTTAAGGCTTCACAGAAAGCGGCGCAGGCCGCCAAAGCCGCAGCCAAAGCGACCGCAGCCGGTGTGAAAGCCGCCGTCAAAGCAACCGTTGCGGCGGTCAAGGCGATCATAGCGGCAGCAAAAGCATTGGTAGCGGCCATTGCCGCAGGTGGCTGGGTCGCCGTTGTGGTTATCATTGTCATCTGCCTGATTGCCTTGATTTGCGGTTCTGTGTTTGGGATATTCTTCTCCGGCGAGGATTCCGGTACGGGACAGTCCATGCGGACAGCCGTGCAGGAGATCAACACGGATTACGACAACCAGCTGTTGGAGATACGAAACGGCACTTCCTATGACACACTGGAAATGTCGGGAAGCCGTGCTGTGTGGAAGGAAGTCCTTGCGGTTTACTCGGTCAAGGTCAATACCGATCCCGACGAGCCGATGGAGGTTGCCACGATGGACGACACCAAAAAGCAGCTTCTCAAGGATATATTTTGGGAGATGAACAGCATATCGTCACGGACAGAAAGCAATTCTGAAACGGTCATCACCGAAACCGATGACGGTAACGGAAATATCGTGCAGACCGAAACCACCGAAACGAGAACCACGCTGTATATCACCGTGTCGCATAAGACGGTGGAGGAAATGGCTGACCAATACGGCTTCAATGAAGAACAGCGAGAGTATCTTGCGGAGCTGCTGGAGGACAAGAACAACTCCCTTTGGGCGGCTGTCCTCTACGGCATCCATTACAGCGATGATCAGATCGTGACCGTTGCCTTGTCGCAGGTGGGCAATGTGGGCGGTGAGCCTTACTGGTCTTGGTACGGCTTCGGGAGCCGTGTGGAGTGGTGTGCCTGCTTCGTGAGCTGGTGCGCCAACGAGTGCGGCTATATTGAAACCGGCGTAATTCCGAAATTTGCAGGCTGCGTCAACGGCGTTCAATGGTTCAAAGACCGTGGACAGTGGATCGACGGCTCTGCTGAGCCTGTTTCCGGAATGATTATCTTCTTTGACTGGGACAACAAGGGCAGCTCCGGTCCGCAAGACGGGCAGTCCGACCATGTAGGCATTGTGCAGAAGGTTGAAAACGGCATCGTCTATACCGTGGAGGGTAACTCAGGCGATAGCTGCCGTGTCAATCAGTACAGCGTAGGGCATTATGAGGTGCTTGGGTACGGAGTGCCTCAGTATTAGCCTGCACGGTATTGCGCGAAAAGAGGGAAATGGCTGCCTGCGAGGGCAGCCAATACATACCCTGATGTGAGGAAAATGCGACAATTCGTTAAAACCAACGTCCGTGTGGGCTTGCTTTTATTCGGATATTCGTATATAATGTATCGTGTTGAGTATTATCCATGCGGAGGTGCGGTATGAACGGGATCAAGGGCTATATCTCCATTCGGGAGGCGTCCTACCGTTGGGGCGTGTCAGAGCGGCGGGTCAACCAGTATTGCGCCGAGGGGCGGATCCCCGGCGCATCCCGGTTCGGGCGCTCATGGGCGATCCCGGAAAACGCGGAAAAGCCGTCCGACCCGCGCTTTCAGGGACAGCACCGCGATTCCGGCAGGACAAGCACCTGACGGATACCCCTCTGCATTTTAGCATCCGCAAAAAGGAAGTGAACGCTATGACCTGCGACGAGGTTTTTTACCGCCAATATCTGAGCGGCGATGACGCGGGGCTGGAGGCCCTGATGAAAAAATACGGCGATCCCCTGACCCTGTATATTGACGGCTATCTGCACGACGTTCACGAGGCGGAGGAGCTGATGCTGGACGTTTTCGCCTATCTGTTCACGAAAAAGCCCCGCATCCGGGACGGCGGCTTCAAGGCGTATCTCTATAAGGCGGCGAGGCACATGGCGCTGCGCCATAAGAGCAAGCGAAAGCCCCTGTTCAGCCTCGACGCGCTTGCAGACGAGCCGGACGGACGGCTGCTGGCGGAGGAGGTCATCCGGACGGAGGAGCGAAACCGCATTCTGCATTTCTGCATGGATGAGATGAACCCGGACTATCGGGAGGTTTTATATCTCACCTATTTTGAGGATATGAGCTACGCGCAGGCGGCGGAGGTTACGGGAAAAACGGTAAAACAGATCACCAACATGGTGTATCGCGGAAAAGAGAGCCTGCGAAGGCTGCTGGAACGGGAGGGAATCACAAATGCGGAGTCATGAGGAGCGCGTTGCGGAGACGAAGCGGCGCATCGCCAAAATGGAACGAGAAAAACAGCGGCGGCGCAATACGATCACCATGGCTTCCGCAGTGGCGGCGTGCCTTGTACTGCTCATCGGCGCGTCCCTCGCCATGCCCGGCATTGCTGCGCGGATACAGACAGGCGATTATTCCGGCTTTGAAACGGCGGCCAGCATCTTTCACGGCGGCGCGGCCTTGGGATACATCGTCATCGGACTTTTGGCGTTTTTACTCGGCGTGTGCGTGACCGTTCTGTGCTTCCGGCTGCGGCAGATGAACCGCGAGGACACGCAGGACGGAGAAAGCGAGGATGCGCATGGAGCTGATTGAGAACCTGCTGCAACTGCTGACCACGTTCGTGGGCGCACTGCTCTCGGGTATCTCCTACCGAAAAAGTGGGCGGCAGACGTATTTTCTGCTGCTGTGCTTCTACGGCTGCTTTGCCCTCGGTGCGCTCTACTGGACGCTGTATCTGCTGCTGTTCGATACAACACCCCGGGTCTTTTATGTGTCGGAGTTCGGCTGGGTGGCCAGCGTAATTTTCCTGCGCATTTTGCAGGCCACGCTCGCCAGTCAGGACGAGCGCAGCTTCCGCTGCCGCAGGGCATGGCTCGCGCCTGCGTTCGGCGTGCCGCTGCTGGCGTTCTACTGCACCTTTGGGGACATTCTCTCCAACCTGATCTGGTGCGGCATGATGATATGGCTCTCCTTCTGCGCCATTCGGGGGCTGGTCTACGCCAACGGACAGACGGGCACGGCGCGGAATATGCGGTACTTCCATATCGGCGTGCTGTGCTTTGCGTTCGCGGAGTATCTGCTCTGGACGGTGGGCTGTTTCTGGCCGGATACCTCACCGGCAAGTCCCACCTTCTGGTGCGATATGCTGCTGACCCTTGCGATTCTGGGGCTGCTGCCCGCCACGAGAAAGGCGGTGGGCGCATGACCTACATCGAAAACATCTTTCTGTGCATGGTGTCTCCGCTGCTGGTGGCCGCTTTGTGCATGGGCAGACGGCAGCTCCGCTTCTTCCTGTTCTGCATTGCCGGAATGGGGGTGTGCCTGCTTTCGGCCTATATCAACACCTTCCTCGCGGCGGTATGCCGGGCGGACGCCCTTGCCGCCACGGCGGAGATCGCGCCGGTGGTGGAGGAAATGATGAAGCTGCTGCCGCTGGTATTCTATCTTCTGGTATTCGAGCCGGAGGAGGATAAAATCAAGACTGCCGCAATAACAGTCGCCCTCGCCTTCGCCACCTTTGAAAACGTCTGCTATCTCATCCAGAACGGCGCGGACCGCTTCTCCTTCATCTTCTTCCGCGGCTTCGGCACGGGAGCGATGCACGTGCTTTGTGGTCTGATCGTGGGCGGTGGGCTTGCATACACGTGGCAGCGGACGTGGCTGAAGATTGCCGGCACCTGCGGCCTCTTGGGCGCGGCCATCACCCTCCACGCCATCTATAATCTGCTCATCGCCCACGGCGGCGCGGTGCAGTATGTGGCCTACGCCCTGCCGGTGCTGCTGGTGGCGGCGGGAAGATGGTCCGCTTTCCGCCTCGGGCAGAGGAAATAACCGAATAATCACTCCTTGAGAGCTGCTTTTTGGCGGCTCTCAAATTTTTTGAAAAATTTTGCGTTTTGGGTGAGAGTTTTTTCGATTTTTTGTACCTATATAAGTGAAGGGGTTTTTAAGCCGCATTTCAAAAAATCCAGAGAGGAGGTTCAAACGAAATGTACGATACCGCAAGACGGGTCGCACTCGTCAAGCAGCGGGTGCGGGAAAACACCCGCCGGAGGCAGCGGCGCGGCATATATGGACTGAGCGCTATGTGTATGCTGCTGTTCGCGGTGCTGATGCAGGCGGTGGGCACGGTCGCCGGGCCGGGGCAACCGGAAGCATGGGGCGTGTTCGGCGCGATGCTGCTGCGGGAGGACGCGGGCGGCTATGTGCTGGTAGCCGTCATCTCCTTTGCCGCGGCGGTGGCGATCACCGCGCTGTGTTTCCGGCTCAGAATCAGAGAAAACCGGAAAAAAGGCGGGGCGGACAAACCGAACCGACACGAACAGGAGGAGAAAAGCCAATGAAGAAACGAATACTTAGCATCCTGCTGCTGTGCTGCATGGTGCTGACGCTGCTGCCGACAACAGTATTGGCAGCGGACGGGCCGATGGATACCATACCAAAGTACGACGTGAGCATTGACGTGTACAACCGGACATCGGACATATCCATTAAGGACAGTAGGAGCTACTACATCTACTCGTCCGTGCCCGACAAGCTCAGGGACACATGGGCATGGGATAAGAAGATCTTCATCCAGGGAGACAAAGCCGCGCCGCACGTATTTATTGACGGCGTAAATATTAAGATGAGTCCCAGCTCCAAGGGGCCGGCCATCGAGCTGAACAAAAAGGCTTCGGCTTATCTCTATTTCATCGGCAAGGACAGCACCCTGCAAGGCGCTGACGGCCGCGCGGCGATCCAGAAAAACCGCAGCGAGGGGCAGCTTTATGTGCTGGCGCGCACCGGCACCACGGTGACCTGCAAGGGCGGCTACAGAGCGGCGGGCATCGGCGGGAGCTGGGCGATCCGCAATATCGGGGACTCTATGTTTAACATGGATATGTACGGCCACGGCGTCAATATGCACTTTGGCTCTCAGAGCAATCCCGACTACTGGGGCGGCACCATCAATGCCACCGGCGGCGAGTACGGCGCGGGCATAGGAGCCGGCAGCTGGGGACACTCTGGACACTCTAGAAACACCATCCATGGAGGCGCCGGAGAGCGGCTGTACTTCTACTCCGGCACGGTAAACGCCAGCGGCGGCAGGCTTGCAGCCGGAATCGGCGGAGGCTTTAGGGGGCGCGGCAGCCATATCTATATCTATGGCGGCAATATCGACGCGCAAGGCGGGGATACCGGCGCGGGCATCGGCGGCGGCAGCTGGACGACGAAACAGGACATGGACGGAATCAACGCGGCGAGCGATATCGTCATCTCCGGCGGACGGGTAAGCGCCCGCGGCCAATACAACTGCGCGGGTATCGGCGGAGGCCAGTATGTCCCCGCCCGGAACATCACCATCACCGGCGGCCATGTGTCGGCGACAGGACACTACGGCGCGGCGATCGGCGGCGGCCGCTGGTGCCACGGAAAGAACATCACCATCACCGACGCGACTCTGAACCTGTCGACCAATTACCGCAGCAACGGCTCGGACGCGGCGGCTGTCGGCTACGGCGACATTGTTTACAAACCGGAGCAGCTCGTGGCGGATCCGTCAATCGCGACGAACGATCAAATCAGGATCGGCTCATACAAGGGAAAGCTGGTGAAGCTGAAGCTGGAGGCGCGCGCCCTCAGCCGTGATGACGAATATTCTTACTTCTGGAACCTTTATGAGACCCTGATCCCTGATGAGAATGGGCTCATCGACATGCAGCTGCTGACACTTCCGTATGTACAGAACTACGGCTGGGCGATCAACGTGCTGGAAATGACAGTGATCGACGACCCCTGCAACGGAAATCACGACTTCGGCTGGGTAAACCGGCAGTCATGCCACGTCTGGGCGTGCAGGAATAAGGATTGTCAGGCGCGCGACCCGGCGGCGGAGATGTCCAAACAAAACGGAAAGCACATCCCCGGAGACTGGGGCATTCAGGAGAAGCACTGTGCCGTGTGCGATCATTTGCTGGAAAAGGACACGGCGGCGCCGGTGCTGGAGGTTTTGAATGACGGCGAGAGCTACACCGTCGAGGATGTCATCGTTGGAAGACCGGGCGCGTACTCCTTCACCGTGAGCGATCCGGCGAAGAGCGGCGAAGCGTCCTCCGGCGTCAAGTCCGTGACCATCAACGGTGTGGAGCAGAAGGCCGACTCCACCTATTATTCTCTTCCCGCACCCGACGGCGGCAACAATGACGCGGGAGCGGAATATACCGTCGTTGCGACGGACAATGCGGGCAACGCCTCCACGGCAACCGTGAAGATCTACCGGCGGCATCGAGTGAGAGTCGTAAGCCCGGATGAGCAGACGACATACGCCGAGGCAGAGCTGGCGCACAACGAGTATCTGGTGCTCACGATGAAGATGCCGGATGGTGCGGCGGTAAGAATGACCGACAAGGCAGATCATTCGGAAATTCCATATGACAAAGAAATGGGACGCTTCACGGTAGGGCTGATCGACAGAAGCCGGACGCTCGTGCTGGAGTATAACACGGAGTATCCGAAGGCCGAGCTTATTCTGGGGCGGAGTCAGTACTTCTTTGGATACAACGCGGATACAGCCGAACCGCACTATCTTGCGGATGTAAGCAAGAAAACGGATAAGAACGTCTATTCGGTGGCTGTACAGATCAACGCGGATGTAATACCCAGCCACTACTTCAGCTCACCGGTATGCTACACGCAGGAGGAGCTGGCGGAGCTGGACAAGCAAGGAAAAATCGCATGGGAGAAATATCAGCATCCGGAGCCGGAACCGGGCGTCTGGATCGTCTATATTCCCACAGCCACCATAGACATCGCGGAGTATGACGCAAATGGCAGCTGGTATGTCTATGCAAAAGCCGAAAACCTCAAGGGAACGACCTATGTCTCCACGCCGAAGCTGATCGCCGACGTCGAAAAGCCGAAGGCCATCAATCTTTCTACCGACAAGGAACTGGAGACGGATGGGGAATACTGGGGCGACCTGCGGTTCAGGGTAGAGGACGCGCTGCCCGTCAAGGTGTGGCACGAGAGATACCCGGGCGGGAATATTGAACTTATGACGCCGGATGAAGACGGCTGTTATACGATCCCGGCAGATTATGACGTAAGCCTCCATCACGACATTTGCATTGAGGACGCCTGCGGGAACAAAACCTACTACAATGACATCGATATTTTGTGGAACTATCTGGAGGTTGTTCGGGAGAAGGACTATTGGGATGTGCAGCCTGCGCAGCCGATTCGTATTTCCAGGGAACAGGATCTGCAAGAGGAGCTCTCCAAGGTCAACATCGGGATTTTTGCATCTGACGTCACCGGTTTTATCCCTGTCGATGTTTCGTGGGAGATCCCGGAGGACTATGATCCGCAGTCCCCGCGGGAGCAGACCTTTACCGTCCTCGGCACGGTGATTCTGGAAGGCACCGGAGCACGCTGCGTCTCGGGGCTTGATGTTATCACGCGTCCGGGAGAGGAATGGAAGAAGAATTTCTCGATCAGCGTGACAGTGGAAGGCGCGCCGCGCTACAAGGTGACGACAGAGGATAGCGCAAACGGCAGCGTCACGGTGGTGAATGCCACAGAAACCGCCGAGAACGGCACGCCGCTGTTCTATAAGGACGAGCTTGTCATGCTCTCCATTGCACCAGACGAGGGCTATATGCTAAGCACGCTGTCCGTCAACGGCACCGCTGCCGCCGTTGCGGTTGGGGAGGATGCCTATACCTTCGCCCAGCCGGAGGAAAACGTCACCATAACCGCAACGTTTGAAAAGCGCAACGAGCATACCGTCATGTTTGACGCGAACGGCGGCTCCGAGCCTGAGGATCTGCCCGAGGAGGTCACCACCGCAATGCCCGCCAAGAAGGTATTGCACGGCAGCGAGTATTCTCTGCCGGAGTGCGAGTTTATTGCGCCCGAAGGAAAGCAGTTCAAGGCATGGGAGATCGGCGGCACGGAGTATCCGGTGAACGCCCCTGTGACCGTCACCGCTGATATCACAGTCAAGGCGATGTGGAAGGACGCGCCTCCCGCCCCTGCCGAGTATACCGTCAGATTCAATGCCAACGGTGGCGGCGGCACAATGGCAGATGTCACCGGCGTTTCCGGCAGCTACACCCTGCCCTCCTGCGGTTTTACTGAACCGGAAGGCAAGCAATTCAAGGGCTGGTCAACCAGTGCCGACGGTTCGGTTATTTCCGGCACGACCTATGAAGTAAGCTCGGATACTACCTTCTATGCAATCTGGGAGAGTAAAGAGTATTCCATCATCGTAACGGACGGCAAAGCGACAATCGGTGCAGGAAGCG
Source organism: Hominenteromicrobium mulieris (assembly GCF_046197855.1). Taxonomy (GTDB): domain Bacteria; phylum Bacillota; class Clostridia; order Oscillospirales; family Acutalibacteraceae; genus Hominenteromicrobium; species Hominenteromicrobium mulieris. The sequence continues at coordinate 539,436 of NZ_CP173188.1, read as the reverse complement.
AAATCAGTAAAGCGGCGCAAGGCACAACCATTACTCTGACCGCAAATGCGGCTCCTGACGGTAAGGTGTTTGATAAGTGGGTAGTAGAAAGCGGCAACACTACTCTTGAAGATGCGAACAGTGAAACCACTACTTTCATAATGCCTGACAGTGAAGTCAGCGTGAAAGCGACCTACACAATTCCCCATACCCATACCTACGATCAGGAAATTCAGAAGCCGGAAACCCTCAAGTCGGCTGCCGACTGCACCAACGATGCAGTATATTTCAAGAGCTGCTCCTGCGGAGAGATCAGCACAACAGAAACCTTTACAGCAGCAGGTACACAGCTCGGGCACGCATGGGCAAGCGATTGGAGCAAGGACACAGACAATCATTGGAAAGAATGCTCTCGCTGTCACGAAAAGAAGGACGAGGCGGCTCACGATTACGGCAGCGATAACATCTGCGACACCTGCGGATATGACAAGACCGTACCGCATACGCACAATCTGACCCTCGTTCCCGCAAAGGCTCCTACTTGCACGGAGAAAGGCAACACAGCATATTACACCTGCGACGGCTGTGACAAGTGGTTTGAGGATGCAACCGGTGCATCCGAAATTACCGACAAGACAAGCGTAATCCTTGCGGCAACAGGTCATAGCGCTTCCGACTGGAAGTCCGATAATACCGATCACTGGAAAGAGTGCACCGTTGTCGGCTGCGGCGTGATCATCGAGGGCAGCAAGGCGGCGCATACCGCCGGTGAATGGATTATCGACACTCCGGCAACAGCTACCACAAGCGGCTCAAAGCATAAGGAATGCACCGTCTGCGGTTATACGATGGCAACCGAAACCATCCCGGCAACCGGCGGCGGTGAGCATACTCACAGCTACGGCAGCGAGTGGAAGAACGATGCCGACAACCACTGGCATGAGTGCTCCTGCGGCGATAAGAAAGATACAGCAGCGCATACCGCCGGCGAATGGATCATCGACACCCCGGCAACTGCTACAACCGACGGCTCAAAGCATAAGGAATGCACCGTCTGCGGCTATACGATGGCAACCGAAACCATCCCGGCAACCGGCGGCGGTGAGCATACTCACAGCTACGGCAGTGAGTGGAAGAACGATGCCGACAACCACTGGCATGAGTGCTCTTGCGGAGATAAGAAAGATACAGCAGCGCATACCGCCGGCGAATGGATCATCGACACCCCGGCAACTGCTACAACCGACGGCTCAAAGCATAAGGAATGCACCGTCTGCGGTTATACGATGGCAACCGAAACTATCCCGGCAACCGGCGGCGGTGAGCATACTCACAGCTACGGCAGCGAGTGGAAGAACGATGCCGACAACCACTGGCATGAGTGCTCCTGCGGTGATAAGAAAGATACAGCAGCGCATACCGCCGGCGAATGGATCATCGACACCCCAGCAACTGCTACAACCGACGGCTCAAAGCATAAGGAATGCACCGTCTGCGGTTATACGATGACAATCGAAACTATCCCGGCAACCGGCGGCGGCGAGCATACTCACAGCTACGGCTCCGACTGGAAGAACGATGCTACGAACCACTGGCATGAGTGCTCTTGCGGAGATAAGGCCGATAAGGCGGCACACGACTTCAAGTGGGTTGTTGACAAGGAAGCGACCGCAACGCAAAAGGGCTCCAAGCATGAGGAGTGCAGGGTTTGCGGCTACAAGAAGGCGGCAGTTGAGATTCCGGCTACCGGAACACCGACTGAGCCGGGCAAGCCGACCGATTCGGATTCTCCGCAGACCGGTGACAACAGCAATATGATCCTCTGGATCGCACTGCTGTTTGTCAGCGGCGGCGTAGTGATCGGCATCACCGTTTACAGCAAAAAGAAGAAAGAAAACGCTGAATAAATCAGCTGCGAACCTTTGAGCAAAGGGCGGTGACGGACATTGCCGTCATCGCCCTTTCGCTTGGACTGGAGAAGAACCACATGATGCAGGATTATCAATCGAACCGCCCCGTCAGGCAACAACCGCCGGGACGATTCCCGAACGAGTCAGATCGAACGGTAGAGAGAATCAGAAAAAGGAAGAAAAAACAGACGCAGCGCCGTATGGTGCTTTGCGGTGCGATCGCCGCACTGGCGGTAATCATCGTTGGCATTATACTGCTGGCAAAAGGCTGCTCCGGCGGCACGGACGCACTTGCAGGCACATGGGAGTTCGACGGAACGACCACCTATTCCTTTGACGGCAGCGGAAGCGGCGCAATGGAGCTGCCCTCCATATCCTACGATTTCACCTATACCATCGACGGCAACAAGCTCATGATCGATTACGCCAACGAGTCGGTGTGGGATTCCGAATATGAATTTACCGTTGACGGAAATACCCTTACCTTGATCGGTGGCGAGGGCACGGTCGGCGGGACATACGAGCTGAAAAGAAGCTCAAAGAAATAAGGGCTTCCGCAAAAAACAACAGGAGTGACGCTATGGCAGAATCCAAGAGCAGACTGTTATACATATTGAAATACCTTTGGCAAAACACGGATGCCGAGCATTATGCAACAACGGCGGACATCCTCGCTTTTCTGAAGGGCAACGGCATTTCCTGCGACAGAAAAACAATACCGGGCGATATTGCGAAGCTCTGTGATATTGGCATTGATATTGAAGAAGAAAGAAGCCGTGAGAACCGCTATTCCCTGAGTAGTCATTTATTTACTCTGCCGGAGTTGAAACTGCTGATTGATGCGGTGGAATCGTCCAAATTCATCACGGTAAAGAAAAGCGCGGAGCTGATCGAAAAGCTGTCGCAGATGACCAGCATCCATCAGGCGGCGGAGCTGAAAAGCAATCTGTATGTTTCCGAGAGAGTAAAACCGCTGAACGAGCAGATTTACTATTTGGTAGATAATATCAATACGGCAATCAACCGTGGGAAGCAGATTTCGTTCCGGTACTTTCACTACGACCAACATCGAAAAGAAGTCCCCAATAACGATGGAAAGCGATATTTCTTCTCCCCCTACTGTTTGGTATGGAACGAGGATCATTACTATGCCATCGGTTACAGCGAAAAGCACCGAAAGCTCGGCACCTTCCGGGTGGATCGGATGAAGGAGGTGGAAATCCTTTCCGCCGACGCCGCAGCGAAGCCCGCCGATTTCAACCTGCCGGAATTTACCCGCCGTGTGTTCGATATGTACGACGGTGAAACCAAAAAGGTTATGCTGGTCTGCAAAAACGATCTGATGAATTATATCGTAGACCGCTTCGGTGATGAGGTAGATACCGTTCCGGGTGACTGCGGACACTTTAGGGCTGTGGCGGAGGTTTCCGTCAGTCAGACTTTTTTCGCATGGGTGTTTCAGTTCAACGGAGATATACGGATCACAGCTCCCGAAGAGGTTGTTTTGCAGTATGGGGAAATGCTCAAAAATGCTTTGCAGACATAGGCTGTGCCGCTGTTCGGAAAATGAGATGGGTGCAAAAACGCCCATCTCGTTTTGACTTTGCCGAAACCCCTTGTATTCGTAAAAAGTTCAGGATATAATATGCTTACGGCGTTCGCAAAAAAGCGAACCGAGAAAGGAGCCGCCATATGAACAGAGCAAAGACCTTCGGGGACTTTCTGATCGCAAAGCGTATGGAACGGGAAATGTCCGCACGGCAGCTTGCCATCAAACTGGACTTCTCCGCCGTGTATATCTGCGACATCGAAAAAAACCGCAGACCCGTTCCCGATGAGATTCTGGAAAAGCTCCCCCTGCTTCTGCACCTGAATGAAGCCGAAACGGAGGAAATGTACGACCTTGCCGCAAGATCGCGGCATACGGTGAGCGCGGACCTGCCCGAATACATCATGGAAAAGGACATCGTCCGTGCCGCCCTCAGAACAGCCAAAAAGCATAATGTAACGGATAAGCAATGGGAAGATTTCATCCGCCGCATTACAAAAGAGTCCGACTAAGCCTTCGGACGGAAAGGAACACGCCGATGGCAACACTTTACTACCGCCCGCAGGCACTGGAAACCATTGCCCGCCACACGCTGCTGCAATATGACGCAGGATATCTCAGCGGCAGACCCCAGGCCGTGCCGATTGAAACCATCATCGAAAAGACCTTCGGACTGCGTATTGAATACCAGTACCTTACCAACGACGCCCGTGAGCTGGGCAGAATGATCTACGACAGCGGCGTTACCACCTACTACGACCGGGACAGAGGCGACTATGCCCTAATGCGCGTGGAGGGCGGCACCATGCTGATCGAAGCGTCGCTTCTCGAGGATGAGCGCTGCTACGGCCGCCTGCGCTTTACGCTAGCCCATGAGCTGGCACACTACATCCTTCACAAGCGCATCTTCAGCGGGACAGGCGTCGCCGCCGCTTTGTATAACCACGATACCGACGAGGACGCTACGGAATGGCAGGCAAACTACCTTGCCAAAGCTCTCCTGATGCCCAACGGACAGGTCAAACGCCGCTTTTACGCACTCCGTCCCATGTGCCGGTCGAAGCATGAGTTCGTCTGCAAAATGGCTGAAACCTTTGAGGTGTCCAAGCAGGCAATGGAAATACGCCTGAAGGAATTTGCCCTGATATGAAAATCCTGCGGGATTTTTTTACCCTTAATATTCGCAATATTGCGAATATTATACAGAAAGAACGAGGTGACTGAGGATTGAAAAAAGGATGGAAAACCTACCCGATGTTCTGCCCGAACTGCGGAGCAATAAACCACGGACACAAAAGCGAAGATGAGAAGATCCGCTATGAGTGCAGAAAATGCACCGTAAAGTTTGTCCGGGTACCGAAAGGCAGGCGGCACGACACGATTGAGCTGTTCGCCGCACAGGGGCAAGAGGCTCTGATGTAGGAGCGATACAAAACTGAATACGGCGTAACGACGGTAAGGTCGGGCTGAAACAGAGCCGCACTAAATCCTTATCAGGTCACACGCTTTGAATACTTCGGTGTGTTAAGCCAGACTTGCTGACAGCAGACATGAGAGGCCGCCGACAAGACAGATAGCCACAGGCTAATTCTGTCTTGCCGGTGGCTTCTTTTTTCGGCAAGGACAACCGAACAGGAGCTTCCGGCAGAGAAATCTCTGAAAGGAAGCTCTTTTTATGTTGAAGAACTGGCTCTGCTACATAGCGAAATACCCGTGATCTCCGAATTTTGAGTTCAACCAAAAATTCAAAATTCAAAGGAGATTACGAAAATGACTGACAACACATTAAATCTTGACGCCCTGACAGAAGCATTTAAGGCTGACTGCAAGGTGATCAGGCTGAAATACGAATACCTCGGCTACACGGGTACAGAGAAGTATGCCATTATTTCCGACTTGAGTTACGAGCAGATTGTTGAAAAACACGCTCCTGTCGTAAAGCAGTATATTCCTTTCCTGCTGCTCAGCAAGGCTGCGGGCGAGGTCTTTGCAGAGTTTAAGCGCAACGAGGACAAGTTCTTCAAGCGGATGCAGCGGGATGACAGCTATGGATTTGAGGACGGTACTACGGAGCTGTATAACTCCGGAATCTGTGTTCCCGACTTTACAGGGGAACTGTTTGAGGAAGAGAAAGACAGCCGCATAGTTTGGGCGGCGTTTGCCCGTCTTACGCCCACGCAGAAGAAATATGTAAGGCAGCACCTTTTCGGAGGTAAAACCTTCACACGGATAGCCAAGGACGAAGGGAAATCCATCAAGACCGTGCAGGAGGCTTACATAGCTGCGATAAAAAAGATGAAAAAGTTTTTGAAAACACCCTCAAATTTGGACTCCTAATTCAGAGTAAGTGAAGGGGTTGTTTCGGAACGGTCGGAAAACACCTTTCAAAATAAAGAAATGAGAGGTTTTACATTATGGAAAACAAAAACATCAGCAAGGTCAAGCGCGGCGAAATCTATCTCTACGACTTCGGCACAAACGAAGGCTCCATTCAGAACGGGCTGCGTCCCGCCTTGGTCGTTCAGTGCGACGAGGGAAATAAGGCAAGCTGCACTACGGTAATCGCGGCAATGACCACGGTAATCAAGAAGCGGTATCTCCCGTCCCACATCATCTTGGGCGACCGCTTCGGGCTGAAAGAGCCGTCAATGGTGATGCTGGAGCAGCTCCGAACGGTCAACCAAGCCGACCTCTTGGAGTACATCGGCAGGATTGACGACGAGCATTGCATGAAGAAAATCAATATCGGTGTCAAAAAGGCGCTGGGGCTTTGGGTGGATAAGCCCTATCGCAAGCCTGCCGATATGCGCTGCCTGTGCGTGAAATGCTTGGAGAGTTACAAGAACAGCCCGAACTACATCGTAAAGCGGCTTGATCCCTTTGCGAAAGCCAAGGACAAATGCGATAAGTGTCAGAGCTACGGCTATGACTATCTTGTGATTGAAAGAAGCAAGGAGGGGTGATGATGAACAATACTCCGAAAAAGGAAAATGCCGCCATCGAGCTTTTCTCCGGCTTTGGCAACAGCGATTTCAGGATGAAGATCGGCGGCACGGTATATGAGGTGTCTACCCACTTTGATCCCGAAGGTAGCCGATGCGTATTACAGCAGTTCCGTGACCTGATACTCTCAGAGGAATTACTGGAAAATCGCATAATTGCGGAAAATGCAAAGGCACAGTAAAATAATAGTGCCTTTGCAATGCCCGGTTGTCGGAAAGGAGATATGACAATGGCAACAGCAAACTATATCAAAGGGCAAAGCGAAACCAAAATCACGGCGCTCTACTGCCGTCTTTCTCAAGACGATGGGCGGGAAGGCGACAGTAACTCCATATCGAATCAAAAGGAGATTTTACTTGCATACGCACAGCGGAATAGTTTTCCGAACCCTCAGTTTTTCACGGATGACGGATTTTCGGGGACGACCTTCGACAGACCGAGTTTCATCCAAATGGAGAACATGGTTGAACAGGGCTTGGTAGATACCATCATCGTAAAGGATCTCAGTCGTTTTGGCAGGAATTATCTTGATGTGGGCAACTACCTTGAAATCAAATACCCGACCCTCGGCGTCAGGTTCATTGCCATTCAGGAAAATGTAGATACCCTCAAGGAAACAGGTACGGAGATGATGCCGTTCAACAACATATTTAACGAGTGGTATGCTGCTCAAACGAGCAAGAAAATCCGCGCGGTATGGAAGAACAAGGCGGCAAACGGCAAGCGGGTCAGTTCCTCCGTCCCGTTCGGCTATGTCAAGAACCCACAGGATAAGGAGGACTGGCTGGTAGACGAACCGGCAGCGGATATTGTGCGGAGAGTCTACGCACTCTGCCTTGACGGGCGAGGTCCGTTGCAGATCGCAAAGCAGCTTGAACAGGAAAAGGTTCTCATCCCTTCCGCCTATTACGCTTCGCTTGGCAGAAAAACAAGAAAGCAGTATACCAACCCATACGCTTGGGATCAGAAAACCGTCGCCGGTATTCTTGCCAATCAGCAGTACACGGGCTGCACCGTGAACTTTATGACCACCACGGTCAGCTACAAGGTTCACAAGACCGTGTATAAGCCAAAGGACGAGTGGCAGATCATCCCGAACACTCAGCCTGCCATCATCGACGAGGACACCTGGAAACGAGTACAGGAGCTTCGTGAGAACCGCATCCGTCCGACAGCAACAGGGAGGACAAGCCTTTTCTCCGGCAAGGTGTTCTGTGCGGACTGCGGTTCAAAGCTCCATTTCTGCGCCGCCAAGAGCCTTAACGCTAATCAGGAGCATTACCGCTGCGCCAACTACAAAAGTGGCAGAGGAAACTGTCAGATACACTATATCCGCAATGTAGTGCTGGAAAAGATCGTGCTGGAAGCTATCAACAGCTTGGCGGACTTCGTTAGATGCTATGAACCGGTGTTTCTATACCTGATGGCGCAGAAAGACATCGTATCCAAGCGGACGGAAACAAACAGGCTCAAGTCCTCTATTGAAAGCGGAAAGCGGCGCATTCAAGACCTTGACAAGCTGATAGAGCGCATCTATGAGGATCAGGTTCTCGGCAACATCTCAGCCGAACGCTATGCAAGAATGTCGGTCAATTACGAAAACGAGCAGAGGGAGCTTGTCAAAAGGGTCGATGAGGACGAGAAAAGGCTTGTCAGTATAGAACAGACAAGCCTCGACCTGAAAACCCTGCTGAAAGTCCTGCGAAGCAACACGGCGTTTGAGGAACTGACGCCAACGCTTGTCAACTCGCTGATACGGAGGATCGAGGTTCACAACAACGACAAGTCAAGTGGTCACTGCTCTGTGAAGGTGGACATCTACTTCACAGCCATCGGACTGATTGACATTCCCACAGAGGACGAGATCAAAAGCCTGATGGAGAAAATACAGTCAAACCCGCAGGAATACAGGCTTACAGCCTAATAGAGAAAACGGTGCAACCCCGAAAACGGGGTTACACCGTATCCCTTTCAAAAAACATCCTTACGGGGCTTTGGCTAATGTCAGCCCCGCTTTTTTTTGGAGAACAGTATGGAAGAAAACACAAAGAAACTCATTACACAAAGACAATTTCAAAGAACGGCAGCTTTAGACCCACGGTGCAAAGTTGCGCTGCTGATTATGATCGGATGTGTCAGTTATTTTCTGAATGGCGAAATTTGCAGTTTGGTACTTGTTGCATCTTTTGCGCTATTCATTGCTGTCGGCAATGGCGGAAAATGGGCCGCCAAGATGCTGATTTTTTATATTGTCATTGCCTATCTCAATGCCTTACTGCGGTATGTTTCTATTCCGGTACTCAGCGTGATCATGAGTGTGTTTGGTGTGACCATTTTGAAACTGGTTCCTATTGCAATGATGGGAATATGGATTTTGCACACAACACAAATGGATGATCTCATGGTATCGCTGCAACGCATGCGATTGCCGCAGGCTGTTACAATTCCGTTAGTGGTCATGTTCCGCTACATACCTACTTTACGGATTGAATACCGCATGATTCGTAATACAATGGACATTCGCGGCATCGGTGATACGGTATGGAAACAACTTATCCATCCGCTTGCTACGATTGAATATATTCTGATCCCTTTGCTGATGCGTTGCCTGAAAGTAACCGATGAATTAGCAGCATCCGGCACAACGCGGGGATTGGAACTGGAAGGAAAGAGATATGCGCTGAACCCTGTCCGTTTTTCGTGGAAAGAGTATGCAGTGACTGCGCTGGGAATTGTCTTTTTAGCGCTACTTCTGTTCCTCGACCATACCTCTATTGGGGAAATCATTATATGGAGGGTATAGCGATGATTACCTTTGATAATTTCTCTTTCCGCTATGAGGAAAGGGATAAATTTACATTGAAAGATCTGAACCTGACAATACAGACAGGCGAATTTGTTTTATTGACAGGTCGGAGCGGGTGCGGGAAAACTACCCTGATTCGCTGCCTGAATGGGTTGATTCCACATTTCTACCCCGGAGAGTCAAAGGGGGATATTCTGTTGGACGGACACTCTTTGCTGGAATTGAAGCCGTCTGATTTAGCGGGTAAGGTGGGGACCGTATTCCAAGATCCACGTTCACAGTTTTTTATGACAGATACCACACGGGAGCTTGCTTTCGGGTGCGAAAATATGGGGTATTCCCGTGAGGAAACCGTTGACCGCATTGCAAAAGCGGTGCTGGATTTGGAACTAAGCGATTATCTGAACCGCAGTATTTTTGATTTATCCAGCGGCGAAAAGCAGCAGATCGCGATTGGTTCAGTCTATGCCCTTTTGCCTAAAGTATATATCTTTGATGAACCGTCAGCGAATTTAGACTATGCTGCCACAAAACGTCTGGCAGAAACCATGAAGCGCCTGAAAGCTGATGGATATACCATTATTGTTGTTGAGCATCGTTTCTACTATTTGAGGGAGTTGCTTGACCGGGCATATCTGATTCAGGATGGCAGGCTTATACAGAGCTTCACAAGAGAACAGTTTTGCTCATTGTCCGATGAAACCCGTATCCAATACGGATTGCGTACAGTCTATCCAGAACGGGAGGCAGCGAAGTATCAGCTAAAACCGGCACATAAATCCAATGATGGATTGAGTGTAAGCAACCTCTCCTTTGCATATAAAAAGGGGCCGGATGTTTTACGGAATATCAATTTTGAAGCCCATAAAGGTGATGTGATTGGTATTTTGGGGCATAACGGAGCCGGAAAAACCACCTTGCTCTCGATTATGACAGGCCTTCTAAAAGAGAAAACCGGGAGTATCCGTTATAACGGCAAAAAGCTGTCCCCGCGCCAGAGAAGGAACCTGTCCTATCTTGTCATGCAGGATACCGATTATCAGCTTTTTGGCAGCAGCGTGGAAGAAGAATTATCATTGGGAATTGAAAATGACTGCTCCGGGAAAGTCACGGAAACTTTAGAGGCTCTGGAACTTGGCGCATACCGGGAGTGTCATCCTGCGTCCTTATCAGGAGGACAGAAACAGCGGGTGACGATAGGCGCTGCCATTGTCAAGGACAGTCCGGTCATCTATTTTGATGAACCCACCAGCGGCCTTGACTACGATTCTATGGTGAGGGTAAGCCATTTGATCGAGCAGCTTGCAGCAGCCGGTGTGATTATTTTCGTTGTGTCGCATGATTTTGAATTTATTACCCGCACCTGTTCAGAAGTGTTACAGCTTGATGGTCAGGATTCGATTAAGAATCAGGTCTTAACCCCGGAAATCTTGCTGTCACTTTCAAAACAATACTTTAATTGATTGGAGGCTTTGTTATGTTCAAGAAAGTATTTGAGTATGCCGGGCCGCACAAAAAGGACTTATATATAGCAACTTTCATCGTCCTGCTTAGCGTCCTGATGGGGGTACTTCCCTTTGTGCTGGCCTATCAGGTGATCTCGCCTCTTGTCATGGGCAATGCCGTTGATACCAAATATGTGTGCATACGGGTAATCGGCGTTTTGATCTGCCTTATTTTACAGGCCATTCTTTATGGCTGGGGACTGGATGTATCCCATAAGGCCGCTTATAGCACGCTGCTCCGGCTTCGCACTTCCCTGCAAAAGAGATTTGAAGCAGTTCCACTTGGATTTATCCAGGATAAGGGAACCGGCACAATTAAAAAGCTGTTTGTGGATGATGTGGACAGTCTGGAAGTATTGCTTGCCCACTCTTTGCCGGAGGGGATTGCAAACCTGATGATTCCGATTGCAATTTATGTTGCTATGTTTTTCATCGACTGGAAACTGGCCCTGCTATCTCTTGCGTCTATTCCGATCAGCTTTGCGGCTATGATGATTATGTATTCCGTTGGTATGAAGAAAATGGGGCCGTATTACATGGCTGGGCAGAAAATGAACAATACCATTATTGAGTATATCAACGGTATGGAAGTTGTGAAAGTGTTCAACAAGGACGCAGAATCCTATGAGCGTTTCCGCAAAGACATTTCCGATTATCGGGACTATACGCTGGAATGGTATAAGGCAGCATGGCCGTGGATGGCAATTTACAGCAGCCTTTTACCCTGTACGATTATCCTTACTCTGCCTTTGGGGGCATGGTTTGTACTTTGTGGATTCTCCACTCTGCCGGATTTGATTTTGGTGCTTTGCCTGTCGCTTAGTATTGGTATTCCGCTGCTGAAATCTTTGAGCTTTTTACCGACTATGCCGCAGCTCAATTATAAGATTGCCGCTTTGGAGCAAGTGTTGGAAACAGCGCCGTTACAGCAGACGGACGCCGTTTTTCATGGGAAGAATTACGACATTTGTTTCGATCACATTACATTCGGGTATGAGAAAAGTCAGCCGGGACCTGATGGACAGCCGATGGTAACAATGGATGAAGTTATCCATGATATTAGTTTTACTGCAAAGGCAGGACAGAAAACGGCCTTAGTTGGTGAATCCGGCTCCGGAAAAAGTACGTTGGCGAAACTGCTGATTCACTACTACGACCCGCAGCAGGGCAGCATTTCCATTGGTGGGCAAAAAATAACGGAAATGAGCTTAGAGGCATTGAACAGTCAGGTTTCCTACGTGGCGCAGGATCAGTATTTATTCAATACTTCCATTCTTGAAAATATCCGTATTGGGCGGCCAGACGCTACAGATGAAGAAGTCCTTGAAGCGGCGAAAAAAGCACAGTGCATGGAATTTCTTGAAAAGCTGCCGCAGGGGATTCATTCGATGGCGGGAGATGCCGGGAAAATGCTTTCTGGCGGTCAACGACAGCGTATTTCTTTGGCGCGAGCCATTTTGAAAAACGCTCCTATCATCGTGTTGGATGAAGCGACTGCATATGCAGACCCGGAGAATGAGGAAAAGATGGAGGCTGCGATTGCGGAATTGGTAAAAGGCAAGACCTTATTTGTGATCGCCCACAAACTTCCTGCAATTATGAACGCCGATCAGATTTGTGTGATCGAACATGGCAAACTGGCGGCAACCGGCACTCATGCTGAACTGCTGGCAATCTGTGAGGAATACAAAAAACTGTGGAAAGCCTCGCAGGACAGCGCAGAATGGAAAGTCAACGCTGTAAAGGAGGGAAAATAAATGCTGGCACTATTTTCAAGAATCCTAAAACTCTCCGGCAAGTATAAGTGCCGGATTCAGGGGGCTTTCGTATGTGCTTTTCTCGAATCCATACTTTCAAAAATGCCTATCTTTTTAGCCTTTCTTGTGCTCTCTGGATTCTATCAGAAAACATTGACAGGCACAAAATGTCTGTATATCGGTATCGGACTTGTTGGCGTTGTGGCTGCACAGGTGATTGTCCATTATCTCTGTGACAGACTGCAAAGCGCTGCCGGATATATGATTTTTACGGATAAGCGGATGGAGCTCGGCGGTCATCTCCGCAAGCTGCCGATGGGTTATTTTACTTCGGGCAACATTGGCAAGATCAGTTCGGTACTTAGTACGGATATGGTATTCATTGAAGAAATTGCCATGAGTACACTTGGCAATATGATGAGCTACATGCTCTCTGCACTTATCTTGCTGGTATTTATGTTCTTTCTGGACTGGCGGCTTGGTCTGGCTGCGGCTGCTGTAACGCTGCTGGCATGTTTTACCGCAAAAGGGATGAACAAGGTTTCCTTAAAAGAAGCAGCTTGCAGACAGGATCAAAGCGAACATTTGACGGACGCAGTTCTTTCCTTTGCAGAGGGGATTAGCGTAATTAAGAGCTATAACCTGATTGGCGAAAAGTCGGAGGAATTAACCGGGAATTTCAGACGTTCCAGAGATACATCCACTGCCTTTGAACGTAAAATGACGCCGTGGACAAGAGGCCTGAATATTTTGTACGCAGTCGGAATCGCCGCTATTTTTGCGCTTTCCGTTTGGCTTCAGCAAAGCGGTTCCCTTTCGCTGCCTTATCTGCTTGGCGTTCTGCTCTTTGTCTTTGATCTGTTCAGCCCGTTAAAGGCACTGTATGGAGAAGCCTCGCGCCTCACGGTTATGAACGCTGCTTTAGACCGTATTGAAGCGGTTCTGAATGAAACAGAGTTGCCGGATAAAGGGACGGCACATATTCCGAATGAAAGCTCCGGCTCACCGGAAATCTGTTTTGATAATGTGACTTTTGCCTATCAGGACAAGGAAGTCCTGCACAATATCAGCTTCTCTATGCAGAAGAATACCATGACCGCACTTGTGGGACCGTCTGGCGGCGGCAAATCCACGATTGCAAACTTACTGGCGCGTCTGTGGGATGTGAAATCCGGCAAAGTGACAATCCGTAGTACAGATATTCGGGATGTACCTCTCGCTGAACTGATGGAACAGATCAGCATGGTTTTCCAGAGGGTGTACTTGTTCCAGGATACCATTTACAACAATATCAGCATGGGTAAACCGGACGCTACTGAGGAAGAAGTCTATGAGGCTGCAAAAAAAGCCCGCTGCTATGATTTTATCATGGCGCTGCCGGATGGATTCCAGACAGTCATCGGTGAAGGCGGCGCTACTCTGTCCGGCGGCGAAAAGCAAAGAATCTCTATCGCCCGCTGCATTTTGAAGGACGCACCGATTGTCATTTTGGATGAAGCGACTGCAAGTGTTGATACCGATAATGAAAGCTATATCCAGGAGGCAATCAATGAACTGGTAAAGGGTAAAACATTGCTTGTGATTGCACACCGCCTGAATACCATCCGTCAGGCAGATCAGATTTTGGTGATCTCCGATGGACGGATCAGCGAACAGGGAACCCATGACGAGCTTATGGCAAAAGCCGGGATTTATCAGGATTTTGTAAATATCCGTAAAAAGTCCTCCGGCTGGAGCCTTGCATAAAGGAGACAATAGTGATGATTCATGCGTCCGGAGAGGATTATCTGGAGGCTGTGCTGGTTCTTCAAAAGAATCACGGTGCTGTCCGCTCTATTGATGTTGCACGGCGTGTTGGAGTTTCAAAAGCCAGTGTAAGCTATGCGGTGTCGGCTTTGCGTGAAGGGGGCTTTTTAACGGTAGATAGTGATTACGTTTTGCATTTGACCGAAACAGGCCGGAATGTTGCCGAAAAAATTTATGAGCGGCATCAGTTCTTTACAGAGCAATTTATCGCAGCTGGCGTTGACCCTGAAATTGCAGAGCGAGATGCTTGCCGGATTGAACACGCCATCAGTCAGGACACCTTTGAAAAGATCCGGGATGCACACAAACAGGAAAAATAGGATACTAATGCCCGTCGTTCCAACTGTGCGGACAAGAGCAGCCAGTGGGGAAAATATAAGCCCACTGGCTGCTCTACATGAAAGACAATCATCGGCCCTTTTGTTTTCCCCTGTACATCACTTCAGCTTATCTGCGCTCATGCACAGGTCTATGTACCGTTGCGACTCTTCTTCACCCTTTCCTGCAAAGTAATCAAGAACGCACTTGGCAACGGTCTGCGGCGCTCTATCGTGGAACACGATTCCATCCAGACTGATGTCCATTTCTTCTGAAATCAGCGCAACCGTTTCAAATTTCGGATTGCTCTTGCACTTTTCAATCTCAATGACAGTTCGGGTACACATATTAAGCCGTTCCGCTAATTCGCGCTGCGTGATCTTTTTCTGCTCCCGCTTTTCGCGAAGCTTTTGGGCGAACAGGTCAAGAAAGTTCATTGTAAATCACCTCTACTACATTGTAGAGTGAGCCTCAATTCACTTAAATACACATGAAGCTCACATTGAATGAGCCACAAATCATATTTAGCGAGTTGGAGGTAATTTTATGATGTCACGGATGAACAGGAGATACTGCTAAGGCCGCTCGCGGTCATGTAAAAAAGCATAAGCACCGATTAGCCGTCCACTTCAAAAAGCACGCGGCTATCCCCCAGACGAGCTGCACTCACGAAAGCGAGTTGCAGCTCTCTTTTTATGCGGTTTGGTTCATCCGTGATTTAGCCCCTCCCGGTACAGTATTCGTTACTCATGTTTTCACTCGCACGCAAGGCGCTCGTTCAGGTCATCATGCCTGTTCGAGCGCCTTTTTACGTTTTCCTGTCGGCTGTCGTTCTCCGCCGGTGTTGGTCTGGTTCACCACCCACCCAACACCGAAACGGAGGACATATTATGTTTAACAGAAAGAGCAGCTATGCGCTGAACAAGAAAGACCCCAACGCTATCGTTTACATGGATGCCAACGAAGCCATCATCCGCCTGACCCGCGAGGACTTTGCCAGCGAGGAAGAATTTCTGAAATGGAAGTCCCTGTCGGATGCAGACTATCATGCTTCCGAGAAAGAGGATCATGTCTACGCTAATCATACCCTTGCACTGGACGAGCTTTCCGAGGAAGCAGCATCTATTCCCGCTGCGGATATCTGCATGGAGCAGGCGCATGACCGGGTGGCGGAAATCCGCCGTAGCACCCAAAAGGTTACGCAAATCAGGAAGCACCTGACGGACACTCAGTTCCGCAGGATGTGGATGTATTTCGTGGATGGAATGACGATTGACGAGATTGGAAAAGTCGAAGGCGTGTCGCATCAGGCTATTTCTCTCAACATTACAGCAGCAATCAGAAAAATCAAAAAATATTTCTGAGGTTTTTCAAAAACACCTTGCAAAAGTGGCCCAAAATCGGCGATAGGTGAAGGGACATTCTCCACGAAGCCTTTCGTTGAACGTTGAAAACTGAATAGACCATGATGCAGGCACAAAACCCGCGTGATAGCGGCATAAGGTGCGCCGCCACGACGATGGCTTCAAGGAGGTGATTCCGGAAAAGCCATCCGAGCGATCTACGCAGCCTTAGACCCGATTCGGCAAATCGGGCGCGATGACAGCGCGGCGGATAATGAAACTTGCTCACGCCCTCCCACAGACTTGAGGGGGAACCCTGCGGTATGCGCCAGCTCTTTGAGGCAGCGGTATCGTGGAGTTATGACAGCCCTGCCAAGGGCGGCCTGCATCATGCCCACTATCCGGGGCGCGTGGCAAATAGGATGGATCTTCTCAAATGGACAAGCAGAGCGGCTGCGCCGGTATTCGCCGTTATGTTATGTGGCTCCAATTCTACCCGCGCAGCCGCCTCTCAAAGTCAGATACCATGCGCTGACGGCCTTTCCGTCAGCGCATTCATGTGACCTTGAGGAAACCCACCAAACCGAGAAAGGAGATCGCCATGATGCAGCCGACGCCAAACGAAACCCAAATCCACACGGATGAACTGGTGGACATCCGGGAAGTATCCGTAGACAAAAATCTTCCCAAGGAAGAACGCATTGTCGCCTTTATCCGCCAGATCAAAAATCCTTACCGCTTCCGCTGCGGCGATTTTGTGGTAAACGCCTGCTTTGCCGGGAACGGCGTTACGTTGGAGGAATGTCTGCAAGGCATTTTGCGCTGAGCGACATCCTCGCTTTTTTCCGCAGAGAGTGCTATGATCGGTGTGGAAAAGGATGAAAACCTAATAGCCAGATAACCACTCTTTTCATGCGGGAGCAGTCCGGGAGAAAGGAGTGCTTTTTCATGCCTAAATACAAAGCTACCGCTTACATCCGCCTGTCCTACACCGACGATCATTCCAGCGAAAGCGACAGCGTTTCCAATCAGCGCAAGCTCATTGAAAACTTTGTAGAGCGTAACCCGGATATTGAGGTCGTTTCCGAAAAGATCGACGATGGATACAGCGGCATCATCTTTGACCGCCCCGCGTTCAAGGAAATGATGCAGGATGTCACCGATGGCAACATCAACTGCGTCATTGTAAAAGACCTCTCCCGCTTAGGGCGCGAGTACATCGAAACAGGCCGGTATCTGCGCCGGGTATTCCCGGCCTACGGGGTGCGTTTCATCGCTATCACCGACAGCATCGACACCGCCCACGACAGCGGCGATGATCTGACCGTATCGGTCAAGAACATTATGAATGAAGCCTACTGCCGGGACATTTCCATCAAGACCCGTTCTTCTCTGGACGTGAAGCGGCGCAATGGCGATTTCGTCGGCGCGTTCCCGGTGTACGGCTACATGAAAGCCGAGGACAACAAGAATTTGCTCGTCCCTGACCCCTACGCTGCCCGCGTTGTCTGCGACATTTTCCGTATGCGGCTGGAGGGCGCAAGCGCCTCCAAGATCGCATCTGAGCTGAACCGGCTGGGTATTCTCTCCCCGCTGGCGTACAAGAAGAACAACGGTCTGCCCTACGCGAAAAAGGGCTACGCGGACAAAGCCGACTGCAAGTGGTCAGCAACCACCATCATCCGCATCTTGCAGGACGAAACCTATACCGGAACGCTGGTGCAGGGCAAACAGGGTACGCCGCATTACAAGATCAAGCAGATGGAGCAGCGCCCCGCCTCCGAGTGGGTGCGCGTCCCGGATGCCCATAAAGCGCTGATTGCCCGTCAGGATTTTGATCTGGTGCAGCGCATCAAGGGGCTGGATACCCGCACTTCTCCCAACGAGGACACGGTGTACCTGTTCTCCGGTATTCTGATCTGCGGGTGCTGCGGAAGCCGCATGACCCGCAAGACCAACCGTGCGAACGGCAAGGAGTACCACTACTATTATTGTCCTACCGGCAAGAAAAAGGGCTGCGCCCATCCGGTCATGCTGAAAGAAAGCAGCCTGATCGACTGTGTGCGGGACAGCCTGAAAGCCTATATCGGCAATATTGCTTCTCTGGAGGCGCTGCTGACCGGCATTGACCAGTCCAGCATCAATCAGGCGCTTGCCAAGGAATACAGCGACCACATTACCGACAACGAGCGCCGGTTGGAGCAGGTGCTGGAGTTCAAGGCACGGCTTTATGAGAGCCTTGTGGGAGGTATGCTTACCAAGGAAGAATACGCTTCCTATAAGGCAAAGTACACCAAGCAGGCCGAGGACATCCGCGAGAGCATCCGCGTTCTCAAGGAAAAACTCACGGAGGTTTTGGAAAACCGGAGTGAGCGCAACCGCTGGATTTCACAGTTTACGCAGTTCTCCACGCTGGAAACCTTAGACCGCAGGGCGCTCATTCACATGGTACAGAGCATCCGCGTCCGTGGCAAAAAGGAGCTGGATATTACCTTTACCCATGAGGACGAATACAAAAAGGCGTTGCAGCTTTTGGCACTGGCAGCGCAGCAGAAAGATTACGAACAGAGAAAGGTGGGCTGAGCATGGCAAGAAAAAGCAGAAAAGAAACGGCTGCGGTGACCGTTCAGGAGGCCGACGCCGCTTGCCGCGCCGCGATCTACGTCCGCCTTTCGGTGGAGGATACCCACACGCACAGCGTATCCATTGAAACCCAGCAGATGATTATTGCCCGCTATCTGGAGCAGTACCCGGAGATCAGCGTGTACGATACCTACATCGACAACGGCGCGACGGGGACAAACTTCCACCGTCCGGGCTTTCAGCAGATGCTCTCGGATATTGAGGCCGGTCATGTAAACTGCGTGATTGTCAAAGACCTTTCCCGTTTGGGACGGAACACCATCGACACCGGCTATTACATCGAGCAGTATTTCCGCATCCGCAGCATCCGCTTTATTGCGGTCAACGAAAACTTCGACACCGCCAACCCGGAGGACGCCCATTCCGGTATCATTATCCCGCTGCGGAACATGATAAACGAAGCCTACGCTTTCGACATTGGGCGCAAGATCAGGGCGCAGCAGCGGCAGGCCATGAAAGACGGCAAATTCATCGGTGCGCGTACTCCCTACGGCTATCTGAAAGCCGAGGACGATTGCCACCAGCTTATCATCGACCCCGTTGCCGCCGTTGTGGTGCAGCGGATGTTCCGCTGGGCTTCCGAGGGTGCTGGCCTCAATACCATCGCCGTGCGGCTGAATGAAGCGGGCGTTCTCACTCCCAGCCACTATAAGAAGATGCAGGGCAAGATCACCCACGAAAATTTGCTCGGCAGCGGCAAGTGGCAAACCCGAACAGTCGGCGTTATTCTCCGCTCCGAGGTCTACACCGGAGATCTCGTTCAGGGGCAGACCAAAACCGTGGATCACCGGCAGGTCAAGGCCGATGCCGAGGAATGGACGGTGGTACGGGACACCCACGAGGCCATCATCAGCCGGGAACAGTTCGCGGCGGTGCAGGAAATTCTCAATCAGACGGCCAGCCGCGCCAAGACACGGGAGGTCAAAGCCTACACGCCGAATTTACTCAAAGGCAAGGTGTTTTGCGCCCATTGCGGCGGCAGCCTGCACCGGCAGCGGAATATCCGCAAGAAGTCCGACGATGTGTACTTCTACCATTGTCTGAGCAGGAGCCGAATCAGCAAGGATGCCTGCCCCGGCGTGACCATCCGCGAGGATGCGTTGCTGGATATGTTGGCAGATATGCTTCAGGACGCGCTTGATACGGCGCTGGGGCAATATACCCTCTCCCTTGCGGAGCTGCCCCGGCAGGCCGCTGACCGCGCCGAGCTGCGGGAGAAGATCACCAGCCGCAGGCAGGAAGTCCAGCGGCTTCGCGGTATCGTGCGGAGCTTATATGAAAACCTTGTGCAAGGCGTTCTTACCAAGGATGAATACTTCGACTACAAGGAGAAGTACGAAAGCCGCATTGCCGACCTCGCCGTGGAAATGGAACAGTTGGAGGATGGCCTGCGAACGATGGATGCTCAAACAGAGCAGCACCGGGCGCTGGAACAGGACGCCGCACAAATCAAGACCGACCGTGCGCTGACCGGCGCACTTATCGAGCGACTGATCGACCGCATTGAGGTATCCCACGACAAGCAGATTACGGTGCGCTATCGCTTCCAGAGCGAGTTTGAAACCTATGCGGAGGTGCTGGAACAATGCAGAAATATGTAATCGCCCTCTACATCCGCCTCTCCATCGAGGATTACAAGTACGACAGCCTGAGCATTGAAAATCAGAGCCTTGTCCTCCACGAATACGCGGCTTCCATGCCCGAAGCCCTGAACGCGGAGATCACGGAGTTCATCGACAACGGATATAGCGGCACGAATTTTGAGCGTCCGCAGGTACAGAAGCTCATTGAGCTGGTACGGGCCAATCAGATCGACTGCATCATCGTCAAGGATTTTTCCCGCTTCGGACGAAACAGCATTGAAACCGGCTATTTCATCGAGCGTGTGTTCCCACTGTTCCATACCCGCTTCATTTCCATCAGCGACGATTTTGACAGCAGCAAATTCAAGGGTGACACCGGCGGCATGGACGTGGCGTTCAAGTATCTCATCAGCGAATATTACAGCCGCGATATGTCCATTAAAACCAAGAGCGCCAAGTACGCCAAGATGCAGCGCGGCGAGTATCAGAGCAAAATCTGTCCCTACGGCTACCGCAAAAGCGCCGATGGCAGAATGGAGCCTGACCCGGAGGCTGCTGCCGTTGTGCAGCTCATCTTCCAGCTTGCCGCCGAGGGCATCAACGCCACCGCCATCACACGGGAGCTGTTCCGCAGAAGCATCCCTACCCCCGGCCAGTACAAAGCGGCGCACGGCAATCATACCCACGATATTTCCCGCTGCCACGGGATTTGGAGTGCATCCACCATTCTCCGCATTTTGGAGGACGAACGCTACACCGGCGTGTATATGATCGGCAAGCGGGCGGTTCTCGAAGTAGGCGGCACCAGAAGCCGCCTGAAGGACAGAGAATCGTGGTACATCATCCCCGACCATCACCCGGCCATCGTCGAGAAAGCTGTGTTTGATACCGTGCAGGCCAGCCAGCTCCGCTTTTCCCAGCCCAACAAAAAGAAGCGGGACTACCCGCTGAAAGGCAAAGCCTTCTGCGGCTGCTGCGGTCATGCGCTATCCCGCACCATGCAGAAAACCTCGTACTATTACTGCCGCCATTCTGAGGCGGACGTTGAAAGCCGCTGCCACAAGATGCACCTGAACGCCGCAGAGCTGGAACAGGCGGTATTCCTGACGCTGAAAAAGCAGTTGGAGGCCGCCGCACCGCTTGCCCCTGACGGTACGCTCCGGGTAGATGCTTCCGTACCGGAACGCGCCGAATATGAGCAGCAGATTGAAACGCTGCAAGACGGCAAGCGCACACTTTACGAACGCTATCTCATGGGCGAGATCGACCTGAACACCTACAAGGCGGAAAAGGCCGCGTGTGACGAGCTGCTTTTGAAAACGAAAAATGCCTATGCCGCAGTATTGGCACAGGCGAAACAGAAGCAGGACGAACAGGCACGGCAGGACAGCCGCAAGGAAGCGTCCAAGGTGATTTTCGATGCGGACACGCTGACCACCGAGCTGGCCGAGCTGCTGATCGACCGGGTGCTGGTATATCCCGATAAGCGCATCGAGATCGCATACAAAATCCAGGACATTTTTGATTGAGGTGGCAGTCATGAAAATCGCTTTCTATTGCAGAGTGGACGGACAGGGCTTTGGCTTTGTCCTCCCCGATGAAGCTGACAAGCTCCGCGAGTTTTTCGCCGAGCATCAGGATAAGCCTGCGCTTGAAAATCCATCAAGCGCAAGCTAAAAATTTTTGTCGTGTGCTTGACATACGGGTGACGCAGATCGTGAAAGCGCATCCGGCGCAAACCGTGACTCTCCAGAAATTTCGGAAATGCGTTGGTCAGGTATTCCACCCGCATCCGCTCGCCCAACTCATCCACGAATACAAAGCCATCGTATTCATAGTTGTAGCAGTTGCCGCAGACCTGCTTGTTCAGTTCCTGCGCCTCTTTCACCTGCATAAAGTATTCCCGGAAGCTGCCGATGAGCGGCAGGGTGCGCAGACTGGACTTGGTCTTGGCGGACTGCTGTTCAATTTCCGCCTGCTTGCCATCAAGAGTAATGGTCGTAACGGTTCGTATGACTGAAATCGTTCCACGCTCAAAGTCGATGGCGTCCCACTTCAATCCCAACACTTCACCCCGACGGAATCCATAAAAAGCGGCCACCAGCACCGGCAGCTCCAGCTTGGTGCCCCGGAGAGCTTCAAACATCTTCTGCATTTCCTCTGCCGAAAGGAAAACCGGCTGAAAGCTGTTTTTTCTGGGCCGGTCCACTTTGTCCGCCACATTCTGGATCAGCATATCGGTCTTGACCGCATATTTCAGCGCCGAGTGGATAATCGCGTGATAGTGGATGACCGTATTCGGTTTTACCTTTCTGAGCATTTCGGAATAAAACATCTGCAAGTGTCTGGCTTCCAGCTCCCGCAAGGTCAGATTCCTCTGGCGGAAGTACGGTCCGACTGGCATCTTGATCATTGCGGCGTAAGAACTGTATGTTGCCACAGCCAGCCGCCCTTTGGCAATTTCCAGCCATTCCAGCAGATAATCGGCAAACAGCATATCGCTGCTCAGGTCGCCCACCTCTTTGGGCGGCTCAAACTCCGCCCGGAGCTTTGCAAGCTCGGCTTCGGCTTTGCGCTTGTTGCCCTTTTCGGGAAGCCCCAGTGCGATCCATTTCGTTTTCCGCTGCCCTCCGGCGTTTCTATAGTTCAGCACGGCGTAATACCTGCCGTTTTTCAATGTCAGATGTCCTGCTACCAATTTCATCTCCTCCTGTCCTTTGTATTTGCAGAACAGAACTCCAAACCGACAGCATCAGTATACCATCGGTTTGGGGTTCTCTCTATTCTGCGATTTGTTTGATTACAGCCGCATCAATACGAATCAGCGGGCATCCCGGTTCCGTTCTCTCTGCCGCTTCAGTAATTCCAGCCCCTTGATGATGTCCCGGCGCATCTGCTCCTCGGTGTAGCCGGAGGGGAAGTATTTCCGCAGCTCCTCCCGTTTGAATTTCAGCTGCTCCTGCTGGTTGGGCTTCGTCTCCGCCAGCACGGCGTAGACTATCTGGTCATCCAGCAAGCCCTCCTGCGCCAGCTTTTTCAGGCGGATGCTCTGGGCGTGGGACGGGGTGCAGTCGTTCAGCGCCATCGCGTCCAGCACCGCCCGCTGCTGATACGAGTCTAAGTAGGAAAGCTCCACCGCCGGGTTGAAGGCGATCTTGCCGTCGTCCACCATCGAAAGCAGTTCGGGAATCAGGTAGGTCAGGCGAATATATCTTTTAATTTGATTACGGCTTTCGCCGGCATCGTCAGCTACTTTTTCTACACTGAGCAGCTTCTGCCCAACTTGGGCAGAAGTGACACCTTGATGCTTGATGGCATCCAGCTTCATCTTGTAGGCGAACGCCTTTTCGCTGGGCAGGATGGTCTCCCGCTGCAAATTGGCGTCCACCATTGCGATCACCGCTTCATCGTCAGACAGCTCCCGGACGATGACGGGCATCGTCTCGACGCCCAACACCTGACACGCCGCCAGTCGCCGGTGGCCGGAGATCAGCTCGTAACCGCCGTCCGGCAGCGGCCTTGCCAGCGCCGGGGTGATGGCTCCCACCTTGCGGATGCTCTCGATCATTTGCTGCATCTCCTCGTTGTTCTGCACCTTGAAGGGGTGACCCTTGAACGGGTGCAGCTCGGCCAGCGGAATGTTCCGCACCCGCTCCAGCTTGGCATCGTCCCGCTCCGCCTGCGTGGAGAACAGGTCGTCCAGCGTGGGTAAAGTAAAATCCAATTTTCTCATTGTGTTGTCCTCACTTTCATAGTTTTTTCTTTCAGGGGTTTTAGGGCACGCCCTAACGAGTGTTTTTGCGCTCCGGCCCTGCCGGGAGTAAAAACGCACTGCTCGCTCAGATGACGCAGGCATCGGCGGCAGGGGCACTGTTTGGCTCCGACAGGAGTAAAAACAGTCTGCTCGCTTAGACTGCGCAGGCGTAATTCTCGCTTACTTTAATTCATTCAAAACTGCTTCCAGTCTGCTTATAATTTCCTCTTTCTGAAGCTGTGGGAGTTCCGCTTTCAGGCCGTTCAGCATCCGAAACAGGCGGTAATCCCGCTCCGTGATGGCCGCTTTGACCTCTTTTCCAAGCCCCAGCCGCCGCAAGTATTCCGACAGCGGCAGAGAACAGAACCGGGCATTTTCCAGCAGCTTCTGCTTCTCCTGCTCGGTCACACGGACATTGATCCCGTAGTTTTTGCTGCGCATTTGTTCACCCCCTTTCTTCGGTTTGTGACGGCAATGACGGTTGTGACGGGGATTTCCTTATATAGCGATCCCGGCGTCATTTGCGTCATCACCGTCACGGCGCAGAAATTTGATGAGTCGGCTTTTTCCCGTTCGCTTGGTGCGATACTCGATGCCCAGCGGCTCCAGCACCTCATAGGCAAACTGGCCGAGATACTTCGTGGCCATATTGGGCGTGACCTCCTGCTCCTTCATTTCGGTCAGCAGCTCCGTGGCCGTGCCTACCCATTCGGTGCGGTGCTCCATAAAGTCCACCACCCGAAACAGAAATTTCGGCAGCTCCGCCTTATGAATGTCCTCGCTGTTCTTGCGCTCCACCAGCTCCCAGACCAAGTCGTTAAACTGCAAGGTCAGTTCCTGATATTCCACATCCCGCCCACTGACCAGCAGCGTAGCGGCGTTTCCGCTGCGCTTACGGCGCAGGATGAAGTTGGTGTCCGCAGCGCCGATGATGCCGGTAGAGCCGCTGACATCGTTAAAGGGATCGTCGCTGTCTTGCAGCTTTCGCAGGTGATGCACCAGCAAAATGGCGATGTTGAAGCCGTCGGCAATGCGCTTGATGGAGGAAATGTCATCGTAGTCGTTGCCGTACATTCCCGCTTTTCCGGCGCTGCCCTTGGAGTCCCGCACCTTTTGCAGCGTGTCGATGATGACCAGCTTGGTAGCGGAATGCTCGGTCAGGAAATCCGTGATCTGCTCCTCCAGCCCGCCGCCGATCAGCCCGGAGGTCACGGCAAAATACAGGTTGTCCGGGGCACTGTCGGTGAGGTTATAGAGCCGGTCTTTGATGCGGCGCTGGGTGTCCTCAAGGCTCAGATAGAGCACATCGCATTGCAGTGTAGGCAGCCCCCAAATAGAATTTCCCTGCGCCTCGTCGTCACAAGCTCCGTATCCTTTGTTTCGCCGCAGGCGGCAAAACTCACTCGCTCCGCTGTTCCTCCTCTCCCCAAAAAGTCTTGCGACTTTTTGGGGACCCCGAACACCCCGGCCACAGCATCAGCCAGCTTTTGCCGATCTTGCTGGCACCGCTGATGACATTGACGCCCTGCGAAATGAGTCCGTCCACGATGAACATCGTTTTGCTCATCGGCGTGGACAGCAGGGTCTCTGCGTCCACAGTTTTCAGTTTGTTGTCCATAGAATTCTCCTTTGTAGAATGTTAAAAGTAGATTTTGGCGGGGGCGAATGGAAACGGCCACCCACCCCCGCTCTGCTGTCCCAAAAGCCTTGGAATTCAAGGCCTTCTCGGCGCTTAATGTTCGACGCTGCGCCGCCGCCTGGCAGAGTCCGCCTTCTGATTGCGTCGGATGGAGTAGCCGCATCCCGGGCAGTATTTCTGCCGGTTGCTACTGGGTGCAAAGGGCTTTCCACACCGTTCGCAGGTCCGTGTACGCTGCCGGTAAATATCGGCGCAGAGTACCTTGTCGGCGGGCAGAACTGCCCACCGGAAGTACTTGCACAGCAGCGAATAGGAAATCATCTGCACGCACACGCAGCCCTCGCCGTCGTCCAGAGGCAGGCAGTTGCCACCGTCGTAGTTGGCGCACAGCCGCCGGATCAGCCGGTTGCAGCGTGCCCTTTGGGCGGGTGTCAGGCGTTTGATCTCATCCAACCTTCTTCACCTCTTTCTCCATTACATAGTTGATGACGCTGATTTTCGGGATCTTCAGCGTCGTGCCGATCTTCACGGCGTGGATGTACCCATAGTCGATCAGCTTGTAGGCCAGCTTGCGGCTGATGCCCAGCATCTCCCGAAGCTCTTTGACGGTCACGATGTCCGGGTATTCCGGAAACATCATCTGATAAAGCTCTCTGAGCTCTCCTTTCTTCATAGGCTTGAACCTCCTTTGTCTGTTCTGAAACCGCATTTCTGCGGTGATTTTTACTTGCTGCCGCTCATCCGCATCGTTCCTGCCCCGGAGTCTCACCACGGCGTATCGCTTCTTTAATGCGCTCGTTCCTTTTTCGGGAAGTCGTGGCGTCACTTGCCGGAAGCATATCCTTTGGAGGCGGCGATTCAATTTTCAAGGTACACAGGGAGACAGTCCCCTCAATAGGTAGCCAGCGAGAAGGCCTGTTTTTTAACCCCCTCACTAATCAACTGGGAAAAATTTTTCGATTTGTACGAAGGAATTTTGAAAATTTCCTTTGAAAGCCTATCTACTAACCAACTGGGAAATTTTTTCGGATTTGAACGAAAAAACTTTTGAGAATTTTTCTGCGAACCCCTCTACTACTTAATTGGGAATTT
This sequence comes from Hominenteromicrobium mulieris, assembly GCF_046197855.1. Lineage (GTDB taxonomy): Bacteria > Bacillota > Clostridia > Oscillospirales > Acutalibacteraceae > Hominenteromicrobium > Hominenteromicrobium mulieris. The sequence continues at coordinate 512,749 of NZ_CP173188.1, read as the reverse complement.
TTCCGGCAAAAATAAAAAGAATTTTGAAGAAAATTTTTAAGCGCCCCTCCCACTAATCAACTGGGAACTTTTCGGGCAAATAACAAATGGGTTTTAGAAAAATTTTTTTAAGTGCCCCTCCTACTAACCAACTGGGAAATTTTTTGAGATTTTGGCAAAGTAATTTGAAAAATTCTCTCAACTTTTCAAAAGGTCCCTCTACTTACTCTGAATAAGGGGTGCCATTTGGCAGGGTACTTTTCAAAATTCCCCACAAAAATATTTCTCCCTTCACTTACTCTGAATAAGGGGCGCCGTTTGTGGGGGTGTTTTCGAGAAATTTCTCAAATATTTTTTATCTGAACGCAAAAAGAGGCGCAGCCTCCGGATTTCTCCGAAGGCTACGCCTCTAAATATACTATTCGGTTTTCAGCAGTTATACTGATTCGCTATTTCTGTTCGCAATGTCCATTCTATCTTATTGCTGATAATGATGTGCGTTGCGTGAAGCCGTGGCTATCTGTTTCTCCAAAAAGTTAGATACATCTGAGCAACCGATTCAAGCAACACCCCAAGAATATGCATAATGGCAAAGATGCATACTGCAGCAACATATTTCAATGCCTGTAAAGGAATAATTGGCCGTATGAGAGCAATTCCTATGAGAATAACTAAGTAAATAATTTCAACAATGACATTGTATGCAATGTTGGAAAGCAAAATTTGGAATAGAGACAGCTGTTTTCCGCCAACAGGCTTATATTGAGTAGAGTCAGCCATTTCCTCCTTTAGACTTTTGGTGTTTGCATTGTCTGCTGTAACCAGTATAGAAATAATTGCAACAGAAAATGAAACAAGGATGGCAACGACATTAATTTGGACATTCACAAATTCGGAAAAAGTTGACCGGATGGTTTCCTCGTTGCCGATGTTAAATATGAGTGCACCTGCCAATGCCAAAAGCCCCAAAACTACCGGAATCAAATATTTTACCCATATTCGTTTTCTGGATTGATAATAGTCCCTAAGTGGAACAAGTAATATTGTCTTCATATTCTACCACCCATTGAGGCAATGAACTCCTGAGCCTTCACAAAAAAATCTGAGCTCTCCACTTCGTTTGTGACGCTTTCACCCTTCACCTTTAAGAAATGCTTCATTCCCGTGATATTAGTATCCACTTCAAAACTTCCGGCGTCATTTGTCCCTATAATCTTAATACGCTTAATCTTGCCCTTAGCTTTGTCTTGCGAATCCTTAAAATATTCCTTAATTAAGTTTTCAGGAAAGCATTTATATCCTTTAGGACGCTTCAAGCAAATATCGACTTCGTCAGCGATGTCAGTTCTTCCCGCAAACCGCATAAAGCCATCCTTAATATCGTCTTTGTATACTGTCAACTTGAGGACTGACATTGTTTTGGCTCTTTTGATTGAAGACAGGAAATCTTCTCCCGGCATAATCTGACTTTCAATGGTGTAGTGGTACGGGTCATTTCCGTCTTCATTGAACTTCTTGAATTGTTCATTCAAGTAGTCGATAATACACTTTAGAGTTATGCCATAGTGATTGCTTTCGTGAACTGCAAGAAACCTGTTTTCGCCTTTTGCAAGGCGAATGCATAGATGTGTCTTTTCTTCGTCTCCATCCTGAGGTCTCTTTCGTCGTCCTCGCTCCTGCATAGTTTCAGTGTCGATTTCATTCCGAACGTGGTTGTATTTTGCCGACTTGAAAATCACATCATAATTTCCGTTTTTCAAATCCTCGTAAGAATCTAACCACACGACCTTTTCTGACGATGTAATGTCTTTCTTGCGTTCAGAAAGTCCTTTTGTCATTATATATTCCAGCAATTGGGAAAAAGCGATGATAATCTGATCCGTACTGTAAGCCGAATCATCTTTTGCATCTTTATGCTTAGAGATAGAAAGGTAGTAGAAATAGATAGGCACTTTTTTCCACAGTTCTTGCTCTCTCATATTCCGCCTCCTTAAAGCACTTCCGAAAGCAGTTGCCAGTTTTCATCGTGGATATTGTCTGAGTACTTGTCTACGCAAATGCATAGTTCTCCACTTTGTTTATCCTGTCTGACAATGCCACCCTGTAGGTTGTATCCATCAAGGTATTTTCTCAAAACGCCGAATTTCTTTGCAGTGAAGCGATCAATATCTTCACTGCTTCCTGACTTTGTAAAACCACCTTTTGTTTCTATAATCCAGATATCGCCACCATTTGTGCCAACCACATAATCGGGGTAAAAGGATTTTTGTTTTCCAAAGTTATCCGTATAAACAATCGAGAAATACTCTGAGCCCTTATCTCCGTTCTTATAGAACCACTTCACTTTGCCACTACCTTCGCAAAAACGCTCAAACAGCTTCTCCGGCATAGATCTCTTTTCCGCAGAAGATAAATACCCTGTATAGACATTCTTGGTGTATTCCATCTGTGACTTTGATGTTCCGTCATATGTGAAAATCATTTCAAGAGGAAACCCCACTGGTTTTTCTGTTATCCGGGGAATTGCAAGCGTTAGCTGCAAAGACTCATCAGCCATAGCATCACGGACATCTTCTATAAGCCTTCGCTCGTTGTTGATAATAAATGCATATAGGTTTCGTGTTTCCAGACGAAGAATTTTTGCGTCGCACCGAACTCCTTTTAGGAACAGCTTACGCATAATGGTATTAGTGCTGCTATAGTCCAAATTGGCTTTGTATCCAATCTCAGCGACACAGTGATGATACTCTTTGCCGTGTTTATGCGTATTCAATGGCTCGTGAATCGAGATGTCATTTAATTCTGTGATTTGGTCTTTGCTCAGTACGCTGACGGAACCAGATTTGGTAAAATCCACAATATCTTCGTCGAAAGAATAGCCATAAGCTTCTAACTGACTTTGGTTTTTATCGAGGTCCGTAGCGGTATGGTATTTTTTCTCAAAGAACTTCCAAATAACTTTGAGTGCAAACTTAGCATCGCGTGGAAATGGAATATCAGTTTTAAATTGGCTGATAAGCGTAAAGGAACGATATTCCGGCTTCAAGAACACTTTATAAGCATCTAATGCTCCCGTGCCCAAACTCAATTTAACGCTTTCCGTAAATTTCTCATCCAGAGTATAAAGATAACAGCAATCTAAAAGATCTTCACCATAATGCTTTGCTTCCGGCATCCGGCGAATCCTTCCAATCGTCTGAATTTCAAATACCTCGCTCATATTGTCACGGAGCTTCACGAGAATCTGCGCTCTTGGGCAATCCCAACCGGTAGCAACCGCCTGTTTGATAATTACAGCTATTGGAGTAGCGTCATTATCTTCAATATCCTCAAGGTTCTGTTTCTTATCAGACAACCATACCGATAGAAGGTTATTCTCGTAAGTAATGCCTTTGCTTTCGAAGTACTCTTCGACACGGTCAAGCAGTGCATCTGATTTATTCGGTAATTGGACGATAATCAATGGATTTACGCCAGAATCTTTCTTGGCGTATGCGGCTCGTAAGTCTCGTTGTTTCTCGAGGGCTTTATCCAGCAGGTAGGATATCTGATCTTCAACGCTAATATGCTGTTCAAAATTTTCATTGATTATCAGGAGCTTTTTTATCAGGCCTTCAGCAATAACATCTTCTTCTGGAATCTCTATCAGCAGAGCATTCTTGTAGTTTTTAGGTGTAGCGGAACAACGGATAATCTTATTCGCATTGAACAGAGCAAGAATGTCATCTGCTTTGATCGTATCATTCTGATGTGACTCGTCAACAATTATGGTAAAAGTCAAACCGTTGTCAATTGCATTCTGAATATGTTCGACAAAGTTTGTTCGCTCACTATCCTTAAGTGCATTGTTCCCTTTCTTAGTAAGCTTTTCCCAGTTGATGAAACAGGCATCATTTTCTTCAAAGCCAGAAGACATTATATCGGATAAGAGTTTTGTGTTGCTGCCGTGAATGTATTTATCCATTTTGGCTTTACTCTGTAATTCAAGATTACCTTTTCCGGGGGTAAGCCAAACAAACACTGCTTTGTTTGTGCTCTTCAGATACTCATCCATAAAGTGTGTAAGGATAATGGTTTTGCCGCTACCAGTACAACTCTTCAGGATAATATCCCTATTGGGCTCTCCCATAGCTTCCATAAGGGCCTCAATGGCTTTAAGTTGAAAATTTGCAAGCGTGATCCCCATATTTATCCCTCCAATTCTTTGTAGTAATAATCCGGAATAACATTCACTGCAATGTTATATTCCTGCAGCGCTTGCGCTTGCTGAGCGTCCAGCAATACATCGTGCCCCATATAGAGCTTTCGGCATCTCTTACAGATACCTTCATCATCCAAAAATATCTCTAACTCCTCATCCGTCAGCACGATGGCAATTTCCTCGTTGCCCGTAAAATTGATGCCGTTTTCCAGCTCCACCAGCTCCCGGATGTGCCGCAGCAGCTCATCGGCATACTCATAGTACATACGATCCGAAATAGGTACATAGCCAACTTTATAATATTTCAGACTGGCAGCATAGTCTTCTTTATCAATGACACGGCGGATGCGTTCGTAGGTCACATCCCGACAAATGCCGTTTTCGTTGTTGGTGCAGAGGATAAAGCGGCGGGTTCCACCATCCTCTGCGTTGAGCTTCATAACAGCGTGACCTGTTGTACCAGAGCCTGCAAAGAAGTCAAGTACGGTAGCATCTGTTCGTGATATCAATCGTAGTGTGCGTTCAATTAAACTTGTAGGCTTAGGGGTTCCAAATGCGCTCGAACCAAAGATTTCTTTGATTTCACTCATTGCGCTTCGGGTTGTTCCAACATCTTTTCCAAACCAAATTGTTTCTGGCGTTCGTCCTTCTAATGTATCCAAATATATCTTCCTAATAATACGGGTCTCATCTTTGCTAAAAATAATTTCACCGCTTTTAATCTTTTCTTCTACCGTTTCTTTACTCCAACGCCATCCATTAGCACAGGGTTTAATCACATTTCCGGACGGAGAAATAATGTCGTAAATTAGGTTAGGTCGATATAATGCATTGCGTACATCACCACTCCTCCATCTTCCCCGAGGATCGTTATCTGGATTTGCATAGGCCTTATTGTCTTCATCTGTGCGAGGCAAAGAGTTCAAAACAAACTGAGCTGTCTTCTGATAGCACAAAATATAGTTATGATGCACCGAAAACGTCCCTGAATATCCTTTAGGCTGAATGCTATGTTGCCATATAATACTCGCAAGGAAGTTTTCTTCCCCAAACAATTGATCGCACAGTAGCTTTAATGCAGCTTGCTCATTATCATCTATGGCAATAAATATTACGCCATCGTTTTTTAGCAATCTCCGTGCTACCAATAACCGCTCGCTCATGAATGAGACCCATTTGCTGTGACGGAATGTATCTGTCAAATCAACACGAGAATCATCATATCCGAAATCTCCGTTTCTTGTGTTATACGGAGGATCAATAAAAATTAAATCTATATTTCCCCGATGCGTCTTTTCCAACAGTTTCAGTGCGGCAAGGTTATCCCCTTCAAGCAGGAAATTCATCTGCCCGCCGTGGTCAATAAACAGATCTGCATCCTCGGTCAGCACCGGCGTATGGGTATCCAACACCTCATCGATTTCCTCCCGATGCTCCTCGAACACGAGACCGTACTTTTTCCCGTTCACATCTTTTTCGAGTTCGGACAGGTAGGAGAGCAGGTTGCCCGTATTCTCATCCTGCGGTGCTGCGGCGATAAAGGCACGAATCTGCTTGATTTTGTCCAGCAGATCGTCCCGCTTCTTTTTCGAAATATTGGTGCTCATCGTGCATCCTCCAATATGGTTTAATTCATAATTTCTGCCCCAAAGTGCCAATTTGGCACTTTGGAACCACCGTGTTGGCACTTTGGGATTTCACCAAAGTATCAATTTGATACTTTGGAAGCTGAAAGCTGATACTTTGGAATTCTCACTCCTCATCCAACTGCCACTTCGACCTTTTTACCGCTGAAGGCCACGCCGTATTTATAAATCGTCCTGACCCCGGCTGTCGTCAGCTCGGTCTCGTATTTCTTGTCGTTGATCTGCTGCAAGGCCGTCTCGGACAGCTTTTTCAGCTTTTCGTCGCTGCAATTTTTCTCCGCTTTCAGCTCGATCAGGATGCCCGGAAGACCCTTTTGCGTGGGCTTCAACTGAATGTCATAGCGCCCGTCGCCCGATTCCCGGTTGGAGGTCACGAAAGCACCTCCCAGCAGGGCGCACAGGCCCAGCATAAAGCCGTGGTAAAAATTCTCCCCGGCAGTATCGAAGGAGCTGACCGACTGGGTCAGCAGCGTCTGTATCTGCGCTTTCAGCCGTGCGTTATCGCCGGAGAAGATGGCCTCCTGAACGGAAATCGCCGTGGACGGCGGGATCAGATTCTCCAACCTCTGCAAAATCTCCTTGTTATACACCAGAGAAATCTCCCGGTTGGGCAGGGAGACCTCGCACATAAAATCGCCGCTGAAGGAGGGCGTGGTTTTCAGTGCCTTCAGATAGCCGGTCACCAGCAGGAAGCTGTAAATGGTGGAGGGATTGCTTTTGATCTGCGGATAGATCACGCCGGTGTCGATGAAGGTGGTGAAGGTCTCGCCGTTGACCAGGGAGGTCAGACGGTTATAAATCTCCTCGTCCGCTTGGGCAAGCACTTCCCCGATAATATCGTTGCTGCCGGTGGAGACCCAGAAGGGCCTCGGCTCACACTCGTTGCTGAAGTAGTTGACCACTGACCACGGGTTGAAAATTTCCGTCTTGCCGAAGCGGTAGCCGTCGTACCACTGGCAAATCTCGTCGTACTTATCGGCAGCACCGTAATATTCCGCCATCTCCATCACCTCGTCGGCGGTGAAGCCGAAGTAGGCGCTGTATTTGTTGTCCAGCACGGAGTTGATGGACAGGTTATTCATCTCGCTGAAGATGCTCTCCTTGGCCACCCGCAGAATGCCGGTGAGGAAGCCGAAGGACAGATGCTGATTATCCTTGAACCCACCGGAAAACAGGTTCCGCATAAACCGGATGACCTTGTCGTAATAGTCCTTCTGGTAGCCCTGCTGGATGGGGGTGTCGTACTCGTCGATGATGATAATGGGCGCAACGGCATAGTGCTTGTGCAGCATAGCGGACAGGTCCAGCAGTGCCGAAGCCAGCTCTACCTCGCTGACCTTGCCGTCTGCCAGCTTTTCATAGGTCTTTTTGCTGTACTCGTCGCACTTATCGCTGGCCAGCAGTTCTTTGTGCCGCCGGGTCTCCTTTGCGAAAATATCCCGGATGGCCGCAAAGGTCTCCTCCCAAGTGTCGAACTTCACATCCTTGAAGGTCAGGAAGATCACAGAGTACTTGCCCTGATAATCCCGGTACTTCTGGCCGCAGGCCCAGATCTTCTTATCCCGGAAGTAGACGGAGGTATCCTTGTCGCTCTTTTCAAAATAAGTGCGCAGCATATCCATATTCAGCGTCTTGCCGAAGCGGCGGGGACGAGTGAACAGCGTCACCATCGGACGCTCATCGATAAAGTCCTTGATCATCATCGTCTTGTCGATGTAGTAGTATTCCGATGAGGCAAGGCAGTAGTTGGACACGCCGATGGGCAGGGGCAGCTTCGGCGCGCGCTCCGTCTTGCGGAAAGCGCCCGTCTTGAGCCGCTGATCCGCCGGCTTCTGCGTATCAGCGGGGATCAGCCAACGATTGCCCTGCTTTTCCGCACCGGCAATTCTCCCATTCTTGCAGAGCGTCGCAACTCTCCGCTCCGTTATATTCCAGCGCATTGCTGCTTCTCTTACCGAGATCATTTCAGCCATAGGGGATACCTCCACGCATAAAATCACAAGTACATTATACCCGAATAAAAGAATAATGTCAACAAAGTTCGGAACAATGCCGTTTAAAAACAGCATTGTTCTTTTCTGCACACAAAACAAGCGGAGGTCATCGACCTCCGCTTGCTCATCATCCGTATACAATTTCCTGCATTACGACCTCATTTGCCCGATGTCGGATGCCGTTCATCTTTCGCACCCACGCCATCGGGTCATCGGCTTTCAAGGCCTCCGTCACACCCTCGGCATCTGCGTATTGTTCTACCAACCGAAGAAAGAGTTCCTGCGCCTGCTCCTCGATGTCTGCGAGGTGCCCATCCAGCACCCCGGCGGTCAGCAGGTTGAAATACAATACCCGATGATGCTTCTTCAGATAAACTCGCCGCCGCTGGCCGTAAATGCCGATAGGCCGTTCTCCTTCGGGCGGTAAGCAAACATTGGGTAGGCAATAGTCTCCCTGCCTTGTGTAAGTGCCGCCCAGCTGCTCAAATAGCGATTTCATATGTGATCCTCCCATTCAAAATTTCCCTGGCAGGTCTGCAATGCAAAATGCACCCGCCTTTCGGTTACAGTCTACCAAAACCGAAAGGCAGGTGCGAGTGTGCGAATTTCAGAATCGCACATTATTTCTTCATCTTCCTGTTGAACTCATTCAGCGTCTGGATATGCCAGAGGCTTTTGGCTTTTTGCGCGGCCTGCACGCTGGCGCTGATCGCGCCGTTCACCACGCTGTGCATGTACACGCAGGGTCACACGGATGTTCAGAACGGCCTGATCCTCTCGATCGTCATGGTGGTGCAGGTGTTCTTCTCCTCCTTCGGCAGGATCCTGACAGATACGGCCTGGCGCGGAGGCGTTATCTGTGGGAAAGGCCGCAGCTCTTACAGAACAAGCCATTTGCCCTGTTCCGCGGAGGCCAAAACAGCATCTACGGCCTGCTGGTTTTTCAGACCGTCTTCGACGGTGGCGGCCAAGCCGTCCCCTTTCTTCAAAAGGATGTCGGCAAAGCTCTGCATCTGGTCGCTGCGGCACCGGTCCGGAATTGGCAATCTGGAGAACACGCGCCCCTCGGCGTAAACGTCGCCAGTGCAGACCTCGATAACATCTTCTTCGCCCGGCTGCGCGTCCAACGAATATACGATGGCACCCTCACTACCGTAGATTTCCATGCGTTGGTAGTTACCGCGCCCGTAGCCGAAGCGTGTAATCTGGAAGCTGACGGAGATGGCATCCTCCATATCCGCCATGTAATTACAGAAATCGTCGACGTCTACCGGGCCCATCCCGGTGCCGTCCAAATTCTGGCGCTCGTGGACGTACGTGCCTACATGGCCCACAAGACGCGTGTACTCCTTCCCGGTGACGAAGCGGACGAGATCCAACGCATGACAGCCCAAATCGCCCAGCGCGCCCGAGCCCGTACGCGACTTTACAAACCGCCATACACGCGGCGTGTTGAAGCGCGGCAAGCCCCAGGCTTGAAAATACTGCATGTCAACGTGGTACACCCGTCCGATTTTTCCGCTTGCGATCAGCTCCCGCGCATAGCGAGCCGCCGCCTTGAACCGGTACGAAAAGCAAACCATGTTGGGCAATGCCTTGACGCGCGTGGCCTGTGCAAGCTGCTTCGCCTGCGCCGCCGTCATAGTGATCGGCTTTTCCAGATCGTACGGCTTGCCGGCCTCGATTGCTGCCATGGCAATCTCAAAATGCGCGTCGTTCGACGTGCAGATGTCCACTGCGTCCACATCCGGACAACGGATCAGGTCGTGGTAATCCGTAAACCGGCGCTCCGCGGGGATGCCGTATTTCTCGCCGACCGCATCCAGCTTTTCCCGGTCAATATCGCAGATGGCCACAAGCTCCAGATTCGGGCTCTTGCGTATGCCGGGCTCATGCACGCCGGACCAGATGCCGCCTACGCCGACGGAACCAATTCGAATGACTTGATTTTCCATATACAATTTCTCCTTTTAACGCGTCCTTATTTCGGTTGATGCAGCCCCTGTATGCTGTGCTCAAGCTTGCCGTGTACTTCCATAATGGCGGGCGGATTGCCGTAGGTGACAGGCGGAAAATCAATCGGCGTAGCCCATTTGACCGCATTCACGATGACCTGCTGGATCTCCGGCTGATAATAGATTGGGAACGCCTCATGACCCGGGCGGAAGTAGAACACCTTACCCTTGCCGCGGTGCCAGCAGCAGCCGCTGCGGAACACCTCGCCGCCCTCGAACCAGCTGATGAATACCTGCTCGTCCGGTTGCGGGATATCGAAGTGTTCGCCGTACATCTCCTCGTGCGGGATCATAATCTTCTCGTCCAGCCCCGCGACGATCGGGTGGCTCGGATCGATGACCCAGAGAATTTCCTGCTCGCCGTCCTCGCGCCACTTCAGCCTGCCCGAGTTCGTGCCGCAGACCTTCTGGAAGATTTTCGACGCGTGGCCCGAGTGCAGCACGATCAGTCCCATACCGTCCAGCACGCGGCGGTACACGCGCTCGACGATCTCATCCGCTACCTTGTGGTGCGCCATGTGGCCCCACCAGATCAGCACGTCGGTGTTGTCCAGCACGTCCTGCGTCAGGCCGTGCTCCGGCTCCTCCAGCGTCGCTGTCTGCACCGTCATGCCCGCTTTCTGCAAAAAGTCGGCGATGCACCCGTGGATGCCCTTCGGATAGATAGACGCAATTTCCGGAAACTGCTTTTCGTGCAGGTACTCGTTCCATACTGTTACATGAATTGCCATTTTATTTTACTCCTCTCCAATGTCGATGTCAGTTGATCTTCTGCGCAGCAGTCACTCTGGGACGATGTCCGCTGCCTGCTTAAAAACGGTCTGTCTGCCTCCCTTCCAAAAGAAAGCGGGTATTTGACCCGCTGCCGTGCGTGCCGCGGCTTTTCTTTCTTAATTTAGAATACTGAATTCACAACAGCCAATCTATAATTTTCCGGTTAGAAAATTGTGATTTTTATGTCGGTTTACGGTTCGTTCGGCGATTTTATGCGGGACAGCTTGATGCGCACTTCCACAATAGCGCCGTAGTTGTCAGCCATGTTGGAAAGCTGGAAAGTCGCGTCGTTGCCGTAAATCAGCTTCAGGCGCTCTTTCAGGTTGGACAGCCCAATATGCCGCCGACCGTCCCGGTAGATTTCCCGGTCGTGCAGGATGGCGTCCATGACCGCATCGCTGAATCCTTTTCCCGTATCGGAGACACAGCAGTAAAGCCAGGTCTCGTTGTCCATGACTTCTTTTGTCAGGAACAGGGAAACCTCCACAGGTCGCTCATAGATGGCGTTGTGCTGTATGGAGTTTTCGACCAGTGTCTGCAGCATCAGCTTGGGGATGAAGTAATCCCGAAGATCCTCGTCGACGTCTATAGTACAGGAAAAGGCATCGCCGTACCGCTTGTGCTGCAGCTGTATGTACAGCTTTACGTGGTTGATCTCCTCGGAGATTTTTCGTAGGTTGGCCGTCGGGCCGAACAGGTATCGGATATAGCCGGAAAGGTCTTCGAGCAGTTCCGTAATTTCCCAGTTGCTGTCCCGGTCGGCCAGACTGTGCACCAGGCTCAGGCAGTTGAGGAAGAAGTGAGGTCGGACCTGTTCCTGCAGCAGCTCCAGCTCGGTCTGCTTCTTGGTGATCTCCTGCTCATACAAGGCGATGCGCATGTCCTTCAGGCGGTGTGAGAGCGTTTTGAACTGCCGGTTGATGGTTTCCAGCTCCAAAATGTCATTTTCGTCCAGCCGATCGAATATCTCCTCCGTCCCGACGTTCTCCAGACCGGTCACGAATTTCGTGAAAGGGTGGAACAGCCACCTGTAGCAGAGCCGCACGACCAGAATGACCTCCAACCAAAGCAGGACCATTTCCATGTTGAACAGGCCGAGCTGGAAGTGGACGTTTTGAAGGATCTCTCCGTCCTCAACCTTTTGAATGTACGCGGTGCCGAGGTTTGCAAGCGGGTATGTGTATACCTCGGCGCCGTCGGCGATGGCTTGCTCGGCCTGTTTTCGGTAAGCCTGCGGCGCAATCACGCGGCCGTCGTTCCACCGCAGAAAGGAAATGACCGAGTAGCTTTTCGGCATATCGTTGATTTCCGCAAAAAGCTGATTCAGGTCGATCAGGCAGGCGAGCATGATCTCCTTCTGTCTGTACCACCCCAGTATGTAGGCTTCCTCTCCACTTGTCAATATTTCCCAGCATACCTGGGTGGACAGGCTGTCCTTCTGCTGACGCAGCCGCTGCTTTACCTGACCGGTAATGCCGAAATCGTCCGTCGATGCAAAAGAGAGGCCCGTAGAGAATGCAAGCAGGTCGGATGCCGGCCAGTAGAGAAAGGACTGCTTAAGCTCCGGATAGCGTGTCTTCAGGCTGCCAACGAGGTCGCTGGCCATAAACAGAACGTCGTAGTATCCACCGTCCCGGGGACTGATATTTTGAGGGATGCCGGGAAGGATATTCCGCAGATTATTGGCCAGCATGAGAAACTCCTGATTGATGGACTGGATTTTCCGGTTGATGTTCTTTACGTACAGGATGGCGGTTTCCTCAATATATTGATCCTCCACAGCACGCAGCGTCTGGCCCAGATACAGGTGGATGACGGAGAAAATCAGAAATAGCCCCAGGAACAGAACAGAGAAAAAGCGCAGCAGTACGCGCAGTCTCTTTTTCTTATATATCTTGACCACCTCCCAAAATCGGTAAAGTCTAAAGAAGAAAATACCGAAACCGGACTGCTGCAGAACAATACGGCAGTCCGGTTCAGCATTTTTCCTTATTATCCCTTCACAGAGCCCAGCATAATGCCGTTATTGAAATACTTCTGTACGAACGGATACAGCAACATGATGGGGAGAGAAGAGACCACAATGGAGGCGTACTTAATCAGCTCTGCCAGTTGTCGTGCCTCTACGGCAGCCGCGCCGATTTGCGTCATACCCATCATCTGGTTGTTAATCAGGATGTTGCGTAGCGCAATCTGGATGGGTTGGAATTCGGGGCTGCGTAGATAGATTAACGCGTTGAAATACCCGTTCCATTGTCCAACGGCCGACCACAGGGCGATCACGGCCAGAACGGCTTTGGAAAGCGGAAGCGCCACGATGAAGAAGTATCTGACCTGCCCGCAGCCGTCCAACTGTGCGGCCTCCCACAGTTCTTCCGGAATGGTGTTCTGAAAAAAGGTACGGCCCACGATGATGTAGTAGCTGGCGACCGAGAACGGCAGGATCATCACGAGAGGGTTGTCCACCAGATTGACCGCCTTCACAACCATATAGGTCGGAATCAGGCCACCGGTAAAAAACATTGGGATGAGATACATGGCCATCAGCGCGCGCTTGCCGAAGAGTTGCTTTCTGGACAGAGCAAACGATGCGGGAATGTTGACGGCTAGGGTGATTGCTGTGCCGCCAATCACGTAGAGAATTGTGTTGCGATATCCGGTCCAGATGTCGTCAAATTCTGCCAGCTTTTCATAGGCCCGCAGGTTAAATCCATTCGGAACCAGGACAATCTCGCCGGAGGATACCAGAGCAGGGTCGCTGATCGATGCGATCAAGATGAAGTACATGGGGTAAATGGCAATCAGGATCATTAACCCGGTGATGATGTACACCACGGTGTCGAAGATAACGTCTCCTTTGCTACGGCGCACTTTATTGGATTTTCTGATGGTTGCTTGCATGATAGTTCTACCGCCTTTCCACTTTTTAGAACAGGGAGTCTTCCGATATCTTCGCCGATATGAAGTTGAACACCAGAAGAAGAATAAGGTTGATCACATTGTTAAACAGGCCGATGGCGGCGGACAGGCTGTACTGAGATTTCAGCAGGCCCATCTTGTAGACGTACGTAGCAATGATTTCGCTGGTTGCGTTGTTCAACGAGTTCTGCAGCAGGTAGACCTTCTCAAAACCGACGCTCATCACGCTGCCCATGCGCAAAATCAACATGATCATGATGGTGGGAAGAAGAGACGGAATATCGATGTGGAAAATCTTATGCCATTTGTTTGCGCCGTCGATGGTTGCCGCTTCATAGAGCGTGGGGTCTATGGACGACAGCGCGGCGATATACAGGATGCTGTCCCACCCGATATGCTGCCATGCTTCGGTCCAGACGTAGATGTGCGGGAACGCGGAGGCGGAACCCATCAGGTTCGGCATATCGATGCCGACAAAGCTCAGTAGCTTTGCGATGATACCGCTGGACGGAGAAAGAAACAGCATGATCATGCCACACATAACAACAGTGGAGATGAAGTGCGGCAGATAAGTCGTCACCTGAAAGAATTTCTTGTAGCGCGACGACGTAATCTGCGAACAGATCAGGGCGACGAGGATAGGCAGCGGAAACATCACCACAATAGAGTAAATGCTGATGACCAGCGTGTTCCGCAGGATAGGCCAGAACTGGTAAGAGTTGAAAAAGGTGGTGAAGTTTTTAAAGCCGACCCATTCGCTGCCGAAGATGCCCAAACCGGTCTTGTAATCCTTAAAGGCGATAGTTACGCCGTACATGGGAATGTACGTGAACACAATCAATAAGATCAACGAGGGCAAAATCAGCAGGTAAAGCGGCACGCTCCGCTTCAGCAGCAAAAGCCTGCGGCTTTTTTTCTCTTTTGCGGATATAGCGAATCCATTCGCGTGCATAGTTTTCTCTCTCCTTTATGTTTAGATTCACCGGGATAGTTCTATCACGGCTTTCAGTGTGGCAGTGCATAAACCGGGCGCAGCCCGCAAGAGCGGTCAGCGATCCTTTCCGGGTTCTTTTCAGGTTCTTTCCAAGTGTCCTCCGTCCCGTGCAGATGGTACATTCTCCACTCGTTCGGGGTAAACCCGGTATAATCGTGAAACGTTTTGGAAAAGTAGGAAAAATTAGAGTAACCGACGCGCATGGCGACTTTTCCAATCTTGATGTCCGGGTACTCCAGAAGCTCCTTGGCTTTTTCCATCCGTTTCTGGGCGATGTATGCCGGCAGCGTCATCCCGACGGCGCGCATGAACTGCTTCGAAAGATAGTCTTCTGACATGAACACGAGCTTCGCCAGCATTTTTCTGGACAGATCTTCTTCCAGATTGTCAAGAATATATTGGCATACGGTAGTGATGGCGTCCGACTTGTGATCCCGGCTGCCTTCGACAATGCCGAGGATCTTGTGCATAAACCAGGCAGTCGCACACAGGCTGGAAACAGCAAAGGTTTTCATCTGGTCGTACTCCTCCGAGTCGATGATATCCTCCAGGGACATATCCCGGCTTTGCAGGTAATTGGACAGCATCAGCGTGCAGGTCCACAAAAAAACCGTCAGTCGGTTCACCGTCCATCCTTCTTCCGCTTGGACCCGCACCATTTCTTCCCGAATGGACGCTTCTAGACTTGTGAGGGGACCGAAGCCAACCAACATTTTTTCCACGTTTTTAAGGGGAAAGAGCGCCGCTGTGTCTTGTCTGCGGGCAGGTCGACTCCCTGCGCGATTCTCTGCATATCCGGAACGGTGTGCTTTTCCAGCTGGCAAAGCGCCTCCCACATGGACACTGCCTGCCCGACGGTGCCTTTTTCTCCGCAGTATGCACAGACCTGAAGGCCGATCCGCGCCTCCACGGCGTCGAGAAACGCCGCCAGCGGCGCGCGAGGAAAGGGATCTTTCCCTGTGGCACGGCAGACCAGGATCCATCGGGTCTCGCTCAGGCGAACGACGGTTTGCAGGGCGTTCTGGTCGGCCAGATCCAAAATGGCCTGCCGGACCAGCGGCCTGCCATAGTGCGAAGGGACGGGCTGACCGGGCACGGGGACAAAGCGCAGTAGGAGAATCGCGAGACTGGAATTTTCGGTCAAGCCATGCTTTTGCGCTTGACGAGTGAAATCCGCCTGTTTGACGGCGCCGTCAAACAGGGCGGCCCACAGGGTTTCCAGCGGTTCCTCCTGCCAGCCGCGCCGTGCATCCAGAAGCCCAACAACCCGGGAAATCGTCTCTTCCAGCTCCTTGGCCTTGATGGGCTTTAGCAGGTAGTCACAGACATCGAACCGCAACGCACTCTGGGCATAGGAAAATTCTGCGTAGCTCGAAAGGACAATGCATTCCATCGACGCGTGGTTTTCCCGAATCCACTTGAGCAGCTGAAGACCGTTGCCACCCGGCATTTCGATGTCGCAAAGAACGATGTCTGCCTTCGTCTTCGAGAGAAACGCGATGGCTTCCCTAACGGAAAACGCCGTGTATACTTCGGTGATCCGCAGCCGGTTCCACTGCAGGGCCGACTTGAGCTCCTCTACAAAGGTCCGGTCATCATCTACAATCAGGATGGAATATGCCATAGCTTTCTCTGCCTCCTAACGGGTCGGGGTATCGGTTCTGCAGGCGCTTTTCACCATTTTACCGTGAAAGGCCCGGTAAATTTCCGAAGAAGAGATAACCCGGCGCCGCCGTGATCACCTCTTCCTTCGGTTTCGATCAGCCCATCATTTCCACATAGGCGTCATAGGCGCCCTGATCAATCTCAATCAGTCTCTGCAGGCCCATGGCGTCCAGCTGCTGCAGATAATCGTCCCATTCTTCTTCAACGCCGCCTTCGGTAATCCAGTGTGCCCACTGGGCTTCCACGTAACTATTAATGTCTACGTTCAAGGCGGTTCTCTCGTTGATTTCGTCATCGGTGAACTTAATCGTACCCGGCCAAGCGTGCAGCAGATTCGGGTTGTCGGCGTACTGCGCGTTGAGCTCGTCTTCGACCAGCTTGAGCCCGTCGCCCTGATCGGTGGGCAGCGTGACCTTTTCTTCAAATTCCTTGCGCATGTACTTGGGACCGAAATCGCGGGGAGAGTACCACCAGGCGGAAGTATCCAACGTGTTGTCCTTCGGCGTCAGAAGCTCATAGGTGCCATCGCCGTTATCCTTGATCTGACCGGTGGATATGGAGCCGTAGAAGGTCTGGAGCGAAACCAGATCGTCGTAGAACAGGTCGGCCCACCTCAGCACCTTTTCGGGATTCGGGCAGTTAATGTTGAGGATCAGCTCCTTATCGCTGTACTCTGTGCTCGCGATGCTCTGAGCGTTCTTCGTGCCCCATGGGCTTTCCAGCGTGGGCATCTGCACAAACTGCTTGGTATTGGGGCCAGCCCAGGAGTCTGCCGTCCAACCGGAGAAGATGCCGATCTGAGAGCCGCCTTCCTTTTGCAACTTGGCAGTGTACATAGATCCTTCTTGGGTGAAGTATTCCTCGTCCATCACGCCGAGCTCCCAGAGCTCGCGTAAATACTTGACTGCTTCTTTGTAATGATCTTGCGTGGGAACAAAGACGACCTTGTTGTTGGCGTCCAGCGACATGTGCTCGTCACCGCGCTCGATCAGGTCGAATGAATCCAGAAGCACGCTACCGTATCCGGGCTTGTAACCGCTGATCGGGATCTCATTGTTCGGGTCGCCGTCGCCGTCCGCGTCCTGCTCCTTGAAGGCGATCAGTACTTCCTTCAGCTCGTCGTAATTCGTGGGCATCTCCAGATTCAGATTGTCCAGCCATTCCTTGTTGATGTAGTTCTGGCTGTTCAGCTTCGGCCGGAAGGGGATCTTCTTCGGCAGGCTGTAGATCTGCTCGTTTCGGTCGGTGCAGGCCATGCGCATAGTGGGATCTTCTTCAAAGATTTTCATCAGGTTGGGCATGGTCTCCTCGTTGATCAGATCGGTGAGCTCCAGAAGCTTTTCCTTGTTCTGCACGATGTCGGAATCGCCGAGGCCGCAGGAGCCGAAGAAAGCGTCGGGCAGGTCGTCACTGGCAAACAGCAGTGCCTTCTGCTCACCGAAATCATTGGAGTAGTAGATTTGCCACTCGATGTCAATGTCGGCTTCCTTAGCCAGATCCCCCATGACACCGTCGGTCAAAAAGTCCGTGGGCCAGGTGTCGTTCCAGCGTACAGTTGCGATCTTGTACGTGTAGCCTTCCGCTGCGCCTACGGTTGTGTTCTGTTCCGCACCAGGGGATGCCGACGTAGAGTCCTGACCTGGGGTGCCGCATCCGGCAAGCATGGAAAGACTCAGACCGGCTGCCATGAGCAGAGCAGCAGTTCTTTTGAGTTTGTTCATGATTTACTCCTCCTTGTTTTTTCGCCATGTCTCCTTGGCGTTTTACAATATTCTACCGTCTTTGTTCCAATAAGTCTGTCAAATTTGCGATAAAAAATTGTCAAAAAAAGCTTTTTTTATAACTTTTTCCAACACAAATTCGGCGGATCGCCGGTAAGTCCGGATGGGCGGCAAAAAGGGAAGCCGCCGTATCTGTGGAAAACGCAAAACCGAAAAGGCAACAAATATCGCGCTGTTTTTTTATAGATATCCGGGCGGTTGCGCCACTATAATGGGTTCAACCACCGGGCGAAAGGCACCCGGAAACAAAACGGATGGAGGTAATTAGAAATATGAATCAGCACAGATTCGGAGTAAACGCAGCCTATCTCGGTGCCAAGGCGGCACGGACACCGGACGAGCGACCCGGCCCGGCGGGGTGGAGCGGTGCGCTCCTGCTCGATGAGTTCTACCGAGCCAACGGGAACCCAGGATTGGTTACGCCGACCAAAGCGCAGGCTGCATGGGATGACACCTTTCTCTACGTGTTGTTTCTTAACTGGGAATCTGCGGAGAACGCGGACCAAGTGCGTCGAGACATCGACGAGCTTGTGGTGTCTTCCGGCACTTTGGGCCATCGGGACTTCGCGGTATTTTCGGTCGGACGCAATGGAGAAGCGCATGGGGTTCTGGAAAGTGGCATGACGTACATCGGCGGCGATGAGGCGTTTGGTGGAAGCCAACCCAACCTGCCGTTTCGTCACGTCGGCAACCAAGCGGACATCCAGACAATCGACCCGCAGTCGTATACGGTCGTGGTAGACCACCAGGCGGGCTTCTGGAGCGCGGCGTATAAGATTCCGTGGACGCTGGTGGGGGGATTTTCGAAAGGCGACTGCTTTGCGTTTCAGGTGTACCGCAAAAAGCAGGCAACCGGAGAGATCCTGTGCCCAACGCCGCTGGACCTGTATATCAACCTACCTTATTGGTTCGAGTACGATCCTTCCACGTTTATGGAAGCGTATCTGGGCGGCGACGCCGGTCCGGTATACGGAACCGAGCTCTACGCGGTGCTGCCCAGCGCCCGAAGACGCTGGACGCGCTATACGGAGATTTCCGGCGTGCAACCGGGCGAGCTAAAGCAGCTCTGGACGGAGTTAACTGCCCTGCCGGAAACGACGGAGGAAAATGTGGCGGCACATGTGGCGCTTGCCCAGCGCCTGCAGGATGTGCTCTATCAGGAGGCTGTGGATTTCTTCTGGGATGAGGCCGGAAGCCGCCCTGTGGGTCATATGGAACCGTGGAATGAGCGCCATGTGTTCAACGAACTGCTGGCGGCCGGTGAGGCTGGAAAAGCCTATGCCCGCCTGAACCGGTTCCTACGCTGGCTCGCCCGCTATATTCAGTGGTACTACACCGATGGAACCTTGGGCGACCAGTCTGCCGATTGGACACCGTATGAACAGCTTCGGCAGGTTACAACGGAAAACAGTAAGATTGTTTTGGATTTTGGAAACGCGGTGCCCACGCTAGAGCTTATCTTTGCCGAAGCGGGATTCCGCCTGAAAAGCAAGCCGGATGGCGGTCTTTTTTCTGCGGTACCGGATACGTTTACCGTCTCGGAGGACGGCGCCGTACTGCGTGCGGCGGCGGGAAACCGAAATGTCGTGATTACGCGCGGTGCGGACTGGAGCGTCGTGCTGTCTGTCGGGGACCGGCAGGTTTTCTTCATGGACAAAGAGACGCTTTCCTGCGTGCATGTTTGCGGGAAGGACGGTTTCCGCCTGCAGATGCCTTTGCTTCAGGAGGAGTCCGTCATCGGGTTCGGCGAACGCTTCAACGGCGTCGACCAGCGCGGGCATATCGTTGCCATGTACCAGCGAGACGCCTACCTTTCGGTGATCGCTGGACTGGCCAATGAGAGCTATAAGAATATTCCGCTTGTCCATTTCAGCTCTGGCTATACGCTGTACATCAACAGCACGTACAGAATGCGTGCGGATATCGGTGTGCAGGTGCAGGACCGTTTTTCCATTACTGTACAGGATCCCCATGTGGATCTGTATTTCTGGGGCGATACGCCGGTGGAAAACATGGCGTCATATGCGCGATTGACCGGCCTGCCGATTCTCCCGCCTCGGTGGGCGTTTGAGCCCTGGAGCGGCGCGGGCGGCGGACGGTGGATGAACGGGCCGCTGCACAACGTGATGGAGGAGCAGATCGGCGTGCTGCAGAAATTCAAAGAGCTTGATATCCCGCACGGCGGGTTCTATGCCGAAGGTGCCGGCGCGGACGGCAAACACCTCGCCGAATTACACAGGGTTTCCAACTTTGCCGCGCAGAACGGGATACACACCTTCTCCTGGGAGTATTCGGTTATGCCGGCGGAACGCGCCAAAGCATTCCTGCAGAATTCCGGCGATACGGAAGATCTGCCCATCAGCAAAACGCCGCAGTATACAGGGAACATGCAATATATCAGTTACATCGACTTCACGCATCCCCGGGCCATGGAGCTACTGCAGGCACAGTGGAAAGACCGGTTTGATGCCGGCATCTGCGGAACTATGGTGGACTTCGGGGACAAGATTCCAGACGAAGCGGTCTTTTCCGACGGGCGAAACGGTAAGGAAATGCACAACGGCTACGCGCTGGACTACGCGCGCGGCTACCGGAAGCTCTTCGAAAGCGCTTACGGAGACGACCACGTCCTGTTCCAGCGAGCCGGTGCTCCCGGGTGTCAGGCCTATGCCTGCCAGTTTGGCGGAGATCAACCGACTACCTTCCCAGGCATGCAGCAGTCCCTGTCCGGCATGATTTCCGTCTCGGCCTCGGGCCTGCCGTTCTGGGGCGTCGACGCCTGCGGGTACGACGGCTTTTCCGGCGGCGATGCGGAAACCTATATACGCTGGACGCAATGGGCGGCATTTTGCCCTCTGATGCGGTACCACGGCACGTTCCCGAAAGAGCCCTGGGAGTATTCCGAACAGGTCACAGAACTGTATAAATTCTACACCTGGCTGCGCGAGAACCTTCTGCCGTATGCGTACAGCACAGCCGTTCAGGCGCATCACCGCGGCATTCCCATGGTTCGCCCGCTGCCGATGATGTTCCCCGAGGACGCCTTTGTTGCGCAGGTGACCGACGCCTATATGTACGGCGACCATCTGCTGGTGGCGCCAATCTGCACCGACAGCAACAGAAAACAGGTGATATTCCCCGCGGGCCGATATGTCAATTTTTTCGACAATACCGAGGTCGTAGACGGCGATACGGCGCAGACGCGTGCATATCCCATCACAGAGATTCCGGTTTACGTGGCGGCCGGCGCGCTGTTCCCGGTTGAACTCAACGAATCCCTGGAGTTTGGAAGAAGCATGACCACAAGCCGGATTAGGGCGCTCGTCCTGACGCAGCCGATGTGCGCGACAGCCGGTAGCTGGAACGGGTCGGATACGGAGGAAAACGATTACGCCTTTACCGTCGGCTCGAACGGCTTCTCCGTGCAGGCGAAGGGGTGCGCGGGCGTGCGGTATCTCCTTGTAAAAGGCGTCTCGAACGTACAGGATGTTATACTCAATGGGGTCCGTCTGCGCCGCATGCCGGCAAAACAGGGGCTGAACCTGCATGAAGCCTATTTTGTGGCGCAGGATGGAACGATCTATATTCGTATTTTTGCACATTCTGACCTGCAGATGGACGTTGTCACACGGTAACGTTCTGCGAGGGGACTCACAGAGCAGGACACAGTTGCGCACTTTTCCGGAGCATCTTTAGCATAGCGAAAATACAGCGCGGGAGCAACCGACCGCTGGTTTACTGCCGGCTTTGCCTGCAGAACAGGCGTATCTCGAAATGCCGCGTATGGAAAAACAAAAGCAGGGACAGGCAGAGTCACACAGCTCTTACCTGTCCCTGCTTCCTGTTCCGGCGTCCCGAAACCGGCGTTTGCGCAAATTTTGTTGACTATTGAGAACGGAATCTGTATAATGAAAGCAAAAGTATTCTGAGCAGGAGGACGAAATGCATGGCGACGATCAAGGATGTTGCTAGGATAGCGGGCGTGTCCGTGTCGACCGTCTCTCACGTGGTCAACGGAACCCGATACGTTAGTCCTGAGAAAGTCCGGAAGGTCGAGGACGCTATTCGCCAGCTGGACGAGCTCCCGAATTTCATCGCGAAACGGAGTGCATTGAAGAGCAAACTGTCCGAAAGCCGCTATGTGCTGATCTTGCTGTCGAAAAAACGCAGCCTGTTTCAGAATCAAGTCAAGGAAAAGCTGGAAGAAATCGTAGAGCAGAAGGGTTATATCGCCATTTCGCTGGCGTATGACCTCGATGAAGACCGACTGGCGGCCATCCGCACACTGGCAGGAACGCTGGATCTTGCGGGAATGGTCGCTTTCCCGGACCGGGAAGGTGTGCTTTCCGGAACCTTTTTCAAAGGGCTCCGGTTTCCGGTGGTTCTGATTGGGAACCCCGTGGATCGGTTTGCCGCAGACACCCTGCTGCCCGACACCTTTGAGGGCAGCTACCGCGCGGTGCGGCACCTGATTAAAAACGGGCATGAGCGAATCGCTTACCTGTGCGAGTCGGAAGTGTGCGGCACCCAAAGGTTTGAGGGCTACAGGAAGGCTCTGGAGGATTCCGGCATTGCGTTGGAAAAAGTACTGATCCGCGCGGGCTTGAAAACCGAAGCGTTGGCCGCCGAAGCTATGGCGCAGATCGTCGCGGCAGAGCCTGCGCCCACCGCGGTCGTGATTGCCGACTCGCTGCCTCTGATCCCCGCCATCCGGTATGGAATCGGCCACAACATCGCCGTACCCGGCGACCTCTCTGTCGTCAGCCTGAACGATCCGGAATGGGCCTCGCTGACGACGCCGGAGCTCACTTGCGTGGATAAACAACCGCGGCAGTTTGCGCTTTCCGCCGCGGACCTGCTGTTCCGGCGGATTGACCGCGGCGAAATTGCAAACCTCTCTTCGCCCGCGCATGCGTACTGCACGAAAACTCTCCCCTCAATCCTCAATGTGCGCAACTCCACCTGCGGAATCGGCCGGGGTCCCTTCGGGGAACGGGCAGCGGGTGCGGGCGGCCTTGCTTTATCCGAAGTGGAAAAGGAAAAGATTCGGCAAAAGCAGTATACGGCGGCGATCTCATTCCACTATATGGGCAAGGCGTGGATGCGCCTGCAGGAAAAGGGTATCAAAAAAGTCTTCGACGAGCTTGGGATTTCCATCATCGCTGTCACAGACGCTCATTTCAACGCGGCGCTGCAATGCAAACAGTTGGAAAGCATCAAATTTCTGAAGCCGGATCTCCTAATCTCGATCCCCGTTGATACTAGGGGCACCGCGGAAGCCTTCCGCTCGATTGCGGACAGCGACACCCGGTTGGTGCTGATCACCAATGTCCCGGAGGGACTCACCCCGAAGGATTACATCTCCTGTATCTCCGTAAATGAGCGAGCCCACGGGGACAGTATGGGCCGCGGGTTGGGCGAGTACATGGTACGGCACGGCCTGAAATATGCGGGGCTGATTTGCCACGGCGAGCAGAACTTCTTTGCCACAAAGCAACGGGACGGCGCGGCGGAACAGGTTCTGACGGAGGAATACCCGGAAATCCGGGTGTGCGGAAAGGTCAATTTCCTGACAGAGGTGGACGTCTACCAGAAAACACTGAAGCTCATCGGGATGTACCCGGAGATTCAGGCTCTGTATGTTTCTTGGGACGGTCCCGCGCTGGAGGTGATAAAGGCCCTGACGGAGCTGGAGCGCACGGACATCGCGATCGTCACGGGAGATCTGGACTATGCCATCGCCATGCAGATGGCACAGGGCGGCATGGTCAAAATGATTAGCGCGCAGTGCCCCTATGAGCAGGGGGAAGCCATCGCAATGGTGGCGGCCAACGGCCTGCTGGGAAAAGCGGTTCCCTCCTTCATCGGGGTGGAGCCCATCAGCATCGACCGGGAGAACCTGCTGAAAAACTGGAAGGCGATCTTCAAGGAGGATCCGCCGGCGGCGTTGCGCAACGCGATCAACCGCAGCGCCGGCGCACTTTAACGGCGGTTCGCCGCGTTCAAACCGACCGACAGAATATCAAGCGGATAAGCATCTGGAAGCAGGGCTTATCCGCTTTTTACATAGCGCCCGCGCAAGCCGGGTTCCCGAAATTTTTCATTACCCCTATCCCCCGCGCGGCTTTTCGGCCGCGTTTTTTTTTGGCGCGGAAAAGAAAATTTGCGCAAATATACATGAAAGAACGAGAAGTCAAGGCATCTTCCAACGCGCAAACAGCCCGGACAGTCTAACACAGGTGTCAAAGCATTGCAAGCGAAAAGAAAGCTTGATTGGAAATGCCTAATTTTGTCCCTTGTATTTGGCGAAACAAACGAATTTTCTCAAAATCGCAAGCAGAAATTGACAATCGCCGCAGCGCAGAGTATTATAATGGAAGTGAAATTAATTTGCGCAAATTTATAAAAATAAGAAAGGAGCAGACATGAAACTCGGTTATATGACAAACGCGTTCGGCCCTCTGGTAGGAGAAGGAGGCGGCGTTACAAGCATTAAGGACATCCGGTATCTGACCCTTTGCGATGACGAAGCGGTGCTGAAAAAAATCACAAATGCAGGCTTCCGGTATATTGAGGTGTTGGAAGGGAACCTGACCAAATACGGTTCGGACATCCAAGTGCTCAAAGACATGCTGGCCCGCTACGGTGCCGGCATGATGAGCGTCTGCGTGGGCGCCAATTTTATCTACCCAGACGCACTGGAGGACGAGATGTTTCACATGGAGACAGTCGCTGCTCTGGCGGAACAGGTAGGCGTTTCCTACGTGGCGTTCTGCGGCGGTGCCATACGTGGGAAAGGCGTCCAGACGGGCGACTATGCGCTTCTGGCCAAAGGGCTGAAGGAAGCAGAAAAGGTCTTCGCCGCCCACGGCATCGAGGCAAGCTACCACCCGCATCTCGGTTCCATGGCGGAAAAGCCGGAACAGATCGACCGACTCTTTTCGGTGAGCGACATCAAGATCTGCCCGGATCTGGCGCATCTGGCTGCCGGCGGCGGAGATCCTCTGGAGATCGTCAAAAAGTACTACGACAGAATCTCCTTCGTCCACCTGAAGGATTTGGACGAAAACGGATTTGCCCCGCTGGGCACTGGGCACGTCGATGTCGAAGGGGTTCTGCGGTTCCTGAAGGAAAAGGGATATGCAGGAGATTATCTGGTGGAGGCTGACGGCTTTGCCGGCGACCCGGAAGAAGCCTGCCGGACATCGTACCGTTTCCTGCAGGGCAAGCTGATCTAAAATTCCTCCCGTCCGCGGCGTCGGTCAACGACGCGCGGCGCAGGAGGGCATCTTAGAATGGGAGGATTTTACAATGAAAAAACTGAATGTGGGCCTGGTTGGTGCCGGGTTCATGGGAAAAGCGCACTCAATCGGGTATTCCGACATGCCCAAGTATTTCTGGCCGGCCCCGGCCGTGCCGGTTTTAAAAACAATCTGCGACATCGTCCCGGAAATCGCGGCGGACGCGAAAGAACGCTTCGGCTTTGAAAAATGCTGCACGGACTGGCGCGACATCGTCAACGATCCCGAGATCGACGTGGTAAGCATCTGCACACCGAACAACGTCCACGCCGAAATCGCCATCGCTGCGCTGAACGCAGGGAAGCACGTACTCTGCGAAAAGCCGATCGCCTCGACATTGGAGGACGCGAAGGCCATGGCGGAGGCCGCAAAGGAAGCGGCGCAAAAGGGAATCATTGCCATGAACGCCTACCAGTACAGGCGCGTTCCGGCGATCGATCTCGCCAAGAAATTCATCGATGAGGGATCCATCGGCAAAATCCTCAACGTACGGTGCACCTATCTGCAAAGCTGGTCGGCCGATCCTGCCTCCCCGCTCTCCTGGCGGTTTCAGAAAGACATCGCCGGCGCGGGGACGCTTGGCGACATCGCCTCGCACGTGATCGACATCGCCCAGTATCTGGCGGGTGACATCGAGGCGGTAACCGGCATAATGCAGACCTATATTACCGAGCGGCCGGTGCAGGAAGGCGGCACAGACCTGCTGGGCACCGTAAAACTCGGAGCCGACGCGAAGCGAAAGGCCGTAGACGTGGATGATGAGGACAGCTTCCTCGTGAAGTTTAAAAACGGCGCAGTAGGCAGCATCGAGGCCACGAGAAACGCCTGGGGTCGCAACAACTTCATCACGGTAGAGCTTCACGGCACTCTGGGCAGCCTCTACTTCAACTACGAGCGACTCAACGAGTTGCAGGTGTGTTTGGCCGGCGACCCCGACGACAGAAGGGGCTTTAAGACAATCTACACCGGCCCCGCGCATTTTCACGGGGAAGTGACCTGGAACATTCCCGGAATGAACATTGGGTACGGCGAATTGAAATCCATCGAATCCTACGAGTTTATCAAAGCGGTGGTAGAAGGCAGGCAGCCGTCTACCAGCTTCGCAGAAGGGTATCGAGTGGAACGCGTTTGCGATGCCGTGAAACGGTCGGCGGAAACCGGACGTTGGGTAACGGTGAACGATTGATCGAAGCGCCTGTTTAATACGCAGCCCAAAGCCACATATCATAAGAGTGACCCGCAACGCCACTGGCTGGGCGTCTACGGCATCCTGATCATGATCCTCGGACCCATTATGATCCGACTGGTGTATGAACTGTTGATGATGGCAGTCTTGCTGCTGAAAAACGTAATCTCCATCAACAATAAGCTCCGCAGCCAGAACGGAAACGAAGAGAAGAACGGCATTTTCATGGCCCCCGACATGGGCGACCTGCGCCAGCAGCTTCGGTCTAAGGCAGCACAGCCTCAGAACCCGCAGCCCCAAGTCCCGCAGAGCGCACCCGTAGTCAAATTCTGCGGCAAGTGCGGTTCGCCGTTGAACGAAGCCGGCAAGTGCCCCAACTGTGACAACAATCATCCTCAGGCTTAAACGCAAATATTAAGATTATGCCCCGAGCGGAAGCAATGCCGCTCGGGGCATTTGGTTTTGTCCGCTTCAGCAGAACGACAACATCGCCCCGTGCGGCTTCAAAGTTGCACGGGGCTCTTATCATTTTTCATTTGACTGATCTTTTTCGGCTTTGATACGTTCGATTTCTTCCGCTATTATATTTCCGATCGTATGATCGTCCATTTTTATACTTTCTGCCGCTGCAACAGACTTGTCAGCAAATGCATCAAATTTTTCCTGTTTATCTTTTAATATATCCATAATTCTTTCATCGATCGAATTCTCACAAAGCAACCGATAAACCAGTACATTCCTTGTCTGGCCCATACGATACGCCCTTGAAATCGCCTGATTTTCAATAGAGGGCTTAAGCTGCGGTTCGCACAAAATAATCACACTGGCAGATTGAATATTCAGACCTGTCCCGCCCGACTGTATTTGTGCTGCCAAAACCGCCCCGGCAGGAGCCTTATCAAAATCGTCAATGATCTCTTGTCTTCGCTGCGGCGAAACGGAACCATTTATCGGATTCATACAGCGGTCACCCAAAAGCTGCACAACTTTTCGGATCGTATCCAGAAAAAACGAGAATATAATCACTTTTCGCTTTTCAGATTCAGCCTCTTCTATCAGCTCCATCAATCGCTTCGCTTTGCAGGAATCCTTTATATTTTCTGCATTCCATGACACACGCCTTGTTTCTGCAAAATTCTTACCGAACACCGCTTGTTCATATATATCCTTTTCTGCCTGTCCGAGTGTGCACCATTCTTCACTTTCAATAAGTTCAGGGAGCTCCGTCAGTACGTCTTCCCTCTTTCTGCGGTAATAAACCGGCGCAACTGCCTCTCTAAATTGCGGCGCCGCGGTCAAAGCAAGCATGTGCTGTATTCGCAATGCAATATCAGGACATAAAATATGGATAAGCGCAACCATTTCCTCCGGTTTATTTTCAAGTGCCGTGCCCGTCATAAACAGCATGCGCTCTGCACGTTCACAGATTTTCTTCACATTCACCGTACGTCTTGCCTCTGAATTTTTAATGTAATGTGCCTCGTCTACAACCAAAAGCGAAAGCTCAAACGATTCCGGCAAATTAAAATGTGCTGTTGTCTCGAAGGTTGTTACAGCTACACCACCAGCGCTTATCCATGAATTCAGTGCTTCTTTTCTGCCCGCACCATGAATTTTTACAACCTGCAATCGGCTCATTTTACGAATTTCTCGGCACCAATTTGTAACGACGCTCGCCGGGCACACAACTGCAAAATGCGATGCCCCTGTGTTTTTCAAAGATACCATCGTGGCGATTGCTTGTACGGTTTTACCAAGTCCCATTTCATCTCCGAGAAGAACGCGCTTTTGGTGCAGTGCATATTTAACGCCCCATTCCTGGTAACGACGAAGCTCGCACAGCAAACCATCCGGAAAAAAACATTCCTCTTGTACTTCTCTTGCGAGTTCTTCCGGCAGTCCGTATATTGAATCATCGTTACCGAGTGTTCCCGGGACAATATTTTCAAGAGCATTGAAAAACGAAACCGAATGTTCGGAAAATTCTTTCCAAGCATCTATTCCGTTGATCCGCTTTGTGTTTTCAAATATTGTCCTTTGTTCCCGGACTCTTTGACCATAGTTTCCATTTCTATAAGAATCCAAAAATTCATATGCATCCACTGCTTTTTGTTTTTTAGCCGATGATGCAAATATCCACTTCAATCTTTTCTGAGATAATAACAAATCTTCTATCGCATATTCGATTTGTCTTCTATTCTCAGTAATCAAGCCACGACATTCTTTTGCCGTTTCCCTCGCATAACCATATTTAGATAATGCTGTCACTAAAGCTGTCGATTCCCGCGTTTTGTTATCAACATTCAGTTTGATCTTTGCGCCTTCTCGCACCTTGTCTGCCATATCATTCGCTATACGCTTTATGGAATACGCTGCATCTTCGCTGATACCATGCACCGAACTGATCGAATACACATTGGCCGCAACAATATCTGCGATCGAACGAAATCCGTGGTCTCGAAGTGCTTTCACTCTAAATCCGCCTTTTTCACGATTGATCTCTTCTACCGGAATATCTCGAAGCACGTCTAATACGTTTCGGGTCACGACCAGATTTGCTGCTTTTTCAATATCTATCTGCACGTTGTCTTCGTACTGTGCAATCTCATCCAGTTCTTCCAGCATCATGCGATGTTCCTGTATCAACCGCTCTGCATCCGCCGTATCAAAAAGCTTTGCCAACTGTATTCTCTCCTTTTCTGCCGATTTCAGCTTATTTAAAGTATGACGTAACAGTTCTTATTTGTCAATATTTCTCTATGCAAACCTCAAAGCTTCTCATTAAACATTAAATACATATTTTTCCGAATATCGCAAATGACTTTCTACTCCCGCCCCCGCCTGTCGCTTTTCCGCTCACCTTACCTATTCTTCAAATTAAATATATTTACATTGTACTTTTCCCGTGCTATGATGGTCTTAACAAAGGCGAAAAGGTGATTTTATGGCGAAAAAGCTGGCACATATAAGTGAAGATCATTCCCGCGAGCAAACCGTATACGAACACCTCACCGGCACGGCAGAGCTTGCAAAGCAGTTTGCCGCCGCATTCGGCGCGGAGGAAGACGGCTATCTGCTCGGTTTGCTGCACGACATCGGCAAGTACAGCGATGCCTTTCAGCATCGATTAGACGGCGGCGTGCGCGTAGACCACTCCACGGCCGGCGCAAAAGAAGCTTGCGCGCACGGTGTCGGGTATCTGGCGCTCGCCATCGCAGGTCATCACGGCGGCATACCGAATTTCGGCTCCCGCGCCGATACCAAAAACGATGCTACCCTCTCGGGCCGCTTAAAACGCGACCTCGAACCGTATGACGATTGGAAAACCGAAGTCACTCTGCCGCCGGTCAAGCCCTTTAACATGCGAGAATTCAACACCGGGTTTCGGCTCTCGTTTTATATCCGCATGCTGTTTTCTTGTCTTGTTGATGCCGATTTCATCGACACCGAAACCTTTATGGACGGCGCACTTGCCCCGCGCGGCAACTACGATGCGCTCCCTGCGCTGCTCGACCGCTTGGAAACGTACATCGCACCGTGGTATCCGCCCAAAACCGAGCTCAACCGAAAGCGCTGCGCCATTTTGGATGCGTGCAAGGCCTCCGGCAGCACCGCCGCACCGGGTGTTTATACGCTTACCGTGCCGACGGGTGGCGGAAAAACGACCGCTGCCATGGCATTTGCGCTGACCGCTGCCGTACGAAACTGCATGAGCCGCGTCATCTACGCCGCGCCGTACACGTCCATCATCGACCAAAACGCCGATACGTTTGAAAAAATCTTCGGCACGGAAAACGTCATCGAGCACCACAGCAGCGCGGAATATCTCTTTTCCGAAAGCCCGAACCCCGCAGAGTACCGCAAAATGCTGGCCGCAGAAAACTGGGACGCCCCCGTCATCGCCACGACCACCGTGCAGCTGTTTGAGTCCCTGTTTGCGAGCAAACCCGCCCGCTGCCGCAAGCTGCACAACCTCGCCAACAGCGTGCTCATCTTAGACGAAGTGCAGACGCTGCCCATGCCGTATCTAAAGCCGTTCACGGCGGCGCTTGCCGAGCTTGCCCGAAAGTACGGCGTCATTGTCGTCCTGTGCACCGCCACGCAGCCCGCGTTAGACGGTGTTTTTGCCGATTTGAAAATCGACCTGCCGATCAAAGAGATCTGTCCCAATGTCCCTGAAAATTTCGAGACCTTCCGCCGCACGAAAATCACGCAGCACACATTTGACAGCACAGAATCGCTCACCGCCGAGCTCATCGCGCTGCCGCAGGTGCTTTGCATCGTCAACCGCATCGCGGACGCGCAGAAGATCTATCAGGCGCTGCCGGAAGACGGTGCGTACTGTCTCACCACGCACCTGTGTCCTGCCCACCGCAAAGCGCGCATTAAGGAAATTCGCGAACGCCTAAAAATCGGCCTGCCCTGCCGCGTCGTTTCCACCTCGCTCATCGAAGCCGGTGTCGATGTGGATTTCCCGCGCGTCTACCGCGAAGAAGCCGGGCTTGATTCCGTCCTGCAAGCCGCCGGCCGCTGCAATCGCGAGGGCAAGCGCCCGTTAGATGAAAGCCTCGTGACCGTCTTCACCGTCCAGAACACCACCCCGCCGCCCTACATGCGCCAGCCCGCCGCAGCCATGAAGAACATTTCAAAACGCATGGAGGACATCACTTCGTTAGCTGCAATCCGCGCGTATTTTGAGTTCTATCGCGATTTGTACGGCAAAGAAGATCTCGACCGTGAGAAGATTCTCCTAGCGTTCGAAAACGAGATGCTCCCGTTCGCCTCCGTTGCGGAAAAGGTACGGGTCATTGAAAGCTGCACCACGCCCGTGTATATCCCGATCGACCAAGGCGAAGCCCTCGTCGAGCGACTGTACCATGGCGAGCGTAGCCGCACCCTGTTCAGAAAGCTCGGGCAGTACAGCGTGAACGTCTACCCGCAGCAGCTCGCTGCCCTGCGCGAAGCCGGCGCCGTGCAGAGCATCGACGGCGGTGCGCTCTATGTCCTCGCCGATCCCCGCCGCTACGACAGTGCCCT
The DNA here is from genome assembly GCF_046197855.1 of Hominenteromicrobium mulieris. Taxonomy (GTDB): domain Bacteria; phylum Bacillota; class Clostridia; order Oscillospirales; family Acutalibacteraceae; genus Hominenteromicrobium; species Hominenteromicrobium mulieris. The sequence goes on along the minus strand of NZ_CP173188.1, from coordinate 481,257 downwards.
CGGCCTCACCCTCGACCAAACCGAAACCGCTCTGTTTATATAAAATAGAAAAGCCGGTAAGGCAAACCCTTACCGACCTCTCTATACAAATCAACAACAATTATTTCTACCCACACTGCCTGTAAAAACAGACAGCGACCTTAACTTGATTTTATCCCATATGCAGTTGGGCTTTCAGCGCGTCCTGAAGGACCTGCGAAAAGTTGATGTTCTGCTCCAAGGCGGCGGTGTTCAGCCACGCGGGAATGGTCAGCGTCTTTTTGACGGCTTTTTCAAAGTGCGTTTTGGCGTATTCTTCCACGTCCACGGTGATGATGTTCACGAACGCGCCGTCCATCGACACTTCCAGCTCGGCGGCGACATCTGCAAGGCGGATCGCGTCCACGGACGAGGGCGCCGGGGCGGCTTCACCGTCTTTTTTCAGCCAGTACAGATACCCGGCAAGGCAATCGACCGCCATGCGCAGCGATTCATCGAGCGTTTCGCCGCAGGTAGACAGATCGTTCAGATCGGGGAAAACAACAGAATAACCGCTTTCTTCCTTAAAAAAACAAGCGGGATAAGCTGACAGCATAAAATCGACCTCCTGATATAGTCTAAGCGGAAGCGGGGGAGATTATTTCAAACCTGCCTGCTTCAAAATGGAATTTTCCGTGCCTTTCGGAATGTCCTTGCAATGAAACGGAATGGTGACCTTGCCGGGCTTCGTCGGGTGCGTATAATGGCGGTGCGAACCCGTCTGCATCTTGAACACCCAGCCGTCTTCTAAAATGATCCGTTCCAGTTCCTTTGGCTTCTTCGGCATTTCAATTCCCCTCCTGATTCAAATCTATTATACCATATGATACGTATTAAAGCAATACGTATTCAAATTATGCTTTATAAGTTCCGTAAAAAATAGACTAAACTCAAATTTTATCTTGACAAGTTCAAATAATCGTTATATAGTTGTATTATCAAAACAACATCAATTGAATTTTGAAAGGAGTTGATCTTATTGATTCAGTTGGAAGTCTGGGGCCCGTATGCGTTATTCACACGCGGAGAGATGAAAGTCGAGCGTGTAAGCTACGATGTCCCCACCCCGTCCGCCGCGCGCGGTATAGTTGAAAGTCTGTATTATCACCCCGGAATACGCTGGCATATCCGCCGCATCTACGTTTTGAACCCCATCGAGTTCACCACCATTCGGCGCAACGAGGTAAAAAGCAAAATTCTCGGGAGCACCGCCATGCGCATCGCGCAGGGCAAGGAAGATGAGCCGTACCTCGTCACGACGAAACAAATCGTCCAGCGCGCCTCCATGGTGCTGACGAACGTCCACTATGTCATCGAAGCGGAGTTCGAGATGCTGCCGGAAAAAGCCGCACCCGGCGATAACCCCGGCAAGTTTCAGGACATCGTCACACGCCGCATGAGAAAAGGCCAGTGCTTTTCCACCCCGTACTTCGGCTGCCGCGAGTTTCCCGCACACTTCAAGCAGTGGGAGGGTGGCCCGATCCCGACGATTGACGAGACGCGCGACCTCGGCTTTATGCTGTACGATTTCGATTATTCCGACCCACAAAATATCACGCCCCTGTATTTCCGTGCCAAAATGGAGCACGGTGTCATTCAGGTGGCCGGCTGCGAGGTGTTCAGATGATCCTGCAAGCCTTAGTTCAGTATTACGAAGCGCTTCTTGCCCGCGGTGAGATCGACCGCCCGGGCTGGAGCAAAGTCAATGTCAGCTGGCGTCTGGACCTAAACCCGGACGGTTCCCTTTTCGATGTTTCTCCCCTCCAAAGGCCCTCTCCAAACGGTAAAAAGATGCTGCCGCAGCAGCTCGCTGTGCCCGCACAGGTCAAGCGCTCTTCCGGTGTTGCGGCAAATTTTCTGTGTGATACGTCTTCCTACCTGCTCGGCGTGGACGACAAGGGTAAGCCCGAGCGCACCAAAGCTTGCTTTGAAGCCAGCCGAGAAAAGCATCTGGAAATTTTGAAAGATACCCCCGGTGAGGCTGCCGCGGCCGTCCGCGCGTTTTTCGATACCTGGAATTCCCCCTCTGCCGTCGAGCACCCTGCTTTGCAGCCCTATCTTTCGGAAATTTATAAGGGCGGCAATCTGATCTTTTATTATAACAATAAGCCCGCGGCAAACGACTCTGACATCGCCGCCGCGTGGCAGCAGGCCTATGATTCTGCTTCAGATTCCGACACGCCCACTCGGTGCAGTGTTACCGGCAGGCTCGCCCCCGCCGCGCGTCTGCACGGCAATATTCAAGGCGTGCGCGGCGCACAAAGCTCCGGCGCATCGCTCGTTTCGTTCAACGCCGATGCCTTCTGCTCCTACGGGCACGAGCAGGGCGAGAACGCTCCCGTCAGCACCTACGCCATGACCGCCTACACGCAGGCGCTAAACTACCTGCTGCGCAGTGATAATGTTCGCCGCATCGGCGATGTCACCGTCGTATATTGGGTGGAGAATGCCGATCCTGCTATCGCCGCATTTGCGGGAGCTATGCTTTTCGGTCCGCAGGAGCAGTCCGATTGGAGTGAAAACGACATTTTAGGCGCAATTCAAAAACTTGTATCCGGCAGAACAGCCGACCTACAGGACATGCACCTCAGCCCCGATACACACTTTTACATTCTGGGGCTCGCGCCGAACGCCGCGCGTCTTTCCGTTCGCTTTTTCTGGCAGGATACCTTCACAAAGCTCGCCAAAAACGTGAACGCCCATTACGAGCGTTTGGAGATCACCCGCCCGGCCTACGAAAAATTCGACACGCTTTGGCCCTACACCCTCGCGCGCTCTGCCGTCCGCTTTTCCAAAGACTGGAAAAAAGCCGATGAAGAGCTGCAAAAATCCTTCCCGCGCCTTTCCGGCGACCTGCTCACTTCCATCTTAAACGATACGCGCTACCCCGCCACTTTACTAAACGGCACCGTGCAGCGCATCCGCGCCGAGCACGATGTCACCTGGGCGCGCGCGTCCGTCATAAAAGCTTATTATTCTAAAAACGAAGACCCGCTTTGTCCAAAGGAGGTTTTGACCGTGTCCGTAAACAAAGAAAGCACCAATATCCCCTACAATCTCGGCCGCCTGTTCGCCGTTTTGGAGCGCACGCAGGAAGCCGCAAATCCCAACATCAACACCACCATCAAAGACCGCTTTTTTAACTCCGCTTCCGCTACGCCGAGCCTTGTGTTCCCCACGCTCATCAATTTAGCGCAGAAACACCTCGCAAAGCTCAATGAGGGGCAGCGGATTGCACTGGATAAATCCATCGGCGAACTTTCGGACAAGCTCGGCGAAACCTTCCCAAAGCAGCTTATGCTTGCAGAACAGGGCGCGTTCCAGCTCGGCTACTACCAGCAGCGTCAGGAATATTTTAAGAAAAAGACAGACACCACCGAACAGAAAGAGGAGGCATAACCATGCGTGAACCCATTCAAAACCGCTACGATTTCGTGATCTTATTCGATGTGGAAAACGGCAACCCCAACGGCGACCCCGATGCCGGCAACATGCCGCGCGTAGACCCGGAAACCGGCAACGGCATCATAACCGATGTGTGCCTAAAGCGCAAGATCCGCAACTACGTGCAGGACGTCAAAGAAGATGAATCCGGCTGGCGCATTTACATTAAGGATCAGGTGCCGCTCAATCGCAGCGACCTCGAAGCCGGAGAAGCGCTCGGCATCGGCGAAGAGCTTGCCGAGATTCAAAAAGGCAAGGACGCCAAAAAGATTGTGACAAAGCTCCGCAGCAATGACCCGGATATCGACCTCAAGCTCCGTGACTTTATGTGCAGCGAGTTTTTCGACATCCGCACATTCGGCGCAGTCATGACAACATTCGTAAAGGGCGCTTTAAACTGCGGTCAGGTGCGCGGCCCGGTGCAGCTCGGCTTTGCCCGCTCCATCGACCCCATCGTGCCGCAGGAGGTCACCATTACCCGCACTGCCATCACCACCGAATCCGACGCCCAGAACAAAACCACCGAAATGGGCCGCAAATACGTCGTGCCCTACGGCCTTTACCGCGCAGAGGGCTTCGTTTCCGCCAACCTCGCCCGCCGCGTGACCGGCTTCTCCGAAGAAGACCTTCAAATGCTCTGGCAGGCCATTCTCAATATGTTTGAAAACGACCACAGCGCCGCCCGCGGCAAAATGGCCGTGCGCGAGCTCATCATCTTCAAGCACGCGTCCGAGCTTGGCAACGCCGCTTCCTATAAGCTGTTCGATGCCGTAACGGTTAAAAAGGTCGACGGCGTAGCCGTCCCGCGCAAATTCTCCGATTACACCGTCACCGTTTCCGAAGACCTGCCCGAAGGCGTCACCTGCGAACGTCTTTCCTAAATGGACGCGCGTGAAGACGGACTTTTAATGTCCGGCATCCAGCACTTCGCGTTCTGCCGCCGCCAGTGGGCGCTCATTCACATCGAGCAGCAGTGGCAGGAAAATGCCCGCACCGCACAGGGGCAGCTCGACCACGTCCGCTGCCACGATGAAACGTTGTCCGAAAAGCGCGATAACGTTTTCACCGTGCGCGGCATGCGCGTGTTCAGCCGTAAATTGAACCTCTCCGGCGCGTGCGACGTCGTAGAGTTTCATAAAGACAAAAACGGCATTTCTTTAGAGGGGCAGCCCGGATTTTGGCTGCCCTACCCCATCGAGTACAAGCACGGCCGCGAAAAAGAGACCGATGCCGACTGCTTGCAGCTCTGCGCCGAAGCCATGGCACTTGAAGAAATGCTCGTGTGCGGTATCCCTGCGGGCGCGCTCTACTATATAGAAACGCGCCGCCGCGAGGTTGTCCCGTTCACGGAAGAACTCCGCCGCAAAACGGAAGACACCGCTGCCGAAATGAACCGCTATTTCGCCCGCGGCTACACACCAAAAGTCAAACCCGGCAAGCACTGCAACGCCTGCTCGTTAAAATCGATTTGCCTGCCGGTGCTGTGCAGCCGTGCAGACCCCGTCTCATACCTGCGCGCCCACATTTTTGAAAGCGAGGAGGATACCCCGTGAGACAACTGCTCAACACCCTGTTCGTGCTCAGCGAAGATGCGTATCTCTCCGTAAACGGCGAAAATGTCGTCATTAGTCGCGAGCAAAAGGAAGTCGCGCGCTTCCCGCTGCACACGCTCGAGGGCATTCTCTGTTTCTCCTACGCCGGCGCAAGTCCCGCCTTGATGGGTGCCTGCGTGCAGCGCGGTGTGGACATCGCGTTTTTCTCCCCGCGCGGGCAGTTTTTGGCACGCACCGTCGGCGAAGAGCACGGCAATGTCCTCCTGCGGCAAACGCAGAATCGCGTGTCCGACGATCCCTATCAAAGCTGCCGCTACGCCCGCGGGTTCATCCTCGGCAAGGTCTATAACGCCCGCCGGGTCTTAGAGCGCGCCACGCGTGACCACCCCCAGCGCGTACCCGTGAAAACGCTTAAAACAGCCGCCGCACAAATGGCACAGTCTTTGCCGCTCATCGCCTCCTGCGAAGACCCCGCGCAGCTGCTCGGCTTAGAAGGCGAAGCCGCAAAGCTGTATTTTGGTGTGTTTGATCACCTCGTTTTGCAGCAGCAAAGCGACTTCCGTTTTACCTCGCGCAGCCGCCGACCACCGCTCGATAACATCAACGCCCTGCTTTCGTTCGCCTATACGCTCCTCACGCGCGACTGCACCGCCGCGCTCGAAAGTGCCGGGCTCGACCCGTACATCGGCTTCATGCACCGCCCAAGACCCGGTCGCCGCAGTCTCGCACTCGACCTCATGGAGGAGCTGCGCGCCGTGTATGCCGACCGCTTTGTGCTCTCCTGCGTGAACCGCAAGATTATCACCGCAAAGCACCTGCAAAAGCAGGAAAGCGGTGCCGTGCTTTTAACGGACGACGGTCGCCGCGCATTTCTCGGCGCATGGCAAAGCAAAAAGCAGGAGCAAATCACGCACCCGTTTTTAAAAGAGAAGATTCCGTGGGGGCTCGTGCCCTACGTGCAGGCACTCCTGCTCGCCCGCACTCTGCGCGGCGATCTGGAAGCGTATCCGCCGTTTTTCTGGAAGTGAGGTCAAAATGCTGGTCTTAATTACCTACGACGTCAACACGGAGACCGCCGCCGGGAAAAAGCGTCTCCGCAAAGTCGCTAAAAAGTGTGTGGACCATGGGCAGCGCGTACAAAATTCCGTTTTCGAGTGCTTGCTGACCGCCGCACAGTATGTTACACTGAAGGCAGAGCTCACCGCGCTCATCGAGCCCGAAACGGACAGCCTGCGGTTTTACCGCCTCGGCAATCAATATAAGCAAAATGTAGAGCATGTCGGCGTACAGCCCGCCTACGCGCAGGATTCCGTCCTGCTCATCTGATTACCCGCAGTGCGAAGCCAAAGCGCACACGCTTTTCCTGCTTCCTTCGCACCAAATCAAAACCCAAAATTTGTCCTTTTTAAAACGCCACCGGCAAATTTTTCTCTTTCCGCGTCTTAAAGAGGCAAATTCTTCTCCCTTTTTCGCAAAAACAGACGAAAATTTTGTCCGTTTTTGCTGTCGCCCTCCACCCGGAGGGCGTGGATAGAAATACAGTTTGTTAACACATTTCGTGCCGGGGTATGCGTCGCCCTCCACCCGGAGGGCGTGGATAGAAATAACGATGAACATTAAAAGAGAAGCGCGAACGCAGGGTCGCCCTCCACCCGGAGGGCGTGGATAGAAATCAGAACAAAGCCGTCACCACGCAAAAAATGCGTGGTCGCCCTCCACCCGGAGGGCGTGGATAGAAATATCAATCTTTCCGAGCCTGTCCGCGAATGATACCGTCGCCCTCCACCCGGAGGGCGTGGATAGAAATAGTATTGCCGCCACCTTACAATTATGATAACGCCGTCGCCCTCCACCCGGAGGGCGTGGATAGAAATTACACCGCGGGCGTATACGGGTGGAATGCTGATGGTCGCCCTCCACCCGGAGGGCGTGGATAGAAATTCCGTATTCTTCGACGGAGTCTATCAAAAATGCTTTTGTCGCCCTCCACCCGGAGGGCGTGGATAGAAATATAATGCAAGTGCTTTACGAAAGGGGCTATCTTGTCGCCCTCCACCCGGAGGGCGTGGATAGAAATCGTTTCTGCCGTCCTTGGAAACATGGAATGGGAGAGTCGCCCTCCACCCGGAGGGCGTGGATAGAAATTATAAACACAAATATCTTTACTAATGCAAAACGGTCGCCCTCCACCCGGAGGGCGTGGATAGAAATTGAAACACCGTGGGAAGAGTGCGACGAGAACGACAGTCGCCCTCCACCCGGAGGGCGTGGATAGAAATTCGGACAACAGCTGGGAAAGCCTCATGAGAATTTGTCGCCCTCCACCCGGAGGGCGTGGATAGAAATTAATCGGTATTTAGCTAAACATTCTGGGGAGCAGTCGCCCTCCACCCGGAGGGCGTGGATAGAAATCCGCCGTAAGCGAAATCAACATCCTCCGCGGCGCAGTCGCCCTCCACCCGGAGGGCGTGGATAGAAATCGCGCTCGCAAATTCATCCGTGAGCGCATCCACCTGTCGCCCTCCACCCGGAGGGCGTGGATAGAAATAACGAAGCTTTAACATATCTTGGTATATCGAATGTGTCGCCCTCCACCCGGAGGGCGTGGATAGAAATTTTTTGTTTCGGGCGAAATGTAATTGCATCCGTGCATGTCGCCCTCCACCCGGAGGGCGTGGATAGAAATCGATACATCAAAGAGATATTCATAATTTTCGCCGGTCGCCCTCCACCCGGAGGGCGTGGATAGAAATGGCGTAATGCTCAAAGAAAACACCGAGGAAAACGCGGTCGCCCTCCACCCGGAGGGCGTGGATAGAAATCGGTGCAAGTGCACGACCGGCTTCGCGTGGGTCGGTCGCCCTCCACCCGGAGGGCGTGGATAGAAATCGCAAATGGGTGACCGGCGAGGTGCTGCCCGCCAGTCGCCCTCCACCCGGAGGGCGTGGATAGAAATCCAAAATGGAAAAAGAGGGTGAAAAAATGGGCGGGTCGCCCTCCACCCGGAGGGCGTGGATAGAAATTCCACGCTTCTGCCGATGAGCACGAGCGCACCGGGTCGCCCTCCACCCGGAGGGCGTGGATAGAAATATCTGGTCTGCAAGCGCGTAAAGCATCGTCACGGGTCGCCCTCCACCCGGAGGGCGTGGATAGAAATTTGGGAAACTTATTGGCAAACGGAACAAGGCTGGGTCACCCTCCACCCGGAGGGCGTGGATAGAAATATGAAACAAATTCTCTGGATAAGGCCAAGTGGGGTGTCGCCCTCCACCTAAAGGGCGTGGGTGGAACGCAAATCGTAACACTTGACTTTTGGACGTGACATGCCCCCAAGTCTGCGAATAAGGCCAAAGACGCGCCGGGCATCAAAACGGCGGAACAGCTCGAAAAGCGCTTTCATCGGCTGCGAAAAGCGGCGGATGAGGGCGTTCTTTTGCCGTTAAAACCGGACATCGCAGGACAGTATAGAACATCGGCGGACAACTTTCTCAAAACCTCTTTACAGAACAAATGTTTTTAGCTATAATGAGATACAGAAAGGGGGCGGCAGCATGATGGAGAACAGGCCGCGCATGGCGATCTGCTACGATTTTGACAAAACACTTTCCCCGGACGACATGCAGACGTTCACGCTCATCCCGTCTTTTGGCATTGACAAAGACAAATTCTGGGCGGAAACGGACGCATTCGCGCGGGAAAACAGCATGGAAAGCAACCTTTCATGGATGTTCATGCTTGTTCGCTATTCACGCTTTCTCGGAAAATCCTTAAAACGCGAGTATTTTCGGGCCATCGGTGCGCAGGTGGAGCTGTACCGCGGCGTTACGGATTGGTTCGCGCGCACGACAGCGTATGCTGCGCAGCGCGGCATCGAGCTTGAACACTACATCATTTCTTCGGGTCTTAAAGAAATCATCGAGGGCAGCGCCATCGCGAAGAATTTCAAACGCATTTATGCCTCCTCCTACCTCTACACCACGGACGGCGTAGCGGAGTGGCCCGCGCAGGCCATCAATTACACGAACAAGACGCAGTTCATTTTCCGCATTGCAAAAGGCTTTTTGGAGGAGTACGACGAGCGCGTAAACGACAGCATGCCCGAGGAAAACCTGCGCATTCCGTATGAGAACATCGTCTATATCGGCGACAGCGCCACGGACATTCCGTGCATGCGGCTCGTGAAAAGCAAAGGCGGCTACTCCGTCGGCGTATACGACCCGGAGAAAAATAACCGCGCCAAAGTATACAAGCTGTATAACGACAACCGATTAAATTTCTACGCGCCCGCCGATTATACAGAACGGAGCAACTTATACCGCTACATGCAGCAGATCATCGACGAAGTCGCCGCGCGGGAACAGATTAAAAGCGAGCGCGAAATTCTGCGTCAGCCCGCCGAAGCCTACAAAATGCGCTCCATGCTCGAAAAGCTCGAGACCGGTTACCCGGAAAAGCTGACCCCGCAAGAGATTACCGAGCTGCAAAAGCTGGAAGCGATGATCAAATCGCGCACTCCGGGAGAGATCGACTGATGGATGACGTAAAGTACTTTCCGTACGGCGAAAAAGAGCTCGCTTATTTACGGAAAAAGGACAAGAAGCTCTCGGCGGTCATCGATCGCGTGGGGCACATTGAGCGCGCCGTGGACGACGACCTTTTTTCCGCCGTGGTACACCACATCGTGGGGCAACAGATTTCCACAAAGGCGCAGGCAACCGTTTGGGCGCGCGTGCAGAACGCCCTCGGCACGGTCGATGCCGAACACGTTTTGGGCTATGGCGAAGCAAATTTGCAGTCACTCGGCATTTCGTTCCGCAAGGCGGAATACATCACGGACTTCGCGAAAAAGGTGCATACGGGCGAATTTGATTTAATCAGCATCGGCGAAAAGCCGGATGAAGAGGTCATCCTCGAGCTCAGCGCGCTCAAGGGCATCGGCGTGTGGACAGCGGAAATGCTGCTTTTATTCTGCCTGCAGCGCCCGAATGTGTTCAGCTACGGCGACCTCGCCATTTTGCGCGGCATGCGCATGGTCTACCGCCACAAGGAGATCGACCGCGCACGGTTCGAGCGGTACCGCAAACGTTTTTCGCCGTATTGCAGCATCGCAAGTTTATATTTCTGGGCGGTCTCCGGCGGCGCGCTCCCCGAACTCACCGACCCCGCCGCGCCGAAACCGAAGAAATAAACGCACATTTTCGCACGAATAGAAAAAGATAGTCTTCCAAAGCGTTTGTTTTGCTTAGAAAGACTATCTTTTTTATATCGTTTTTATCATAACGAAATTCGTGAGCCGAACGCCGCAACGCTCTACTTGCTGTTCTTTAATGGCCGCATAGTCGCGCTTTTGGAAGAAGCCTTTTGCAGTCAAAGATGCGTGCGTTGTGACGGTTTTTGCAGCGACAAACTCAGTCCTTCGGGACTTTGACCCAGATGCCGGGGGTCTTTTCGGCTTCCATAAGGGCGCCCCAGGCGCTGATGATGGAGAGCGTCTCGCTGTGCGGGGCAGGGATGGTGCCGTTTTTGAAGAACTCGACGAGCGCCTCAATGAAGTGGCGGAAGTAATCGGAGCGAATTTCCAGTACGGAATTTTCCGTGGAGCGCGCAATGTTCATCATGAACGGCGAGCCCTTTGCGTAGCCGGAAAGCGTTGCGGTGCGGCCGTCCGCAAAGCGCAGAACGCCGGTGTACACCTCGTCGTTTGTCAGGTGCATGACTTCCGTCGCGGGAGCCTGCATCATCATGAAGATCGGCTCCAGCTGGTGGATGGCGTAATCCTCAAAACCGTTCGGACCCCATGCATTGACACCCTTGATGTTCGTTTTATCCGCTGCCTGATACTCCTCCGCAAAACGCAGCGCGGAAGACGACCAGCACGGCGTGCCGCTCTGCTCGGCAAGATCGAGCATACGCTTTGCAGCGAAGTGATCCGGCGCGAAGGTTTTATCCACATAGCAGCGCTTGCCGGAGCGCAGCGCGAGGTTTGCGAGTTCTTCGTGCTTTTTCGGGTCGCGCGGGGCGAGCACGAGCAGAACGTCACTCTTTTCGATGAGCTCCTCCCGCGTCATCATGCGGGTGAGACCGTATTTTTCGCACCATGCGTCCGTTGTGAGGCCGCCCTCGGGGCTGTCGATTTCAGCCCAGGCATACACGGCTTCTACCTCGCCGTTTGAGTAATCGTGCAGCATGTGAACGTAGTTATTGGCGTGCCACTCGTCTAAATAGTAATCGATAAAACCGACTTTGATCATGCTTTTGACTCCTTTAAACTGAATTTTAATACAACTTTCCGGCGTACTTATCCGCCGGTATTCGCGTTCATTATAGCACATTCCGCCGTTTTGTACCGCAGTTTTTGCGAAATTTCAAAAGTTCATGAAAAAAGCAAACCCTTTGTGTGAAATATGCAAAAAGCGTCCCGAATGCTCGGAACGCTTTTTGCATATTTGGAAATTCGGTGTGGTTTTGCCGCCTTATCTCGCGTTTTTCTTGACGCGCAGGCGGTTGATGGCGCGGGCAAGGTTCGCCTGCGCGGTGCGGTATTCGCGCACGCTGCGCTTTTGGAGGATGGCCTCCTTCGCCTCATCGGCGGCGCGCTGTGCACGTTTGGCATCGATCTCTTCCGGGTACTCGGCGGAGTCTACAAGCACGAGGACATCGTTGCCCTCGACCTTCACCATGCCCTCGGAAACGGCAGCGGTGCGCCACTCCTTACCCGGTGCGCGGTAAGAGAGCACGCCCGGCACGACGGCGGAGATCATATTGCTGTGACCCGCCAGAATGCCGTACTGGCCGACCGTTGTGGGCACGACAAGCGACTCGCACTCGCCCTCGAAAAAGACCTTATCGGCTTCAAGCAGGTGCATCTGAAATGTACGCATCAGATCGCCTCCGCCTCTAACTGCTTCGCTTTCGCGATGACGTCCTCGAGCGTACCTACGTTATAGAACGCCGCCTCGGGGTACTGGTCCATTTTGCCGTCTACGATGGCCTTGAAGCCGCGCAGCGTCTCTTTGAGCGGGACGTAAACGCCCGGCACGCTGGAGAACTTTTCTGCGACGTGCATCGGCTGCGAGAGGAAACGCTGGATCTTTCTCGCGCGCTGCACGGTGAGCTGATCTTCGTCGCTGAGCTCGTCCATACCGAGGATGGCGATGATGTCCTGCAGCTCACTGTACTTCTGGAGGGTCTCCTGCACTTCACGCGCGATGCGGTAGTGCTCCTCGCCGACAACATCGGCTTCGAGGATACGGGAGGTGGACTCCAGCGGATCGACGGCGGGGTAAATACCCTGTTCGGCGATTTTACGGCTCAAAACGGTCGTAGCGTCGAGGTGGGCGAACGTTGTGGCCGGGGCCGGGTCGGTAAGGTCATCGGCAGGCACGTAAACGGCCTGAACCGAGGTGACGGAGCCGTCTTTTGTGGAGGTGATGCGCTCCTGCAGCTCGCCCATTTCGTTTGCGAGGGTCGGCTGATAACCGACGGCGGAAGGCATACGGCCGAGAAGCGTGGAAACCTCACTGCCTGCCTGCACGAAACGGAAGATGTTATCGATGAAGAGCAGGACGTCCTTGTGCTCTTCGTCACGGAAATGCTCTGCCATGGTGAGGCCGGAGAGGGCGACACGCATACGCACGCCCGGGGACTCGTTCATCTGGCCGAAGACGAGCGCCGTTTTATCGCCGACGCCGCTTTCACGCATTTCACGCCAGAGGTCGTTACCCTCACGGCTGCGCTCGCCGACGCCGGTAAACACGGAGTAACCGCCGTGCTCCATGGCGACGTTGTGGATGAGCTCCTGGATAAGGACGGTCTTGCCGACGCCTGCGCCGCCGAACAGACCGATTTTGCCGCCCTTCGGGTACGGCTCCAGAAGATCGATGACCTTGATGCCGGTCTCGAGGATCTCGACGGCCGGGTTCTGCTCGTCAAACGACGGAGCTTTTCTGTAAATGCTTTTGTGCGGCTCGGTTGCGGGAACGGCTTCGCCGCCGTCGATGGGATCGCCGAGCACGTTGAACATGCGGCCGAGCGTGTTTTCGCCCACCGGCACTTCGATGGTTTTGCCCGGAGCCTCAACCTGCATACCGCGGGAAAGGCCCTCACTGCCGGAAAGCATGACGCAGCGGACCGTGTTGTCACCCACATGCTGGGCAACCTCCATCACATACCGCCGTCCGTCCACGGTAAGCGAAAGGGCTTCTCTGATTTTCGGCAGAACGCCGGACTCGAACTGTACGTCGATGACCGGGCCGGAGATCTGTACGATCTTACCTGTATTCACGTTGTTCACGCTTCCTTCCTGTGTTTTTGACGCTGTGCCTTCGCACCGGCGGAGACCTCTGTAATCTCCTGCGTGATGGCAGCCTGACGCACGCGGTTATACTGCAAGGAAAGCTCTGCGAGGAGCTTTTCCGCGTTGCTGTTGGCGGAATCCATCGCCGTCATGCGGGCATTTTGCTCGCTGCAGAAGCTATCGATGAGGGCACTGTAAATAAAGCCCGAAACGTAGCTTTGCATGATGTTGTTGAGAACCGCCTGCACGGAGGGCACAAACTCGAACGGCGTGGTGACCGCCTTTTCCACCGTATCCGTCTGGAAATAGGCGCGGTGGAACGGCAGCAGACGCGTGCAGTGTGCAGAGGACGTGAGGCTGTTCTCCATATCGGTATAAATGACAAAAATCTTCTTAAAATCCCCGCGGTCGTAGCCCTCGAGCAGGATGTCGCAAATTTCTCTCGCGCGCTGCATGGTGGGGTTCTGTGCCGTATAGAGGAAGCTGTGCTCCATGGGGATATTGTGCTGCGTAAAGAAGTGGCGGCCATATTCGCCTACAACGTAGAGCTTCGTGTCGGGATGCTCATCGAGCATGTGCATAGCTTCCTTGATGACGTTCTGGTTGTATGCGCCCGCGAGGCCCTTATCCGCCGTGATGACGAGGCACGCGTAGGTGCCCTCCAGCGGCGGCTCGCCCTCGGGGGGGTAGAAATAGCGGCTGTCCACGTCGTTCTGGGTACGGAAAATACGCTTGATCTCCGTGCGCAGCGCCTCGAAATACGGGCGCGTGCGGTCCAAATCGTTGCGTGCTTTGCGCAGCTTTGTGGAAGCGATAAGATACATGGCGTTTGTGATTTTACGCGTATCCTTAACGCTTTCGATTCTGGTTTTAATCTCTTTTGTATTAGCCATAGCGAAAACCGCCTTTCCGAGCGCTTACGCGTTCTGCGGGTTTTCCGCCTTGTACTTTTCGAGGAATTCCTTCGCGACTTTCAAAATCTCTTCGCGGTCGGAGTCGGAAAGCTGACCGGTGGTATCGACACGGCGGCAGACATCGCTCATATTCTCCTCGGCGTACTTGATAAGCTCCGTGTGGAAACGACCCATATCGTCAAGCGGGACGTCCTGCATGACGTGGTGCAGGGCGGAGACGAGCGTGATGACCTGATCGTGCTGACTCATCGGATGGTACTGCGGCTGACGCAGCAGACGCATAAGGCTCTGACCGTAGGTGAGCTGACGCTTTGTGGTCTCGTCGAGGTCGCTGGAGAACTGGGTGAAAACTTCCATTTCGCGGTACTGGGCAAGGTCCAGACGGATGCCGCCCGCTGCCTTTTTCATGGCCTTTGTCTGGGCATCGCCGCCGACACGGGAAACCGAAAGACCGACGTTAACAGCCGGACGCTGGCCGGAGAAGAACAGGTCGCTCTCAAGGAAGATCTGACCGTCTGTGATGGAAATAATGTTCGTCGGGATGTAAGCGGAAACGTCGCCCGCCTGCGTTTCAACAATCGGCAATGCCGTCATGCTGCCGCCGCCGAGTGCATCGGAAAGATGCGCGGAACGCTCCAACAAACGGGAATGCAGGTAGAAAACGTCACCCGGATACGCTTCACGACCCGGGGAACGCTCCAAAAGCAGGCTCAGTGCACGGTACGCAATGGCGTGCTTTGAAAGGTCATCGTACACGATGAGGACATCTCTGCCCTGATACATGAAGTGCTCGCCGAGTGCGCAGCCGGCATACGGTGCGATGTATTGCAAGGAAGCCGAGTCACTGGCAGATGCGTTGACGACGATGGTGTAATCCATGGCGCCGCGGCGCTTTAAGGTCTCCACAAGCTGTGCAACGGAGCTGGACTTCTGACCGATGGCGACATAGATGCAAACGACGTTCTTGCCCTTCTGGTTCAAAATGGTATCGAGCGCGACGGCGGTTTTACCGGTCTGGCGGTCGCCGATGATAAGCTCACGCTGGCCGCGGCCAATCGGGAACATGGAATCGATGGCGAGAAGGCCGGTTTCCATAGGCGCGTTGACCGGCTGGCGGTCGACGATGCCCGGTGCGGGGCACTCGATGGGGCGGTAGCCCTCGGCGCTGATGTCACCCTTGCCGTCGATCGGCGTGCCGAGTGCATCGACAACACGGCCGAGGAAGCCGTCGCCGACCGGGATACCGGCGGTCTTGCCGCTTCTGCGCACAAGGCTGCCCTCGGTGATCTCGGCATCGTCGCCAAAGAGGACGCAGCCGATCTCATTGCGGCGCAGATCCTGCACCATGCCCTTAACGCCGGAGGAGAACAGGAGAATCTCGCCGTAGGCGGCATGCTCAAGGCCACTGACAACGGCGATCTCATCGCCAACGGTGAGAACCGTACCGGTCTCTTCCGCTTCTGCGGACGGGGTAAAATCTTCAACGGCTTCCTTCATCAGCGGAATGACGGAATCGCTGCCGGACTTTAACGCCTTTAGCTTTTCTTCAAACTGGCGCAGACGGCTTTTGAGGCTCCAATCGTACACATCGGTGCCGACGGTAAGCGTGAAGCCGTTCAGCATTTTATCTTCTTCAAAGGTGAGCGGAATCTCACAGCCATAGGTACGCAGCAGGAATTCCGCAAAGCGCTTTTCCTGTTCGGCATCCGGGCGGCGGCTGCCGCGGAGAACGGCTACGGCCTTTTCATCTGCATTACGCATTCGGCTCTCCCCTCTCTGCCTGATCGAGGAACGCGTCATACGGATCGCCGTCTTTATAAACAAGCTTCTTGGTCGCTTCCATAGCGAGCTCGGTAAGCTCCTTCTGTGCGTCTGCGATCATCTTATCATGTACACGGGCAGCATCCTTCTGCGCATCGGCGACGATCTTATCCGCCTGTGCATGGGCATCGGAAAGCTGCTGCTGTACGCTGCGGTCGAGCTCTTTCTGCGCTTCGGTTCTCTTTGCGCTGATCTCGCCCTCAACGGACTTGAGCTGCTCCTGATAATCCGCCTTGATCTTTTCGGCGGAATCGAGTTCACTTTGGGCCTTCTGTGCCATTTCGGCATAATGCGCTTCGCGCTTTGCCATGAAGTTCTTGACCGGCTTGTACAAAAGGAAATACAGGCCGCCGAACAAAATGACGAAATTCAGTACATGCAGCAAAATCTGCTGCCAATCAATATTCAGTGGGATGTTCACGATCTGCACTCTCCTTTACAGGACGAAGATGATGAGGATAACAACGAGCAGGGCATAAATGATGGCCGTCTCGATAAAGACGAGGCCGAGCATGAGGGTGGTACGAATCTTGCTTTCAGCCTCCGGCTGACGTGCGATGCCCTCAACAGCCTTACCTGCGGAGAGGCCCATACCGACTGCACCGCCGGCGGCTGCAATACCGACTGCAATAGCGGAAGCAAGTGCCTTAAGGCCGGTTGTGCTGTCTGCGGTGGTGGCTGCAGCTTCTACTGCGGTTTCGGCTGTTGCCGTGGTGGTTGCGGCATCACCGTTTGTTGCGGCGAATACCGGAATGGAGATGGCGAGGATGGCGATGACTGCCAGCAGAATGATGGCAAGCTTCTTTAACTTTCTCTGTTTTGCGTTCATGATATTTTCCCTCCGTAGGTTAATTTTCAGCTTCTGCTTTTACTTTTTTCTTTTTCGGTTCCTGCTTCTCGGAAACCTCGCCGAAATAGAGCGCGACGAGCATCGTCAAAACATATGCCTGAATGAGCGCGTGCAGCAGCGTGAACATAACGCCCACGATGACCGGCAGCACAAAGCTCAGATTCACATAATAATACACAAGCTCCGTAACGAGCAGGCCGCTTAAAAGCGCACCGAACAGACGGAAGCTCATGGAAATCGGCAGCGAGAACTCCTTTAAAGTGCTGCCCACGCCTTTGAAGCCGTTATACGCGATACCGCCGCCCAGAATGACGAGGTACGAGAAGCAGCCCATGGCGATGGCGGCGTTGACATCGGACAGCGGCGCCGGAAGCGTGATGGGCGAGCCCTCCGTTGTGATAGCCTGAATGCCGAACAGTTCAAAGAGCGTACCGATGAAAATGTACGCGCCGGCCGTGAAGATGTACGCACCGAGGAAGCCGCTGCGCCCCGGGCTGTTGGACTTAGCCATGCCGTCGAACAGGTCTACCGCCTGCTCAAGGAGCATCTGGAACTTTCCGGGCACCATCTTAAAGCGCGGAATGACGAAAATGCGCACGATGACCGCAAACACCAGCAAGATGCCCGAGACCACCATGGCGGAGATCAACGCCGGGTTGACATCTTTGATGCCAAAGAGGCTGATTCTGTTCGTCTCATGCAGAACCGCGTCACGCATGGTCACCTGAATCGTTTCGGTCTTCTGCACCGAAGGAACCAGAATGCTTGCGACGAGCAGCACCACAATAGCGCAGATCCACAAAGCCAGCTTTGTTTTCTTTGCTTTCATTGTTTTTCCCTTTCTTTCTCAAAATTTTACCTTCCATTTCAATATCACCGGGCAAAAATTCCCCCTTCAGCGCTGCGCCCCAAAAGGGCACACGACCGCATCTTTCGCCGCTGTGAACAGCAGCAACAAGACACGGTCACAAGAGCACACGTTTTTGTTGACATTGACCAAATATCTTGTTACTTTTTTGTAAACTGTATTTGGAAGCATCTGTATTATACGCACATTAAATCGAATTGTAAAATGTTATATTGACATATCTACTATTTCATTTTTGATATTTTAGTAAGCTGTATGGAATTTCATTATGCCGTGCGCTATTTTTCTCTTTACGAATAAAAACAAGATGGAACGGCGCGCGGGAAAAGTCAGGCTTTTTCAACTTGACAGGGGCTTTCCCCTTGTTTTATACTGGAGAAAACGGATGGAAACGGGGAGACAATATGCGGACGGTTTATAAAAACGGCACGATTTACACGGGAAACGGCTTTGTGACGGATTTTGCGGTGGAAAACGGGAAATTCTGCTTTGTGGGCGAGACGGATAAAGCCACGGCAGATGAAGTAGTCGATTTAGGCGGAAAATTCGTCTGCGCGGGGTTTAATGACTCACACATGCATGTGCTGAACCTCGGCAATGTGCTGACAATGGCGAACCTCGGCGCGCACACGACGTCTTTAAAGGAGATGCTCGACTGTCTGCGCACCTATATAAAGGAAACGGGCGTAACACCCGGCACGTGGGTGCAGGGGCGCGGCTTTAACCACGATTATTTTGCAGACGAGCGCCGCTTTCCGACGCGGTGGGATTTGGATTCTGTCTCTACCGAACACCCGATCTGCATTACGCGGGCATGCGGGCACATCTGCGTAGTGAACTCGAAGGCGCTGGAAGTGTTGGGCATTACGAAGGACACGCCGCAAGTGGCGGGCGGCAGCTTTGCTTTAGATGAAAACGGCGAGCCGAACGGGCAGTTTTTTGAAAACGCCGTAGCGGTGGTGTACGCGGGCATTCCGGAGCCGGATGAGGCGCAGCTGTGTGCAATGCTGCGCGCCTCCTGCAAGCGGCTGAACCGTTACGGCATCACCTCTTGCCAAAGCGACGACTACGAGACGTTCCCCGGTGTGCCGTACAAGACGGTGCAGAAGCTTTTGAGAACGCCGGGGCTGATGACGGTGCGCGTGAACGAGCAGGCACAGTTTACGAACGTAGAGGCGCTTTCTGAATATATCGAGAGCGGCGATGCGTATTTTGAAGACGATATGTTCCGCGCGGGACCGCTGAAGATCATCTCGGACGGGTCGCTCGGCGCACGCACAGCGTGTTTAAGCCGCCCGTATGCAGACGATGAGAACGCACGCGGCATTCCGCTATACACGAATGCGGAATTGAACGGGCTTATCTCTCTTGCGAACGAAAAGGGACTTTCCGTTGCGGTACACGCCATCGGCGACGGGGCGCTCGACAACGTATTGGACGCTTACGAAAAGGCGCTTCATGAGCACCCGCGCGACGACCACCGACATGGCATCGTGCACTGCCAGATTGTGCGGCGTGACCAGATTGAGCGCATGAAGAAATTAAAGCTGCGCGTGAATTTGCAGTCGATCTTCCTCGACTACGACACGCACATTGTGCGCGAGCGTGTGGGCGATGAATTGGCGGGCACGAGTTACCCGGCTAAGACGCTTTTGAACGCGCGCATTCCGTTCTCGAACGGCTCGGACGCGCCGGTGGAGGAGCCGAACGTGATGCGCGGTATGGAGTGCGCGGTAACGCGGCGAAGCATTGGCTCAACGAACGCACCGTATCGCCCGGAGGAAGCGCTGACGGTACGGGAGGCCATCGACTCGTTTACAAAAAGCGGCGCGGTAGCATCATTTGAGGAAGGCAAAAAGGGCGAGATTGCAAACGGACAGCTTGCGGACTTTGTGGTGCTTTCCGAAGATCCGTTCAAGGCGGACGCCAACACGCTGCACCGTATTGAAGCCGAGGCGACGTATTTGGGCGGCAAATGCGTTTACAAAAAATAAAACGATGAAAATTCCGGGTAAGGCTTGTCTTTGCCCGGTTTTCGTTTATAATGGATAGGGCGCGTGTATTCGGTGCGCCGCTTATTTTTCTCAGGGGAGAACATCTATGGGTAAATTTACATTTCATCCGGTCCAATCGCTGCAGTCTGATCCGAAACTGCGCATGCTGTGCCTTTTCGGCATTGAGGGCTTTTTATTGCAGTATGCCGTTTCGCTTTACTCGCTGGCGAACAATTTGTATGCGACGAATCTTGGCGCGACGGACACGCAGATCGGCCTTGTGCAGATGGTGCCGAACATGGTGGCGGGCATCTGTATGATTCCGGTGGGATTCCTTGCGAACCGTACGAAGACGAGCCGCACGGTGCCGTTCGTACTGGCGCTGTTTTTGAGCGCGGCGTATTTTGCTTACGGCTCTGTGCCGCTGTTCGGCGAGCACCGCATGACGGCATTTTTTATGTTTCTCGGCATGACGGTGGGCGGCATTGCGCTGTATAACGCGCAGTGGCAGACATTCTTCGGTGACGCGGTGGAGCCGGGCCTGCGCAACAGCGTGTTCACGTTCCGCAGCCGGTGTCTGTTCTTTGTGGGCATTGTGGTGCCGCTTTTGTGCGGCAATGTCATGACGCTGATGCCGGACACCGAGGGAAAACTCATTGTGCTGCGCATTTTCTTTTATATTGCAGGCGTATGCATGCTTTTGCAGGCGCTTGTGCTGCGCCGCATCCCCTGTCCGCCGCGCAAGGCGGAAGAAAAGCAGGAGATGGGACTGAAAATGTTCCCGGAAGCTTTGAACCAGATGGTACGCAGCAAGCCGTTCCGCGGCTTTTTCATCTGCATCATGCTGTTTTACCTTTCGTGGCACCTGGACTGGAGCCTTTGGTACATAGCGGAGACAAAATATGCCGGCATGAACGAAGCGCAGCTGAGCTTTTTTCAGGCTTTGTGTTCCATTTGCCAGATGATCTTCATCGGCTTTTTCTCGAAACTGTGCCGCCGCAAATCCGAGCATTTTACAATCATTTTCGTATGCGCGGGCTTGCTGCTCTGCCCCATTACGGTGGCTTCTATGACGTTGCTGCCGCAAAGCGCGCGTATGCCGTATTTTATGATTCTGGCGCTCATCGGCAACATTCCGCAGGGTGCGACGAACATGTGCGTGGTACAGCTACTTTTGCAGGCGACGCCGAAAAAGAACCGCGCGCTCATCATCAGCATTTACACGCTGTTTGTGACGCTGAGCAACTCGCTTTTGCCGTTCTTCGGCGTTTCGGTCTACACGGCGCTCGGCGCGAACGACACGGCGATCTTCACGGTGAACGTGATCGAATCTGCGGCACGCTTTGGGGTGCTGATTATGATGATCCTCCGTTACCGCATGATGAAGCGCCGCGGCGACTTGTTCCGCCCGCTGTGCGAGGAGTAAGGAGAAACGTATGGCTCTTGTTTTATACCATGTTGAAGACGCTGCGAAGGAAAAGCAGCTTTCCGCGCTGTGCAGAGAGCTGCACCTGACGGCAAGACGGCTGACGAACGCCGACCGTGACCGCGCAGTTGCAGCGCTGTGCGGCGAGAAAGTGAACGCGAACGTGCAGAAAGCCCCGGCGGGCTACAAGCTGCCGGAGGTGCTGATTTTCTCCGGCTTTGCGGGTGAGATGCTGGACGTGTTCCTTGCAGCGTACAAAAAAGCGGGTATCGCGCCCATTCCGTTGAAAGCCGTACACACGGAACACAACGACAAGTGGAGCCTTTACGCACTGTGCGAGGAGCTGCGCCGCGAGCACGCCGCCATGCTGCTGCGCGGAAGCTTTGGAAAGTAAGGTTATTGATAATTTGAAGATGGATCGACCCCGAGGATTTGAAACTCGGGGTCGTTTTTTATACAAAAAGCGCCCGCAGAAGATGACTCTGCGGGCGCTGGGTTTTAGTTTTCGTTTAAGGGGTTGGGGCCGGCGCCTACGTCGTAGATCTGGATATAGAACTGCGAATTGGAGACGAGGAGCATATAGGCGGGGTCGTAGCTGCGGATGGGATAGAGCGTATCGTAGGCTTTGCGCACCTCGCCGTTTGCGAGCTGCTGCGCGCCGAGGCGGTAGGTCGCCTCCGTGATGCGGGAGGCGGCGTCGCCGTAATCGCCGGCGGCCTTGAACTCCGCGATGGCGTTTTCGTAATCGGCGTTGTTGTAATACTGCTCCGCTTTCAGCGCGTGGATGCGCAGAAGCTGCGTCGGGCAGTCTTCATATTCGCCGAGCTTTGTGAAAATTTCGGTCGCCTTGTCGTACTCGCCGTCTTCGACGAGCTTTAACGCCTGCGCGTAGTAGGCGGCGTCAATCTTCGGGAGAAGGTCTTTATCGGTGACATACTCAAAATAGGTAAGTGCCTTTTCTTCGTCGCCCTTTTCGTAGAACGCGATGCCTTTATCACAGAATGCGGCCTGCATTTTCTTATTCTGCTCCGCGTTGACTTCTTTAAAATGCGCGGCGGCAGACTTTAAGTTATCCGCTTCGAGGGCCTTCATGCCGAGCTCATAGTGACAGGTCTCGATTTTTTCGGCGGCCTCCTTGTAATCCTTGAGGGGCTCAAGGAGATTTAACGCGTCTTCGTATGCGCCGCTTTCAAACGTCTTTACGGCACGGCGGTACTCGGCCTCGGTGATCCGATCTTTGCTGTCTTCGTAATCTCCGAGGGCGGTGAAGGCTTCGATGGCTTCTGCGAATTTCTCGTTTTCGAGCAGGTCGCAGGCTTTTTTGTACTCTGCCTCCGTGATGCGGGCGGCGCTGTCGCTGTATCCGTCGAGCGCCGTAAACGCGGTGATGGCTTCGTCATACTTGCCGGCTTCGAGCAAGGCGGCGGCATCGTTATAGTGGTTCTGCGGGATGATGTAGACGATGAGCACCACGACGAACGCGGCGATGAGAACGGCGAGCGGAATGGAAATAGACAGGAAAATTTTGCGGTGGAGCCGCTTTTTGCGGGCAGCTTCCTCAGCGGCAGCCTTTTCCTCTGCCGCTTTGCGGGCGGCAACTTCGGCAGCGGCTTTTTCCTCTGCCGCTTTCTTTTCTGCGGCGATGCGGGCGGCCTCGGCCTTTTCAGCTTCAGCCTTGTTATAGGCTTCGAGGTTTTCTTTCAGCTTTTCTTCGTCTTCAAACAGTGCGTGCTGGGGCCCGTACTCGGCACCGCAGGCGGCACATTTTTCTTCATCTTTGTGGTTCACTTCACCGCAGGCGCACATCCAGAGGTCTTTGTATTCCTGCGGGACGAACTGCGCCGCAGCTTCTTTATCCTCTGCCATTTCGGTGAAATCGCGCTGATACTGTGCGCGGAGATCTTCGTCCTCCATGACGTCCGCGATTTTCGCCTGTTCGGGGAGATTTTCAAACAGCAGTGAGGCACTGCCGTTCCAGAACACGTCTTCGCCCTCGAACTGCACCTTCTTAATGGCGACGGAGAAGCTGTACGCGGCGTCATCAACGTCGATCTCCTCGTCTGCGCCGAAGACCGCATCGCGGCCCAAAATAGGCACGAGATAGCGGCGGTCGCGCACGACGGCGAGCTCGTTTGTGGCTTTGTCGAAAATGTGGATATCGACATAAACGCTTGTCACGGCACGGGGGTCGATATTGCGGAATGCGAGACGCAGGAATGTGCGCGGGGAAGCCGCTTCTTCCTGCTCTGCGGGGAGAGCAACTTCCGCAGTTTCGGTCTCTTCCGCTTCGGCGGACGCGGTGGGCTCTTCACGGTACAGCGCGCCGCTTTGCAGCAAGACCGGGCAGAACTCTCTATATTGATTTTTCAGTTCAAAAAACGGCTCAAAATCAGCCATAGTTTCTTTCCGTCCTTTTTATCTGCTTATCGTCGAGGTCGTTGTGGCTTCGACGGTTTTCATACAATACATACTTAGTTTAATTATACCTGATTAGGGCGAAAAAGCAAGGAAAAAGTGCATGGGTGGGGAGAAAGTTTTGGACAAAAGAAAGGTGCTGTGAGGTTTGCTAGTGCAGTGTATTAAAAAAGGGCGGCACAAAGCCGCCCTTTCAGGAAACCCATGCAACTGGGTTTCCTACGGCTAAACAGTCCACCGGACTGTTTAGCCTACCTTCCTAGTTTTTGCGAACGCAACAGGGTTTCGCCATTTGCAAATGGCGACCAAAGGTTTCTCCTTTGGAATCCACAACCGAACGAGAAGTTCGGTTTCAACTTCTTTGAAAAAAGTTGGATCAAAAACTTTTAACCAAGGTTGCCGTCAGCTTGTTCTCTTACTTTAAGAACGGCAGCTTGCCGATGATGGCGGCGTCCTTTGCTTTGCCGCTGCATACCTGGAAGAAGCAGATGATGCGCACGACGAAGAGAATTGCAATGCAGACAGCGCCGGCAATCGGCACAATGAACGTGAAAGCAAGCACAGCGGAAACGATGAGCAGCAGGGTGCTGACGATGTCGAGCTTCAACGCCTGACGGGAATGGAACGCCGCGTATTTGCTCTGCGGTGCCGCAAGCAGTGCGATGATGATGCCGACGGTGCCGAGAATGTACGCTGCCATGGCGATGACCTTATTCTGGGAGACATCCTCCGGGTCGAACTCTGCGGTGTGATCTGCCGGGTCATACGCAGGCTGCTGGGGATAGACCGGCTGCTGGTATACGGGCTGCTGCGGGTAAACCGGCGGCTGGGGCTGCTGCTCGGGTGCCTGCGGCTGTGCTGCCGGCTGCTCCGGGATCCGGGTGGGCTGCGCCTGTGCCGCTACGGGCGCACCGCAAGCTGCGCAGAAGGTGCCGTTTTCGGGGATCTGTGCTCCGCATTTTTCACAAAAAGCCATAAATTTCTACCGTCCTTTCGCGCAGATACCCGCAGTCGACATGCCGCCGCTGTTTCGCCGCGCATTGATTTTTGTTATCTCCATTATAGCGAATTTGATTTCGGTTGTAAATGCTTGTCAGGAAATTTTAAGAAAACGTCAGCCGCTCTTCCTATGTTCTGTCTGCGGCTGCGAAAGCGCGTGAAGCATACGCATTTTTCCAAAATCAAGCCCGGCTTTTAAACTGCTGGGGTGAAAGGCCGGTTTGGGTTTTGAAGGCTTTGTAGAATGTGGAATAATCGGAAAAGCCGCACTCGCGGCCGGCTTCTACGGCAGGGATGCCTTCGCGCAGCATACGGCGGGCATGGGTGAGCCGAAGCGCCATGATGTAGGCGTACACGGTGGAATTGGTATATGCTTTAAAGTGGCGGTTTAAGTACGATTTGCTGACAAAGAACTCTGCGGCGATGTCTTCGAGCGTTAAAGGCTCGCTGAAATGCTCCGTGATATAGCGAATGACCTGCGGGATGACCTGTGTTTCATTGCGGTGCGTGGTATCGATAACGCCGTAGGAGCGGAAAATCGTCCACAGGTACAGCTCTACGGCGCCGGCGCAGAACTTAGGGTCGGTATCGTTTTTCTGCATATACAAGAGCTTTTTTAAGAGTGCCGTGACAAACACCGTTTCATCGCCGCGAAAAGGCACGCAGTATCCGTGCTCCCCCACCTTTTGCAGATTTTTTTGCAGGTCACCCGCGGGGCTGTCGATGCTTTGTAGGTACTGCGGGGTGATCCACAGCACCATGCGCTCGTAGGCGGCGTGCTCGTTTGCGATGACGGGGCGGTGCATTTTGCCGGCGGGAATAATGAGCAGATCGCCGGGACAAAGGTCGTAGACCTGATCTTCAATATAATACGTCACGCTGCCGTCCAAAAAGTAATAGAGCTCCAAAAAATCGTGCGCATGAAACTCCATGGTGCGAAAATAGGGGTCTCGATTGTGTGAAAGCTGAAAATCTTGTCGCAGCATTTCGTCATTTTTACCTGTTTCCACGTTTTTCACCCTCTTTCTTTGGAGAAATCATAGCACATTTTGCACCGATTTGCAATATATGTGCCGCAATATATCATTTATTTTGCAATTCATCGTGCTATACTTACAGTAGCAGCGGTGGGGAAACTTTGCCTTTTTCTGCCGCCCGAAAGGAGTTTATTCAGATGCGAAACGATCTGTTTTTGAAAAGCGATGTTGCTAAGAATTTATATGACGCGGTGCGCGACCTGCCGATCGTCGACTACCACTGCCATCTCTCGCCGAAGGAGATTTTGGAGGACAGGGAATTCCCGGATATTGCGCAGATCTGGCTGGGCGGCGACCACTACAAGTGGCGTTTGATGCGTGCCTGCGGCGTGCCGGAGGCGCTCATCACAGGCGACGCGGCGCCGCGTGAGAAGTTCCGCGCGTGGGCGGCGTGCCTCGAGACCGCGATGGGCAACCCGCTTTATGTGTGGTCACACATGGAGCTTTCGATGTTTTTCGGCATTGAAGACACACTGACAGCGGAAAGTGCGGACGATATTTTTGACCGCGCAAACGCGTATATCAGAGAACACCACCTCTCCCCGCGCAAACTGATGCTGCAAAGCCATGTGGAGCTTGTGGCGACAACGGACGACCCGGCAGATTCTTTGGAATACCACAAGGAAATTGCGAAGGAGAAGAACTTCCCGGTGCGCGTGGTGCCCTCGTTCCGCACGGACGCGGCGCTGAACATTTGCCGCGCGAACTATCGCGACTACGCCTTGCACCTCGGCGAGGTGTGCAGTTTTAGTGTGGAGACGCTCGACGACCTGAAAACGGCGCTTTCAAAGCGGCTTGATTTCTTCTGCGAGAACGGCTGCCGCGTGAGCGATATCGGCATTGAGGGCTTCCCGAAGAAAGACAAAAGCTGCGATGCCGCGGAGACGTTTAAAAAGGCGCTGAAGGGAAAGACAATCCCGGAAAACGAGTTCCGTAATTTTCTATTTGAAATGTATGTGTATTTGGCGCACGAATACAAGGCGCATAATGTGACGATGCAGCTGCACCTGAACGTAAAGCGCAACGCATGCACGCGGCTGTTTGAGGCCGTGGGTCCGGACGCCGGCGGCGATTGCGTGGGCGACCCGATCCCGGAGCACGAAGTTGCAGCGCTTTTGGACGCGATGGACCGCAGGGATTCTCTGCCGCACACGATTTTGTACACGCTGGAGCCTTCGATGTATATGGCGCTTGCGACGACGGCGGGCAGTTTTAAGGGCGTTGTGCCCGGCGCAGCGTGGTGGTTCTGTGACCACAAGCGCGGCATGGAGGAGCAGCTGAACATTATGGCGGAAACCGGCCACCTTGGGCAGTTTACCGGCATGCTGACGGACAGCCGCAGCTTCCTTTCCTATGCGCGCCACGATTATTTCCGCCGCGTGCTGTGCAACAGGGTGGCGGAAGAGCTTATGGACGGCACGTTCCTCAGCGAAAAGGCGGCGCTGAAGCTGCTGACCGACCTTTGCGTGGAAAATAGCCGCAAGTTATTCAGCGAATAAAAGTCACGTTATAATAAGGAGGAATTTCCTATGAATATTGTCATTACCGGCGCGGGCGGCGTGCTTTGCAGCGCTTTTTCCCGCGCGCTTGCCGCAGACGGGCACAAAATCGCACTGCTTGACCTCAACTTGGAGGCTGCGGAGCGCGAGGCGGAGGGTATCCGCAAGGCGGGCGGTGAGGCCATTGCCGTGCAGGCGAATGTGCTGGACAAAGAGAGCCTGAAAAAAGCGCATGACGTTGTGCTGGAAGAATTCGGCCCGTGCGAGGTGCTCATCAACGGTGCGGGCGGCAACAACCCGAAGGGCACCACGACGAGCGAGTATTTCAGCAAAGAAGATATGCTGGACGAAAACGCGCGGTCGTTCTTTGACCTTGACCAGGACGGCGTTTCGTTCGTGTTCAACCTGAACTTTCTCGGCACGCTGCTGACGACGCAGGCATTTGCGACCGACATGCTGGAAACAGGCGGCTGCATTGTGAATATCTCCTCGATGAACGCGTTTACGCCACTGACGAAGATCCCGGCGTACAGCGGTGCCAAGGCAGCGGTCTCGAACTTCACGCAGTGGCTGGCGGTACACTTTGCAAACTGCAACATCCGCGTGAACGCCATTGCGCCGGGCTTCTTTGCAACGAATCAGAACCGCACCTTGCTCTTTAACGAGGACGGCAGCCTGACCCCGCGCAGTCACAAAATCATCTCGCAGACCCCGATGGGCCGCTTCGGCAAGCCTGAGGAGCTGCTCGGCACACTGCGCTTCCTCATCGACAATGACGCGTCCGGTTTTGTGACCGGCATCACAATCCCGGTGGACGGCGGTTTCTCCGCGTACTCCGGCGTATAATCTGACTTTTGGGAGGAATTTTTCATGATCATCGGCGCACAGGGCTTCACCATCCGCGACTATGCGCAGAACGAAGCCGACTTTAGAGAGACGGCGAAAAAGCTGCACGACATCGGCTACAAGACTTTGCAGGTCTCTGCGTTTGGCGACATTGACCCGCATATCATCCGCGAGATTTGCGATGAAAACGGGCTTTCCATCATCATTACGCATACGAACCCGCAGCTCATTCTGGAGAACACCGAAAAGGTGATTGAGAACCACCGCATTTTCGGTACGAACCACGTGGGCATCGGCATGATGCCGCAGAAATACACGGGCTCGCTGGAAGGTATGCGCGCGTTTTTGAAGGATTTCGGCCCCGCTGCCGACAAGCTGCACGACGCGGGCATGAAGCTGCATTACCACAACCACGGCTTTGAATACGAGAAATTTGACGGCAAGTGCCTCATCGACCACATGGCGGAGGAGACCGACCCGGCAAAATGGGGCTTTATTCTGGACGTTTATTGGACGCAGTACGGTGGGCGCTCGCCACAGGTACAGATTGAAAAAATGGCGGGACGCATTGACGTCATCCACTTTAAGGACATGAAGATGCACGGCCACGAGCAGCGCTTTGCAGCCGTGATGGACGGCAACATGGACTTTAAGTCCATCATTGAGGCGTGCGAGAAGACAGGCATTCAATATGCAATGATCGAACAGGACAATTGCTACGACCGCAACCCGTTTGACGAGCTGAAGCTGAGCGCCGAAAACCTGCTTCGTGCCGGCTGCACGTTCTAAGGAGGGCATATGACACAGTTTACACTTTCCGCGTTTGCAGACGAAGCCTCGCCGGAGTTTGACCGGCAGATTGCGGCGCTGCACCGCAAGCATATTTCACTGATGGAAATCCGCGGCGTGGACGGCAAGGGCATTTTAGACCTGACGGACGAGGAGCTTGATGTTGTTGAAAAGAAGCTTGCAGCGGGCAATATCGGCATTTCCGCCATCGGCTCGCCCATCGGCAAGATCGGCATTGAGGACGACTTTGCACCGCACTTCGAGAAATTCAAGCGCGCTGTGGAGATTGCGAAAAAGCTGCACACCACGCGCATTCGTATGTTCAGCTTCTATATTCCGGAGGGCAAAAATCCGGAGATTTATCACGATACCGTGATCGAGCGAATACAGAAAATGGTGGACTACGGCGAAGCAAATGGCGTACACTGCTGCCACGAGAATGAGAAGGGCATTTACGGCGACACGCTCAAGCGCGTGGAGAAGCTGCACAAAGCCATTCCGGCGCTGCGGTGCGTATTTGACCCCGCAAACTACATTCAGTGCGGCGATGACCCGGCGGTGAACTTTAAGGCGCTCGCGCCGATCATCGACTATATGCACATCAAAGACGCGCTGTTTAAAGACGGCAGCGTGGTGCCTGCGGGTGAGGGAGACGGCTCTGTGCCGAGTATTTTAAAAACGTTGGCGGAAACGGGTAAGCCGTACATGCTGACGCTGGAGCCGCATTTGTACGATTTCAGCGGCTTGCAAAACTTGCAGGGCGAGGACGTTCTGCATAAGCGCGTATATAAAGACGCGGACGAAGCGTTTGATGTGGCTTCCGACGCGCTGCACGATATTTTGAAAACCATCGAATAACAGAAAGAAGGTAATTTTATGAGCGAAACAGTAAAGGTCGGCATTGTCGGCATCGGCAACATGGGTTCGGCGCACGCAAAGAGCATTTTCTCCGGCAATATCAAGGGCATGGAGCTTGCCGCCGTGTGCGATATTGCGGAATCGAAGCGCCTTTGGGCGGACGAAAATCTGCCCGGCGTACCGTGCTATGAAGACTACAAGGAAATGATTGACAGCGGTGTGTGTGACACGGTGATCGTGGCGACACCGCATTACTTCCACTCCCCCATTGCGATCTATGCTTTTGAAAAGGGCAAGAACGTGCTGACGGAGAAGCCTGCCGGCGTTTACACAAAGCAGGTGGAGGAAATGAATGCGGCCGCGAAAAAATCCGGCAAGGTGTTCGGCATCATGTACAATCAGCGCACGAACCCGAAGTTCCAGAAAATGCGCGAGATCGTGCAGAGCGGCGAGCTGGGCGAACTGAAACGCTGTATTTGGATCATTACGAACTGGTACCGCACACAGGCATACTACGACAGCGGCACGTGGCGTGCGACGTGGGCAGGCGAAGGCGGCGGCGTGCTGCTGAACCAGTGCCCGCATCAGCTTGACTTGTGGCAGTGGATCTTCGGCATGCCGAACCGCGTGATGGGCCACTGCAAGTACGGCCATTGGCACAACATTGAGGTTGAGGACGAAGTGACGGCTTACGCCGAGTACCCGAACGGTGCGACGGGCGCGTTCATCACCACGACGGGTGAGTGCCCGGGCACGAACCGTTTGGAGATTACAGGCGACAAAGGCAAGCTTGTTTGGGAAGAAGGCAAGCTGACCTGGTGGAAGCTCGCCGTGCCGGAGCGCGAATTCTGCGTGACGTGCAAAGAGGGCTTTGCACAGCCCGAAATGACCGTGACCGAAGTGGAAACGGACAACATTGAGCTTGGGCATAACGGCATTCTGCAGAACTTCACAAACGCTATTCTGTACGGCGAAGAGCTGCTGGCGCCGGGCTATGAGGGCATTAACGGCCTGAATATCTCGAACGCCATTCACCTTTCCGACTGGACGGGCAAGCCGCAGGCTGTGCCGGTAGACGGCGAGCTGTTCCTGAAATATTTAAACGAGCGCAGAGCGACCTCACACGTGAAGGAAGAGAAAGAAGACAGCGGCAAGATTGCAGACCTTTCCGGCACGTATAACGACCGCTGGAAGGTAAGATAAGCGAGTTGCCGACAACGGCGATTAAAAGTTTTTAATCCAACTTTTTTCAAAAAGCTGGTGGTTTCCAAAGGCAACGCCTTTGGTCGCCATTCGCAAACGGCGAAATCTTTTTGCTGGACAAAGATATGAGAAAAGCACGCAGATCACTTAAATCTGCGTGCTTTTGTTTTGAGCTTCGAGGGTAATTTGCGATGGAAATTGACGGATAAATTGTGCCAAACGCCGTGCAAAAACATCCATAAATATGCAAAAGTGCCGCTTCCGGGGTGAACCAAAAGCGGCGCTTTCTATGCGTTAAATCTTACGATTTAAGTTTTGATTAAGCCTTGGTGCGCTCTTCGAGGCCGTTGAGCTCGTCTCTGAGCTCCTGCGGGAGCTTGTCGCCGAACTTCTTGTAGAATTCCTCTACGCCGGCAGCTTCCTTAGCCCACTTAGCGTTATCAACCTTGAGGATGGAAGCGAGCTTCTCCTCATCGAAGTCCTTGAGGCCTTCGAGGTTGATGTCTTCCGGCTTCGGAACGTAGCCGATTGCCGTCTCAACAGCGTCAACTTCGTTATCGCAGCGCTTGAGGATCCACTCGAGAACACGGAGGTTGTCACCGAAGCCCGGCCAAATGAAGTGGCCGTCTTCGTCGACACGGAACCAGTTGACGTTGAAGATCTTCGGAGCCTTGTCGCCGAGCATCTCGCCCATTTCGATCCAGTGCTTGAAGTAGTCGCCCATGTTGTAGCCGCAGAACGGGAGCATAGCCATCGGGTCACGACGGACAACGCCGACTGCACCTGCAGCGGCTGCGGTGGTCTCGGAGCCGGTGATGGAGCCGATGAAGACACCGTTGTTCCAGCTTCTGGACTGGTAAACCAGCGGAACCGTATCCGGACGGCGGCCGCCGAAGACGATAGCGGAGACCGGAACACCCTGCGGGTTCTCAAACTCGCTGGAGAGGCACGGGCAGTTAGCGGTAGGAGCGGTGAAGCGGCTGTTCGGATGAGCCAGCTTGTTGCCAGCAGCAACATACTCGGGGCCGTTTACCTTAGCGCCCTTCCACTCTTCTGCGTTAACCGGCGGGTTCTTGTCGAGGCTCTCCCACCAAACGGTGTTGTCATCGAGGTTACGCGCAACGTTGGTGAAGATGGCGCCCTTCTGGGTAGAGATAAGAGCGTTCGGGTTGGACTTCATGTTCGTGCCGGGAGCGACGCCGAAGAAGCCGTTTTCCGGGTTGATGGCATACAGTCTGCCATCCGGGCCCTTGCGCATCCAAGCGATGTCGTCGCCGACGGTCCAGACCTTGTAGCCCTTTGCACGGTAGCCTTCCGGCGGAATCATCATAGCCAGGTTGGTCTTGCCGCAAGCAGACGGGAATGCAGCGCAAACGTACTTAACCTCGCCCTTCGGGTTCTCAACGCCGAGGATGAGCATGTGCTCTGCCATCCAGCCTTCGTTCTTAGCCTGATAGGAAGCGATACGCAGAGCGAAGCACTTCTTGCCGAGCAGAACGTTGCCGCCGTAAGCGGAGTTTACGGAGATGATGGTGTTGTCTTCCGGGAACTGGCAGATCCAGCGCTTCTCCGGATCAACGTCGCACTTGCAGTGCAGACCGCGAACCCAGTCGTTGCTGTCGCCGAGAACGTCCATGACCTTCTGACCGACTCTGGTCATGATGGACATGTTGAGAACAACATAAATGGAGTCTGTCAGCTCAACGCCGATCTTAGCGAGCGGGGAACCGACCGGGCCCATGGAGTACGGGATAACGTACATGGTACGGCCCTTGTAGCTGCCACGAGCAATATCGTACAGCATCTTGTATGCTTCCTGCGGCTCTTTCCAATGGTTGGTCGGGCCTGCGTCCTCTTCTTTTCTGGAGCAGATGAGGGTTCTGTCCTCAACACGGGCAACATCATTCGGAGCTGTTCTGTGATAGTAGCAGCCCGGGAGCTTTTCCTGATTCAGCTTGATCATTTCGCCGGACTCAACTGCTTCCTTGCGGAGCTCTTCGAGCTGCTCTTCGGAGCCGTCGATCCAAACAACCTGATCCGGATTGACAAGAGCTTTCATCTCGTCGATCCAAGCAAGAATTGTCTTGTTGTTAGTCATTGTTATTTCTCCTTTCGCCAAAAAGGCAAATAAAATGTAAAATAACCCATTTGTCTTTATTCTACCACAAGTTTCCCGCATAATCAATTACAAAATCATGAATTACCCCCATCTTTTTTCGATATAGCGGTATTGATTTAGCGCATATCAGAGGAAATTTGCGGAGTTTTTTAATAATCGAGCTGTAAAAGCGTTACGCGTCCGTTTCGGCGGGTGGCGTTCATATCGATAAGACGCTGATTTTCGCTGCCGCGAAAGAGCAGCTCAAGATTGCGCTGCTGTTCGATATACGGCCCGTCCACCAGAACGTCGCACGCGTTTAAAAGCGCGTCCACATCGGGGTTGTGCATAGAAACAAGCTGCTCATATGTCCAGCCGGAATAGGCGGTGACGTCTTTATGCAGGGCGTGCACCTGCTTTGCGAGCGCTAAAAGCGGCTTTGGCTGGCAGAACGGCTCACCGCCCGAAAACGTGATGCCGCGCAGCAGCGGATTTTTTTTGAACATGTCAAAGATGACATCGGTATCTTCCACCCTGCCGCCCGCAAAATCATGCGTTTGGGGGTTAT
The DNA here is from genome assembly GCF_046197855.1 of Hominenteromicrobium mulieris. GTDB lineage: Bacteria > Bacillota > Clostridia > Oscillospirales > Acutalibacteraceae > Hominenteromicrobium > Hominenteromicrobium mulieris. The sequence goes on along the minus strand of NZ_CP173188.1, from coordinate 447,761 downwards.
GGCAGCCGGGGCAATGGTGCGGACAGCCCTGTGTGAACACGGTGAGGCGGATGCCGCGCCCGTCCACGATGGAATCGTTCACGATGCCAGAAATGCGGATTTCCATTTTGCCGTGCCTTACAGGCTGTGCTTTACGCGGTCGTGTTCTTCGGCGCGTTTGGCGTCGTTCCAGCGGTCGGTGGTGCCGACAAGGTAGCCTGTGATGCGGCGGATGCGGTCGAATCCGCGGCCTTCGCCGACGATGATGGTTTTTGTATTTTTCTGTGTTTTGGGTGACATGATAACTGCCTCGATTCTTTTTATAAATACAATTTTACATTCATTTCAATTTTTCTAAAGGCGGCGGATGCCGCCTTTTAGGTGGTTCTTGGGCTGGTTTCGCGCAGCGAAATTGATGATTTTCAATCATCAAAAGCACAAAACCATAGCTGAACGACTTGTCGTTCAGGTTAAACCCATGTGTTGCCGTTTTTGCTTTTATGAACTTGCGGTTCAAGTTCATTGGGAGACCCCCTAATTGGGTCTCCCACACTTCAACAGTCCACCGGACTGTTGAAGTTCCCGTCCTGATTTTTGGTAGGCAAATAGATTTCGTTTTCTGCAGAAAGCGACTCGGGGCTTCGCCCCAAGACCCCACCGCCTTTGAAAAGGCGGGCGAAACTTTTAATCACCGTTAACGGTAACTTTGCTCTATCTAATTAAATGCGAATAATCCGGGACGTCGTGGTAGCGCTTTTTCAGCTCCAGAAGCCTTTCGAGCGGAACGCCTTCGCCCTCTCTTCTGCCGCACCTCGGGCACACCTTGTCGATGATGCCGTTATACCCGCACACAGGGTCTCTGTCTACGGGGTGGTTGACCGAGCCATAGCCGATGCCCATTTCTTTCATGCAGCGCACGATGCTTTCAAATGCGTCGATGTTTTTGCACGTATCGCCGTCGAGCTCCACGTAGCTGATATGCCCCGCATTCGTGAGCGCGTGAAACGGCGCTTCTCTGCGAATCTTTTCATAGGCGCTGATGGGGTAGTACACCGGCACGTGAAACGAGTTTGTGTAATACTCTCTGTCCGTAACGCCGGGAATTTTGCCGTATTTCTTTTGGTCTATGCGCACAAAGCGGCCGGAAAGCCCCTCTGCGGGCGTTGCGAGCAAGGTGAAGTTGAGGCCGGTCTCACGGCTTTTTTCGTCCATTTTCTCCCGCATATGGGAGATAATCTCAAGCCCCAGCTTCCAGCTTTCTTCGCTTTCGCCGTGGTGCTTACCGGTGAGGGCTTTTAAGGTCTCGGCAAGGCCGATGAAGCCGACACTTAAGGTGCCGTGCTTTAAGACTTCGGCGACGGAATCGTTGCGGTCGAGCTTTTCGGAATCGATCCACACGCCCTGCCCCATGAGGAACGGATAATTATACACCTTTTTGCTGCACTGGATTTTGAAGCGGTGCAGAAGCTGTTCTTCCACGAGCGCGATTTTTTCATCGAGCAGCTTATAGAACGTTTTCATATCGCCCTTCGCTTCAATGCCGATGCGCGGCAGGTTGATGGAGGTGAAGCTCAAATTGCCTCTGCCGCAGGTGACTTCCTTTGTGTTATCGAATACATTGCCCATGACGCGCGTACGGCAGCCCATGTACGCCACCTCGGTGTTATAATCGCCGGGTTTATAGTATTGCAGGTTGAACGGGGCGTCCAAAAAACTGAAATTCGGGAACAGGCGCTTGGCGGAGCAGCGCAGCGCGTGGCGGAACAGGTCATAGTTCGGGTCGCCCTCGTTGTAGTTGACGCCCTCCTTGACTTTGAAAATTTGAACTGGGAAAATGGGCGTTTCGCCGTCGCCGAGCCCCGCTTCCGTAGCGCGGAGCAGGTTGTGCACGGCCATTCTGCCCTCCGGCGAGGTATCCGTGCCATAGTTTAAGGAGCTGAACGGTACCTGTGCGCCGGCGCGGGAATTCATGGTGTTTAAATTGTGGACGAGCGCTTCCATGGCCTGATACGTGGCAGCATCCGTCTCTTTGTAGGCGGTCTTTGCGGCGTATTCCGCGGCGGCGCGGGCAGCGTCGCCCGTGATGATCTGGAAGCCGTTTTCTGTTTGATGACGCGGCAGAAACGCGCGCAGCTTTTCGGCGTAAGCTTCTGCGGTGTGCATTGTGACATCGGTGCCGAGCGCTTCTTTGATGGCAGCCGTCAGCGCGGCGGCATCGGAGGCGCTCATATCAAACCGCACCTCAATATACTGCGCAAGCGCACGGAAATACTGCTTGCGGTACGTTTTCTTCACGCCCTCCGCCATAGCGTAGTCGAAATTCGGCACGCTTTGGCCGCCGTGCATCTCGTTTTGGTTTGCCTGAATGGCGATGCACGCGAGCGCGGCGTAGCTGCGGATGTCGTTCGGCTCTCTCAAATAGCCGTGGCCTGTGGAAAATCCGTCTTGAAACAGCTTTAAAAGGTCAATCTGACAACATGTTTCGGTGAGGGCATAAAAGTCTTTATCGTGAATGTGGATGTCGCCGCTCGCGTGTGCTTTGGCAATCTCCGGCGGGATGACATATTTATCGTAAAACGCCTTGGCGCTTTCGGAGCCGTATTTCAGCATGGTGCCCATGGCGGTATCGGCGTTGATATTCGCGTTTTCGCGCTTTAAGTCATCCTCTTCGGACGGGCGGAACGTGAGGTTTTCAAAAATCTTCACGAGCTCGTCGTCCATTTCGCGCAGGTGCTCATGCTCCGTGCGATAATTGATGTAAGCGTTCGCCGTTTTGGCGTAATCGGCGGCAAGAAGCTTTTCCTCCACCACGTTTTGAATTTCCTGCGCCGTGGGCGTACCCGGCAGCTTTTCGAGCGCCGTGAGTACCTCTTCGGTCAATTCGTTCAGGTCGGCGTCGCTCATACGCTCTGCGGCGATCCTGGTATTGGCCTTAAAAATAGCGCTTTTAATTTTCCGCGCATCGAACGACACCTTGTCCCCGCTGCGCTTGACAATATATCGAATCATACGTTTAACTTCCCTTTCCGTTTCTCCCCTGCGGCAAAGCCTAAAAGCCTTCGCTTTGCGCTTTCTGTACTTTCGATTATAGGCGCTTTTCCTATACATGTCAAGGGCATATTTAGTGTCAAAACCACTATATATAGTATTAGGTTTACATAATAATAACAAAATATACCGCGCGTCATAGAAACGGTTTTTTCCATAACGCGCGGTATAACTTGTGATTTCATGGCGTTTTTTCACGGTTTTTGGGGCATATTTCGGCGCGGTTGTACACCGTCTATACCCGTTTATAAGCCCTATGCACGCCATACGGCGGTTGACAAAATAAAACGCGTTTTTTCACGAAATTTTTTGCCGGCTTTTTTAGTTGACGACGGCACCGAGCAGTCCCGCGAGATACACCGCGCCCTCCAAATCGATCTTTGTTTTCTGCATTTTTGCAAAGCGGATATCGGTGCGCGAAAATTTGGCACGGCGCAGGTCGCATTCTTTCAGCTGCGCATTGCGGAACACGGTCTCCGTAAGGTCGCAGCCGGAAAGATCGGCTTTTTCGAGATCCGCTTCCGCAAAGCTTGTACCGCGCAGACTGATGCCGGAAAAGTCCTGCTTTTTGAGCGGACAATGATCGAGCACACAGTATTCGAGTGTGCCGCCGCGCACGGCCCAGCCGGTGAGGTCTGCGCCCGCAAAGGAGCAGCCCGAGACACGGCAATTCTCAAACGCGGTGACAAACAGGCTTGCGCCCGAAAACGTGCAGTTTTCAAACGAACAGCCGCGCGCCAAAACGTCGTTCAAGCGAGAAAAATCGAACGCGCACGCAGAAAAGCGGCATTTTTCAAGCAAAGCGCCGGAAAACATCGCGCCGCGCAGGTCGCAATTTTCAAACGTATAGCCGCGCAGCTCGGCGTCCGTGAAATCGGTATCGCCGAGCCGCGCGTTTTTATACGTGTTCTGTTCTAAAGAGAACATTACTCTTCTTCCGTCACGGCGATGTGCAGCTCTTTGAGCTGTGCCTCGGTGACTTTGGACGGTGCATCCATCATGACATCCTGTGCGCTCTTGTTCATCGGGAACGCGATGACCTCGCGGATGGATTCTTCGCCGGAGAGCAGCATAACCATGCGGTCTACGCCCGGGGCGATGCCGGCGTGCGGCGGCGCTCCGTAGCAGAATGCGTTGTACATGGCCGGGAACTTCGCCTTTACATCGTCTTCGCCGAGGCGTACCATCTCGAACGCCTTAACCATGATCTCCGGGTCATGGTTACGCACAGCACCGGAGGAGAGCTCTACGCCGTTACAAACGAGGTCGTACTGGTCTGCCAGAATGTCGAGCGGGTCAATCTCGCCGCGCTCGGCCTTAAGCAGCGTTTCCATACCGCCCGAGGGCATGGAGAACGGGTTGTGGCAGAACTCCAGCTCGCCGGATTCCTCGCCGATCTCGTACATGGGGAAATCAACGATCCAGCAGAACTCGTAGCGCTCTTTATCCATGTGGCCCTCGCACGCCGCGCCGAGCATACGGCGCATGACGCCTGCGGTCTTCTGGGCCTCCTCACGCTTGCCTGCGGAGAGGAACACGAGCGTATTCGGCTCGAGAGACAGCGCGGATTTGACGGCTTCCACGGTCTTTTCATCCGCATTGATAAACTTTGCGATGCCGCCGGCAATGGCGCCGGATTCATCGACCTTGAACCAGTACGGCTTCTGGCCGGCCTGCACCTCTACGTCTGCGCAGAGCTTATCGACCGCCTTGCGGGCAAGCTTGCAGTTGGAGACCGGAACAGCCTTGACAATGTTGTTTTCAAACGGACCGAAGCCGCAGCTTGCAAGAATATCCGTAACGTCCTTGACGCGCAGGTCGATGCGCAGGTCCGGCTTATCGGAGCCGAACTCCTCCATGGCCTGACGGTACGGGATGCGAGCAAACGGTGCGGAGGACGCGATGTTATACGTGCCGTACTTTGCAAAAATCGGCGGAAGAACGTCTTCGATGACGGCAAAAACGTCTTCCTGCGAGGCGAACGCCATTTCCATATCCATCTGGTAGAATTCGCCCGGAGAACGGTCGCCGCGCGCATCCTCGTCGCGGAAGCACGGTGCGATCTGGAAGTAGCGGTCAAAGCCCGCGGTCATGAGGAGCTGCTTAAATTGCTGCGGCGCCTGCGGCAGGGCGTAGAACTTGCCCGGGTGCTTACGCGCCGGGACGAGGTAATCGCGCGCGCCCTCCGGCGAAGAAGCCGTGAGGATCGGCGTGGTGATCTCTAAAAAGCCGTGCTCCGTCATAGCGGTGCGCAGAGCGGAAACAACGTTGCAGCGCAGGATGATGTTGGCTTTCACTTCCGGATTACGCAGGTCGAGATAGCGGTATTTTAAACGCTGGCTCTCGTCCGCTTCGCGGGAGTGGTTGATCTCGAACGGCAGCTCGTTATAACGGCAGCGGCCGAGCACGGTGATCTCCGTCGGCGCGATCTCGATGTCGCCGGTGGGGAGCTTCGGGTTTTTGCTGGTGCGCTCGCGCACGATGCCCGTAACGGAAATGGTGGATTCCTTATTGAGGGGCTTTACAATGTTCATCATCTCTTCGTTTTCGATGACGACCTGCGTGGTGCCGTAAAAATCGCGCAGCACCAAAAACGCAAAGTTATTGCCGACTTCGCGGATGTTTTCCATCCAGCCGACCAGTGTGACGGTCTCGCCTGCGTTTGCAAGGCGGAGTTCGCCGCAGGTATGGGTTCTCGATTGTGTCATGATTGATTTCCTCTTTCGTTAGTGTGACCGGTTAAAATGTGATGGGCATGGCGTCTTCCTGTTCGGTGACGGCCGTGATGTACGTATCGACAAAGTCATCGTTGAGGGAGATCTTCTTCTTTTCGCCCGTCTTCATGTTTTTAAGCACGGCTTTGCCGTTTGCGATCTCATCGTCGCCGAGGACGATGCTGTACTGCGCGCCGATTTTGTCGGCGTATTTCATCTGGGCTTTCAGGCCGCGCGCACACAGGTCGCAGTCTGCCGCGATGCCGCAGCTGTGCATTTTTTCGGTGAGCTGGAACGCCTTCGTCTGCGCCGCTTCGCCCAGAGACGCGATGTAGACCTCGCACTTTGCGTCCTTTCCGAAGTCTGCGCCCATCTCGTTCATCGCCATCAGAATGCGGTCAAGACCGAGACCGAAGCCGAGTGCCGGTGTGGGCTTGCCGCCGACTTCCTCCACGAGGCCGTCGTAGCGTCCGCCGCCGCCGAGCGCGAAGCCGAAGCGCTTCGAGGGGAACTCGAACACGGTGCGGGTGTAGTAATCGAGGCCGCGGACGAGGCCGGGATCGATGGAAAACGGAATATTGATAGATTTCAGCAGCGTCTGCACCTTTTCAAAGTGCGCACGGCAGTCGTCGCAGAGATAATCCGTGATCTTCGGCGCACCCTTGGCAATCTCACCGCAAACGGGGCTTTTGCAGTCCAGAATACGCATGGGGTTGCGCTCCAAGCGGGAATTGCAGGTCTCGCAGAGCTGATCCTTATAGCCCTCGAAATACGTTCTCAGCGCCTTTCTGTACTCTGCGCGGCAGGTGGGGCAGCCGATGGAGTTGATAGAGACCTCAATGTCATCGGCAAGGCCGAGGCGATTGAAAATGGACATGGCCATAGCGATGACCTGTGCGTCCGCCGCCGGTTCTGCGGTGCCGAACATCTCCACGCCGAACTGGTGCAGCTCACGCAGACGGCCCGCCTGCGGCTTTTCGTAGCGGTAGCAGGAGGTCTTATAGTAGAGCTTTACCGGGTAACCGCCGTTATACAGGCCGTTTTCCAGCATGGCGCGCACAGCGCCCGCCGTGCCCTCCGGGCGCAGCGTAATGGAGCGGCCGCCCTTATCTTCAAACGTGTACATCTGCTTTTCCACTACGTCGGTGGTGTCGCCGACGGAGCGCAGGAAGAGCTCGGTGTGCTCAAACACCGGGGTGCGGATCTCGGAAAAGCCGTTCAGTTCCGCTTCATCCGTCATAACGGCTTCCACAAGCGACCATTTTTCGGATTCACCCGGAATGATATCCACGGTGCCCTTAGGCGCTTTTGTGATCAATTCCATAAAATATCCCTCTCATTCATGAAAAATAAAAAAACCCTTACCCAAAACGGATAAGGGACGAAACAGGTTCGTGGTGCCACCCTTTTTCGGGAGAAAAAGCGAAAGCTTCCCCTCCCCTTTCTTTCCTTAACGCGGAAAACGCACTTTCGTGCGGCTCACGGGTGTCTTTCTCTGCCGGATGCACGCGCCGCTCTCAGCATTTGCGGCGCTCTCTGTTTTGTGCCCCATGGCAGATACTCTTCCCGGTCAATGCCGGTGTATTTTCAAAGCATACGCTTTGGTTTTAAATTTACAGCTTTACAATCTCGCGCCAATCGAGGTCGCCGCGCTCGAGACCATGGATAAGCACCTCTGCCGTTGCGATGTTCGTCGCCACGGGAATGTTATTCAGGTCGCAGAGACGGAGCAAGTTTTTATCGTGCGGCTCCAGTGCCTGCTTCTGCATGGGGTCGCGGAAGTACAGCAAAAGGTCGATCTCGTTGCAGGAGATACGCGCCGCAATCTGCTGATCGCCGCCCTGTGGGCCGCTTAAAAAGCGGTGGACCGAAAGACCGGTTGCTTCCTCTACAAGCTTACCGGTGGTGCCGGTCGCACAGAGATTATGCCGGCTCAGGATGCCGCAGTAAGCGATGCAGAACTGTACCATAAGCTCTTTTTTTGCGTCATGCGCCGTAAGCGCGATATTCATGAAAATTCCTCCCTGTTTATAATCATTCGGCCCCTATCCCAAATGTCACAACGATAAGGGAACCGAAACACCGTTCATGCGTGCCGCTATGCGGGAAAGCGCCGTCATGCCGGGCAGGTCATCCGCCGGCACGCAGCCACGCTGAAAAGCAGCCGTCATTTGTCTATCTTCGGGTACGATGCCGATGAGCCGCACGCCGCTTTGGTCGATGACGTCATCGAGGTCGCGCAGGCCGCCGGCGTCTTCCCGCCCGGCGGAAAGGCTGCCGAAATATTCGGCGTTAAAGCGATTGATGACGAGCCGCTGCTGCGGTACCTCAAGCTCTGTTAAAAGCCTGCGCACGATGGACGCATCGCGGATACACACGGGGTCCGAGTTGCACACAATAAGCGCGCAGTCCGCCGCCGCTGCCGCCGCGCGGAAGCCACGCCCCACGCCCGCGGGAGAATCAAGGATCACGCGGTCAAAATAGCGCTTTAAAAGCGGAACGAGTCTGAGCATGACGCGTTCCGGCACAAGATCTTCGCCGCTTGCCGGGGCAGGCATTAAAGACACGCCGGGCATGGTCACGCACGGGTAAATCGCATCCGCAGGCGCGCAGCGCCCTGCCACAACGTCCGAACTGTCGAACACGAGCGCTTCCTCTGTGCCGGTCATACGGTCCAGGCTGCGCAGGCCCGCGTCACAATCCAAAAGCAGAACGCGTTCGCCGCCCGCCGCAAACTGAGAAGCCAGCCCAAGCGAAACGGTGGATTTTCCCACGCCGCCTTTTCCCGATGTGACAACAATAGCAGTACCCATAGATAATACCTCATTAAACATAATAACACAAAAATGCACGGTAGTCAAAAGTAAAAATGGCTATACCGCAATTTTATCACAGCGAGACAAAAACACGGCGGCTTTTTTGTCGAAGCAGACAAATATCCTCCCTAAGCACGCGTCATTCCGTACTCTCTGTTACCGTGGTTTCTGTGTTTTTTGCCTCCTTTTGGAGCGTTTCGGCAAAATAAGCTTCAAAAACGGCCTTTGCCGTCTCTTTTGCGGCATCGCCCTTGCCGCCGTATTCGATGACGACCGCCACGGCAATCTCCGGGTTCTCGTACGGCGCAAAGCCGATGAACGTCAGGTTATCGGAATGGTCGGCGTTTTCCGCCGTGCCGGTCTTGCCCGCAACGGCAATGCCGAAATCCGAGAAAGTCGAGGCCGCCGTGCCCTCTGTGCACACCTGCCGCATGCCCTCGCGCACGACCTTGAAATATTCGTCTTCGATCTCCGCTTTTAACACGACCTCCGGCTCTGCGGTCTCTTTTTCCACCGCGCGGTCGTAGTCCGTGACTTTATTTAAGAAATGCGTTTTGTAGCGCGTGCCGCCGTTTGCGATCATGGCGCAGTATTCCGCAAGCTCGATCGGCGTGAACATATCGTCGCACTGGCCGATGGCCGCCTGAATGGTGAGGCCGTCGTACCAATTTGCGCCGTGGCGCTCCGTATACGTTTTGGGGTCGGACATGATGCCCGCGCTCTCGCTCAATTCGCACCCGGTCTTTTCGCCGAGAGCGAACAGCTCTGCATACGTGTGCATTTTGTGAATGGTCAGCATGCGGCCCACGTCAAAGAAAAACGCGTTGCAGGAGTTGCGAATGGCGCCGTACACATCCACCTCGCCGTGCACGCCGAGGCAGCCCGGTTCGTAATCCGGCGCATAATAGTGGTACGCGCCGTCGCAGTTCACGGGGTGAGAGGTCGGCGTGATGACGCCTTCCTCCAGCGCCGCCAAGGCGACAAGGGGCTTAAAAACGGAACCCGGCGTAAAGATGCCGTTTAGCGCGCGGTTGAAAAGCGGCTGGCTTTCGTCCGCATAAAGCTGCGTCAAATACGCATCGTCCGTATTGTACTTTTCAAGGTCGAAATTCGGGTAGGTCGCGCTGGCAATGATGCCGCCGGTGTTCACGTCCAAGGCGACAACCGCACCGGCCTCGCAGTCTTCGGTCGGCTTCGCTTCAATCTGCTCGGCGAGCGCGTTTACGGCCGCGCGCTGCACATTGCTGTCTATGGTAAGCCACACGGAATCGCCCGCTTCCGGCGGCTCTGTCACGGTGGTGGAGGTCACTTTGCCGGTAGCATCCGTTGTGACGCTCTCTTTGCCGTTTTTGCCGCGCAGGGTGGACTCGAACACGCTCTCAATGCCGCTTTGGCCGACGGTATCCGTATAGGAATAGCCGGAAACGTTTGAGGCGGAATACGTGTTGCCCGCTTTCTCGGCGGCATCGTACTGCTCCTGCGAAATGGCACCCAGCGTGCCGACGATATGCGGGGCCAAATCGCCCTCCGGGTATTCGCGTGTCTGCTCCACCTGCGTTTCAATGCCCGGCAAATCTGTGCTGCGCTCACTTAAGAGCTCCACCGTTTCGATGGAAATGTCTTTTGCGAGCACGAACGGGTTCGTGCGGCTGAAATACGCACGCTCCATGCCGTAGCGCACGGACGCGATGCGGCGGATGTCTTCGAGGCTTGTATAGGCTTCGAGGTCATACCGCTCGATGAGCGATTCCATGCACTCGTCTGCTGTGGCGCTCGAGGGTAAGTCTAAGACGTCTTCGCTTTTCAGCGTTTCGATCTCGGCGGTCACTTTGGTTTTAAACTGATATTTGCCCGATTTGATTTCGATGGGAAGGCGATCCGTCCACGGGACGTTCAGCGTTTCGAGCAGCTTTACAGCCTCCAAAACGACGGCATTGCGCGTTTCATTGCTGCCGGAAAGACGACTGTATATGGCATTATACACGGAGCGGTTGCCTGCGAGCACGTTTCCGTTACAGTCCAAAATTTCGCCGCGCGTGCCGGTGAGCTTTAAGTACGTCGCGGAGGACTGTACGGCCTCCTCTTCAAACGTGCTGCCCTCTAAAAGCTGCCACTGGGCAAGCCGCCCGATATACAAAAGAAAGACGGCAGCAAGCATAACACCGCAGAAAATATAGCGGCCGCGTCCTTTTTTCACAGCTGTCGTCTCCCTTCGTTGAAAACTTAAATTTTTTGCAGCTTATGCAGCTTTGACCTGCGCCGCCGTATGGCGCTGCGCACGCGGGGCTTTCGCACCCACGCCTGCAAACCGTAGCACACGGGTATCGTTAAAAGCGTGTAAAAATAGATGGGCAGATACTTTGTGACGAGCGCGTACAGCGTCAGTGAATACCCGGCTGCGACGTACAGCGTGAGCCAATCGAGCAAAACGGCGACGGCACAGCTCCACAGACCCATCAATACCGATGTGAAAAGCTGAATTTGAATTCTGGTGCCGCACAGGCCGCTCAGCAAAAAGCACAGCACGCCGAACGTGAGCGCGTGATACCCGAACACAGCTCCGCTGCCGATATCGGCAAGAAACCCGGCGTACATGCCGAACGCCATAGCGGGTGTGCACGCCTCCACCATGGCAATGGTGAGCGCGGCAGAGAGCACCGGAAGCGGTTTTACGCCCATGATCTGCGGCAGCAGCCCCGGTGTATCCTGTAACAGGAACAGCAGCAGGATCTCAACCGCATACAAGACATAGCGTATCCATTTTTTGCGGTTCGGCACAGCTGTTCACTCCTTTTATTCATTTCCCTTGCTTGCGGTCTGCGCGGGGTCTTCTTCATCTTTGTTATTCGTCTCCGGCAAGCCGGTTGTAACGTCGCCCTTGCCGTCGAAATCCGTCACGACGAAGACATCCGTCACCTCTGTTACGTCCACGTATGGGGTCAAAATGGCATAGTACGAGGAATCCGCGTTGCTGCGCTCCACGCTGTTCACACGTCCAATGAGCAAATCGCCCGGGAACACGCCGCCCGCGCCGCTCGTGGTAATGATGGAGCCCGGCTGCACCTCGGTATCTCTTGTAAGGTACAGCATTTTTACCTTGCCGCTGTTTGCGAACTGGATGTCGCTTGTGACGACGCCGCTTTCCTTGCATGATTTATCCGTGGCGCCGATCTGCGTCTTTTCGGATAAAATCGACCGCACGCGGCTTGACGCGGCGTAGACCTCCTCCACAACGCCCACGACGCCCGTTTCCGTGATGACGGCATCGCCGACGGACACGCCCGCAAGGCTGCCGCAGTTGATGGTGAAATCACCGAACACATCGTTCGGGTCGCGCCCTACGACGCTTCCCGCGGCTAATTGCAGGTCGGGCATGGCTTTTTTGACGGAGAGGATATTTTCATACGAAGCATTCTCATCTTTTAAAGTGTAGTAATCCACGAGTTGTTCGCGCAGCTTCTGATTTTCCTCCGAAAGGTCGTTGTACAGCGCTTTAAGCTCCTCTTTGGACATGCCGTCCAAATTTAAAAACTCCTTTGCGCCCTCGGTAGTATTCGTCCCCGCCGTGAGCAGCGGTGCGGATACCGTGCCGAACACGTTTGAGAACACGGATGTTCCGGCGTTTAAGCCGTACACGAGCACGCCGAGCAGAATGACAACCGCGATCATTAAAATTTTAAAATTTTTAGAGGTGAATTTCTCCATGCGCCGCACCTGCCTTTCGATTTTTATTTAAAGTCAAATTCAATTTATTTTTCTGCAGCTTTTACCGCGCCGCGCGCGTTTGCGGGGATATGCGCTTTGCCCTCTAATGTGCGGCCTGCACCCTCGGCTACGCAGTCGAGCGGGCGCTCCGCGACCTGCACGGGCAGGCCCGTCGCTTCATGCAAAAAGCGGTCTAAGCCACGCAGCAGTGCACCGCCGCCCGTGAGCGTGAGACCCATATCCAAAAGATCTGCGGAAAGCTCCGGTGGGGTCCGCTCCAAAACGCGGTGTACGGACTCGAACACAGCTTTCAGCGGCACCAAAAGCGCCTCGCGCACGTCTTCTGCCGTGACGGTAATATTTTTCGGCTGGCCGTCCGCCGCGCTGCGGCCGCGCACCTCCATGGAGACACTGCCGAGTTCCTCAAGCGGGTAAGCGGAGCCAATCTGCAATTTCACGTCCTCCGCAGTGCGCTCGCCGATGAGCACACCGTACTTTTTGCGCAAGTACGAAACGATAGCTGCGTCAAATTTATCGCCTGCCACACGGACGGAATCTGCCACGATGGGGTCGCCGTAGGAGATGACCGCCGTTTCGCTTGTGCCGCCGCCGATGTCCAGAACCATGCTCGCAACCGGCTCGCCCGTGGGCAGCCCTGCGCCGATAGCCGCCGCAATCGGCTCCAAAATGAGCTCCACGCGGCTTGCACCCGCCTGCTTTGCGGCGTCCTCCACCGCGCGGCGCTCCACCTCCGTAACGCCGGAGGGAATGCAGATGACGATGTGCGGACGCGTGAACGAACCGGCCTTGATGGCCTTGCGCACAAAGTATTTGAGCATGGCTGCCGTCACCTCAAAATCCGCAATGACGCCGTCTTTTAACGGGCGCACCGCCGTGATGGACTCCGGCGTGCGGCCGAGCATTTCTTTGGCCTTTTTGCCGATGGCTAAAACCTCGTTGGAGTTCGCGTCCACCGCCACCACGGACGGCTCGCGCAGCACGATGCCCTCACCGCGCACATAAACGAGCGTGTTGGCCGTGCCGAGGTCGATGCCGATGTCTTTGATAGATGTTGAAAAAAGAGAAAAAAGCGAGGAAAGACCCGCCATGATCGTAGATTGCAGAGAACCCATAGGATAAGACCTCCCGAAACGGGTAAAACTTTGGCAAGCCGCACGTCTTTGCGGCGCACGATACTCATACTTATTCAGTATAACAAAACAGCGGCGGAGCTTCAACCGAAAAATCGTGAATACCGCCGCAATTTGAAAATTTATTTTGTCCCCGTGCTTCCGAATCCACCCGCACCGCGGTCAGTCTCCGTTAGAGATGTGACCTCCTCAATCACCGGCGCAAAATACGGCATAATAATCATTTGCGCGATGCGCTCGCCCGGCTGCACCGTGTACGGCTCCGCGCTGAGATTGTGCAGGCCGATCTGGATTTCGCCGCGGTAATCGCTGTCGATGACACCGACACCGTTCGTGACATGAATGCCCTTTTTGATGCCGAGACCGCTGCGAGTGAAAACGAAGCCTGCCGTGCCCGCGGGGATCTCCGCCGCAAGTCCACTCGGAAATACGCAGCGCTCGCCCGGCTCGATCGTCTGCGGGGCGTCCATACACGCGCACAGGTCATAGCCCGCGCTGCCCGCCGTCGCCTGCTTCGGGATGATCGCACCTTCGCGCACACGCATCAGTTTTAAAACCATATTTTGTTCCATTTTTTGCTCCTTGTCTATATACAGTATCCCAAAAATTCCCGTTTTTCACACTTTTTCCCGGTTTTCCCTCATTGTGGATAACTGTTTCCACAGCGCTGTGGAAAATGAAAAACGGCTTATTTCTGCGGCTTTTTTGAGTTCACAATCTGTTCAAAAAGAAAGTTCTAAACACTTTCCACCGAGTTTTCCACAATCAAAGCACACCGCGGAGGAAAAGTCCTCGGGTGCAGTCGGAATGCGGCTTTTCATGACGAACGACAGCGTCTAAAATCGCCTGCGTTTCCACGGCGTTTTCCACAGAGAAGCGCAAAACACCGAAATCGACATTTGAAACGGGGCGGTCAAAGAGCACGAGCGGCACGCTGTTAAAGACCTCGGAATACACGGTTTTACCCTCAAAACGCGTGCAGTGCACGGGAAACTCCACGCCCTTGCGGTCACGGATTTTGCCCGCATGCTTGCAGTTTAAGCAGCCCTTCGGCGAATTTGCAAGCGGGCAGTTGCGCGTGAGCATCAGGGGCTGACGGCCGTAGAGCAAAATTCCGCGCGGCAGCTCGCCGCCGAGACCGCGAATTTCGTCGCCGGTCAGTTCAAACGAAAGCTCGGTATCGTCTAAGCCGAATTCTTCAAAAAAGCGCAGGCATTCCGTATTGAATACATTGAGCGAAAATCCGCCGTGCGCGGACACACCAAGTTCCTTGCACAGGGCGAGCGCACCGAGATTGCCGCAATAAAAGTGCGTATAGCCCATGGCTTTGCACGCTTTCATGCGTGCGCGCACTACGTTTTCAATGCCCCACAGTGCACGCGGCAGAGCGAGGATCACGCTGATACCCGCGTTTTTGCAGCGCGTGCGCGTCGCTTCGTCGGCATCGAGCGGCAGAATGACCGCTTCCAGCATGGAAATATTTTCCGGCACCTGCGCACAGTCTTTGAAGAACGCACGGAGTTTAGGCCGTCCGCTTTCACCATGTGTACGCGTATCGAGCGGAATAGCTTTAAACGATACGGCGGGCTTTTCGCGGCGCTGTTCGCCGAGCTTTTCCAGCGCTTCACGGCGCAGACCATTCAAAACGGAAATGGGCAATGCGGTTTTTTCATCGGTGTCGATCTGCACCGCTTTGCACAAATACGGCGTGCCGCCGGTTTTTCTTAACTGCTGCTCCCAGCGTTCGGTGTTGACAGGCAGCTTCTGCGCCGTTTCGCATACGCAGTCTTCTGCCGTGACGACCGCTTCGTTTTCGCCGTCCGAGACTGTGACGCGCGGGTTTTTGCCCGCAAAGGCGCTTAATGTGAATGTCACCGGCACACGCTGCGCTTCGTTTTTATATAAAGTATGCAGCTGCGCGAACACGGCGGAATTTGCGCTCTCCACGTCTTCCTTTGTGCGGGTGCCGAACATAACGCGTCCTCTGTGGGCGGACAGATAGCCATCCGTAAAGCCGGAGCGCGAGAACACCGCGTTTAAATGTTCGAGCAGGTTTTCCGGCACAGACTCGCCGTCTGCCGCTTTTCGGCACGCCGCGACTGCCGCCGCCACGTATTCCGGCCGCTTCATGCGACCCTCGATCTTTGCGGAACATACGCCGGCGTTATGCAGCGTTTCGATGTGGTTGATGAACGACATGTCCTTTAAACTGAGGTCGTGCCCCGTGCCACCGGGCGCGGCAAACGGCAGACGGCAGGTTTGAGCACAGCGCCCACGGTTGCCGCTGCGGCCGCCGAGCATGGCGCTGAAATAGCACTGGCCGGAAAGCGACATGCACAGCGCGCCGTGCACGAAAGCTTCAAGCTCCACATCGGTCTTTTTGGAGACTTCTTCGATTTCTTTCAAAGACATCTCACGCGCCAAAACGACGCGGGACGCACCGAGTTCCTTTAATAAGGCCGCGCCGCCGGGCGTGTGCAGGCTCATCTGGGTAGAGGCGTGCAAAGGCATCTCGGGGCAGGCTTCGCGCAGAATATTAAACAGACCCATGTCCTGGATCAAAATGCCGTCTACGGGAACAGAACACAGGAACTTGCAGAAATCAAGCGCTTCGGGAAGTTCGTCATCTTTTAAAAGCGTGTTAACCGTGACGTACACGCGCACATTGCGCTCGCGGGCAAAAAGCACCGCTTCCCGCATTTCTTCACGCGAAAAATTCACCGCCGATGCTCTGGCGGAAAACAGCGAGCCGCCCATGTACACGGCATCCGCACCGGCGAACACCGCCGCTTTCAGGGCCGCGGGATTACCGGCGGGCGCGAGCACCTCAATCTTCTTCGTCTTCACGCGCGGTCTCCTTTACGTCTGCCTTTTCAAAAAAGCTCACAAGCCCCGTTTCGTCGCCGTAATCGGGCAGCATGGGGTTGCGCAGGTCGATGGGCGGCAGGTCGAGCGGTTCTGCAGCTGCCGTGTGCGCTGCGTTTTGGGCAGCGGCTTTCGCTTCTTCCGCTTCCTTTTCCGCAGCTTCGGCGTGGTTTTCGGCAAGGCGCAGCTTTTCCTGCAAAACGCCGAGCTTCATTTCCGCTTCGGAAAGGCGGGCCTTCAGGCCGTCCGCACCGGCAAATTCCTTTGTCTTTGTGCGCAGGGCATCCGCTTCCTCGCGGGCCTGATTCAAAGCGGCCTCCGTGCGGGAAAGCTCCTCGCTCAGGTTCATGGCCGCAATGACCGCCGCTTTCTCTATGGTCGCGCCGTAGGCGTTGTTTAAAACCTCTTCCATACGCACGCGCACACGCTCTGCGATGGCTTCTGCACCGTCGCGGTCCACATCGCCGGAAACGGTGACGTCCACGCCGCAGATATTCAGTTTGAATCTCGTTTTTTCCATTGCACAGATTCCTTTCCCCGCGCCGATTTTACGCAGGTTATACTCTGTTCTGCATTATATACCAAAAGCCCCGCCTTGTCAAAAAAAGCGCGCAAGACGGGCGTTTCGGCGGTTTTCGGCCGGTTTATACCGAAAGCCGATATTTTCTGTCGAAACTATACAAAGCCACAGCTTTAATTTCTGCCTATCCGCCCGCTATTGGTCTTGAATTTTTCATAATTTTAGTATATAATGGGTATAAACCGTTTGTTTTTTAATCAAAACGCATTTAATTTTGTGCATATAACACAAATCTGGCGTGTTTTTCACGCATAACACATGGAGGACAAAGAATGAATTACAAGATGACCCCCGCGCAGGTCCAGAGCGCAATCCGTGAGAAGCTCTCGCACATTTACGGCGTTTCTGCAAAGAACGCTTCCGACGATGAATTCTACAAAGCATCCGCACTTGTGGTGCGCGACCTGCTCGTTCGCGGCCGCGACGAATTTGTACACGAAGCTGAAAAGCAGGAGACAAAGCAAATCTACTACCTGTGCATGGAGTTTCTGCTGGGCCGCTCCCTGAAGAACAACCTGTTTAACCTCGGTCTCGAGGACAGCTTCCGCAAAGCACTTTCCGAAATGGGCGTAAAGCTCGATAACCTTTACGAACAGGAGCCGGACGCCGGCCTTGGCAACGGCGGCCTCGGCCGTCTTGCCGCCTGCTTCCTTGACGGTCTTGCAACACAGGGCTACCCGGCCATGGGCTATTCCCTGCGCTATGAATACGGTATTTTCCGCCAGAAGCTCGTTGAGGGTTGGCAGACGGAGCTGCCGGACTTCTGGCTTCCGGGCGGCGAGGTCTGGATGCAGAAGGTCGACGAAAGCGCCATTGAGGTGCACTTCGACGGCTACATTGAAGAGCAGTGGCATGACCACTACCATTCCGTACGTCATAAGAACTATAACCCCGTTATGGCGATTCCGTACGATTTGTATGTTTCCGGCATGGACGGCAAGGGCATTTCTGTGCTGCGCATCTGGCGTGCGGAAGCCAACGAATTTGATATGAAGCTCTTCAACAGCGGCAACTATATGCGCGCTATGGAGCAGAAAGCTATGGCAGAGACCATCACAAAGGTCCTCTATCCGGAAGATAACCACTACGAGGGCAAGAGCCTGCGTCTTGCACAGCAGTACTTCCTCGTTTCCGCCTCCGTACAGGACATCGTACGCCGCCACCTGTACACGCACAGTTCCCTTGATGATCTGCCGAAGCTTGCGGCGATCCACCTCAATGACACGCACCCCGTGCTCGCTATCCCGGAGCTCATGCGCATCATGCTCGACGAATGCGGCTACGAGTGGGACGCAGCTTGGGATATTGTAACCCGCACCATTGCGTACACGAACCACACCGTTATGAGCGAGGCGCTTGAGTGCTGGAGCGCAGACCTGTTCAAATCCCGTCTGCCGCGTATTTACCAGATTGTGGAAGAGATCAACCGCCGCTTCTGGATTGAGATGCGTGCAAAGGGCGTGGACGAAGGCAAGATCTGGCGCATGGCCCCGCTGAACGACGGCTATGTGCGCATGGCAAACCTTGCCGTATACGCAACACACAGCACGAACGGCGTTTCCGCGCTGCACAGCGAAATTTTGAAGGACAGTGTGTTCCACGACTTTTACACCGAGTGGCCGAATAAATTTAAGAACGTCACAAACGGTATTGCACATCGCCGCTGGCTGAACCAGTCGAACCCGGAGCTTGCTTCCCTTATCACCGAGTTGACGGGCGACGGCTTCATCCACGATGCTGCTCAGCTTGAGAAGCTGATGAAATATAAGGACGATACCTCCGTGCAGAAGAAGCTTGCCGAGATCAAGCTGCACAACAAGCAGCGCCTTGCCGAGCACGTTAAGCGCACGCAGGGCCAGATCGTTGACCCGAACAGCATTTTCGACGTACAGGTCAAGCGTCTGCACGAGTACAAGCGCCAGCACATGAATGCGCTGCATATTCTCTCCGTATACCAGTGGTTGCTCGAAAACCCGAACGCGGATTATACCCCGCACACGTTCTTCTTCGGCGCAAAGGCAGCCCCGGGCTACTATTTCGCAAAGGAAATTCTCCAGTTCATCGTCTGCCTTGCCGATACCATCAACAACGACCCGCGCGTCAACCAGAAGCTGCGCGTCATCTTCGTTGAAAACTACTGCGTATCCTGGGCAGAGCTGCTCACCCCGGCGGCGGAGATCAGCGAACAGATCTCCCTTGCGGGTACAGAGGCTTCCGGCACCTCCAACATGAAGTTTATGATCAACGGCGCCATCACCCTCGGCACGCTGGACGGCGCGAACGTGGAAATTCACGACGCAGTGGGCGACGACAACATCATCCTCTTCGGCATGACGACGCCCGAGGTCAACAGCCTGCGCGCTTCCGGCTACAACCCGAGAAATCAGTACGAGCACAACGACATCATCCGCAAGGCGATGGATGCTCTCGGCCAGGGCTTTAACGGCAAGACGTTCCAGAACCTGCACCAGGCACTCCTCAACGTCGACCAGTACATGGCGCTTGCAGACTTTGCTTCTTACAGCCATGCACAGCAGAAAGCCGAACAGCTTTATAAGGACCAGACCAAGTGGAACTCTATGTCCCTTGTCAACACCGCAAAGGCAGGCATTTTCGCTGCCGACCGCGCCATCCGCGATTATGCGAACACCATTTGGCTCGCAAAGCCGGTCGAGACGAAAGCCGAGACGAAAAAGAAGTAATATCACGTAAGTTTATGTAAAAAGCAGGGCGCTGCGGTCGTAGTGCCCTGCTTCTTCATGCAGGAGAGTTTACCGATGACGCTATTTAATTCCAGAAATTCCATACACCGCAGCCCGCTGGGCGCTGTGGCAGACGGCACGCGTGTGCACTTTAAAATTACGCTGCCGCGCGACATGCAGTGCTCTGCCTCCTACCTTTTGGTGCAGCACCCGGATAACCGCATTGAGTGCCTTGATATGTTCTGGTGCGGCATGAACGGCAATGACCACGAGTGGTGGGAGTGCCACTTTATGCCGCAGAAAACGGGGCTTTACTTCTATCATTTTGAGCTGCGCACATCGCGTGGGCGCTCTGTCCTTAAAAAGGACCTCGGCGGCGAGGCGCGCGCCGGTGCACGTGAAGACTGGCAGCTGACCGTGTACGACGGTGCATATAAAACGCCGGACTGGCTCGCGGGCGGCATTTTGTATCAAATCTTCCCGGACCGTTTTGCGTCCTCCGGCAAAGCGAAAGAAAACGTTCCGGCAGACCGCACGCTGCATGAAAACTGGCTTGACCAGCCGGACTGGAAGCCGAACGCACAGGGCATTGTGACAAACTCGGATTTTTTCGGCGGTGACTTAAAGGGCATCGAGGAAAAGCTCGATTATTTAGCGTCTCTCGGCGTGACCTGCATTTATCTGAACCCAATTTTTGAATCGCACTCCAACCACCGTTACGACACGGCGAACTACGAGAAAATTGACCCGCTGCTCGGCGATGAGGAAGACTTCCGCTCGCTGTGCGCGGCGGCGAAAGAGCGCAACATTCACGTTTTGCTCGACGGCGTTTTCAGCCACACGGGCAGCGACAGCATTTATTTTAACCGCGAGGGTCGCTACGGCGACGGCGGCGCGTACCGCTCACAGTCTTCCCCGTATTACCCGTGGTACAGCTTTCGGAGCTGGCCGAACGACTACGAATGTTGGTGGAATTTCATCACGCTGCCGAATGTGCGTGAGGAAAATCCCGCGTATGACAACTATATCAACGGCGAAGACGGTATCATCCGGCATTGGCTTGAGGCCGGTGCTTCCGGCTGGCGCTTGGACGTTGCCGACGAGCTTCCGGACGGCTTTATTGACCGCCTGAACCGCGCCGCGAAAGCGCAGGATGAAAACGCCATGGTGCTCGGCGAAGTGTGGGAAGACGCCTCCAACAAGACAGCTTACGGTGTGCGCCGCCGGTATCTGCTGGGCGGGCAGCTGGACAGCGTGATGAACTACCCGTTTCGCGATGCAATCCTCGGGTTTCTGCTCGGTGAGCATGCGTCGCTCATTATGGATCGCATTGAGACCATCGTGGAAAACTACCCGCCGCAGGTCTTACGCATTTTGATGAACCACATCGGCACGCACGATACGGAACGCGCTTTGACGGTGCTCGGCGGCGAACCGGCGGGCAGCCGCGGCCGCGAGTGGCAAAGTGCGCACACGCTCTCCCCGGAGCAGCGCGAAACCGGCCTTGAGCGCATGCGCCTTGCCGCGTTTTTGCAGTTTATGCTGCCGGGCGTGCCGTGCATCTACTACGGCGACGAAGCCGGCATGGAGGGCTACCGCGATCCGTTCAACCGCGCATGCTACCCGTGGGGACACGAAGATGGGGACCTTATCGCATGGTACCGCTACCTCGGCCTGCTGCGGCAGGAGCACGGCGACATTTTAAAAGACGGCGGCCTGCGCAGTGTTTATGCACACGACAACGTGCTTTCGTTTGAGCGCTATGTGGAAACGGAAGGCGGCGAGGACGCGCTGTTCGTTGCCGTGAATCGCAGCATGGAAAACGCGGTCATTCCGGGGCTGCATCTTGACAATGCAGAGTTTATTTTCGGCGCGCCGTACCCGAACCCCGCAGGCAGCGATTTCAAGCTGCCGCCGTTCGGCTTCACTTTGCTGCGCATCCACCGCGAAAAAACGGAGAACGGTGAAAGCTAAATTTTCCCTTTCTGCAAAATTTTTGCAAAATTGAATTTACACACCGTTACCGGCGGGCTTCTTTCCTTGAAGCCCGCTTTTTTCTATGCTACAATAGGGTTAACATAATCGTCGGATGGGTGCCGGCGAAAAGGGGAAAAGAGGAAGACTGTATGATCCGCATTCTGATTGTGGAAGATGATGAAAATATCTCGAAAATGCTGGCCGCCACGCTCTCGATCGGCGACTACGAATACGACCGCTGCGCAGACGGCGAAGAGGCCGTACAAACCATCCTAAACGGCACGTATGACCTCATTTTGCTCGATGTGATGCTGCCCGGCATGGACGGCTTTGCCGTTTTGGAGCACATCCGCGGGGAAAGCTGCGAAACGCCGGTGATTTTCCTGACGGCGCTCGGCGCGGTGGCGGACAAGGTAAAGGGTCTGCGCGGCGGCGCAGAGGATTACATTGTAAAGCCGTTTGAGCCCGTAGAGCTTTTGGCGCGCATTGAAGTGGTGCTGCGCCGCGCGGGCAAAAGCGAAATGCACCTGCGCTACGGCGATATTCAGGTGGACATTGAAAAGCACACGGCGCTGAAAAACGGCGTGCCCGTGGCGCTGACACCGAAGGAGTTTGACGTACTCGTCTTTTTCATGCGCAACCCGGACGTTGCTATCACGCGCGAGCAGCTGCTCTCGAACATTTGGGGCTTTGATTTCACCGGTGAATCGCGCAGCGTGGACATTCACGTGCAGCAGGTGCGCCGCAAAATGGGATTGCAGGGCAAGCTCATCACCATTCCGAAGCTCGGCTACCGCTTAGAGCGCCGATAAGCTTAAAGGGAGTCTTTTATGAAGCTATGGCAAAAAATATCGCTCATTGCGCTTGTGTTCGTCACGCTCGCCGTACAGCTCACGCAGTTTTACATACTGGATAGTCACTTTCGCAGCGCCATAGCCCGCGAGGTCAACTCCGCCGCTTCCGCACATTCGGCACTGGCGGCTTCGCTTTCCAACCACGCGGCCTATGAGCGTTTAAAGGCGAACACGCTGTTTTTAAGCACCGACCAGCTGACAGACATGCTGAAGGATACCATTACGACAGATATTTCCACCGCGGACGTGATAGAAGTGAAAAAGGGCGGCAAGACCATCACGGCGGTCGGCACCGAGGTCTTGGACGGCGCTTCGTATGATTTAGCTTCCGTCAAGCCGAACGATGCCATTACGGACGGCAAAACGGTGATCTTCGACGCCGGCGAAAAGACGTACCTCATGGTGGTCTCCATCATCAAGCTGGAAGCCATGTCGTATGAGCTGCGCACAGTGTATGACGTTACGAATGTGTACGACGAGCACGACGCCAACCTGAACAACGCGCGCATGTGGGGGCTTTGCTGCGGCGGCGGTATTTCCGTACTGCTGCTCATTTCCGTATTGGGGTTTCTGCGCCCGTTAAAGCGCGCCGTGAAGACCATCGGCGCGGCGGCCGCGGGCGACTACACCGTGCGTATGCCCGAAAAGGGCAGCTCGGAGCTGAAAACGCTTGCACACAGCATCAACGAGATGACCGCTTCCATCAACGAGCGCGAGGAAAAGCTGCGCGGTATTGCAGAAAGCCGCAAGCGCTTTGCGGACGCCATGGCGCACGAGATGAAAACGCCGCTGACGAGCATTTTGGGCTTTGCGGATATTCTGCGCATCAAAAGCGTTGTCACGGACGAGCAGCGGCGCGACTTTGCCTCTGCCATTGTGGAGGAAGCCAAGCGCTTGCGCGGGCTTTCCGCAAAGCTTTTGACGCTGGCTTCTACCGATAACACCCCGCTCGATTTTGCGGATATTCCCGTGGCACAGCTTTTCTCTGATGTGCACGCCACCATGGCGCCGGTGCTTGGGCGGCGCGGCATCAAGCTGACAACGCTGCACAAAAACGCCGTGCTGCACATTGACCGCGAGCTGTTTTTATCGCTGCTTTATAACCTCATCGATAACGCCGCGAAGGCTTCCCCGGACAATTCCGAAATCTGGCTCATTCAGTCCGAGCTGGACGGCCACACGGTGGTCTCCGTCATCGACCGCGGCATGGGCATGAAGCCCGATACCGTGCGCCGCGCAACGGAAGCGTTCTACATGGAAGACAAAGCGCGCAGCCGCAAGGCAGGCGGCGCGGGCCTCGGCCTTGCGCTGTGCGACGACATCTGCCGCCGCCACGGGGCGCGGCTTGAAATTCGCTCCACCTACCAGAAGGGCACCACGATTATCATTCACATGAATGTAGCGCCCATTCCGAAAAATCAGGGCGACGAGCTGGAAGCGCTTTTGCAGAAGCGCCCGCCGCGCGAAAAAATACGCGAGAAAGAACGCCAGAAGCGCAAAAAGCAGCGCGAAACCCGCTACAAAGGAGGCAGAACGATATGAAACGCAACATTTTTCTCTCTGTTTTTCTGCCTTTGTTCCTTTGCACCGCCATTTTGACGCTCGGCTATTTCTCCCCCACGCTATTCAGCCGCGTGATGCCAAACTTTAAAAACAAGGAAAGCGCCGCGCAGATTACCGGCGCAGAAAGCCCGCTGTATTTGGAAGACCCCTCCAGCCTTATTCTGCCGCCGTGGAATGATATTGATGATTCTAAATCACAGATGTACGCTTCCGATAACCAGTCTGTTCCGTACTCCATAAAAATGCGCATTACAGACGACCTACAAACATATGCCGAAAGCACCGGCGACAGTCGTTTCTATACCTATAACAACCAACTGCAAGACCCTTATGTTTATATTGATATGTCCGATCTTTACGTGCGCAGCATTATTGAACCTTTTTTAAAGGGATGCACCATCAATGACAACATGCAGTTTTCCGGCTATATGCACACGTATGATCCAAACGATAATTTTTCCACGCTGCCAAAATACATTTACGCGCAGAATGTAACGGTAAACACCAAAGAGGGTAGAGATTTCCTTGTGGATTTCGTCTTCACCCCCATATCCGGCATTCCGCTGTATGTACATGCTACGGAAATAGATGCCGCAACGGCTGCTTTCCCGGAGGACAGCGAGTTTTTCAATCTTGTCGTTACTGCACTCTTCGTCGCTACGCACGCAGAAGCAGATGCAGACGAATTCACAAGTCAGGTTGAAAGCTATTATACGTCGGATAAATACACCTCTCTTCTTGCCTCTTTCTATGATTTTCCCGCGCATTTATTCTCTTTTCCGCCTGATACGACCCCGGAAGAAGATTGGCGAGTTGAACTGCTTGTGGATTTACGAGACAGCATGTATGACATGCTGTACAACTTTGTATACAGTATTGATTCCGCCTCCTCCATCGATTACCGCGATGAATCTCTGATCGTTCTGCGCAATGAGATCGGCTACACCATGACGGTTTTTTACGATGCCATTTCCGAGAGCATCACCGGTTACGGTTTGGATCCCGACGTTTACCGTTCGGAGACCTTTTTATCCAGTGAAAGCACCTATCAAGAAGCTTACGTTTACGACGGCTGACTCCCTCTACTCTTAAAAATCTAAAAGCCAAACACCCGTCCCCCGAAATTTTGCAACTTTTTTGCAGTTTGCGGGGGACTTTTTTGCGTCTTTTTCGGTATAGTTAAAGCAGAAAGAGGAGAGGGGCGAATGCATGACCGATATAAACAGAACCGCGTGCACATTTTCGCGCCCCGCGCTGAACGCAAACACCTTAAAGCTCATTGCGGTCCTCGCCATGGTGCTGGACCACGCCGCCACCGTATTTTTGGCAGATACCGCGCCCGCCGCGCTGTTTTTCCACGCCTTGGGGCAGATTGCCGCGCCCATCATGTGCTTTTTCGTTGCGGAGGGCTACGCGTACACGTCGAATCTGAAAAAGTACCTGCTGCGGCTGTTTATTGCGGCGGTCATCTCCCATGTGCCGTATGCGCTGTGCTTTAAATTCACGGTTTGGGAGTTCTGGTACGTGACGGGCGTTTTGTGGGGGCTCTTTTTGGGGCTTCTCGCCGTCACGCTGTGGAAACGGCTGCGCGCACCCGTTTGGGTACGGCTGCTTTTGCTCGGGCTGTGCTGCCTGCTCGCCTACCCCGCAAACTGGAATTACATCGCCGTGCTGTGGATCTTCGGCTTTGCCGTCTTTCGGGAAAGCCCCAAAAAGCAATGGGCGTTTTTCGGGCTCGTCACGCTTTTGTATGTTTTGCAGTATTTCGTCTACGGCTCTACGCTGCCCGTGTGGCTGAGGCCGTTCGTACTGCTGTGTGTACCGCTTCTTTTATGTTACAACCATATGCTCGGCCGCCGAAGCAAAGTTTTGCAGTGGGGCTACTACCTGTTTTACCCCGCTCACCTGCTTATGCTCACTCTGCTAAGAGAAATTTTCACCCGGTTATAAAGAAGTTTTAAAAAGGGGGATCTTTATGCAAACGCGCAAAAATGCAAATTTGGCACTCGAAAGCTTCCGGCGCAGCACTGTGCCGCGCCGCCTAAAGCACCGCGCACGGCGGCGCAGACGCATTTTGTGCCTTTTGCCGGTGATACTCGTGTTCGGCGTGCTCGCCGCGGCGCTGCTGCGCTTTACGCCCGCGCTTGCCTACGCCGATATTTTCCCCGCGCAGGCAACCACCCGCCGCATTAAAGACGTGCCGTACATTTCGCAGCTGCCAACGCTTCCCACGGGCTGCGAAAGCGCCAGCGCCGCCATGCTGTTAAACTACTACGGCTGCACCGTCACGGCGGAGGAATTTGCTTCCTATTACCTGCCGACGGGCGACGCGCCGCACACGGACGAAAACGGAGAGCTTATCGGCTGCGACCCATGGGAGGCATTCCCCGGCGACCCGTTTTCGGAAACCGGCTGGGGATGCTACTCCACCGTCATTGAGCGCGCCATGAACGAGTTTCTCACAAACACCGGCTACCACGCCGAGCGTCTGAGCGGCGTGCCGCTTTCCCGCCTAAAAAGCTATATTGACAGCAACACCCCGGTGATGATCTGGGCGACTATCTGCATGGATCAGCCGATTGAAAGCGACGTTTGGACAGTGCCGGAGACCGACCGGGAGATTACGTGGGTCTACCCCATGCACGCGCTCGTCCTTACGGGCTATGACGAAAACGGCTACTACTTCAGTGACCCTCTCGCCGGGCAGGACATCTACTACGGCAAAGACAGCGTGGAGGTCGCCTACACCGCCCTTTTCGAGCAGGCCATCATCCTGACAAACTGAATACATCGGACTTACTTCCTCCGCATACAAAAATCCCCGCACAGGCTTTTAATGAACAGCGCTGTGCGGGGATTTGCGGTTTATAAGGTTAGATTGACTCCACGTCGATCTCGCCGTCCTTTTCGGTGACGAGAATACCGGTGACGTTGCCTTCGCCTTTCTCGACGATGAGGGACACGATTTTATCTTCCACCGTGCGGCGGATGGTGTTGCGGATGTCGCGGGCGCCGCTCTTGCCGCCTGCGGCACGATGCGCGATGTTCGCGACGGCTTCGTCCGTCCAGCGCAGCGTGATGCCACGCTCATTAAGCGTGCCGACGTACTCGTTCAGCATGAGCACCGCGATCTTCTTGTAGTCCTCCTCATTCAGCGGGTGGAAGACGACAATCTCATCGATGCGGCTCAGGAACTCGGGACGCAGGAAATCAGACAGCGCGCGCATGGCCTTTTCGCGGCTGATGTCCGCGCTGGTGCGGTTGAAGCCGACGAGCGCTTCGCGGCTGTTGCTGCCCGCGTTGGAGGTCATGACGATGACGGTGTTCTCAAAGTTGACCGTGCGGCCGTGCGCATCCGTAATGCGGCCTTCGTCGAGAATTTGCAGCAGGATGTTCATAACATCCGGGTGTGCTTTTTCGATCTCATCGAAGAGCAGAACAGAATACGGGCGGCGGCGCACCTTTTCGGTGAGCTGACCGGCTTCATCGTAGCCGACATAGCCCGGGGGCGAACCGATGATCTTCGAGACCGAGTGCTTTTCCATGAACTCCGACATATCGAGGCGGATGAGCGTCTCCGGGGAATCGAACAGCTCTTTCGAAAGCACGCGCACAAGCTCGGTCTTGCCGGTGCCGGTGGGGCCGACGAAGATGAACGAGGCCGGGCGGCGGCGCGGGTTGATCTGCACGCGGCTGCGGCGGATGGCGGCGGAAACAGCCTTGACGGCCTCCTCCTGCCCCACGATGTGCTCGCTCAGCTTTTCTTCCAGGTGGGCAAGCTTGCCGAGCTCGCTCTGCTCAATCTTTGCAGCGGGAATACCCGTCCAAAGCTCGATGACATACGCGAGATCCGCTTCCGTTACCGGCGCGGTGACTTCGTTCGGGTCAAACGCGGCAAGCTCTTTTTCGAGCGCCGCAACTTTATATTTCGCTTCGGCAAGCGCTTCGTAATCGACATTCTCTGCGCCCTCGATCTCGGCTTCCGCCTTGCGCTGCTTTTCGAGCTTCAAATTTGCTTCTTCATAATCCGCAAGCTTTTTGTTGCGCAGCGCGGCGCAGGCGCATGCTTCGTCCAACAAATCGATGGCCTTATCCGGCAGGTAACGGTCGCTGATATATCGCTCGGAAAGCACGACGATGCGCTTCGCAATCTGGTCGGAAACGCGCACATTATGGTATTTTTCGTAGTAATTTTTGATGCCGCGGATGATATCCGTTGCGTCGTCGATGGACGGCTCTGTCACGGTGACGGGCTGGAAGCGGCGCTCCAGTGCGGCGTCTTTTTCGATGTACTTGCGGTACTCGGAGAACGTCGTTGCGCCGATGACCTGAATTTCTCCGCGGGACAGCGCGGGCTTTAGAATGTTCGCCGCGTTCATGCTGCCCTCTGCATCGCCTGTGCCGACGAGGTTATGCACCTCATCAATGAAGAGGATGATGTTGCCGTCCTGCTTCACTTCGTCCACAAGTCCCTTGATGCGGCTTTCAAACTGGCCGCGGAACTGCGTACCGGCGACGAGCGCCGTGAGATCCAGAAGCTGCACTTCTTTTTTGCGCAGCTTCGCGGGCACTTCGCCTGCCGCAATGCGCAGGGCAAGCCCCTCTGCAACGGCCGTTTTACCGACGCCCGGCTCACCGATGAGACACGGATTATTCTTTGTGCGGCGGGACAAAATCTGCACCACACGCTCAATCTCGCGCTCGCGGCCGATGATGGCATCCAGCTCGCCGTTTCTCGCCTTCATGGTGAGGTCGGTGCAGTACGCCGCAATGTGCTTACGCTTCGATTTGTGGAAGTTCTCCTTCTTTTTCTTGTCATTCGGCTGGCTTTCGCGGGTTGCCGGCTCTGTGCCGTCACCGTTTGCGTTCATACCGAATTGACCCAGCAGTTCGGACGGGAACGGCACCGCGCCGCCCGGCTCAAAGCTGCCGTCGTCGGACATCGACATCAAATCGTTCATGCTTTCGGTCATCGCCTCCAGCTGCTCCTCCGTGATGCCCATTTTCTCCATAATATCATTCACCGGCTTAATGCCGAGCTCTTTTGCGCAGACAAGACAGTAGCCCTGCGTGGCGTTCATATCCGTTGAAGGGGAAACGAACACAACCGCAGGCCGCTTCTTGCAGCGTGTACACATCATCATAGACATTTTCCTTTCCGGCGCAGACCGTTAGTTTTTCGGTGTGCGCTCTTTCTTTGCCCGCATTTCTTCGGGCAGGTTCAAATCGTATTTGCCGTCGGTCGATCTCAAAATTTCGCGGAACACGCCGAAATATCGAATGAACGTGTACACCATGAAGCCCGCCGTGATGACGAGCGCCGTGGTGGACGCGATATTGAACGTGCTCTCGGAAACCTTCATAAAGCCGTCCATGACGACGATGAGTCCGATGGCGATATAAAACAGTGTTGTGGAGACCTTGCCGTACCACTTTGCCGCGCACGGCTTTTTGCCGTTTTTCAGCAGATAGCATGCGCCGCACAACATGACGAGCTCCTTTAAGACGAGCAGCGCCAAAAGCGGCCAAATGGACGGGTAGTGCACGGCGATACAGATGGCCACCGTGCCCTGCGTCAGCTTATCGGCTAACGGATCCAGCATTTTGCCTAATTCCGTGATCTGGTTGAAGTGCCGCGCGATCATGCCGTCCAGCGCATCGGAAAGGCCGGAAAGCCCCAGTGCGACGATGGCCGCTGTGAGGTTACCTTTCAGAAAAAAATACGCAAAAAACGGAATGACCAAAATGCGGAACACAGACATGGCGTTCGGCACCGTTAAATTCTGATTGATGGGTTTCTTTGTCTTTTGGCTTTTGGCATCAGACATAGTGTAGTTCCTTTCCCTTACGAATTTCCGAATCTCCTTTTAGCCGCTGCTCACTGCATTAAGTGGTAAGCGGGGTTAAAGCTGCCAAGCAGCTTCAAAAGCATGGAAGTATTCTCAAACGCCTGCACCTTTACCTGCTGCGCTGCGCTCAGCATGGGCACAAATACCTGCGTACACGCGAGGACGACCCACAAAATGAGCACGAGCATCAGCACATCGAATACTGCGCCGAGCGCACCGTTGATGCCGCTTAAAACCGGCAGCGAGAAAATGCCCGTTAAAAGCGTTGCAACACCTCTCAGTACCACGATGAACAATACGAATAGCACCAGCATGACGAACACGCCGATGACGTTGATGAGCATGGGGCTGAGTGCATCCGTAATGGCCTCTGCGATGCTGTCCGTCTTATCCTGCACCTGCGCCATGATACTGCCCTGTGTGATGCCGGCAGCCTCGAGCGCGCGCTGGATAAGCTCCGGGAAGGCATCGAAAACGGTGTTCACGGCTTCGCCCGCGCCAAGCCCCATGACCGCCGCAGAGATCTTCTCCACAAGCGAGGGGCGAAAGAACGTTGTAAAGATCCACTCTGCAACAGGACTGCTCAAAAGCCCCGCCGCAATCATCGCGATGAGCGCGCCGCAGAAATCAAAGCATGCTCTGAAAAATCCCTTTTTTGCACCGATGACGGCCGCGATGATGACGAGCACCACAACGGCGATGTCGAATATCCATCCCAATAAAAACACTCTCCTTTTTCCGGCACGCCTGCCGCACGCCTTGTGCGATACAGTGATTATACCACATTACTCTGTTTGCGACAATGTATTATCGGCCTCGATCACCTTAAGATTTTCTTTCCGAATCTCGCGCACGCCGAGCAGATACACGGTGCTTTCGTCCGCCATGGCAATGCTTTTTGTATCGGCCGGCACATTGCAGGCGGCTTCCTGCCGCCCGGTCGTGAGGTCCGTGGACACAACGGAGCTTGAAAGCAGCGCCGCCACCTTATTGCCCGCTGCGGAAAGCCACACGGCGCGGCCGGAAAGGTCGCTTTCCACGGGCTCTGCGCTGTCACGGAAAATGAGCAGCGTGCTGTCGCCGCCGTAAGCATAGTTGGAAACGGAGACCACCGCGCCCGAAGGGATGAGCGTGTAGGCCGTCACGGTGCGGCCGTCATATGCATACGGCGTAAAGTTATAGCCCGTATCGCTGACGAGCGTTTCCGTGTCGCCGATGGCCGTCACGCGGCCGCTGCGGTTCCACTGCACGGCAAAAATCAGATTGCCGTCGCTTTCGTACTCCGCTATCGGTTCCGTTTCGGACATATCCAGCACCGTAATGCGCGAAATGAGCGTACCTGCGTGCGTGATGGTGCTTGCCACCGCGGCTCTTGTGCCGTCCGTATTCAGTGCCACCGCCGTAATGTAGGAATCCGCAAAGCTGTATTTATACTGCAAGCTGCCGTTTTTGTTATATACGCGCAGCTCGGAGGCGTAGTCCGAGGGCTGCACCGCCAGCGCAAATTTGCCGGAATCGCAAATGACGCCGGTCGTGATACTGCTGTCGCTCGTGCCGGAAATTTCCGTGCCGGAGGACGTCTCCACACGGTAACCCGTGCCGCCGGCATTATACAAAAGGTAGCGTCCGCTCGCTTCGGAGACCGCGGGGTCGTTGTAGCTGTGGCGCGCAGAGAACATCTCCTTTGCGGAGCCGTTCAGAACCGTCAGTGCCGTGTCGCTCACAACGTACAAATTGCCGTCAGCTGCGCCGAAATTACCCGCAAGCGCGGTGCTGCCGGTCAGCTCCGCCGGATAGCCGTCGCCAAAGCCGAAGCCGACTGCCTTTGTGCGGATCCAGTTGCCGATGTTTTCCGGCGTTAAATTATCTTTATTTTCCAAAATGATAAGCAGCACTACCGCGATGAGCAGAACCGCAATGATGCGGTACAAAAGCTTCGATACGCGCAGCTTTTTCTTTTCCGAAAGCGCGGGGTGTTCCGTTTCATCCGGCATATCCTGCACAGGCGGTGCTTCTTTTTTGCGCAGCGCGTGCTTTTTTTCCGCTTCATGCTTTTTTCTTGTCATACGTTTCTCCCTTATTCCGCGTTATAAAATCGGAATACAGACCATTTATCCAACCGAACCGCAGATTTTACATTTGCGATTCATAAAACACTTTTTCTGAACACAAGCCCACAGATACGTTGTTTTTTCAAAACAACGTACTGTTTTCTTAAACCTGCGGTTCGTAAAAGACCTTTTCTAAATACAGACCACACGCCGGGGCGGTCGGCCCCGCAAGCTTGCGGTTTTTCCCCTCGATGATCTTCGGGATGTCCTCGGGGACAAAGCGCCCCTGCTGCACGGCGAGCAAAGTGCCCGTCATGATGCGCACCATGTTGTAAAGGAACCCGTCCGCCGCCACGGTAAAGCGCACCATGTCGCCCTCGCGCGTGACGGAGCTTTCCGTAACCGTGCGGGTAAAGTCTCCCATGTCGCGGTTATCGAGCGTACAGAATGAGGTGAAATCGTGCGCACCCATAAAATGCTGCGCGGCTTCGTTCAGCTTGTTTTCATCAATATGGTGATAGTAGTGCAGCGCGCGCCCGTGCAGAAACGGGCTGCGAATGGGGTTGTTCCAGATTTCATACACATACCGTTTTCCACAGCAGGAGTACCGTGCGTGAAAATCGAGCGGCACTTCTTCGCAGGAAAGCACAGCAATGTCCGGCGGCAGAAAATGATTGAGTGCGCCCAAAAGGCGCTCCGGCGGGATATTGTGCGAAAGCTTCATGCTCAGGCAGAATTCCCGCGCGTGCACGCCGGTATCCGTACGGCTGCACGCTTTGATGTCCGGCTGCGTATGCAAAACCTGCTTTAACGCCTCCTGAAACACCCCTTGCACACTGCGGGCGTTTTCCTGCACCTGCCAGCCGTGGTACGCACTGCCGTCATATTGAATTTTCAGCAGCAGGTTTCGTTCCATAGCTTCTCCTCAATTTTATCGCACAATGGCGGCGGGCAGCAAAATGTTCGCTGTGATGAACGCCGCAAGGTACAAAACGCACACGATAAGCGTGATGTAATCTACTTTTGAAAGGTGCAGCACCTTCATTTTCGTGCGCCCCTCGCCGCCGTGGTAGCAGCGGCTTTCCATGGCTGTTGCAAGATCAAACGCACGGCGGAACGCGGAAACAAACAGCGGGATAAGCACCGGAATCAGCGCCTTGATGCGCTGCATCAGACCGCCGCTTTCCATATCTGCACCGCGGGCCTTCTGCGCCGCCATGATCTTCTCGGTCTCTTCGAGGAGCGTCGGCACAAAGCGCAGCGCGATCGTCATCATCATTGCGAATTCATGCACCGGGACATGCAGCAGTGCCAGCGGCTTTAACAGGCGCTCAATGGCGTCCGTCAACTGCGTCGGGGACGTTGTAAACGTCAGAATAGAGCTGATGAGGATGAGCACCACGATGCGCACGGCGATCATGATGCTGTTCACGATGCCGTTTCGCGTAATGTGAATGAACCCGAGCGTGAAGATCGGGTCGCCGGTGCCGTAAAACAAATTCAATACGCCGGTGAACACCACGATGAACAAAATAGGCTTCATGCTTTTTAAATAGAGCTTCAGCGGTACTTTGGAAAGCACCACGCCAAGCAGGCTCATAAGAATCGTCGCGCCGAGCGTGACAAAATTCTTCGAGCAGAAAATGAGCACGATGAAATACACGGTCAGGCACATTTTAATGCGCGGATCGAGCCGGTGCATGACGGACTTGCCGGGGAAAAACTGCCCCATGGTGACATCAGATAGCATGGTTTTTGTCCTCCTCTTTCCTTTTTTTGAGGAGCGGCAAAAGCTCCATGACGGCTTCGTCTACATTTAAAACTGTCTCGCTGACCGGCAGGCCCATTTTGCGCAGACGGCGCATGATGGACGTGATCTGCGGCAGGCGCAGACCCATCGGCTCCAAAAGCTCGCCGCGCGAGAACACGGCGCGGGTCTCGTCGTACATTTCGGCATGGGCGTTGTTCATCACAAGCACGCGGTCTGCCACGCGGCCGATGTCCTCCATACTGTGGGAGACGAGCAAAATGGTGTTGCCGCGCTGGCGGTGATATTCGGAGATCTGCGCTAAGATAACATCTCTGCCCTTCGGGTCAAGACCGGCGGCGGGCTCATCCAAAATGAGCACCTCCGGGTCCATGGCGATGACGCCCGCAATGGCTGCACGACGCTTTTCGCCGCCCGAAAGCTCAAACGGAGATTTCTCCAAAAGCTCAGGCTTTAAGTCTGTAAAGTGTGCCGCTTCTTTGGCGCGCTTCAGTGCTTCTTCATCGGAAAGTCCCATGTTTTTCGGGCCGAACATGATGTCTTTGATAACGGTCTCTTCAAACAGCTGGTATTCCGGGTACTGGAACACCATGCCCACCTGAAAGCGCACGCGGCGAATTTCCTTCGGCTTTGCCCAAATGTCCTCGCCGTTTAAAAGCACCTGCCCGCTTGTGGGGCGGATGAGGCCGTTGAGCATCTGGATCAGCGTGGATTTACCGCTGCCCGTATGCCCGATCACGCCGACGAACGCGCCCTTTTCTACGGAAAGGTTCACGTTTTCCACCGCCGTTTTTTCAAACGGTGTGCCGGCGCCATAGGTATATGTGAGATTTTTGGTTTCCAAAATTGCCATCGATTTTCCTCGTTTCCTCTGCCGGGTGCAGGTCCTTTCGGTTCTTGCCCCGCACAAAAAACAAAATCCCTTTTATATTCTTATCCCAATTTTAAATACTCCGCAATCGCTTTTACGCACTCGTCTTCATCGAGCGGCGTGCCGGAAATGCTGCACCCGGCGGCGTTTAAGCGGTAAATAAGCTCCGTTGCCTGCGGCACGTCGAGCTTGTGGCGCTTTAAAAGCTCCACCTGCGCGAACACCGTGCGCGGGTCGCCGTCCGTCAGAATGTTGCCGCCGTCCATCACCACCACGCGGTCGGCCTGCACGGCCTCGTCCATGTAGTGCGTGATGAGAATGACGGTGATACCCTTTTCGCGGTTCAGATACCGAATGGTATCCATAACCTCCTGTCGGCCGCGCGGGTCCAGCATGGCGGTCGGCTCATCAAGCACAATGCACATGGTTTCCATCGCGATAACACCCGCAATTGCGACGCGCTGCTTCTGACCGCCGGAGAGCTTATGCGGTGCATGGTCGCGGTACTCGTACATGTTGACCGCTTTCAGTGCCGCATCGACACGGCGGCGGATTTCTGCGGGCTCAATACCGAGGTTTTCCGGGCCGAATGCCACGTCTTCCTCAACAATACCCGCGACAAGCTGGTTATCCGGGTTCTGCTGCACAAGGCCCACGCGGCGGCGCACGTCAAGCTGCGTTTCCTCCACGGCGGTATCGATGCCGTCCACCGTCACGGTGCCGGAGGTCGGCACCAACATACCGTTAAACAGTTTCGCCATGGTGGATTTACCGCAGCCGTTGTGGCCGAGCAGCGCCACAAACGAACCCTTTTCAATGTCGAGATCGACGCCGTGCAGGACCTCGCCGCTCTCTCCGCTGTATGAAAAATGCAGGTCTCTGCACTCAATAAACGCCATTTTATCCCTTCCGTTTCAAAAAAGTCCCGTTATACCGGCTCGCCCGACCAGATTGCCGTGCTGCCGCAGGGCAGAACAAGCCCCGTTTCCGTCACCGACAAACCGATTTCATCGGCGGAAACATAGCCGCCGAACTTCGGGCGCAGCAAAACGCCGAGCAGATACGCCATAACGGACGGAGAAAGTCCCGTTGTGTACGAATTCAAAATAAAGAACAGCGGATCGTCCGTCAAGACCGGCACGCACATTTCAACAAGACCGTAAAGCTGTTCCTCAAGCTTCCATACCTCGCCGCCGGGGCCGCGCCCGTAGGACGGCGGGTCCATGATGATGCCGTCGTAATGGTTGCCGCGGCGAATTTCGCGCTGCACGAATTTCACGCAGTCATCGACAAGCCAGCGCACCGGGCGCTCTGCCAAATTCGATGCCGCTGCGTTTTCGCGCGCCCACTGCACCATGCCCTTGGAGGCATCTACATGCGTGACCGTCGCGCCCGCTTCCATACACGCGAGCGTCGCCGCGCCGGTGTAGCCGAATAAGTTTAGAATTTTAATTTCGCGCTCGGGATTTTTCTCCTTTGCCGCGCGGATGCGCGCCGCGGTGTAATCCCAGTTCACGGCCTGCTCCGGGAAAACGCCCGTGTGTTTAAAGCCCATGGGCTTTAAGCGGAACGTGAGGTCGCCGCGCGTGATTTTCCACACGTCCGGCAGCTTTTTATAAACCTCCCATTTGCCGCCGCCCGTAGAGGAACGCTTATAGCGCGCGTGAGCGGAACGCCAACGGGGATCTTTTTTCTCCGACTTCCAGATAATCTGCGGATCGGGGCGGATGAGGAGAATGTCTCCCCACCGCTCCAACCGCTCGCCGGAGCCGGTATCAATCAATTCATAGTCTTTCCAGTTTGCTGCTCTCATCAGACCAATTCTTCCTTAATCACTTCAGAAATATCGTTTGCAAGCTTTTCAATCAGCGTCAAATCTCTGCCTTCCACCATGACGCGCAGCAGCGGCTCTGTGCCGGACGGGCGCACAATGACGCGGCCTTCTCCGTTCAGCGTTGCGGTTGCCTGCTGAATAGCCTTCTTCACCTTCGGGTCGGTGTGGAACGCCAGCTTGCCCTCCGGCGAGACCTTGATATTCACCATCGTCTGCGGGTAACGCTCCATGACGGTCTTGAGGGAAGAAAGCTTTGCTTCGCGCTGCTTTAAGATGCTCAAAAGCTGCGCTGCCGTCAGCTGGCCGTCGCCGGTCGTTGCGAAATCGCGGAAAATGACGTGGCCGCTCTGCTCGCCGCCAAAGCTGTAGTTTTCAAGCAGCATTTCTTCCAGCACGTAACGATCGCCGACCTTCGTCGCTTCAAAGTGGATGCCGTTTGCTTCGCAGCACTTTACAAAGCCGAGGTTCGTCATGATGGTGCCGACGATGCAGTCCTTATTCAGCTTACCGCGGCTCTTCATATCGAGGCCGCAGATTGCCATGATGAAGTCGCCGTCGATGACTTCGCCGTTTTCGTCCACGGCAAGGCAGCGGTCGGCGTCGCCGTCAAACGCGATGCCCGCATCGACCTTATGCGTCTTCACATATTCCACGAGCGATTTCATATGGGTGGAACCGCAGTTATCGTTGATGTTCGTGCCGTTCGGCTCATCATGCAGCATGTGCACCTTGGCGCCGAGCTCCGTAAACAGTGTTTCCGCCGTCATCGCGGAGGAACCGTTCGCGCAGTCGAGCGCGATTTCAAGGCCCGTCAGTGAGAAGTGCACCGTGGACTTCACGTGATCGATGTAATCGCGCAGCGCGTTCGGCGCATACGACACCGTGCCGAGGTCGCTGTCTGCAGGCAGCGGCGGCAGAGCCGCTTCGCCGAGGATCAGAGACTCAATGCGCTCCTCAAGGTCGTCCGGCAGCTTGTAGCCGTCGCCGCTGAAAATTTTAATGCCGTTATACTCGTAAGAGTTGTGTGATGCAGAGATCATCACACCGGCGTCTGCCTTGTATTTTTCCACAAGGTACGCCACAGCCGGAGTAGGCACAACGCCCAGCAGAACGACCGATGCGCCTACGCTGCACAGGCCGGCCGCCATGGCGTTTTCCAGCATGTCGCTCGAAAGGCGGGTATCCTTGCCGATGATGACGCGCGGGTGGCGGTTTGATTTGTTGATGAGCACGGCAGCGGCCGCGCGGCCAAGCTTCATTGCAAGCTCGCAGGTGAGGTCATGGTTCGCGACACCGCGAACACCGTCTGTACCGAATAATCTTCCCATAATCGTATGCTCCTTTTTATGTCAAAAATTTTAAGGGGTAACTTTTTTGATTCTTTTCAACCTGTTCCCCCGCATGCCGATTACATGCGTTCCCAAAAGAGTGTCATACGTCGAATCTCGGATTATCGTCCGCAACGGTTCCCGACGGCGTAAGTCCGAGGTGCAAGTAAGCCGCGCGTGTGGCACAGCGGCCGCGCGGGGTACGCTGCAAAAAGCCGATCTGCATCAGATACGGCTCCACAACGTCTTCGATCGTCACGGCTTCCTCGCCAATGGCCGCCGCCAGCGTTTCTACACCCACGGGGCCGCCGTTATAATACTGGATAATCGCGTTCAGCATGCGTCTGTCGCCGGAATCGAGCCCAAGCTCGTCAATCTCGAGGCGGTCAAGCGCAATCTTCGCCGTGCTGTATGTGATGACGCCGTCGCTCATGATCTGCGCAAAGTCGCGCACGCGCTTTAACATGCGGTTTGCGATACGCGGCGTACCGCGCGAGCGCGAGGCAATCTCCAGCGCACCGTCCGCTTCAATGTCAATACCTAAAATGCCGGCGCTGCGGGTGACGATTTTCGCAAGCTCCTTCGGCTCGTAGAGCTCCAAACGCAGCACCACGCCGAAACGGTCGCGCAGCGGCGCAGAAAGCTGACCGGCTCTCGTCGTTGCACCGACAAGCGTAAAGCGCGGCAGCGGCAGATGATAGGACGCCGCCATTTGTCCCTTGCCTGTAATAATGTCGAGCGCAAAGTCCTCCATGGCGGGGTACAAGATCTCCTCCACACTGCGCGGCAGACGGTGAATCTCATCGATGAACAGCACGTCGCCGGGGTTCAGATTCGTCAATAATGCGGCGAGGTCGCCCGGCTTTTCGATAGCCGGGCCGCTCGTGATGCGCAGATTGACACCGAGCTCGTTTGCAATGATGCCCGCAAGCGTCGTTTTGCCGAGACCCGGCGGGCCGTAGAGCAAAACGTGGTCAAGCGATTCTTTTCTCTGCTTTGCCGCCTGAATGAACACCTCTAAGTTTTCTTTTACCTTTTCCTGGCCCACATAGTCCGCAAAGGTACGCGGGCGCAGCGGGTTTTCCACCTCCGCGTCCTCCGGCACATACTCCGGCGCAATGACGCGGTTTTCAAAATCCATTTCGTTGTCTCTGTCAAACGTCACGCGAAAAGCACTCTCCTTTCAGCGTGTATTAAAAGCGGCTTGCCATACTCTTTAAAGCGCCGCGAATAAGTTCTTCCGTAGAGAGGGAGCCGTCCAGCTTCGCCACGGCCTGCGCGGCTTCGGACTGTGTATAACCGAGCACAATAAGCGCCTGTACGGCCTGCTCGGCGTTCTGAGACGCAGAAACAATGCCCGCGTCGTCCGTGCCGGTCAGTTCCAGCGTGCCGCCCGTAAAGCCCATCTTCTTCACGCGGTCTTTCAATTCCAGCACGATGCGCTGTGCAAGCTTCGGGCCCACGCCGCTCGCCTTTGTAAACTTTTTGCTGTCGCCGGAGGCCGCCGCCATGGCAACGCCCTCCGGGGTCATTTCGGATAAAATGGAGAGCGCCGCCTTCGGGCCCACGCCGCTGATGGTCGTCAGCATCTTGTAGCAGTTCAGCTCGCTTTTTGTAGAGAAGCCGTATAAATCAAGCGCGTCCTCGCGCACGTTTAAATGCGTATAGACCGTAGCCGTTTCGCCGATGCGCGGCATGTTTTTCTGCGTATTCATGGAAGTGAAGCACTTAAACGCCACGCCACCGCATTCAATAGCGACAACGCCCGGCTCCATGTGTACAAGTTTCCCGGTAAGACTGTAAAACATCGCTTTTGTCCTTTCTATACCCTCTGTACTCTCTGTCCAAATAGACGGCGTTACCTCAAAAACTGCCGCAGCGCCGTGCCGGAGGCATGGCAGTGGCAAATGGCAATGGCGAGCGCGTCCGCCGTGTCGTCCGGCTTCGGCACCTCACGCAGGCACAAAAGTCGGCGGGTCATTTCCATCACCTGCGGCTTTAAAGCCTTGCCATATCCCGTAACGGCCAATTTCACCTGCACGGGGGTGTATTCAAAAACAGGCACGCGGGCCTTCTGCGCCGCAAGCAAAATGACGCCACGGGCTTCCGCCACACCGATGCCGGTCGTTTTATTGTTTGAAAAATAGAGCTTTTCCACGGAGATCGCATCCGGGTGATACTGCGCCAAAACCTGCGCGATGCCGTCGTAAATAATCTCCAAACGGCGGTTGAAATCCG
This sequence comes from Hominenteromicrobium mulieris, assembly GCF_046197855.1. Classification (GTDB taxonomy): domain Bacteria; phylum Bacillota; class Clostridia; order Oscillospirales; family Acutalibacteraceae; genus Hominenteromicrobium; species Hominenteromicrobium mulieris. The sequence continues at coordinate 407,868 of NZ_CP173188.1, read as the reverse complement.
TGCCCGCTTTGGTTGTCACCGCGCCGTGCTCCAACGTGCGGTAACGGTTATTTTTCATTTCCACCACGCCGTAGCCGACAATGGCGTAGCCGGGGTCGATGCCGAGAACGATCATGCCGTTTTTCCTTTCAAAACCAAAGGGCAGAAAAGCCCATACTGCCTTATAGTATATCATATCTCAGCCCTTTTGAATAGCCGAAAATTCCGAAAAAATTGTGAACGGCACGCGGGTTTTCCGTATAAAAAGCGGACACACCGCCAAAAAGCCGTGTGCCCGCCAAAACTTATGAAATTTTATTCGATGAGTGCCTGCGTGCGCGCTGCCATGTCTGAAATGTGCACAAGCCCGAAGCCGTCCACGCCGGAAAGCACACGGTCGTTGAGCGGCGCCGTCCAAACCTCCGGCAAAAGCTGCGCACCCAGCACCATGCCGAGCACAGAGCCCGCCGTAGCGCAGTTGCAGTCCGTGTCAAAGCCCATCGTCAGGCACAGCTCCATCGTGTAGGTGAAGTCCTTTTTGCCCCAGAGTAAGCCCATCGCAACGATGGCCGCGTTCGAGATGGTGTGGCACCAGTGGTGCGGGTTGTTCTCATCGTACTTGCCGAGGATGTACGCTTTCGTCTCTTCCGCGGTGTCGCCGCTTTCAAAACGGCTCAAAATCTCTGCAAGCTCTTTATAAAGGCGGCTCTTTTTCGGGATCTGCTTCATGCCGGAGCGGATGATCGTCGGCATGTCGTCGTTGACCGCCGCTTTCGCGAGCATCGAGGCGATCCACATTTCGCCGTAGATGCCGTTTTTCACGTGGGAGATGGATGCATCGCGCCACGCCATTTCCGCCGCCGTTTCCGTATCGCCCGGGCAGATGTAGCCGAACAGGTCGCCCCTGATCTGCGCGCCGATCCACTCCCTATACGGGTTGCGATACGCGGCCGACTCCGGCGGGAAAATTGATTGTGCCAAATTGATATACGCCACGCGTTCCGCCGTGCACAGGTGTAAAAGTGGCAGGTTCATCAGCCAGTTTTCCGCCGCGTCGTCCGGCGTAAAATCACGTCCGTACTGCTCGACAAGCTTCAACGCGATGAGCGTGTAGTTCGTGTCGTCGTCCTCCGGCATATAGGAGACATTGTTGATCCACCCGGTTTTCTCCGCACCGTAGGCGTGCCCGTCGTCGCGCACGTTGTACTTTTCGCGCAGGATAGGCCCGATGTCGGACGAAATGTAGTTTTGCAGCGGCAAATTGCCGGTCTCCTTTAAAAGCCCGTTGATGCGTGCGCGCCGCCAGCCCTCTACCGGCTGACCCAAAAGGCAGCCTGCGCAGCGGCCGAGCCACGCGCCGTAAATTTTGTCGTAATCCGCTTCCGCTTTTTCCTTCGGCTCGCCGGCGGAAGCCGCTTTGATGCCCGGAAGGTCAGACGGCTCGTCTTTGTCCTGCGAGTTTTCAAGCGCACAAAGCTGCTCCAAAAGCTCTGCGCCCGCGGCGGTACGCGCCGCGCCGCGCGGCATTTCCTTTACCTGCTCGGCACATTCTTTAAAGCGTGCGGCATCTTCTGCGCCCTCTTCGATCCTCTGCTCGATCTCAATGGGCAAAGCGTCACAAAAATCAAACCACGGCTGTTCTCTGAGCATAAGCTGTCTCCTCTCCGGCGCGTGCGCGTCTGCATAATTATACGGTATGAGAGCGCCCAGCGCGTAATGACCAAAACGGTTGTTTCACGCACAGTTTCCGTGCGTTTTTTGTTCAGACCCCGACAAATCGCATCGGAATATTCTTATTTATAATTATACCGCATACTTTCTCAAAAGGCAAATATAAAACGCCGTGCGAAAACACAGCGTTTTGTACAATCAATCTTTCATTAACGTGACCATAACGGCCTTTTGTGCGTGCAAACGATTCTCCGCTTCGTCGAAGATCGGGCCCGCGTTCGCTTCAAACACCTCTTCGGTGATCTCCTCGCCGCGGTGTGCCGGCAGGCAGTGCTGCACAATGGCGTCGCTCTTTGCCACACCCATGATCTTCTCATCGATGCAGTAGCCCGCAAACGCCTTTTCACGTGCCGCGCGCTCTTCTTCCTGACCCATAGATGTCCACACATCCGTGATGACGACGTCCGCGTCCTTTGCAGCGACCATCGGGTCGTCCGTCAGGGTGAAGCAATCGTAACCGGCTGCAAAGTCCAGGATCTCCTGCGGCGGGCGGTAACCCTCCGGGCAAGCCACAGCAACTTCCATGCCGACCTTCAGGCCGCCGACGATGAGGGAGTTCATCATATTGTTGCCGTCGCCGATGAAGCACATCTTCAGGCCGTCGAACGAGCCCTTATATTCGCGGATCGTCATGAGGTCCGCTAAGATCTGGCACGGGTGGCAGAAGTCCGTCAGGCCGTTGATGACCGGCACGGAGCCGTATTTTGCAAGGTCTTCAACTTCCTTCTGCTCAAAGGTGCGGATCATAATGCCGTCCACATAGCGGGAGAGCACGCGTGCGGTATCCTGCACCGGCTCACCGCGGCCGATCTGCGAGCCCTCGCCCGCCAGCACAACGGCATAGCCGCCAAGCTGATTGATGCCCACTTCAAACGAAACGCGCGTTCTGGTGGAAGACTTCTCAAAGATCATGGCAAGGCACTTGCCCTTTAAGTGGTGGTGCTCAATGCCGTGCTTTGTCTCATACTTGAGCTGGTCGGCAAGGTTCAGGATGTCGATGATCTCCTCTTTGGAGAGATCGAGCAGTTTTAATAAATGTTTCATGGGGATTTCCTCCGTTTATTTGATCTGTTCCGCAAAAATCGCGAGACCGGCATCGATCTCTTCTTTGGTGATGGTAAGCGGCGGCAGGAAGCGCACAAGGTCCTTCGCCGTCAAAATGAGCAGGCCCGCTTTCGCGCAAGCGTTCAGCACGTCGTGGGCGTCCTTGTCCTTCACTTTCACGCCGATCATCATGCTGCGGCCGCGGACAAACTCGACGTTCGGCATTTTAAGCAGCTGCTCTTTAAAATACTCGCCCTTTTCCTGCACTTCTTTCAAAAATTCCGGCTTGGATACGCGGGAGACGACCTCCACCGCGCCGGCACACACCACGGGGTTTGCACCGAACGTGGAGCCGTTCATGCCGGGGGCAAAAACGTCTTTTACTTTCTCGCCCGCAATGCACACGCCGATCGGCAAACCGCCGCCAAGGCCCTTTGCCGCCGTTACAACGTCCGGCAGAATGCCCGCGCGCTGGTAGCTGAAGAAGTAGCCCGTGCGGCCGATGCCCGTCTGCACTTCGTCAAGCATCATCAGCACGTCATGCTCCGTGCACAGCTCGCGCACGGCCTTCAAATAGTCTTCCTCCATCGGCACCACGCCGCCTTCGCCCTGCACGCTTTCAAGCAGCACGGCGCAGACCTCGGGGTCAGCGAGCTTCGCTTTCAGGTCTTCCACGTCGTTGCCCTTTGCGTACACAAAGCCCTCGGTCAGCGGGGTGAAAAGCTGATGAAAGCCGTCCTGACCCGTTGCTGCCAGTGTGGTGAGCGTTCTGCCGTGGAAGGAATTTTCCAGTGTGATAACCTTATACGCGTGCTTCTTTTCGCCGTATTTACGGGCGATTTTAATGGCGCACTCGTTCGCTTCCGCGCCGCTGTTGCAGAAGAACGAACGGCAAAGGCCGCTGTTTTTTGCAAGCAGTTCCGCAAGCTGTGTGTTTTTATCACAGTAATAATAGTTCGACATGTGCTGAATTTTGCCCGCCTGTTCGGTGACGGCCTTCACCCAGTCCTCGTCGCAATAGCCCAGCACATTTACGCCGATGCCGGAAGTGAAATCGTAGTAATGCTTGCCCTCCACGTCCCAAGCCTCGGCGTTTTTGCCGTGGCTGAGCGCCACGTCCACACGGCCGTAGGAATGGAGGATATACTCCTGTTCCTGCTTTTTAATTGCTTCAAAACTCATATTCAAAATTCCTTTTGTTTCCACAATATCGTCTGTACCCTGTTGAAAACATATCCGTACTTGTCTTCCACACCGATACTATCGCCGACGAACCCCGGTGCTTCTCCCATTCGCCGTTTTCGTTCACGGGTACGGGCGCGGTTTTTCCCTCTTAATAGAACATCGTGCCGATGCCTTCATCGGTGAAGAGCTCGACCAGAATGGAGTGCGGCGTTCTGCCGTCGATGATATGCGCGCGCTCTACGCCGCGGCGCACAGCCTCCACGCAGCAGTCAATCTTCGGAATCATGCCGCCGCTGATGATGCCGTCGCGCTTCAGCTTCGGCACGTCGCTGACGTTTACGACCGGGATAAGCGTGTTTTCATCGTCCTTATCCCGCAGCAGACCGACAATGTCGGTCATCAAAATGAGCTTGCGCGCGCCGAGCTCCGCCGCAATGCGCGCCGCCGCCACATCGGCGTTGATGTTGTACACCTCACCGTGGTAGCCTGCCGCCACCGTGGAGATAACGGGTGTGTAGCCGGAAGCAATGGCATCTTCAACGATCTTCGTGTTCACTTCGCGGATCTCGCCCACAAAGCCGAGGTCTTCGGCTGCGGGCAGCTTATCCGCCTTCAGCATGGAACCGTCAAGGCCGCACAGGCCGACCGCCTTGCCGCCGGTGTTTTCCAAAAGCTGTACGAGGTCTTTATTGACTTTGCCTGCCAGCACCTGCTGCACAATGTCCATCGTCTCCGCGTCGGTATAGCGCATACCGCCGACAAAGCGGCTTTCCTTGCCGATCTTTTTCAGCATGCCGCTGATCTCCGGGCCGCCGCCGTGCACCAGCACGACATTCACGCCGACGAGCTGCATCAGCACAATATCGTTCATCACGGCTTCTTTCAGCTCCGGGTTAATCATAGCATTGCCGCCGTATTTGACGACGATGGTCTCGCCCGCCCACCTTTTGATATACGGCATCGCCTGCACGAGCACATGGGCGCGGTCGCTGTTCGAGATGCCGATCTTCTTTTCTTCACTCATGTTCTGTAATCTCCGTTGATTTTCACATAGTCATAGGTGAGGTCGCAGCCGAAGGCTTCCGCCTCCGCGTCGCCGCTGTTGAGCTCCACCAGAATGGTAATTTCCTTTTCATGCAGCACCTTTGCGGCTTCTTCCTCGCTGAAGTTGATGCCCGCACCGTTCACGCAGACATCTACCTGCCCGTACGCGCTCTTAAAGGACACGTCCACCTTGTTGATGTCGATATCCGCGCCGGCATAACCGATGGCGCACAGCACGCGGCCCCAGTTGGCGTCTTCGCCGAACATGGCAGCCTTGAGCAGAGAGGAGCAGATGACGGACTTTGCAACCGTCTTCGCCGTCTCCCAGTCCTTCGCGCCGGTCGTCTTGCAGATGAGCAGCTTTGTTGCGCCCTCGCCGTCGCCCGCCATCATCATGGAAAGCTTTCTGCAAACCGCCGTCAGCGCCTCAAGAAACGTCTTGTACGCTTCGTTTTCTTCGGTGATCTCCTCGTTTTCCGCCTCGCCGTTCGCCATAATGGCAAGCGTGTCGTTCGTGGAGGTATCGCCGTCCACGCTGATCATGTTGAATGTGGTGTCTGCCGCCGCCTTAATGGCCTTTTGCAGCATCGGCACGGAAATGGCGCAGTCCGTCGTGACAAAGCACAGCATCGTCGCCATATTCGGGTGGATCATGCCGGAGCCCTTGGAGATGCCGCCGATGCGCACTTCTTTGTCGCCGAGCGTAATCTTTACGGCGCACTCTTTTTCGATGGTGTCGGTCGTCATGATGGCCTTTGCCGCCATGTTGGAGCCGTTTTCGTTCAGCAGTGCCGCCAACGCCGGGGCTGCATTCTCAATCGGCGCGATCGGCAAAATCTGCCCGATAACGCCCGTAGACGCGACGATGACATCGTGCGGGTCAATGCCGAGCGCTTCGCCCGCGATTTCGCACATGCGCCACGCTTTCTTTTCGCCGTCTGCGTTGCAGGTGTTGGCGTTGCCGCTGTTGCAGATGACCGCCTGTGCGCGGCCGTCCGCAATATTTTTGCGCGTGACAAGAATCGGCGCACCCTTTACAAGGTTCTGCGTGTAAACGCCTGCCGCCGCACACGGTGTTTTGCTGAAAATCATAGCCAGATCGGCTTTGGACTTATTTTTACGGATGCCGCAGTGGATGCCGCCGGCTAAAAAGCCCTTGGCCGCGGTGACGCCGCCTTCGATAAACTGCATACTGAATTGCTCCTTATATAAAAATCGCTTTCCCTTAATTTCGTACTCTTTTAGAATGCCGGCGGAACGAGCTTTAAGCCGCAGGTCTCGTCCAGACCGAACAGAATGTTCATGTTCTGAATGGCCTGCCCTGCCGCGCCCTTCACCATGTTATCGATAGCGCTGATGGCGATGAACGTGCCGGTGCGCAGGTCCGTAAAAATGGACACATCGCAGAAATTCGTGTACTTGATGTTGTGAATATCGGCGCTCTTGCCCTTTGGCAGCAAACGCACAAACGGCTCTTTGCCGTATCTTTCCTCATACGCCGCGCGAAGCATTTCCTCCGTAACGCCCGGCTTGAGTTTTGCATAGCATGTCGCTAAAATGCCGCGGTTCACCGGCAGCAGATGCGGCACGAACGTGATGTGCATTTTCTCACCCGAAATTTTGGAAAGCGTCTGTTCGATTTCCGGCGTATGGCGGTGGCACGCGACTTTATACGCGGACATCCCCTCATTCAGCTCCGGGTAGTGGCTGTTCTGCGCCGGCTTTCTGCCCGCGCCGGTCACGCCGGACGCGCAGTTTGCGATGATACCGGTCGTCTCGATATAGCCCTTTTCCAGTGCCGGCACAAGTGCAAGCGGCACCGCCGTGGTGTAGCAGCCCGGGTTTGCAACGAGCTTTGTCTTCTTAATTTCCTCGCGGAACAGCTCCGGCAGACCGTACACGGCTTTTTCGTGCAGCGCCTTATCCGTAAATGTGCCGCCGTACCACTCGGTGTATTCTTCCTCGCTCTTTAAGCGGAAGTCCGCGCCGAGGTCGATGAACGCCTTGCCTTTTTTGTCACACTCCGCAGCAAGCTCCTGCGAAAGGCCGTGCGGCAAAGCGGCAAAGATGACATCGCTTTTTTCCACAACCGCTTCCTGCGTGGTGCAGATGAGGTCGCACATTTCGCGGTATGCCGGGTAAACGTCCGACAAAGCCTGTCCCTCAAAGCTTACAGAGCTGATGGCCGCAAGCTCCGCTGCGGGATGCCCCGCAATCAGGCGGCAGATCTCCGCGCCCGCATAACCGGTGGCGCCCACGACGCCGACCTTAATCTTTTCCATTTTGATACCCCCAACAAAGGTAAAATTGAATTTATAGCCCGTTTACGATCGTGCGCACTTCTTTTGCCGCCGCGCGGACGTTCTCCGGGCACGGCGCACCCTTGACCTTGCGGTCGCGCACGCATTTTTCAAGGTTGATGGCCTCGTACACGCCCTCGTCGAACGCATTACAGACCTTTTTGTATTCGTCGATCGGCAGCGTCTCCAGCGTCAGGCCGCGCTCGATGCACAAGGCGACAAGCTCGCCCGTAATCTTATACGCATCGCGGAACGGCAGGCCCTTTGAAGCCACCAGATAATCCGCGCAATCCGTTGCATTGATGAAGCCCTTTGCCGCTGCGGCGCGCATGTTCTCTTTCAAAACGCGCATTGTTTTCAGCATCGGGATAAACGGCGTCAGGCACAGGCGCAGGGTATCCACCGCGTCAAACACGGCTTCCTTGTCCTCCTGCATGTCCTTGTTGTACGCGAGCGGCAGACCCTTCATCATGGTCAAAAGCGCCATCAGGTCGCCGAACACGCGGCCGCTCTTGCCGCGGATAAGCTCCGTAATATCCGGGTTCTTCTTCTGCGGCATGATGCTGGAGCCGGTGGAAAACGCGTCGTCCAGCTCGATGAATTTAAACTCCCACGAGCACCAAAGAATGATCTCCTCGGAAAATCTCGAAAGATGCACCATCGCAAGCGAAATCGCCGCGGCGATTTCCGCGCAGAAATCGCGGTCGGCAACGCCGTCGAGGCTGTTGCGGCTCACGCCGGAGAAGCCGAGCAGCTTCGCCGTCAAATCACGGTCGAGCGGGTACGTCGTTCCGGCCAAAGCGCCGGAGCCGAGCGGGCAAACGTCCATACGCTTTAACGCGTCCTGCATACGGCCGATGTCGCGCAGGAACATTTCGGCATACGCCATTAAATGATGCCCGAACGTGATGGGCTGTGCGCGCTGCAAATGCGTGTAGCCCGGCATAACGGTGTCGGCATATTCCTCCGCCTGGTCGCACAGTACGTTGATGAGCTCTTTTAACTGTTCCATGAGCCCCGCGCACTCCTTGCGCAGCGTCAGACGAACATCCAGCGCAACCTGATCGTTGCGGCTGCGAGCGGTATGTAATCTCTTGCCTGCGTCGCCGATGCGCGCCGTCAGCTCGCCCTCGATAAACGTGTGAATATCTTCGGCATCGGGGTCAATGTGCAGAGCGCCCGTCTCGATGTCCTTTTCGATTTTCTCAAGCTCCGCGCAGATCTTTTCGCTTTCGCCTTTATCGATAATTCCCGCCGCGCCGAGCATTGTGGCATGCGCAATGCTGCCCTCAATGTCCTCTTTGTACATGCGGCTGTCAATAGAAATAGACGAGTTAAAGTCGTTCGTCTTCGGGTCTGCCTCCTTCTGGAAGCGGCCTTTCCATAATTTCATGGCTGAATCTTTCCTTCCCGTTTATGGCAGAAAAGGGCAGGCAGATGAATGCCTACCCTAAATCTACTTTTGGATTATTTATTTTCGGTCTTTGCCTTCATGTGTGCATAAACCTTGATCGGCAGGCCGAACAGGTTGATGAAGCCGTCTGCATCCGCCTGATTGTAGACCTCATCCTCATCGAACGTTGCGATCTCCGGGTCATACAGGCTGTACGGAGAGGTGACACCTGCATCAATGATGTTGCCCTTATAAAGCTTCAGCTTGACATCGCCGGTAACGGTCTGCTGGGTGGAATCTACAAATGCGGAAAGCGCCTCGCGCAGCGGGGTGAACCACTGGCCGTAGTAAACAAGTTCCGCAAACTTCAAACCGATCTGCTGCTTGTAGTGGAACGTGTCTCTGTCCAGGCACAGCTCTTCAAGCTTATTGTGTGCGTGGTAAAGGATTGCACCGCCCGGAGTCTCATAAACGCCGCGGCTCTTCATGCCGACAAGTCTGTTCTCTACGATATCCGCAAGGCCTACGCCGTTCTTGCCGCCGAGCTCGTTGAGCGTCGTTACAACTTCCACACCGTTCATTTCCTTGCCGTTGATGGCGGTCGGCTTGCCCTTTTCAAAATGAATCGTCACATAAGTGGGCTCGTCCGGGGCCTGCTCCGGGGAAACGCCGAGCTCAAGGAAGCCCGGGTGGTTGTACTGCGGCTCGTTTGCCGGATCTTCAAGGTCAAGGCCCTCATGGGACAGATGCCAGATGTTCTTATCCTTGGAGTAGTTTGTTTCACGGTTGATCTTCAGCGGAATGTTGTGTGCTTCCGCATACTCGATTTCTTCTTCTCTCGATTTGATGCTCCACTCTCTCCACGGAGCGATGATGGTCATTTCGGGAGCAAACGCCTTAATGGTCAGCTCGAAACGAACCTGATCGTTGCCCTTGCCGGTGCAGCCGTGGCAGATGGCGTCTGCGCCCTCGGCCTTGGCAATTTCAACGATGCGCTTTGCGATGATCGGGCGGGCAAAGGACGTGCCGAGCAGGTACTTGTTCTCGTAGACCGCACCTGCCTGTACGGTGGGATAAACATATTCCTGAATGAATTCTTCCTTGAGGTCTTCAATGTAGAGCTTCGATGCACCGGTCTTCAGTGCTTTTTCTTCCAGACCGTCAAGCTCCGTGCCCTGACCCACGTCGGCGGAAACCGCGATGACCTCGCAGTTGTTGTAGTTTTCCTTCAGCCACGGGATGATGATGGAGGTATCCAGACCACCGGAGTACGCCAGAACGACCTTTTTAATATCCTTCTTTGCCTTTGCCATGATGTAACCCTTCCTTTTTTCATAAACCGCCGTCATCGTGCGGCGGAGAATTATTTGTTTCAACGGTCATTATTATACACCGTTTTCCGGAAAAATCAACCCTTTTCTTGAATATTTATTCATCTTTTTTGAAAGTTGTCGAAATTTCCAGATTTCATGCGGGTTTTTCGGCTTTGTATTTGTGTATTTTTCAAAATTCAATCTTCAAAAATATGCATTTTCGAATGAATATAGCGCATATTATACATTTGTATACACTGCTTTATACATTTTCGCTTTCGGAATTGTTTTCTACGATATAGGGCTTTATCAGCGCCATTTCGCGCGGCTCCACACGGGCATGAATAAGGAGCCCTTCCGGCACGTATTCTTCGGAGACGAGCGCGCCCACTTTTCTCAGCTGTGCCGCAATGCCCGTCTTTGCAAACGGCAGCAGCGCCGTCACGTCCACAGGCTTCACCGGCAGGTTATCTTCAATCGCCTGCAAAAGCGCCGGGATGCCTTCGTTTTTCAGCGCACTGATGCGCACCGCGCCCGTCAAATGCAAAGCGCTGTCCGCATCGCCCACAAGATCCCATTTATTGAGCACCGGGATAACCGGGCGGTCACCGCAGCCGAGGCTCTGCAAAATTTCATTTGTCACGTCCAAGTGCGTGCGCGCTTCGGGGCTGGAAGCATCGCACACGTTCAAAATGATGTCCGCCGTTGCAGCCTGCTCCAACGTGGAGCGAAACGCCTCCACCAAATGGTGCGGCAAGCGGCGCACAAGGCCGACCGTATCGATGAGCATAACGGTCTTGCCGCCGGGCAGCTTCAACGCGCGCGCCGTGGGGTCCAGCGTCGCGAAAAGCTTATCCTCCGCCAAAACGCCCGCTTGCGTCAAGAGATTCATCAAGGTCGATTTGCCCGCGTTCGTGTAGCCGACAAGCGCCACCGTCACCGTGCCGTCCTTTTCGCGGCGGCGCTGCGTTTCGTGGCGGCCGACTTCAATTTTCTTCAACTGCTCGCGCAGCGCTTCAATTCTGCGGCGAATGTGTCGGCGGTCGGTCTCCAGCTTCGTTTCGCCCGGGCCGCGCGTGCCGATGCCGCCGCCGAGACGCGAAAGCGCCGTGCCTTTGCCGGTCAAACGTGGCAGAAGGTATTTCAGCTGCGCCGCTTCCACCTGCACCTTACCTGCGCGGCTCTGCGCACGCTGCGCAAAAATATCGAGGATCAGCATCGTGCGGTCCACAACGCGCACGTCTGTCGCATTTTCAAGGTTGCGGATCTGCGTCGGCGTCAGCTCGCGGTCAAAAATAATCAGCTCAATCTCGTTGTTCTCACAGAAATTCCGAATTTCCTCCACCATACCGCTGCCTACACACGTCGCGGTCTCCGGGGAGGGGCGCTTCTGCATCATCGTCGCAATAGGCTCCGCGCCGCCGCTTTTTGCAAGCTCCCACAGCTCGCGCAGCGATTCCTCCGCGTCATACTCGCCCGTGTCCAGCGAGACCAAAAGCGTGCGCTCCGGCACGATTACGTTTTCCGTATAATTCATAAGGTTCTCCTTTTTTCATTTCTGATCTATCGTTTCAAAGCCGCAGCGTTTTCCGCCGCAGTTTGTTGTTTCCCACTTTCTATTATACAGAAAACAAAGAAGAAAACAATCAATATTTATCAATCAATGGTGAATTCCTTGCATTTCTGAACTCGAAAATTTCTAATACTTATTCTAAATAATATTGACATTTAGCTGTATATATGTTAATGTTGACTTGTACAAATAACTTATTTTAAATTGAGGTGCTTCCGATGCACATTTAAAGTCTTCTTTAAATTTCGCCTTACAAACTCTAATGCGTATTTGTACATTTGAGTATTAAAAATGCTGTGTAATTATTTGCAATTTATTCTAAAGTTTATTTAGATGAAAGGAGTTTCTCATGAAGAAATTGGTCTCAACAGTCATTTCTATGCTTTTGCTTTTATCTAGCGTATTCGTATATGCAAGCGAACCCACTTTCTCCACTTCGGCGTCTCTAGAAAAAGTTCAAACATTTTCCGCTCAAACCTTACCTGAATCTATTTACAAATTCATTGAAGATTGTGATGTCGAAATCAAAGATGACTCTGTCATCTGGATTGAACAAGATAGCAATTCATCCGCTCTCCGTATTCAAAACACAGAAGGCACCAAAAAAACATTAACCAGTGTCTTTGAAATTTCAACTGACGAAGATGGTAATTCTTTCAAAAACAATTCCGTCGCCGAACTTTTAAATCCTCCTATTCAACCCGTGGACGGATACACACAGCCGTTCAATCAAGAGGGAATTAAAGTTAGTTATACATGCGTGTATAACCTTGAAATTTCGGATCGTTGGTATTACCACATGATTGGCTCATATTTCACATACAAAGCTGATGCTGGAACGGCACCCAGTTCTATTCGCCTCTGGTTTAGCGGATATGGTGATTTATATCAAAAAAGCTCATCTTCCTATAAACTTCTAAAAGAAGATCAGCACAAAGTAATTGATTTTACTCGATATGCTCCTTCAAAAAATACAATGTATTCGAAAACCGACGAAATGCCCACAAATCAATATATTGTTCCCATCAATGCAAATGGTGGTATGGAAGTAATCCTCTATGTAAATGTTGGTGGACGGCAATTATATGACCACTATATATTTTCATAATCTCAATAATATTTAATCATAACAAGTGAGTGGTTAAGACAATGAAAAAGCAATTTGCGATCATGTTCTGCCTTTTGGCGATGTTTACATGCCTTGTCGGGTGCTCAACCGGCTCGAAAGCCTCATTCCCCGAAACGTTTATCGGCTCTGTGGGACAGGGGAAAACCGATGCGCTGAAAACGCTCGGTACTACCGAACAGGCGCTCTCCGATTATACCGTTGACGTTTACGGCAAAACCGCCGATGTGCAGCTCTCGTTTGATGCATACCGCGGCGATGAAACCTCCGCCGGCAAGCTCAACTACGCAGAGCTCACCGTACCGTGCACGCCGAATGATGACGGCTTTTCATACATGCGCACCTGCTATGATGAGCTTGAAAAAGCGCTCGGCGGACCGTTCACGACCGACGTGAACATGGACGGCGTTTCCGCCGAAGACGATACCGATACGCTTTTTGCGGCGCTGCAAAAAGATGCAGGCGGCGAAAATGTCTGCGCCTTACAATACCAGTGGCGCGGTCTCGGTAAAAACGAGTCGCTGCTTTACCTTTATTACTATCCGAACGAAAACGGCTCGGCGCGCGTAAAGCTCACGTTTTTGCCGAAAGAGCGTGCACAAATTTCATAAAGCTCTGTAAAAAGGCGCGGAAGTTTTGAAAAGCTCCTGCGCTTTTTGCGTTTTCAAAAAATTTACAGGTTTTCGATTTGCTTTTTTTCGCGTATTGTGGTAATATACGATATTATCATACATGCCAAGCGGCATATGGCTGCGGCAAATTTTTTGTAGGAAAGACAGGTTATTTTTTCTCAGATGGACAGTCACAGTACAGGGTTGATCATAGCGTTGATCGTTCTGATCGTTTTGTCCGCCTATTTCTCCGCCACGGAAACGGCGTTTTCGTCGCTCAACCGTATCCGGCTCAAAAACTTGACCGATAACGGCAACAAGCGCGCAAAGCTCGCCTATAAGCTCGTGGATAATTACGACGAGCTCATCTCTTCCGTTCTGGTGGGAAACAACATCGTCAACATCAGTGCGTCTTCTCTCGCCACCGTTTTGTTTATCAAAGCATTCGGCGACAACGGTCCCACCGTTTCCACCATCGCCATGACGATCATCGTGCTCATTTTCGGCGAGGTCACGCCGAAAAGCATCGCAAAAGAGTCCCCGGAAGCGTTCGCTATGTTTTCCGCGCCCATCATCAACGTGCTCATTTACGTCTTCAAGCCCATTAACGTATGTCTTGTGGGCATCAAAAAGCTGGTGAAAAAATTCGTAAAGGTCTCTAACGATCGTACCATTTCGGAAAGCGAACTGCTCACCATCGTGGAGGAAGCCGAGCACGACGGCGGTATCAATGAAAACGAAAGCGAGCTTATCCACAACGTCATTGAGTTCGACGACCTTGAAGCCATCGATATCATGACGCCGCGCGTAGACGTGGAAGCCGTGGATAAGACGAGCACCGTGCAGGAAGTCGCCGACCTCTTTACGGAAACAGGCTTTTCGCGCCTGCCGGTGTATGAGGAGACGATTGACAGCATCGTCGGCATTATCAATGAGAAAGATTTTCATAACCTCGTGCTGCGCGACGGCAACGCGGTGAAGCAGATCATCAAGCCCGTGGAGTTCATCCCGCCTTCGATGAAAATTTCCGCGCTTTTAAAGCTTTTGCAGCAGAACAAATCGCACCTTGCCGTCATCGTGGATGAGTTCGGCGGCACCGAGGGCATCGTCACGCTGGAAGACATCATCGAAGAGCTTGTCGGCGAGATCTGGGACGAACACGACGAAGTAGTGGAAGCGTTTCAAAAGGTCAGCGACAACGAATACCTTGTCGATTGCTCCACCAACCTTGACGACCTTCTTGAATACTTCCATTTGAAGTCCGATTCCGAAGCCTCCACCATCAACGGTTGGGTCATCGAGCAGCTCGATCGCATCCCCGAAAAGGGCGACTGCTTTGATTTTGAAAACCTGCATGTCGTTGTAGAAGAAACAGAGTACCAGCGTGCCACCCGCGTGCGCATCACTGTGTCCCCGAAAAAGGAAGAGTCCGAAGAAGCATAAAATTCCATAATTCATAAATCGTTCCTAATTGCGCCCCGCTGTTTAACGCAGCGGGGTTTCGCTTTGCAAAAGCATTTGCTAATATTATTTGCAAATCTTTTTCTTTCCTTTTAAACAGGTTTATGCTATAATAAAATCAACAAAAATCATTCTTGTATTTTATTTAAAATTGTAAGAATTTCGTAAGGAGTTTTTAAGAAATGCTGAAGCTGGAGCTTTTACTGCGCCGCATTCGCGGTTTTGACGCAAAGCGCATGATGGTGTATGTTCGCGACGTCAAAAAGGAGACCAAAACGCCCACACCCGTCATCATGGCGGATATGCTGTACTGCATTTTGCGGTATAACGTGGGATTTTACGATTACCACATTTTCGGTTTTGCGCACATCCACGGCGCAAAGGCGAGAAACACATTCTTCACCATGCAGGATAACTGGCGCTTGACCCGCATGGTAAACAGCCCTGAAGACCGCCCCTATTTTGAAAACAAGCTGCTGTTCTGCCGCACGTTTGCGCCGTACCTCGGACGGTCATTTTTAGACCTCAATGAAGCCGGTGAGGACGCGCTTGCCGATTTTCTGCGCCACCACCCCGTGGTGTTTTTAAAAGAGCCGGAAAGCTTCGGCGGTCTGGGGGTCAAACGCTTTGACAGCGCCGGGACCGATTTAAACGACCGAGAGGCCGTGAAAAGGCTGCGCGAAAACTGGGTGCAAAACGGCTTACTGCTCGTGGAGGAAGCCTTACAACAGCACCCGGAAATGAGC
Organism: Hominenteromicrobium mulieris; assembly: GCF_046197855.1. Classification (GTDB taxonomy): domain Bacteria; phylum Bacillota; class Clostridia; order Oscillospirales; family Acutalibacteraceae; genus Hominenteromicrobium; species Hominenteromicrobium mulieris. Next base: position 392,362 of record NZ_CP173188.1, on the reverse strand, counting down.
GCGCTGTATCCGTATTCGCTCAACACCCTGCGCGTCTGCACCTTAACAGATGACAAAGGCGACGTGCATGTGCTGTACAGCTTTGTGCGCACGGGCCGCCACGGCTCATTTGTAGATAACACCACAAGCGGCGGGCTCAACGCGCTCATCTGCGACGACGGTGTCATCCGCCGCCCCGCTATGTCCGATAAAACCGGCATGTATTTCGACATGCACCCCGATACCTGCACGCCATTCATAAACTTCCGCGTGCCATATTTTGATGAAGCGATTGCGCTGTGCAAAAAAGCCGCGAAGATCCGCCCCGACATGCGGTACGTCGGCTGGGACGTGGGCATCACCCCCACCGGTCCCGTTTTGGTGGAAGGCAACAACCTCCCCGCCTACGACGGGCAGATCTACCACCAGCAGGAGAACCCCGGCACCGGCCTCCGCCCCCTCGTCCGCTCCATCATCCCGGAGTTTTAGTTTACATAATTTTAAAATCATACGCAAAAACCCGCATTGCAGCCGGAAATTCCGTTTGCAATGCGGGTCTTTTATTTTTCGGTTCGTTCCGCGCGTCTGGCTTTGAAGAACCGGCGCAGGATTGCCGTGCATTCTTCACACAGCAATCCTCGGTATAATTCGGGTTTAAAGGCATTTTTGAGCGACGTCACCGACACAGCCGTGCCGCACGCACCCATAGCTTCGTCTTCCGTGCCGAACACAATGCGGTCCACGCGGGCGTTTACCGTCGCGCCCGCACACATGGGACACGGCTCCAGCGTCACATACAGCGTACAGCCGGTCAACCGCCAGGAGCCGAGCACTTTTGCCGCCTGTTCCATCGCTTCCAGCTCCGCATGGCCAAGCACACTCTGATGCTCTTCTCGCCGATTCCGCCCACGCCCGATGACTTTGCCGTCCTTCACAACAACGGCGCCCACCGGCACTTCACCTGCCGAAAAGGCTTCTTCCGCAAGCGAAAGCGCCTCGCGCATGAACTTTTCCTCCGGCACAAACGCGCGGTTTTTCATGGCATTATACGGCATATGTCCCCTTACGAATACAGCGTCACGATACACATTACAACAAACAGCACATAGTAGCAGATGAAACCGGGATTCACGAACATCCACAACGCCTTTCCGCGTACCGGTACGCCGCGCTGCATGGGCGTGCGGAACACCTTATGACCGGTGAAATTGCGGATAAGCAGCACCACAAGCGCAACCAGCCCCAAGCCGTACACGATATACGTCAGCAAATTGCTCGCGATATTGGCCGCATCCGCGCCCACAAGCCCCTCAAGGGCGATGGGCAGCGTCGCAAGCAGGTTATTGAGCATGTGCACGAAAATGTTCACCCAAATGTTGCGGGTACGCACATACAAAAGCGCCATTACAAAGCCCGCCATAAGCACCACGGGCAAGGACTGAATGCTGTAATGCGCCATGCCGAAGATCAGTGCGGAGAAGATCACCGCGGGCCAGTCACCCCAGCGACGCATGACGGCCGTCGTCACGCTGCGAAACGCAAATTCCTCCGTCACCGGCGCGACGAGCACGACCGAAACGAACATCGTCAGCGCCTGCACGGGCGTCATCGCCAAAAGGTCTGCCGTGTTTGCGTCGCCGTTCAGCCCCGCGCCCTCCAAAAGCTGCGAGATGAGGTTTGCGGGAATGTTCATCAAAACACTGACGGCAAGGCCCGCAAAGACGAGCAAAACACTGTTCAGCACACCGTTTTTCTCCACAAGTACCGTGTCCGAGAGCTTTCTTTTCCCAAAGAACAGAAAAAACGAGAACGGCAGCACAATGGATAAGAACGATGCAATGGACGAAATAAGGTAGTACGCCGTCGGCGGAAAGTCGCCAATGGTGTTCGGCCCCATAAAATTCACGCCGCACACCGTTAAAATCAGCGTTGCAAGCGTCGTCCACAAAACCTGTATTGGCAAAGAGGTCATGGTCGCAAACGAAAGGCGGGAGGCCGCGCGGCGCAGCTCCTTTTGCTCCAAACGCGCGGGGTCCGCCCACTTCGGCGGCTGTACGGGTGCGTAATATACGGGCTGCTGCACCGGCTGTGCATAAACGGGCGCGCCGTTACCGCCCTGCGGCGGATATGTATACACCGGCGTCGGGTTCTGCACCGGCGCGGGATTCTGCGGCGCGGTATACACCGGCTGCCCGTTATAAAGCGGCTGCGTCACCGGCTGCCCAGCGGGCGTGTAGTTCCGGTTATCGTTCATGCTCATTCATCCTTTCCCTTTTTGGTTTTCCCGTTTTTTTCGGGCTTTTTCACGTGAAAACGGATCATCAGCTTTTCCACCCAGCCCTTTTTGTACTTGAGGGAAATGTAGCCGATGGTGCTCATCACCAGTGCGCCGATGGCGTCCACGATGATGTCCTTCATCGTGTCCTGCAAGGCTGCCTGCCCAATAAGCGCCGTGCCGTTATCCAGCATATATTTCTGCATGTTGGTGCCGAAAACGGAATCCATCGTGAATTCATAAATTTCCCACACCGCGCCCATCGCAAGCGCAAAGCAAAACGCAAATACGGCGATGAACACCGGTGAAAGATTCAACGGTATGCGCTCTGCATTGTTGAAAATCGCAATCATGGAAAAGCCAAGCGCACCCAGCATTGCACCGCTCATCGTGTGCAGAATCGTGTCCCAGTGCGGTACGGCGTAGTAAAAGCTTCGCACCTCGCCGAGGAAGATCGCGCAGTACAAAAACGCAATGTACAAAACCAGCATCACGCGCGGAATCTGCAGAGTTTTCTGCCGGATGAGCCGCAGCGGCAGCACAATGGCGGCAATGCCCAAAAGGCACTGCAAAAGCATCAGCACATAGTCTTCGCGGCTGCGCACTTCCTCCGTCCCGCCGTACGACACAATACGTACTACAAGGTAGCCAAGCGGCAGAATAAAGCTCAGCAGCACCGCCATGATGAACATGCCGGTAAAGTCCCGTTTTCTTTTCGGCTTCATAGCCCGTCCTCCTAATGGGGGTATTTTTTACTGTGCAAGCAGCTCCGCGACGTTGTTTGCGTAAGCGACCGGGTCTTCAATGGAGCGGCCCTCAATAAGCAGCGCCTGATCGTACAGCACTTCGGTGTACTTTTTCAGCTTGTCTTCGTCGTTTTCAAAGCGGCGCAGCACCTCAAACACCGGGTGTTCGGTGTTGAGCTCAAATATCTGCTCGGCTTTCACCTTCTGCTCCGCGCCCGGCATGGAGTTTAGCACCTTCTCCATCTCCATGGAGATCGCGCCGTCCGTCGTGATGCACACGGGGTGATTTTTAAGTGTCGTCGAAACGCGCACGTCCTTTACACGCTCGCCGAGAATCGTCTTCATCTTCTCAAGCAGAGCCTTGTTTTCCTCCGCCTGCTTTTCGGCAGCCTGCTTTTCTTCTTCGGTCTGCACGCGTGCGTCTTCCGCCGCAACGTTCTTGAAGCTCTTGCCTTCGTACTCCTGCAACACCATCAGCGCGAACTCGTCCACATCGTCCGTAAGGTACAGTACCTCGTAGCCGCGGTCAAGCACGGCTTCGGTCTGCGGCAGATGCGCAATGCGCTCCGGGGTCTCGCCCGCCGCGTAGTAAATGCAGGTCTGGTCCTCCTTCATGTCCTGAACGTACTCTTTCAGCGTGCGCATCTTGCCTGTGGAGGAGCGGAACAGCACAAGATCCTTGAGCTTATCCTTGTTGATGCCGTAGTTCTCGTACATGCCGAATTTGAGTCTCAAACCGAAACTCTCAAAGAACTTCTCGTAGTTCTCTCTGTCGTGCTCCAGCATGGATTTAAGCTCCGACGCAATCTTCTTCTCAATGCGCGTCGCGATAAGTTTTAACTGACGGTCGTGCTGCAGCATTTCACGGGAGATATTCAGCGACAGATCCTGCGAATCGACAAGGCCCTTCACAAAGCCGAAGTAATCCGGCAGCAGGTCTGCGCACTTTTCCATAATGAGCACGCCGGAAGCATACAGCTGCAAACCCTTTTCGTAGTCTCTCGAATAATAATCCATCGGCGCTTTTGCAGGGATAAACAGCAATGCGTTATACGTCGCTGTACCCTCTGCGGAAGTATGGATAACCTTCAGCGGGTCCTGCCAATCGTAGAACTTCTCCTTATAGAAGCTGTTGTATTCTTCTGCCGTGATCTCGTTTTTATTCTTCTTCCACAGCGGCACCATGCTGTTGAGGGTCTCCACCTCAAAGTAGTGCTCATATTCGTTCTCCGCACCCTCCTTCGCACGGGTCTTTTCGACCTCCATGCGGATGGGGTAGCGGATATAATCGGAATACTTCTTCACGAGCGAACGAATGCGGTATGTATCGAGGAACTCGCTGTACTTTTCTTCCTCGGTGTCCTCTTTGATATGCAAAATGATCTCGGTGCCGTGGTCGGCCTTTTCGCACTCGCGGATGGTATAGCCGTCCGCGCCGTCGGACTCCCAGCAATACGCCTGCTCTGCGCCGTACGCCTTGGATTCCACGCGCACGTGGTCGCTGACCATAAACGCGGAATAGAAACCCACACCGAACTGACCGATGATGTCGATATCCTCGTTCTTTTCGTTTTCAGACTTGAATTTCAGCGAGCCGCTCTTTGCGATGACGCCGAGGTTCTGGTCAAGCTCCTCCTGCGTCATGCCGATGCCGTTATCGCGGATACGCAGCGTGCGGCTGTCCTTATCCGCCGCAAGGAAGATCTGGAAGTCGTCACGATTGAGTCCCGTAGCGCCGTCCGCCAGGGATTTATAATAAAGTTTATCGATTGCGTCGCTCGCGTTGGAGATCAGCTCGCGCAGAAAAATCTCCTTATGGGTATAAATAGAGTTGATCATGAGATCAAGAAGTCTTTTAGACTCCGCTTTAAACTGTTTTTTTGCCATGCAAATTCTACCTCTTTTTCATTTTGGGCATCAAAATCGCGCATTCATCCGCCCGCGTTCTCTTTCTAACAACTATACTATACATTTGTTAAAAAATCACGAACAATTTTAATTTGGTTAAAAAAAAGAACGGTTTAAATTTAAATTTCGCATGGATTATTTTTTCTAAAGGCAGCAATGCCGCCTTTTAAGAACCCCCTTGATAGGGTTTCTTACGAAAAATCGTCCACCGGACGATTTTTCTATTTTCCTGATCTTTGGGTAGGCAAAAGGATTTCGCCATTTGCGAATGGCGACTCAAGGCTCTGCCTTGATGAATCCAAGCGAACGCTTATGTTCGCTTTCAAGTTTTCTCGAAGAAAACTTGACTAAAGACTTTTAACCATGCTCGCCGTTAGAACTCTGCGGCAAACAAAAGAACTTTTCAAAGAACCGCCACACCTTCACTGCCCCGGTCACGGGGATTCTCGCGTCCAGCTCAAACGCGTTGATTTTCAAAAATGCCTTACCGTCCGCCTGATACAGCATTTCCGTCGGCGGGGCGTTGTCATTAAAGCTCAACCGTCTTCCCTCGGCGTCCACCATCAGCATACCGAACACGAACAGCAGCACCAGCACGGTGCAGAAAAACGACATCAAAAACGCGCGGGAACATACACATTTGCGCATGCAAAGCACCTCCGCATGCAGTATGCCCCGTCCGTTTTCCGCTATTCCTCCGCTATGTCGTTTAAAACCGCCAGAATCGTCTCGCCCAGCAGCTCCCCGGCGTAGTCCGCCTCCCTTTGCGTATTCACCTCTGTGCCGACCTCCACCAAAAGCGAGCCGTGCGTGGCGTGCATATTGTAGTTTCTCTGCGCGAAAAACAGCGGTCGAAACAGCCCCGGATATAATAAATCGCCTTTTTGCTGCAAGCGCAAGGCCAAATGCAGGTTTTCCCGCCAATCCGGGAACAACGGGTCTTCCGAAAGGTCACACCCTGCCATAATCATGATCTGCGCGGCATTCTCCCCGTTTACCTCCGCCACGGGCTTATACCGTGTGCCGTCGTCCTCCTCACCGAACGCGTCTCTGTGCACATCCACGGTGATCTGTATCGTGGGGTATTTCAGCAAATTTTCCTGCATCGCATCCATTGAGCGCTGGTAGCTGCCGGAATACGTCTCGTCAAACCTTGTCGTGTCGTGGATCACGCCAAACCCGCCCGCTTCTATCACGTCTTTCGCCCTTTTTGCCACCGCCACAACGCTTTTTTCTTCTTCCTCCGTGCGAAAGCTCTCGTCGCGGTAATACCAGTCCGATTCATACTGTAAGTACGCTTCTGACGTATGCGTGGAGTAAAACAGCACCACCGGCGAGCCGTCGCGCTTCACGCGCACATCGGGGTCAATTAAAATTTCTTCCGATAAATCAAGCCCCGAGTCCGAAGTATCCTTCACAAAAAAGCCGTTTATCTCTTCTCCTCCGCCCATAAAGGTCGCGGCGACCGCTGCCGTTTCACGCTCCGGGTCAGGTGTCGGCGCCGGCAGTACGGGCAGCTCCGTGTCTGTTTTCTCCTGTACGGGCACAGGTGTCGCCGTGGGGAGCGATGTTGCTTCCGGCTCCGTTTCTTTTACAGTCTCCTTTTGGGGCGCAGGCGATGCTTCCGCTTGCGGCACTTCTTGGCTTGTTGCCGCCTGTAAGCCCGCCGCCCTAAGCGCCCACGCCGCGCCGTTTTCCTTTACAACCGGCCATAAATTATCCCCCATGCACCAAAGTGACACGGCCGCCGCCAGCACCGCGCAAATTCTGTATCCGATTTTTCCGATCCGTTCCTTTCGCATCGCACTGCCTCCATTTGTGTGGCATATCCGTCTTATCATGCTTATGATACGGCATACAAAATTATGCACATGTACACGGTTCGGACGCGGAAAATTCACAAATTCGACATTTTCACACAGCACCAATATGCTATAATAAAATATATCATTCCTAAGTTTTGAACGATTTTAAAAAACTCGCAGAACCCCAAACGGAAAACGAAGAAAGGATGGACTGCATGGCAAGATCCGTATACTCAGAAATCACCCCCGAAATGGAAGCCCTCGCCGATCTTTGCGTGAAAAACGGTAAGATTGACCCGGAGCTCTATGCAAAATACGACGTAAAGCGCGGCCTGCGCGACATTAACGGCAACGGCGTTCTGACCGGCCTTACCGATATTTCGGAGATCCGCTCCAGCCGCATGGAAAACGGCGTGAAAATCCCCTGCGAAGGGCAGCTTTTCTACCGCGGTTACAGCATTGAAGATCTTGTCCGCAGCATGCCGAGCGACCACAGCTTCGGCTTTGAAGTGACCGCCTACCTGCTCCTTTTCGGCGAACTGCCGAATAAAGAACAGCTTGACGGGTTCATCAAACAGCTTTCGTTCTACCGCACATTACCCACAAATTTCGTGCGCGACATCATCATGAAAGCGCCGAGCGGCGACATGATGAACACCCTCGCCCGCAGCGTGCTGACGATGTATTCCTATGACGACGCCCCGGACGACATCTCCATCCCGAACGTGCTGCGCCAGTGCATTCAGCTCATCGCCATTTTTCCGCTTCTTTCCGTCTACGGCTATCAGGCGTATCGCCACTATCACGACGGCAAAAGCCTTTACATTCACCAGCCGAAGCCGGAGCTTACCACCGCCGAAAATATTCTGCGTATTCTGCGTTCCGATAAACAGTTCACCCCGCTGGAAGCCAAGGTGCTCGACATCGCGCTTATGCTGCACGCAGAGCACGGCGGCGGCAACAACTCCACGTTCACAACACATGTCGTGTCGTCCTCCGGCACGGATACGTATTCCGCCATTGCCGCAGCACTCGGCTCTTTAAAAGGCCCAAAGCACGGCGGCGCGAACATCAAGGTCGTACGCATGTTTCGTGACATGAAGGAGCAGGTCAAAGACTGGACGAACGAGAATGAAATCTGCGATTACCTCACCCGCCTGCTTGATAAAAAAGCATTCGATAACGCCGGGCTCATCTACGGCATGGGCCACGCCGTGTATTCCGTCTCCGACCCCAGAGCACGCATCATGGAGCGCTTTGCAGAGGGCCTTTCCAAAGAAAAAGGCCGTGAGGACGAGTACGGACTATACATGCGCGTCGCACGGCTCGCGCCGCAGGTCATCGCCGAAAAGCGCCGCATCTATAAAGGCGTCTCCGCAAACGTAGACTTTTACAGCGGCTTCATTTACAGCATGCTCGATTTGCCGATGGAGCTGTATACACCCATTTTCGCCTGCGCCAGGATCGCCGGCTGGAGCGCCCACCGCATCGAAGAGCTCATCAATGCCGGTAAAATCATCCGCCCGGCGTATAAAGCCATCCACCCCGAGCGCGCGTTTCCGGGTATGGAAAGCGAAACCTAAATCTCCCGGCAACCATAGCGAAGCGACGAATAAAATTTCGTCCACCTTTTCAAAGGTGGTGGTTTCCAAAGGCAAAGCCTTTGGTCGCTTTCCGCAGAAAACGAAACCCTTTTGCCTACCATAAATCAGGAAGATAGGCGGAAACTTCCAGTGGACGTTTCCGCCGTAAGAAACCCTATCAAGGGGTTTCTTGAAGAACTCGCCGCGCGAGTTCTTCAAAATAGAACATAGTATTAAAGCGCACAGCCCTCAAGCTGCGCGCTTTTTTCTTACAAAAACTACGATTAAAGCAATCACCAGACCCGCCGGTATAACCACCCAAACGGGAACCGTCACCGTCTGCGGCGAGCTCATCACCGTGACGACATATTCCGGCATCTCACTTTCTCTTTCCGCGTTGCCGGAGGACGGAAAGCTCATGCAGATCAAGCGGCTATTCGCGCCGTTTTTCAGCTCACTGCCAAGCAGCACCTCCGTTTGCAGGTCTTTCGGCATGACCGTCACCGCATGTTCACCGCCCCACAAATCATCGGACGTTTTCCGCGTGTACTCCACGCCATCTTGCGGGCTGAAAGGATTGAGATAGTCGTTCACGGCCACGGTGATCTCATCGTCTTTCGTAACGGACACATTATTCAGCTGCAGAATGAGCACCGTGCGGTAATTTTCTTCCCCGCAAAGTCATTTTATTCTTCTTAACTACATTCTATCAAAAACGAACGGAGTGTCAACGGATTTCAATTCTCGGCTTCCGTCACAAGCTTCATCAGCAATGTTTTCAGTTCTTTCGTGGTCTCCACGGTGTAATCCGCGCCCGCTTCTTCCAGCTCGCCGGGTTCCGCAAAACCGAAATACACGCCAACGCCCGGCACGCCGCAATTTTTCGCGCCGATCATATCAAAGCTTCGGTCGCCGACCATGAAAAACGTATTGTTTTCCTTTCCGCCCGCGCGGCGCATAGCCTCCTGCATCACTTCGGTCTTATCCGTCATGGAGCCATCGAGATTCGCGCCGACAATCTGGTCGAACAGCTCAAAGATCCCGTTTTGCTTCAAGATCTTCTCCGTGAACACCGTCGGTTTTGAGGTGGAAACGCTCAATTTCACACCTACACCTTTCAGCGCCTCCAACAGTTCTTTCATGCCGGGGTACAGGCGGTTTTCGTACACGCCTTTCTCCTTATAGCGCACGCGGTAGCGGTCCACCGCCTCAAACGCCTGCTCTTTGGAAAAGCCGTAGAATTCCATAAAGGATTCATGCAGCGGTGGGCCGATGAACTTTTTCAGCGTCTCCATCGGCTGGTTCGGATAGCCGTAGCTGTCGAGCGCAAACTGCGTGCTTTTTGTGATACCCTCGCTGTTATCGACAAGGGTGCCGTCTAAATCAAACAAAACCCAAATACTCATCTTCTTCTGCCTGCACCTCCGCCATGCGTGGAACCTCCGCCTGCGCGCGGTGCACCGCCGCCCGAACGGCCGCTGCCAAAGCCGCCGGAGCGTCCGCCACCGGGACGGGGACCGCCCGAGGGACGCGAGCCGCTAAATCCACCCGGTCTCGGGCCGCCGAATCCGGGACCGCGCGGCGGACGGGGTCCGCGCCAGAAGCCGCCCATCGGAGGCGGCGGGGGCGGCGCGCCCCAACCTCTGCGGTAATACCGTCTGCGCGGACGCAGCACGCTCAGCGCAATAATCAAAATGACGAACAGGACCACAAAGAAGAACCGCCAGACCCGCGAGAAGAAGCGCTGGAATCCGTATAAAATTCCGCCGGATGTATTATTATTCGCATAATTATAATTAGTGTTCGCATTCGCGTTGTTTGTTGTACCCGTGAAATACGAGACATTGTAGTGGTCTTCCAAAATCTCCACCGCGCGGGCGTAGACCTTTTTCACGCCGCTGTCGTAATCTTTCGCGGCAAAATCGTCCTCAAGGTAGTCATACAGCATCGCGTCCAGCACGCCGCCGGTAAAAACATCGGTCAGCCCCGCGCCCGGCTCGGCGTAGTAATCCTCCGCACCGATGGAAAGCAGAATCAAGAGACCGTTATTCGCTTTCTTGTCACCGATGCCCCACTTGTTAAAGAGGTCATACGCATAATCGGCAATGTCCTCGCCGTCGGTGAAATCCACGGTCGCCACCACGACCTCCGCGCCGCAGGCTTCGGCAAGTGCGCTGCCCGTGCGCTCAATATAGCTTTCCGTCGAGGGCGAAAGCACATTCGCGCCGTCATACACATAGCCCGTCGGGGCATCCGGCAACGTCACGGCAAACGCCGGCACCGCCATAAGTACGAGCACCAGCACCGTAAGCAGCACAGCGCCCGTCTTTTTCAAAACAGGATGTACGGTCTTTGTCATAAGCATTTCCTTTCCCTGTCCGTTTCAAACTTTTACGCGAACAGCTCCACGTCGCCGATGCCCACCAGCTTCGCCAGTGCATACGCAGGCGAATTGTGCAGCGCATCGTTGAATGCGGCGGCTTTATCGTTGTAATCGTCGCGCATCAGATAATCCAAGTCGGAATTGTAGTTCGACATCAGCGATTCGCGGTACGTTGCGTCCTCCTCATTCATGTCGATATTCTTGATCTGGCGATACATCGCCTTCACCGCCGTCGTCAGGTCGTTTAAAGCCGCGTACTTGTCCGCCGGGCGCTCGGCCTTTTTCACCGCGTTCTGCGCCGTGCGCACGGCATCTACAAGCGTCAAATCCGTCTCGCTGTATTTTTCCGCGATCGTCACCAGATTCGATGCTTCGGAAACCATCATCGAGACCTGGTCCAAAACGCCGTACACGTCGTCGGAGCCGTAGTATTCCGCCGTCACATTGTTGCGCTCGCGCGACAAAGATATACACGCGCCGACTGGGATCGCCGCCAAAATTAACACCACCATCGCAATGACCGCCGAAACACGGCCCACGGCTTTTACGCCATCGTTTTTCTTTTTCATAAAAATTTCCTTTCCGCTTTTTCTGTCTACATGCAAATTCATGACACGCAAATTTAAAGTCTATAAACGCACAGCCGGGCAGCACTGCAAGCACAACCCGGCCGGTGTTCTCTTTATTTACGCGCGAATGTCTAAAAGCTTCTGCTTCAGCTCGTTTTCCAAACGGCCGAGCTCCTGCTCCGCTTCGCGGCGGCGGGTCTTGCCCTCTTCCTGAATTTTCACAACTTCATCGAGTGTCGAGATGAGCGACTGGTTTGTCTGGCGCAGCGTCTCCATGTCAACAATGCCGCGCTCGGATTCGCGCGCCGTCTCAATGGTGCTCATCTTCAGCTTCTCTGCGTTCTTGCGCAGCAGCTCGTTCGTCATATCGGTCACTTCACGCTGTGCGCGCACCGCATCTGCAGAGTGCGCCACGCCAAGCGCCAATACCATCTGGCTCTTCCAAAGCGGAATGGTGTTCACAATGGTGGACTGAATTTTCTCCGCCATCAAACGGTCGTTGTTCTGCACAAGACGAATTTGCGGCGACATCTGCACGGAAACCATGCGGGTCAGCTCGAGGTCATGCAGCTTCTTTTCAAAGCTGTCGCACTGCTGTGCAAAGTCGTTTGCCGCCTGCGCGTCCTCCGGCAGGCCGGAGCGCTGTGCTTTTGCTTTCAGCTCTTCCAGCGTCGTTTCGCGCTCTCTTTTCAGGCGCTTTTTGCCCGCCAGAATGTACATGGAAAGCTCTTTGTGGTACGCAAGGTTCGTTTCGTACAGCTTATCGAGCATCACGATGTCCTTCATCAGCTGCACCTGGTGGCCCTCAAGGGAAGACGCAATCTTATTCACGTTCACTTCGGCCTTGTCGTAACGTGCCTTCATGCCATCGAGGCGGTTTGCCTGCTTTTTAAAGAAGCCGAGAAAGCCCTTTTCCTCTTCGCCCGCATCAAAGCTTTTCAGCTCTACAACAAGGTTCGCGATCTCGTCGCCCACTTCACCGAGGTCCTTCGTGCGCACATTTGCAAGCGCCGTGTCGGAGAAGTTTGCAATTTTCTTCTGTGCGCCGGAGCCATACTGCATCACGAGCGCAGAGCTTGTAATGTCAATTTTTTCCGCAAAGTCGTCTACGACCTTCTGTTCTTCGGGCGTAAGCTGCACTTCGGGCTGTTCCTCTTCTTTTTTCTCAGGGGCTACGGGCTTTTCTTCCTCCACGCCGTCCAGCGTCAGGGTGGGAATACCGGGTGCAGGGGTCTCCAGCTCGGGCTCTAAGGTCAATTTCACGTCGCTCATGTTGTTCGTCCTCCTTATATTCACCGTGTGCGTCACACGGTCAAAAATCACTTTGTCTGTGTTTTGCTTGTGTCGTTCGGGTCAAGGCCCGGCATTTTCATGTCTTCGCCGGAAAGGCCCTCCTGCTTCAAAATGGATTCCATCACGCTGATGTCCGCCGCAATGTCCAGCGCATCGTCATCAAACAGGCTATCCAGCTGCTTTTCAAACGCGCCTGCGATCGTCTCCATCATGCCTTCAATCTCAAACATCGTCTTTTGAATGTTTTCGCCCTTCACTCTCTGGCGGCTCAGCTTATCATAGCTGTTCAGAAGCTTCAGCGTTGTCGGCAGATAGTAGTTCATAAACCGGCGGATCTCCGCTGCTTTTTCGGGGTGCTCCGCGATATACGCAAAAATATCGGCAGAAGCCACTTCCATGCGGTCGATGCGCTTTGTCATCACCTCGTCCGGGATGCGGATGTTCACGTCGCGCAGCTCATGCAGATATTTGTAGCCTTCCTCAATGATCTTGTCCACCTCGGGATCGCCGGTGGAGACCTTTTTCTGCGGCTCCGCTTTCGGCTCCGGCTTCTTTTCGGGCTCGGGCTTTTTCTCCGGCTGTACGGATTCCGCCGGCACATAATACTTTTTGCCCTTGAAAATTTTGCCGCCGATGAAAAACGCCGCTGCACCCACCACAACAAACGTGATGAGGTCCTGCCAGCGGTAAAGCGGGCCGTTCAGCGCATACAGCATACACACGATGCCCGTCAGCCAATAGCGGCCGTTTGAGGGCTTGTACTTTTCGATCATGTCCTGCTTGCGCGGCGCTTTTTTCGGCTGCTGCACGGGCACACCGTTCTGCGAAACGGTATTTCGCGGCACTGTGCCGCGCGGCGGATTATACGGTCCGCCGGGCACGCTGCTCGGAGCCTGATTCGGGTTTGTATTCGGGCGCTTGTAATTCGAGTACGCCGTCTGCGTGTAGGAATAGTGGTACGTACCGTCCGGATTCTGCCCCTGCGGCGACTGATAATTTGTCCGCGCGTTCGTGTTAAACTTGCGGTTTACGGTCTCCGCCACACGGTTCACTTCGTTTACAACGCCGTTCACCGCACCCTGCACCTCGCGGGAAATCTTCTCCCCGTCGAGGTTATTCACGCTCTCCGCCACCTTGTCGCCCACCTTGTGGATAACGCGGTACGTCGCGGAGTTTTCAAACTCGTTTTGGAGCGGGTTCGTGTAATTCGCGCCGTTCGGCGTATTCGCGTTTCTGTTTTGTTCGTTCGGATTTTGTGTGTTCGTTTTTGGCACCGCCTTTCTAACGGTAATGCTTCATAAATCTCCATTTTTGCTGTGGTGTGTCCCGACAAAGCCGGGACACACCCACTTATTCGACTTTACTCTATTATTGTACGTTTTTCTGAAACCCGGGTCAAGAACTTCCGGGTGAATTTCAGAGTTTTTTCAGGAATTCTCCGGCGCCGGAGTCGGCGTTACCTGCACGGGATCTTTTCCGTCCTGCACAAGGTAATATTCCACCGTCTCTTCACCCGCTATGCGCAGCACGTTGTACTTTACATCCAGCAAAAATTCCGGTGCCGCGCCGAAGGATTGTAATGACGCCTCCGCGTCAAAGCGCGTCATTAGAAGCTGCCGGTCGGAGGGCTCGCCCGCCGTGCCGCGCAGACCGAGCACAACGCCCGCGAAAATCAGGATTACAGAAAGCAGCCACGCGCCGAGCGGGGCCATCCAGTTTGCACCCGTAAGCTTGCCCAGTACACTCACGCGTCTCTTTAAAAGGCTGCGCGTCAGTGTAAAATGCAGCACCGGCACCACAATCATCAAAAGCGAAAAAAGCCAATTCTGCCCGATGATCTGCACAAGCCCGGCTAAAAATTCCAGCCCTTTTATACCGGCCTTCAGTCCCATGCAGACGCCAAACATCTGCCGGTATAAAAACTGCACGAACGTAAAGCCCCAAAGGCCCACCGTCCACACGGTTAAAAGCAGAAAGTTCAGCCCTTTTAACGGCGTCGTGCGCGAAAGCGCCAGCGCGATGCCGCCAAGTCCCAGCGCCATCCATACCTTCACGGGCGTTATGGGCATATGCACAAAATATGCAAGAATAAATTCACTGTATAAAACCGATAAAAACGGAAGCAGCGATGCCAAAACCGAGACGCTTTTCTCCCGTTCCGCAGCCTGATGCCGCGCCATACTTCCCACCTCCAAATGCGAAACGTGCTGTTTTCAGCCGCTTTGTTCACAGTATACTATAAAAGCTTGAACTTTTCAATCATTTCCGGCAAACCGAAGAAAACGCATCGTTTTCGGCGTTTATTCCGCAAAAAGGCGGGCATTCTATGGGTAACGCGGCATACCGCCGCGCACGCTATTTTTGTAGAAAGGATCGATCCGATATGAAAAGAATTTTTCCCGCTCTGCTTGCTTTGCTCTTGGTGCTTTCATTCACGGGCTGCGCAAGCCGAACGACCGAAAGCTCGTCCTCCTCATCTGCCGCAAGTGAAAAGCCCGCGCAGTCTGCGTCGCCTTCCCCGGATGTGAGTGAATCCCCGAACGACACCTCCGTTATGCCGGAGACCGCGCTCGGCCTTTCCGCCTTCCGCGATGCCCTGCGTGAAGCCTATGGCGACAAATATTATCCCGATACGAAACTGACCGAAGATGAAATTCGCTCAGAGCTCGGCATGGACGACTCGCTTTACGAAGAGGTATACGCTGAAAACACCGCGCAGAAGGCCCACCCGGATACGTTCATCGCCGTAAAAGTCAAAGAAGGCAAAACGGACGAAGTCAAAGAGAAGCTCGCGGCTTATAAGCAGCGCCTGCTTGCAGATGAAGATTTCACCGCAAGCAAAGACAAAATAGAGGCCGCCGAAATTTACGCCGACGGCGATTACGTATTCTTCCTTCTGCTCGGCGAGCCGGAAACGAGCGGTGAAAGCAGTGAGGGCATGGCAGAGGCCTTCGGTAAAGAAGTACAACACGGCATAGACGCCATTAAAAAGGTCATTGGCATGGAGTAATTTTGTGTCGAAAAGCTCCGTAAAACGCCCCTTATATCCTTGAAATACCTCCGCCTGCGTGGTATACTTCTAATGTGTATGCACGCGGGCGGGCTTTTTTGTCCGCCTTTTTGAAAGGAGCTTTCATGTTCAAAGATTCCGAAAAGATCCGCGCCGCCATTTTTGATGTGGACGGTACGCTTTTAAACAGCACACCCATGTGGAATAAACTCACGTTCGCGTTCGCCGAAAAAATGGGCATCGCAGCACCCGACGATCTGTTCCGCACCCTAAACAGCCTCTCACTTGAGCAATGCGCCAAGTATTACCACGACGTACTCCATGTTGAGGGCACCGTTGAGGAAATTCATGAGGGCATCATCGCACTCGCCCGCGAGGGCTACGCCAAAGAAGTGCCCGAGATCACCGGCGCGGCGGCGTTTTTAAAAGCGCTCTCAGAGCGCCACATTCCCGCAGCCGTCGCAACCGCCTCGGACATTGCGTCCTTAAGGCCCGCGTTCGATCGCCTTGATATATCGCCGTACATTTCCGTCATCGAAAGCTGCACCACCATCGGCAAAAGCAAGGAGCACCCGGATATTTATTTAAAGTGCGCGGCCGATTTAAAGGCCGCCCCGCATGAGACCGTTGTGTTTGAAGACGCGCTCTACGCCGCCAAAACGGCAAAAGCCGCCGGCTTTTCGGTCATCGGCGTGTTGAGCGAAGCTGTGGAAGAAAGCGACCGCATAGCGCTTCAAAAGCTCTGCGACCGCTGCATCACAGACTACACAGCGCTTTTGGGCGAGCTTTTGCCGCCCGAAGACCGATAAAAACCGTCAAACGGACGGTTCTCTTTTGGGAACAGAACAGGCGCACGCAGCCGTGTCACGCGAAGCTCTGTTTTGATGATATAAATTTTTAAAAATCAAGCTTTAGGATATTTTGGAGGAGTTATGTTCAAAAAATACAAAGAAAAATTCATCGGCGACCGGGAGTTTTACGCAAACCTCATCCGCCTCATCATCCCGATGATCGTGCAGCAGGGCATCACAAGCTTTGTCAGCCTGCTCGATAACGTCATGGTCGGCCGCCTCGGCACCGAATCCATGAGCGGTGTCGCCATCGTCAATCAGCTTTTGTTCGTCTTTAACCTCACCATCTTCGGCGGCCTTGCGGGCGCGTCCATTTTCGGCGCGCAGTTCTACGGCAAGGGCGACCACAAGGGCGTGCGCTATGCGCTGCGCTTCAAGCTCATTTTCAGCGTTTTAATGGCCGTCATCGCCATCGTCGCGCTTCTGTTCTTCAATAACCCGCTCATTTCGCTGTTCCTCACGGAAAGCGAATCCGGCGGCGACCTCGTCTTAACGCTTTCCGAAGCGAAGAACTACCTGTTCGTCATGCTGATCGGTCTCATACCGTTCAGCTTCTCGCAAAGCTATTCCAGCACTCTGCGTGAAACCGGCGAGACCGTATCCCCGATGACCGCCAGCATCATCGCCATCGTCACAAACTTTGTCTTAAACTACATTCTCATTTTCGGCAGCTTTGGCGCACCACGCCTCGGCGTCGTCGGCGCAGCCATCGCCACCGTTATCGCAAGATATATCGAAGCAATCTATCTCATCCTACATACCCACCGCCGCGAAAAAACATTTATTTTTGCACAGGGCTTATATAAAAGCCTGTATTTGCCCGGTGCCGTCGTGAAAAAGATCCTCCTCACCGGCACGCCGCTCATGCTTAACGAGCTCTTCTGGAGTGTCGGCACCACGATGATCAGCCAAAGCTACTCCACGCGCGGTCTGACCGTCGTCGCCGCCACGAACATTGCCGGCACAGTATGGAACCTCTTCTGCGTCATCATGTTCGCCATGGGCAACGCCGTTTCCATTATCATCGGCCAGCAGCTCGGCGCGGGTGAGATTGAAGAAGCAAAGCGCACGGATAATAAGCTTCTGTTCTTTACTGTCGTGCTGCACATCGGCGTTGGCGCGCTCATCGCCATCACCGCGCCGTTTATCCCGCTCATTTACAACACCACGCCGGAGGTACAGCGCCTCACAACCGAGCTTCTGCTCGTCGCCGGCGCGGCACTGCCCATTCAGGCATTTGCGCATGTCACGTACTTCACCATTCGCTCCGGCGGCAAAACGTTCATCACGTTTCTGTTTGACTGCGTATTTACTTGGCTCATCCCACTGCCCATCGCGTTTTTCTGCAGCCGCTACACAGCGCTGTCCATCATCGGCATCTATGCGCTCGTGCAGTTTGCAGATATCATCAAGGTCATCATCGGCTCCATCCTGCTGCGCTCGGGCATTTGGGCGAACAACGTGGTTTCCGACGTGGATTGATCTTAAACAAAGGAGACTTTACTATGGAACAAAGCAAGATAGACCGCATCAACGCCCTCGCAAAGAAAGCAAAAACCGAGGGCCTCACCGAAGCGGAGACCGCAGAGCGCAAAGCCCTGCGCGAAGAATATATCGCAGCCTACCGCAAAAACCTGCGTACACAGCTCGATAACATGGTCATCGTAGAGCCGAACGGCGAGCGCCGTAAATTAAAGCCGAAAAAATAAGCGAAAGAAGGCATCCTTATGCTGTATAAATACGAGATGCACGTGCACGACAGCCTGTGCAGCCACTGCGGACACAACCCGCCGGAGGTCATTGCCAAGGTCTATTATGACCGCGGCTACGCCGGCATGTGCTTTACAAATCACTTTTTGCAGGGCAGCACCGCCATTGATAAAACCCTGCCGTGGGAGGATAAGGTCCGCGCCTACTGGAACGCCTATCTGCGCGTAAAGGATTGGGCAAAGGATAAGGATTTTGACATTCTGTTCGGCCTTGAGCACCACTACGGCTCCGGCAAAGAGGTGCTCACCTACGGCATCGATCTTGATTTTCTGCTCGCACACCCGAATATCGACGTCGCGCCCATCAAAGACTATTGTGACGCCGTGCACGAAGCGGGCGGATTCATCTCGCAGGCGCATCCGTTCCGCCGTGCGCCGTACATCGACCCCAACGTACTCCCGCAGCCGGAGCTATTGGACGCCGCCGAAATTTACAACGCCGGCAACTCCGATGAAGACAACAGCCGCGGCTATGATTTTGCAAAAAGGAACCACCTCTACGGCACCAGCGGCGGCGATACGCACGAACAGCACGAATCAAACATCGGCAAAGCCGGCATGGCGTTCCCGTACCGCATCAAAACTGAAAAAGAGCTTGCAAACGCGCTGTTCCGCCACGACGGCCGCTGCATCATCAACGGTGTCATTCAGCCCGCCGAGCCTCCCAAGCCCTCTTTTTATCATTTCGCTTTCTGAAAGGAACCCCCACATGGAATCACTCAAGGAACTTTACCGCATCGGCACAGGTCCCTCCAGCTCCCACACCATGGGGCCGGAGCGCGCCGCGCGCCGCTTTAAAGAAAAATACCCGCAGGCAGACCGTTTTCTCGTCACTCTGTACGGTTCGCTCGCCAAAACGGGCAAAGGCCACTTGACGGACGACATCCTCGTCAAGACCTTTGCACCGCTGCCGGTGGAAATTCGGTTCGACCTTTCGGATAAGCCTCTCCCCCACCCGAATACGCTGGAGCTCACCGCCATTGAAAACGACAAAGAGATCGGCTTTGAGCGCGTCATGAGCGTCGGCGGCGGTAAAATTCTCTCGGAGGGCGAAACGGAAGACGCCCCCGCAGACGTTTACCCGCTTTCCACATTCGCCGACATCAAAGCTTACTGCGCCTCGCGTCACATGCGCCTTTGGCAGTATGCGGAAGAGTGCGAGGGCACGGAGATTTGGGACTATTTAAAGGAAGTCTGGCGCTGTATGCGCGAAGCCGTCACCCGCGGTTTAGAGACCGAAGGCACCTTAAAAGGCGGTTTAGACGTGCAGCGCAAAGCGAAAATGCTCTACCGTCAAAATCACATCGATGAAAGCGCCGAAACGCGCGAAAACCGCCTTGTGTGCGCCTATGCCTACGCCGTCAGCGAAGAAAACGCGGCGGGCGGCATCATCGTCACCGCGCCCACGTGCGGTTCCTGCGGCGTGCTGCCGAGCGTTCTTTTGTATATACAGGAACGCCGCGGCTTTACGGATACCGAGATTCTCCACGCGCTCGCGGCGGGCGGCATCATCGGCAATCTTATCAAGACGAACGCCTCCATCAGCGGCGCGGAGTGCGGCTGTCAGGCGGAGATCGGCAGCGCATGTTCCATGGCGGCGGCAGCCCTCGCGGAGCTGCACGGCATGGAGTTAGACCAGATTGAATACGCTGCCGAGGTCGCTATGGAGCACCACCTCGGCCTTACGTGCGACCCCGTGCGCGGACTCGTGCAGATTCCGTGCATCGAACGCAACGCCGTCGCCGCCATGCGCGCCATCAACGCGCTGAGCCTTGCGAATTTCCTCACCTATACAAGAAAAATCTCGTTCGACGTCGTTGTCAACACCATGTACGAGACCGGCAGAGATTTGTTCTCCAAATACAGGGAAACCGGCGAAGGCGGGCTTGCGAAGTATTATACGGGCAAGAAATAGCACAAAGCTTACGTGAAAGCGTGTCTAAAAGTTTTTGATCCAACTTTTTTCAAAAAGTTGGTCAGGTTCCAAGGGTGAAGCCCTTGGTCGCTTTCCGCAGAAAGCGAAACCCTTTTGCTTACCCAAAATCAGGACTGGGAGAAACCAATGCTTCGCATTGCTATTAAGCAGTCCGGTGGACTGTCTACTCGTGGGAGACCCAATTAGGGGGTCTCCCGAAGAGCTTTCAAAAAGCAAGCTCTTAAAAAGAACACATATCAAAAAGTAAAGCGCACAGCCTCGAAAAGAAGCTGTGCGCTTTCGTTTTATATAAATTCTTTACTGATTCAAGATCTCCATAAACTCTTCGCCGGTGATGGTCTCTTTCTCATACAGGAACTTTGCAAGCTCGTCGAGCTTCGGGCGGTTCTCCTGCAAAATCCGCACCGCCTTCGCGTGCTGCTTCTTCACAAGGTCAACCACCTGTCTGTCGATCTCTGCCTGCGTTTCGGCGCTGCACGCCAGTGAAGCATCGCCGCCGAGGTACTGGTTCGTCACCGTCTCCAGCGCGACCATATCAAAGTTGTCGCTCATGCCGTAGCGCGTGATCATTGCGCGGGCAAGCTTTGTCGCCTGCTCAATGTCGTTCGATGCACCCGTTGTAACGGAATGGAACACGACTTCCTCCGCGGCTCTGCCGCCCGTGAACGTTGCAATCTTGTTTTCAATCTCCTCGCGGCTCATCAGGTAATGGTCGCCGTCCTCCACCTGCATGGTGTAGCCCAGCGCGCCGGACGTGCGCGGAATAATCGTAATCTTCTGCACCGGCGCGGAGTTCGTCTGCTTCGCCGCCACCAGCGCGTGACCGATTTCGTGGTACGAAACGATAAGCTTTTCGCGCGTTGTGAGAATAGAGTTTTTCTTTTGATAGCCTGCAATAACAACCTCGATGCTCTCCTCAAGGTCGGCCTGCGTTGCAGAAGCACGGCCGTCACGCACAGCGCGCAGCGCAGCTTCATTCACAATGTTCGCAAGCTCTGCGCCGGAAGCGCCGGAAGCCATGCGCGCGATCTTCGCAAGGTCAACGTCGGGTGCAACCTTAATCTTCTTCGCGTGTACACGCAAAATCGCCTCACGGCCCGCAAGGTCGGGCAGCTCCACCGGCACGCGGCGGTCAAAACGACCCGGACGCGTCAAGGCGGGGTCAAGCGACTCCGGGCGGTTCGTCGCGGCAAGGATAATAACGCCGTTGTTGCCCTCAAAGCCGTCCATTTCGGTCAAAAGCTGATTTAAGGTCTGCTCGCGCTCATCATTCGTGCTCAGCTGATTATCGCGCTTTTTACCGATGGCGTCGATTTCATCGATGAACACGATGCAAGGCGCTTTTTCCTTTGCCTGCCTAAAGAGGTCACGTACTTTCGATGCGCCCATGCCAACGAACATCTCGACAAATTCCGAGCCGGACATGGAGAAAAACGGCACGTTCGCTTCGCCGGCGACCGCCTTAGCCAGCATTGTTTTGCCGGTTCCCGGAGGGCCCACAAGCAAAATGCCCTTCGGCATGGAAGCGCCAATCTCTTTATATTTATTCGGGTTATGCAGGTAATCGACAACTTCGGAAAGGTTCTCCTTCGCTTCGTCCTCGCCCGCAACGTCCGCAAACTTAATGCCGTCCGAAGACTGCACATACACCTTTGCACTGCTCTTGCCCATGTCGAACTTCATGGCGTTCGGGCCGCCCATTTTCTTCATGAGCTGCCGCGACAAAAGCTGTCCCAGCACCACAAAGAGCACAACCGGCAGCACCCAGCTCACGATAAAGCTCATCAGCGGGGACATCTGCTCCACAATCTCGCCGGAAAACTCCGCGCCGGAATCGTAAAGGCGCTGTACAAGGCCGTCGTCATTCAAAAGGCCGGTTTTATAAATTTTGCTCTTGTCCTTATTCGTGAACAAAATCTGGTTGTCTTCAATCTCCACCTGACCGATTTCTTTGTTCTCCGTCATCTTGATGAACGTGCCATAGTCCACTTCCTCCACCTGGTGCTGTGTAATCAGTGGCATCACCAGCATGTTTAAAAGCAGCAAAACGACCATCGCAATGCCGTAATAAAAAATAAGCGGCTTTTTCGGCGTTTTCACTTCGTTCATGTTCTCTCTCCTCTCGCGCGCGATTAAAATAGACGCGATGTTATTTTAGCCTATTCTATGCGTTTTTTGGCGGAAAGTCAATTCCAAAATTTCCAACTTTTCGTGAACAAATCATGAAAGCACGCGGATATTCTCCTGCACCGTTCCCGCGGGCAGCGCTCCTCTCCGGTCATAATAAGTCGCTTCTCGGCAAGGCCGGCAAAAACTCCCGAGAAAACACCGTCCTTGCCACAAAACAGCACCGCCGGGTTGACACTTCACCCCGGCGGTGCTATGCTTTTTCCAAATTTACGATTTGTATTTGAGCTTTTAGGGGGGTATTTTCATGAGCACTGTTTTGATTCGTGACGCCAAGCTTTCCGACGCACCGCGCCTGCTGGAAATTTACAGCTATTACGTAAAAAGCACCGCCATCACCTTTGAGTACAACGTGCCGTCGCTCGAAGAGTTCCGACACCGCATGAAAAGCATCACGCTGCGCTACCCGTACATCGTCCTCGAAGCGGACGGCAAGGTCATGGGCTACGCCTACGCGGGATCATTCATCGGCCGCGCCGCCTACGATTGGTCATGCGAAATGACCGTTTACCTTGACCGCACCGCCAAAAAACGGGGCTTCGGCAGAAAGATCTACGAAGCCATGGAGCAGCGCCTCAAAGATATGGGCATTTTAAACCTTTACGCCTGTATCGGCTATATCGACAAGGAGGACGAGTACCTAAACCACAACAGTGCCGATTTTCACACCCACCTCGGCTACAAAACGGTCGGTACGTTCAAAAAATGCGGCTATAAATTCGGCCGCTGGTACGACATGATCTGGATGGAAAAGTGCATCGGCACGCACACCGATACCCCTGCCCCCGTCCGCTTTTTGACCGATGCACCCGACCCAAACGCGCATTGATTTTATACACCCCATACCTTACCGCATGGCAAGCAGCGCTGCAGACTTCTTCAATCTTGTTTTCGCGCGGTTTGCGCAGGCGGAAAGCTCCGCGGCGGCGCGGCAATCGTCCATTTTTAAAATGCGTTCCAAGCGTAAGAGGGCCTTTTCGTCCCACTCTGCCTTGTTCTGCGCCGCAGCGCCCAGCAGCGCCATCGCATCCAGATAAACCTTTTCGGGCGTGCGCAGGCGGCGCAGCGTCTTTAAAAGCGTTTTGCAGTCCATCTGGCCCTCGTTCTGCTTGTGCGCAAAGGCGAAAAGCTCGTCCGGGCGGTCGTGCAGCGTCTCGTACACAGCCTGCACCATGTCGGCGCTCGTCATCTCGCCCAGCACCTCGCGCTCCGTGTTTTCTTCGCCCGCAAGACTCGCGCCAAGCGCCATGCTGCCGTCTTCGCCCTCAAGCTCACGGTCTAAGCTGTCCGGCACAGCTTTTTTAAAGCGATCGCCGAGGATATTATTCATCACATACGCGAACAGCGTCGGGATAAAATGCGCCTCCCCCTTTTTGAAAAATAAATCAAGGCGCACTGCGCCCTTGTTTTCGCCCTTTGTAATGGGGCTCATCAGACCGATGAACGTCTCGTGCGTGTATTCGGTCTGCGCCGTCTCTGCTTCGCCGCCGCAAAAAGCGCACAGTGCGCGCAGCTTTACGCCCGCCGCAGCACTGCCCAAAACGTCCTTTAAAAGAAACGCATACAGGGTTTCCTGAAAGCGTGCGGAAAGGGCCGCGTCCGCCCACAACACAGCAACGCTGTTTTTTCCGCTTTCGTACACTTCCTTTAAAACCGCGCGGAACGCTGTTTCCTCCGCGCTCTTTTCAAATACCTTCGCTGCCATATCCGTTCCTCCTTAAAGCGTTTTTCTTGTGCTTTAAGGATAAAAAACGGTTCTCGGTACTATCCCGAAACGGTCTCGATTTTTTCTCGATTTTCGCCGAACAGCGTTGAAGAACCGCACATTCAATGCTATAATCGGGTTATCCATAAAAAAGGAGGAAACGCGGTGGACGAGCTTTATAAAATCCAAAACGTCACGTATAACGCCACGGGCGGTACTTTAAAAAACGATAAAGCGGTCATCGACCTCACCGCACAGCAAAACCGCCTGCTGCGCTACCTTGTCTTAAACGCCGGGCAAACGCTCACAAAAGAGCAAATCACCGCGCATGTGTGGGGGTATGATGTCGATTCGGACGTCAGCAACCTCATTTACGATACCGTCTCCGCCGTGCGCCGCCTGCTGAAAAAAGCCGGGCTAAACGGCGCCGTCACCACCAAAACCGGCATCGGCTACGCGTTTACGGAAAGCGTCGAAAAAATCAAACCCACAGCCACCAAAACCGAAGAAACATGCGAAAGCCTGCCGCCCGTTTTTGCGGAAAGCGCCCCGAAGTTCACGCTCGATACGGTCTATCTGCTGCTTATGGGCGACAGTATGTATAAAAAAGCGTGGTTTTTGCAGTCCGTCGGCTATATTGAAAAGCTTCCGCCGCTCAGCTTGGAGCCCGGCTCAGCCGACACCGTCGCCGAGGACGCGTTTTACAGCTGGATTTTACCCAAAAGCATCTGGGCACGCATTTTGTGCACATACCCCGAAGAAAGCGGCCGCAGAGCGTTGTATGGCGGCGAAGGTACAAGCGAACTGCTCCTCGACTTAAAGCAGGATTTTCAAAACGACAGCGGCTGGCGCGGGCGTGAGCTTACACGAAACTGCAAAACGTATTTGGAGCGTATGCTGATTCCGAGCGTGATTGAGACCACACTCGGCGCCGTGCTGCAAAATTCGCCGCAGCTAAGCGAGCTTTACCACCTGTGGCAACGGTGCAGCGAGGAAAACAACGTTCATCGCGGCGTCGCACTCGTCATCCTCTGCGCCCTGCTCGGCGAGCGGAATTTCAAAATGCTTGCGGAAACCTGCGATGTCATTGAACTGCTGAACGAAAATTTTTGATCGCAATCTACCGACAACGGAACAACGAATAAAGTTTTGCTCAAGCTTTTTCAAAAGCTTGTCAGATTCCAAAGGTGAAGCCTTTGGTCGAGCTCCGCAGAGCTCGAAACCCTTTTGCCTACCCCAAGACTAGGAAGGTAGATTTGAACGTCCGGGGGACGTTCAAATCGTAGGAAACCCAGTCAATGGGTTTCCTAAACGGATCGCCAGAGCCGTTCAAAAACAAACTAACCCATATAAAAAGAGGTGCAAAGCCACATGGAAACCCCTGTTAAAACTATCGCCCCAAACACACTGCATATCTGCTCCGCCGCAGAAACGCTCGCTTTGCTCAGAAAGCACGGCGGGCACGGCAGCGCCGCGTTCATGCGCAGCCTTGCGGATGCCGTCTCGGATGAAAACAACCACATCACCGGCACTGTCGGCGATTTCAACAACCTCATCGACCGCTTTGAGGCGCTCGGCGATTATTTCGACGCTTTGCGCGTGTGTGATTTTGCACTTAAAATCTATCCCCGCAGCGCAACGTTGCTCGCCATCACGCTCAATACCTGCGCCCGCAGCGGCGCAGACGGCGAAACCTATCTTGCCGCAGCCGAAAGCCTCGGGCGCGAAAACTGGAACGAACCGCGGCTTTTCAAAGACGCCGCCGAGTATTGCCGCACCCGCGCCTTGTGCTGCCCGCCGGAGCAGACCGAAGCGTATTTTGAAAAAGCGCTCTCCGTCTGCCGTGATTTTCAGCGTATTTTCCCGCTTGATGAGCGTGGTTACATGAAAGAAGCCACCGTGCTGCTCGACAAAAACCGCACCGCAGATGCCGAAAACGTCCTCCGCCGCGTCATTTTTGAGAAAATCACCGCAAACGGCCGCCCGCAGCCCTTAAACGCCGCAAACTGCTGCAAGCTGTACCTTACGGAAATTCTGAAGAAAAGCCTTGAATACGACCTCATCCTGCGCATTGCACAAAAGGGACTTTCGTTCTCTGCCGCCGAGCAGAATTCCGAGCACATGGGCTACTTCAGCTACCGTCTGGCGCTCGCCAAAACAGCGCTCGTCATTGAAAGCGATTACCGCAATAAGGCCGATATTGAAGAAGCGCTCACGTGCTGCCAGCGCGCGTTCGACCTGGTGACGTTCCAAAGCTACGCGGATGATTTAAAGCGCTGCTACGTACAGCTATGCGAAAACCCGCAGAATCCCATCGACCTCAAAACGCACCGCCTTGTAAAGCACGTTTTAAACACCGCAGAGACCGCTTCCGCACCGACACAAAACTAAATTTAAACTTTAAAATGCCTTGTTCTGTGAAAAGAACAGGGCATTTTTCTTTTGTGCGCTCAAAATTTCGTCTGCGCCGTTCGTAGTAAAGGTGAAAACAAACGGATCTAAGGAGGTTTTTACTTTGCCTACACAAAACAGCACCCAAACCTACGAAATGCTCAAAACATATTTGGATGAGACCGCGGACAGCTTTGAAAAGCTCGACGAGGAACCCGGTTTTTTGTACCGCAAAACGGACGGCCGCACCTCGCTCGTTTTCTGCGCCCGCGTGGATAAAGAGCTCGGCTTTCTGCTTTTAAGCGCCTACCCCGGCATTTTAGTCCGCACGTCTTACGTGCCGATGGTCGCCGATTACTGCCAGCGCATCACGCCGGAGGTCGGCGTCGTGTGTGTAGAATCCAATTTGTGCGAGGTCTATTACCGCACGGAGGTCGCCTTTGAGCACGCGCCCGTCTCCCGCGCCACACTGGAACTTTTGGAGCGCACCGCGTTCGCCGCACTCACGCCGCATATCAGCGCTTTGCGTTCGCTCAGCGCGGGCGTACTGCCGGAGGCGCTCCCGGAGCCGCAGGAGATCCACATTTCGTCTCCCGCCCCGTCCCACGCGGAAGATTTTCTGCCCCTCATGGAGGAATATTTTCAAAAAACGCACTTTACCGTGCTTGCAAAACATGCGCCCGATGAAACCGGCGCGTGCTACCTCTACGAGTTTCTGGCCGCGCACCGCCGCTGGAAGCTGCACGTCACCTTAAATGATGAGAAGACCTTTTTTATCCTGCGCCTGTTCCCCGGCCGCAACGCCCTTGTTTTTGATCCACGCTACCTGCACGCCGCCGCGCAGATCTGCAACGCGGAAAACGATTCCGTAAAGTCCGGCGCACTCTTCGTCGGCCGCCGCCCGGAGGGTCTGTGCGCAAAAATGGCTCTTTCCGCACTGGAAGTTCCTACATCACTCGGAGAAACGCTGTATTCCGCCGTTTCCATCCTCGTTTCGCTTTTGTATAGCCGCGAAGCAGAGCTGCAAAAAGCCGCTGCGGGCGTGATTTTTCCGACAGGGCTCGATGTTGAGAAGCTAAAGCCCTCCGCGTCAGACCGCAAAAAACGGCTTGAAGACGCGCAGCGCTTTTTGGCCATGACCGCCCGCCCAAAGCCGCTTGACCCCGCGTCTGCCGCAGAAGAATTCGATGCCCTGTTCGGCGGCGACATCGCCGAGACCGATGACGACGACCCCGAACCGTTCCGATAAGGAGGCTCTTATGCCGGATTATTACATTGCCGAAGACGGCACCATCCACGACCGCGAAGCCGAGCACCGCAGCCGCACACAGCACACCGCAGCCCCCGCCGTTGCCGATACCACCGCCGAGGAGACCCCCGAAGTCAGCTTTGCGCGCCAATTCGTTTACTGGCTTTTCGCGCTTTCCGCTTCCGTCTTTGCTGCTGTTTGCGTGTTTCATGAGATGCAGACAGCGTTCACCTCGCCCGCGCACCTCGATTTTTTGGAGGACTACGTACAGCAGTTCGTGTTTGAGCACGCCAAAGCGCTCGTTATCATCATAACCGTATTCTGCATCTATCTTTACGGCAAAACGGGCGCGAAAAAACACCGCTATAACGTGCTTGCCTACCTCTACACCGTCTTCATCTGCTGCTTTGCGCCGCCCGCCGCCGTGTTCGTACTCATGGCCGCGCCCATCCTTATGGCGCTCGCGCTTGCCGTGCTCGTGCTCGGCATCGTCGGGCTCGTCAAAATGGCGTTCGGCTAAATTTTTCGAAAAGGAGTTTTCCCATGAATGCACCGTTTTCCGCCGTTTTCCGCACGTTAAACGGCACCGCCGCTTCGCTTTCCGCGCTGCATGAAACGCTCCGCCGCATGGAAGCGGAGACCCGCACCGCGCTGCGCCTGAACGACCAAAACAGAGAACGCCGCGTCTGCGCCGTACAGGACGCAACCGACGAGCTTTTAGAAGACTTCGCGCACGAGTACGATACACTTAAAGGCGATGCCGAAAGCCTGCTTTCCGCCGCCGAGATTGCGATGAACGACATTCTCGACCCGCACTTTCACCGCATGCAGCCGCAGTATTTTTCCGCCGCCATGCAAAAGCCGTACAACACCGCAAACGTGCGCGCGGAAGCACTCATTGCACGCATGCAAAAAGCGCTTTCCGCCATTCAAGCCGGCGCAAAGAAAATCAAAAACGCGTTTTTGCTGCCGGACGCCGCGGGGCTCATCGGCTCCGTTTCTCCGGATTTCCGCAAATCGCTCTACATGCCCATCCTCGACGCCTACGCGCACATGCGCCGCTGCGCGGAGGCCATAGAAAACGCGCCCGCGTTTACCGAAAAAACCGCCCGCGCCCACGCTGTCTGCACGCGCAAAACGCGGCAGATTGAAGCCGAATGTACCAATCTCCGCGCGGAGATTCTGCAAAAATTAAAGGCCGATACCGGAGCTGCAATTACCCGCACAAACGCTGTGCTCTGCACACCGCCAAGCGCTGCAATTTTCGCCGAAAACGCCGGACATGCCCCGCTTTTCCTCGGCACGCTGCGCCTTGCGCTCCCCTCCGGCAAAATGTTTACAGCGCCGCTTACCTGTACAAAGCTCGACCGCAGCGTGCTGTTTTTAACGGATAACACCGCCCCGCACGCGCTCTTTTGCAGTTTGGCGCTCGATCTGCTTAAAAGCGATCCTGCCGCCGTCGTGCACCTTGCAGATCCCGCCCACTGCGGCAATGCGTACAAAGACGTTTTCGCCGCGTTTACGCCGAGCCGCCGCGCGGAAATCTGGTGCAGCACGCAGGAATTTACCCGTGGCACAGAAGCCTTGTGTCACGCCGCCGCAGAAAATGCACCAAATGCCATGCACTACGTTTTCATCGAAAACATGGAGCAGAATATCCCGGAGCAGACGCTGGAAGACCTTATTCGGCTCATGCGCGCCAACACCTGCGTGCGCGTGCTCGTTTCCGTGCGCAAGGCAATCTCCCTGCCGCACGGTTTTCAACAGAAATTTCCCGCGCTCGTGCAAAACGCCGCGTGCTGCACCGCAAAAAACGGTGGAATTTACATCTCCGAAGACGTTTTCACCGTCCCGCCGGAGGATCTCCCCACCCGCCGCGCAGCAGCGCTTTCCGCCGTCACCGCGCAGATGAAAAAAGCCGCCGTGCTGCCCCTCAACGCCCGTCTGCCGCATGCCGAAAGCTGGCAGAAAAAGAGCAGCGAAGCGGGCATTTTCCTTCCCATCGGCCAGAGCGATGTCACCCGTCAGCCCGTCACGCTTGCGTTTACGGAAGAAAAGCCGTATGCGCTCGTCATCGGTGACGTAAACTCCGGTAAAAGCGCACTTCTGCACACCGTTGCCCTACAAATTTTCGCAAACTACACGCCGGACGAAGTAAAGCTCGCCATTGCCGATTTCAAAGAGGGCGCGGAGTTCGCGCTTTACGGCGCATCGCGCCTGCCCGCGGTCGAAGCCGTCGTTGAAAACGAGGACCCCGATTGCGCCGCGTCCTTTCTTCGGTACTACGTCTCGGAGCTGCACCGCCGCCAAAGCTGCTTTACGGCGCTCTCCGCCGATACCGGCCGCCTCATCCGCAAGTATGAGACCTACCGCGCCGTGCAGCGCGAAACGGGTGCGGTGTCCGAAATTCTGCCGCGCATTTTGCTTATGATTGACGAATACCAGTCGCTTTTTGAGGGCAACACAGAGACTGCCGCGCTTTTAAGCGAGCTTGTCCGCAAAGGGCGCACCTACGGCGTACATCTCATCATGGCGAGCCAGCGCGGCGTAAGCGAAAGCGCGCGCAACACGTTCACGGCCGAGCTGAAGGACCACTTTCCCACACGCCTTGTTTTCCGCTGCCCGCCTGCCGCCGCCCGCCGCCTTTTCAGCGACCGCGCGGTCGATACCGGGCGCGAAAACACCGGCATTGCGGCTGCCGTGCTGCTGAAAACCGGCCATGCGCTTTTAAACGACGAAGCGGGCCAAACCGAGCGCGCCACCGTCTCCGTGCAATGCTTTTACGCCGGGGATGACCTCATCGGGCGCATGTGCAGCCTGCTGCCACGCGTAAACGGCACGGGCGAAACCGCGTGGCTGCGGTATAACGCCGCCTCCCGTGCTGTACCGAGCGCGCTCCCGCACGGCGAAGTCACCTTCGGCGACTCCGTATGCCTGCATAAGGACCGCGCCGCTTCCGATGCGGATAGCTTAAAAGACGACGGCCTTGTCTCGTTTACACCGAACGGCACGCACATTCTGTGCACGGGCAGCGACCTGCGCGTGCCGGCCTCCGTGCTGTGCAGCGCCGCGCGGTTTGCGGAACAGGAAGGGCTTTCGCTGCATATTTTCTGCGTGGAAAGTCATCCGCTACTGCGGCTTTGCCCGGAAACCGCCACGGTTTATACCACGCTTGCCGCACAGAGAGAAGCGCTTTCCCGTCAGCTTCGGGAAGGTCAAAACCGCGCCGTCAACGTGTTTTTGGAGATGAGCGCGGAAAAAGAATTCACCCAGCCGCTCGGCACACTGCGCCCCTCCGCGGACGCGGCGCTTCTCAAAAACGCCGTCGCACACAGCCGCCTTTCCGTCGTGTTTGAGCGCCGGTGCAAAATCGTGCGCAGCG
Organism: Hominenteromicrobium mulieris; assembly: GCF_046197855.1. Lineage (GTDB taxonomy): Bacteria > Bacillota > Clostridia > Oscillospirales > Acutalibacteraceae > Hominenteromicrobium > Hominenteromicrobium mulieris. The sequence goes on along the minus strand of NZ_CP173188.1, from coordinate 361,341 downwards.
AGCTGCCCCAGCTTTTGGCGCTTGCGCCCATCCACATTACAGCCGTCGGCGACAGCGAAAATCTGCGTGCCGCCCTGCCCGATACCGCCCGCATTACAGCAACAGCCTTTGACGTCCCGCAAAAGAACAGCATCCACGCGTATTACTGTAATCGGGATACGGAAAAATGGGGGAAGGTCGTGCTGTTTCAGCCCTTTTCCCCTTGTCAAGGACATCTTTTCAAATCTCCTTGAGGTGTCGCAAAAAGCAGACACCTGCCCTTTAAAACCTCGTTTTCCGAAAAAATCTTTGAATGTTCGATTGACAAATTGCGAACGTTTGTTTATAATACGAGATAGCAAAGAAACAAATGTTCGTGAAGCGCTGATATGCCGCACAGAACCGTCTGTGCCATGCATCAACGCACAAGCGAAATTCGGATGGGGGTATTTTTATGATTCTGTTTCTCTTTAGTATTGCCGTTTCCTGCCTGTTGATCGCGCTTGCACAGGGTGCGGTTTTCTTGATCTCTCTTGTAACGAAATCTGCGCACCGCGCGAAAAGCACCTCCGTGCGCCGCAGTGTGCAGAATTTTACAGGGCTGCCGAACCGTGAAGAAGTGAAGAACATATATTCCCTTTCAGACCAGTTTGCAGACCGCCTGCGAGAGGTCGTGCAGTCTTGACCGATACAGAATTGAACGCCGTGAAGGCGTTTTTATCCGCCTACCGCTACACGGAGCTCGACCTCCGTGTACGCAGGGCTGAACTCACCCGGCTGACAGCGCGCAAAGAAGCGCTGATTTTGGAAGGAAATACCGATCTTCTTTTTCACTTAGAGCACGCGATATGCGCAGCAAAAGACGCCATACGCGTGCTTTGCACAAGGCAGGCAGAAATTGAAGCCGCCATAGACACGGTGGAAAGTGCCGCTTTGCGTGAGATTTTGACACAGCACTACATCTGTGCGCTCGACCTCAAGGAGATTGCAGAGCGCATGCACTACTCGGACCGCCACATGCGGCGTCTGCACCGAAAGGCGATTGAAAGCGTTTCGCTTTCCGCCGTTTCGCCCTTTAAAAAGCGGGGATCCTCCCCGCGCACACTTCCCCTTGTCAAAAGAATTTGAGACTGCCGCGGCAAAGTCGTGGGGTCTCTTTTCTTTTCCTGAATTTCGGCATCTGCTCCGCACGGCAGACGCCGCCCGTTTTGCCGTGCCGCACCGCGGTGAAAACGGAGACTTTGAAAAGGAGTTAATTTGGAATTTATGAAACCGACTATGTTAAAAACCGCTTTTACCGTGGTGTTGGCAGGGCTTTCCTCGTACTTTGGTATGCTGACGCAGCCGCTTTTGGTGTTGCTTTTTGCCATGGTACTCGATTACCTCACCGGCATGACAAAAGCCTATATTTTCTCACAGCTCAGCTCGCGCATCGGCGTGAAGGGTATTCTCAAAAAGCTTTGCTATATGGCCATGGTCGCCGTAGGCGCGGCGGTGGATTACCTGCTGCACAGCGCACTGAAGCAGGCAGGCATCGACCTGCACATCGAGCTTTTCTGCGGCCTGCTCGTCACCGTTTGGCTCATCATCAACGAGCTCATCTCGGTGCTGGAAAACTTAGCCGCCATCGGTGTGCCGGGCTTTCCTCGCCTCAATCGATTACTTTCTCGCCTGAAAAGCACCGTGAACGAAAAGGAAGACGAACATGACACATGAAATGAGATTGAAAAACTGCAATGCCTATAATGTCGAGGCCCCTTTGAGCCTTGGCACAAAGGGCAGCAAGGTCAAAATCCGGGGCGTAAAAGCATAAGGAGGAGCTATGGTACCGATCAAAGAAAATCTTGTGCCAAAGGACAAATATGCCATTAAATGCCCGTACACCCGCACACCGACGCGCGTTGTCATCCACAACACGGCAAACGATGCGCCCGCCGCAAATGAGATCTCCTACATGCGGTATAACGACCTTGAGATCTCGTTTCACTACGCGGTGGACGATGTAAACATTGTGCAGGGCATCCCGGAAAACCGCAACGCGTGGGCAAGCGGCGACGGGCACGGCAAGGGCAACATGGAGGGCATCCATATTGAAATTTGTTATTCCAAATCGGGCGGTAAAAAGTTTGATAAGGCCGAGCAGAACGCAGCCGAGTTCACCGCAAGCTTGCTCAAAAAGTACGGCTGGGGCATCGATAAGGTGACAAAGCACCGGGACTATGACGGCAAGTACTGCCCGCACAGGACGCTCGACCGCGGCTGGCAGCGCTTTTTGAGCATGGTGAAACGCTATATGGAGCCGGCAAAAGCGCCCGCCGCGAGCAAGTTTACCCCCTATCTCATCCGTAAAAATTGCCGCGATGCGCTCAACATCCGCAAGGGTCCGAGCACGAACTACGGCATTTTAGGGCAGATCAAAGATACGCTGCGCTACACAATCGTTGAAGAACGCAGAGGCCCCGGCTCCCATAACGGCTGGGGCAAACTAAAGGCTGGCGGCTGGATTGCACTCGACTGGGTGAAGAAGGCTTAAACTCATTGCAGCGCACAAATTATACATTTTAAATGTGACGTTATGCGCTGCAATGGCAGATTTACTCGAACGAAAGTGGGCACTCTTTTCCCCTCTGCCGCTTATACTGGGGGTAGGTAAAAGGAGGGACTTTATGGACAGAGACGTCAAGCAGAACATAGTGGAGAACGCGCCGATTGAAAATCCGCCGGAGGGCGGCGCGGGGCGCGATCCTTTGCAGGATCTCTCACCCGAGGCGTGCACGTTTGAGGTGTTTCAACAGCTAAACTCCAAAACGGGCACGCTGCGCGTGCAGGCGTATGCGGGACAGCGGACATTCCCCGTCCCCGGCGCTTCGGTACTTGTGACGCACGACTTTGCGGACGGCACGCGGCGGTTTTCTGCCGGGGTGACGGACGAGAGCGGTGTTTTCGGCGACATTTTGCTGCCCGCACCGAATAACGCGTTGGCGCAGTCGCCGACGGGCGAGATGCCGTATGCGCTTTACGATATACGCGTGAGCCACCCGGGATGCCGCACGGAAATTTACCGCGCGGTGCCTGTTTTCCCCGGTGTGACGTCGATACAGCCGGTGCAGTTTTTGGCGGTCGGTGAGGGGTGATGCTATGCCGAACAATATAGACACGCCCGTTGTGCCGGAATACATCACGGTGCACCTTGGGCTGCCGGACCAACCGGCCGAGAATGTGCGCGTACCGTTTGTGGCGTACATTAAAAACGTTGCTTCGAGCGAGATCTACCCGAACTGGCCGGAAAGCGCGATACATGCGAATATTCTGGCGCAGATTTCTTACGCAATGAACCGCATTTACACGGAGTATTACCGTAGCCGCGGGTATGACTTTGACATCACCTCGACAACGCAGTACGATCAGAAGTTTATTTTGAACCGCGATATTTTTGAAAACATCTCGCAGATCGTCGATCATATTTTCAACGATTACGTCGTAAAGCAAGGCACGGTGCAGCCGTATTTTACGCAGTACTGCAACGGCACGACCTCGACATGCCCGGGGCTTTCGCAGTGGGGCACGGTGGGATTAGCGCGGCAGGGGCTTGTGCCGTATGAGATTTTACAGCGTTTCTACGGCGATGACATCAACATTGTGTTCAACGCACCTGTTGGGAACAACGAGGAATCATACCCCGGTGTGGCGTTAAGACTCGGGAGCATCGTCGAAAGTGTGCGCGTGCTGCAAAGGGAGCTGAACCGCATCGGCGACAATTACCCGGCGATTCCGCGCATTCCGCAGATCAGCGTGTATTACGACCTGCCGACCGAAAATGCGGTGCGGGCGTTCCAGAAAATTTTCAATTTAACGCCCGACGGCGTGGTTGGTAAGGCGACATGGTACAAAATCAAGCTCATATACAGCGGCATCAAGCAATTAAACGAGCTGATGAGCGAGGGCATCACGCCCGAGGATGCCGAGCGATTCTACCCGCCGGAGCTGAAAGAGGGAGACAGCGGCAAGGCGGTAGAACAGATGCAGAACTTACTGACGATCATTGCGTATTTTGACAATTCCATTCCCCTGCCCGCGATGAACGGCGTATTTGACGCACGGACGAAAAATTCGCTCATGGCCTTCCAAACGCAGTACGGACTGGAGCCGACGGGCGTACTCAACCGGCAAAGCGCGAATATGCTGCTTTCCGTTTACCGCGACACGCGGGCGATGGCGACGGAAAACGGGAAATCCGTAAGTCGTCTTATCTACCCCGGGCGGGCAATCCTCAGGGGACGCACAGGCGCGGATGTGGAAGATTTGCAATCGCTCATCAACCGCGCAGCGGCACAAAACGCATTTATCCCGCAGGTCGCGGAAGACGGGATCTTCGGCGAGGCAACGGAGAATGCCGTGAAGGCCGTGCAGGCGCACGAAGGGTTAGACGTGAACGGCGTCGTAGGGCCGCTGACGTGGCAGGCTTTGCTGCGGCTTAGCGGGCTTTCTCCGTAGTGACAAAATGAAAAAGCACGCAGGAATTTAAGCCTGCGTGCTTTTATTTTGCCCTAACTATTACTCTTTGCCGATAAAGATGTATTCACGGATGAGAATGAGGATGCCGCAGAGGGTAAGGGCGGCACTGACAATGAACGGTGCTAAGATCCAGGAATCGAACAGCGCGGTGCCGTAGCGGCCGAGGTTTGTCCGCCATTCCGTGAGCGTCTGCGCGTAAAGACCCGCGCCGACGAGCGTTGCATTGAGCGAGATGATGCCGAAAATGAGCAGGAACCAGCCGAAATGCATGCGCATGCTTTGGCGCTTCATTCGCTTTTCTGCGGCGCGCTGTTCCGTTTCTCTGTTGTTTTCGGCGGAGGCTGCGCTTTGCGGGGCTTCGTCAATATCCAATAATAAATAATCGGTCGTGACATGGAAAATGCGGCTTAGCTGAATAACCTTTTCGGTATCCGGCACGGCTTCACCCGTTTCCCAGCGGGAAACCGCCTGGCGCGAGATGTTGAGTTCGTTTGCGAGCTTTTCCTGCGACATGCCGGCGCGTTTGCGGCAAGCGGCGATTTTGGCTCCTATGGTCATACGGAAGACCTCCTTTTGCTGGGCTCATTTTATACGAAAACCGTGGGAAAAGCCACCATGTCAACTTGGAATTTCCGCAATTTTGAGTTGCGGCGGGCGATTTTCGGGGAATTTTGCAGACTCTTTTGGGGAGAGGCGTTATTTTGCTTCGTATTCCGCGTACATATCGCGGACGTAGCGGGAGACGTTTTCGTCGTAATCGGGATAGGTGTAGCCGTATTTTGCGGCGAAATTTTTGGCAGCATCTCGGAAGAGCTCGTGGCAGGTGAAAAGCGACCGCCATGTGTTTTCCACAGAATCTGTGCGATACGTGGAAAGAAGCGCTTGCCACTGCTCTGCGGGGAGATATTGACCGATGAATTTATAGTTTTTGCCGACGCTGAACGTGAAGCCGTATGCGCTGCCGACCTGCCACGAGAGCATGCGAAGAAGTTCATTGCGCATCATCGCAAGCAAGTCGATGGCGAATAACAGCTCGCGGCGGCAGAGGCCCTTGACGACATATATCGTGATATTCCAGAACTCGTTGCAGCAGTCGTCAAAGCTGCGGGCGCCGGGCTTTTGAATGTGATATTCTTTGTCTGTAGGGGTGGGCTTTTCTTCGACGCGACCGTCTTTATCGAGCAAAATCTCGCGCAGACCGTCGCCGTTTAAATAGTCTTCGAGCGCGGTGAGGGGCAAAATCGTGAGGTCGATCTTGTTGTAATCCGTGAAGAACATCAAGAAGCTGTACCCATCCTCGACGGCGGGGAAAAGCTCCATGTCCTCGGGCTTTTGCATGATGAGGCGCTCGCCGAAGACATTTACCCATGTGTCGTCTTCGGTGTAGAGCGCGGGGTCATCGACAAAATAGGTGACATCGAAATCCTGAAAACGGTCTTTCGGGATGTTTTGATTCGTGCGCGAGCCTTCCATGCCGACGACACGGATGTGCGCGTCGTTTTCGGCACGGGAGAGGATGAGATTCATCATTTCTTCGGGGGTTCTTTGGGTCATGGCGGGCTCCTTTTTATCGGTCTTCATCAAAAACGATCCGGACCGTTTTGTTGAAGTCTGTCTGTTTTTATCAGTTGTCCGTGATCACAAATGATGAAGATCACCGATCTTCATCATTTGGAAAGTGATCCCAAAAGTTTTCAAATTCTGTGTTTGTGATGGTTCCGCTGCTGACTAAAATTTCGTACTGCTCGCCCTGCCAGATGTAACGTACCTCGGACGGGGTGTAGCCGTTGCGCAGGTAGAATGCGCGGCGCAGGTGGCGCTGGGGCTCGTTTTCGGCGGTAGGAATGTCGAGCTCCAAGTCGGCGATGAAGCGGTTTTTCGGGTACAGCGTGTGCATGAGCTTTAGCGCTTCGCTGCCGTAGCCGTGCTCGCGATACTGCTCATCGATGGCGAAATACAGAATGTGCGTGATGCCGCCGTAGGTGAGCAGGCTTGCAAAGCCGCAGAAGTTTTCGTCTTTGTCGTAGAAGCCGACGAAATCGTGGCCGTCGTGCCGCATGAGACCGCAAATGGGCGTACGCTCGTTTGCGGGGAACGCGCGGACGTAGAGGTTTTCGGTGCGGTGAAAATCTTTAGAGTGCTCCGTGATCTTTTCCATGTGGAGTGTGGACATGTCAAGGTTCCTTTCGGTGTTTTTCGGCAGCAAGCTCCATGAGCTCGCGCTCGGTTTCGACATCGGCGGGGGCGGGATAACGCAGCGCGACGCGCTCGAATTGCAGGCGGATTTTTCGCGCGGCTTCGGCGTCGTTCCCATACAGAAGCGCCATGGCATACTCCGTACGCAGGGCAGCGAGGTTTCCCCCATTGTGCGAGCGAAAAAGCTCCCACGCGGGCGTTTTATAGCCTGCGGCGGACTTGTCTTCCATGAGGCAGAGGTAAACGCAGTTATTGAGCAGATCGCCCTGCAATGGGAAGGGGCCTTCTGTGTTCTGCGCGAAAATGCGGTCGGCAATCTCTAAAGCCTCCGTGAAACGGTGCTCATCCATGCGTTTGCAGTGAAGCTGAAACGCTTCCTCTGCGCCGTCTGCCATGCGGAGCTCATAATCGCGCGGCATGTGAAGCCAGTCTTTCGGCATATCGCGCATACGCACGCCGGAGAGCTCGGCAGCAAGGCGGTTTAACTTTGCGTGGCAACGTGAAAGACTTTCTTTCGTTTTGCCGGCCATGACGGCGCTGCACGCGTGGTTGATGTAGTTTTCCGTGCGCAGCGGGATGAAATTTATAAGCGCCGACCAGAAGAAGAGAAACGCGGCTTCTGCGGCTGCGCAAAGCGCGAGGGGCACTACGCGAAACCGCACGGCCAAAAACGCGGCACAGGCGGCGAGGAGCAGGTTGAAAATGCTGCCGCCGAGGTAGTAAAGCTTATACGGGAAACGTCCGTTTTCCATGGGCGGCGGCACCATGATGCAGTTGAGCTTTTTGGATGATGTGCGGCACAGGCGCAGCTTTCCCCTTTGCTTTGCGAGTGTGAACCGACCGAAGGAGAAGGACGAAAACTTGTAGCCCGTTAAAAGCCCGCAAAGCAGGCGACCGAGCTCCTCCGTAAAGGCCGCGAGGTAGTATAAAAACGCCATTAAAAACACTAAAATAAGCGTGACGGCGGCCGCTTTTCCGGAGCTGAAATGCCCCGGGTAAAACGTTTTTTCCAGATACCGAATGCACAAAAGGCAAGCGACGACGGGTATGCAATCGAGAACAGTCAGAATACGGGACTTGATGAACATGGCAGCGCCTCCCCTTTTTCTTTGATTGTAGCGGAAAAAGCACAAAAATGTCAAGCAAAAAGCGCGTATTCTTTTGCAGTTTCTTCCTTTTTAGGGTGAAACTGTGATATACCGCGTATGTATGCGGCATGATATTTCCATTTTGGAGGAAATGAATATAGCCGTCTTCAACCGATAGGATAATGGAGGCACATTTCACAAGAAAGTGTGCCTCCAAATTCGTTTACAGGATTTTCTTAACCCCGGGGATCTTCTTCAGAATCCACGTTAGGATGAACGAGACAAAGAAGATGCCGAGGGTCAGGCCGATCAAAACAAACGGACTGCCTGCGCCGTAGGGGTGGAGCTTCGTGTGCTTTAAAATACCGCGCACAAAGATCATGTGGATGAGATAAATGCCGAACGAACATTTATCAATCTCCAAAACGAACTTGCCGAAAACGCCGGGAGATTTTTCTTTTCGCGGTGCGCCGGTTTTGTCTGCCGCGCAGCCAAACAGCGTGAACACGCCGACGGACTGGAGAATGACAAAAATGGAAGAATAGCCGTAGAACACGCCTGCGGCCTTTACGGTGCCGTTTTCTTTCAGCACGGTGAACAGGACGACCGCCGCTGTGCCGATGAGGAGAAACAGCAGGCCAAGCCCGCGATTCACGCGCCACACGCCCTGCCGCAATGCGTAGCCGCAGAAGAGGTAGAACGGGTAAATGGCGGAAACGCAGATATAAAACCCGACGGAGATGCCGAACGTTTTTAAAACGGGCACAAGCGACAGGAAGATGACGTAGACAATCATGAGATAGCGCAGCTCCCCCGCCGTGCTGTTCGACGCGATCTTGTGGTAGAACGGCAAAAGAAGATAGATGCCGATCATGAGGTAGAGATACCAGACGTGCGACCACGAGGTGCCGGAGAAAATCTCATAAAAGCCCGAAAGCAGCGTTTCGGCATTGACGGGCTCGTGATTGACGAGGATCTCCAGTGCGCGGAACAGAAGACAAAACACGACGAGCGCGATGAGCATGCGCGGAATGTACTTTGTGAGGCATTTTTTCACCGTGACGGGGTGCTCCGGGTTTAAAAGCAGCGCACCCGAAACCATTAAAAAGCACGGCACCGCCCACATCATGTTGTTGACGACGATGTTGGAGAGGAGGGCTTGCGTGGCAGATGCTTCCTCCGGGAAAAGGGACACGGCACAGAACACCGTGTGCAGAAGCACGATGGCAAGGCACGCCGCAGCGCGCAGATAAGAGAACGAATAGACGCGAAAGGTGTTTGCGGAAGTCCCTGCTTCCGCTCTCATGTGGCGGCTCATCAGTTGAACAGCGCGCCGTTCACGCAGCCTTCCTGCCCGCCGTTATCCGGGTTTTCCGGGGCAGCGGGTTCTTCATAGCTCGGTTCCTCGTAGGAAGGCTCCTCATAAGAGGGCTCCTCATAAGAGGGCTCTTCATACGACGGTTCTTCGTAGGTGGGCTCTTCCGTAACGACCTCTGCCGCAGATGCGGGCTTTTCTTCGGTCTGTACGGAAACTTCGCCGTTTTCCGCTTCCTTTGTGGCGCGTTCCGCTTCTTTGGTATCGATCTTTTCCTTCGTGGAAACGGAGGTGTATGTGATGTAGGCAATGTCATCCTCTAAAAGGACAGTGCCTTCTTTGATATCTTCAAACGGGAAGCCGTGCAAAACGTAGGTCTTGCCGTCCTTCAGGGTGAGCTGCACATCATAGCGCGGGGAGACAAAATATTCGTCGCCGGAGCCGGAGGATTCCTCTTCCGTTTTGGGCGTGTAGTAAAGCTCGAACTTTTCGTCCTTTGCGAGGGTCTCGCCCTTTTTCATCATGCTCTCCGGGAACTTTTCCTCGCTGCCGGTCTTAACGGACACGGCGGTGATCTCCTGCTTTGTGCCGTTTTCAAGCGTGACGCAGAAGGTATCTTTGCTGTCGGACTTTTCGCCGACGACTTTCAGCTCCGGAACAGGTGTGGCGGTGGGCTCTGCCGTGGCCGTGGGGGCTGCGGTGGGAGACGGTGTGGCTTCTGCGGAAGACGAATTCTCCGCAGCGGAGCAGCCGGCGCAAAGCACGAGCGCCGCGCAGACAAACGCCAACGCGCCCGTTTTCATTTTATTGTACATGGGGTAAATTTCCTTTCCGATTTAGGGTTTGCCGTTAATCTACACGGGCGTAGTCGATATACTTGAACGTACCGGACATACCGTAGTTGATCTGGTAGCCGTTGCCGTAACCGCCGTACTCGAAATTCGGGTCGAACACGTAGGTGGTGCCGTTCATGTCAATCTCGACCCACCCGTGGCGGCCGCGGCCGTTATACGTGCGGATGTAGCCCTCAACAAGGTGTGCATCATAGCCGAGCAGCTTTGCCATTTTCTGGAATGTAGCTGCCATGACGTAGCAGTTGCCCTTGTGATTGTCAAAGCCGAAGTTTGCGTACCACTCGGAATGGACGCTGTTGCCGGTGACCTCCGGGCCAAGTGTGTAATACGGAAGTGCGTGTGCGGACCAGTTGTAGGCCGCGCGCAGATCCCAGCCGATCGTATCGAGGACGGCTTTTGCTTTCTGTTCGGCTTCGGTGAGCGTGGAGGGATCGGTGGCCTCCTCTTTCTTGACGCTGTTGATGTCGCCGGAGGTGACGGTGACATATTGGGCATAGAGGTAACCCTCTGTGCCATCGGAAAGTTTTACTTTATACCAGGTGTTTGTGGCTTCCGTGACCGTGACAGCGGTGTTATTGCCGACAACGCGGATAACGCCGTAATTTGTGCCTGCACCCTTGCGCAGGTTGACGTCTGCCGTGGTCTTGGCGCGGACGGTGCCGTCTGCCGGGGTCTCGGTGGGCGCGGGCGTTGCGGTAGCGGAAGTGATCTTGATGTACTGTGCGTAAATGTAGCCGGTGGAGCCGTTAGCAAGGCGGACGGCGTACCACTGGGAGTTGCTTGTATCCGTTACGGTAATCGCAGTGCCGGACGGAATGACGCCCTTAGAGCTGTAATTTGTGCCCGGGCCCGTGCGGAAGTTGACATACTCCGTTGTCTTGGCGGTCTGTTCTTTAGACGGATCGGACGGCGTGGGGGTCGGTGTGGGCGCAGGCGTTGCCGTTGCGGACGGTGTGCTCGTGATTTTGATGTACTGCGCGAAAATGTAGCCCGTGGAACCGTTAGCAAGGCGGACGGCGTACCACTGGGAGTTGCTTGTATCCGTTACGGTGACGGTGGTGCCGAGGGAAATGACACCCTTGGAGCTGTAATTTGTGCCCGGGCCCGTGCGGAAGTTGACGTACTCCGTTGTCTTGGCGGTCTTTTCATTTGCCGGGTCAGACGGTGCGGGCGTAGCCGTAGGCGCGGACGTATTGCCCGTGAGCTTCAAATACTGCGCAAAAATGTAGCCCGTGGAGCCGTTAGACAGGCGAACGGCGTACCACTGGGAATTGCTCGTATCCGTCACGGTGACGGTGGTGCCGAGGGAAATGACACCCTTAGAGCTGTAATTTGTACCGGGGCCGGTGCGGAAATTGACGTACTCCGTCGTTTTCGCACTCTGCTCCGCTTCGGGGTTTGAAGGTGCAGGTGTGGGTTCTGCCGGTGCGGACGGCGTGCCGACATTGCCCGTGATGCGGATATACTCCGCATAGATATAGCCGGTGGAGCCGTTCGTAAGGCGTACAGCATACCACTGGGAATTGCCGGTATCCGTGACGATGATGCCGGTGCCGGAGCCGATAACGGCTTTGGAATTATAATTTGTGCCGGGGCCGGAGCGGAAGTTCACATCCGCAGTGGTTTTAGCATTTACCTCCCCGTCTTCGGTAGTATTGCTGCCGGAAACGGAAATGTACTCGGCGTAAATGTAGCCGGTGGAGCCGTCAGAGAGGCGCACGGCATACCACTCGGAATTGCTCGTATCGGTAACGGTGATGCCTGTGCCGGACGGAATGACACCCTTAGAGCTGTAATTTGTGCCCGGACCTGTGCGGAAATTGACATATTCCGTCGTTTTGGCGGAGACCTCCTCCGCAGAGACCGCAAACGGCATTGCCGAAGCGAGCAGCAACGCGGAAAGCAACAGCGCCGTACCCTTTCGGATCATACGTTTTCTGTATTGCATTTGTTTTCACCTATCCTTAAAAACCCTGAGTTCGATCTGTTTTAAATGCAGATCTCTATAAGCTGATTTGATTATAACGCATTTTAGCGTTTGATGCAATTTATCCGTGCAAATTTATTGCAAAATTTATCTTCTGCGGCTCCAGGTGTCGGGGCTGAGGAGGAGCAGGAGAGGGAAAATCTCGAGTCTGCCGAGGAGCATATCGAGCGAGAGGACGATCTTCGAAAGATCGCTGTAAATGCTGAAATTTTGTGTGGCGCCGACAAGCTCAAAGCCGGGGCCGATATTGTTGAAGCAGGACGCAACGGCGGAGAAATTGGTACCGATGGAAAAGCCGTCCACCGAGATGATGGCGAAGCTAAGCACGAGGATGACGCAGTAAATGGCAAGATAGGCGTTGACGTTGTCGCAGACCTCTTCGCTGACGGCGCGGCCGTCCATATAAACGGGCTGCACGCGGCGCGGGTGGAGCGCCTTGCGGATGGTGCGGCGAATGCTCTTCATCAGGAGCAAAACGCGGGATACCTTGAGACCGCCGCCCGTGCTGCCTGCGCTGGCACCGATGAACATGAGCGAAAGCAGGATTGCTTTGGAAAACGCCGGCCACTGCTCGAAATCGACCGTGCCGTAGCCCGTTGTGGTCATGATGCTGACGACCTGAAACGCCGCGTGGTGCACGGACTCGTAGACCGTATTGTACATGCGGCTGATGTTGATGGCGATGAGAACGATGGAGCCTGCGGCGATGCCGAAATACAGGCGAAGCTCCTCGTTTTTGAACACCGCTTTGAACTTGCGGAGCAAGAGCATGTAATAAAGGCTGAAGTTCACGCCGAAGAGGAACATGAACACGGTGACGACGGTTTGCAGGAAGTAGCTGTATCCGCCCATGCTGCTGTTTTTAATGGCAAAGCCGCCGGTGCCGGCCGTGCCGAACGCAATGCAGAAGCTGTCGAACACAGGCATGCCGCCGAGCAAAAGACACACAATGCACAGCGCGGTAAGCAAAATGTAGATGCCGTATAAAATCATAGCGGTTTGGCGCAGGTGCGGCGTTAATTTATCGACGCTCGGGCCGGGGCTTTCCGCACGCATGAGATAGATGCCGGTGCCGCCGTTTTTGCGCGCGCCGGGCACGACCGCGAGGAGGAACACGAGCACACCCATGCCGCCGAGCCAATGGCTGAAGCTGCGCCAGAAAAGGTTGCAGCGCGAGAGCGCTTCGACGTCTGTCAGGATAGACGCGCCGGTCGTTGTAAAGCCGGAGACCATCTCAAAAAACGCATCGACGTAGCTCGGGATCTGGCCGCTTAAAAAGAACGGCAGTGCGCCGAACGCGGACATGAAAATCCACGAAAGACCCGTTGCGGCAAAGCCCTCCTGTGCGGAGAACATGCGGTTGCCGCCGCGGCTGAACAGCAAAAGCGCGCTGCCGACGAGCAGAATGAGACACAGCGACTCGATGTAGGCGAGTATATTTCTCGGCTCGTGATCGATGACGGCGATGAGCAGCGGGAAAAGCTGAAAAATGCCCGTGATGAGCAAAATCAAGCCGACGGTGCGGCTGATACTTTTAACATTCATTGTGCAGCCGCTCCTTTACACAAAAATGTCGTTGAACTGCAAAACCGGCTGCTCACGCGTGGTAACGACGATGACGGTATCGCCGAGCTGATAGTACGATTCGCCGTCCGGAATGACCGTGTTGCCGTGGTGTGTGATGCAGGAGATCAGAATATTTTTCTTTAAGCGCAGGCGCAGGTTTTTCAACGGCTCACCGATATACTTTGACTGCTTATTGACGATGAACTCCAGCGCTTCGGCACGGCCGTCTGCAATGCGGTGCAGCGTGACGGCGGCACCCGTTTGGTGCTGCATGGCGCGCACATACTGCACGATATTCGCGCTGCACAGCTCCTTCGGGCTGACGACGCTGCCGATGGGGAGCGTTTCCACCATGCCGGTCGTCATGATGCGGTTGACCTTTGTGACAATGTGCGGCACGCCCTTTGCGTTGCCGACCATGGAGGTGATGATGTTCTGCTCATCAATGCCGGTGAGTGTGACAAGAGCGTCCGTTTCGTTGAGACCCTCCGCCTCCAGAATTTCCTGGTTGGCGCCGTCTGCGCAGATGATCGCCGCCTCCGGCAGCATCTGTGCGAGCTGTTCACTGCGCTGGGGGTTGTTTTCGATGATCTTGACATGGACGTCCGCGCCGATGAGCATTTGCGCGAGGTAATAGCTGACGCGGCCGCCGCCGATGAGCATGGCGTGGCGGATCTTTTTCTGCGTGATGCCGAGGCGCTTCATGAGGTAGGAAAGCACCGTGACCGGCGCGGTGACGTAGATGTGGTCGCCACGGCGCAGCATGGTATCGCCGGACGGAATGAGTGCGTGGCCGTCACGGATGACGGCGCAGACGAGCACCTTGCAGCCCAGCACGTGCGGCAGGTGATTTAAAATGACGTTTTCGAGCGGGCTGCGCTCCAAAACGCGCAGCTCGACAATCTCTACACGGCCTTTTGCGAATGTTTCGCGCTTTAAGAAGCCCGGTAATTGCAGAAGACGGAAAATCTCCTTTGCCGCCTCGCGCTCCGGGTTGATGATGAGCGAAAGGCCGAACTCGCCGCGCATCATGTAGAGCTGTTCTCTGTATTCAGGGCTGCGCACACGCGCGATGGTGTGCAGCGTGGGGTTCATTTTTCTTGCTGTAAGACAGCACAGCAGGTTGATTTCATCGGCGCTTGTGGCGGCGATGAGCACTTCTGCCTGCTGTACCTTCGCTTCGTTCAGCGTGGCCATGGTGGCGCAGTTGCCCACCACGGTCATGACGTCGAACTGCTGCATATCCCGTTCCAAAACCGCCCGATTGGAATCGATGGTCACAAGGTCGTGACCCTCCTGTGAGAGCAGACGCGTAAGCGCAAGACCCACTTTTCCGTCACCGGCAATAATGATCCTCATTTCTTTTTCCTTTCTCGAACCGCTTTCGGTATATCCCGAACCGAAAACTTCCTAAACACGTAATACTCCTCCCGGGACGACACGTTTCCCCTTTGTATCGCCATGGGCATACATGGGTAGTATACACCCAAAGCGGTATATTGTATAGTGGCATTTTGTCCGTTTTTGCGGGGCGGCTTTCGGCGAGTTTGTAGAAAGTCTGCGGGAAGATGAAATCCACGCAAAAGCGCAGCCGGTATGTTAAATACACGGCTGCGCTTTTTACTATCGGTAATATTTTTTGTCCGGGCGCGTGAGGGGGTGCTCGTAACGGTAAAAAAGATGCGGGGCTTCGCCGCACTGCACGACGCGAGATGTGCCGTCGCGCGTAAAGCCGGCGGCTTCAAAGAATTCGCGGGCGCGGCGGTTTCCGGCGGGCAGCCAGACCTTGCAGATCTTAAAGCCGCTGATGTAGAGGATGGCGAGAGCGTCCTCTACAAAAGCGCGACCAATACCGCTGTGCTGCGCTTTCGGAAGGACACACAGCGAGAAAATTTCCGCGCAGTAGGGGGTGTCGGCATCACGGCAGGCGTAACGGCAGCAAAAGCCGACGACTTCGCCGTTTTGCTCTGCGGCCATGATGTACTCGAACCCGATCTTTTTATCTTCGAGCAGTTTATTCGGGTCAAAAAGCGCCGAAATATCTTCGGTCAGCGTTGTGCGCGCGATGTGTTTGAAAGCGGGCAGGTCTTCCCAATCGGCGGGACGGAGCGTAAAGCTTTGCATAAAATCACCTCGGCTTGACTACGAATAAGGTCGACGGATTTTACGGCTTCTTCCCCATAAATCTTTGCGGCAGCGCACCGAAATTTACGGTTTGCACGGCGGCGATGATCTCCTCTTTCCGTGATAAAAGGCTTGCGTCATCTATGCGCACGTCGTTTAAATCGTACGGGCCGTTGCGGAAGTGGCCGACGACCGCGCCGTGGAACACGCCGTCGATGAGAAGATATTGCAGTGGGTCACAGTCATACGGCAAACCCTCTGTGAGGGATTTTGCAAGCGATTTTAACGCCGGCTCGAACGCTTTATAGAGCGGGTCATTGCGGTGGAGCGCATAGACGCTGTGAAATTCGGGCGCGGTGTAGGTTTTGAGCGTTTCTGCGTCTTCTTTTAGGAGATAGCCGCCGTCGGACTCGACCAAAACGTCTTCGGACACGAGCCCGGCTATCGCGAGCTTGATCTCTTTTTCGGGCAATTTGTAAAACGATTTCGCCATGGCGGGCGTGAACCACACAAAGCGGTGCGCAAAACAGCGGAGGACGATTTTGAGGGCTTCCGTTTTGGTATAGCGGTCGAGGCTAAAATCGGAAAAAAATTCGCCGAAGCGATACCAGCCGCGATCCCACTCGCCGTCGTACTGGTCTTCGTAGATGAGAAATGCCTCCTGCAAGCGGTGCAGGGCGGGCGTGATCTCCTTGACGAGCAGGCCGCTTTCCTCTTTCAGCTGCCCGATGGTGTACGGGCCGGACATTTCGATGCGCTCTAACAGCATTTGCTGCGTCATCGTCGCGTTTTTGAGCGGCTTGCGGTACAGCGCTGCGAAAAGCTCGAGGTCTTCGGGCAAGATCCAGCCGAGGTTGCCGCCCGCAAAGCGCCCTTTGATGAGTTCACGGCGGAACTGACGGCTTTTATTATAGGCGAGGTCGTCGAAATCCGCGCGGAACGAAAGCGTGGGCGGTTGCCCAAAGCCGTTCCAGTAGACATTCTGCCCGGGCTGGAGATCACGGTACAACGCGTCGTATTCGGTTTCATTCGCCGGGGTGAGGAGATGCTGGCGCTCCATGCGCAGGGCGCGTATTTTTTCATCGTACATTACGGTTTTCCTTTCGTTTCCGCGCGCCATATTCGGCACTGTTCCACGCGTGCGCCGTGCGGCGTATCGCCCTGCTCGGGATCGCATGTATAGCTCCATAACAACTCACAGGGCAGTTCCGGACATTCTCCGCAGTGGTAAAAGCCTTTTTCCTGACAGCACTGCGCCACAGGGCAAGCTCCGTGGAACGGGTGTCCGTTTGTCTCTATACAGCCGCCGCACCCGCAGGGCTCTTTATACGTACAGGTCGTGCAATGCAGTCCGCATCTTGAATCGATCATGTGTGTTCCTCCTAAATTATGATATTCAGATCGTAACACACAGAATATGACAGCGGGGTGTCATGTTTTATAGCGCTTTTTCATTTTTTTGATCGCAGAACGCATTTTCTTTACCATTTCGGGCGGGGCTGTCACCTGCACGTCGACGCCGAAGCTCAAAAGCCAACGCAGGGCGTCCTCCGGGGTAGAAAATCCCCATTCGGTGTAGAGCTTGCCGTCTTCCCGCGTGATGAACGACGCGGGGCCGTATTCTTCCACAAGGCGGTATTTTACGGCGGGCTCGTAAACGGCCGTGACAATGTAATCATCCGTCATGCTTTCGGTGCGGCTGCGGTTCGGCTCTTTTTCAGGCGGGACTTCACGCGGGGTGAAAAATTCATCGGTCACGTTTAAATTCCACAGGCGGCGGAGCTTATAGAGGCGGAAATCCTCGCGTGCGGGGCAAAAGCCGAAAACGTACCAGTCCCCCCAGCGGAACACGACGCGATAGGGCTCGACAAGCTTATCCGCCTCCCCTTTGGCGTAATAATAGTGAAACACGATGCGGCGCGTCTCTTTTACGGCGCGGCGGATCGTCTCGATCTTCTCCGCCAAGTCGTTTTTGTAGAACGACGCGAGATCGATCTCCATGTCCCGCGGTATATCGGTATCTGCGCCGAGCTTTGCGGCGAGCAGGTCGGATGCAGGGGCTTTGGAAACGCTGTCGAGCGAGCGCAGCCCTGTGAGGACGGCGGAAAGCTCCTGCCGCGTGAGCACGGCGGCATCGAGCGAAAAGCCTTCCATGATGGAAATACCGCCGCCCGCGCCCTGTTTGGTAAGGAGCGGGATGCCGGCTTTGCAGATGTCTTCGATATCACGGTTGATAGTGCGGCGCGACACGCCGAATTTTTCCGCGAGATACGGCGCGGTAACAGTGCCTTTTTGCTGAATGGTCGTAATGATGCCGATGAGGCGGTCGGTTTTCAAATTAAAGCCCCCTTTTATCCACAGTATAGCACACCTGTGTGGAAAACAAAATGAAAAACTTGCAATGCAAACGAAAATGTGGTATAGTACCTTAGAAATCAACAGGAACACGCCGTCTGCCACCGGGTAGGCGGAAGAACGTGCCCACAGAAAACCGATAGGTCTGCGCTTTTAAAGTGCTCAGCAGGTTTTCTGCGGGCACGTTTTGTTTTGGAGGGACTATGCGCAAATATCTTCGTTTTGTTTCCCAGAGCGTTTTGGGCATGCTGGGGCTTTCCGTCTACATTTTGGCGGACACATTTTTCATTGCAAATTACATCGGTGCGGACGGGTTGGCGTCTTTAAACCTCGCGCTGCCGATCTACGGTATCATCAACGGCACGGGGCTGCTCATCGGCATTGGCGGCGGTGTGCGGTACACGCTGCGGCACACGCGCGGCGACGAAAACGCAGACAGCGTATTTACGGCAAGCTTACTGATGGGCGCTGTTTTGTCGTTCATTTATGTGCTGTGCGGCGTGTTCGGGGCGGAGCATCTGGCAAGATTGCTTGGCGCTTCCGGCACGGTTTTACAGCCGACAACCGTCTATTTGAAGGTTTGCTGCCTGTTTTCGCCGTTTTTTATTTTGAATAACATCTTAACGACGTTCACGCGCAACGACGATGCGCCCGGGCGCGCGATGGCGGCGATGCTGACGGGCTCTTTTGCGAATATTATGATGGATTGGTACATGGTGTGCGTCTTGAACGCCGGTATGCTGGGTGCGGTGCTTGCGACCGGCATGTCACCGATTTTCGGCGTAGCGATCTGCCTGACGCGAAAGCGCGGGTATCACATCGGGAAGCACCGCATTTTTGAGGAAATTCCGAAAATTTCTGCGGCGGGTTTTTCCGCGTTCATCGGAGAGTTTTCTTCGACGGTCGTTATTTTAATATTTAACTATCTGCTATTATCACTTGCGGGCAGCACGGGTGTTGCGGCTTACGGCATCATTGCAAACGTGGCGCTTGTGGCAACGGCGGTGTTGACCGGCGCGGCGCAAGGCGTGCAGCCGCTGATCAGCATTGCGTTTGCGGAACATGACCGCAGAACGCTTACAAAGCAGACGCGGCGCGGCGTTGTGACGGCGGTTTTACTGGGCGCGCTGTTTACCGTGGGCGCTTTGCTCTTTCCGCAGCAGGTGACGGCGGTATTCAGCAAGGGTAGCGCGGAGCTGACGGCGCTTGCCGTGCCGGGCCTGATGTTGTACTTCTTAAACTATCTTGTGAGCGGCGTGAATCTGCTGCTTATCGCGCGGTTTGCGGCGGCGGAGCGCAGCCGGGACGCGGCTGTTTTATCTCTTTTGCGCGGCGTGATCTTAGTTGTGCCGTGTGCGGTGGTGCTTGCAAATATATTCGGGCTGACGGGCTTGTGGCTTGCCGTGCCGACGGCGGAGGTGCTTTCTCTGCTTTGCGGGCTTTATCTTTTATACCGCGAAAAGAAAAGCGAAAAAACAGCTTTGCAGGCGGTATAAAACGCGGTATAATCTTTTAAAAGACGACAATTTGGGACAAAAGGAGACCGACATGCACATTCCGAAAAGCGACACGCAGCACACCGAAATTCTGACATTTGAAGAAGCGCAGAAGCACCGCGAAGAAAGCGCCGTTTACGACCGCGAAAAATGGCTTTATATCCCGGATTTTTACTCCGAATACCGTTACATACTGGGTACCGCCGGCAAAAAGCCGCTCATTACCATCGGCATCAACCCCTCGACGGCGGAGCCGGATAACCTCGACAACACACTGAAATCCGTAGAGCGCATTGCGCTTTTTAACGGGTTTGACTCGTTTATCATGTTCAATGTCTACGCGCAGCGTGCGACGAACCCCGACCACATGGATAAGGCGTTTAACCGTGCGCTGCACGAGGAAAACATGAACGCGTTCCGCTGGGTACTTTCGCGCAGCGGCGAAGAGCCCGGCATTTGGGCGGCATGGGGCACGATTGTGGAAAAGCGCGATTATCTCAAAACCTGCCTTGCGGACATGACGGCCATCGGCGACGCATTCCATGCAAAGTGGTATCAGGCAGGCAAGCCCTCTAAAAAGGGACACCCGCACCACCCGCTGTATCTGCGAAAGGACTCGAAATTGGAGGACTTTGACATGGCGGCATATTTGAAGGCGCTTTAAAAAACTTGAAAATTTAATTTTGACTATAAAAAACGCTCCTCACGGTTCGTAGATCAGGTGGAAGCCGAAAACGGCAAGCCTAAACGAACTTTGAAGGAGCTTTTTTTATGAAAACTTTTATCCCGCACGTGTATTTTTCCGCACCCGAAGACACCGTAGGCGACCTTGTGAACCAGATCCGCCGCGAGAGCGAGATCCCCGGCACGGCAGAACCGAAGCCGGAAATGAAGGACAGCGGCAAGAAATCTATTATCCCGAAGACGGTGGTCTCTGCGCCCGAAAAGGACACCGTGGGTGACCTTATCGAGCAGCTGCACAAGGAGCCTGAGCCGCTTCCGGAAGAACAGCCCGAGGAAAAGGCAGAAACGCCGGAGAAGACCGACGGAAAGAAATCCATTATTCCGAAGACGATCGTTTCCGCGCCCGTGCAGCAGTGGTACAAGACGAACAAGGCGCTTTATAACGCAGAGGTCGCCGCCATGCGCAAGAAATTCAACGACCCGAACATGCAGCCGCATTTTATGTCAGACGGCCGCATGTACTGGCTTGTGAAGACCCGCCCGAACCTCGGCCGCGGCTTTAACACCATGACATACACAATGAAGCTTGTCTACGACCCCGACCACCCGAAGGTGCGCTATTCTTCCTCCGTGAAGCCGTATCTTGTTTCGCCGACGCTCGGCGAATTGCAGAAAATCGTCAACATGCTGCCGCACATTCCGCTGGATGCGGACGGCAAAAAACTCATCCCGCACACGCTGACGGACAACCGCGGCGAGCGCTATATTTGCTCCAGCGACGTGGCGGATGTACATGCGGAGGACACCTGCACCACAAGCGCCGTGACCTCCTTCCGCTTTGCCTACCGCTGGCTGATGGTGTTTGAGCTTGCCATCCGCAAGCCGGAAGCATGGAAGGATTTTCAGGCGCATGGGAAGATTTAACGGAGGTTTTTTTATGAAACTCTTTTCGACCCCGCCGGTGCTTTCCGGCAAGAAAAACAAGAAACGCAAAAAGCTTTTGAAGGCGCAGCGCAAGGCGTTAAAGCGCGCCGACCACCCGTTTGAATCCGACAAAGCTGCCGACTGCCGCGGCGTAGTGCTTTCAAACCGCGCGTATCTCTCTGTTCTGAGCGAGGTGTATTCCCGCGACCCGTTGGAGACGGGCGGCATTTTCTTCGGCAACGTGAAAAATGCCGTGTGGTATGTGGCGGAAGCGAGTGACCCCGGCGTTTACACGCTGCACACGCGCGCCCACCACGAGATGGACAATAACTACCACAACCACATTTACCCGGTGCTTTCGCGCTTATATCAGCACGGGCTGTGTCTTTTGGGGCTTTGGCACCGCCACCCCGGCTCGCTCGACACGTTTTCAAGCGACGACGACCGCACAAATCACAGCTTTGCCGAGGTCATCGGAAACGGTGCGGTTTCGATGCTCGTCAATCTCGACCCCACTGCGCGCCTGACATGCTATTACCTCAGTAAAAACGGCGAATATCGCACCGTGCCGGTCATGGTCGGCGACAAATACTTTGCGGGTACCGGCTTTTTGGAGCTGACAACATCCGAAGCGCTTTTAAAGAACAAAGACCGCCTGCAAGCTGAAATTTTTGACCCCGAGGAGGCTTAACTGTGGAAAAAATCATCATCACACGCCGTGAGCTTATCAGACAAATTCCGGCTGATCTATCCGAACACGACAGAACTGTGTCACTTTTAAACGCACTTTCCGAGCGTCTGCCGAAAAACGCGGAAAAAGAGGACGTTGACTTACAGTCCGGCGACTTTGACGAGGCGTTTCGTTTGCTAAACGCGTTTGACCCGCGCACGTACGGCACCGTGCAGCTCGGCGAGAGCCTGCGCGAGGAGCAGACGGATACGGCAAAGGAGCACGTGGGCGTGCTGGGGCTTTCCGACACGGCTTTGCCCGGCAATGATTATGTAGGTGAAGTGACCGGCGCGGGCAGCGCAGACACCGGCTACTACTACCTTCTGGCTACCGATGAGACCTATGCCGATACGTTCAAAAATCCCGACCACACCACCCGCGGTTTGATCGTATCGGGTACTGCATACACGGCACTTTTGCGTGAAAACGTGGTGCTGACGGGCTACGATTATTTTGGCACCTATACGGACGGCGGCTGGCTTTTCAACCGTTGCGACGAAGCGAAAAGCACGCTGACGGTGGACAGCTTTACGCTCATCCACGACCTTTTCAGTCGTAACACGGGTCTGTTTGAATCTGCCGAGATGCTGAAAAAGTTCGCCGTCATCATCGGCTGCGGCTCTGTGGGTGCACGCGCCGCTTTGGAACTGGCCCGCGCCGGTGTGGGCAGATTTCTGCTCATCGACGACGACATTTTAAAGCCGCACAACATCTGCCGCCACACGCACGGTATGCGCGACCTCGGCCGCTTTAAGGCTGACCTTCTGCGCGAGGATATTCTGAACATTGACCCCGCAGCCGAAGTGACGGCTTTCCGCGGCAAGCTGGAAAACGTGCCGCTTTCTCTCTTTGAAAATCTCGGCAAGAACGGCATTGTCTTTGCGACGGCGGATGACAGAAGCGCGAATGCGCTTGCAAATGCGCTCTCCAATACACTCGGCGTACCGTTTATTGCCGTAGGCTGCTGGGCACGCGCCCACGCGGGCGAGGTGTTCTACCACATCCCAAACCGCGGCATGAAAACCTACGGCGAGACCTTCTCCGCGCTTTTAAAGGACGCCCCGGCGCGCGACACGCACGGCGATTATTTTGGCGAAGCAGAGGCCCGTGAACGCCTCCATTTTGAGCCAGGCACCTCTACGGACATCGGCTTTGTGACACTGGTGGGCGTGAAATTTGCGCTTGACCTTTTGAACCTTGAAAGCGAAGCCTATACCCCGCGCGTTTTGAACGACTACACGCCGTACACACTCATCTGCAACACAAACCGCCCGGAAATCGGCGGTGAAAACGCGAAGATCTTCCCGTACCCGCTGTACATCAGCCGCTCCATTCGCCCGGCGGGTGAAGCATGACGGACACGGACGCGCTCACGGCTTACTTGCGGCAGCTTGAGCGCATAAAGGACGACTGGGACGACCGCAAATACGCGGAAATCGAAAAAGACTGTCTTTTGCCGCTTTGGCAGCTCTGCCGCCGTATGCAGGAGACCGAGCAGGACATTTACGCGTTCATCTTCGGCACAGAGCACGAACTTGCACACATAGACACCGACATATATTCTTGAAAGAAGGCATCGTTATGGCAAACGGAAGCGTTGTGGTACACGACATGGATTCCCTTGAAAAATTCGGCATGGAGCTTGCGGCGCGCAGCGCGGAACTGGAATCGCTTTATAATGCGCTTACGGTGAGCTGCGCGGCACAGGAAACAAACTGGCATGACCCGCAGTACGACCTCTTGCACGAGCGCGTAGAGCTGTACGCCGGTGAAGCCCGCGCACAGCTGCTTGCGCTGAACGACGCGGTGCAGTATATTTCCGTGCTGGCCGCAAAGCTGCGCGCTTTGTGATATGAGCGACGTAAACGTATTGCTCTGCGCGGTGGACAGCGCCATGAATACGCTTGCGGCCTTTGACCGCGACCGCGCCGATGTGACCGCCCGCGTTTCGTTCGCGCTGAGCTCCGTGCTGGCACGCGTGGCGCTGGAAACCGAGCAGTGCCGCCGTGCGCTTGCAGACGCAGAAGCTACTTCCTATACGGACGAAGAAACCGGCAATACGGCAGAAAACCCGGAGGCCGCCCGCCTGCGCGCCAGACTGGACGCCTTGGAGGCCCTGAACGAGTGCTGCATTTTAGCCGGCGGTGCGCTTTCCGCCGCATGGGCACAGGAAAGCCGTCAATCCGAAACGCACGTAAGCGATGCTCTGCACCGCTGCGGCGTTTATCTGAAAAAGCTGAACCGCATTGCACTTTCGCCCGACCCCGGCAGCATAACGGTTTCAAACCACGGTGACGCGCCCGTTTTCGTCTGTATTGTGGACAGTGCGCTGTACCCCGAGACCGCCGAGCACATCCGCGTGGCGCAGGACATCGGCTTTCCGGATATACTGACGCTGGACCGCGGCGGCGCGGCAGAGCGCAGAAAGGCCTCCCTTGCGCCGATCAAGGCGAGCCGCATCTGGGACCGCGACGAATACCCCTGCGCGTGCTTTAAAGAGGGCGGCGCAGGTGCGCACGTGATGTACGTTGCGGGCACGGATAACCGCGGCGCAGGCTCTTACATGGGCTGGCAGATGCGCGGTCTGCCCGACGGCACAAAAGTGCGCGTGCGCGTGATATAAGGAGAAAACTATGACCCCGAACACTAAGATTTTCACAGACCTTTTAAGAGAAAACCGCGCATTTCTTACCGTTTCGGCGGCGGAATACGGCGCGGGCCATAACGCCGCAGAAGCGTTTCGCATTCTGCCGGATTCCATGCTCGGCATTCTCGTTCGCCACTGCGAAACGGTCTCCTGTGCGGGCGGCCTGCTGCATCTTTACGGCGGGGGGCAGCTTTTCGCCCGCAACACAAAAGACAACAAGCCGTTTTCTGACTTGCTTTTCCTCGGTGACCTTGGAGACGGCGGCCTTTTCGCCGTCTCCCGCATCGATACTGCGATTGCAAAGCGCGGCGAGATGCTGTTTCTCTCCCCGGGCGCGCTGAACTTTGAGCCTATGGGGATTGACACGGCGGAGTTCATCCGCTGGGCGCTCGAAAGCCGCGAAGAGACGCTGAAAGGCGTTTGGCTGACAGGAGAGATTTTATCGCCCCGCGCGCTCAAAAAGCACATTACCGCAAAGCTTGACCTTTTAGACCGCCTTGACATGCTGAAAACGGAGGGAGACGCATGAAATTCTTTCCAAAATCCGCAGACGGCTTTCTTTCCGCCATGATGATGGCGGAAAACGCGCTTCTGCGTGATTTTTCACTGAGCTGCCCTGCTTCGCTTTTTGGCGCAGAGCCCATGGAAAGCGCCAAAAAAGCCGTGAAAAGCTGCATGACGCTTTCATCGTTTCCGTGTGCGCAAATGCTGAAAACAAACACGCGCTACGTGCACGACTTTGCAAAGCGAACGCTGACCGTGACGGTTAACGCGCGGTACATGAGCACCGGCAAAGAGGTGAACGACCTGCGGTGCGTTGCGGCGGATATTGCGGAGAGCATAAAGCGCGGTCTGCCGGAAAGCACCGACTTTTTTCAGGTGATTGCGGCTTATCAAAGCTGGCTGAAACGCTTTTTCGTCTACAAAAAGACCGGTGCTACGCGCGACCACGCCGCTGTGGGGCTCTTGCAAACGCGGCAGGGCGTGTGCCAGGCAATCGCCGCGCTTTCCATGGTGATTTTGCCGCACCTTGGCATTTTGGCGCGGTACGTTTGCGGCGAAGGCTACTCCGGTACGGATTGGGGTCCACACGCGTGGAACGCGGTATGGGCGCCGAACGGCGCATGGCACCAGGTCGATTTCACATTCGGCCTGCACCGAAAAACGACGCCGAACACGTTTACGCCGCCAGATGATCTTCACTTTCGCGGGCTGCACCGCTGGGACGAAGTAGCGCAAAGCCCCGCGCTGTTTCAAAATGTGCAGACCCTCGAAAACCGCCTGCAAGCTAAGACCGTTTTGCTGTTCGCGAACAACCCGTTCAAGGCCGAGATCGGCGGCGTCCCGATGCTGTTTGACGAACCTGTGCTGCAAAACGGCTGCGTGCGCCTTTTGCCGCTCCTCACCCTGCTCGGCGGCGGGTGCGAGCTGCTCGAAGACACGCTGCACATTGTGCTCGGCGGAAAAACGCACCGCATTCCGTGCGGCACGCCGATTTCAAACGGCTTTGTGCCGATAAACGAGGTCTTAGCGCAAAGCGGCTTTTGCACCGCAGAACAGCGCGGCGGGGTGGTTGTGGTGAAGCTTAAACCATGACCGCCTATTTTTTCAGTAACAAGAAGATTCCCACGCATGTGTTTTAAAAAGGAACTCCCCGCGATGATGCAGAGAGTTCCTTTTTTACACCAATTTTTCCAGCAGCGCGATTTTCTCCGCGTCTTTTTTGCCGCGGGTGTTCACGCGGTAGCCGTCTTTTGCGGAGGCTTTGTAGACGGCGAGGTACTGTTTTACGGAGAGCAGACGGTACTTTGCGCCGCTTTCCGCGCGCGTTTCGATCTCAGAAATCGGAACTCCGGCGAAGGTCTCGAGCTCCTCTAGCGCGGCAAAGGAGCAGTGCACGCCACGTTTTTCAAACGTGTGCTCGTGCGCGTCGATCAGGCGCCAATCCTCCGCTTGCAGCAGGGTTTGAAACGCGCTCCACTGCTCGGAAAGCCACGTTTCCGGAAGCAGGACGTCGATGTCATCGGCGAAAATCGCCTCGCCTGTGCGGTGCCACAGCCCGAGCGAGCCGTACAAAAGCGGCGTTGCTCCGCGGCAGTTCAGCGTGCGCGCGACCTCTAAAAACAGCTTCCATTTTTCTTCGTTCATTTTGGACACCCCTTATGTTTTCGTCTGCCCGCCGGAAAACAAAAAATCTTCCGGCACGAGCAGCATAAGCCCCGAACGCGCGGTTCGGCAGCTTTGCCATTCATGCGGAAGATTTCGCATCCGTCATTATTTTTCGGTTGACCCGGCAGACGCGCGCGAATGGTCGAATTGCGTGTCTGCGCGTTTACTGTACCATACCGCGCCGGGTTTGTCAACGCGTTTTTGCACGCACCGATACTTGACATTTTCTCCCCCTCTGGGGTATAATACGTTTTATGGGACACGCCCGCTTTTAAAACGGAACACCGAGGTGTAGCGCAGATGGTAGCGCGCTTGGTTTGGGAGCATAGACGGTGTTCGCACCGCACGAAAGCGAAAGCCGCCGAAAACCCTTCAACCGTGCGTATTTCGGGCGGTTCGGAAAATGAAAAAAAGCAGTCAAAAATGTGTTTGACCACAGATTTGACCACTTACACGACCACAATTTAATAACTATCGGGGTGTAGCGCAGTTGATAGCGCGCCGCATTTGGGATGCGGAGGCCGCGAGTTTGAGCCTCGCCACTCCGACCAATGCCGTCTCGAAAAAGCTTTTTTTGGGGCGGCTACTTATTTTTATTTTAGGAGTAAATCCAATGAGTGAAAGCAATATGAGTATTTCAGAAATGCTTACGTATTCTACTGTTTTGATAAACTGCCAATATGCTGATGGTTCAGTTGGGAGTGGTACAGGGTTTATAGTAAATTTATGTAATAAACCAGAAGAGAAAACCTGTATTCCAGTTTTAATTACAAATAATCATGTAGTAAACAACAGTGTAAGAACTGTTTTTGAGTTTTGTAAAGCAGATGAAAACGGGAAACCTTTAGATACTGAATCCTTTTCTTTCAATTATTCAGGTGCAGGTAATAAGTGGATTCCCCATCCTAACAAAAATATTGATTTGTGCTGCTTACCATTAGGACCAGCACTTAATGAATTAGCTAAAACTGATATAAAAATTTTCTATATTCCACTTGAAACAGATTTAATCCCAACAGAATCTAAAATAAATGAATTATCAGCAATCGAAGATATTGTTATGATTGGCTATCCAATTGGTATCTCAGATCAATATAATCATAAACCTGTTATTAGACGTGGCATTACTGCTACACACCCAAAAAAGGATTATCAAGGGCAAAAACATATTTTACTTGATATGGCGTGTTTTCCTGGTTCAAGTGGTTCTCCGGTGTTTATTATGAATCAAGGTTCTTATGCTACTCCATCAGGCATTACAGTGGGAAACAGAATTTATCTTTTGGGAATACTGTTTGGAGGGCCTCAATATACAGCCCAAGGCATTTTATCTTTCGCTAATGTTCCAAATATCCCAAAGCCGATTGTCAACATACCTACTAATCTTGGAGTTGCGATTAAATCTTCAGAGATATTAGAATTCGAAAAAATATTGGATCCAACCCACGAACAGTAAAATGTAAATTATCGTTTTCTGCACCTATTTCTTTGTCTACTGCATCTCAAATTTTGACAGGGTGATTTTTTCGGTCACCCTGTCATTTTTTCTTTTTCCGCCTTGATTTGCGCCTTAACCTCTGCAATCATTTCCGCGAGCTTTTCTTCACATTCTTCTCTTGTTTTTGCGTAGATATTATGACTTTCCCGCTTGCCGTAGGCATTGGTTGGTGTGTACCGTCCCTCATACAGGTGGTCGTTAATCATCGTGACACAACCCGTCCCAGGCTTGCGTATTTTGGGCTTGTACGGCGTGAATTCGACCGGGGAGGTATCTTTCCTTTCCTCCCGCGCTATCGTCGGCATTTGGGCGTCTGTGCCGCCGATTTTGCGGTCTATATGCACCGCCGCCTGCCTTTGCATAGTATCGGTGATATGGCTGTAAATATCCAACGTGGTTACTGATGACACATGGCCTATGGTTGCCGAGAGCGTTTTCACATCCATACCGTGCTCCAGCGCCATGGTTGCAAATGTGTGACGCAAATCGTGAAAGCGCACCTTTTTACAGCCTGCCCGTTCCAAGATCAGTTGTAACCGTTTTCTAACCGATGACGGATTTCTCGGTCTGCCGTTATCAGTCGGTGACGGAAACATCCATTCCGAATCCACCGTTTCCTTATACGCCACAAGGGTTTTCAAGAGTGACGGCGGCAGAATAACGGTGCGTATCGAGGCTTTTGTTTTCGGCTCCGATATAATCACCTCTGCCTTGATGATATATACCTGCCGTTCGATATGCAGCTCTCCTGTTTTGAAGTTCAGGTCACTCCATTTGAGTGCCAATATCTCACCGCGCCGCATCCCCGTGCCGAGCTCCAGCAGAAAGAGTTCATAATAGCCTTCTTCCTTTGCTTGATGCAGAAACCGGATAATTTCATTTTGCGTCAGTACCTGCATCTCCCGCGCTTTTTTCGGCGGCAGCTTACAGCCGACGGCGGGATTGGTGCGAATTAAGCCCTCCTGCACCGCCCGCTGTAAAGCTGTGCGGCAGTTGGCATGTATCCCCCTTATCGTTCTTTCCGAAAGTCCCTTTCCGTAAGTTTTTGCATGCAGTTTTCTTCCGTCTGTCTTTTCCTTTGCGTAGAATTGCTGCAGATCGGATTGCGACAGCTTGTTCAGCGGAATTTTTCCGATTTCGGGAATGATATGATTGTAAATGCGGTTTTCATAGTCGGTTCTTGTGGTAATGCGGAGTGTGTGTCGGCAGTAGGTCTGATACCAGAAGTCGATCCAATCCCCGAACGGCATATCTGATTTGATTTTGTCCGTGTGACGACCGTACCGCTCTTTCAGCTTTTCCAGCTTTTCACAGCATTCCGTTTTCGTTTTTGCGGTTACATTCTTGGTAATCGGCCGACCGTCCTCACGGTAATCGGTCACAATACGGCCTTCCCACCGCCCGTCTTTTCGCAGGCGAAGTGTCCCTTCGCCATTTTTTCTTTTTTTAGCGATTGGTATCATCTCCTTCAAGCATAATCTCATCCATAAAGCTCCCCACGATAGTGGAAGCGTTTCTCTGCATATCGGTGGTCACATGGGTGTAGGTGTCCAGCGTAAAGCTGGCGTTGGTATGCCCGAGGATTCCCGACAGGGTTTTCGCATCCACGCCGCCCGCCAGCGCGTGAGTGGCGAAGGTGTGGCGCAGATCGTGGAACCGAATCAGCGGAAGCTCCGCCTGTTTTAACAGTGTTTTTAATCGGTGGTAAGCATAGTCGGGGTGCATCGGTTTTTCGGGTTCATAGATATTCGGGAATATCCATTCGCTGACTGCCGTTTCTTTTCGCTTCCGCAGAAGTTCCGCAGTGCTCGGCGGCAGGACAATCGTGCGCGTTCCCGTCTCGGTTTTGGTTTCGCCGACGGTGTACTCGCCCTTCCGCTGGCCGTGGAGGGTGCGGCACACCTTCAGCATGCCGCTCTCCTCGTCGAAGTCGCTCCATTGCAGACCGCAGATCTCGCCGCGGCGCAGGCCGGTCATCAGCTCCGTCTGGAAGAAGTCCCACCACACCTCGTCCTGCTCCACCACCGCGCGGAAAGCATCCAGCTCCTCGCCGGTCAGGATGCGCTTGGGCTTGTAGTTGGGTTTGGGCGCCGTTGTACCTTCGGTGGGATTTCTGGAAATGACGTGTGCCTGCACCGCGTCCTTCAGCGCGGCGTGGAGGGTGGAGTGAATGTGGCGCACCATGGAGTCGGAGAGCTGATGCCCCATCTCGGGGTGCTCGCGGATGCGCCCCTCCGTTTTCAGGCGGCGGTACATCCGCTGGATGTCCTGCTGGGAGAGGAGGGAGATCTGCTTGTCGCCCAGCTGCGGCTTGATGTAGTATTCGATGTAGCGGTGGTAGCCCTCGAGGGTACCGGGCCGCACCGTACCCGCCTTGTACTCCGTGAGCCATCGATCCAGCCACTGGCCCAGCGTCATCCAGCTGTCCTCGGTCAGCTCCACATCGCGGTAGCACTCGATGTTCTGGTGCAGCTTGTCCAGCAGAGCCTTTTGCGTCTTGGCATACACATGACGGAACAGCGGCTCGCCGTTTTCCCGGTGGCCGATGACGATGCGACCCTCCCAGCGTCCGTCCTCTCGCCTGCGCACCATGCCGTCACCGGCCGGTCTTCGTTTTGCCATGTATTTCACTTCCTTTGGATTCGTTTTCTTTTTGTAACACAAACAACTACCACACTTTTGCGGAAATAGCTATTGCTTTTCTCAATTCTTTTTCTGCGTTTTGAAGTGCAAATTAGGTGTAAATTGGATCAAAATCGGGGCATGGGGCCGGTAGAGCGTCGGCGGAAACCCTTGAAAACACTGAGGAAGCTGGAACTTGGAGCGTTCCACAGGGTACAAACTCCCGAAAGGAGCGTTCCTCTGTCCCCGGTCACAAACCCTTGAAAATGCCCGCACTGCGGGCATTTGTGGGACGGACCGAGGCGTTTACGACCCCGGTCCTTTCTCCTGCTTTTCTTTCGTCGGCGGCAAATCGGTCCGATTTTCGGTCATCCCGCTTGGTCAAGCATCCATGGCGCATCACCTCCTTCCGTGCAGAACACGCTGCGGTAGGTGCTGCTGTCCGGCACCATGCCACGCTCCAGCATGATCTCATGTTGCAGTAAGCGCACGCACATTTCCTCATAGACGCTCCGCATCTCGTCGCGGCATCGGCGGGCGAAAACCTTCTGCTCCTCGGTCAGCTCGCCGCGATGTTCATCGCAGAGAAACAGGCGAAGTCCGTCTTCATCAATGAGGTCGGCATGATCCTTGTTCCACGCCCACCGGATGTAGCGTACTGTGTCGTGCGTGCGCTGGAGAACCATCATCGGGTCATGGTCTACAATAAAGTTTGCAAGCTGCTGCATCATGCGCTTTCCTCCTTTTTGTTCTGCCGATTCAATTCGGCCAGCCGTTTCTCTGCCTTTGCCCGCTCTATGTCACGCTCCGCCCGCAGGAACTGCCGCTGATAGTTCAGCTTCAGTGCTTCCTGAATGGGGCGGATGGTGTAGATGAGACTTCCGTTGCACACGCGGCCGTCCTTTGTGGTGATGGTACTGGGCTCGGTGTGAATAAGCCCCTTCTCCTCCAGACCGGCCACATACTTCCGCACGGTGTTTTCGCTCAGCTGCACCGCCTTTCCGATGGTGCGGTAGCTGGGATGACATTGGTAGGTTCTGCGATCCTCGCAGCGCAGAAGGTAATTGTAGACGGCGATCTCGTGAGAGCTGAGTCCGAGATTAAAGACTTCGTTGGGGACGAGATAGTAGTGTTTGTTCGGGTCCTGCTTGGGCCAGCGCTGGAACATCAGGTATCACCCCCTGTCTGCGCATCTACCCACCGGCGGAACTCTTCTTTGGGTACCACGATGCGGCTGCCTATCCGCAGCGCGGGGAAGCCCGTCTCGTGCATGAGCTCATAGGCGCTGGAGATGGACACGCCCAGCACCTGCGCCACCGTGTTCGCATTGAGGAACAGCGGCAGCTGGTCGTAGTTGGTGAATGTGGATTCTTGCATTGGATTCCTCCTTTATAATTTTTTGTTGAGAGCTGCAAGCAAAAAGCTCCCACTGAAAAAGTGGGAGCAGTATCCACATTGCAAATTTAAAACCTCATGATAGAATAGAAAAGAGATGAGCAAAACAGTTGGAAAGAGCAGCCCACAAACAGGCAAATGGGAAGCAAAAGAGTTTAGGGGTATCTCAAGGGCGCAAAAACCATAGCGCGGTAAACCCCGCGCCTGCAAAAGGTATGGAAAAGACAGATCAGGCGGAACGCCGAAGCTGTTTGGCGGAACGGTAGGAGTGAGAGCCGTGCAGAACAGCGGCCAGCGCGACCGCTAAAGCGGAGATGTGGGCCAGTGTATTGAGGTTTGCCGCGCTGGCGCCGTTGCGCACCCACAGGCGTTCCTGACCTGTGGATTTGAAGCGGGAATTGTAGCGCTCGCACTCTGTACGCAAGGCGTATATCCTCTTGAAACAGAGGCAGCTACGGTCAATGGAAAGTCTGTAGTCATCGGGAATGGTCTTATATTTCGTGCAGCCCCGGTTCTTCTTGCCGTTGTTCCAATTCTTGTGGTTACAAGGGCAAACACCGGTCTTGGACTGGCGGAACGGGCAGCAGTATTTCTGGCGGGTACGCCCATTGTCGGTGGTTTTGCCATCCTTGTGCATAGCCAGCCCGGCCTCGCAGATTGGATTACCGACAGAAATCGCTTCAGAGGCTTTCGTGCCGCGTGGATTGAGGGGAATAAAAGCCTCGCCCTCATAGACCGTTTTTACGGTATTGTAGATGCTTTTCACATCGTAGCCCTTGTCGGCAAGGAAGGTGCATTCCTTTAAGGAGATCACCCTGTCAGCTTCGGCGAGGATCTCAGCGGCGACGGAGGAATCGGCGACATTGCCTGGTGTGGTCAGCTCGTAGATCGGCAGGCCGGAGATGCAGTCCACCAGCACATGACTTTTGTATTCCCAGTAGAACTCGTACCGGCGCTCATTGTGCTGGTTGGAGGCAGAATGGACGCCGAGGGCGCAGTCCGGATCGCTTTTCGGGTGGTTTTCCTTGGAGAACTTGTTCTTTGCAAAGGATTTTGGATTGTTCTGCTTCGTGTTTGCCATGACAGGTGTGGAATCCAGGCCAATAAATGAGGCGTCCACGATCCCCATCTCATAGAGTTTCTTCACCTGTGCCGCCATGATTTCTTTCAATGCAGCGTTATCCATTTTTTTGAGGAAACGGTCATACGTCCAGTAGGACGGCAACGGCTTCATGATATTGAAACCGCAGTAATGGGCGATGATGCGGTTGTTGTCCAGATAATCCGCCAAATCTGTGATTTGTGAGAAGCCCTCGCATTTCATAACGATAAACGCACAGACCATGGCTTCCTTTGGAAAGCCCCGCCGCCCGGTTGCCGCTCCGGGCAGCGTGAAGTCCAGACTGCTGAAAAGACTGTCGTAGAACGCAGCGGCACTTTGGGATGTAAACAATGTCACATCCTGAATGATTTCCTGTCGGTAGATAGCGGCCAGCCCCTTTCTGGTTGGTTTTCTCTCAAGTCAATTTTACCAAAAAGGGGCTCCGCTTTCTATACCATATGAGTGATTTCGGTTTCAGCCATGGCCGGGAACCATTGATATTACTGCTCTTTTGAAGTTTTGCTCATGGCTATAGAATAGAAGCATGAGGAGGTGAGCCGATGCCGCTGGTAAAATACAGGATCTACGAGCTGTCCGCCAGAGCTGTGATCAGCTATGGCAGGCAGCAGGACGGGACATATACCTTCCATCTCAGCGCCGCCGAGACAGAGAAATGCAAATCACTTTCCGCACCTCACGAGCAGGACGATAACGCACTGTTCTATCAGATCATGTGCGTGCTGCACGGCGATACCTTCACCGGAAGACCCGGTGGGCAACTGGTGACTGACCTCTCGGACATCATTTTCTATATAGACTTCTCCGGCATCTTCGACCGGAGCGGTGCCAGAAAGAAATACCGGATCCGGCAGGAAAAAGCGAAGGCCCTGTTCCGTCCCGAGGGCGTGAGCCTTGATTTTGGCTCCGGGCCGCATCGCTACCTCGCCTTTGAGCGTTCGGGCAGCATGAGCCGGCAGGCGCGGCTGTCCTTCATCCGAGAGGATTTTTATGATGCGGTGCGCCGCCGCATCATGATGGATATGACCATCGGTGACTGCCAGCTCAGCAAACTCTACGCCTACAACGGCCTGATGCTGTCCAGCGGTATCCGCATTGACGGCATCGACATTGACCGCCCCCACCGGGTAGTGGTCGTTGACAATCCGGTACGAACACCCCCGCCCACAGAGATGATTACGGTGGAGGATGACGGGGCGCAGAACAGCACCCGCAAATATCACCGGGTGGAGACGATGGCCACCGTCGAGGTTACCTGCTTCGACGGCGAGGGGCTGATCTCCAAGCAGTATGCCCGCCTTGTTGATGAGAAGCTGTGCGGAAGGAAAGTCCACACCTCATTTCAAATTCGTATGCCATATGTGAAAGGCATGCTGCACGAGGTGGACTTCAAGGATTATCTTGACCGCAGCGGCGCGGACACCATCACCGATCTGTGGGGCGTGCAGCATCCGATTCAGAAGATTGACATCATCCTCACCAAAAGTATGTTCAAGGGCTGCGGCTGGCTGAACGAGAGCGGCATGAGCTGGGAGGACTATTGGGCGATGTTCCGCAAGTACCGCCATGCGCTGTACATTACCAATGTGAGCAAGGAGAAACCGGAACAGACCACCGAGCTGAACTATCAGTTTCTGACCACCGTTTCCATTCAGGGTGACGAGTTCCGCCCTGCCGATCTGCCGGACGGCTGGGACCACAGCCCGGAGACAGACGAGCGAAATTGGCTCACCAAGCAGACCGAGCTGGCGTATTACAACTTTTGCGCCGATGAGTCGTTTCGGCGGAATTATTTTCTGGAGAAGTTTGAACGGGTCAGCTGGTGGGAACGGCATCAGGGCAAAGACCAGATCCTTGCCGCTGTGCTGAAAAAGAATCCACACTTCATCAACGAACCAATCTACGCCAAGCGATTAGAGGCCGAAGCGGACAAAATTGCAGAGCAGTACGCCGTCGGACGGCTGATTGTGGCGGGAGACAACCGGTATCTTTCTGGGGATCTGCTGGATTTTTTGAATTGCCTACCTGTTACGAAAACCGGAACAAGTAAAAAAGCGAACACCTTTATCAATTTTCGCTGGGGGCTGGAGTTGAACCATCAGAATTTCTTTGCTCCGAGCGCGGCTTACCAATCCAGTCATGTCTGCACGCTGCTGCGCAATCCGCACATTGCCCGGAATGAAGAAATGCAGCTTTATCCTCTTGAAGACAGGAAAAATTTACACGATCAATACCTCGGCCATCTGACGGATGTTGTTATGGTTGGCTACACTTCACTCGCCGCAGAGCGTTTAGGCGGTGCCGACTACGACGGCGACATGATCAAGACGATCAGCGACCCCATTTTGAACGAATGCGTGAAACGAAACATCTATCACGATCCTCCGCGGCCGCGGAGCGTATTTTCCCGGTCGCACAACCTGCCACTGCTGATGATCCCCACGGTCCAGCCTCAGATCCGCAGCGCCGACGACTGGGAGGCCCGCTTCGAAACGGTCCGCAGTACCTTCTCCTCCCGCGTCGGCCAAATCTGCAACGCCGCATTGGATCGCAGCATCATTGCCTACAACGAAAACTCCGACGCCGAGGAACGGGAGCGCTGCTGGGAGGAGACGGAGACATTGGCCATTCTCACCGGGCTGGAGATCGACTCGGCCAAGAGCGGCATTCGCCCTGATCTGGATGAGTATCTGACCCATAAGACCGTCAAGCGCAGCGACTTTCTCAAATATAAAACGCTGGTAGAGGAGATGGAGACCCGGCGTGCCTGGTATGAGCCTACCCATGCGACCAAGGTGAAAGCGTTTTTCAAAAAGGTGGATTGGAACAAGGTGGACTCCAATGTGGAGCGTCTGCCGTATTTGGCACAGCAGCTGAAAAAGAACACGCCGCGCATCAAGGCAAGGCCTGCCAAGGATGAGGAGCTGTTTTCCTTCGCCCGGCAGCCGGACTGGAAGGGGCAGCTGACCCCCGATAAGCTGGCAACGGTGGATGCGCTGCTGCAAGATTACGATGCCTGTCTCTCCCGCATCCGGGCCTGCCGTGTTCCGTTGAAGGAGAAAAAGCGGAAGAGCGATGTGGAGCGCATCCTGTATGCCAGAGGACAGGAGGATACATACGATCCCGACGAGCTGTACGCCCTGTTCGGCAGTCTGCCGCCGGAAAGGGTGTCCGCTCTGCGACGCGCCATGCGGGAACAGGTATGGCACTTCATGGACGAGGATGCACGGGAACGTTTCCTGCGGGAATGGCTGCCGGAGTTTGAAGATATATACGATCTACTGACCGATTTCCGCTTCGGCGGCTACCGCATCCTGGGAGACATTGTCTGTGATATGGCGGACGAGAACACCGGCAGGGAGAAAAAGCGGCTGTTTCGTGAAAACGACTCGAAGGCTTTCACTGCCATGATGAGCGCCTTTGCGGACAAGTCCCCTTCCCGGAGCTACCGTGATGCGGTGACGGCCAAGTGCCGGGAACTGCTGACCGCTATCGTGAGACCGACTTTGGCTGTGCGCTATGTGGTGGCTCTCGGCAGGCGTGACCTGCTGTGGGATCTGCTGCCGGAGTACATCGAGAAAAATGTTCTGGAGGTGCGGGATGATTAACGAATGGGAGGAATTCTGCGCATATACCGGAACGGTTTCCTATACCGCCAGCAAGAAGAGCGATACGACATGGCTGGGCCGATTCACCTTTGCCACGATCCTGGAGTTTGAGGGGATGGCTCGGATTTTGACCATTCTGGCCCGCGGATATTTGTTCCACGATAAAAACGGGACAGTCATTTCGGGTGATTCCCACGATCGGATCGACTACGCCCGCCGCGCGCTCTGCGCATGGTGCAGTGTGCCGGAGGACGGGAAGCGTGCGCCGGGCAAGGAATGGCAGCTCCAGACGGACTTTTCGGAGCTGCACACGGAGTTCCCGGAGCTGGTGGACGCGGACGGGATCGGCTGGTTTCTCCGTCATGTCCTCCGCACTGCGGACTTCATGCTGACGCACCCGGAAAATGTGCGCAGCACCTCGCTCAAGTATGCGGAGGTCATTCAGTCAAAATTTGCCGCCGCGTGGCGAAGCAAGGTGTTGCAGTATCAGATCCCGATTTTTGCGCCCCAAACCAAGGGTGCCTGGACGCTGATCCGCTATTACCTCGCCAACCGACAGGATGATTGCGAGTGGGTGGTCCTGCCAGTAGCAA
Organism: Hominenteromicrobium mulieris; assembly: GCF_046197855.1. Taxonomy (GTDB): domain Bacteria; phylum Bacillota; class Clostridia; order Oscillospirales; family Acutalibacteraceae; genus Hominenteromicrobium; species Hominenteromicrobium mulieris. Next base: position 323,876 of record NZ_CP173188.1, on the reverse strand, counting down.
ACTTTGACGCCTATTTCGGGGACACCAGCTTCAGCAAGAAGTATCTGCCCAAGATCCCGGTAGAGATCATGGAGCGGAGCAACGCCTTCGGCATCAGCCGGTATCGAATCACGGAAGAATATCTGCCATAGGATACAGACAGCGGGACAAGCCTTACGGCCTGTCCCGCTATTTTTCTGTCTGGATTTTGAAAGTGTTTTCCTTGTCTATGGCGGTGCAGCCGCTGAGCTACTGCCTAAGGTTTAGTCATCGTCATCGGCCCATGATGAAATCATGTGAATATCGCCGGTGTTCATATCCATCGCCATGTAATCGCCCATGCGCATCATGAGATTCCCATCGGAGTCCCTCGCTATACTGTCAGAAATGCTCATGGCGAAGTCGTCGTCATCGTAGTCGAAAAAGTGCTTTGACATACCGTAACCTCCAATTTTTAATCATCGTATTCCGGATAGTCCGGTGCCCACAGGGGCATCCAATGTGCTTTGTTTCTGCGGTTTGCATTGTGAGTTTTCTGGTGCGTTCTGTGGTTTGGATTCATCTGATTGGCACGATTGTCTGCGTCAGTTCGATATGTCTTGTTATTGGGATTATGCAGATTTGCCCAGTGATCCAGCTGTTCTTTGGTATGTGTTTTTCCTGACACCTTTCCCATAATTGGCCTCCTTTCTGAGCCGAAAAAAGCCCACGCACTTTGCTTCGTGCGTGGACTGCGATCATCCGGAAGACCGCTTTGCACGCAACAAAACAAACCCGACGAAAGAACACTTTCTTCGGTTCGATTTTGTGGTGCAAAGCATCGAAACAACAGGGGGGGGGACAACGACAGTCAACCAGCAAACTGCTTTCTCAATTCCATAATGAGAATTTGATTGGAATCAATAGTTTCGAGGATTTACTCATTTGTCTGCAAGATTGTCTATGTCTCTGCCGTTCAATATGATTCGTACTCTCATGCTACGAACGATCAAAGTTCAGGACAGTGCAACAATTTAGCGTTATCATGATAACACGAATGGGAAGCGAATGCAATGGGCAACTACACATTTCACCCCGTGATCCCAATTTTGTTGCCGTTTTCGTAAATATCCGTACCATCTTCACAGTAGTTTGGCCCCTCGTACTCCACCCAGCCGAAACCCGCCACATAGACTTTCTCACCGGGCTGCAGTTCTTTAGGCGGTTGGGATGGAGTTGGCTCTGGTGCGGAATTTTTAGTGGGTGACTGCTCTGCGGAAGGCTGGAGTTCAGAATCTGCGGGCATTTCAATAGGCTCTGTCTCTGGTTCAGGACGTTCCTCTTGGGATGCTTCTTGCTGCGGAACCGCCCCTTTTTCCTTCTCTGCCAGTGCTGCGGGTTCCTCAATTTCTCCAACGGTCGCTTCCTTGGCGCTCACAGTGGTTTCTGCGGCTGGGACGGGTGTTTCCTCGACCGCGTTGCCATGTGGCCACACAGCGGCGCACAGGGCGACACATGCGGCAATCATTGCCACTATGATGAGTTTCTTCATTTCTCTTCCTCCTTAGATGTGAAACGCGCCCTCAACTCCATTGCCGTTCGGCAGGAGACTGAGCGCTCGTTTTCGTAATAGTTCAATTCCATGGAGAGTTTCCACGCCAGTTCAAATCCGGTGATAAAGCTGTCGATGGAGGTGTCCTCCGCAATACGGTCTTTTGCGTCGATGATCCGGGGCACCAGCCGACGCTCCGGCTTTCCCAACGCCTCGCTAAGTGCTCGGTGGCACTCCTCAATTTCCTGCTTCTGCGCCGAGAGTTCGGGTGGGGTATAAAAACAGTCATATAGGTTTTTCAGCAGCTTGTATTTCATGCGCTCGCCTCCTTGCAACACAAACATATACCACAGTTCGACGGAAACAGCTACTGAAACTTTTAAGGCAACACCGCAGAACACGCAAAAGGAAAGGCCCTGTGGGAAGATTCCACCCGGCAGGGCATATATACGCCATTCCATCAGCGCTGCAGCCACACTGATTTAAGCCGTCAGGCAGGATCGCCTGTCAGCCAGAATCAGATTCGCCAGCGCGAACAGGATATTCAATTTGGCAATCTGTTTTCGCAGACCTCGGTACCTAGTTTTCCGGTATCGAAGCTGGCCCTTTACTACCCCAAAGACATGCTCTACCTTGGCCCGTACGGAGGATTTCTCCTTTTCGCGGCGTTTGATCTGCCCGCGGGAACGATTGTCTGCGTGTTTACTCTGCGAGGGCCGTCTGTTGATTTTGTAACGGATCCTTTTGCCCTGGCCATTGACATTGAAAAGAACGGCGTCTTCCCGCTTTTCAGCGCCCAGGCAGCCGCTGTCGCCATATACGCTGTCCTCATCGCCGGTTAAGAGCTCCGGCACCATCGTCACATCATGGATGTTGGCGCTGGTGACCTTTACTGTGTGAACCAACCCGCTGTCTTTATCCACGCCGATGTGAGCTTTATAGCCGAAGTGCCAGCTGTTCCCCTTTTTCACCGAGTGCGCTTCCGGGTCTCGTTTCTTTTCCCTGTTCTTTGTCGAGGACGGCGCTGCGATCAGGGTAGAGTCCACTATGGTTCCCTTCTTCAGCAGCAGGCCTCTTTCCTGCAGCAGATATACCACCTGCGCAAACAACTTCTCCTGCAGCCCGCTGCGGAGCAGCAAATTCCGGAACCGACCCAGTGTATCTCCGTCCGGCACCTGATTGCTCGATTCCACTCCGCAGAATTCCGAGAATGCACGGCTGTCGATCACTTCCGCTACCGTTGCCTTGTCCGACAGATCATACAGGTTTTGAACCAGATAAATCCGCAGCATCCGTTCTAGATCGTAGGGCTTATTGCCGCGCTCTCCTTTGTAATAGTGCGGCCGGATCAGTTCGATCCACTCTCCCCACGGCACGATGCGCTCTATCTGACTCAGAAATTTTTTCTTCTTTGTCCGCACCTGGCTCAATTCATCGCTCAGGCCCGACAGACTCATCTGCTTATCCATAGTATTATTATATCATATTTTTTCTTTGTGCGGTGTTGCCTTAAAAAGCTGTCAGATATTGGCCAAAATTGATTTCAGCAAGACACGAGGGAAAATCTGTTTTATTCTAAAGTGAGTGATTTCCAAATCTGCAAGGCCTACAAGTTTTATGAATTAATGATTTATGAAATGTTATGCGGAACAGTATTTTGAAGCAAATTACGGAGTGACGGAATCAAGCTGTCTGATTTTCCAGAACCAACCGGATATTCCACTGAACTGTGCGACTGGCAAAGAGATATGGATTGAGGAGACTTGAGCGGATACCATATTTTCAAGTTCCAAGGAAAATATTCTCGGAACATCTTTTTAAAATGCTGCAGTTGTTCAACAGTATATGAGGATAAATAATCATGTTAATTGTAAGTATGTGTTTCGAAAGATATAATGTTTTCAAAAGGCCGGGCATGATTGTGAATTTGTCCCATCCGATCGGATGAAAGTTGTTTTCAGGAAATCAAACGCAGCGCAAAAATGCAGCAAAGAATGGAGGAAAATGAACATGGGGATTCAATTGGGAATTGTTGGCTACGGAGGAATGGGCGGATTTCATCACCGAAACGCTTCCAAAATTGAAGGGGTTCAGGTGGTAGGCGCTTACGACATTGACCCCGTGCGGGTACAGGTGGCGGAGGAAAGCGGGCTCAGGGGATTTTCGTCCCTGGAGGATTTGCTTGCGTGTGAGGACATCAACACTGTTCTGGTTGCCGTGCCGAACGACTGTCACATGGAGATCTGCATTGCCGCGTCGAATGCCGGCAAGCATGTCATCTGCGAGAAGCCTGCCGCTTTGAACGTGGACGAGCTGGATCAGATGATTGCCGCGGCTGGTCGCAACGGGAAACTCTTCACCGTACATCAGAACCGCCGTTGGGACAAGGACTTCCGGATCGTTAAGGATATCCTTGATTCCGGGGAACTGGGAAAGGTGTATTCCATCCAGTCCAGACTGCATGGATCCGGTGGAGTAATGTTCGGTTGGCGCGGTGAAAAGAAGCACGGCGGCGGCATGTTGTACGACTGGGGCGTTCACTTTATCGATCAGTTGATGTGGATGCTGGGATATGACAATTTCAGGAGCGTATTCTGCAAGACCAGCAATGTAAAAACTACGGAGGTGGAGGACTATTTCTTCCTCGTGTTTGATTTGGAGGATGGCAGTCACGTTCAAGTGGAGATAGGGACATTTGTACTCAAAGAGCTTCCAAGATGGCTTCTGCTTGGCGATGAGGCAACTGCCTATGTGAACGATTTTTCCAGAAGCGGCGGGATCATCCGGCTGGACAGCACAGTGGAGACAAAGTCTGAGATTATTATGACCTCGGCCGGTCCAACCAGGACGTTTGCGCCCAGGCCGGATAACGTGAAGCTTGAGAGTGAGCTTCCGGACGTGGAAGCCGATTGGTCGGAATACTACAAAAATGTGCGGGATGCGATCGACGGAAAAGCAGAGTTGATCGTACAGCCCTGGCAGGTGCGGAAAGTGCTGAAAACTATCGAAGCTGCATTCCGCTCCGCGGAAACAGGAGAACTTGTTTCTCTCAAAAATTAAATTTGTAAACTCAAATGAGAGCCGCCTAATGAAATTATCATCAGGCGGCTTTTCGCCTATGCTGTAAGAATGAAAAAACGAGGAAAATATAGGGCAATACCGCACAGAAAAGTAGGCGCGATACTGCCAGAAGTGATATAATAAGACCATGGATAAACAGATGACAATGACTGCGCTGAGTGATGAGCTGGCGCAGGTACGGACAAAGAAGAAAGAATTTCTAGCCCAGATCGAACGGATCGTCCCATGGAAGGAATGGCTTACGCTGATCCAGCCGTGCTATTACAAAGGAGAGCGCGGCAATAAACCCTATCCACTGGAGACCATGCTGCGGTTGTATCTGCTGCAAAATCTGTATGACCTGAGTGATGAAGCAACAGCGGCGGAGGCAATCGACAGCCGGGCATTTTCAGAGTTCTGCGGCGTTGATTCCAGCAATCAGGTGCCGAACGGAGATACCATTGGCCGCTTTCGGAACCTGCTGGTGAAGAATGGACTGCAGGAGAAACTGTTTGCACAAGTTGTTACCGCGCTCACTGAACAGGGCCTTATCCTGAAAAAGGGAACGATCGTAGATTCCACCATTATTTCCGCGCCGTCTTCCACCAAGAACAAGGAGAAAAAGCGGGATCCGGATGCACATCAGGTCAAGAAGGGCAACACATGGCACTTTGGCTATAAAGCCCATGTTGGGGTGGATAAGGACAGCGGACTGGTACACACAGTGGAGGCGACACCAGCCAATGTCCATGATGTGACGCAGACTTCATCCCTGCTGACCGGTGAGGAAGATGTCGTTTACGGCGACAGTGGCTATCTTGGAGCCGGGAACCGTGAGGACGCGATCGTTCGGAACAAATCCGGACGCAAGATCAAATACAAAATTAACCGACGTCCATCTCAATTAAAAAAGCTGAGCAAGAGCGGCCAGTATGCCGCAAAGAAAGCAGAACACGCAAAGTCTTCTGTTCGGGCAAAAGTAGAGCACGTATTCGGTGTCGTCAAGAAACAGCTGCAATTTCGAAAAACGCGATACCGAGGGCTCGAAAAGCAGCGAGCCAAATTCAATATCATGTTCGCATTGGCGAATCTGCTTCTGGCTGACAGGCCCTGCCTGGCGGCTTGAAGTTGTGCGCTCTCGCGAAGAAATGCGCCGGGAAGCCTATGGTTTCCTGCCTGATGGGTGATTCGACAGCGCTTGCCTCAGCAATTGTGCGGTGCTGCCTTAAGAAAAATAGCGGCTGGAACATTGCGTTTCAGCCGCTATTTTGGCTGTGGGGTATTCGTGGTGCGCTCTCGCAGATTAACTAAGCACCTACACAGATTAGCTATCTTTCTTTTCGTAAAACCGCATGGCTACATTGAATGCATCCAGAAATTCTTCTCTGGAAGTAGGTTTGTCAAACAACGGATAATCAGTAATCAGGCGGTATCCTTTCAACGCATAGGCGTTAAGGGTTTTAATTCCATCCTCAGACAGCAGAGTATCATTGTTGCTAAGATACTGTAGCATAATCTGCTCCAGCTTAGGGCTCTGCGTATCGATGCCGAGTCTTCTGGCCTCAGATGCCACCAGTAACCCAGCAATTTGTGCTTTACAGTCACGATATTGAACTGGGTACCTTTCAACAAGATCCTTCAACTCCGAAGTATCCTCGTCGATTTGGCCTGCTGCCATGCCAATCAATGCACAGCAGTAGTACACATCGAATTGGATAAACTTATTCTTATCCTCCGCAGCGTGGGAGCCTTCGAGATTCATAATGTTGTTAAAGTAGCTTTGGGCACTTTTCGCTATCTTAAAATGCATTATTTTTCATCTCCTTTGTGCTCTCTTTGATACGAATCGAAGAAGTCAATTCCTTCATAAACAACTACGGCCTGATCCTGGGGAGATGCCACAACCGTAAGATACTGCGAATCGGGATTTGCATAGAATCTGTCCGCAAAACGCTCCACTTCTGCTGACTGAACAAAGGCAATCATCTGATTGAATACCAAAGGAATGATATCTGCAACAGCCTGCCGTTTTTCGAAATCCATCTTGCCGGTAGGCGAGTCGATAATGAACGGAAATTCCAACTCAGAATCTTCGAAAAGAGTGCCCAGGAAACAGTAGGCAATGCTAAGAGTTTGACCTTCGCTGGCACCGTCCCTACCCTTTAGTTTTATGTACCTATCGATGCTTTCGATTTCTACATAATCGTCAACGATAACACGGCGAAGTTTCTCGTTGGTCTTTCTGACGATTTCTTGCTTCAGCGCTGTGGTAGCCTGTAGTTTGATCTCATTCACCAAGGAATCAACCAACTCTTTTTTGCGCAATGCAGTATTTGTTCTTGTTGCCTTCGCTATTTCCTGCTCATAGTACTTAAATTTTTGATCCGCCTTGTGAAGGTTGTTTTCTTCTGTCAGAGAAGCGTCGTTTTCATCCTTGGATTCAATGCGCTCAAGTTCATCACGAGCAATGCTGATAAGTCTGATCAGTTCCTCAATTCGCTCCTGCAGTTCACGAGCCTTTTCGCCTCCGGCCTTAATGAGTTTTTCCTCATTAGTTTTAAATCTCGTATCGAGGCGATTAGCTTGAGCTCTCAGTTCCTCGAGTTCTTCGAAGGCCTTTTTTAAGCGTTCGTCATACACACTGTCCATCAGACTACTCTTAACCGTGTTAAGAACCGACTGTTGGTCACTTCCCAGATACTGGTCAGCCCGCTTCAGGATAGCCGTTCTCTCCCGTTCGCCAATGCATCTATCGCAGACACACCGGTCTGCAGAAGCCAATTCGGTGAAGAAGTCTTTGGCAATGGTTTTAGGCAACTTGAGTTTTTTCATGCTATTGCCTAACTCGAACATTCTCGCACAGAGGTTTTCGCTCAGTAGATAGGGAGACTTAATTATCCCCAGAATAGAAGTGATCTTAACGTCGATTTCGCCGCGATTCTTCTGCTGTTCCTTGAGAATATCATTTTTCTCTTGATTCAGCTTTTCATAGCTCTTGTCGAGTTCCTGGCGCTGTTTCTCCTTCTCTACTTTTTCAGCTTCAAACGCAGCAATCTCTTCGCGAAGCTTCTCACACCGTGCTCTCAGCTTGTCCCGAATTGCGTCAATGTCACTTTGCCGGGTACGCAAATTGCTAAGTGAACTGGATGTTCCACGCTTTCCTTCGGCGTTTTGGATTTCGGTAAGGATTCTCTGGTTTGCGGCCAAAATCTCATCCAATTCATCGAGGCGATATAGGTAGCGAATCGTTTCATCAGCTTCATTGGATGAGCTGTCCATAGACTTCGCCGCCTGCTCACCGTCAAACACAAAGCGTCTAACAAATTCAGGCGTAAAAATACCGCGAATAGACTCAGGTAAACGAAGTCCAGCTTCTCGACCCTTGGGAGGAGCAGAGGTTTCCACCTGCACCGTTCCATCTTTGTAATTCATAGAAAGGAAGTACTTATACTGTCTATCATCAAATTTGACAGTGATGCTGAATTCACCTCTATCTGCTTCCGTTAATGTAGGCGCGAAAGAACGCACTTTGGACGCAGTCCATCCAGCGGCTGTTCCATCAAATAATCCTTTGATGAGTTCCATTGTGGTTGTCTTACCGGTACCGTTGGCCATCATAATAAAATTGTTGCTGATTACGGAGCCATCGGCTTTGGTAAAGGGGAGCTTCAAGGCAGTGATTTTTCGGATATTTTTATATTCGAGCTCGAGGATTGCCATCTTCATACCTGAATATCCTCCTCATCATCCTCAATCAGTGTAAGTATCCGTTTTAAATCGCTCTCTTTGGCGTTATCATCAAACTTGTTTTTGACATATTGTCTGAATGCCAGTTTGAAGTCGGACGAGGTGTTTGATGCGTTGACAACGGAATCAATCGCATTTTCGATGATTCTATTTCTCATGTTCGCATCTCCTTGTCTGTGAAAGATCTGTAAGCCACTCTGCACGATCGGCATCGGCGTTATTGTCATTTTCCTCGGAATCCTCAATCACGAAGTCCACAACAGTTGCTTTCTTTTCTGGGTTGTTTTTATCCAGGCGTAATGCGCGCCCGATTCTCTGCGTTGTCACGAGCCTGGAACGGTCAGAAGAAAACAGGATAATGTTCGTGACGCTGCTGATATCAATTCCCTCGGAAACTTTTTTACAGGTCAGCAGGCAGTCAATTTTTCCTGCCGCAAAGTTCTCCAAATTAATTTTTTCATCATCGGCATAGTAGGTATGATATTTGTCGCTGTACCTGACAAGAATTTCCTGGAGCTTTGCGCCATATTCCATGGTCTGAACAAAAATGATACACTTCTGCAACAGCTCCGGTCGCTGAGAAATCAGACTTTCAAACTCCTCCAGCTTGTTGACCGCTGTTTTATTGACAAGCGCCAATTGAGTAAACATATCCTTTTCATCAACAGGTTCTCCGCTCTCCTTTTTTGCATTGAACGCTGCGATAATCTTGCGCTTTTTGAGCTTTTCTTCGTCAGAGAGAACATAGGGCAGAGGAATATAATTGAATTCGCACAGGATTCCTTTTTGAATGGCATCCTGCAGCGTAAACTCAAAAATTACTTCTCCAATTTCATTCAGCAAGAAATCATTTCCAGCCTCATCGTACTCACGCTCTGGCGTAGCGCTCAACCCGAGGCGATATCGATACGGAGAGAGCCTGCCCGAAAGATTTTCGACAAAAGTATTAGAACCAGCTCCATGTACTTCGTCAAAAACAAACAGCGTATCATTGCGATAATCGCCAGGTAGACGATCAAACAAGTCCAGCAATTTGGAGAGATTTCTGGCGTCACGAGAAAGAATTAAGACGGAATCATCCGGGTGCATGACGAAATCTTTCATCATCTTCTGGGATGCATAATGATAGTTGATTTGCTTGTTCTTGTAGTTTTCTCGAATTTGAATTGCCCACTGATCCAGCAAATCGTTTCCGTACATAGTGATAACAACGCGACGAATTTCCCCGCTATCAAACAGCTTGTTGATGATTTTCATTGCAGTAACGGTCTTTCCGGTTCCGGTAGCCATTGCCAGAATGCCATGCTCTTTTTCCAGAAAGGTCTTTACTGCTATGTCCTGATGAACCCATTTACTCGAACCTGCCGGCAAAGAATACGGCCTATCCGGGGAACGCAATTCAAATATTTTGTTTTTAACTGCTTGTGGAATGGTAAACATTTTGAGATTGCGGTCTTTTCGATTCCAGATTTTCTCGAAACGAGCGGTATCCGCATCGACATACTCCTGTGTACCAGCCCACGTTTTGAAGACTTTTATGCTTTCATAATTCTGGAATCCATGCTTGCTGTCGTTGATAGAGCCAGAGAAGGATAGCGCATCGTTGCCCTTATAAAAAATGCCAAATTTATCGTGAAAGTCTCCTTCCTCCAACTTTTCACAAGGAATTGCAAAACGCATATCAATAATTTCATCATACAGCATCCAGGAAAATGTATTTATAATATCTGCTTCCATTTCTTGTTTGAGTATCTCAACATTTTCGAGGAGAGCTGCTTCGAGGCGCAGGAATGCGCTACCATCTTGGTTCTCAGCTCCAATAATTGCGTCCGTGTCCTCCGTGGAAAGAATGGGACTTGTAATTAAGCGCATTTTTCCTCCGCGAGAGGCGAAGTCGGATAATCCTGCGACGTTGTATGTGAGCCACCCTGTTGTGAAGTAGCCGACGCCTCGGTCAAAGCGTTCAGCCCACTTTAGACACGGCGTGTACAATTCATCTATCAGGTTATCTTCTGAGGTATCTAAACAGACTTTGACCTTTGGATAATCCATATAAACCTCCTTTAGATGTTGTCATCCAGATGGCACAGATGATTATAGAAATCTTTGCTGTACCGTTTTTCGTCTTCGAGAAGCTTTGCTCCTCGATCCAAATGAGCCTTTACCAAACCGGGGAAATAGTCATCCTCGCGAATCACTTTGCCCTCGTTGTTAATAATGAGAGATTTAAACAGCAAATCGTGATCACCGAAAATGACCTGCCGGCTCAGTTCCAAGCCATTATTATCAGTCTTGAAGTCATTGGCTTGAAGTTGTCCCTTTCTGACCGACAGTGCGATTGCCAGTTTAGATAGGATAAATGGCTGCAATCTCAATGACTGACCTAACGAGTTGAATATCTCCTGGGTCTTTTGTGACGTATGAAGCTTATTAGTCATTGTGCTTGCCTCCGAAATAAGTGTTTGCCAGGATTTCAGTATTTCCGTTTGCTGTGTGGTTCAAGACAAATGTATTGGAAATGATGTCCGATATGCTCTCGCGATACTCACCAACAATCTCCTCATCGGTAGACAAGATGATAATCTGACCATTGAGTTTTTTGAAGAACTGACTCAGGATCTTTCCTCGATGTTCCTTATCGATTCTCGCAAACGGTGTGTCTACGATGTAAGGCACATTGATTTTGTTGAGCTGCGAAAGTGCTTGATATAGTGCCATAATGAAGATTTGCTTTTCTCCTGCAGAAAGCTGTTGCTTTACCTCAACCGGCAGTTCAAACTCGGTTTCACCGGCAATAAGCTTTTGCTGCAGGACTTCGTAAGCATACAGGCCGATTTGAGCAATAAGATACTCAACACCGTTCTTACCAATGATTTTACGTATTTCATCAGCTTTAAAGTGTTTGTTTTTATAGGGAAGAACATTTAGACTATCATCGATATGGATTCCATCAATCAAATCAGATTTATTGATCAGACTTGCGAAGAATTGGCTAAATCCCGTCTCGACTAAACGAATACTCTTATCGTAAAGCGTCTTTTGGAGTTCATCAAATGCCAGTAGTGCACGCGCTGAAATATCGTTAATGGACTGCTTTTTCAAGAGTGCCTCATAATCACTTTTAGCCTTGGAAAGTTTAGATGCAGATATCGCTTTCTGTGCGCGTAGTTCTTGCAATTCTTTATCTACTTCCAGAAGCTGTTGCGTGCATTTGGACTTCTGCTCATTCAAATCGCTTTTCATCTGCAAGTATCCATCATAGTTTTCGATACTGCTCCGCTCCATTTTCTTTCGGATGCGTTTTACGCATTTTAAAGAAGCCTTAATGTCATCAGTCGCTTCTTTGACACGGTTGGTGTCATAAGCCAGGAGACTGTTGATTTTTGCAGTTAGTTCAAATCTGTCGAAGTCAGACAAATTGAGAATGGGCGTTATCTGTGAAGTGTGGCTGGCATAGCTGGCAATCTCGTAGATAACCTTTTCAGAAATATCGTCGGCTAATTCTATATTTGCCCGGCTCAACACGCCGGAGATGATCGACTTGATTTCCGGGGTATCAATTGTGCTTTTTACATTTGCATCGACCTGTGCCTTGTGTTCCAGTGCAATTTGGGCCTTTAGTTCTTCCAGTTGAGTTCTAAGGATAATAAATGGGAGCACATTATTGGCCATTTCTTTGAGCCATTTATGGTGTCCCTCACGGCGAGCATCCTCTTTTGCAATCTGATCTTGCATAGAGCGCCATTCTTTTTTAGAAATACCGCCACCCTTGGCGTATGCCTTTTCAAGAGACGCAAGCCTCTGATCAATAATCAAAATCTCATTGGAAATCTCTCGATATTCATCCTCAGCGCATTCTACTCTCTGTGCAATCAGATTGTCTGCTTCAAGGCATCTATCGTATTCCGCTGAAAGCGTCATGGTCCCCTTTGCCTTGCTACGAGAAATTCTACGGAAGTTTTCCCGAATAATCTCCATCGTATCAAGGCTGCAGAGCTTTAAAAACGCATCCTTAAAGTCGGAGTTTTTGCTGCTGTTGAACACGAAATCACTGATTTTTTCGCCGTCAAAGAAGTAGAAGCGGAAGAGATTGGGGGGCAGTGTCTGTAAAAGATAGCTCTCAAAATCACTCTTTTCTGTCTCAGAAAGTGTCTCGCCGTCTTTGTACACAGTAAAGGTTTCTGCTATTTTCTTGCCTGCTACCCTCCATGATCTGACAAACGTGTATGTGTGATCGTACTTTCCGTCATCCATCAGCAAGTCAATGACAACTTCTGCCTCACCAATTTTTTGCAGTTTTTCATTGGCATTGATAATTTTCTCTATCTCGGCAAAGTACTTTGCGTTGTTTGATTCAAAGCCATATGCAACGCAGCCGTAGAGACATATTTTGATAGCGTTAAACAGTGTCGTTTTACCTGCACCATTTTTGCCGCCGATCAGTACCATTCTTTTAGTAATGTCTGATACATCAAAATCGAAGGCATTTTCGTTGACATATGGACCTATGTTTTTTACTTGTATGCGCTTAATCTTCATGGTTCAATGCTCCCTCGACAGAATTATAGTGCAACCAGCCTTGTCCAATAATGCTGTCAAATGCCTTTTGCATTTTGTTGTTCTTCGTAATGTGCTTATTGGTATCTACAGAAACAATCAGCTTCGTAATCAATTCAACCGGGATATCATACTTATCTGCAACATTTCTGATCGCTTGGATCGCCTCATCATCAAATCGCGGAGTTTTATAATCATCCCATGGAAGCTTTTTGCCTTTGACCTTATGGTAGGTTTCAACGAGTGCTCGACATGTAAGGTCGCCTTCCTCGTCCCACATCTTGTCAATTGCTTTCAGTTCAGCTTCTGTAATCAGCTCCATGCCTGTCCTGTTTTCGAGGTCGAGGAGTTTTTCGAGAATGAGGCATCGCGCTTCAAGCGTAAACGGTCCCATTCCAAAGCTTCCGTCTGACTTCTTATAGACAGAACCGTTGCGGCGCTTAGAATCTCGATATTGACTATTCTCCCGCATTCTGAGCAATTCGTTTCTGAATTCTCTAAGCGGAATTAGTTCCGTAGCACCTTTGTTGATGAAGTTCTGTAGCGACTTATCCTCTTTCACCATGGTGCAGCACCAGCAACCAAATCTGGAGTTGCCGGTTACCGGAATTTTCTCGCGGTCGACCTCACCCAAAACACTCTTTTCTTCACCAAGGTTTTCGCCCTGGTAAAGGCTGAACAAATACTTCATGTCACTTCCCCAAGGACTTCTGCAATCACCTTTTAAGAGGAATTCCCAGACCAAATCGTTAGGGATTTCAGTGATAGGATTGTAGACATAAGCATTGGGAATGTCATTATGCATATTCAGCAGTTTGCCTTCGATTTCCCGTGCGGTAATGGCCTTCATTCGAGTTAGGCTTTCGCCCTTGCGGACGCCGAGAAGAATGATGATTTCGCCGCTCTCCTTGATTCGCTCGTTGACAAACTTATTCATCGGCATGATTTTCAGCCTGTCTGTACACCATCTGAATCCGGGAGGCTCTGGGGTAGGATAGCCCAGGCCAATGACCCGGCTCCAGAATGTCTGTTCCGGCTCCGGGTAGATCACACTGGCTTTGATGTTGAGACGATCTTTTCCCGCTGCTCGGTTGATGTTATCCGAGGATGAGTGCATGTAATTCTTTACGATGGGATTTTCAACCATCGTGTCGGATGTAATGACATGAACGGTTTTGTCAAGCTTAGCGCCAGCATCCTTTAACCGCTTCATGGCTTCATATACAAGACTGACCAGCAAAGTAGAATCTTTGCCACCACTGTAGCCAATAAGCCACGGACGGCTGTCGTGCTTGTAGACGATCATAATTTCTTTAATGATATCTTCAAATACTTGAAACTTACCTGTATATGGCATTGTGAATTCCCATCCTTACTTTTTTCTGTTATGTGGATCCGGAATATCTCTCCACCCAATTCCGAGATAATCTAAAACTTTTCCCCAGCCATACGGTGTTCCGTTTTCATCAAAGCAACACCTATTCATCCAAAAATCCCATTCTTTGTAGTTCCGTTCCCGTAGCCGATCGAATCGATGAGGCCGTTTTTCGAGCTGAATTCCAAATCCACACATCGAGCATCCGGTTCGCTGCTCTCCAGAAGTATACAAATGACCATCTTCATCCTTCAGTATGCTTCCATAAATCTCAGGGACAGGGACCTTTAAATCAAGTGCCAACTGTAATAAATCCTGTCTATTAAAAATTGCAAATGGTGCTGAACGAATGGTTCCCTTTCCAAAGTAGTTACAGCCATTTAGCATTAAAGACTTCTCACGTCTTCCACCTTCGGATGCCATCAGCCCTAAATACGGTACACAATTGTGCTCTTTAGCCCAATCAGAGCACGGTTTTTCCTTGAGGTAATAGCAACACTTCGAGGAGACTTTAAACGATGCAATTTGATAATTCACGCCTTCTTCTTCATTTTCTAATCCGCCGAATTTTTCGAGCCACTTCTGCGCAAGTTTCATTTTTGAATGCTTTTGAAATCCACCATATTCACCAGTTTCGCCTGTAACAATTGCATGCCTTATGGTTTTATTATTGGGAGTTGGGTTTTGAAGCAATTCAATTTTACGGGCGATTTCCTTGGAGAGTACAGGGAAACCAAATTCTTGAATTAGTTTTTGCTTATTCCATCGCGTACCATCAGTTCTAACTGCTGGTGGTAGTGAGATAACTCCAATCTGTTTGTGGATTTTTTGGATACTAACATCTTCGAGCGAAGAGACTGATACCGCTGGCACATCTATTCCTATTGATTTCAAGAAGAAGAACAGTGTGATACTGTCAAGTCCCCCTACTGAAACATAGCAATCCAAGTCCCTTTTTCCACATTCATTATAGAATTCCCATGCTCTTATGCGCGCATAATTCACCTTAAATTCATATGGCATACTTTGTTTTACTCGGAAACTGGCAATTTTGTTTCCAGCATCGATGTTATTTGAATTTAATGTATTCTGTTCCATTTGAGTCCTCCGGGGTTATCCCATGATGATTCTTTCTTTTTTTGTCTCCTCATCACTGACTGGCAGAGAAAGAAGTCGCTTAATCTGAATGTATGTCAAAAAGATACCCTGTTCATTTCTGTTGATTTTTCCATTAGGTTTAATTGCACGGTTCATCCAACACGCTTCATTATTTCGAAGCCAGTCGATTTTCTTTAATCCCTTCAACGACTTCGCCATGTTAATCTGAGGATTCACGCAATAGAATTCTCCCAAGCGTCCCAGTGCCAAGATAATCAGACCTTGCGTTGTGATATAATCCTCTCGCAAACTTTTTTTACTTAATTCACCACTGTCCATCTCGTTCCACTCACGCATATTAACAACCACGTGATTCCAAAATGTATAAACGAGTTTTTCAGCATTGTCCTGATCATGGATCACCTTACAGATGCGCTTGTTAGCTGTATAGAAGGTGTTAAGTGTAAAGATGTTAGAGGAATATTTGCTAAGGTTGTCTTTCTCCTTGTCAGTATACTTACGTAGGAAGCTGATTGAGTTGACGACATTCTTCGTGATTAGTGCCACAGGATCTTTCGACTCGTATAGTGTATTTAAGGATTTCGATGTGGTAACAGCATGCTTGTTGAGGTCAGTAAACATCTGCTGGCTCCGTTGAAGTCCCTGGTCTTTATAAAGGACAATCGAAATCGTTTCTTCTTTCAGGCTCTCGTCTTCGGCAATCGCTGCCTCAATGGCCGCCTTTCGATGCTGTCCATCGTTGATCAGGAAGGAAGCGGTCATATCGATTTCCAGAAGGCCTGCATTCTCATTGCTGTCAGCAGGGACAAACTTCATGTCACCGTCCACAGATGCAGCCAGAGCTGAAAAGACATACGAATCTCGATTAGACAAGATGTATCCACAGATTTCAGGAATACGAGCTTCGTTGAGCTTTCTTTGGGCGCGATACTCGGCAGGGACATCGCTGCTATCGGTCGCAAAAATCTTACTCATTAACCCAAGGGGAACCATGCATATATAGTAATCTTTTCCGGCCTGACAGCCCTTTACAGCGGGAAATTGATATTTCAGCATATAGCACCTCTATTTATACGTAAGTATATACTTAAGTATATATTAAAATTCACCAACAGTCAACACAGTACCGGTAATAAAATGCTGCACACACCAGGTTTTATGGAGAAAGTGACTTTCTTTAAAGATCATGATATTATAAAGCAAGTACAATAAAATGGACAATAATAGTTTCCGCAAGATATGTCGTTACCATGCTGCGCATTTAATGAGAAAGCGCTCTCGGAAATATCCGAGAACGCCTTCGTGTTAAGAACCCCAGTTGATTTTTTTTACAAGCGCCGTTGAAAACTGTAAAAACTCTTCCGGAAATGTTTTAGTAAAATATTCATTTAGGTATGCTCTGGCATCCTCTTCAGTACTGAAGGAATCTATCTCCTTTTCGGTAGGGTAGCGTTGAAAGTACATACGAGGAGATTTGTTTAACAGTCCATAGTATCCTTTGCTATAGCTGCATTTAATCTCGTTTTCATGTGTATGGATTTCTGCTACTTTAATAAACAATCCTTCATTAGAAAGAGAACTATTAAGCGGTTGAGGAATAAAAATAAAATTAAATAGAGAATTTCTGTACTTCTGAATCGTTGGTGGATATTTATATGGGAAATCGTATTTTGCGGTTTTGACATGAAGAGTTCCGCATTCTCCTACAATAAAGTGTTCTAAACTATAAACTGTTTTATCTCCAAAAAACTTACAAAGTTCAGCTGCGTTGGAAATACCCATGTTATAATTATCACCGTTCTTCGTTACTTTGAAGAAATTACTAATCGCCGCCAAAGACTTACAACGGATTTGTTGAATTGGGTCATCGTCACTTTCACTATATTTATATGCAGCGAGAACTTTACCTCTGGTCAGTGCATGAGAAGAAATATAGTCATAAAGCCATTTGTTTATCTTGCTTTTCCATTCTTCCAGTCTTACAAAGTTGTAGAAAGTATCACTCTCTTTTTTGTTTGCGAAAACGGTAAACAAGACCGCTGCACAAAAGACGCTATAGACTGACTTGTACTCTTCTTTTGCGTGAGGCTTTCCGTCAAAGTATGTAAGGATATACTTTAACGCTAAAATTTTAGGAATCACCTCTTTTTCCATAAGTATCTTCTTTAGCATCGAATGGCAGTTTTGAATATCTATAGAATCTACCTTTTTAGCGCAAATAAATTTGTCTTTAAACGGAGTAGAAGGTCCCTCGCTTTCAATAATATCCGTCATTATTTCAACGCATTTATTGAGTCTGGAGAGTACATTTTGCAAATAGTCCCGATCTCGTATGGCTTCAATTAAATGGCTACCTTCGTAATATTTCGTACTTCCACTTTCAAATCCGGATGTGAGACAAAAGTTTTCACCAAACTTGAGTGTACTATACTCGCAATCTCCCTCGCGAGGAAGATATAAGTCACAATAGAAAAAGTGTTCATACAACTTCATCAGAGGATATCTTTTCTCTTCCGAGCTCTGCGTGACGCCATTTAAGCGTAATACATCACGCTTATTCTTTTGCCAAAGAGAACGTGTGAGTTCGCGGCTATCCTGACTAAAAAGATAACCTTTGAAAATATCTTCAGTATCCAAACGAATGCCTTTAAGATTTACATCCAGAAAATACTGGATGCTGGTATTTACATCGTTAGAATAGCTGGCAATTATATTGAACTCAGATTTGCACAAGTTATCAAGAAGCCCCTGGGCTTTATGCCGGTCAGCTAACAACTCGGAAGAAGATATCGTGTTCCATAGTTTTTGAATACGAGGAAGTTGATGATAATCATCGCTTTTAAGAATAGCGTTCCAATCATCGGATGTAATTGCTTCCTGATCAAAGGCCTTTTCTAAGAGTGTCTGGAAGCCTGTAAACCCCTCATTGCGAAGAGGGCACAGATCTGGCGTCGATATCTTGGTCCCAAACTTTTTCTTTATACAGGAAACAATCAACATAAGTACAGTTGTACGTTGTTGACCATCAATAATTTCACAAGTGTGGTCAGATTTAATCGTTAATATTATATTTCCCAAAAACTTGCTGCTGCGAGACAAATCGTACAAAAGCATTTTAAGATTGTTGTCATCCCATCTAACCTCTCTCTGAAAAGCAGGGATAGAATACTTCCTATCTGCCTCGAGGCAAATGATTTGCTGTTGAGGATCATTAGGCTTTACGGATAAGCACACTTGTGTTTTCGACAAAAAATCACTCAGATTAGTAATTGTTCCAACAATTTCCGCCATAATAAAGCTCCTATCTCTATATCCGGATTAGGCGAATGATTTAAAAGTTAAAATATTCGGTATCGAGTTTATATAATTTGAAAGTTTGTGCCGCTGCCACGCCAACCTCATACTTAACAAGAAGATCTGCAAGTAAATTGCCATCTATTAATTTGATATTTTTTTGCTGTTGCTTCTCGATGAATTGTATTGCAGATCTCGTAAAAGACGATGTTGTAATAAAAACACCTTTGTTAATATGTTCCATGGCGCCAATAAAGGCCTGTAAATCATGCCGGGTAACCTTATTGCCATTAGCAAAACGTTTAGCCTGGATATATATCAAATCCAAGCCGAGCTTATCTTCACTAATTATTCCATCAATTCCGCCATCATGTGGTTTTCCTGTAACAATACCCGAATTTTTATCATATCCATACCCCATCTTTAAAAGCAAGTCAACCACAAGATGTTCAAAGAACTCTGGGGAATTGTTTAGGACAGAATCAAATACTTGTTGTCGTATATTTTGTAAATGCTCCTGCAGCGCAGCTTTGATTTTTTCTTCCGGTAACAGTTCAGAAATATCTGTAGTTTTGGGAGCAGTAATAATAGTGGCTGTATTTTCTGTCGAAATCAAACGGAATTTGATCTTTTTTCCTTCATAACCCGCAATTTCAAAGAATTTTATCGGGTAAGCAGTCGGAAAATCCAGACCGATACACCGACGGCGAAGTTGAGCATTGACAACACCAACAGGATTCTCTGCTCCAAAAGAATACAATCCCTGACGAATAATCTCATCATATATTTGTTTTGAGGTCAAACCATCATTATTTTGTTGTAAAACACACTTAATAGATTCTACGATAGTCATCTCATCACCCCCGGCTCCGCTTTATTTGATGGTTGCTTTTCATCTGGCACAATCTCTACAATATCCTCAATCCTGCAATCCAGCGCTGCGCAAATCTTCACGAGTATCTCCGTGGTGACATGCCCATTCCGTCCCATTTTGGTGACGGAGGCTGGGCTGATACCTGCCTTTTCACACAGGTCTTTTTTCTTCATGTCCTTATCGATGAGTAACTTCCAGAGTTTTTTATAACTAACCGCCATAAAGTCTCTCCTCCGTGCCGATATATAAAATGCTCTGCCACCTGGCAGAGCATTCGAGCTATTACAGCCGCACTACCAGGGCATATTTCAACGCCTGACAGCGCCATTTTTATGATAGCACATTCGGTCAGAAAAGGCAAGAAAATGATAAATCCGCACGAATTCCGACTCTATTCAATTTCTTTTCAAGCCGCGAAAGAAACGGTTGAACCTCCGGACAGTCAGAGCTACAATGCCAACACCTCATAACGAGGACAAACTGATTGGAGGTCAAATGATGAATTATGAAGTAAACCCGTTTCAGGACTACGAATCGATTACCGTTGATGAGTTGAAAGGTCAAGCTAACAGTTTACTGAACCTGGTAACGGAAGAACAGCGACCGCTGCGCGTATGCATGAATAATGGCAAAGAGTTTCTGCTGTTCCCTCAGGATCTGCTCGCCCCGATCTGCGACTCTGACTTTCGCTTGATCCTGCTGTCGGCAATGCGGTATGCGATGGGCAGGAATACTTGTATGCCCATGGTAGTCGCTGATTATATCAAGCGTCACATTTAGCTTCTGGATGATAAGTTTCTCGTACTGGCTGCCGATGAGATTAGGCGGCACCTTGAAGACTATGCAGAGCATGAACTGAATCCAAATCTTTGGCAGGGCCTTTTAGATGCACTTGAAACAGAGCAGAGAGAGCGTGCCACTCGTAAGGCGAGGAAGATTAGACCCTGCCCAGCCTGCGGGAAGCCCTTGGAGGTCATGAGCATTGCCGATAACCAGCATTCACCAGGCGGATTTGATGTAATTGCCCACTGCCAGAACTGTCTCGCTGATTACGAATGGTTCTGCGATAAGAATGGTGGCACCTCAGATATGAAGCAGTATTTCTTCGGGTAAGGCGAGTGTGTTTCGGCAGGGGACTTTGGGTATATTCCTTGTCTATAGCGGCTCAACCGTTGAACTATACGCCAACTTCCGTAAAGCGACCAAAAGGGCCGCACCTGCTCGTATGAACAGGTGCGGCCCTCTAATTTGACGGAAATTTAATTCAGTCTGAAATAGCAGGTGTTTTTACCTTTTCCTTCTTTTTTCAGTTCACCAACGGCGACTAACTTCCGCAAGGCTCCCTCTATGGAACTGTCGCTGAGCGTTGGACAGAACTCCCGGATGTCTTGCTTGCTGAAGCGCCCGATTCTATTATTGCTTGCTCTGCGCACCATTTCCAGTGCGGGCAGCTTGGTTTCAACAAGCGCCACACGATCCTCAAAGTCCTTATAGGCTGCAAGTATTGTTCCAAGCAGATATTTGATAAAGGGCACTACATCCTCGGTGCCTTCGTGCCAGCCGGTTTGCGCCTGTGCAAGCGCATCGTAGTACAGATCTTTGTTTTTGGCGATTTTGGCTTCAAGGGAGATATACTTTCCAACATAAAAACCATTTCGGTACAGAAGCAGCGTTGTGAGCAATCTGCTCATTCTTCCGTTGCCGTCATTGAAGGGGTGGATGCACAGAAAGTCATGGACAAAAACCGGAATCGCAATCAACGGCTCCAGTTTCATATTCCCGATTACGCGGTTGTATTCCTCACAGATTCTGTCCAGCGCTTCCGGCGTTTCATACGGAGCAAGCGGCGTGAACAGCGTTTCCACATGACCGTCCGGATAGGTGGCAGTGATATAATTCTGCACGCTTTTTGTGCGGCCCGCAAGCGGGTTATTCATGTGGCTGTACAGGATTTTGTGAAGCTGCAGGATATAGTTCCGCGTAATTGGAATCGCGTCAAAGCTCTCGTGAATGATGCTCAGCACATCACGGTATCCGGCAATCTCCTGCTCGTCACGGTTCCTCGGCGTGGTTTTCTCTTCGACAAGCTGCCGGATTCGGGTACTCGTGGTAACGATGCCCTCGATGGCATTCGATGCCTCAGTGCTCTGTATCTTGGCAATCTCCACGAGCTTTTCGAGCTCCTCCGGACGCTGCCTCAAATACAGTTCCTGCTTTCCGGCTTCCTTGTATATGGCCGCAATCAGGCCAAGAACATCCAAGTCCCACTTCTGCTCCTTGATTGCGGAGTAATTGAAGGTTCTCATTTCCTCACCTCCATTCGTTTTCCCTTAAATAATAATATAAAATAAGGGAATAGTCAATGGGCTGTGCCATAAATCCCTTACTATTATGCCTTCATTAAGGGATTTATACTCAGTTGATGGAAAAGAGCCTGCGATTATTTTCATGCTGTAAACTCACTCTTCTTTGTCTATAGCGGCTCAACCTTTGAGCCGCCCTCTGCTCAGAAACAACTTGCATAATCGCCTGCTCAGAGTTACAATGCAGCCAACAGCAACGAGAAACGCTTCCCGTCCGGCATCGGTGAACATTCACCGGAAATCGGGCGGGAAGCGTTTTTGACCACATAGATTACCACAGACGGCGCTGGAACATGCGGACACAGTGGAGATAAGAGCGTCAAAGAGTAAGTAAAACAAATTAAAAAGCACTGAAAACCGCTATAAACGAGCATAAAAAGTTTTCCCGATAAGTTTGGGACCAAGATGCCGCAGGTTCGAATCCTGTCACCTCGACCAAACGAAAGGACTTTGCAAATTGCAGAGTCCTTTTTCGTTAAAGCCCGCAGATTTTTTGAGTCTGCGGGCTTTGCTTAATCTTTTACAATCGTCAATTTGACGGCGCCTTTTGCAAATTACGCCTCCAAATACCGTTTCAGTGCGTCCATGCGGCGCTCGGCTTCCTGACGGCCTTCCTCGTACAGCGCTTTTAATTTCGCCGTGTCCTTTTCCGTGTGCGAAACATTCACGGGTCCCTGCGGGCGGATAACGAAAATGCGGCCTTCTTTCTCTAAGCGGTCGATCTCCCTTTGCTGGGCGTCGTAGCGCGTCGGAACGGCGTACAGCGCGCTCAAAAACTTCGGGAAATGCCGGAAATACTTCGCATACAAACGCAGCATAGAGGGCTTTGTGTAAAGCTTGCGGTAGCCCTGCTGGCGCGTTAAGACCAGCACGATCTTCTCAAAGCCGTCATCGATGGCCTTTTGGTACGGAATCGCCATGGCACAGCCGCCGTCCAGGTACAGCTCGCCGTTCATCTTCACGGCTTTCGAGAGCATCGGCATACTGCTGCTGGCGCGAATAGCTGCCAAAATATCCGAGCAGGCACTTTTTTCAAAGTATTCCGCCTCGCCGGTTCTTAGGTTCGTCGCCACGGCGGTAAAATGCTGCGGCGATTTATAAAACGTGTCAAAATCCATCGGCAGAATGCTGCGTGACAAATCGTTAAACAAAAAGTCAAAGCTAAAGATCTCGTGGTGTAAGATGAGATTGTTCACGCCGAGATACCGCTTGTCGTTCACGTAGTCGATGTTAAGCTTTGCGGAACGCCCCGGCTGGCGGGAAACGTAGTTCACGCCGGTCAAAGAGCCTGCGGACACACCGGTCACATCGGAGAAATATAAGTTGTGCTCCATGAAGACGTCCAAAACGCCGGAGGTAAAGAGCGAGCGCAGAGAGCCGCCCTCCAAAATTAAAGCACCGTTTTGCATTTTTAATTCGTCCATCACGTTTTCCTCCTTGACATATAAAGTGATATGTAAGTCTAAGTTTGCGCTTTTTCTTATTATAGCAAAATGCCCGATGCCTTTCAATGGAAAAAGAAGAAAAAAGCGCGCAAAACGGGGAAAAAACAGAATCGCACTTGCACACTTTTCATTTCTGCGTTAAAATAGGCAGAGCGAAAATAACGGAAAAGAAATGAGGATAAAATTTTGAGAATCCGAAAGAAAAAGTGGGCGCGCCCGGAACTTGCCGCGTGCCCGTTTTATGTGCACGAGCCGAAAACCGCCGCCGGAACATGGGGCGAGCGCTTTAAAAAGCAGCAGCCCATCCATTTAGACCTCGGCTGCGGCAAATGCACGTTTTTGGCAAAGCTTGCGCACCGAGAAAAAGACGTAAATTTCATCGGCATCGACATCAGTGAAGATATTTTGGGCGTTGCCCGCCGCAACATGGAAGCGGAGTTCGGCGAGGATCCCGTGGAAAACGTAAATCTTCTTTCCTATAACATTGAAAAACTGGATACACTTTTTGCGTCCAGTGAAAAAGCTGCACGAATTTATGTAAACTTCTGCAACCCGTGGCAGAAGGCCGGAGACCATAAGCGCCGCCTGACCCACACCCGCCAGCTGAACACCTACAAAAAGGTGCTCGCACCCGGCGGCGAACTGTGGTTCAAAACCGACAACACCGACCTGTACCTTGCGACGCAACGCTATTTAAGTGAAGCAGGGTTTGAAATTCTCTGCAAAACGGACGACCTGCACAGCGAAGACGCGCCGGGCAACATTCAGTCCGAGCACGAGGTGATGTTCACCGCAGAGGGCATCAAGACAAAAGCCATTATCGCCCGTTGGAACGGCGAGCCGGAAACGCCCGAAAGAGTTTCCACAGAGCAGGCAGAAAAAGTGGAAAACACAGCCGAGTAATTCACCTGTTTGGGGATAAAAAACAAGAAAGAGGTAAAAAATTATGTCAACCAAAACCAAAAACCAGAAGCCGCTCATTATTGCGGCCATCGTGTTCGTTGTGCTCGTCGTCGCAGGCGTTGTCATCTGGCAGGTCACGGTGCCGAAGGGCACCGCAGGCGCTAAAGCCTACACGCTCACCGTTGTCGATGCCGACGGCAAAGAGACCGTGCATAATCTCAACACGGACGAAGAAATGCTCGGTACCGCTTTGCAGGATGCCGACCTTATCGAAGGCGAAGAGAGCGAATACGGCCTGTTCGTCACAAAAGTGGACGGCATTGAAGCCGACAGCGCGAATCAGGAGTGGTGGTGTCTGACAATCAACGGTGAAATGGCCTCCACCGGCGTCGACTCCACCCCGGTCGAAGACGGAGGCAAGTACGAGTTCACGCTCACGGTGGGGTATTAATTTGCGCTTAAAATGCGTGGCACTCAGCGGCATTTTGGGCGCGCTGATGTTTGTTTCGCAGGTGGCACTTGCCCCTTTGCCAAACGTGGAGCTTGCCTCATCGCTCACGGTGCTGTTCACCCTTGCGCTCGGGCCATACGTGGGTTATACGCTCGCCGTATTCGTGCTGCTTGAGGGGTTGCTGTACGGTTTTGGGCTGTGGTGGTTTTCGTACCTCTACATCTGGGCGATTTTGGCCGTCGCCGCTTGGCTGTTTCGTAAAATGGAAAGCCGCCTCGGCTGGGGGCTTCTGTGCGGGTTTTACGGGCTGATTTTCGGCACGCTCACCGCGATACCCGTGCTCATTTTAAGCGGCCCCGCGGCAACGCTGGCGTATATCATCAGCGGCATTCCGTTCGACCTTGTCCACGGTGTCTCGAACTTTCTCCTCGCCTTTTTGCTCCTGCCTACCCTCCGTCGCATTTTAGCGCGCCTGACGAGATTGCTGAACATGGGCACACTGTATTTTGAATGATTATACGCAAAAAGCACGCAGGTTTTGAAACACTGCGTGCTTTTGCTTTTGAAATTTTGAATTTACGCTCTGGTCAGGTCAAACCGTTTGATGAGGCGCATGGGATAGGTGTAGATCTCCAGCGCGGTAACTTCGGCTTGGGTGAAAACATCATTTTGGAAGACGAGCTCGAGCGCGTCCTGCAGCTCCGTAATGCGCACAACGCTGAGCGTACAGTGGATGACGGGCTTGTCCTCCGAAACGGCGGAGAAACTGCCGATGCCTTTGCAGAACGACTCGTATTTTTCGTGGAACGCATAGTAAAAATCGACAAAAGGCTTTGCGTGTACCGGATTCAGGCACAGCACGGCGGTTTCGCGGTGCGTGGCATACGGCGGCAGAAGGCTCACAGAGCCGAACGCCAGCTTTTGGCGCGTGTGTTCGCGGACAAACTTCCCTGTCCAGTCGCAGAGCGCTTCGGCATCGAGATCTTCATACGCCGCAAGCGTGATATGCGGCGGCCACTCGGAAGACGCATAGCCTGCGTTTGTCATCTCGCGGCGCAGCGCAATCAGTTTTTCTTCTGTATTTTTATCAAAACGGGCAAGCACAACGTATCGGTTCATCGATCATAGCTCCTTTCGAGGTTTTTGTTATCCGAACAGGCGCTTTAGGTGTTCGGCGGAAAAAATGGGGTCTTTGTGCAGGGCCTCGAGCGCCATTTCCATGTTTTCGGCGCTGTATTCCACCTGCTTGGAGTAGTCTTTCGTGCAGACGATGCGGTCCCACGGGGTGAATTCGCCGGTATCACGCAGGCACTTTGTGTTCATCAGGCAGATGAACCACACACTCACAGCGCAAAAGCCCACGCGCGCCGCGATGCGGCCGTCGGTCACACCGTGTGCAAAATGGCGGTACAGGAAATACACAAGCAGGTTTTCGTAGCCGCCGTCGATGTCGTCGAGATTCGCCTGCAAGCCGTTATCCTCCAAAAGCTGCACGTAATCGGGCCATGTTTCGTCGTAGGGCTCCATTTCGGTCATCATGTCAAACAGCGCGGCGCGGGTATCGGTCTCATCGGTCTTCTCGCGTTCGGCAGGCGACATATTGCCGAACAGCGTTTTCTGCGCCTGCACGCCGAAATCGAGCAGGCGGTGCATGCGCACGCGCAACGGCAGAGAGCGGTCCTGCACGATGGCAAATGCTTCGTCCCGCAGATGGAACACAAGCGGATCCTCCGGCGCATTCGGCAGCTCGCCGACATTCGTTGTGATGAACGTGACGGGATTTTTCTGCTCAAACAGCAGTCTGCACGCCTCTTCACAGCAAAGGCCCACGCCCATTTCCACGCGGCCGCCGAGCTCCTCATAAAAACGTGGGTGTTCACGGCAAATCTCGCACAAAGCATCATCGCCAAGCTTTAAGATAAGCTCGCAGAGGTTGTCGTCATCGAGGAACGGGCAACGCTCGTTTTCGCCGAGGCGGAAGCACACCGTGCCGTCCGGCAGGTCGCACAGCTCTTCGCGCAGGCGGTCGCCGAGCTCTCCTTCTAAATTTTCGTAATATTCAACGGTATCGGGATCAACGTCGATTTCCCAGCCGGCGCAGCAGGTATCGGAACATGCGGCGGCCGTGCAGTGAAACGCGTCGTAAAAATTCGGTTTGATAAATTTCATTTTGCTTTTATGTACTTTACTTCTCTTTCCCATCGGTTTCAGCCGGCGCTGCATCGGGCTTTGGCAGCGTGACTTTTCTTTCAAATATAGGCTTCATGTGCGTGGTGAAGATGCGGCGCTCCGGTTCCGGCAGCGCATTCCCCGTTTCCACGCGCTCAATCAAGAGCTTAGCAGCTGCCTCGGAAAAATCGATCATAGACGGTAAATACTGCATGGAGTAGCCGAAGTTCGGCAGCGTGTTGTCATCGTCAAGGCCGGTCAGGTACACGTCCTCCGGCACGCGCAGTCCTGCAGAATGCAGCGCTTGCAGCATGGTATAATCCCAGCCGCGCACAAAGTTGATGATCGCCTTCGGCGGGACATCCCGACGGGCAACGTCATGCAAAAACGCATTCAACGGTTTCGTATCTTCAATCGGCGCAAGGAAAATATTCTCCTGCGGCACCGTAACGCCGAATTCCTTGCAGGCGTCACGGAAGCCGCGCAGACGGTCGCAACCCGGTCTGTATATGGGCGGGTCTGCCATATACGCAATGTTGCGGTAGCCGCGCGTGAGCACGTCTTTTGTAACCTCATAACAAGCGGTATAGTTATCGATATACACGCCGTCGCAGTGGATTCCTTCAATCTCACGGTCTACGCACACAACGGGCGTGCCTGAGCTGCGGATGTAGTCGAGATACTCCTTGTTGCTGCCCTCGTCGCCATCCACGGGCACGATGAGCAGCGCGGCGATCTTATACGAAAGCAGATCGTCAATGAGCTCTTTTTCACGCTTTAAGCTTTCGTCGGAATTACACAGCAGAAGGCGGTAACCGTACCGCTCCATAATGCGGTCTGCAATGTAATACATCTGGCTGAAAAACGGTGCAAAGATCTGCGGCACGATCACGCCGATCATGCGAGAACGGCTTTTGGAAAGACACACTGCAATAGCGCTGGGCGAATAATGCAGCGCTTCCATGGCTTCTTCCACGCGGCGGCGGGCGTCTTCGCCCACGTAGCCATTGTTGTTGAGCACACGGGACACCGTGGACTGCGAAACTCCGGCAGCCTTTGCCACGTCCCGTATGGTGGCCTTTTTCATATTCTTTTCTTCCATAACTTCTTTGCACGGCAGTGCCGTGCGTTCTCCCCTTCGAAAAATGATACAGGTAAGGTATGCGGCCTCCGTGCCGCATTTTGGGTGTTTCCTGCTGAAATACTCTAAAATAATATTGTAAGTTTTTTTAAACGGATTGTCAACAAATCCGGCGCAGAAACCGCTTGCATATGGGCAAAATGTTTGCAAAAAGAAGAATTTTTCATAGGATTTCGCACGGCAGCTCACGCCATGTGTAAACTTTGTATGACAGGGCACAAAAACGTTTGACTTTTCGCCGAAACTTGGGTATGATAAAGGTAATCATAATCGCCCAAAGTGAGACAGTGTACGGTCTCTTTCAGAATGTTGGCGAACCGGAAAGGATGGTTTATCATGAAGTGTTTGAACAAGGTGCTCACCATTATCGGCTGCATCACCGCTGCCGTTGCCGTTGTTACCGCCGCTTTTGCCGTGCTGAACTATTTCAAGGAAAAGAAAGAAAATGCCGAGCTGGAAGCGTATCTTGAAGGTTCCATCCAGTAACGACCAAACTGATGTAAAAATAAGCGCCGCGGAGTTTCATTTCTCCGCGGCGCTTGTTTTTTACGCACTCACATTCAAAAACGAATCATTATTCATTGTCACACCTATGCAAAACCTCAAGCACAACGGGAAGCTGGGTTTCGGGGTTCTTTACGGGGCACTCGAGGCTCATGCGGGCGTTGTAGCCGATAAAGTGCAGCGCGCGGAAAAAGGCTTTGTAATCCGCGGTATCCTGCGGCGTCATGGGTACGCGGCCGACGGGGTTTGCGATATGCGTGTGCGCAAGGATATCGCCGCACTGCTCTACCATTTCCGGCGTGCCGTTTTCGCTTATGAGGTGATAGTAGTCGCACAGCAGCTTAAAGTGCGGGTGGTTGACCTCTTTGACAAACTTCAAAGCTTCCGGCTGCATTGTGAAAATATTTGTTTCCTCGTGCCGCAGCGGCTCCAGCGCGATGGTGACACCGTACTTTTCACCGGCGTCACCTAAGATTTTTGCGACAGTTTTTAATTGCTCCCACGCTTTTTCGCGCGGGAAATTTTCCGGTACACGGCGGCTGCCGCCGCTGCCGAATACCCCGATTTTTATGCCCGCCTGCGCCAATCGCCCTATGGCGTGATTGACGTATGTTTGGATCGCTTCAAAATCGACATTGTCACCCGTCAGCTTAATACTACCCGGAAACATACAGTTTGCCGCCTCCGCGTGAATGGGTGCGGCTTCATTTTTTTGCAGAAAATCCGCGAACTGCGCCTCTGTCATCTCTGCAAGTCCCGCAGCGCTGACCTCAAGATAATCAAACCCGAGCTTTGCGATAAATTCCGCCTGCTCGATCGGCATACACACACCAAAACGCATGGCAACCCCTCCAAAGTCTTTTTCTCATTGTAGCCCGCGCACGCGGAAAAAGCAAGGAAAACACTTGCAAACGCGCATAAGTTTTTCTATAATGAAGACAAATAGACTTCATTTGGGAGGCTTGTTGTATGGAAAAAATCAAACTTGGCAAAAGCGGGCTTTTGGTGCCGCCTATAGCCCTCGGCTGCATGCGTCTTGCGGGCGCAGAGCGCACGCAAGCAGATAAATTTCTGCACACCGCGTTGGAGCTTGAGCTCAACTTTTTTGACCACGCCGATATTTACGGCGGCGGTGCATGCGAGCGTGTGTTCGGCGAGATGATAAAGGACGCGGGCGTTCGCCGCGAAGATCTTATCATTCAGTCGAAATGCGCCATTGTGCCCGGCAAAATGTACGATTTTTCAAAGGAACATATTTTGTCTGCCGTAGACGGCAGCTTAAAGCGCCTTGGCACGGATTATCTTGACGTTTTGCTTCTGCACCGTCCGGACGCTTTAATGGAGCCAGAAGAAGTAGCGGAAGCCTTTGACGAGCTTGAAAAGAGCGGCAAGGTGCGCCACTTCGGCGTCTCCAACGAAGACCCGTACACGATGGAGCTTTTGCAGAGCGCTTTGCATCAACCGATCTGCGCAAACCAGTTGCAAATGAGCCTGACAAATGCCACGATGATCGCGCAGCCGATGAACACAAACATCTGCGACGGCTTAAACCCGGTGCTCGATAACGGCGTGTTGAACTACTGCCGCCTGCACAACATCACCATTCAGACGTGGTCGCCGTTCCAGTACGGCTTCTTCGAGGGTGTTTTCATCGGCAGTGAAAAATACCCGAAGCTAAACGCAAAGCTCGACGAGCTGGCGGAAAAATACAACGTGACAAACACCGCCATCGCGCTTGCGTGGATTCTGCGTCACCCTGCAAAAATGCAGGCCGTCACGGGCACCATCAATCCAAAGCGCCTGCGCGACTGCGCCGCCGCGCTTGACATTACGCTCGCGCGCGAAGACTGGTACGCGCTGTACCTTGCAGCGGGCTACCGTCTGCCGTAAACTTTCGCTTGACAAATGCGCCGCGCTCCCGTAAAATATGGGTATAAAAGGGAGTAGCAAACAGGAAATATCTGTAATGTATGCGTCAGCACGACGGTTCCCCCGTCCGTATACGTTGTAATCTGCGAGACTTTTATCATGCCGCGGCAGGATAAAAGTCTCTTTTTTATTTTCTTTCGGAGACAAGGATTTTGCAAAGGCGGCAAAATCATCCGAGAGGAAGGTATGAAAATGAACTTTTTAAGCGAGCTTTTCGCGAACGTGGGCAATGTGACGTGGCAGCACGCGGTAATGTGGTGCATAGGCGGCGTGCTCATCTACCTTGCCATCGCGAAAAAAATGGAACCTGCGCTGCTTTTGCCTATCGGCTTCGGTACAATCCTTGTCAATCTGCCGCTTTCCGGCGCGGTGACGCAGGGCGAAGAAGTGGGCGTACTGACGTTATTATTTGACAGCGGCATTGCAAATGAGCTTTTCCCGCTGCTCCTCTTCATCGGCATCGGCGCGATGATTGACTTTGAGCCTCTGCTCTCAAACCCGAAGCTGTTTTTATTCGGCGCGGCGGCCCAGTTCGGCATTTTCTTCACGCTGAGCATGGCACGGCTGTTTAACTTTGACCTGCACGACGCCGCCTCCATCGCGATCATCGGCGCGGCGGACGGCCCAACCTCCATTTTTGTCGCGAACGTCCTAAATTCGCAGTATATCGGCGCCATCACCGTGGCGGCATACTCGTATATGGCGCTTGTGCCCATTGTGCAGCCGCCGGTCATCCGCCTGCTGACGACCAAAACCGAGCGGCGCATCCGTATGGCGTACACGCCCGGCTCTGTCTCAAAAACGACCAAAATTCTGTTTCCTGTCCTCATCACGGCGGTCGTCGGCATTGTGTCCAATCGCTCGGCGGCGCTTATCGGCTTTTTGATGTTCGGCAATCTGCTGCGTGAGTGCGGCGTGTTAAACAGCCTTTCGGATGCCGCGCAGAACGTGCTGTCCAACTTGATCACCCTGATTCTCGGCATCACAATCACCGCACATATGACAGCGGCGGAATTTTTGCGCGTGGACACGCTGCTTATTTTGGGACTGGGTCTCATTGCATTCGTGTTTGACACCGTAGGCGGTGTACTGTTTGCGAAAATCATGAACCTGTTTGTCAAGAATAAAGTCAACCCCATGATCGGCGCGGCGGGCATTTCGGCGTTTCCGATGTCCGCACGCATTATCCAGAAAATGGGACAGCAGGAAGACCCGCAGAACTTCCTTTTGATGCACGCCGTAGGCGCCAACGTCTCCGGTCAGATCGCGTCTGTCATCGCAGGCGGCATCATCTTAAACATGATCCATTAAGGAGGATAACGTATGTTCAATGTTCCCGCATTTTTAGACAGCTTACAGTATATGGCCAAAGGCATGACCGGCGTTTTCCTTGTCATTGCCGCAATCATTTTGAGCATTTACCTCTTAAACCGTGTGTTTAAGGCAAAGTAAAACGGATCAGGAGCACAAAAGATAAGTTTGTCCTCGTCGGCTTCAAAGAAGCCGAGTGGACGAAAAGGATGAAAAAGGGATGCGTGCTGTCAGACAAAATTCCTTTTTCGAACCATGAGCAAGCGCCGCAGAGTTTCCGTTCTCTGCGGCGCTTGTTTTTTACGATTTTTCTTTCGGCTTTGCGATGGCGGCCATCAGGCAGCTGAAGAAGACGGCTGCGGCAATGCCGGCGGCACCGGCGGTGATTCCGCCCGTGAACACGCCGAGAATGCCCTTTTCTTTTACGGCGGCTTTTACGCCCTCGCTTAACAGATACCCGAAGCCGCTCAGCGGCACGGTGGCGCCGCAGCCCGCGAAATTCACGAGCGGTGCATACCACCCGAGCGCACCTAAGATCACACCGCCCGTGACGTAGGCCACCATGATTCTGGCCGGGGTGAGCTTTGTCAGATCGATCAAAAGTTGACCGACCACACAGATTGCCCCGCCGACCGCAAACGCCCTTACATATTCCATGTGAAAATCCACGCCTTTCGTTTTATACGTTTTCTTTGGCTTATTCTGTGCGGAATAACCCAAATTATGACGCGCAGAATAACTGTGCAACGTTAAAACAAAAGGAGAGTGCAGCATGAAAAAAATCGCATTTTTTGATACAAAACCATATGACCGCACGTGGTTCGACATTCTGGCAAAGCACTATGAAATCGCGTACTTTGAAGAAAAGCTGAACCGCCACACGGCGACGCTGACGGACGGCTTTGACGCCGTGTGCGCCTTTGTGAACGACCGTGTGGACGCGGCCGCCATTGACCGCATGCACCGCTGCGGCGTGCAGCTTTTGGCACTGCGCTGCGCGGGCTTCAGCAATGTGGATATGCAGGCAGCAGCGGGCAAGCTGCGCGTGGTACGCGTGCCCGCCTATTCCCCACACGCCGTTGCGGAGCACACCATGGGGCTTTTATTGACGTTAAATCGCCGTTTGCACCGCGCCTACATCCGCACGCGCGATTTCAACTTCAGTATTGTGGGTCTGACGGGCATAGACCTCTACAAAAAGACCGTCGGTATCATCGGCACGGGGCGCATCGGCCGCGCATTTGCGGAAATCTGCCGCGGCTTTGGCATGCGCGTTTTGGCGTATGACAAGTATCCTGCGCCGGACTTTGAGTACGTTTCGCTCGATACACTCCTGCGCGAAAGCGACGTCATCTCCCTGCACTGCCCGCTCAGTGAAGAATCCTACCACATGCTCGACCGCAAAGCGTTTGACAAAATGAAAAAAGGTGTGTTTTTATTAAACACCTCGCGCGGCGCGCTTATTGACAGCGAAGCGCTTTTGGACGCATTGAATAACGGCACCTTGCGCGGCGCGGGACTGGACGTTTACGAGGAGGAGGCGAAGTTTTTCTTTGAAGACCATTCCGACACCGCCGTACAGGACGACACTTTGGCATTGCTCATCTCCCGCCCGAACGTCATCTTAACGGCGCACCAGGCGTTTTTGACCGAAGAGGCATTGTATAATATTGCGGAAGTGACGGTGCAGAACCTCGATGATTTCTTTGCCGGAAAGCCGCTTAAAAACGAAGTGTGTATCCGCTGTGCAGGAAATTGACCTGCCGCGAACGCACACTTTTCAACCGTTTTTTACTTTTCTGTAGAAATCAGAGCTTAATATTCCAAGCCATACGGCCAATCGACCAAGCTGCCGATGTCGTAAATATGCGTATAGCCGTAGGATTCGAGCTTCATCGCCGCCATAAAGCTGCGGCGGCCGCTCTTGCAGTAAACAAGAATCGGCGTATCGGGCGTGGGGATCTTTTCCTCCGCGGTGTCTTCGTCAATGGTATCCACCGGGAAAAGCACGGCGTTTTCGGCGTGGCCCGTGATGTATTCGTCTTCGTCGCGCACGTCCAAGATCACGCAGTTCGGCTCGGTATCGATGATATGCTTTGCTTCCTGAAACGAAACCTTTTTATATGATTCTTCCATGGCATTCCTCTCGTCTTCACTGAAAAGCCCCGGGGCAGGTTGAACCGCACCAGATTATGCGGACAGCACTAAAAGCCCCCATGTAGGATATTGAGTTTTAAGCGGAGTGGCGCAGCGACAGCGGTGCCACTCCCGTTTTTGTTTGGATGCGTTCGTGGTTATAGAAGTAAATATACCTGTCGATCAGTTCGTTTGCTTCTTGGAACGTCTTTGGCTTGTGGCGGTAGATGCACTCTGTTTTCAGAATGGAGAAGAAATTTTCTGCCATGGCATTGTCATAAGGATTTCCTTTCCTTGACATGGACGGCGTTATGCCGTAAGATTGTGTTAGCTTGAAGTATGCTTGCGATGTGTATTGAAAGCCTTGGTCGCTGTGGAGCTGCAACTCCGCAGCGACTTTCTCTTTCTTCATTGCCAGACGAATCGTGTCCAGAACAAGATTCACAGTCTGCCGACTTGCAGTCTTGTAGGCCACAATACTGTTGTCATACAGATCTCGGATCATGGACAGATATAAAATGCCTTCTTTTGTGTGGATGTAAGAAATGTCCGTGACCCATTTCTCGTTTGGCCTGACCGCCCGGAACTGTCTGTTCAACAGATTTTCGTATTTGTGTACCTGCTGACCAAGATTTACCCATTGGCGGCGTCGGCGAACCTCAGACAATAATCCATATTTTTTCATGATTCTGAGCACAGTCTTCGGATCTCTTTGAATATTTCTGCCTTTTAACCACTTCCATACACGTCGATAGCCATAGGTCTTATCTGTCCTGCGCTGACATTCCTCGATTTCCTTTGCCACAACAGCATCGCGATCCGTCTCTCCCAGACGCTTTTTAAAGCAGTAGTAACCACTTCTGGATACCCCGAAGAATTTGCACATAACAGATATTGGGTATTCTCCCCGGTGACGGTGAATGACGGCGTACTTTGCCTTTGGCCTCACTTCCTTTCTGTGGACTGCAGAAAATCCTGCAGTAATTTCACTTCCATCTTGAGCCGCTTATTCTCATACTTATATTCCTGCAGCGTCTTTGCAGGCTTCCTGCCACGAAACTTCGGCGCACCCTTGGCGGCTTTTTTGCGTTGCCGCTTCAGCAGATTGTGAACCGGACGGTCTCCCTCCAAGCCAAGTTCCGCTTCGATTTCCCTGTGGTTCTTCCCTGATTCTAACATCTTTTCTATGGTCGGTAGTAGAACCTGCATATTGGTGTATCTTCGTTTGCTCATAATGAATCCCCCCTGATGTACTTATTATCCTACATCAGGGGGGATTTTGTCTATTGTCCTGTTTTACTGGTTCTGTTCAAGGTGCTCCGGGGCTTTGTTACGGATAAACTTAACTTAGATCTGAACCTTCTTGATGATCTCCTTGAGGCACTCAGAGCTATGTACAAGCGCGGCATGCTCGCTCTCGGTCAGCGGCAGGTTGAGCTTATTCACAACACCCTTGTGGCCGACGGTGGTGAGCAGGCTCAGGCAGACATCGCTGATGCCGTATTCGCCGTTCAGCATGGTAGAAACCGTCATGTTGGTATCGATGCCGGAGAGGATGCACTTTACGATATGACAGACGGAAATGGAAACCGCATAGAACGTTGCGCCCTTGCGCCTGATAACGTTGCCGCCGGATTTGCGCATGTAATCCTCAACGTCCGCATAGTTGAGCGGCGGAATCAACATGCCGTCGGTGTTTTCCATAGCCTTCTGGTATGCGTTTGCCGGGATGTTGGAGATGTTCGCAACGGACCACGGCACGAAGGAGCTGTCGCCGTGCTCGCCCAGAACGTAAGCGTGTACGTTCTGCTGGTTAATCTGGTAGTACTCGGAGAGACGTGCACGCAGACGGGCGGTATCGAGGATGGTACCGGAACCGAGGATGCGGGACTCCGGAATGCCGGAGCACTTGCAGAACGTGTAGGTGAGGATATCAACCGGGTTGCTGACGAACAGATAGATTGCATCCGGTGCGTACTTCGTGATGTTCGGCGTGATGCTCTTGATGATGTTGACGTTCGTCTGTGCAAGGTCCAGTCTGGTCTGGCCGGGCTTACGGGCAATGCCGGACGTGATGATGACGATGTCGGAATCCTTTGCGTCTTCATAGCTGCCCGCGTAAACGGAACATGGCGTGCAGAACGGAACGCCCTGACGGATGTCCAGGGCCTCGCCCTTTGCCTTTTCCTCGTTGATATCGATCATGACAATCTCGGAAGCAATGCCCTGCACGGTGAGGGTGTAAGCGATCGTGGAGCCGACGCTGCCGCTGCCGATAATGGTAATTTTATTCATAGTTCAAACCATCCTTTTTTCAGTATAGTTGCAGAATTTTGGATTATCGCTTTGATTATAGTATATTCAGGGGAATAAATCAAGTAATTTTCGGCGTTTTGGGCGCATTCTGCGGGCTTTTGGGGATTTTGTCAAAGCTGTGTCAAGCCCGTGCGAAAAAGTGAACAACATGCACGGACACCGCAGTCGTATGGCAAAACGCGCATGTCTTTGTGGCGCTTTTTATTTATTGTAGACCTTTTCCATGACGTAGGCAATGTTCGCGATGCCGCCGTCCTCGCGGTGGAACATGCCGTCAAACTTGCGGGCATAGAGAAATTTGCGCCCGAGGAACTCCGTTTCGAACCGGTCGTCGTCATCGCTTAAAATCTCCTCGCACAGTATCATCGCTTCGTCTACGATGTACGCCGGAACAGCCTGCAGACCGTGACCGCCGTAAAACTTGTCGATGTCCTTAAGATATGTCGCAAGGTGGTCGAGGCTTTTCGCATACGTCTCGACTGTTGTGGAGCACGGCAAACCGAGCAGTGTGTTCGCATTGCAGGCGTCGCCGGAATACAGAACGCGGCGGGCACGGTCCAGATAGACCATGGTTCCCACGGTATGACCCGGCACGGCAATGGCCTCAATCTGCACGCCGCCGAGGTCGAACACGTCGCCGTCTTGAACAGGCAGCGTCTTCACTGCGCACGGCGGCACAACGTCTTCCTTTTTGGGCACAAACGCCCCCTCCGGCTTGCCGCCGCCCATCACAAATCCGTAGCGCTTGTCGACGTCGCCGTGCTCGTACAAAAGCGCAACGTCCGCCGGGTTCACATAGCATTCCCCGTACTCAAACGATGCGCCGGCGTGATCCACATGTCCGTGCGTCAGCACAAGCGTAACGGGCAAATCGGTACATTCGCGTACAAACGCTTTCAAACTGCCTACGCCTGTAAGACCATCGATAAGCAGCGCTTTTTCACTGCCTTCGATCAAATAGCAAAGCTCTCCGCCCAGACCGCCGATCTGCGTAACATTGTCAAAAATCTTTCGGCTTGTAAAAAACTTGGACAAAATAAGCGCCTCCTCCGTAAATTTGCGGCTTTGCCGCCTTTTTATAAAGCGGCTGCCGTCTGCGCCGCTTTCCTGCGTTTTTCGCTTTTATTATACGATATCGTTAAAAAAATGTCTATAAGAAAATCTCGGCTTACGGGACTTTTTACATTGCATTTAAAACAGATTTTTATCATACGGAAGTACTTTACAGCCCTTCTAACGGTAAACCGCGCTTTTTATCTGCCGTTTTACGAAAAAAGGCAAAAAAGCTCTTGCATTTTCGGGGGCTATGTGGTATGATTATGTCTGCGTTATTGGAGTTCAAGGCGAATCTATGCCCACCAATACGGTTCAGGCGGTTTCGCCGTACTATAATCCTACGATCGAGGAGGTGTCTACTGTGCCCAACATCAAATCCGCTAAGAAGCGCGTTAAGGTCGCTGCCGCAAAGACCCTGCAGAACAAGATGATCAACTCTCAGCTCAAGACAGAGATCAAGAAGGCTAACGTTGCTATCGAGTCCAATGCTGCTGACAAGGCTGAGGCTGTCAAGGTCGCTGTCAAGAGAATCGACCAGGCTGCTGCAAAGGGTATTCTGCACAAGAATACGGCTGCCAGAAAGAAGTCCGCTCTCGATAAGAAGCTGAACGCTGGCGCGTAATTTTCCCAACATCGCAATGCATTAGACGACTGCTTTCGGGCAGTCGTTTTGCATTTTACGGCACTTTTTAAAGAGAATAAGTAAGGCGGAAGCAGGCTTTTTCGGTCTGCTTCCGCCTTTTTTTATTTTTGTGAATTCTCCTATTCTAAATGTTCGTCATACGAACGCTTCAAGAAACCCCTTGATAGGGTTTCTTGCGGCGGAACAATCCACCGGATTATTCCGCCTATCTTCCTGATCTTTGGTTAGGCAAAAAGATTTCGTCGTCTGCGGACGACGACTCGGGGCGTTGCCCCAAGACCCCACAAGCTTTTGAAAAAGCTTGTGCAAAACTTTATTCGTTCGCCCGTCGGCAGAATCTTCTTACCACAACGACTCAATAAATACCATGGCGTACAAAAAGATGCTGAACACAGTCGTTATCATGCCGATGGTAAGCCCGGCGACGGCGAGGCCTTTGCCCCGCTGAAAGCTCTTCTTAATCTGTGAAAGCCCCAATGTAGAGAACACGATGCCGAGGATTGACAGCGGCGGGAATACACACATCAGCACAAGCGCGACGCACGAAAGCACAAAGCCCGCGACCGCGTAGCCGTTCATGCGGTTATTCATCGGCATCCCATACGGCCGGTAGGGCTGCACATACGGATTTTTCGGTTCTTCAAACTCCGAGTTCGGCGCAAGCTGTATTTTCGCTTCACTGCCGCAGTTTGGGCAGCAGCGCATTGTTTCCGGGTACACGGTGCCGCATTCATAGCATTGTACCATTTCTCCACCTCATTTTTGCTCTTTTCCCCAGTATATCGGGTTTTAGCAGCCTTGTCAATGCCCGTTTCTGTCCGCGGCGGACGGGCAAAAATGACAAATTTGCCCATGTGCAAAGGATTTTACGATTTTATGAAAAAATCTTTAAATCTCTATTGACAATCATATAATTATGTTGTATACTCTCATCATCACATAGAAGGAGATGAACAAAGTGGAGTGGACACTTCCCGGAACGGTGCTCTCCGTTGACGCAGACCGGCCGCAGGCGGCGGAGGAAGTTTTTTCTTCCCTGTTTTTAGCCGGCGGGCTGGTGCTTTCGCAGGTGACGCAGGTCACGGGGCTGGAGCCGTACATCATTCAAAACTGGGTGCGGCGCGGCTTTTTGGCACCGCCGAAGCAGCGCAAGTACACGCGCCGCCAGTTGAGCCGCATCTTGATGATCAACGCGTTGAAAAGCACGCTTTCCATCGAGCAGATCTGCAAGCTTTTAAGCTACATCAACGGTGCGCTGGACGATGAGGGCGACGACACCATCGACGATACGGAGCTGTACGGCGCGTTCGTGCTGGTGGCGGGCAGCGTGCAGAAGCACGGCTTGACCTCGGAAAGCGAAATGAACCGTTTGATCGCGGACGGCCTTAAGGACTACAAAGAGTCGATCCCCGGCGCGAAGGAACGGATTGAACAGGCTTTGCGCATTATGATCACCGCGTGGCGCGCCGCGCAGCTGCAAACCAAAGCGCAGAGCATGATGAACGCGCTCTAAGTGAGAGTGCAGATTTTGAAAAAGGAGAAATTTATGTTTGAGGAATTCAAGGGCACCGGGATTCCCATCCCAACGCCAAAAAAGCCGAGCGGAGACTTTTTAAAGAAGCTGCCGAAAATCGTGCTCATCGTCGTAATCGTCCTCGTACTGCTCGCCGTTGTGGCAAGCTCTTGGTACACCGTGAACGACAAGGAGCAGGCCGTTGTGACCACATTCGGCAAGGTAACGGACATTACGGATGCCGGCTTCCACTTTAAGCTGCCGTTCGGCATTCAGAAAGTGGAAAAGGTCAACGTGAATGTCTACCAGAAGATCGAGCTCGGCTACCGCAGCGTCGGTTCCGCCGATAACTTTGACATCATCGAAAGCGAAACGAAAATGATCACCGGCGACTACAACATCGTCGACGTGGAGTTCTTCGTGGAGTACAAGGTCAGCGACCCGGAAAAGTACCTCTACGGCTCGTATGACCCGGAAACGATTCTGCGCAACCTGCTGCAAAGTCAGGTGCGCAACGTGGTCGGCTCCGAAGCCGTGGACGCCGTTTTGACGACCGGCAAGGAATCCATCCAGATGCGTGTCAAAGAGCTTGTATCCGAAATTTTGCAGGAATACGACATCGGTTTGACGCTTGTAGACGTAAAAATTCAGGACTCCGACCCACCGACCGATGAGGTCACGGAAGCGTTTAAGGCCGTGGAGACCGCAAAGCAGCAGGCAGAGACCGTGCGCAATGAGGCGCGCGCCTACCAGAACGCACAGCTCCCGCAGGCGGAAGCCAAAGCCGACGAGCTGCTGCGTAACGCCGAATATTTGAAGCAGAAGCGCATCAACGAAGCGACGGAGCAGGTCGCGATGTTCGAAGCCATGTACAAGGAGTACAGCCAGAACCCGGGTATCACGCGCTCCAGAATGTACTATGAAGCCATTTCCGAAGCCCTGCCGGACGTGAAGGTGTATATCGATACCTCCGGCGAAAACGGCGTGCAGAAGGTGCTGCCGCTTGAAAGCTTCACACAGGGCGATGTGACTACGACCGCCCCCGAAAAAGGAGAAGAATAACCGATGAAAAAGAAAACCGTGATCCTCTTGGCCGTGCTTATACTGGCGGCTGTGTGCCTCTTTAATTCCGTGTACACCGTGGAGGAAAACGAATACGGCTGCACCGTGCGGCTCTCTAAAATCATCTCGACGACCGATGAGCCGGGCCTGCACTTTAAAGTGCCGTTTTTGGACAGCGTGAAGTCCTTCCCGAAAGCCACCATGCTGTATGATATTCCGCCGAGCGAAGTGCTGACTGCCGACAAGCAGAACATGACCGTGGACTGCTACGTGCTGTGGAGCGTCTCCGACCCGCTGAAATTTTACCAATCGCTCGGCAACACGAGCGTTGCTGAGGAACGCTTAAACGCGCTGACCTACAACGCCCTCAAAACCGTAATGGGCACGCTTTCGCAGTCGAACATCATCAACATGGACGACGGCGCAGCGCGAAACGACATTTACGAGGGCATTACCACAAGCGTCGATACGCTTGCCGCAAACTACGGCATCAAGGTCGAGGACGTAAAAATCAAGCGCTTTGACCTGCCGGAGGCAAACGAAAGCGCCGTATATGCCCGCATGATCTCCGAACGCCAGCAGATTGCGGAAAAATACACCGCAGACGGCAACTACGAAGCATCGCTTATCCGCAATGACGTCGATAAGCAGGTGAACATCATTGTCTCGAACGCGGAGGCCGAAGCCGCAAAATTGCAGGCCGAGGGCGAAGCCGAATACATGCGACTGCTCGGCAAAGCGTACAACACCGAGGATAAGCAGGAGTTCTACAAATTCACGCAGGCGCTTGAAGCCTTAAAGAGCACCTTAAACGGCGACGAGAAGACCATTATCTTAGGCAAGGATTCGGACTTGGCACAGATTTTGATGAATCCGTAAAGCCTGATAGCCACCCCGGCAAAACCGAGGTGGCTATTCCCATATAAACGAGAACGGCACAGCCCGGGAGGAAGCCCAAGGCTGTGCCGTTCTCTATTCAAATCACATAGGAGTCTTATGATCTCAAATTATTCATCGAAGATGGAGACGATCTCGCCGTCTAAGATGCGGTTCATGTTCTTCACCGCGCAGAAGTTGCCGCACATGCTGCACGTGTCTTCCTTCTCCGGGCGGGAGGATTCGCGGTAGCGGCGCGCCTTTTCGGGGTCGATTGCGAGGTCAAACATCGCGTTCCAGTCAAGCTTCTTTCTGGCAACTGCCATTTCGTTGTCCCAATCCATCGCGTGCGGAACGCCCTTTGCGATGTCAGCCGCGTGCGCTGCAATGCGTGCCGCGATGATGCCCTCTTTCACATCGTCTACGTCCGGCAGGCGCAGGTGCTCTGCGGGCGTAACGTAACACAGGAACGATGCGCCGTTCATGGCTGCCACCGTGCCGCCGATAGCGGAGGTGATATGGTCATAGCCCGGGGCGATGTCCGTGACGATCGGGCCGAGCACATAGAACGGTGCGCCGTGGCACAGCGTTTTCTGAATCTCCATGTTCGCCGCAATCTGATTGAGCGGCATATGACCGGGACCCTCGATCATGATCTGCACGTCTTTTTCCCACGCGCGCTTGGTCAGCTCGCCGAGCGTGATGAGTTCTTCAATCTGCGAAGCGTCGGTCGCGTCCTGCAGGCAGCCGGGGCGGCATGCATCGCCGAGGCTGAGCGTCACGTCATATTCACGGCAAATGTCGAGAATTTCGTCAAAATACTGGAAGAACGGGTTCTCCTCGCCGGTCATTTCCATCCATGCAAAAATGATGGAGCCGCCGCGGGAAACGATGTTCATCAAACGGCGGTTGCGTTTAAACTTCTTCGCCGTCTCTTTATTGATGCCGCAGTGGATGGTCATGAAGTCTACGCCGTCCTCCGCATGCATGCGCACAATGTCAATCCACTCGCGCGCAGTGATTTTGCCGAGCGCCTTGTGGTAGTAAACG
Source organism: Hominenteromicrobium mulieris (assembly GCF_046197855.1). Taxonomy (GTDB): domain Bacteria; phylum Bacillota; class Clostridia; order Oscillospirales; family Acutalibacteraceae; genus Hominenteromicrobium; species Hominenteromicrobium mulieris. The sequence continues at coordinate 281,472 of NZ_CP173188.1, read as the reverse complement.
ACCGCGTCATAGATCGGCACGGTGCCGATCATCGCCGGACACTCGTGCGTCAGCTTGCGGCGGAACTTCTGCGTATCGCCGAAGGAGCTGAGGTCCATAATGGCCTCCGCGCCCATTTCGACCGCATGATTCACTTTTTCAAGCTCCATGTTAAGGTCGGTGAGGTCGCGGGACGTGCCGAGATTGACGTTGATCTTCGTCTTCAGCATGGAGCCGAGACCGTTCGGCTCTATGCATGTATGCACCTTATTGCACGGGATGATGACCTTGCCCTCCGCCATGAGCGCCATGAGTTTTTTCGGCTCCAAGTGCTCTTTTTCGGCAACTTTCGCCATTTCCGGCGTAAAAATGCCCTTGCGGGCGGCATCCATCTGCGTTGTGTATTCCATTTTCTGTTCCTTTCCTAATGCGTGTTTCGGAACAAAAGAAAAGGGCATGTGATAATGACACATACCCGGATATTTCCGTTCCCTACGTTGGCATTATCCAAATCAGGTTATTCGGGTCGAGGGTCACACCCTCCTCTCAGCCCGTATACGAGCACCCCGTTTATTATTTTTTGCGTTTTCCGCCTACTTACTCTACCACGCCAAGTGCGTTTTGTCAAGATTTTGCCTGTGTTCTCGGCTTAGTGTCCGTGCACGTTGATCTCTTTCTCGCTCAATTTCGAATAAATAAGCTGCTGTCCGGAATAAAGGCTGAAATAGCCCGAAAACAGGAAGCTTACAAGCGCCGCGATCATGCAGAACAGTGCGCTTTCGCCGCCGAAGAGCTCTACGCTGAGCAGAATTGTCGCAATGGGGCAGTTCGTCACACCGCAGAACAGCGCCGCTATGCCGATGGCCGCGCCGAACGCGGGACTCAGACCGACAAGCAGCGCCAGCGTACCGCCGAGCGTGGCACCGATGAACAGCGTGGGCACGATCTCGCCGCCCTTAAAGCCTGCGCCGATCGTGATGGAGGTAAAGATCATCTTGAGCAGGAATGCCTCGGGACGCACGACGCCCTCTTCAAAAATGCGCTCGATGACGTCCATACCGCCGCCGTTATACGCGCGCGTACCGACAAGCAATGTGAGCAAAATCACCACAATGCCGCCGACCGCCGCGCGGAGAAATTCGTTTTTAAAAAGCTTTTTGAAGAGTTTTGCGCCGCTGTGCATCGCCCAGCAGAACAGCATACTGGCAATCGCACACAAAATGGCGATGACGAGTACACGCCACATTGTGGAAATGTCAAATGCCGGGACATTTTCGACGAGAAAATGCTCCGGGGCAACGCCCATAACCAGCGCCAGTGCATAGGCAGACGCAGAGGACACGATGCACGGGAACAGCGCCGAGGTGCAGAAGCGGCCGACGCTGACGACCTCTATCGCGAAGACACATGCCGCCATCGGCGTGCCGAATACCGCCGCGAACACGCCGCTCATACCGCACATGGTGAGAATGTGGTGGTCTTCCTCATTTAAACGGAACAGCTTGCCGAAGAACGTCGCCACGCTTCCGCCGATTTGGAGCGCCGCGCCCTCGCGGCCCGCGGAGCCGCCGAGCAGGTGTGTAATCGTTGTGCCGAGGAAAATGGCCGGCGCAAGCAAAATGGAAACACCTTTATTGCTGCGTACACCCTCGAACACCTCGTTCGTGCCCACGCCGGAAACGCGGCAAAGTTTATAAACGCCCACAATGGCCAAACCGCCGACGGGCAGCAAATATAAAAGCCATGGGTTAGCGCCGCGCATGGCCGTTGCCCACGCAACGGATTTTGCAAACAGCGCGCCGACGAAGCCGCCAAGCCCGCCGACAAGCAAGCCTAAAACGCCCCACCGCAAAAACGCCGCAATGTACGCCCACACGTTTTCCGCAAGCGAGCGAATTTTCTCTTTGTTCTCCATTGTTCTTTCCTCACTCAGTTCATGTCTTTATTGACAAATAAAGTTTTTAATCAACTTTTTTTCAAAAAGTTGGTCGAGCTCTGCAGAGCTCGAAATCCTTTTGCCTACCAAAAATCAGGCGGAAGGACGGAACTTCCAGTGGACGTTCCGTCCGTGGGAGACCCAATTAGGGGGGCTCCCAAAAAGGCGAAACCTTTTAGAATTTACTTTCTCACAAACAAAACGCCCAGCGTGTTCGGGCCGCAGTGACTCGAGACCGTGCAGCCGGCATAGGTCTCCAACACCTCGTCGAAGCCGCCGCATTCCTTGATGATCGCTTTCACATTCTCCACAATCTCCGGCGCACAGCCCGAGTGCGTGATGAAAATGCGATTTCGTCTCAAATCGTCTCTGCCCTGCAAACGCTCGCGCACATACTGTGCAATGCAATTGTCGATCTTGCCACGGTACTTTTTGCCCACGCCCATTTTGCCGTCCTTCACTTCAATGCACGGCTTTAGCTTCAATAAATTCGCGCCGAGCGCCGCCAAGGTAGAGCATCTGCCGCCCTTTTGCAGATAAAAAAGCGTATCGATGACGAAGCTCGCCTCTACTTTTTTCGCCGTTTCGCGCATGAGCGCGGCAATCTCTTTGGGGCCCTCGCCCTTTTCCGCACGCTCTGCGGCATCCAAAACGAGCAGCGCGATGCCCGTGGAAAGATTGCGGGAATCGACCACATACACGTTTTCAAACTCCGCCGCAGCGGTGCAGGCGTTCTGGTAGCAGCTGGAAAAATCACTGCTGATATTGAAATGGATCACCGCGTCGTAATTTTCCCTGCATTTTTTGAAAAATGCCGTGTAATCGCCCACGTTCACGGCAGCAGTGCGGCACACGCCCTTGCCGGAGCGCACGTAGTCGAAAATCTCCTGCGGCGTGATGTCCATGCCGTCGCGACAATTCTGCCCGCCCTTTTCAATGTACAGCGGCGTAATGCCGATATTATACGTTTCGATAAGCTCCGGCGACAGATCGCATGTGCTGTCCGCCGAAATTTTAATCCTCATTGCAGAATTCTCCTCTCCGCTTTCGATTCGTTTTACGGTGTTTATGTTGTTTCAGTATACAACAGCCCGCGCTTTTTTTCAAGATTTCGCACCGCTTCCGGCATGATTTTTCCGTCTCTTTCATAAATTTTAAGACATTCTTACATTGCGCAAAAACGCTTGCATCTAAAGAAATTTTTCGCTACAATAAAATCACAAAACAAAGATGAGAGGAGACCGTATATGCAAGGTCAAAATTACAATCCCTACACCGGCGCACCGCTTTCCGGCATAGATCCGCCCGCCGGTTATCCGCAAAAAAGCCGTATCGCAGCCGGACTGTTCGGCATGCTGATGGGCACATTCGGCGTGCACAATTTTTACCTTGGCAATACACAGCGCGGACTGATCCAGATTTTGGTCGCTACGCTCGGCGCGCCTCTCACCTGCGGTCTTTCCACAGTTGCCGTGTGGGTCTGGAGCCTTGTTGAGGGCGTGCAGATCTTAGAAGGCAAGATCAAAATAGATGCAAACGGCATCAAGCTGAAGGACTGAGAAAGGAGATCTTTATGACAGACGAAAATAACACCCGGAACACCACCCCGGAGACCGCAAAGCCGGAGCCGACCTTGACGAATCCCGTAGAGCAGAGCTTTGCCGAAGCCGAGCGCCTTGCGGAGCAGGCAGAAGCCGCCGCAAAAGACGAACCGTGCTGCGATATGCCGAAAGCCGAAGAAGCTGCCCCGGAAGCACCGAAAACGGAGATGCCAACGCCGCCACAGTATCAGCCGCCGCAGTACACCTATGCGGCCTACACCGCACAGCCGCAGCAGCCCACCCCGCAGGAGGGCGCGGGCGACTACCGCCCCCCGCGCTACACGGAGCAGTACCAGGCGAACGCCAATAATGCAAATTATAACAACCCGCAGCAAACCTACTACACCCCGAACGGCCAGCCGCAGTATGGGCAGAACTACGCACAGCCGTATGACCCGCCGCAGGGCACCAAAAGCCGCATTGCAGCCGGTGTGCTCGCCATTTTATTCGGTGTATTCGGCGTGCACAACTTCTACATCGGCAAAACGGGCCTTGGCATTGCACAGCTTGCCATCACCGTTTGCAGCTGCGGCACGCTTGCCATCGTCTCCGAGATTTGGGGCATCATAGAAGGCGTGCGCCTTTTGCAGGGCACAATCTATACAGACGGTCACGGCATGAAGTTTGTTGACTGAGCTTGATTTTATACCATTGACTAAAATTTCAAAACAGCAAAACCCGATGCAGCCGAATCCAGACTGCACCGGGTTTTCTCTGTTCTGTTATGACGACATAAACGCGTTTCTTATTTGACCGGCAGCCAGACACGCATCTGGTTTTCGCCGCGGTTTGCCCATGTGTAATACGGGATAAGGCGGATTGTCTTTTCCACAAATTCCGGAGCCTTTGTGGAATACAGCGTGTCGATGTCTTGCTGTGCGCAGCCTGCGATCTCTACGGGCACAATGCCGCCGAGCGTTTCGGGCTCGAAATCGAGCGTCTTCGGCTCTGCACCGGCTTTGACATACAGCGGCAGCACCTTGCCGTTATCGACTTCCTCTGCGCAGTAGACGAGCGCGCCGCGCTGTACACACACCTTGCCGCTGTCCGCCGCGATCTTTGCGGAGGCGTACACAACGTGCGGGGTCATATCCATGGTGAGCGCAAGCGTATCGCCGTCTTTCCATGCGCGGGTGATGTAAGCGTAACCGTCCTTTGTCACGGCGTTAAGGTCAACCGCTTCGCCGTTTACGGTCAGCACGCTCTTTTCGCTCCATGCCGGAATGCGGATAGCGACCGTCGTTTCCGCTTCGCCCTTAATCGTATACTTTGCCGTGCCGCCGTGCGGGAAATCGGTCTCGCAGGTGAGCGTGATGCCCTTTTCGGTCTTCACCGTGCCGCCTGCATAGAGGTCAATGAAGAACGTGTCTTCATTTTCGCTGTACGCATAGGAGCCAAAGGAAGACACCATGCGCGCCACGTTCGGCGGGCAGCATGCGCAGGCATACCACTGCGGGCGGGTGGGCAGCACTGCGCGGTGCGTGACGGCCTTGCCGGAAATGCCCGGTACGACCTCAAGCGGGTTCACATAGAAGAAACGCTTGCCGTCAAGCTGCATGCCGGCGAGCACGGTGTTGTAGAACGCGCGCTCCATCACATCGGCATATTCGCCGCGGTGCTCGTTTTCAAGCATCTTCTTCGCGAAGAACATCAGACCGATGGAGGCGCAGGTCTCGGCGTACACGGTGTCGTTCGGCAGGTCATAATCGACCGTAAAGGCTTCACCCATAAACGTGGAGCCGATGCCGCCCGTAATGTACATGCGGCGCTTTGTGATGCTCTCCCACAAATTGCGGCAGGCAGCAAGCAGTGTCTCGTCCTGTGTTTCCTTTGCGACGTCCGCCATGCCGGTGTAAAGGTACACGGCACGCACGGCGTGGCCCACGGCGTCCTTCTGCTCACGCACGGGCAGGGTGCTCTGGGTGTAGTCGGTATTCAGCTCCTCCGTGCCGTCCCAAACGTTCCAGCCGCGGTTCTTTTTTTCTTCCACGAAATAATTCGGGGCCTGACCGCGCACGTCTACAAAGTGCTTTGCAAGCTCCTTATACTTTTCGTTGCCCGTGGCGCGCCACAGACGCATCAGTGCGAGCTCCACCTCCGGGTGGCCCGGGTAGGCACGCGTGTTTTTCTTCATGAATTGCTCGTAAATGCAGTCTGCACTCTTCGACATGATGTCGAGCAGCTCGCGCTTGCCGGTGACCTCATAATACGCCACGGCAGCCTCCATCATGTGGCCTGCACAGTAAAGCTCATGTGCATCGCAGATGTTCGTCCACATTTTGTCGGGACACTTCACGGTGAAATAGGAATCGACATAGCCATCTTCGTGCTGGGAAGCGCCGTAGAGCTGAATGGTCTCGTCCACGGCCTTTTCAAGCTCCGGGTCTTCGCCCGCTGCAAGCGCATAGGCTGCCGCTTCGATCCACTTTGCGACATCGCTGTCTTGGAACACCATACCGTAGAATTCGTCCGGCTTTACGTCCTTGCCCCTCAGCTTTTCGGCTGCAAGGCGGATATTTTCAATGGCGTGGCTCTTTTCGATACCCGGGATGGCGTCGTTCAGGATATTATACTGATACGGCAGCACCTCCTCGCGCACGAGCTTCTGCATTTTGCCGATGAAACCGTTATCGGCGGAAAAGGATTTTACGGGGATACGTTCGCTTTTCATCTTTACAAACCTCCATCATGAACTTCAAGTTGTTCGTACATCTTTTATAGCACATTCAAACGGAGAATGCAACTGTTTTCGGAAAACTTTTATTTTGATACGGAAAATTAGATATGAATTTTGATTATCTTTTTAGAAGTTCTTATATGCCGGTATAGCCCGTATTTACAGGCTTTTCCGGCATTTTTCGTATCGGAAGAAACTCACATATATTTTTATATCCGCTTAGGTTTTTGCTTTCAAAAGTAGTAAAGAAGTAGTAAAACCTTGATTTACTACTAAGCTGCTATCCGCAGCATTTCAGCTTTTGCGCTGTCGAAAGTAGCGTGTGCGTAATAGTTCAGCGTCATAGTAATGTTGGAATGTCCCATAATGTACTGTAATGCTTTCGGGTTCATTCCGGCATTTGCCATGTTGGTACAGAACGTATGACGTAAGGTGTGCGGTGTCATTACTTTCGGTAGAGCTTCCTCATGGTACTTGTTGTACTTCTTTGCAAGCCCCCTAAACATACCGTCATAATTGGTAGCTGTTTTCGGGTAGCCGTCCCGGTTGAGGAAAAGGAAGTTGCTGTAACCGTCAATAGTAACAGCTTTTGCACCCCTGCGCCGTTTCAGCACTCGGTTAAATGCTTCATATACTTTTTCGCTCATTGGAATTTGACGAATACCGCTTTTCGTTTTTGGTGTTTCAATGTAATATCCTGTTTCCGCACTTCTTAAAAGTTGGTGGTCTACATTGATTATCCTATTCTCAAAGTTAATGTCAGTATCGGTCAGCCCGCAAAGTTCAGAGATACGAAGCCCTGTCCCAAGCAAAATAATAAGCTCATCATAATACTTCTGATAAACTTTGTCATTTTGAGCAAAGGACAAAAAACTTTCTTCCTGCGCTGGTGTTAGCGGAACCTTTGGTTCTGTATCATCTTCAATGACAGTGTTTAACTGGAAGTCAAAAGGATTTTTCCTTATGCAATCGTCCTGTATCGCTGTGTAAAAGGCAGCTTTCAAGGAACGCTTGTCATTACTGATAGTCTTATAGGAAATTCCTTTTTCTTTCATGCGGATTGCCCATTCTTTCGCGTCGGACAGCTTCACGCTGTCAATCGGGCAGCCCCCAAGTTTATCTTCTTCCAGTAGCTTCATCAGCCGCTTGCGTCCGTTTTTCGTATTGTACCTTACATTTCCCCGGTGGCGTATCTGCTTTGCATAAAGTTGGCAGACCGTCATTTTCTTGCCTATGGTGTCTATCCCGTCGTCAAGGTCTTTCTGTATCTCTTTTACCTTTTCTCGTAGGGATATATCCTCACGCTTTCCGGCAGGGGTCTTGTCCGTAGGTACTAACTTCCACGCATACACAAACTGCGGATTACCAAAGGTATCTATATATTTGTAAGCATATCTTCCGTCTTTTCTCTGGCTCTCTCCCGACCGCAAAACTCGATTTTTGCTGTCACGTCTTTTCTTTGACATTTTTCAATGCTCCTTTCCAAGACGGAAAGAGCCTTGATATGCTTATCCCATTATAGCACATTCAAGGCTCAATTTCACTATCAGATTGTGTCTATGGTATCAATCATTTTTTCAAACTGTTTGCGCTTGATTTGAATACGGTTGCCGTTCATAATAACCCACCCGGCGGCAGGATTTTCCTCGGCTAATTTACGCAGCTTGTTTTCTCCGATACGGAAGTATTTAGCTGCTTCATCTATCGTAAGCGTGTATTTTTCCCAAATAGGCACGTCGGCGTTACTCATAGTATCGTCCCCCTTTCAATATTAGGAAAAGTGAATAGTAAAAGGGGCTTTAATCGGACGGCTGTTAGCACAACCTCGCGGGAGTTCCACCCCTGCCCGTTAAGGCAGCTCTACCCAATGCCTGCGACGCTTTTAACGCTCGGACTATGGCTATAAAGGCTTGTCTACCCTTAGTGCGTGTCGTCGCCCACAAGCCGCTACACTTGTTCCCCGGCGTGGTGGTGGTCGCTCGACTTTCTCCAATAGAAGAAAAGCGTCATGGCGCACCTGCCGTATGGCTCAACGCAAAAAGGACGTATCCGATTTGCCCTATACTGCGTCGCCGTTATCTTGCGTCGCTTTCTTTGTCAAAGAGCAAGTAAGGTCAAGTCAACAGGCAGCGGAAAGGGGGACGCTGCTTGTGGTTATCTCAAACCTTGAATGAAAGGACAGCCCGCATAAGACGCGAACGCAAGCGGTCGCGTATATCCTCATCTATGCCCCAATAGATATTTCCGCGCTCATCACGCAGCTTTCGCATAGACAGGGACGCTATGTAGCTTTCGTAATGCTGTACGACAATGTTCATAGCTTCCGGGTCGCCCTTAGTAGCGGCTATGATTACCGGGTAAGGCAACAAGCCGCGTTCGTCCTGTTCTGATTTACTAATCTGTGCAGTCATAGGCTTTTTCCTCCAAATAGCGTTTTAACAGCTTCATTGAGCTTGTCCGACGGGACTGTACCGTTGTCCTTGACAGATTACAAAACTTTGCAATCTCGCGTTCGCTCATGTCAAAGAAATAATACAGCAGTACGGTTTCCCGCTTTTCTTCCGGCAAACTGTGCAGGGCTTCGGCAAGCAGCTTCGCAGTAATTTCTTTGCCGCCGACAACGAAAGACTGTTCTGCTTCATCATCTGCAAAATACTCGTCGCAGACGTAGAGCTGTTTTTCTTCCAGTGGCGACAGGTCAGAAAAAGTAACCTCGCGTAATTGTCGCTGCTTTGTGTCCCTGTGGGCATTCATAGCTTCTCGCTTCAACGCCAGTTTGCAAAAGCCGTTAAAAGCACAACGGATTTGCCATTGGGTACGAATAGGCTCGTTCATGTTCTCACCTCCTTTCGCTGCCGCGAAAGCGGTGGAGTTTGAAATGTCCCCTTTCGTAAACCCTCAAACCAACGCACTTCAAAATGGACGTTGGTTTTAGAAATTTTTTGAAAAAGTTTTTTGATAAAATACAAAATGCGCCCGTCTGCAAATTGCAGACAGGCGCAAAGGAATTATCAAAAGTATATGTATGATTTGTGAGTTCATCTATGTAGCCAGAATAACCCGTTGGCGGGTAATGGCTTTTTTTGATAACAGTCTATTAGGGCATAGGAAAAAGGACATGACGATACCTCCTTGATACCGCCATGTCTTTATCTAGTAGGAGAGTTATCGTTAGAATTTAGATAGATAAAAAGAAACGGCGGCTCTGAAAATCAAAGCCGCCGAAATAGAATAGGCGCGTGAAAACCTGTCTGCGTTGCGACGGCTTTTTTTCTTTGCCGTCGTCCGGCAGATGTTCTATACTATGTCAATTTCAAAAATTTCTCATTATCCTTTATTACTTTTTTGTTTTGTCTTATGTAAAAGCAGGATAACCAAAACAGAAATAGCTATACTGCATAGAATATATGTCCAATTAAAATATGATAGATTTATTAAATTCTGTGCTGATTGATTTTTAATGAAGTTTGTATATGGTGCGTTACTCTTAATCGCTTCCATAACTCCTACAACATTTATCGGTCTTAAATTGTATAAGTACGCACCAAATAAATATATTGCTGCTTTTTCAACGACCGACGGTATTAAAATAGCCAATGCAGCAAGCCATAATTGACATTGCTTGTGGGATTTCTGTAAATATAACGCCCCAAAAAGATAGGGCAATATCGCAAGGCAACAGCCCAAGAGGACAATATTCTGATGAAGCCCAAAGAGGGCAAAGAATATGCGGATAAAAAGATACGTTCCAAATATAATTAACCAATCAATGAGCAAGCTTTTTATTGGCGTGTGCTTTTTTACTATTTCATTCTGTAACTGCATTTCACTACCTCCCAAATAGACGTTACACTTTTGGAAACGTCAAGGTTACGGTTGTTCCACCGTATGAATTGTTTTTAAGCTCCACCGTGATAAATAAGTCAGTTGCCATTTTCTGAACAAGGTATAAGCCCATACCTGTAGAACGACTAAGGTAACTGCCCGTATCTCCGGTAAACCCCTTGTCGAAAACAAAGGGTAAGTCAGACAATGGTATGCTTGTGCCGTTGTCTTTGATAGATAAAGAAATCTGTTCACTATTCATACTATCAGCTATGGAAAATATGAGCCGTGGGGCAAGGTTGTTTCCCACATATTTCACACTATTACTGATTATCTGTCCTAAAATGAACATCAGACCTTTTTTGTCAGAAATCACTTGATAATCGTTTTCGGTATATTCAATAGAAAATCCGGCTTCTTCAAGAAGCGTTAAATTATCTTCAACTGCTTCACGGCAAGTTCCAAGAATTGAAAGCGACTCAAAAGAGTAATCCTTATGTGTAGCCCCAAGCCTTGAAAAGTATAGAATTTGTTCTATATCCTGTCGGGTATGGTCGCGTACATAAAGCATACGAGTATGAACCAAAGGGGACATTTCATCTTTTCGATTATCCAGTAGCAAGGTCATAAGGGATAGTGGTTTTTTGATTTCATGCACCCAATTTTCAACATAGTGTTCATAGTCTGTAACTGTAATTTTCTGTTCGTTGATATATTCTTGCTGCGTCCTCAAATGTTTTCCCAATTCACAGATAAGAGGGCGTATTACAGCGGGAACAGCTTCACACAGTAAGTATTCGTTGGTATCGTCCGGCTCTAATAGAAAACGCCGAAAAATAGCGTCTGCCTTGTTACGTTTTCTGATTGATATAGCAAGAGGAATAGCAAGTGCGGCAAATGACACAAAAATTATCAATGCAGCATAATTTATAAAATAATCAGGGTTAGCCAACCAAGCAAGAAATATAAAGAACAAGTCCAAACAGGCAAGTGTAATAATCCATACCCGGTTAGAGGAAATATAGATTAAAAGTATTTTCAACTTATTCATAAGCGCACCTGCTCTTTCAAGCGGTAGCCTTGACCGCGCACTGTTTCTATACGTTCTTCAAGACCAAATTCACGAAGCGTTTTTCGCAGCCGAGTAAAATTTACTTGTAATGCATTTTCGTCTATAAATTCTTCTGTTCCCCATAGTCTAATGCATAATTCTTTTTTAGAAACAATCTTAGGGCTATTTTTCAAGAGAGCAAGTAATATTTTTCCTTCGTTCGGTGGCATAAGGTAAGAGCTATTCCCTACATAAATTGTAAAGGTATTCGGGTCAAGTAAAAAACCACCTCCATCAAGTAACCCTTGCTGTACCTGTTCTTCTTTACGTCGAAGAAGATTTTTAATTCGGGCAAGTAAACGTGACATATTACAAGGTTTTGTTAAATAGTCATCAGCCCCCAAGTCTAATGCGTGCAGTTCGTCCTGCAATTTATCTCTTGCAGTCAATACGAGTACCGTACCAATCTGTTTAGCTTTCAACTCTTTACATATTTCAAAACCCGAACGAAAGGGAAGATTGATGTCAAGCAAAATTAAGTCGGGAAAATATGCTGCTATTTCTGATACTGCGTTTTCAAAATCCGATAATCCAATCGTATCATATCCCGATTTTTCTAATAAGTTCAACAGTTCTTCTCGCATATAAACATCATCTTCAACCACAACTATCTTTGCCAATATGTCCGCCTCCTTTCCCATAATATTTATAAGCCTGTTAAGAATTGGGCTTGTAATTGAGCTTTCCTATTTCACGATTAGCTGTTCGAGCAACAGCCACACCGTAAATTACCATAACAAGAACAACAATAACAGCCATAGCAATTAAAAGAGGATAGGACTGTTCAAGGTGTGCCGCTCCTGAATATAAATATAGCTGCATGGCATATATCCCTACTGCTCCGCTGATACACGCTAATATAAGAGGAAGCAGGAAATACCATAATACTTGTTGGTTGATAGAACGCTTAATTTGTTCACGTCGTGCTCCTAAAATAGAGAGTGTTAGATACCTTGATTTTGTAGTTTGCATTTGCGTCAAGAATTGCAGGGCAAGTAATGCACACGCAATAATCAAAAACATAAATCCCATGTATAGTGTTGTATAACTTCCGGAAATAACATAAAATAATTGTCGCCCAAAATTATTAAGATAGCTTTCGTAATATAGACCAGATGGTTTTAACAAATCACGAGCTTCCATAATCGGTAACATTAAACCTTTTGTTTCAACAAGTTCATTAGGAATACAAAAGTTCCAATAAACCATACAAGTGTCTGAATTTACAAATTCTGAATATATCTCATCTGAAACAATCAATGCAGTTATAATCTTGATATTTTCATCTGCGGTCAACCCTTTCATCGGTACAGAGGGAACAAGATAAAATGGTCTTTCGTTGATAGAAAGCAACGCTTCATTATTCGCCTGTGCGTCTGCTGCAATTTGATTTAACAGTGTAACCGTTTCATCTTGAGCATTACCTAAAAAATCTGGGTTGAGATAATAGACAACTTCATTGTTCCCAAGGCTAATCTGTTTTTCTCCCGCGGCATCCAATAACCGATTATAGGAAGATACAGGAAGCAAATAAGGAGAAGAACTACCAGTATCAATAAGACCTAAAAGGTTTAAGGCAGCAGGTTGGTCGGAGCCAAAACTATACATACCATCTTCTTGTGTGGCAGGGTCTACTACATCTTGAGGTAAATGCTGCACGATTTGTTTCCTAAATTTCGACCAATCAACAGGAGAACTTATCCCATCCGAAGCAGTGGATTTTATATTTCCTATTTCCATACGGTTCAGATTTGATACATAAGGACGAATTTGTTCGTTGGAAAGATACTTCTCAACAATTTGGTCGTTGCCCATTACAGTAAAGTCATAAACAGAAGTACCTCGTGTCAATTCACTTCCATATGACATTATGCGCACTGAGCCGTCGGTAATTAACATAATAGTAAGCATCATCAGAATGGACGCTACGCTGATTGAAATATATTTATTAACGACATTTTCATGCAACTGCCGTAAAGTAAATACATAAAGTCCTCTTGTGGCTTTGTGTTTTATAGAAGCTGCCCATATACTCAAAATTCTTGCAAGTCCTCGAATAAATAGAATTGTTCCGATAATTCCAAGTAAAACGGCAATAAGCAGCATTGCCCCACTCGCAGCCATAAAATGCTCTACAACAATCCAGTACGCGACAAGCAAAATTACGGTGCCTATAGCAAACGATACGAAACTTACATATGGATTCCCTGTGCGTTGCTTTTTCGCCATCTCTCCATAAACAAGTTGATGTAGCTCTTTACGGAACAGCTTTCCGCATAGAACAAACAATGCTACAAACTGAATAATCAAGAAGCCTAACGATGTGAAAATAGCGGCACTTACAGAAAAACTTAATTGGTGTGTAATGATACCATGCCCTACTAAACGCGCGGTTGTAAGACTTATAGCTTCGGATAAAAAGCCACCGCATACAAGCCCTCCTAAAAGAGCTAAAAACGACGTGATTAGCCCCTCTGTCATTATTTGAATAAATAATTTAATCTTTGTCATTCCAAACATCAAATAAAGCCCCAGTTCTCGACTACGACATTCAAGTTGATATTTGTTTGCAAATACTACGAGAAAGAACACAAATAATAAAGCACAAAGATAAACCGTCGGTAAAAGATTAGTAAGCAACCGTTCTACTGCGTCGCTCTCAATTTCACTTAAAAAACGTATTACGTCCTGTTGTCCAAGAGAAAGCACTATATAAAACATTGCTACGGCTGTTATCATTGTCAGAAAATAAATTAGGTTTTCGCTACGGCTCCGTTTGGCGTTTCGCCATGTGAGATTAAAGAACATTTGCACTTCCTCCCCCCATTTGAGCCATCACTTGTAAAATACGTGCATAAAAATCTTCCTGTGTTTCATTTGGAATTTTACGACGTAACTCATGGAAAATAACACCGTCTTGAATGAACAAAATACGAGAACAGAAACTCGCGGCGTTAGGGTCATGCGTGACCATTAGGATTGTGCGTCCACGCCTAAGATTGATTTCCTGTAACTTCTCCATGAGTAAACGTGCTGATTTTGTATCTAATGCACCTGTAGGTTCATCAGCCAAAATAATATCGGGGTCAGAAATCAAACTACGTGCAGCAGCTACGCGTTGTTTTTGACCGCCCGACATTTGTGACGGAAATTTAGAAAGAACGTCTGTAATTCCAAGAAAATCTGCTATATCTTTTAGCTTTTTTTCCGCTGTAACAATGTCAATATTATGAATTGATAAAGGCAATATAATATTTTCTTTACCAGTTAGATTATCAAGTAAAGCAAAATCTTGAAATAGATAACCAATCTTGTTGCCACGATATTCAGCCAACTTCGTGCCATCAAAAGAGCTTATATTGGCACCTGAAAGTAAAATTTGTCCAGAGGTTGGTTTAATGACCGTAGCAATACAATTCAACAATGTTGTTTTTCCAGAACCGCTGGCTCCCATAATTCCCAAATATTCGCCATTCAGAACATCAAAGGTAATTCCGTTTAGTGCTTTTGTTGGAACCCCCTCTTTGGAATATGCTTTGTGCAAGTCGCGTACTTCTAATAGTTTTTTTGTATCATTCATATCTCACACCTCACATTTTTTGCTTACGCTTATCTTACGAATATAATTTTACTGCATAAGAAGCAACCACACCACTTACAGTTGTTGTAAGGTTTATTTGTTTGTTTATTGTATCTGCATTTTATGTTGTTTCTTTCTCATATCAAAAGGTTTTTCCGCGTTTTTTGGTATCAGCCACATATACCCCAGTTTTGAAACGCCCGGTATGCGATTTTCGCTACAAAGTATCTGTACTCGTCTTTCAGAAATTCCCCATTTCTTTGCCGCTTCGGGACAAGACATATATTCCATAATCAAAACGCCCTTTCCTCAAATTTTACCAGTATAATTATACTCGGATAGCCGAATAATATCAAGTATATGATATGCTCTATTTCAGTCAATAATGTGCTGTGTGTAATCATATCTCGAAAGGAAGATGAAATATACAATGTAGTTGGGTGAAATGACTATGAAGCAGAACAAAGAAAAATTTGATTTTAAGGCTTTCGGGCAAGCCATTAAAGCAGCAAGAAAAGCAAAGGGAATATCACGCAATCAGTTAGCCGATACGCTGAATATTGCGCCCCGATATATCGCGTCCATTGAGAACAGCGGGCAGCACCCAAGTTTACAGATTTTATATGAGCTTGTAACCCTGCTTGATGTATCAGTAGACCAGTTCTTTTTCCCGGAACGGGAACAGGAGAAATCCACGCGCCGCCGTCAGCTCGATACTATGCTTGACGGTATGAGCGAAAAAGATTTGAAAATCCTGTCTGCTACTGCAAAAGGAATAGAGGAAGCCAACAACGACGAAACGGGGGAATAAAGTTCTCTCGTTTTTGTTTATATAGAGTGATTGAAACGTCGCAGATTGCGGCGTTTTTCTTTTGGGAAAGTTCGTCAAATTTGCCGTTCCCGGTGTTGTAGGTAGTAAGGGATAAAGTTTCGTAGCAAGCATAGGAAAAGAGTACCCTTTTCCGTATTTTCGCCCTCCCGTCCTGCGGTGCGTCGGTTGAAAATTGCTTGTTGGGAAGTGTCCCAAACCCTCGGAATGGAAAGGAGCGATTGCATGAACGGACGCAAAAGAAAAATACAAATCAAATTCTATGTAACAGAGGAAGAAAGGGCATTGATTGAACAGAAAATGAAGCTTGTCCCTACCCGGAACATGGCGGCGTATCTTCGCAAGATTGCCATTGACGGGTATATCATTCAGACAGACCATAGCGATATAAAAGGCATGACAGCAGAGATACAGAAAATCGGGGTCAACATCAATCAGATTGCAAAGCGTGTCAATGCGACAGGCAGCGTTTACCAAGAGGACATAGAGGAAATAAAGGGGGTGCTTGCGGAGATATGGCGGTTACAAAGATTAAGCCTATTAAAAGCACGTTGAGCAAAGCCCTTGACTATATCCAAAACCCGGATAAAACAGACGGGAAAATGCTTGTGTCCTCCTTTGGGTGCAGCTATGAAACGGCAGATATTGAGTTTGGATTTACGCTTGCACAAGCCATAGATAAGGGAAACAATCTCGCCCACCATTTGATACAGTCCTTTGAGCCGGGAGAAGTAGATTATGAGAAAGCCCACGAAATCGGAAAGCAGCTTGCCGACGCGGTAACAAAGGGACAGCATGAATACGTCTTAACTACCCACATAGACAAAGGGCATATCCATAACCATATCATTTTTTGTGCGGTCAATTTTGTTGACTACCATAAGTACAATTCCAATAAGCGCAGTTACTACGGCATACGGAACATGAGCGATAAGCTGTGCCGGGAAAACGGGCTGTCTGTTGTCGTTCCGGGCAAAGGCAGCAAGGGAAAAAGCTATGCAGAATATCAAGCGGAAAAGGTCGGTACAAGTTGGAAAGGCAAGCTGAAAATTGCCGTTGATACGCTTATCCCCCAAGTAGCAAGTTTTGAAGAATTGTTGCAGCGGTTACAGGCAGCGGGTTATGAGATAAAGCCGGGAAAATATATCTCCTGCCGCGCTCCCGGACAGGAACGCTTTACCCGTCTGAAAACTCTCGGTACAGATTATACAGAGGAAGCCATAAGAGAACGGATAGAGGGCAAACGCACAAAGGCAGCGAAAGCTCCCAAAGAGCAGCGCGGCGTATCGCTGCTTATTGACATTGAAAACAGTATCAAGGCACAAGAGAGCCGGGGCTATGAACAGTGGGCGAAAATCCATAATCTGAAACTGGCTGCAAAGACTATGAATTTCTTGACAGAACATAAGATTGAGCAGTACGCAGATTTAGTCAGCCGGATTGAGGAAGTAAATGCGGAAAATGAAAAGACAGCAGACGCATTAAAGAGCGTGGAAAAGCGTCTTGCAGATATGGCGGTGCTGATGAAGCACGTTACTACCTACCAAAAGACAAAACCTGTCTATGAAGCATACCGCAGGGCAAAGGATAAGGACGCATACCGGGCAAAGCAGGAAAGCAGTCTGATACTCCATGAAGCGGCAGTAAAGACACTGAAAGCGGCGGGCGTTACTAAACTCCCCAATCTTGCCGCCATGCAGGAAGAATACGGGAAACTACAAGCGCAAAAAGAAGCCCTTTACGCTGATTATGGCAAGCTGAAAAAACAGGTCAAGGAATACGACGTTATCAAACAGAACATAGACAATATTTTGCGGCAAGGCAAAGAGCCGGAACGGAAGAAAGGAAAGGAACGGGAATAATTATGAAAATGGTTGGTATTACACCATGTTACAGAATAACATTAGAAAATGGCAGTTATGGCGTAGAAACTTATATTAACGCAGACAGTAAAATCCAAATTACTTTTGAGGACGGAAATACACTTATCGGATATATAGAATGTGTGGAATATGGAACTTATTCCGATGAAAATGATACTCTGGTTATAAGGGGAGAGAATGGAGAGCTGTATATCCTATTGGAAAACCGAATAAAGGATATAGAAGAACTGCACGAATAAAGTAAAAGAACAGGGCGCAGACAGCCAACAAAAGACTGTCCGCGCCCTGTTTTATGTAGGTGCGTTTTTGGTATCTGTTACGCAATAGAACGTCATTTTTAGGGGATAAGGTATAAAACCCTTGCCGCGTCATTTTCAAGCACTGAAAGCCCCGTAAATCAAGGCTTTTTTTGCCCCTACTACGTAACAAGGGCGCGCCGTTTTCTCATGCGCTCCGCTGCCTGTCTGCGGGTAATACGCTTCCGGCAGTCCGGGCAGTATTTGACGCTGTTAGAGGTGGACGCAAAAGAAGTTCCGCACTCGGTACAACGCTTTTTATCCTCGGTCTTGAAAAGCTCTGCATACAGCAGCTTATCAAGGGGCAATACGGCGGTCTGAAACCATTTGCAAAGAAGCGAATAGGAAATAAGCTGCGGGCAGACACATTCCTCCCCGTCGTCCAGTAAAATACAGTGTCCGTTATCGCAGTTGCAGCACTCCTTTTTTATAAGGCTGTTGACTTTCCGGCTTTGGGGTGGTGTAAGCCGCTTTATCCCGGTCATACCTCATCAGCGGCGAAAATAGCAAGCTCCGCATACTCATTTTCTGTCAGAGGTGCGATTTTCGCAAGGGTGCGTTTCGCCAGTTCCCGCATATCCTCGTCCATGAACGGCAGCGCAGCGTTGATGTTTTCTGTAAGCCCACGTTTGCCGTCCTCATTGTAAATGCTCAACAGGTTTGTTTCTTCAACTGTCAGTCTAATCATGCTCATACCTCCAATTCGTGATTTTTTGATTTTACAGCCGCCTTTTTCGGGGCGGCTTTTCTTTTGTCAGCGGCAAGCTGCGCCCGGATTGAGGGGCGCACCCTGCGAATATCTGTGCCCCGGTTTTCATTTTTATCAATCAAGGCGTATGTTCCATGTCTGCCCTCGATTTTGGAAAAGGAAAGTGTCTTATAGGGCAACATGGAAAACAGACGGTCGGTGTCCTTAGAGGACGCAAGCTGCATAAATGTCGGGGACAGCTCCACCATGAAATGTGTCCTATTAGGGCTATTGGGCGTGTCCCTGCGCTTCATTTCCTGCACAATGCGCCGCGCTTCGGCTTCAATCAGCCCAGCACGCAGGGCGGCGGTATGTTCCTTGAAGTCGCCCGGTGTCAGTTTATCCCGTTTTTGCTTTTCTTCCCGTAAAAGGAATTGTAGCGCGTCCGGGTCGTTGGGTACTGCTTCAAAGTGTTCAAACTTCCCTAAAGAAGTATCGGGATTTCCGTTAAAATGCTGTCCGGCGGGTATCTCCCTTGTCCCATGCTCATAAATCAACTTGACTGTGTCGGCGGCAAGCGCATTGTCCTTAACGCGCTCATACTGCCTTGCATAGTCAAGCTCATAAAGATTGCCTTTGATTTTCCCGCGCTCCCTGCCCGTCAGCTCGACGGCATAGGCAAGAACGCGGTCGCAGGTCTGCTCTTTGTAAAAACACCATGTATTGTGGGCGGCGGTATCCTTTAGGAACACGTCGCGCTCCTTAAAACAATGCGTCCCGGACGGGCGGCAAAACCATAGCAGCGTCTTATCCTCTCTGTTAGGGCTTGCCGCTGCTTTTGCGATAATCTCCTTGTCAATGTCAAAATCACTTTGGAAAAATCCTGTATTCTGCCGCATGATAGCGTCAAGAGAAGCGAAAATATCCACGTTTTCAAACTTATTCATGCGTCAGCTCCTTTCCAAATCCTGTGTTTTCTGTTTTGCCTGTTTCTTCGGTGTCTGTTCTTTCGCTGCTTTAAGCTGCGCCCGGATAGAGGGCTTCTTTTCCGTTTTTGCTGCCTTGCCACGTTCCTTGTCAGCCTTGACAGTTTCCGCAAGGTCAACAAGGGAAATGGTTTCTCCTGTCTTTACCTTTGCTTCCAATTCTGCGACGGTCGGGGTGTTGTTTATCTGCCCGTCAATCATGTTGTAGTTTTGCTCGGTGGTCTGCTCGGCAGTTTTCAGATAGTTTTCCGGCTGCAAAAATTCCGGCACTTTCTTATAACCGAAGCTGTCTACATAGTGGGCGGTGTCCTGCCCGTTCTGATGAAGCACCACTACGTCGGAAACAGAAAGGCTGTGTCCCTTAAAATCTTTCGGGTGGTCGATATTAAAGCGGGTGTAAATATCTTCAAGGGAAGTCCCCGGCGTAAGAGGTGCGGAATAGACAAGGGCATAGTTTTTCGGGTCTACCCGGTGTCCGGCGGCAATCAGACGGTCGTAAGGCTCAAAACGCAAGTCCCTTGTTTCGTCCCCGCCTTTTATCTGATAAATGGAAAAGGTGTCTTTGTCCTGTGGGGCTTCCTGCTCCGGCTGCTCCTGTGCGGGTTGTTCCTGTGCAGCTACCTTTTGCTGCCGGATATGCGCCCGCTGTAACTCGGTAGGCTTTTCCCCGGTAAGGGGAGCAATCGCTTTCACATAATCAGCCGCATAGTAGGCGTTACTGGTAAGCTGCCGCTGCCATGCCCCGGCTTTTGGCGACCAACGGAAGCCATTACTTTTTAAGGCTTCCCGCGTGGCTTCGTCCGGCTTATCCTCAAAGAAGATTTGCAGTCGGTTCGCTTCGGTGTTTGCTTCCACCTTGCCGCCGTCAAATTCCCAACCTACAAAACCGATTTCTTTTTGCTGTGAAAGGGATTTGATACGGTCTTTCACGCGCCGGATTTCTGCGCTGTTGTTGGATAACGCCCAAGTCGCAAAGGGCTTGTCCTCCAAATGCCAACTGCTCGCCATGTCTGCTTTCAATTTTTCCAGTTCCTCCGGCGGTAAATGCGGGCAGCCGTCAAGGGTCTTATGCTTGCGGTAGTAGGCGTTTACGGCTTTCATGGTTTCCTGTGATTTTTCAAGGCTTTCCAGTTTCTTTTCTAACTTCTGTACTGCCTGCGGGTCGTCTGCGCTGATACCGCCCATGCCGGTACTGCGGATTTTATCAAGAAGCCCTTGTATGTCCTGCCATTCCCGGTAATTGCTGTCGCGGGCTGCGTTCTGCTTTTCTTTCTTCCTTGTGGGGAAGTTAGAGCCGCCCGCAATCAGGATAGAGGGAACACGCGCGTCAATCTCATAGCCTTTATTCATGTTCGCCGCCAGTTTCCGGGCATAGGTGTCAAGCAGGCTGTCGATTTTCTCATGGTACATCGGGTCTACCCGCTGTTTCTGCCTTTCTGCAAGTTGTACGGCTTCATCTACATAGTGCCTGTATTCAGCCGTCGCGCTGCCTTGCTTATAATCGGAAAAACTGTTCATATCCTTTGCACGTTTGGCGGCAGCTTCATTGATAGTATAATAAGGGGCGGCGGGTGCAGCCTGTTCCGGCTGTGCTTCTTTTTCCTGTACCGGGGCTGTTTCTTCGGGAAGCTCCGGCGCGGCTGCTTTTGTTTCGGGCTGTTTGGCGGCTTCCTGTGCGGGCTGTGCCTGTTCGGTGGTCTGTTCCTTATCCTGTGCCTTTTGGATTTCTGCAAAATGTCCGTCTATGGTATCAATCAGATTTGCGGCGGTGCTGCGGATTGTTTCAAGAGAGCCTTTCAGTTCTGCAAGTTCTTTTCCGCTGCTCCACCCGGCGATATACCCAAAAGAATAGTCCGACGTATCAAGCCCGTAATGTTGGCAGACCGCATAGGCGACGCTTTCCGCCTGTACCTCGCGGGTGCGGCGGTCGGGGCGTTCCGGCATGGCAAGGGCGGTATCATGCAGCGTGGCGTGGGCGATTTCATGGATTGCGGTCTTGATATTCTGCAATTCGTCCATGCCCTCGTTGATGAAGATACGCTTTTCCTCATAATTGCAGCGTCCTTTTACGCCGCCGCTTAGTGCTTCAAATCCCATAGCAAACGGGGAAGTCTTTTCAAGGGCAGCGAAAAAATCCTTGTATTGTTCCACGTTGCCCGTAAGCTCATAGGTAAGGGCAGGAAGTTCTTTTCCCTCGGTCTGTGAAATATCAAAGACAGATACTACACGAAAAGCGGGTATCTTGATTTCTTTTTCTTCGGTAACAGGTTTTCCATCCTTATCGAAAACAGGCTTTTGGGTGTCCGGGTCGATTTTTTCCACCTGCTTCTTGACGGTAAACGGGGACGGTGCAAGTATCTTGATAGCTTTTTCTCCGGGCTTTACATGGCGGTCAAATTCCTTTTCCCATTGTTTATAGCCTTTCACAAGATTGCCGCCCTGCATGGCGATAAGGATTGTATTGTTAAGGCTGTAATCATGGAATTTTGACATGGTACGCAGATAATCGGCGTAACGGTCGCTTTCATACAGTCCTAAAATTCCCTGTTCCAGTCGGTCGGTAATCTCTTTCATTTTATCGGCGGGCTTTTCAGAAGATAGGATAATCGGGAGAACCGGGGGCTGCTCTGTGGCGGCGGTTTGTATGGCTGCGGAAGCGTCAAGGTCTGCCTGTTCCTTTTCCTGTACTGGCGGCTGCGGCGTTACCCGGTATTCCTCCGGCACGTCGCGCCCGTCGTACCACTGTGTAAAGGTGTTGCGGTTATTGTAGATATAGCCCTGTTCGGTAAAGCTGCCCCCGTCATTGATAGCAGCGTCCCGCCCGTATTCCTCATACATGAAATATTTTTTTGCTTCTTCGGGCAGCTCCAACTCGTCCAGTTCTTCAATCAGATAATGCCCGTAATCTTCCTCACTCTGTACGGACGGGTAAAGCCAGTAACAATCAAGGTTTTGTGCAAGGTTGATAATATCCTGCAAGTCCCTTGTATGGTCGCCGTATTCCATAGCTGCAACAAATTTTTCCCGGTCGTCGTCAAACTGCATTTTCAAAAGTTCGCTCAAATAGTTCAGTTCGTCAAGGCTTTCAAGCTCGGTCAATTTTCCTGCCAGTCCTGCAATAGAGGACTGGTATTCTGTGATATGCAGCTCCCCGTAGTTTTTGCCGTCTATCCCGATACGGTCAAAGACTTCTTTCAAATGCTCGGCAGTCGTGGGGAATGATACCCATTCGCCCGCAGGTCTGCCCTCGGTGTACTTTCCAAGATTAGAAAGATACCCGCTTAAAATCGTTTCTACCATGCGTTCGCTCCTTTCGTTTTCAATCATACGGTGCATAAGTTCGTAGTCCTCCATGCTCATGCTCCCGTCAAAAATATAGGGGTCGGGTTCTTCGCCGTCCCGGTAGGCTTTTTCAGAGAAAGGAAGCCCCGCAGCGTGGGCGGCGGCTCTTGCTTCCTCGATAAGCTCCGGCGGCAGCCTGTCGTCGTGGGCTTCGATAAATTCCCCGATATTGCTATATCCGTTTTCGTAGTGGCGGCGCACCCCGGCGGTCAGCTCGTCAAGGTTCATATCCTCGCCAAGATAGCCGGAATAATAGCCGTTTACCACAACGGCGGCAGGGTCAGCCTGTTTGATTTCTTCCATGCGGCTTCTGTCCTCCGGGTAAATGTAGTCGCTCATTTCAAGGTGGAAATATTCGGCGTTCCAAGAACGTCCCGTTTTCCAAAACGTCACCCAAGCGATACCGTCCCTTAATTCTTCTTGATAGTCCTTTACGGTGTCCCGTAAACTTGCCATGTGTAACCTCCTTTCTTCGGTTTCAGAGGGTAAAACCCTCCATAAAACAGAGGGTTTGGGAAACTTCCCAACAAGCAAAAATCCCCGCCGTTCTCGGTAGAGAAAGCAGGGATTTTACGGAAAAGGGTACTCTTTTCCTATGCTTGCTATTCAGTTATTTCTTCTTCGACAGTTCAATGCGGTAGTTGACATATTTCCCGCCTGTATCAGCCAATACGATAGTTCCGTCGTAGGTTTTGCCCGTCTTTGGGGAATAGAGCTTTTTCACATTTACTTTGCCGGATTGTAAGAGTGCAGCGGCAATTTTGGGGGTAAAGGTTACTTTTCGTTCTTCAAAGAAACGGTCATTTTTCCACATGGTAAAGCTACATTCCTTATTGCTGCAATAGTAGTTTTTCTTTCCCTCATAGACAGGAGAACCGCAGCGGGGGCAGCTTCCCAACGCTTCCCGTTCCGGCTTGAACATCTGCGCTTTATCATCAGAAAGAAACGGATAGGTCTTTACCAGTTCCCGCGCCATATCCTCGATACCCTCCATAAATGCGGCGGGGTCTGCCTTGCCTTTGGCAATCTGCGTCAGATTGTTTTCCCATTCTGCGGTAAGCTGCGGGCTTGTCAAGGTGTCCGGCAGGACACACACAAGATTGATACCGTCCTTTGTGGGAAGTAGCTGCTTGCCTTTTCGCTCCACAAAGCCGCCCTTTACCAGTTTTTCAATGACGGCGGCGCGGGTGGCGGGAGTTCCAAGCCCTTTGCGTTCTGCGTCCGGGTCGGTGTCCTCACTTCCGGCGCGCTCCATAGCAGAGAGCAGCGACGCTTCGTTGTGAGGTTTTGGCGGTGTTGTGTCATGCTCCGTTACCTTTGCCGTCGGATTTTCAAAGGTCTGTCCCTCGGTAAATGGCGGCAGGGTCTTTTCTGTGTCACTGTCTGCGTCGTCCGTTTCGGGCTTGTTCTTTAAGGCTGCCCTGTATCTTCGGTCAATCTCTTTCCACCCGTCGGACAGCACCGTTTTTCCCCTTGCGATAAAAGACTGTCCGGCACATTCAAAAACTGCTGTAACCGCTTCAAAGGTATGCGGTGCAGCGGTCGCCATGAGCAGACGCGCCCCGGCAAGGGTAAGGATATTCCTTTCGCTTTCCGGCAGCGTGGCAAGGTCGGTCTTTGCAAGCTCCATAGTCGGGATAATGGCATGGTGGTCTGATACCTTTTTACTGTTCAGCACCTTTCCAAGCTCCGGCGTGAAGTCTTTTCCCGCCATAAAAGAAAATTTCCCACAAAGCAGCTTGATAATGCCCGCCGCTGTGTCGCTCATGTCGTCGGTCAGAAATGCGCTGTCTGTTCTCGGATAAGTAAGAAGTCTTTTTTCATACAGAGATTGTGCAAGGTCAAGGGTCTGCTTTGCGGTATAACCGAACAGGCGGTTTGCTTCCCTCTGTAAAGAAGTAAGGTCAAAGAGCTTCGGCGGGGCTGCGGTCTTTTTCTCTTTCACAAGGGAAGCACAGACTGCTTTTGACACTTCGCAAGCAGCTTTCAGCTTGTCAGCTTCGGAACGGTCAGATAGTTTTTCGCTTGCAGCTTCCGCGCCGGATAAGACAAGGCGCACATGGTAGTATTTTTCTTTCTTAAATGTGGTAATCGCTGCGTCCCGGTCAACAAGCATTTTTAAGGTCGGGGTCTGTACGCGTCCCACGTTCAAGGTATGATTGTAAAGGACAGAGAAAAGGCGGGTGGCATTGATACCGATTAACCAGTCAGCCTTTGCCCTGCACAATGCGGAAGCAAAGAGCGCGTCGTATTCCTCGCCGTTCTTCAGACGGGAAAAGCCCTCTTTGATTGCGCTGTCCTCCATAGAAGAAATCCAAAGGCGGCGCATAGGTTTCTTGCAGCCCGCCATTTCATAGACAAAGCGGAAAATGAGTTCGCCCTCGCGCCCCGCGTCGCAGGCATTGACGACTTCGGAAACGTCTGCCCGGTGCATAAGCTCTTTTAGGGTTTTGAATTGCTTTTCCTTGTCAGAAGCAACGGTGTACTTCCATTCCTGCGGCAAAATCGGTAAGCTGTCATAGCTCCACTTTTTATATTGTTCCCCGTAGGTGGCAGCTTCCGCAAGCCCTACCAAATGTCCCACGCACCAAGAAACGATATAGCCGCTTCCTGTGAGAAATCCGTCTTTCTTTTCCTTTGCCCCCAGTACGGCAGCGATTGTCTGTGCCACACTGGGCTTTTCTGCGATAACTAAAATCAAATATAAGTTCCTCCTTTCAGCGTTCCGGCTCGGTTTTCTTTTTCTCCTGTACCTGTTTCAGACAGTACCCCACACAAGGGGACTGTCCCTTGTAAGGGCAGGAAGCACAAGCAGGGGGATAAGGAACAGGCGGCGCATTATCACGCCGCCCGTTCGGTTTCTGTATCATCATCTTTTCAAAGGGATTGTTGGTAAACAGGGTCATAGGGTTTCTTCCTCCGTTTCTTCATCTTCGGGAGTTTCCCCGGTATCTGCTTCCGGCTCGTCCTCGTCGTAGTCCTCAAATTCAAAATCTTCAAGGTCGGTATCGCCCTTTACATTCTGCTTCGGCTTTAGAAACTTAAAGTAGTAGAACGCTGCGCCGCCACCAAGCAGGGCAAAGAGGACTAAGGCAAGCACCACACCGGGATTGCCGCCTTTTTCTTTCAGTTCTTCCGGCTGCTCCGTTGGTGTTGGGGTAGGTTCTTTGCCTGTGCAGCCTGTCATACTGGTAACACATACCGGGCAGGACGTGTTTACCTTTCCGACTTCGCATTTTTCCGTACAGTTACAGATTTCCGGCTTTTTGGCAGCTTCGCCGTTTTCGGTCAGTGCCATAAGGTCGGCTTCGTCCACTTGATTTAGGAAATGTACGGTCTGTTCGCCCTCGGCGGCGCGGTCAATGAGGATATAGAAATAGTTGCCGCCTTTGGTGGTAACAGTGATAAGTTGCTTATTGCCGCCGTAATCGTCAACCAGTGTAGCGTTTCCCTTTGGGGTAAGGGGCGGCGTTTCCTCTTTTTCCTCCACAACTACATTACTGTCGTTGGTCGCGTCCCCGGCGGGCGGCTCTGTGGCTGCGCCCTGTGCATAGGCAGGGACAGAAAAACCGCCCATAAGGATAAGGGCGGCACAAAGGGCAGTCATGGTCTTTTTCAGTTTATTCTTCATCTGCATTTTCCTCCTGTTCGTTTTCTTCTGCGGGTGCGGCAGTCATGCCGGGAATACCGCCGCCGGACAGCATAGCGTTCAGTTCCTGCGGGGTCAGACGCATAGCTCGTACAAGCTGCACGATTTCAAGGTTTTCCGCTTCGGTTTTCTGCACTTCCAGTCCTTTTAACTTGTTCTGATACTCTGTGATTTTCTCGCGGGTCTTTGCGATTTCCTTATTGATACGGTCAATTTTATTGTTTGCCATAGGTCATTTCTCCTTTCTTTTTGGGGTTGCTTTACCAGTTCATCAGCCCGTAGCCTTTGATACATTGATAGTTAAGGTCATAGCTCTTTATCTTGCAGGCGTCGCCGGAATTGCCCTCAACGGTATAGACGCGGCTACCGTCCCTGCCAAGCACAAGCCCCACATGGTCGGCAACGCCGTCTAAATCCCAATCGAAAAAGATAGCGTCGCCCGGTGCGATATTCTCATAGCCGCGTGCGCCCCATTGTCCCCTTGACTGAAACCAAGGGACACCCTGCCATTCGCAGCCCGCAAAGCGCGGTTCGCTTTTTCCGGCTTGATTGTAGCACCATGATACAAAACAGGCGCACCATTCCACGCGGCTGTTAAAGCCGTACCAAGACCAGTAAGGGTAGCCGCCCACATTTCCGACTTGCTGCTTTGCAAGCTCCATAAGCTCTTGATTTCCGGGGCGCGTACCGTTTACAAACTCCACACCGCTTAAATCCTCGGACGGGCTTCCGTCGGGAGAACCGCCGCCAAAAATCAGCGGTTTGTTGCCGCTTGTTTCCAAATACACCCGGTACATTTCAAGCTGCTGTGGCGTAAGAAGTTCCTCCGCAAGCTCTGAAATCGGCTTGTTTGTCAGTTTCACATTTAAGATGTGATACTCATAAGGGACTTCCTCGGTGGTGGTTTCCCCGGTTTCCGGGTCGGTGCTTGTTTCGGTGCGGTAGCGTATTTCCACTTCCTCGGTCAGCGTCAAGGTGTACTGCATGGAAAAGATACGTTCAAGCTCTGCCTGTGCGCTCTGCGGGGTGTAGCTCTGCAAGAGGGCGGTCAAGTAAGACGCAAGTTCGTGGGGGTTATGCCCGATACTGTCAAGGTCGTAGCGGTATTCATCATAGCCGGGGTGGGTGCTTTCGATATTGTCAATCTCACTTTGCAGCCCGTTTTCCAATGCGGCATAGTTGTTTTCAACTGCCACAAGGTCGCTGTCCTCGGATGTGTAGGAAGTGCCAAGCACCCCGTTTGTCAAGCCCGAAAACATAGCCCCGCAAGAGGACAGCCCTGCGGAAATCATAATAAAGAGAAGCAGCGCGGCAACTGCAATCAAAATGCCCGCCGGGTGTCTTGCCGCAAATGCGGCGGCTTTCCTCGTTTCCTCGGCGGTTTTCTTCGCCGTCTTTCTTGTGGCTTCCGCTGCGGCTTTTGCCCCTCCTTTCTTTGCCGCCTTTGCATACTGGCGTTTTATCTGCTGTTTCTGCATGAAACGGGAAAGCGGGTTAGAAGTAAGCTGCGGGTTGTCGTGCAGGGTTTTGTGATACTGGAAGTTGACGTTTGCCTTAAATGCTGCCTTTTCTGCCTTTGCCGCTTCCCGGTAAGGTTTCAGCTTATGGCTGCGGTAGCCCTGTTTTAACTTCCGCGCCCCGTATTTCGCGCCGCGCTCGGCAAGTTCCTCCGATTTATGCGCCCCCTCAACGCCGGAATTGTCCTTTTCAACGGAATGTATCTTGTTGTGGACGAAAATCCCTGCTTCCTGTGCGGGGCGGGACAGCGGGTTTCCTTTTTTGCCGCCGGGTATCGGTTTTTCCTGTTCTTCAAAGTGAAGTCGGGTCTTTGCCTTTCCTGCGGCTTCGTCAAAGGTGCGCTCCTTAACCAGTTTCTTTTGCTTCGGGATAGCTGCCTTTGCTGCGTCCAGTCGGTCAGCGGCTTTGTTTGATTTCTCAATATAGCATTCCAGTTCCGGGACGGCAAGTTCTTCCTCGGTAAACTGCAAGCGGGAAGATGTTGTTTGTACGGTAACTTCCTCCTGTGCTTTATGTACCGCTTTTTTACTGGCTCTGCGGGTCTGTGCTGCTTCGATATGCTCCATAACGCGCTCTGCTGTGGCGGTGTCCCTTGCGGGGGAAGCTCCCGGTGCGTGGGGTAACGGGGAAGTTTGGGACGCTACACCTTGAAGCTGCGTCCCGTCCTGCGCCGCTTGCTGCTCCGGGGACTTTTGAAAATCCGCGTCCTGTTCCCGTTTACTGATACGCTCGGCGGTCTGCTGTGTTTCGTTTACCTCAATAAGCCCGTCGCGGGTCATTTTCTGTGTGATTTTATCGCGGGATTTATATTGCTTCATGGTCTGCACCTCACTTTCCGCTTTCGGAAACTTCCTCCGGCTTCGTCGTCATTACCCTGTAAAGCTCGGTATCTTTCGGGAAGCGGTCTACAAAAGGCAGCACCACATTTCCATAGAAGATAAGCCCCTCGCCCGCTTCGGTGTGGGTAACATACTTCATCTGCTGCGGGGAAATATTAAGCTGCTTTGCAAGGATAGTACGGTCGCCCTGCGCTTGATTGAGCATGAGGACAAAATCGCTGTTCTCAAAGATATTTTCCACCTCGCGGCTTGCCAAAAGGTCTTTGACGTTCTGCGTAATGGCTGTTGGGATACCGCCCCATTTACGGAAACGCTTCCAAATCTCCACGCTGTAAGCGGCGGTCTGTTCCTCTTTTAAGAGCAAGTGAAATTCGTCCATATAGTAGCGGGTCGCCTTTTTCTCTGCCCGGTTTATCGTTACCCTGTTCCATGTCTGGTCTTGCACAATGAGCATACCTAACTTTTTAAGCTGCTTTCCAAGCTGCTTTATATCAAAGCAGACAAGGCGGTTAGAAAGTTCCACGTTGGTTCTGTGGTTGAATACGTTAAGGCTGCCGGAAACATACAGCTCCAATGCCGCCGCGATACGGGCAGCTTCCGGCTCCGGCTGTCTTAACAGCTCGTCGTAAAGGTCGCCCAAGATAGGCATTTTTGCCGGGTCGGGGTCTGCAAGGAACGGGCGGTACACATTTCTTACAGCCCTGTCAATGACGGTCTTATCGACAGGCTGCAAACCCTCCTTGCCTCCGATAACAAGCTCGCAAAGGGAAAGGATAAAATCACTTTTCAGCGCAAGGGGGTTGTCGTCCTCGCTGTAATTAAGGTTTATGTCCATAGGGTTTACATACTGGGGCTTGCCGTCAATGCCCCTGCCCGTAGGGGAAAGACGTATCACTTGCCCATTAAGACGCTGCACAAGGGAAAAATACTCGGCTTCCGGGTCGCAGATGATAATGTCGTCGTCGGTAATGAGGAAAGCATTTGTCATTTCCCTTTTTGCCGCAAAAGATTTTCCGCTTCCCGGCGTTCCCAATATAAGCCCGTTGGGATTTTTGAGCTGCTTTCTGTCGCAGAGTATCATGTTGTTAGAAAGGGCGTTCAAGCCATAGTACAGGGCTTGCCCCGTCTGAAAAAGCTCCTGCGTGATAAAGGGAATGAAAATAGCGGTGCTTGATGTGGTAAGCCCCCGTTGTATCGGGATAAGGTTTTCCCCAATCGGCACACTGGATAAAAGCCCTGCTTCCTGCTGATAGTCAAGGCGTGTCAGGCGGCAGTTGTATTTCTGTGCGATACCCGCCGCAGCGAAAATATCATTTTCCAGTTTCCGCTTCGTGTCTGCCATGTTTACCACAAGGAACGTAAGGAGAAACATTCGCTCGTTGCGGCTCTGTAAGTCCTGCAACAAGTTCTTTGCTTCGCTGCCAAAGGTGGCAAGGTCGGACGGGATTATATCCATGTCATAGCCGCTTCTAACCGCTTTTTTCTGTTCCTCAATCTTCATCTTGTCAAGGTCTGTGATTTTGCGCTTAATGGTCTTGATTGCTTCCGACTGGTCGATACTGCGGATATGTAAATTGACGATTACCCCTGTTTCCAAGTCCAGTATGTCGGCAAGCATACGGTCGTTAAGCTCCGGCGCAAGGATTTCAAGGAAGCTCGCCGCGCCGATTTTCTTCCCCATGCGGAAATATCTGCCCTCGCCAAAACGGAAAGAGGACGGGGCGATAAAATCCTTTGTAGACAGCCCCGACGGGGTAAGCCAGTCAAAGGAAAAGGAGAACGGCTCGCCCTCCGGGTGGAATACCCCATGCAGCACCTTTAAGCGTTCATAGCCGGATAAGGGGCGGGCGGTTACGCCAAGCACCTTGAAATTGTTAAACACGTCGGTTTCGATACGGGAAAGTCTTGATTTTGCAGCCGCCTTGTTATCGGCTTCAACGGTAAAGGTAATGTATTTGTGCTTCACAAGCCCGTTGTTGCCTTTACTAAGCTGATTTTTCAGCATATCCGAATACTCGGTGCGGATAGAGTTAAAAGCGTCCTCCTGTGCCGGGATAGTGATAGCTTTTTCTGCCTGTTCCCGCTGCGTCCCTTGATTGATGAAAGAAAGCTGCACGCTCACGCTCGCGTCAAAGTAGTTGAGGAAATCGCACCAGTTTTCAAAAATGGCGGTCTTATCGTCTGCCTGTGCAAGCTGATAATTGATGTCCTCGAACACGACGCACTTTGAATATCTCTTTTCCGTAACCTTGCAGATACCGTCCGGGTACATGGCAAGGTAAGGAATGGTCTGCTGTGCGGTGCGGGCTTTGCCGTCCCCCTTTGCCTTTCGGATAGCTTCGGCAATCTGTTTCTTTTCGGCGCGGGTCAGCTTACGCCTGTTTCCTGCGGCTTCCCGCGTCTTTTTTGTTTGTCCTTTTGACAATCGCTGATACCTCCTTTTCAAGTTTTCGCTGCTTTTCCAAGACAGCGTATAGGTTTTCGGTTCTGTAAGGTCGCTCCTTTGGGCGGGTAAACTTTGTCTGAACGACATTTCTTACCACCACTTCAAGGGGCTGCCCATGTTTTTCATACATGGCAAGCAGGAAACAGGGGAGCATGACGACAATCATCGCCATAGCCGCAAGGTTTGTCCCTGCGCTGCCTTTGAGCAAAAAAAACAGCGGCAGTCCGATTAAGAGAGCCGCCGCAAAACAAACGATTTGCCGCTTTGTCAGATTGAAAGCGACTTTTGTTTTGACTTTGGAAAGGTCTTTGGGTACAGGTACATACGCCAAGAAAATACCTCCTTTCTGCCCTTAGTGGGCGTTGAATATGGATTTTGCCAGTGTGCCGGATTTGAACAGGGAAAAACAGAGGATAACCGTATAGGCGGCAAGGGAAAATACCGCGCTGTGCAGATTGTCTGCGATTATCATATCGTTTACCAGTACGGCGTAAATACCGACACATATCATAATGAGGAAGCCTTGAAAACCAAGAGCGAACAGCCCTTTTAGGTAGTTGTTTCCAATCTGTCCCCATTCTCTGTTGGTCATGGTCGCAAATGGAATAGGCGATACCGAACAGTAAAGGTAAATCTCTATCATTCTGCCGTAGAGGATAACGGTTATCAGTACGGACATGATTTTCATGCAAAGGCTTACAAGGCTTGTTTCAAGCACAAGTAAGAGCAGTTCGGGGATTTCCATATCTTCAAGCCCCTCCTGCATGGCGGCAAGGGCTTCGGCAACGTCGATATTCGTATCGCCGCCGATAACCCCCGCTGCGCCGGAAACGATATGCTGCGCCATATCAAAGACCGCCATTGTGATGTTGAACGTGTTGGTTACGATAAACACCGCGACAAAGGCTTTGAATATCCACTTAAAGAACATGAATGTTTCTATGTCGTGCATATTGTTCTTTTCCGTTACCATGCTGATTAGCTCGTAGCATAGGACATAGGTAATGACAAGCCCCGCAATCGGAACGATTACATTTTCAGAAAGGGTCTGTATCATGCTGAAAATATTTGCGTTCCAACCCTGCGGGGTCTGTCCTACCTCGTTTGCGATAGTCCCGACTTTTTCGTTTACGTCCCCGAACATAGTTGACAGATTACCGTTTATCGCTCCGATAAGGATTTCCTTTATCCATTCGTTAATCGCGTCAAGTATGCTCTGCATAGGCAGCTACCCGCGCTTAACCGAACAAGCCGGAAAGCAGAGGTACAAGGATAGTGCCGATAAGGGCAACGCCGCCGCCCGCCATGAGCTGCTTAATGCCCTGTGATTTTGCTTATGTGTGATAAAGAAGTAATAGAAGTGTAAAAAATTTTGCCGTTCCTATCCGGCACTTGCGCAGGGTGTCGGATAGGTCGGGCTTATTCTTCGGGCAAGTCAATCTTGCCGACAAAGCTGTAATAAATATCAATGCGCTGGCGGCGTACTTCGTTCTCGTCATACTCACATTCATAGACAACGATTTTCTCCACCATTTCACGCAAAAGAGTGTGTGTCAGTTCTTCGATAGAAAGGTACTTGCGGACAACGCTCATAAACTTTTCAGCGTTTACCGTGGCTTCCTGTGCCTTGTCCAGCTCGCCCTGCAAAGCGGCGGCTCTGTCTTTCAGTTCCCGCTGCTCGGCTTCGTAGTCTGCGGACATTTCCATGAAACGCTCATCACTGATTTTCCCGTTTACATTGTCCTCATACAGACGCTTGATGTAGCGGGAAAGTTCTGCAATGCGGCTCTGCACCTGTTCAAGCTGCTTGGCTGCCGCCGCCAGCTTCCGCTTGCCGCCCATTTCATTCTGCTGGATAAGCAGCTTCACGAACCGGGCTTCGTGCTTCTGTGCATAGGCGGTCACTTTCCGCAGATTGTCCAGCACACCCGCCGTCAAAAGGTCGGTGCGAATGAAGTGCGCCGTACAGTCGGTGGTGCGCTTCTTATAGCTGCCGCAGATGTAGCAATCCTGCTTTCTCTTGTCGGTCTGATACCGCTGCTGGTACATCACATGACCGCAGTCGGCGCAGAACAGCAAGCCGGAGAACAAGCCCACATCATCGTAGCGGTTGGGGCGTTTGCGCTGCTTGCGTAACTCCTGCACCCGTTCCCATGTCTGCAAGTCGATGATTGGCTCATGGTGGTTCTCGAAAATCGCCTGTTTCTCAATGGGATTGTCTACGCTGTGCTTCATCTTGTAGGATGGTTTTTCCGTCTTGAAATTCACAAGACAGCCTGTGTACTCCCGGTTTTCCAGAAGATGAACAACAGTATTGGTCGCCCACTTACATTCATAGCCAGGGTGGTAGCGGCGTGTGCTGCCTGTGCGCTGGTATTCCAGCGTCCCCGGCGTGGGGATTTGCTGCTCGGTCAGCATACGGGCTATCTTGGTAGGCCCGTTTCCGGCAAGGCAGAGTTGGTAAATCTGCTTGACTACCGGGGCGGCTTCCTCGTCAATGATGAAATTTTCGTCCTCGTCCATGAGGTAGCCGTACACGGGCTTGCTGGTAACAGGCTTGCCGCTCATGCCTTTTGCTTTCTTAACTGCCTTAATTTTTTTGCTCGTATCTCTCACCATCCATTCGTTGAAAAGATTACGCAGCGGGGTAAAATCGTTGTCGCCCATTGCGCTGTCCACTCCGTCATTGATAGCGATAAAGCGGACGCCTTTCTGCGGGAAAAGCATTTCTGTATACATTCCCACCTGTAGATAATTTCGCCCTAAACGGGACATATCCTTGACGATGACTGTGCCGACTTTCCCGGCTTCAATGTCTGCAAGCATGGCTTGAAATCCGGGTCTTTGGAAGTTCGCACCACTATAACCGTCATCCGTGTACCAACAGAGGTTGGTAAAACCGTTCTGCTTGGCGTAGGTTTCCAAAATGCGCTTTTGGTTAGATATAGAGTTGCTTTCTCCTTGCAGTTCATCTTCATGGGATAATCTCGGATAAAGGGCGGTAATAAGGTTTTGGGTTGTCTGTCTTAACATGGTTTCCTCCGTTTCCGACAGCCAGCCCCACTATTCCGTACTTCGATTGTACCATACAGCGGGGCGGCTTGTATAGCGGCAAAGTGTAAAAAGTGCTTCTTTACCGCCCGTCAAAATGACGTTTTTTTGTGTTAGGGTTATCACGCAGATTCAACTTCATAAATATTTTACTTTTATTTGATAGTCCATTTCATTCTGCTGTGTTATAATGGCAAAAATTGAATTAGCGAGGTAAAAGGCTTATGAAAAAATATATTTCTTTGTTTTTATGTCTGACTTGCATTTTAACTTTAGTTGCGTGTGGGAAAAAAGCTGCTCCCATTCAGTTGCCCCAAACAAGCGACATTACATCTGTTGATGTAACTGTTGGGGAAAACACCACAAATCATTCAGACACAACTTGGATAAGTGAAATAATTTCTGACATTTCCAGTTCTGAACCAACCAGTAAGCAAAGTGTTCAAGATTTTCCGCAGACTGAAAGTTATATCAAGATTGATTTTCAGTTTGAAACAGGAACAAGCACCATTTTTGCCTATGAGGAAAACGGAAAACACTATATCGAACAGCCTTATCAAGGAATTTATAAAATTGACAGTCAGCTGTACGAACGGTTGCAAGAAACAAACTAAAATTTAACTTATCCATTCAGCGGTCATGTTTCCGGGCATGACCGCTTTTCCATGCCCTCATTTTGTAGCAGCTTCCGCTTCCAGCACCTTAGCCATTTTGTCGGCTGCGGTTTCTGTGGCACTCTGCTTGAAAAAGCCGGACACCACAAGAACAGAGTTCCCTATGCGGATTTCCGTCACGCAGTCGGCGGGGGCGGTACTTTTCATGCTGTGCTTGGTATGCGGGTTCTTATCTGTCATAGGCAAACTCCTTTCAATCGTTCATCAGCTTTTTCAGCCGTTCCATTTTCTCCTGTGCCTTTTCTCTGCGAAAGTTCACGCCGGAGAAGCAGACAGGGGTACACATCTCTGTTACCCGGTCATAAATCCGCTTGTGGGCGGTGTCCGGGGGATTGTTCAGCTCGTCAAGGCTTAGATTGGTCGTGACGATCAGCGGCTTGCCGCTTCGGTAACGACTGTCAATCACATTGTAAACCTGTTCCAGACCGTACTCTGTGCCACGCTCCATTCCAAAATCATCAATGATAAGCAGCGGATAGCGGCAGAGGTTGGAAATATATTCGTTTCTGTCCTCAAAGGTGGCGGCAAGGTCATTAAGGACAGCGGCAAAGTTCGTCATTTTCACGGAGATTTCCTGCTCCATGAGGGCGTTTGCAATGCACCCGGCAAGGTAGCTTTTCCCTGTGCCGACGCTGCCCCATAAAAGCAAACCGTGGTTGCCCGCCTGCATTTTCTCCCATTTCGCAACATAGCTATGCGCCGTTTTTATCTGCGGGTTTCTGCCGTTGTCATTGGCAAAAGTCCATTCCCGCATAGACGGGTCGGTAAAGCCCCGGCGTTTCAGTTCTTCTACCTTGTCCCGGTGTTTGCGCTGCTGTTCAGCGGCTTCACGCTCCATGCGCTGCGTCCGCTGGCAGTCACATTCTGCCGGGTGGCGGTCACGCCCGAACAGGGCAATCTTGTCAGCCGGGAAATAGGCTTCTTTCGGTGTCCGGCACTTGCCGCAGTAGAGCAGACCGTCCTCACCTGTGTAGTCCTCCGGCTCGGCGGTGACTGCTGGTATCTGTAAATTCGTATCTTCAAAAGCTGGCTTCATAGACTTTCTCCCTCCTTGTAGCTGTAATCGGGTATGCCCTGTTTCGGGGCAGCTTTAGCGGTATCGTCAGCCGCCCATCTGCGGATAGTGGCGGCATGGTTCTTGTATTTCCTCCCGGTGGAAGCGATATAGCCGGATAGCCGGTCAATGTAATACTCCCACTTGCCGGGAAGTTCTGCTTGCAGTTCGGAAAGTTCCATCTCTGTCAAAATCACATTTTTGTATCTGCCGTAAGCGGCGGGGGCGGCTCGTCCCTGTTCTGACTCTCTCTCTTTTTCTATCTCTATATCTATCTCTTTCTTTATCTCTATCTCTGGTGGACAAATGTCCGCTTTTGCTTCGGACACTTGTCCACTAAGCCGTTTTTGCTCTGAAATCTTCATTCTTGCCCTGCGCTTACGCTCCCCCTCGGTAGAGGACTGACCGATGAAAAGCTCGATATTGCTCATATACAAAGCCCCGTTGTCCAGCGGTTCAACAAGCCCCAGCTTCATAAAGATTTGCAAAGCCCTCTCGACTGTGCCGACCTGCTGGCGGGTAATGGTGGCTATCATTTGGGCGGTGTAGGGGATATTTTCGTCAAGCTGCAAAGTGCCGCCGTATTTCAGCGATTTTAAGTACAGCTTCAAGAGGATATTGGAATACAGCATACCGTCCTGCATACTTTCCAGCAGCACGATAGCGTCATCGTCAAAATAGCTTTCTTTCAGTTTGAGGTAATAATATTTGCGGTTATCTGACATAATCTTGGTTCTCCTTATCTGTGGGGCGGGCTTTCCATCTCTTTGAATAATACCGGGGGCAGAGTACCACGATAGCCCTAAAACTCTGCTTGCAGTCATGGGTACAGCCCCGGCAAAGGGCATTGAAAGTAATGCGGTTTCGCTCATTGAGGAAGAACGCCCATTCCAGCCGCCGCTTCTTGCTCATTCTCGGCATGAAAAAACGCTCCTTTCTTCGGTTTGGTCGGGTATGAGGGGACAGGGGCAAAATCTGTATGTTCCCGGTGTCATTTTCGGGAAAAATCTGCCCTGTAAGCCCCGTTGGAAAGGTCAGGGGTATTGCGGATAGGGTAAGCTATACCCCCAGACTTTTGTATGGTTTCGGTATCATTTCGGGGCGGTTTTTAACGCTCCTGTTCGTGCTTTTTCTGACGGCTCGGAGTGCCGTGCAGTATCTGCTCGGCGTTGTGCTTGGCGGTGGCAAGCTGCTCATACTCGGCTTTGGCGGTGCGGTAGGTGTTGTAGGCTGCGTTTTTCTCGGAAATGAGGGCTTCAATCTCCGTATTCAGCTTGGAAATGGAGGGCAGCTTCTTTCCACGTGCAAGCACCTTTAGCTGGCGCAGGGCGGCTTCATAGATAATAAAATCAGCTTCATTTGCCCGGTAGTAGGCTTCCGCTTTCTTGCCGGACAGTTTTTTATGAGCGTCAATGGTGGGACGGGTGCGGCGGTAATCGTTGACAACCTTTCGCAGATTTTTCTTGTCGGAAATGCTCTGCTCAATGCCCCGCAGACTTTCCCTTGCTTCGGAAAGAGCTTTCCGGCTGCTCTCCACGGCTGCGTCCAGCTTGTCAAGGTCAAGCAGTTCGTTCTCCATGAGGAAGTTGTGAGTAGCCGCCATCTGTTTGAGGTTGTGCAGGGAAGCCCAACGGTCATAGCCCACGCCCTTGCCCTCGGCTCGCTTGGCTTCCCGGTCAACCATGCGCTGCAAGGTGTTGTCTGCCGGGGCGGTTTTTGCGGTTTTTTCCTCTCGCAAGCGTTCCTTTTGGGTGTGGGGGTATTCGGGTATGGCTGTGGTCTGTTCGGCGGCTCTGTGGGCGTTCTGCGTGAGCAGGGCAAGGACAGCAGCCTTGTCAAAATCGTCCCCCAGCTTCCGGGCTGTGATAGGCTTTGTCCTGTCCGGCGTGAGGTAGGAAAGCCGCCCCCGGCTCTCCTTGACAGTTACGCCCTCCCGCAAAAGCAGGGAAGCAAACTCGTCAAAGCTGCCAGCTTGGGAAAGTGCCTGCCGTATCGTCCGGCGCAGCTTCGCCTTGTCCGTTTCAAACTTGGTGGGCTTGGTCGGCTGTCCGGTGGCTTCTCTGGCGGCGTTCTCTTTGTCAAGGGCAAGCTGCCCTTTCTTCTGCGCCCAGTATTCACGCTCGGTCACTCGGTTCTTACTGCCATGCAAGAGGTCAATCTGATACAGATTTTCCCGGTGGCACATCTCCATGACTTCGGACTTGAAATATTCCATAGCTGCGTCTGTGCAGCGGTGCTTCATGCCGCATTTTGTGTCCGCTGGTCTGTCCATGTAGGGCAGAAGCGGAACAGCTTCAATCCGCAGGGAATTGATAACGATATGCACATGAATGTTGCCGGAATGGTTATGCCCGTCCGGGTGGGTGCAGACAATGGCTTGATGTCCGGGGAACTGCTCTTTGCAAAATTCCTCGCCCAGCGACTGCGCCTTATCAACGGTCAGACCGTTGTCCGTTCCGTCCCGTGGGTCAAAGCTGATAATATAGTGGTGGGACTTCACATCTTCTCGTTTTTGGTTCTTGCCATAGCGGAGATTGGAGCGCATACACGCTATGGCAAAATCCTCATCACCGCAGTTCAGCGTGGCAAGTCGGTAGTCCTCACGGGGGACAAGCCGCCCGTTTTCATCAAGGGTAGGCTTCATGGTAAACTCGTCATGCTCAAAGGTAAGGTACTGCTCGGCTGCCCCGTAGTCGGCATTTTTAGAGCTGATATGTTTGAATGTTGCCAACGGCTTCACCTACTTTCTGCAAGACTTCAAACTTCAAGGCTGCAAGGTCGGAAATGGCGGCTCGGACTTCGCCGGACAGGGCGTTGTACGGCACACCGTATTCGTTCAGATACCGGGCAATCTGATTGAGGTTGCTGCCGATTCTGCCATATTCGGCGGTCAGCTTCCCGACTGCGGCAAGCAGTTCATCATTGACCGGGGAAACGGTAACAATGGGGCGAATGACCGCCCGTGAAATAGCTTGCCGGATAAACTCGGATTGGCTCATGTCATAGGGCTGCAAACGCTCCGTGAAGTCGGCGTATTCTTCCTCCGTCATGCGGGTCTTGACTACCCGGCTGCGGTGGGGCGTGTTGTATTTCTTCGGCATGGTCTGTGACCTCCTTTCTGTGCGTGGTGTCCTCTCACTAATAGGAGAAAAACAGGGTGTAAAGCGGAACTGTTTTTGAATAATCTGAAAAAGATTTTTGAGGATTTTCAAGCGGCGCAAGCCGCATAAGCAGGGTTTGGGGAAGGCACTCCCCAACAAGATTCCCGCAAGGACAAAATGAGCAAACAGCGAAATTTGGTACTGCGGTAGAATCTTGCTCTAAGAAAAGCACGCTCCGGCTCGGCGTACTTTTTACTCAATTTCTCCTGTTATGTCCTACTACGGACAACTTGCGATTTTGCCAAACGGAACGGCAAACTTTTTTCAACGCTGCACACTTTAGGAGAAATGGGCGCAAAAAAAGCAGCAAACCTTTTTCAGATTTACTGCTTGTATGTGCCGCTATGACGGCGGCGGGTATTCAGTTGTATTTGCTTATTTCAGTTCGGCAAATTGGAATTCATCGTTCCTGCACTTCTTTTCCGCTCATATGCTCTATTTCAATTTCAAACATCTGAACGGCTCTTCCGGATGATGCCACTGCTTCATCTACCAGCTTTTCATCAGGATAATATTTCATCGCAAATTTCTTTATCAGCATCATTGTGGCTTCCTGATTTTCGACTAAGTGGCAGCGTCCAAAGACAACCGTACTTTGAAGAAATGGTGCCCACGATTCTTCCTGAATGCGTTCATTACCATATACAGTAAAGCAAACCTTATCACATACTTTCAAACAATCCACCTTATAGCCTGCTTTGGCTCCATGGAAAACAATCTTATGCGCATCTTCATCATATAGATAATTGATCGGTATCGCATAGGGATAACCATCATCACCGTTAACTGCCAGTATACCACGTCGAGAAGAACGTAGCAGTTCTTTCGCTTCGTCTGTGCTGATTTCATTTCTCTTTTCTCTAATTGATCTAAACATTGAAATTACCTCCGAAAATTCTAAGTTGTTAACCTCTTTCTCTGTTCCATCTTCTTGCCCTTAGGACAAGAAGCATCTTTCGCTCTAAAGAGCTCGGTCAATTCATGTTTGTAACTGGCTTCATTCTATCATATTTCGATACGAAAATCTATATTGACTGTTGTTGATTCCATAGGGGGCAAGTTGCTTGTCCAAATAGATTTTGTAAAATCGGTCTGTTACGGAAAGCCATTTTAATAGTTGCATAGATATATACCTCCAATCAGAACTCATTATACATCAATATGCGTGCGCACGCAAGTATTTTTTCTGCCAACAAATATTTCCAAATTAAGGTATTGAATCCTTATCGTGTTTTTGTAGATAGGTATGAGAGGGATTCCGTAGTAGTCGGCATTGTAGGAATGTGTATAACTGGCTGTCTTATGGAGTTGTGGGTAACTCTGTTTGCAGAATGTGGGAAAGCAGCACTTTAACTTTTCCATGTTCTGTGAATAGAGTTATCCATGATTCCATAACCTGTTATGCACATTTCCACAATGCTTGTCTTTTGGTCTTTGTTTTCTTTGGTTCGGAATAGTGTGGTGCTGGCGGTCTATCTCTTGTTTTCGGTTGCTTGCTTCTTTACCGTACATGAGCATTCGCGCCCGGATTGTCGTTACCATATCCCTCTAACAGATTGATAACGCCCCAAATGCCAAGTCCTGCTCCAAGAGCGATAACCAAAGTCTGTAATACGCCGATTGCGCTGTTGAAAAATTCCATAAAACTCCTTTCTGCCGCAAATGCGGCTTGCCCGTAAAAGGGCATAAAAAACGGCGGTCAGTTTTCAAACTGCCGCGGTCATAAGTCCCCGCGCTGCCTAAATGTCTGCTGCGCGGCGGTATTCAGTTGTCAGTGTGGGCGATAGGAATTTTTGTAGGGGCGCGTATCATGCAAGTTGTCTTTTTCTTTGTTACTGCGTCAATTCCTCCTTTCTTTTCGCTGCTGCTCATACAGGGCTTCACACCGTTTCACAAACTGCCGGATAGCAGCCTGCCGCTGCTGTTCCCGTCGTTCAGCAATCGAAACAAGCCCGTTTATGGCTTCTGTGATTTTCTTGTCCTTTTTCTTTCTGATACGTCTATTCATGGTCGGTGTCCTCCTGCAAATCGCTTTCGCTGATTTCGTAGTAGTCAAATACTTCGTCCGGCTTCACAAGGGCGGGTCTGCGCCTTAAATGCTTTTCCATATCAAAAGTATTTTTCTTGTCATAGTCGGAAAGATATTTATAGTTGGGGTGCTTTGTAATGTCGTACTTATCAGAGAAGAACGGGCGCACCCCTCGTAGCTGTAAAATACATTTCCCGCCGTCCATAACCGCTATTTCATCTTCCGTCATAAGCTGCTTGCCTAACTTCTGATAGTTCAGCCCATGCGATACCTCGCGCCCCCGGTTCTCGGAAGTGTTGAAGCTGTCAATGGTTTCTTTCCCCAAGATTTCCGACATTTCTTTGAGGGTGGTTTTCTCCTTGCCGCCCAAGAAAAGGGTGGTGTCGCAGTTGCCGACTATGGTATCGGCGTTGTCCTTATAGATTGCCTTTAACTGGCTTTGCGACTGTAAGATAATCGACGCGGAGATTTCCCGGCTTCGTATGGTGGCTATGAGCTTTTCAAACTTCGGTATCTGCCCGATATTTGCAAACTCGTCTAACAGACAGCGCACATGGACGGGCAGCCTGCCGCCGTATTCATCATCTGCCTTGTCGCAAAGCAGATTGAAAAGCTGCGTGTAAAGAATACTCACGACAAAGTTAAAAGTATCGTCGGTGTCGCTGATGATAACAAACAGGGCGGTCTTGCGGTCGCCTATGGTGTCAAGCTCCATTTCGTCGGTTTCCATAAGGTCGCGCAGCTCCTTAATGTCAAAAGGGGCAAGCCGCGCACCGCAGGAAATGAGAATAGAGCTTCGTGTCTTTCCCGCAGATAACAGGAATTTCTTGTACTGCCGGACGGCAAAGTGTTCCGGGTCTTTTTCCTCCAACCGTTCAAACATGAGGTCAACGGGGGACTGAAATTCCGGGTCGTCCTCGCGGGCTTCACTGGCATTTATCATTTCAAGCAGCGTCGTGAAGTTCTTTTCTTCCTCCGGGGCTTCGTACCAAATGTAGCCGATAAGGGCGCAGTAAAAGAGCCGTTCCGATTTTACCCAAAAATCCTCCCCGGCTTTTTCCCCGTCCCCTTTGGTGTTGGCAATCAAGGTATTTACCAGTTTCAAAATGTCTTTTTCGCTGCGGATATAGGCAAAGGGATTATAACGCATGGATTTCTTAAAATTTATCGTGTTCAGCACCTTTATCCGATACCCGCCGCGCTGTAAGAGCTTCCCACACTCGACTAAAACCGTACCTTTCGGGTCAGTTACAACGTAGCTTGAGTGCATTTGCATTAAGTTGGGCTTCACAAAAAATCTCGTCTTGCCGCTGCCGCTTCCCCCGATAACAAGGATATTTTTATTCCTTGCATACTTCGGCTGCTTCGGGCGGCTGTTCATGGTAAGCCGTTCCGTCTGTGTCAGAAGCACGTTATTTTGAAATACCGGGTCGGTATAGGGCTTTATATCTTCGGCGTTGCCCCAACGGGCTGAACCGTATTCGATACCTTTTCGGTATTTCTTCGCGTTCTTGCCTTTGAAGTACACCATAAGCCGGATAAGGACAGCCCCCACAATACCGATAAGCAAATCCATAGGGGCAAGGCTCGGAAGCGGGGTTGCAAAGGCAGCGGAAAAGCCGTCTGCAAGGGAAAGCACCTTGCCGGAAAGGTCAGCCCCCGGCGCAAGGCGTACCGCTTGTCCGATTTTGTCAAAGAGATAGACAAAGAGCAGATAGGGGGCATTTAGGATAAGCAGCTTTTTAAGTTCCGGCTTCATAGCGATACCTCCCTGTCCTTTTTCTTCACTTTGTCCTTCTGTGCGTTCAGAGCTGCCGCCTTGTCTTTCAGAGTGGAAAGCAGCTTGCGGATAGAGGGCTTTTTATCCCTGCCTAATTTCTTTGCGGTAAATTCCCGGAACGCTTCGGTCATAACGTCAATATCCTTGCCCTTAAAAGACACAAGATAGGTCGGCGGCTTGCCGTTCTCAATCTTCTTGACGTTGTAATCAAGCCCGCTTTTCCTTGCGATAGGGTCAAAGGCTTTGATATTTTGGTCGGTAATCTCAATGTTGGAAACCTTTTCTCCCTGCTTCATAAGCTGCCGCATAGTGATTTTCCCATGCGGGGCTTTGGTTAGCTGCCCTTTGCCTTTGGCAAGCAGGGCTTTCATAGCCTTTTGCAGCACTTCGGCGGTCAGCTTAGATGTTTTGATTGCTAAAGACACGACTTTTTCATTGACTTCATCTTGCATGAAATCCCTCCTTTCATAGTTTGGTTAGGGTGGTGTGCCGCTTCGGGGCATAAAAATAAGGCGTACATTTTTCATGCCGCCTTTAGATACGCACCCGCAGCCCGTTCAAATCCGAAGCCCTCACACCGACAAGATACCAGTTGTCCCCGTACTCCATGCGGGTCGGCTTCCATTTGCCGCGTACA
The DNA here is from genome assembly GCF_046197855.1 of Hominenteromicrobium mulieris. GTDB lineage: Bacteria > Bacillota > Clostridia > Oscillospirales > Acutalibacteraceae > Hominenteromicrobium > Hominenteromicrobium mulieris. Next base: position 237,901 of record NZ_CP173188.1, on the reverse strand, counting down.
AACACTTCAAGGCAATCCCCACAATGCAATCCTCCGTAGTAGTCGTTAAGGTCAAAGCGAATGTCGTAACGGTCTGCCGTTTCATCAAAAATCAAAGCTCCTGTTTTCTGTGTCATATTAAAATCCTCCTGTTTTTTAATAGCCGCCGTACATATCGTGGTTGACAAGGGCGGTGTAATAGCTGTCAATGGTGTTGGGCGCGTTGAAAAGTACCGCTTTCAGATATTGCTTGATGTTACGGATTTTCGTGGTGTTCTCTTTCATGCAGTCAAAGACAAATTCAATGTGGCTGCTGTTCAGCTTCATAAACTTTGCTTTGACAAGCTCTGCCGGATAATCGTCCCCGGCGATACGAATTGTCTTTCGTTTGGTGCAGACAGTTTCAAGGATAAGGGACACAATCTCGTCCAAGCGTTCCCTGTCAATGTTGGTATGCTTGATAAAATGCTCATACTCGATATTGTCCTTGATGATTTCCTCATACACGCTGTATGCGTCTGCCGCTTCCGTTCCTTTCCGTTCCGGCTCTGCCGTTTCTTCCCTCAAAGGAGAGGGGTTAGGGGAAAGGATAGGAATGGAATGGTTACTTGATAAATCCGTATTTGATTTTTCTTTTTTTGGTAAGTCAGTCTTTTGTATATCTTTATTTAATTGCATTGGATTTTCCAACGTAGGTTTTTCCTGCGTAGGATTTTCCAATGTTGGATTTCCCAATGTTGGATTTTCCAATGTAGGTAAATCCAAGTTAGGCGGCTGCTCATAGATGATGTAATCAGTTCCCCGCAAGCGTCCTTTCTCGTCGCGCTCCCTTGAACGCTGAATATATCCGGCTCTTTCAAGATCCCGGACAGCTTCGCGGATAGCGTCGATTTTTTCCCGGTTGATATAGGACAGTCCCGCAAGGGTATAGTCCCAATCCTCCGGCAAGGACAGCATTTGCGATAACAGCCCTTTTGCCTTTAGGGAAAGTTCTTTGTTGCGTAAATGGTGGTTGCTCATAACCGTATATCCTGTGTTTCTCTCCACGCGGAAAACTGCCATAGCTTCATCAACTCCTTTGCTGCATATTTGTTACGCGGTAGAACAGCGATTTTAAGGGTTTAGGTATCAATCCCTTACCCTGTGAAAACCGTACCCGCAAAGCCTTGTGTAGCAAGACTCTTTTTGCCCCTACTGCGTAACATGAGGGTAAAAAAATAGCGGCGTTCCTTGTTTCCCGGTTGGGATAAGGTAACGCCGCCAGTGCGGTGCTATATGAAATTGTGTGATTGCCGACGTGCCGCGCCGCCAGTGCGTCGCGTTTGTATTGGGTTGTTTCATGCTCGCAAGATGTTCCGGCATATCAAGGCGCAATCCGTTAAAAGTAGTAAATTGGTAGTAAAATCAATCTGAAATCCTGCGAATGTGCTTGTATTTCAAGGGTTTTTCGGGATAATCAAAATTTTTGATACGGAAAGTTCATGAAAAACGGTTGCAATTTTCACGCGTTGCAGGTAAAATCAAACTATAAAATTTTTTCCGAGAAAATCGAACCAAAAAAGGATGCGTGCCGCATGGCCATAAAGATAAAAGGGAAACTTCCGCTTAAAATTTGCAGCGTGCTGTTCGTTTTGTACGGTGCAGCGTCGCTTGTGGCGCTTCTGCTGTGCCTCATCGACCGAAAATACGTGGAGGAATACGACCTTTCCGCTTACTTTAATTCCTCTATGCCGGTGCTGTCCGTTGCGGGCGCGATGCTTGTGCCCGTTTTGCTGCTCATTGCGGGGCTGATGGGCCACGCCCGTGCAGACCGCCCGAACAGCATGAAGCCGTGCTTTTTTCTGGGCCTTGCTACCGGCGTCATCATTCTTTTCAATGTTTTGTACGAGATTTTCACCGGCGATGCGCCAAATATGCCGGAAATCTGCACCTATGTTCTCGACCTCGTTCTCCCCGTTCTCTACACGTTCTGTGCATGGCTGAACTGGAGGCACAAGGGAGACGACACGCCGAAAGCCGCAGATGCCGACCCCGCACCCGCTTCTAAATCCTGATCGTTCCCTTTAGATAAAAAACTCAAGCACGCAGAACTTTCGAGTATGCGTGCTTTTCTTTTGGCTTGTTCGGTTTTTGAAAGGCGGTTTGTGACCGCCTTTTAGGAAACCCATGCAACTGGGTTTCCTACGGATTGAACGTCCCCCGGACATTCAATCCTACTTTCCTAGTTTTTGGTTAGGCAAAAAGATTTCGCTTTCTGAAGAAAACTTGACTAAAGACTTTAAACCGCCGTTGCCGCGGGCTCGTCAGTTCATCAGCGCTTTATAGATTTCGCCTTTCTTAAATCCGGAGAGCTTTGCGGCCTCCTTAGCGGCGTCGCTGGCAGAGCTGCCGTTTTCTATCGCTTTTTTTGCGGCTTCTACGGCGTCCTCTAACGTCATTTCTTTCTGTTCTTCCGCCTTCGCACCCTCAATGACGAGCACAAATTCGCCCTTCGGGGCGTTCTGCTCGTAGTATTCGGCGGCTTTATATAATGTCGTGCGCACACACTCCTCGTGGATTTTCGTAATTTCCCTTACAAGCGCGATGCGTCTGTCGCCGAATATCTCCGCCATATCTCTCAACGTATACGGCAGTTTATGCGGCGCTTCGTAGAACACCATGGTGCGCACTTCGTTTTTGACGGACTCCAAGTGGTCCTTACGGCTCTTTTTATTGACGCTCAAAAAGCCCTCAAACGTAAATCTGCCCGTCGGCAGTCCCGATACCGCCAGCGCGGAAATGACGGCGCTCGGGCCCGGCACAACAAGCACCGGCACGTCGTGCTCGGCGCACAACGCCACAAGGTCTTCGCCCGGGTCGGAGATGGCCGGCATGCCGGCGTCGGAGACAATGGCGCACGTTTCGCCCGCCAAAATGCGGTCTACAATGCGCCCACCCTTTTCGGCCTTGTTGTGCTCATAATAGCTTACAAGCGGCTTTTTAATGCCGAAGTGGTTTAAAAGCTTCATCGTGACGCGCGTGTCCTCCGCTGCGATGAAATCCACCGCCGCCAAGGTCTCCGCCGCGCGGGGCGAAAAATCCGACAAATTTCCGATGGGCGTGCCCACCACATACAATGCACCGCGAAGCAGTTTATTTTCTTCCATCTGCGCGTCCTCCCTCGTGACCGAATTTGTAATTCCCGTAAATTTCCAGCATTTCGGCGGAAAACCCGCCGTTTTCGTCTTCTATAATAAGTGTCGGCAGTACGGAAAGCCCCGGTTTGCCGCCGCGCCGCACTTCCAGTAAAAACAGAGACGGCGCGGTGTTTATCCTTTGCTGTACGAGCCGCAGCCTTTTCGGCTCTAAGCCGTAGCTTCTAAAAACATTCATTGCGTCCGCAAGGCGCTCCGGGCGCTGACATAGGCAAAACCGGCCGCCGAAGCGCAGCACGTCTCTGCCCGCTTTCGCGACATCTTCAAGCGTGCAGGTGCACTCGTGCCGCGCGTTTTCCATGCGTTCGTCCGGGTTGCGCAGCCCCGCGCCCACGGCCTTATACGGCGGGTTACACGCCGCAAGATCTAACGTTGGGTGCGGAATGATTTTTTTGATCTCCCGTATATCCCCCCGAATGACCTCGATATTTTCCTCATACCCGTTTTCCGAAACGGAGCGCAAGGCCTGCGAAAACGCCTGTTCGCCGAGTTCCACCGCCGTGATGTGCCGCGGGGCGTAATTTGCCTGCCACAAAAGCGAAATGGTACCGCAGCCCGTGCCGAGGTCAATGCAGCGTTCTTTGTGTTTCGGCGCGGCAAAATGCGCTAGCAAAATGGTGTCCGTATTAAACGTGTGCTCGCGGCTGACGAGTACACGGCAGGCAGGCGCAAGCGGCTCCCAGTGCAGATTTTCCACAGGTTTTCTCCTTTTGGCTGAATTTAGCTTCCAATAAACATGGTCAAAAGTTTTTGATTAAACTTTCTTCGAGAAAGTTTACGAATTTCAGAGGCGCTGCCGCCCTTTTAACAGCAAAAGAAAAAGGACTGCCGCTTGGGCAGCCCTCTCTTTTACGCAATGTCAGCGATTATGCCTGCTCCGGAGCGGAAACCGGGCACGTGTCAGCGCAAGCGCCGCACTCGATGCAGGTATCAGCGTCGATCTCGTACTTGCCGTCACCCTCGGAGATTGCGGAAACAGGACATGCGTCTGCGCAAGCGCCGCAAGCGATGCAAGCGTCTGTAATTTTATATGCCATTTTAGGACACCTCCATGTATTTGATACCTACATTCTAACACAAATCCATGAAAATGCAAGCGAAAATTGCTTTTTTACAGATACGTAACAAAAGCCCGCCAAAATACAGGTACTTTTAGTTCTCCAGCTTCTTAAATTCCTCAATTTCCTTCTTATTCAGCTTGATCTGCCCGTCTTTCAGCACGCGTACGTCCTTCACTTTGTAGACGCTCGGCGCGGCGTCCGGGCTCTTATCGAGCCGCACGGTCAGCTTGCCGGTAAGCAGGTTCTGATCGATAACAACACCCTTGCCGTCCGGCGTGGAAACCACAGCGTTCACCTTCGGCGTGGTACGCAGCAGGTCAAGGTATGCCTCCTGCTCATATTTCAGACAGCACATCAGTCTGCCGCACGTGCCGGAGATTTTCACAGGGTTCAGAGAAAGCCCTTGCTCCTTCGCCATTTTGATGGAGACCGGCTGAAAGCCGCCGAGGAACGAGCCGCAGCAGAACGGTCTGCCGCAGATGCCGAGGCCGCCGATCATCTTCGCTTCGTCGCGCACGCCGATCTGACGCAGCTCAATGCGCGTGCGGAACATGCCCGCAAGGTCTTTTACCAGCTCGCGGAAGTCCACACGGCCGTCCGCCGTGAAGTAAAAGAGGATTTTACTGTTGTCAAACGTGTACTCCACGTCGACAAGCTTCATTTCGAGTCCGCGCTCCGCAATTTTCTTTTCGCACTGCGTGAACGCATTTTTTGCTTTCAGTTCATTTTCCGCCACGCGGCGCAGGTCGTCTTTTGTCGCCTTGCGAATCACTTTTTTGAGCGGCTGCACAATGGAATCATCCGCAACATCGCGGTTGGCCATCGCCACTTCGCCGCACTCTACGCCGCGCGCCGTTTCTACAACGACGTGGTCGTCGGCGGAGAGCTTCTCGCTGTTCGGGTCAAAGTAATACACCTTGCCCATGTTCTTAAAACGAACACCGATTACTTCTGCCATATTTATATCCACAGCCCGTAAAGGGCTTCCTTTCTTTCCGGGAAAAATCCGTATTGTGATTTTGACAACACGGACGATTTTTATTTCAAAACAGGCTTTATTTGCCCGCAGTTTCTTTCATTTCGGCGCACAGCGCCGTTACAAGCAGCGCCATGTTCGCGTTTCGCCGCCAGTATTCCGTGTATTTTGCCGTCATTTCGCACAGCGCCATCAGCGCTTTTAAAGACAGCTTGCGTCTTAATTTGTCGCAGACCTCGCGCGCGGGCACCTGCACATTTACATTGTTTTTCAGCAGACATGCATCGCGCAGCAAAAGCTGCAAGCGTTCCATGCTTTCCGGGAATAAGGGCTTGTCTTTGATGAGCGGCGCGGTCGCCGCCAAAAGGTCATGCTCCGTGCCGGAAACGAGTGCGTTTGCAATGTCTTCCGCCATTTGCTCCGCTTTTGCGGCGCGGCCGTTTTCGCCATCCGAAAGCATTCTGCCGATGTTGCCGCAGTGCAACGATGCAAGCTTTTCAGCTTCCTCCATGGGCATACCGGTCTTATTCTGCACGTAAGCCGCCGCTTCGCTTTCCTCCGGCGGGCGCACGGTGAAAACCTGTGCACGCGAGCGGATTGTCGGCAGCAAAGCGTCCGCAGAAAGCACCGTAAAGATGAAAAGCGCGCCTGTCGGCGGCTCTTCAATGACCTTCAAAAGCTTATTCTGGGTGATCTCCGGCATGGGATTTTCCGCAAAAATGCAGTAGACGTTGATATCCGCTTCTTCCGGCTTTTTGTATGCGTCGCGGATGACTTCATCGACGGATGCGACCGAAATCGTGTTCGATTTGCCGCTGCCCGTAACGATGCGGATATCCGGGTGCGAGCCTGCTTTTGCGCGAATACACGCCGGGCATACGCCGCAGGGCGCTAAATCGCGGTTTTCGCATGTGCAGACCGCCGCGCGGGCCAGAATCTGCGCCAACGTGCGTTTGCCAAGCCCCGCTTCACCCTGTAAAAGAAGAGTATGCGGCAGCCTGCGGCGCGAAAACGCCGCCGAAAGCGCCGTTTTCAGAGCCGCATTCCCCGCAAAACCTTCAAACTGCATTAAACCTTCTCAAAACGGTCTACGTTCAGCACGAAAATGGTAGAGCCGCCCACGGTAACTTCCACCGGGAAAGAGGAGTACATGCCCACATCCATGGTGGAGGTACTGGGCACAACCTGCGTTCTGCGGCGGGAATGCTTCGCGATGATACCGATGACTTCATCGACCTTTTCGTCTTCAACACCGGAGATGAAGGTGGTGTTGCCGGCCATCAGGAAGCCGCCGGTGGTAGCGAGCTTTGTGACGGAGAAGCCGCCTCTTGTCAGTGCGGAAGAGACCGCACCGCTGTCATCGTTGCTGACAATCGCAAGGATCAATTTCATAATATTTCCTCCTTATCGCGTTTTTTTGAAACGCATATTCGTTGTTTTTTGGAGATCAGCAAAGGCAGGCTAAACGAACCGTTAAAAGCCCCTCTATTCATCGCTTTTCTCTCTATTTGTATTTTAACATCTTGCCGAAGAAAAATCTATACCTTTTTTGGCTTTTGGGCAATTTGTTTTGCAAAAACCTGCGGCGTTAAAACCAAAAGCGCCGGGACGTTCAAAAGCGCCATCAGGCCGTTAAACGCATCACATACATTTAAAACGCCGAGAAACGGCGACATGCACCCCAAAAAGCAGGAAAGCGCCGAAAATGCCATGTATATTCTTTTTTCCGCCGCGCCTTTTTTCGGCAATAAATACAGTAGCGCGTCCATACCGTAGCAGCTCCACGCCAAAACCGATGCAAACGCGAAAAGCGCCACGCATACGCCGGCAGAAAGCTCGCCGAACCGCCCCAAAACGAGCGAAAACACCGAAAGCGCCGCTTCCGGGGAAAAATCACGCACGGGTGACACCAGCATGCACAGCGCCGTAATTGTGCACAGCAGGATTGTGTCGATAAACACCTGCAAAGCGCCGAGTGTACCGATCTGCTCCGGAGTCTTATTTTCCGTGCGGAACGTCGCGAATGTACCGCTGCCAAGGCCCGCTTCGTTTGTGAACACCCCGCGCGAAATGCCCTCACGCATGGCTAAAATCATGCCGCATACGCCGCCCGCACCGGCTTTCAGCGAAAACGCACCTTTCAGCATATTCCGCACCGCGCCGGGGATATGGCTTCCGCGCAGAAGGAGCACCGCGGCGCACAACGCCAAAAACAGCCCCGCCATGAACGGCACAAGCTTTTCCGTGACGCGCACGGCTTTCGGCAGGCCGCCGCGCACGCAAAGGAGCAAAAGCCCCGCAAACACAACGCCCGCAAGCACGCGCGGCACACCCATGGGCACCAGCACCGACGATGCCGCGCCGGTCTGCGCCATGGTGCCCATGCCGAGCGCCGAAAGCACACAGCCTGCGGCATAAATTTTTGCGCCGTGCCGCCCGAACGCCTTCTGCACATAGCCGATCGCGCCGGGGGCGTTTTTCGTGCCGAATTTTGCCGCCAAAACGCCCTCGGCATATACGGTCATCATGCCGAAAAACGCCGCAATCCACATCCAGACGACCGCGCCCGCGCCGCCGACCAGGATTGCCGCCGCAACACCCAGAATATTCCCAGTACCGAGCGAGCCGGCAAGCGACGCCGTCAAGGACTGAAATGCGGAAAATCCCCCGCAGCGCTGCGTGCCGCACAATGCCCCGCGCGTCATGCCCGGCAGCTTTGTCACCTGCATGAACCGCCCGCGCAGCGTGAACCACACGCCCGCAAGCAAAATCAAAAGCAGCACGTGCGGCCCCCACAAAACCGCTGTCAAAACACGGACAAACGCCGAGAAGCTCTCGTTCACAGCGCGCAGTTCATCTCAAGGTACGCACACACTGCGCGGGTAAGCGCTTCGGCAATCACGGTGATATTATTTCTAATCCACGCTTCGTCCTCGGCGTTGTCGTGGTACGCGATCTCTACGAGGACCGCCGGTGCGCTCGTTTTCGTGATCTCCGCAAGACGTGTCGTCGCCACTGTGCTCACAAGGTCGGGGTCGGGGTAAATTTTCCGCAGTTCATCGGCAATAAGCTCCGCCGCGCGCTTGCCGGAAGCGCTGTACGGATAATAGTACACATCCGGCCCGCGCAGCTTCCCCGCCAAATTTGACGGCCCGGCGTTCGAGTGCAGCGCCAAATGCAAATCGTAATTCCCGGCGTTCGATTCGCGTATCGCCTGCCCAAGCGACGTGTTCGGCGTGTTGCGCACAACTTTGATGCCGTTTTGCTCCAGCATGGGCACCATGTCGTCCGCGATACGGTTCATCCAGTACTGCTCATCGCCCTCTGTCAAATACTTATTGTACGGCTGAATGGACGGGCTTAAATAGATTGTCGGCATATGAACCCTCCTACATCATGCTTTCAAAATGTGTTCAAAAAACGACTCGCTGTTCACACCCGAGGGACGCAGGTAGCGGCCGAGGTAATATAAGCTTTCCGGGGCACGCGTAACGGTGCTGACACGCTCCTCACACGAAAGCGTAACCTTAAACCCGAGGTTTTTGATGATCTCCGGCTCTCCCTTACTCACTGCGCCGAACGGATATGCAAACAGGACGGGCTTACTTTGCAGGTTTTCTTCTGCTTTCTGCTGAAAAAGCGTCACATCTTCGGTGAGAAGCTTCGTGTAGTCTTCCAGAGATTCCCCGGAAAGCTGCTTTGTGCCGAGCCGCGCACCGTCCGAGCTGTGCAGGTCATACGTGTGATTCGCAATTTCCACCACGCCGGAAGACTGCATTTCGCGCAGCATATCCCACGTGCAGTGCGCATAGTACGGGCTTTTGTCCGGCGTTTCGGTGTAGAGGTCGGCGTATTTTCCGATGGGCGAAAGCACAAATTTCATGCCGTACCGCTTTGCGGTGGGATAAGCGTATAAGTAGTTATTGTAATACCCGTCGTCAAACGTCAGCAAAATCGGTTTTTCAGGCAGCGCGGCGCCGTTTTCCGTGTAGTTTATGAGGTCTTCGGATAAAATTGCCGTATAGCCGTTTTCCGAAAGCCACTTAAAATCGCTTTCGAGTTCCTCCGGCGAAATGACGTATTTGCCAAGGCGCGACGCGTCGTCCATAACGGCGTGATACATGATGACCGGCACACGCACGCCGGGGTCCTCCGCCATGACCGTTAAGATCGCACCGAGCGCCCCGATGGTGCCGAGCGTCAGCGCTGCGGCCGCCGTTCTGCGCAGCCACGCGGGCAACAAGCGATAAAACGCACCGAAGCTCGGCACACGATGCGAACGCAAGCTCAAAACACCGTACATCCCGATCCCTCCTTCGCGCTATGTATACGCGGAAAAAGATTTCCTTATGCAAAAAGCCGCCCCTGCCCGATACTGTACGTCGGTGCAAAGGCGACTTTCCGCTTGGCTTTTCTATTTTCAAATCACGGGGAGCTCTGCGTTTTCTTCCGGCATGTCGTCGTATTTTTCGGCGGCTGCCGCTTCGGTCTCTTTTTCTTCTTCCGCAGCAGGATTTTCAACGGATATTTCCGTTTCTGTGGAAACTTCAGGCTCTGCTTCCGTCTCTTTTTCGTAAACCGGCTCTTCCGCCTTCGGCAGGTGCGACGAGAAGAAAGCATACAGGTCTTCGTAGACCTGCGCACTGTTCATCTCGGTGATGAGCGCGTGGCGGATGCGCGGGTAAAGCGTCAGCTTCACGTCGTGCCCGGTCTTATTCAATTTATCAAACACACGGCGCACGCCCTTGCCCATATCGCCTACGGGATCGTTTTCGCCGGAGATGAGCAAAATCGGCAGGTCTTTCGGCACACGGCGGTACCACTGGTCGGTGTTGATGGCGTACAAAAGCGTGCCGAGGTCGATATACCCCTGCACCGTGAGCGGGAAGCCGCACAGCGGGTCGTTTACAAAGCGATCCACTTCCTCTTCCTTACTCGTCACCCAGTCGTAATTTGTGCGGTTGGGCTTGAATTTCTTGTTGTACGGGCCCGTGGCAATCTTCTCGAGCGACGGAATTTTCGCCTGTGCGCCCTTTGCCTTTTTCAGCATATTGAGATACGTGCGCTCGGCCTTCCACATGGCAGTCGAAATGCCCGCGCTGGTACCCATGAATACCACTGCCGTGAGGGAGTTGCCGTAGGCGGCCGCAAATTCGCGCGCGATGAACGAGCCCATGCTGTGGCCCATGAGAAAATACGGCAGCTCGGGATATTTTTCGCGCATGATGCTCTGCAAATTGCGCTGATCCTCGACGACATTATAGAGGCCGCCCTTTTCGCCGAAATGCCCGTAGAGCGCGCCGGAGGTCACGCTGCGGCCATGGCCGAGGTGATCGTTGATGACAACGACAAAGCCGCGCTGCGCCATGTATTCGCAAAACGGTTTATACAACGCACTATGCTCCGCCATGCCGTGCGAAATCTGCAAAACAGCCTTCGGTTCGCCGTCCGGCTCATACAGGCGGGTGAAAATTTTGTTATGTGCCGTGCTGGAATCAAATGTAAATTCGGATACCTTCATGCAGCTTAATCCTTTCGGTTTGTGATTTTTATAGAAAAGTCAATTATCAAATAATTACCGTAAACACGCTCAGCGTATGCAGCACGCTGCCGGCTAAGACAAACAGGTGCCACACGGCGTGCATGTACGGCACTTTTTTGCCGAGGCCGTACAGCACCGCGCCTACGGTGTACGCCACGCCGCCCGCGATGAGGCAGTTTAATCCCACACCCGGCATTTTTGCCGCGACCGTGTTAAACGCCAGCACGACGACCCAGCCCATCATCAGGTAGCAGATCATCGAAACGACCTTGAATTTCTCCATATCGACGGCGTTTAAAATAATGCCCAGCACCGCCGCAGCCCACACGGCCGCGAACATGACGATGCCCTGCCTGCCCTCAATGCAGCACAGCGTGATGGGCGTATATGTGCCTGCGATGAGCAGATAGATTGTGCAGTGGTCGAGCACGCGAAACACCTTTTTCGCGCGGTTCACATTCAATGCGTGGTAAAGGGTGGAGACCGTGTAGAGCAAAATCATTGTGCCGCCGAAAATGCTGACGCTGACGACGTTCACAAGACTCTTTTCGCAGAACCACAATAACATAACGAGCGCCGCCGCACCGAACAGCGCGCCCACACCGTGTGACACAGCGGAGAAGATCTCTTCCCCAAGCGAATACAGCGGCAAAGACAGCCGCATCCTGTCTTCCTTATGCCAAACCTTTCTTGCACCGTAACCGGCGTATGCCGTCTGCATATCCATACGTTTCACCCTTTCTCCGGGGACCTGCCCCGGTTCTTTATTTTAAAACTGTTTTTTATTTTTCTTTTATATGGTTTTCAATACCAGACATATTCATATTATAATCTGCGTGTTTCAAAATAGCAAGGGGGTATTTGTAAATTTTCTTCGCAGACGCCCCCAAAACTGTAATTTTCAGTCTATTTAGCGCTAAAAAGTCTATTCGGTTCCCTTGTTGCACGCCCGCCGCACACAAAACTTATATTTTCTAACAAAATTTTTGCTCAACACGATTGACTTTTTGTATCTGTGATGTTAAAGTTAAATCGCCGTCATACTATCTATGGGATCGGAAAGCCGTGTCTGTTTCCGGGCTCATACCGTAAAAACCTGTGTGTTCATGGCGTTCGGCAGCGGGACACAAAACAAGCGGTTTTTGCGGCATACACGCTGTGAAGGGCTCGAAGCTTTGGCTTCGACCCGTTTTTCTGTGCCGATGCTAAACACCCGGCACAGTGTGAGGTGCGCAAAAAGATGTCCATACCGTCGGGAAACCGCGCGGGCAAGAAGCAGCTTGAGGTGTGGCCGACTTCTCCTTTTTTGTTTAGACAAAATGCGCACCGGAAAGGCAACCGGTATATTGTGAAAAAGGAAAAACGCACGACCATTCTGCGGTTTTACTCCTTTACAAAGGGACTGCGCCACAATTTTGTGCTGGCGCTGCTCACCATGGCGATCTCGGTCTTCGCCGGGTACATGACACCGCAGATCATCCGCGTGACGGTAGACTCCGTCATCAACGACTCCCCGTTCAACCTCCCTTCGTTTTTGGCAACACAGATCGAAAACATGGGCGGGCGGGATTTCTTACGTCAAAATCTCATTTTATGCGCCTTGGCGTCGCTTTTGTTCGCGGTGCTCGCGGGCATTTCCACGTACCTTTCGCGCATGAATATGGCAAAGGGCTGCGAGGGCACCGTGACGAAAATCCGCAACACGCTGTTTTCGCACATTCAGCGCCTACCCTACGCATGGCACAACAAAAACCAGACTGGCGACATCATCCAGAGATGCACGCAGGATGTCGACCTCATTCACAACTTTATCAACGACCAGATGATGGAGCTTGTGCGCGTGGTTTTTCTCATCGTCGTCTCACTCGCCCTGATGTTCTCCATGAACGCAAAGCTCGCGCTTATCGCCTTTATTTTTATCCCGATCGTCGTGGGGTATTCCATGATCTTCTTCGTCATCGTGGGAGACCGCTTCCGCATTGCGGATGAAGCCGAAGGCAAGCTGACCGCCATGGTGCAGGAAAACCTGACCGGCGTGCGCGTGGTGCGCGCGTTCGGCCGCGAGCGCTTTGAAAAAGATAAATTCAATAAGCAGAACGACCTCTTCTCCGACCTCTGGGTACGCCTCGGCCACGTGATGGGCGTCAACTGGGGCATCGGCGATCTGCTTTCCGGCATTCAGGTGTTGACGATCATCGCCGCCGGCATCGTGTTCGTCGTGGACGGCGCCATCACGGAGGGCGAGTACCTCGCGTTCGTCGCGTACAATTCCATGCTTGTGTGGCCTACACGCAGCCTCGGTCGTCTTTTGAGCGAGCTTTCAAAAACCGGCATCAGCTCCAAGCGTATTTTTGAAATTCTCGACGCGGAGCCGGAAAAAGATGCGGAAACCCCCGTTACCCCGCCCATGGACCGCGACATTGTGTTTAAGCACGTCAACTTCTCCTACGGCACTTCCGGCGAAGTGCTGCACGACATTGACCTCAAAATTCCCGCAGGCACCACGCTCGGCATTTTGGGCTCCACGGGCAGCGGCAAAAGCACGCTGACCTACCTTTTAGACCGCCTATACGAGCTGCCGGAAGGCTCCGGCGCAATCACCATCGGCGGCGTGGATATCCGCAACATCGCGCTTTCGCACCTGCGTGGCAATATCGGCATTGTTTTGCAGGAACCGTTCCTGTTCTCAAAGAGCTTTAAGGACACCATTTCGGACGGTTCCAATCGCCACGATATTGAAAGCGTGCGCAAGTATGCCCGCCTTGCCGTCATCGACGACACCATCGACCGCTTTGCCGAAGGCTACGATACGCAGATCGGCGAGCGCGGCGTGACGATCTCCGGCGGTCAGAAACAGCGCGTCGCCATCGCCCGTATGCTCATGCAGAACACGCCGATCAAAATTTTCGATGACTCTCTTTCCGCCGTGGATATGGAAACCGACGCGAAGATTCGCGAATCCATCAACAAAAACGTGCGCGGCACAACGATTTTGATTGCCCACCGCATCACGACCATCATGAATGCCGACCAGATCATTGTCATGGATAAGGGTCGCATCGTGCAACGCGGCACGCACGAAACGCTCTCGAAGGAAGACGGCATCTATAAACGCATTTACGACACACAGCGCTCGGCTACTTAAGCCGCGCACGGGGTATTTACCGATATGAAAATCAAAAACAAATCCTTACAAACGTGGGCAAAGCTGCTTCCGTTCCTTGCCCCGTATAAGTGGCAGATGATTTTAATCATCGCACTGATGATCCTCGGCGCCTGTTTTGACATGGTGCAGCCGCTTTTTTCCGGCTACGCCGTGGATAATTTCATCGAGCCGCGCACGACGGAAGGCCTCATTCCCTTCACGGCCGTTTACCTTTCCATGGTCGTCGTGCAGACCATTACAACCATTTTAATGGCAATCTACGCCTTAAAGGTTGAAATGTACTTAGGCCGCGACTTAAAGCGCAAGCTTTTCGACCATTTGCAGACGCTCGACTTTTCCTACTACAACACAACGCCCGTCGGCACCATTATGGCGCGTTTAATGAGCGATACCGGCAAGATCGGCACGGTTTTGGCGTGGAGCCTTGTGGATATTTTCTGGAGCTCCATGTACGTGCTCGGCTGCGTTGTCATCATGCTGTTCGTCAACTGGAAGCTCGCACTCATCCTCATCGCGATTATCCCGATCATCGCCGTCATCACGGTCGTGTTCCAGAAGAAAATTTTGGCAGTGAACCGCCGCGTGCGCGCCATCAATGCCGAGGTCACCCGTCATTATAACGAAGGCATCTCCGGCGCAAAAACATCTAAAACGCTCGTCATCGAAGAAAAGAACGACAAAGCGTTCGAAAAAGTCGCGGAGGACATGCGCTCCACAACGATCCGCGCCGTGCGGTTAAATGCCGTGTATATTCCGATCATCAGCTTTCTGACCGCCATCGGCGTCGCGATGGTCCTGAATCAGGGCGGCAACATGGTGCTGTTCGGCGACATCACCGTCGGCGAAATGACCGTGTTCATCAACTATGCTTTGATTATTGCCGACCCGGTACAGCAGCTTGCGCGCACCATCTCGAATTTTATTTCCACGCAGGTCAACATTGAGCGTGTCTCCGCCCTTTTGGAGCGCGAGCCGCTCATCAAAGATACACCTGAAGTCATTGAAAAATACGGCACCGCATTCGACCCGAAAAGAGAAAACTGGGAGCCGCTTCAGGGTCACATCACGTTTGACGACGTGACGTTCCGCTACCCGGACGGCGTAGAAAACGTCTTAGAACATTTTTCGCTCGATATTCCCGCCGGCACCACGGTCGCCATTGTCGGCGAAACGGGCGCGGGCAAAAGCACGCTCGTCAACCTTGCCTGCCGCTTCTTTGAGCCCACTGAGGGCCGCATCCTCATTGACGGCAAGGATTATCGCGAGCGCTCCATGCTGTGGCTGCACTCCAGCATCGGCTACGTGCTGCAAACGCCGCACCTCTTTTCCGGCAGCGTGCGCGATAATATCCGCTACGGCCGCTTAGACGCGACGGACGAGGAGATTGAGGCCGCTGCAAAGCTCGTCAGTGCACATGACGCCATCATGCACATGGAAAACGGCTACGACAGCGACGTCGGCGAGGGCGGCGACCAGCTGTCCACCGGCGAAAAGCAGCTCATCTCGTTTGCAAGAGCCGTGCTGGCCGACCCGCGCATCTTCGTCTTAGACGAAGCCACCGCGTCCATCGATACCAAAACCGAGGAGCTCATCCAGCACGCCATTTCGACGCTGCTTGAAAACCGAACCTCGTTCCTCATTGCGCACCGCCTCTCGACCATCCGCCACGCCGACCTTATTTTGGTCGTCCGCGCAGGCAAGATCATCGAGCAGGGCACGCACGAAGAGCTGCTTCAAAACAAAGGCTACTACGCCGATCTCTACAACAAACAGTTCGAGCAGGAAAACGTGAAGCATGTGTTTGGGGAATAATACGGTGTGTTCCTAAAACCACCGATTTTTCGGAACATGAAAAGACCGGCGAAAACCACAGCGTTTTCGTCGGTCTTAATTTTTTTGCGTTTTAATACTTTCTAAACCGCTCATACCGCTCTTTTAAAAGCGTCTCGGTGTCTTTTTTGCACAGCTCGTCCGTCTGCACGGCAAGCATCTCTTTCACTCGGCTGAAAAGCTCCGCCTTCGTTTTGCCGGATTCACTGATGACGCGTTCCACAACGCCAAGCTTTTCCATGTCCTGCGCGGTAAGATGCAAGCACTCTGCGGCTTCCTTCGCTTTCTTTGCATCTTTCCAGAGAATGCTCGCGCAGCCCTCCGGGGAAACGACGGAATACACGGCGTTCTCCAAAATCCACACGCGGTCCGCAACCGCCAGCGCAAGTGCGCCGCCGCTGCCGCCTTCACCGACCAAAATCGAGATAACCGGCGTTTTCAGCCCGATCATTTCCACAAGGTTTTCGGCAATGGCCTGTCCCTGCCCGCGCTCCTCTGCGCCGATGCCGCAGAACGCGCCGGAGGTATCCACAAAGCAAATCACCGGGCGATGGAATTTCTCTGCCTGCTTCATCAGGCGCAGCGCCTTTCGGTAGCCCTCCGGGTTCGGCGAACCGAAGTTGCGGTAGACCTTATCCTTTGTGTCTGCGCCCTTTTCGATGGCGATGACCGTCACCGCACGGCCGCCGAGCGTCGCGATGCCGCCGATGACCGCGGGGTCATCCGCAAAACGGCGGTCGCCGTGCAGCTCAATGAAATCCGGGAAAATATTCTGAATGAAGCTGAGGCCGCTCGGGCGTCCCTTGCCGCGAGCAAGCTGAACCTTTTCGTATGCCGTTGCCATTATGCTTCAGCCTCCTTTGTCTCACCTGCATCCACCTGCTGTACGCAGGCATCCTGTTTGCCCTCGTTGTGCAGACGCAGGAGCCGCGCGATCACTTCACGCTGCCGGCTTCTCGGCGTGATGAGATCAATAAAGCCGTGCTCCAAAAGGAACTCCGCACGCTGGAAGCCCTCCGGCAGCTTTTTGCGGATGGTCTGTTCAATGACACGCGCACCGGCAAAACCGACCATTGCATCAGGCTCCGCCATGATGACGTCGCCGTCCATGGCAAAGCTCGCCGTCACGCCGCCCGTTGTAGGGTCGGTCAGTACAGTGAGATAAAAGAGCCCTGCATCGCTGTGCAGGCGTACCGCGCCGCTCGTTTTCGCCATCTGCATCAAAGACAAAATGCCCTCCTGCATTCTGGCGCCGCCTGCCGCCGTAAAGCCGATAACAGACAGACGGTGCTCTGTGGCATACTCAAACAAACGCGTGATCTTCTCGCCGACAACCGTGCCCATGCTGCCCATCATAAAATGCGGGTCCATGCAGAACACGGCGCAGTCTTCGCCCATTACCTTTGCGGTGCCGCAGACAACGGCTTCCTTTTCTCGGGTCGCAAGGCGCGCGCTTTTCAGTTTATTTTCGTAGTTCGGAAACTCCAAAATGTCATGACTCGTCATGTCGGCATCGAGCTCCGTAAACGTATCGTCGTCCGCCAAAAAGCTGATGCGCTGGCGTGCCGTCATGCGGAAATGGTGGCCGCAGCGGCAGACATTCAGGTCGTCCCAAAGCTCGGAGACCGGGGTCTGCGTGCCGCACTTCGGGCATGTCATTGTGATCTCGTGCTGCTCCTCCTGCGGGTTTTTCAGTTGTTTTCCGCCCTTTTCCAGCTCATTCTGGGGCGAGCGGAACAGACCCATCAAATTCATAACGGTCTACTCCCTTCGGTAAATGAACTTCCTCAGCCCTCACGGTTTTTGATGAAGTCCGTATAATAATCTCCGCTGTGGAAAACGGGGTCGCGGATAATATCGATCTGATCTTCAATGTTGTTCGGCAAACCGCCGATGACAAGCTCGCACAAGGCGGACTGCATCTTGCGTATCGCTTCTTCTCTTGTCGAAGAAAACACGATCATCTTGCCGAGCATGGAATCGTAAAACGGCGGCACCTCGTAGCCCTGATATAAGAACGTATCAAAGCGCACCCACGGGCCAGACGGAATGTGCAGGAAATTCACTTTGCCCACGCCGCCTGCGTTGATGCGGCACTCGATCGCCGCGCCGCGCACTTTAATGTCTGCCTGCGTGCAGTCAAGCTCTACACCCGCTGCAATGCGGATCTGCCACTTTACAATGTCTTTGCCGGTGACGAGTTCCGAAACCGGATGCTCTACCTGAAGGCGCGTGTTCATTTCCATAAAATAGAAATTCTTGTCGCGGTCCATCAAAAATTCCACCGTACCGGCATTCACATAGCCCACGGCTTTCGCCGCTTTCGTCGCCGCCTCAAACAGCTCGGCGCGCTTTTCCTTTGTCACACCGGGCGAGGGGGATTCTTCAATCAGCTTCTGGTTATTGCGCTGAATGGAGCATTCGCGCTCGCCAAGGCACACCACGTGCCCCTGCTCGTCACAGAGCAGCTGCACTTCTATGTGTTTTGCCGGATAAATGTATTTTTCCATGTACATGCGACCGTCACCGAACGCCTGCTGCGCTTCGCTTGATGCCGTTTTAAACGCCTGTTCCAGCTCGTCCTCGGTCTTTACAAGTCGAATGCCCTTGCCGCCGCCGCCTGCCGATGCTTTTAACATGACGGGGTAGCCGATCTCCTTTGCCGCCTTTTTTGCTTCGTCGACATTTTCCAAAATGCCGCTGCCCGGAATAATCGGCACGCCGGACGCTTTCATCAGTCTGCGTGCGGCGTCCTTATCGCCCATGCGGTCGATGAGTTCGCCGGACGGGCCCACAAACGCGATGCCGTACTTTTTGCACAGCTTCGCAAACGAAGCATTTTCCGCCAAAAAGCCGTAGCCGGGGTGAATGGCCTGCGCTTTCGACGCAATGGCCGCGCTGATGATGCGCTCCTGATTCAAATAGCTGTCCTTCGCCGCCGCCTCGCCGATGCAGATGGCTTCATCGGCCAGCGCCACGTGGATAGACTCCGCGTCCGCCTTGGAATACACCGCCACGGTGCGGATGCCCATTTCCTTGCAGGCACGAATAATGCGCACCGCGATTTCGCCGCGGTTCGCGATAAGCAGTTTCGTAAACATAGCCTGTTCCTTTCCGCCGGGCTTACGCCTTGACGAGCGCAAACGAGAACTCTGCCGAAACGCAGACCTTGCCGTTTACGCGGCCCGTGCCCTTTGCAAAATAGAACATGCCGCGCTGGCGCACGAGCTCGCACTCGGTCTCCAGCGTATCACCGGGCTTCACCATGCCGCGGAACTTCACCTTATCGAGGCTCGTAAACACCGGAGTCATGCCCTCCGATGCACCGTCTGCGAGCAGCACGCAGGCGCTCTGCGCCAGCATTTCGCACTGAATCACGCCCGGCACGATGGGGTTGCCCGGAAAATGGCCCTGCAAAAAGTATTCGTCACCGCGGATGTGGCACTTGCCGAACGCTTTGCCGTCAATGAGCTCCACTTCGTCTACGAGGAGCATCGGCTCGCGGTGCGGCAGAATCTTTTTGATCTCTTCCTTGTTCATCTAACGTATTCCTTTCCACGGAAAAATCCCGGGGACGCGCATTTTTTTGGCGGCGCTCCGGGAGCTTTTCATCTTAAATAATGCGGAACAACGGCTGGTCGTATTCGACGACCTGCCCGTTGCCGACGCAAATCTCGGCAATTTCGCCGTCCATTTCGCTGTTGATCTCGTTCATCAGCTTCATGGCCTCAATGATGCAGAGCGTGTCGCCCTTGTGCACCGTGTCGCCCACGGCGACGAACGGCTTGCTGTCCGGAGACGGCGCGGCGTAAAACACGCCTACGGCAGGGCTTTTTACATAAACGCCCTCTTTCTCCTTCACTTCCGCAATGGGCTCCGTCGTGTGCATCTGCTCCGGCACGGCGGGCTGCACGGCGTTCAGGATCGGCGCCGCCTGCACGACCTGCGCGGCGCGCTCAATGACGATATTTTCGCCGTTTATTTCCAGCTTCGTCAGCTCGTTCTGCTTGACGATCTCCGCCAAAGCCGCAATGTCTTTAATATTCACAAACGTCCCTCCGTTGAATCAAGCGGTATTTATCCGGGTATTCCCGCAGATGCCCTGCGGTGTCGTACCCCATATTTTACTACAAAACCTTGCGAATTGCAATACAAGCGTTGTGGCCGCCAAAGCCGAGGGAAACGGACAGGGCGAGGTCAAGGTCAACCTTTCTCGCTTCGTTCGGGCAGACGTCAAGGTCGCAGTCCGGGTCCGGCTCTTTGTAGTTGATGGTCGGCGGAACGATGCCCTCTTTCACCGCCAGCGCGGAAGCAATGGCCTCCACCGCGCCGGCCGCGCCCAACATGTGGCCCGTCATGGACTTTGTAGAACTGATGACAACGTCATATGCGTGCTCGCCGAACGCCTTTTTAATGGCCAGCGTCTCACTGCGCTCGTTGAGCGGCGTGCTGGTGCCGTGCGCGTTGATGTAAATTTTCTCGTTTGCAAGGTCCGCGCCCGCTTCTTCGTATGCCATGCGGATGGCTCTTGCGCCGCCGTTGCCCTCCGGATCCGGGGCAGTCATGTGGTGCGCGTCGTCCGTAGCGCCGTAACCCACGATCTCCGCGTACATTCTCGCGCCGCGCGCCTTTGCGTGCTCATATTCTTCAAGAATGAGCGCCGCGCCGCCCTCGCCCATGACAAAGCCGCTTCTGCGCTTATCAAACGGGCAGCAAGCGTCTTCCGGGTCGGGGCAGGTGGTCAGCGCCGTCATATTGCCAAAGCCCGCCACGCCCACAGGGACGATGGCTGCTTCCGCGCCGCCGGCGATGATGGCATCGAGATAGCCATGCTTAATGGCGCGGTACGCTTCACCGATCTCGTTGTTGCTCGTCGCGCACGCCGTGGTGATCGGCAGGCAGGAGCCCTGCGCGTTGAACTTAATGGCGATGTTGCCGCCCGCGATATTCGCAATGAGCATCGGGATAAAGTACGCGGAAACACGGCGCGGGCCCTTTTCGTTCAGCGCCGTCACCTGATTGGAGAACGTCTGGATGCCGCCGATACCGGAACCGAAATACACGCCGAAGCGCTCCGGGTCGATCTTTCCCATGATCTCGCTGTCATTCACCGCCTGCGTTGCCGCCGCGATGGCAAACTGAGAGAACGGGTCGTTCTTGCGCACTTCGCCCTTATCCATGTACAGCAGCGGGTCAAAATCCTTGACCTCCGCCGCCACATGCGCTTTAAAGTCCGTGGAGTCAAACTTCGTGATTTTCGTGATGCCGCACTTGCCGGCTTTCAGGTTTTCCCAGAACGTATCCACATCGTTGCCGATCGGGGTAACTGCGCCGAGACCCGTGATAACTACTCTTCTTTCCATATTTTTCAGGCTTCCGAAACGGAAGCACTCCTTTCTCTTGAAAGTTTTGAACCGATTTATCTTTTTACGTTGAAAACTTAATCAATAAGAACTTTTTCAAGCCCGTAAAATCTCAAAATTCACAGGTTTTAAATAGCCAAACCGCCGTCTACCTTCAGCACTTCGCCCGTAATGTACGCCGCGCTGTCGGAAGCCAAAAACGCCACTGCCGCCGCAATATCCTCCGGCTTGCCCATTCTGCCCAGCGGGATGCTGTTTAAAAGCGGATTGTTGTCGCCGAGATTTTCTGTCATGTCCGTCTGGATAAAGCCCGGCGCCACTGCGTTGCAGGTGATGCCGCGGGAAGCGAGTTCGCGCGCCACGGATTTCGTCAAACCGATGACGCCCGCCTTTGAAGCGGAATAATTCGCCTGCCCTGCGTTGCCCATAATGCCGGAAACAGAGGAAATGTTGATGATTCTGCCGCTTTTCTTGCGGATGAAGCCGGAATAGCACGCGCGAATCATGTTGAACGCGCCCTTCAAATTCGTGTCGAGCACCGCATCAAAATCCTCGTCCTTCATGCGCAGCATCAGGCCGTCGCGTGTGATGCCCGCGTTGTTGACGAGAATATCAATCTTGCCGAGGTCGTTCGTCACCGCTTTCACGGTTTCGTTCACCGCGGCGGAATCCGCCACGTTGCACTGGTATGCTTTTGCGTTTACGCCAAGCGCCGTGATCTCGTTCACAACAGCTTCGGCCTTATCGGCGCTGCCTGCGTAGATGACCGCCACATTCGCGCCGTCTTCGGCAAGGCGCAGCGCAATGGCGCGGCCGATGCCTCTGGATGCGCCCGTAACGAGCGCCGTTTTGCCGTTTAAGCTCATGCGTTTTCTCCTTCTGCACGGATCGCCTGCACCGCTGCCGAAAGCGTCTCCGCGTCTTCCACGTTATATACCTTCACCGCGCGGCTCGTCTTTTTGATGAGGCCGCACAGCGTTTTGCCTGCGCCCACTTCAACAAACGTATCCACGCCCGCCTCAATCATTTTTTCAACGGTCTGCTGCCAGCGCACCGGGTGTGCCACCTGCTGTGTCAGCAGTTCTTTTGCCGTTTCTTTCGTGTACGGCTCCGCCGTGTAGTTCGCGTAGACCGGCACGGTCGGCTCCTTCACGTCCATCGTCTCCAAAACGTCGTGCAGACGCGCAGAAGCGCTCTCCATAAACGGAGAATGGAAGCCGCCGCTCACATTCAGCGGTACGGCTCTGCCTCCGTTTGCGGCAACGTCGGAAAGGAAATCCGGCAAAGTCGTTTTGAGACCCGCCACGACGAGCTGGCCCGGGCAGTTGTAGTTCACTGGGAACACGCTCTGGTGCATGCGGCACAGCTCCTCAACCTTTTCGTTCGGCAGCTTCAAAACCGCCGCCATGGCGCTGTCTGCCTGCTCGGCCGCCGCCTGCATCGCTTCGCCGCGCTTTGTGACGAGCGAGAAGCCCTCTTCCGTTGTAAAGATGCCCGCAAACGTCACTGCCGCCACTTCGCCGAGCGAGAAACCCGCCGTCACATCGGGCGTGATGCCCGCTTCACGCAGCGCTTCCGCCGCCGCAAGATCAACGCAGAACAGGCACGGCTGCGTGTTTTTCGTGATGCTGATCTCCTCCAAGGTGCCGGAGAAGCACTGGTTCTTCGTGCCGGGGCGGATACTCTCCGCCGTGTCAAACACGTTCTTTGCCGCCGCGCTGTGCTCGTAAAGGGACTTGCCCATGCCGCTGTACTGTGCGCCCTGACCGGAGAAAACAAAGGCTACTTTACCCATTTGGTCGCCCCCTTCAGCACATCTTCCGCCTGCGTGAAGATCTCTTCGATGATCTCCTTTGCGGTCTGCTCTTTGTTCACCATGCCGGCAATCTGGCCCGCAAGGAAGCAGCCGGTCTTTTCGTCGCCCTCCACGGCCGCGCGGTACAGAGAGCCTCTGCCGTACGCTTCAAGCTCCTCGTCGGAAATATCGCTGTACTCGAGCTTAAAATATTCTTTCGTGTACGGGTTCTTGATGCTGCGCACCGGGTGACCGAGACGCTTGCCGGTAGACATCGTCGCAATATCATTGGCCTTTAAGACCTTGTTTTTGTAGTTCTGGTGCACACCGCACTCCTTTGCAACCAGGAAGCGCGTGCCGAGCTGCACGCCCACAGCGCCCAGCATGAATGCTGCCGCCACGCCGCGGCCGTCGCCGATGCCGCCCGCCGCGATGACCGGAATCGTCACTGCGCTCGTCACCTGCGGTACAAGCGCCATGGTGGTCGTTTCGCCGATATGGCCGCCGCTTTCGCCGCCCTCCGCAATGACCGCACAGGCGCCCACGCGCTGCATCAGGCGTGCCATGCTGACGGATGCCACGACCGGGATAACCTTAATGCCGGCCGCAAGCCAGTCTTTCATATATTTGGAGGGGTTACCCGCGCCGGTCGTTACGACCGCCACTTTTTCCTCCGCGACCACCTTTGCCACCTCGTCCGCGAACGGGCTCATCAGCATGATGTTCACACCAAAGGGCTTATCGGTCAGTTCTCTTGCAATTTTAATCTGCTCGCGCAGGTACTCTGCGTTTGCGTTCATAGCGGAAATAATGCCAAGGCCGCCCGCTTCGGAAACGGCGCCTGCTAATTTGCCGTCCGAGATCCAAGCCATGCCGCCCTGAAAGATCGGGTAGCGAATGCCAAGCATGTCACAAATCGGTGTTGAGATCATAATGTTTTCCCCTTTCCGGCTTTTGCCTGTTGAAAACGTTTTGGTTTTTCTTTATTTTTGACTGTATGTCGTGTTTTTACCAGCGGATGATCATGGCGCCTGCAGAAAGGCCGCCGCCGAATGCCGCCAGAATGATGAGGTCGCCCTCGTGAATCTTGCCCGCGCGGTTCATCTCATCCAAGAGGATCGGCACACTCGCGGAAGACGTGTTGCCGTAGCGGTCGATGTTGATGCAGAACTTCTCCGGCGCAATGTCGGGGATTCTGCGTCGCGCTTCGTTGATAATGCGGTAATTTGCCTGATGCGGAATGACAAGCGCCACGTCTTCGCCCGCAACGCCCGCCGAAGCCATCAGATCCTTGATGTTGTCGGACATCGCCATAACGGCGAATTTGTACGTCTCGCGGCCGTTCATGTGTACGGACGTAATCTCGCTGATCTCGTTTTTGTACCACGGGGAACGGTCATAGCGCGTCGGAATTGTGATTACGTCGTCGCCGCCCTTTGTCATCAGGTGAGAGGCCACAAGGCCGTCGCCCTTGCCGAGCACCGCCGCGCCCGCGCCGTCGCCGAAGATGCAGCACGTGCCGCGGTCTGTCCAGTCGATGATACCGCTCATGCGCTCTGCGCTGACGACAAGCACGCGGTTATACGCGCCGCGGGAAAGGAAGCCCGCCGCCGTTTCCAACGCAAAGAGGAAGCCGCTGCAGGCCGCCGCAAGGTCAAACGCCGGGCAGTGCGCGCCGATGCGGTTCTGCACCATGCATCCCGTGCCCGGAGAAAGCGTGTCGCCCGTGATGGTCGTCGCAATGATGAGGTCGAGCTCATCGGCAGAGATGCCCGCATTTTCCAGCGCGCGCTCGGCCGCTTTCACCGCCATGTCCACATTCGTTTCCGTCTCGCTGATGTGGCGGGAGCGCACGCCGATGCGCTGTGTGATCCATTCATCGTTGGTGTCTACAAGCGCAGAGAGGTCGTCGTTCGTCACAACGTGCTCCGGCGCGTAGCTGCCTGTACCTAAAATTTTAAAGCTCATAGTTTTCTTTCCTTTCCGGCCGAAAAAATTTCGGCAGCGCCGTAAAGGCAATATAATAACCTTATTAAAGTGAATGTTTGTTAAAAGTCTTTAGTCAAGTTTTCTTCAGAAAACTTGCGGGTTCTTAGGGCAGCGCCCTAAGTCGTCATTCGCAAATGGCGAAATCTTTTTGCCTCCCAAAAAATCAGGACGGGAACCTCAACAGTCCAGTGGACTGTTGAGGTGTGGGAGACCCAATTAAGGGGTCTCCCAATGATTTGCCGCGCAAATCATCGAAATAAACTTAAAGAAATCACAATTTCGTCTGAAAATAAGAATTGATGCGCGTCATGGTGCGCAGAAGCTCCTCGCGCTCCTCTTCCGAAAGATCCTCGCAGATTTCCGCAATGATGCGCCGGTGGCAGCGGCGGTGGAACGCCTCCACTTTTTTGCCCTCGGGCGTTAGCATTACCTGCACCGCGCGGCCGTCGCCGGGCAGGCGCTGCTTTTCGCAGTAGCCCTTCTGCACCAGCTTGTTCACCGCCACCGTAACGGAGGGCTTTGTCACCTTGAGTTGTTGGGCGATCTCGCTGACCGTCATGCCGGTTTTGCCTTTGGCAATGAGCTCGATCATGTGCATCTCGTTGATGGAGATGTTCAGCCGTTGTTTTTTCAGTTCGTTCTGCTCCAAGATCTGCACATTGCGATAGATCTCCACCAGAAGCTCGTTTGCTTTCGCAGAAAAGCCGGACATGCTGCACACTCCTTTCGCCCATTTGCGCCGTTTTTCGATAAATTTAGTTAAACAAACTAACGAACAACCGCTGATATTGTACTCGTTTCGCGGCAAAATGTCAAGTAAAGCGCTTTCGCGCATCCTCTTTTTCCTTTGAAGTGCCCTCCTTTTCCCCGTAAAGTTATCTCGAAGCTGATACCGACTTGGGCTCTCTTGTAAGAATTCTGAAATAAATCTGTTCTTTTTCCGTAGTAATTTGCATTTTAATTCTTTTATGGAATTAAAAACCAGAAGTTATCATGTAAAATAGTCCCGTATATAAAAAGGGGGTTCGTATGCCCTTTTATGAATCGAAATTTATTGCTGAAAGGAAGTTTTTCCGTTGAAGCTGTTTTCTAAAAACATGAAGCGCATCACTGCAGCCGTGCTTTCCGCCCTGCTGCTCTGTGCCGCACCGCTCAGCTACGCCGACGATACCGTAGCCGATATGGAAGCCAAGCAGACCGAGCTCGCCAACAAAAAGGCCGACCTCGAAAACAAAATCTCCTCTCTGGAGTCTCAGGAGGCCGATAAAACCGAATACCTTACCCTGCTCTCCGAAAAGATTGATACCATCAAGGAGCAGATCGATACCGCAAACAGCGACATCACCGTGCTGAACACCAGCATTAAAAAGCTCGAAAAAGAGCTCAGCGATTCCGCAGATCAGATCTCCGATACCATGGAGCTTCTGAAAAAGCGTCTCGCCGTGCTGTACTCCGCCGGCTGCACCGTCGGCACACTGGAGATCCTCTTCAATTCCGAAAGCCTGCATGATTTCTCCATGCGCGCAGAGGCCGTCTCCACCATCACCCGCCACGATAAGCAGCTCATCGATACGGTTGCAGCGTACATGAACGAGACAAAGGCACAGCGCGAAGAGCTTGAAAAGGAAAAGACCGCGCTTGCCGATGCCAAAAAGCTGTATGAATCAAGCGAAGAGGAATTAAAGCAGCTCGAAAGCGACAACACCGCCCTGCTCGAGCAGATTCGCTCCGATAAGAGCAGTGCCGAGACCGAGCTTTCCCGTACCGAGGAAGAAGAATACGTGCTCGCAAACATGATGGCGGCAAAGATCGCCGAAATGCAGCAGCAGATGGCACAGGCAAAAGCCACGCCCACCCCGACCCCGGTACCGACCGTAGAGCCTACACCTACGCCGACCCCCGTGCCTGAAGAAGAAGTGGACGATAACGGCAACGTTATGCCTACCCCGACACCGACCCCGGTGCCGACCGTAAAGCCGACCCCCACCCCGACCCCGGTGCCGCAGCCGTCTTATGACGATGACTATTCCGGTGAAAGCTTTGCATGGCCTGTTCCGGGCTGGACCGGCGTCAGCTGTGCATTCGGCAACGGCCACTACGGCATGGATATCCCCGCAAGCCGCGGCACACCGATCGTGGCATCCCGCTCCGGTACGGTCATGACCGCAAACGGCTCCGATGATTGGGGCTATTCCTGGGGCTACTACGTCTCCATTTACCACGACAGCACCTATTCCACCCTGTACGCACACATGAGCGCCGTCGCCGTCAGCGAGGGCCAGTGGGTCAACAAGGGCGATGTCATCGGCTATGTCGGCGATACCGGCTATTCCTTCGGTGACCACTGCCACTTTGAGGTCTACCAAAACGGCACCCGTGTAGACCCGTCCCAGTTCGTATAATTTTCATCAATAAATCAAGCGCCGAGCTTTCATGGAAGCCCGGCGCTTTTGTTTTCTCTACAATTTCTGCCACCACGCAGGGCAAAGAGCTCGGCGTACACCTGTATATCTACACCGGCGGCGAGCCGACCCGTACGTGTTCATCCACTATTCCGATTCCAACATTCGCGAAAAAACACTGCTCGAAGTCCTGCAGTCGCCGCTCTTCATGGCGTACCACGATGGCCGGCCGTTCAACGAGAACCACCTGCGCCCGTGCCCCATGCTGGAAAACCCGGAGCTGCTGCGCGAGATGATTGCGAAGACCGGCGGTTTTCCTTTTTATAAACGTCCTAAGACACTTCACCGCCCAAAGGGCAGTTTCACAAATCCCCAAGGGATTTATCTTGTTGAAAAAAGGACTTTGCAAAACGCAAAGTCCTTTTTTCTGGCTGGGCTGGCGGGATTCGAACCCACGAGGTGACGGAGTCAAAGTCCGTTGCCTTACCGCTTGGCGACAGCCCAATATTCGATACCCCAAGAGTATAACATATTTCAGGCCGTTAGTCAAACGTTTTAAGCAAAGAAAAGCCGCGCGCAAACAGGTTTTCCTTCTGCGCACGGCTCCATATCCTTCTTTGAAATTATTCCGCTTTCAGCGTGTAGCGCTTGTACGGGCGGTCTGCAATGCCACCGGAGATTGACATCGTAGATTCCGTCTCCAGCGTGAGCGCGTCACCCTCAAATGTGAAAATCATTCGTCTGCCGCCTGCGGATTCCGCACAGCAAACTTCGAGCTCAAAGCGCTTGTCACTGCGCCAGCGACCCACAGCGCCGTAGGTACGGCCGCCGAGCGTAAAGCTCGTGAAGTGGCTCTGAAGGCCGATCTCCGCCGTAAATTCGCCGTTATCCTGCTCGAAAACGAGATTTGCTTTTTCGGGCGCAAATTCAAAGCGCAGCGTCTTTGTCACACCGCCCTGCGGGGCCACGATCCACACGCCGCCGATGAAATCGACAAGCCCCGGAACTTCCTCCGTAAACGCGAATTTCTTACCCTCAATCTCTTTTTCGGACCACGGGTTGCGGGAAGACAGCATCGGCGTGATCTCCGCTTTTTCCAAACGCTTCTTCAAAACGTGCGCCATGGGGCTTTCCGGCAGCGTCTCCTCGTCCGTGATGGCCGGCAGCAACGCTTCCCACGCGCAGGTCAGCTGCTCCTGCTGGTTGGAGGAAGAACTCTGCAAAATGAGCACGGTGTCTTTGTCCTCAAACACCACGCCGTACTGGCCGAACGCACCGTCCGCGCGGAACACATGCTCCGGCACGCAGCGCCAGAACTGGAAGCCGTAACCACAGCGCCAGTCGGGATTATCCGCATTATTCGCCGGACTGATCGTTGAGACCTGATTTGCGCTCGCCATGTCGAACCATTCGGCGTTCAAAAGCTGCTTGCCCTCCCACTTGCCGTGCCGGGAAACAAACAAAATAAAGCGCGCCATGTCTTCGGTCTTCAGACGGCTGCCCGCGCCGCCCATTTCGATGCCGTCCGGCAGACGGAAGCACTCAATATTCTCAATGCCGAGCGGCTCAAAAAGGCGCGGCGTAAGGTACTCGAACAGATCCTCACCCGTACGGCGCTTCAGCGCGGCGCACAGCATGTTCGTGCCGGCGGTGTTATACATAAAGCACGTGCCGGGCTTATATTTAAACTCATGCGAAAGAAAATTCTTAATCCAATCCGGCTCGTTCACATCGAACGTATTGATCTCCGTCTCGTGGCCGCAGGACATCGTGAGCAGATCGCGCACCGTGCAGGCAAGCAGATTTTCGCTCGGATTTTCCGGCATCTTGTCCGGGAACAGCTCGCTCAAGCGATCGTCAAGAGACAGCGCTCCCTCCTGGCACGCAAAGCCGATAGCCGTGGAGGTCAGCGCCTTTGTAAAGGAGAACATCATGTGCGGCGACGCCGGGTTATACGGCTTCCACCAGCCCTCTGCGCACACCTTGCCGTGGCGCAGCAGCATCATGCTGTGCAGCTCAAGCCCTCTGCTTTCTGCAAGATCGATAAATTTCAATATGCCTTCGGAATGAATACCCACGCTTTCCGGCGTGACTCTTTCCAATATCATAAATATAACCACCTTCCTTTTGATACTTTAATCATAGCACAGCAGCCCGCCCGTTTCCAGTAAAAAGAAAATTCCCCCCGTAAAATTCACTGTCAGAAATTTAGTGAACTTGTCACGTTCTGAAAGCCGTGCTATAATTTACCCGAAAAAGGCGGCTGCTCGGGCCGCGAAAGGAGAAAACTATGCTTTTAGATAAAGCGTCTTCAAAAGACAAATTTGCGCTGAAAATTCTTGCCGTGTTTTTGATTTGTGCCGCGGATATGCTTTTCGCCGCATGGGTCATATACGCCGAAAAACAAAAAGGCACGCTGCTCTCCGTGCGGGCGGCTTCCTCGTACCTGCCGCAGCTCTTTGCGCAAAATCTGCTCACGTCCGCCGTGCCCGCTTTTCTTGTTTTCCTCGCGCTCGTTTTCTGCAAAAAGCGCTTTGTGCAGGCGATGCAACTGACCGTCCCCAAAGGCAAAACAAGAAAAATCGCTGTTTTGTTGCTGTTTCTCCTGCTTATCGTCACGGCCGCAGCGCTGATCGTAAAGCCGAATAAAATCACCGTGCTGTACAGCCTATTCTACTACACCGTTTTCATCGCGTTTTGTGAGGAATTCGTCGTGCGCGGCGTATGCGTGGGGCTTTTGCGGGACGAGCCCGCCGCCGTTCGCTACCTCGTGCCAAACATTCTCTTTGCCGCCATGCACGTGTTCGCCTATGCGGATTTCGGAGCGATCACCGCGTCTTACCTTGTGCGTTTTGTATGCTCACAAATGGCGGGGCTTGTCGCCATGGGCTGCCTTTTCCAATACCTCAAAGAAAAATCCGGCTCCCTGTGGATCCCCGTCCTCGTGCACGCCGTTTTAGATTACACAGCCGTGTTCGGCTTCTAAAAATTCCCCGCAGCTTCACGTCGGAAATTTCACGAAGCTGCGGGGAAATTTTTACGAAAACACCTTTTCCGTGTTCTGCACGCGCAGGAACAGCGTTAGGATCATGCCGAGCATCATCAGGCCCGCCATGGCAAAATACAAGATGCGGATACTCGTGTTTTCCACCAGAATACCGCCAAGGTTCTGCATCAAAATGGCACTCATCGCGTCCGTAGCGCTGATAACGCCCAGTGCCGTGGAAACGGAACGCACCTGCACAACGCCGCGCACAATCT
Source organism: Hominenteromicrobium mulieris (assembly GCF_046197855.1). GTDB lineage: Bacteria > Bacillota > Clostridia > Oscillospirales > Acutalibacteraceae > Hominenteromicrobium > Hominenteromicrobium mulieris. Next base: position 207,343 of record NZ_CP173188.1, on the reverse strand, counting down.
TCAATAAGATCATCCCGAACAGCGTAGAACCGATAGCACGCAAAACCAGCATGGTCACAACCGCAACAAACGCGTTCGGCGCCGTGGCGTACAGCAAAAACTGCGCCACCATAATAGCAAACGCCAAAAGCATCAGCGTGCGCCCTGAAAAGCGATCCATAAATTTGTACGAAAACAAAATGACAGGCAGCTCAACAATCGTACTGAAAAACAGCACTGTGCCCACCGCACCCGTCGGCATGCCGAGCTCCTGCAATAAAATGGGGCTATATGTCATATTGAGATTTGAGCAGCCCGAAAAAACAAACCCGATGATGACGAACAAAATGTACATCGGCGCACAGAGAAATGAAAACTGCTTGCCCGCCGCAGCCTTTGCCGCTTCCGTATCCGTAAACGAAATGTCGTCCGTGCCGAGGAAACCCACAATGGCCAGCACCGCCGAAACGGAGACCGAAACAAAAATCAGCTGCGGGCTCGTAAATTCCATCATGGCGCAGGCCACCTGTACGGCCGCCGCATAACCGAACGTGCCCCAAATACGAATGGTGCCGTAGCGGTACTTCGTCGAGGTGCCATGCGCTCGCTCACCGGCGAAAGCGATGAGATAAACCCCATGATGCAGCCGTTTAAAAGGAACAGCAGCATCGTTTCGCGCACCAACGCAAACAGAATACCGAACACCGCCACGCACGCCATCATCACCGTACAGATAAGCCGCGGCTTTCGCAGCTTATCATTGATATACCCCACGATCGGGATCAGCACCACGCCGAACAAGCTCGAAGCCGACATGATAAAGGACATCTCCGCTTTCGATTTGCCGATGCCCGTCAGATACATAGACAGCACCGAGGTAAACACGCCCAAGCTCCAGTAAAAGAAGAAATAGGTCAGGGCATACGCCGGGTAACTGCCGCGAAACGTTCGCTTGCTTTTTTCCATCTCAATCCAACCGCCTTCCCAAAATTTAGGGCGCACGCCGCACACAATGTGCAGCCCTTCCCCTCAAGGCTTATTTACGTCCATCATACCAAATCCCCCGTTGCGTTTCAAGCTTTTTGCGCACGGAAAAGCTTTTATTTTTGCAAAGCGGTAAAGAGGTACCCCCGGGCGAAAAAACGAAGCAGAATACAGTGCAGCCCTTTGAAAATAAGTGCAAAATAAGCAACCGCGTTCTGCCTTAACTGCGAGGCGATGTTCGGGAGCACTCCCGTTTTTTCTTTTCCGACGTGACGGAAGAAGCGTTCCATAAAAGTATCAGAGAAATTTTTTCGCTCCATGTTACTCAACTGTCGGTCGGTTGCTTGTGCGGGTGGACTATGATATGCTAAAGAAAAGTCCTAAGGGGAGGAAAATTTATGAATTTATCAAAAATAGGACAGTTTATCAGCCGGCGCAGGATGGCCATGGGTCTTACTCAGGCTCAACTGGCCGAACGACTGAATGTAACCGATAAAGCGGTCTCTAAGTGGGAACGTGGCAAAAGCCTGCCCGACGTGACGCTTTTCAGCCGTGTGGCTGCGGAGCTGCGCGTCAGCGTTGTGGAGCTTCTCAGCGGCGAACTCATGAACGTGGTTCGCAGCAGCAATCTGGACGAGGCCGTCGATTGGGATGGAAAAGCAGCTCAGGCCACACCTCTCACCTTACGCCGGGACGATCCTGCGGATTTACTGGTTTCGCCCTACTTGTTCGGCTGCAATCTGGAGCACACTCGCTCCTGTATCTATACCGGCCTATCCGCCCAGATGGTTCGCAATCGAAAGTTCGCCGGGAAGCCCACGGCTTGCGAGGGCTGCGCCATAGAATGGTTTCCCTTGGGGGAACGTGGCGTGTTTGCCTTGGATGAACCCTACACCCGCCACGGAGAAGGCTACCACATGAAGCGGACCCTCGAATGTAATTCCGTCGGTATCTTCAACCCCTACTGCGGGGAAGCTGTCGGCATGGGTCAGCATGGCATCACAATATCCCAAGGGCAACCGTATCTGTTCGGAATGGTGGTTAAAACCCAAGAATCGGTGAAGTTTACGGTTTCATTGACAGATCGAACCGGAAAGAACGTCTACTGCCGTGCCACATCTGTAGGTGGCGGCGACGATTGGACCCGTTTAGAGGTGGAGCTCACCCCGCAGGCCGCTGACCCTGATGCCGATCTGCGAATCTGCTGGGAGAATGCGGGTTATGTCTGCGTAGGAGCCGTTTCTTTGCTGCCCAAGGATCACTTCCACGGAATGCGCCGCGATGTGGTGGAAGCCATGAAGGATTTGGGCATCAAGGTGCTGCGCTGGCCGGGCGGCAATTTTGCCGGGGAATTCAACTGGATGGACGGCCTTTTGCCGGCGGATATGCGTGCGCCGTTCCAGTCTTATTTGGGTCTGGAAACTCAACCTCACACCATGGGCTACGATTTCAGCGAGATGAATACCGATGACTTTATCGCCTTGTGTCGAGAAATCGGTGCCGAGCCGTTTATCACCATCAACCCCTGTTGGAACACCCCCGATGAGAACGCCGCTTGGGTGGAATACTGCAACGGCGATGTCTCAACCCCCTACGGAAAACTCCGAGCCAATCGGGGTCACCAAGAGCCTTACAACGTGCAGTTTTGGTCATTGGGTAACGAATTCGGTTACGGTCACATGGAGGGCGACAACACTCCTGCCGGGTACTGCCAGATCGCACTGGAGAATGGCAAAAAAATGCTGGAGGCCTCACCCGGTCTCAGCCTGTGCTCCTCGGGACCCTATCCTAACAAGGAATGGGCAGAATTTTCAGCCAAGCCGCTTGCCGGGATTTCTCAGATGATTTCCCAGCACTATTATGGCTACGACCCCCATTACACCGACCTTTCCACCGTAGAGGAGGAATATAACCGGTGCATGGCTTCTGTCTCCCGGATGCGGGAGCTGATTCACCAGTCCCGGCAGTGGCTGGAGCCTTCTATACGCATTTCCATGGACGAGTGGAATGTGTGGTATGCCTGGTACCGTCCTTCCAGTGTTACCGACGGTATTTATGCGGCGCTGGTTCTGCACATGTTGATGGAAGAGGCGGAAAAAAGCGGGATAGCCCTTGCGTGTCACTTTCAGGCAATCAACGAGGGAATGCTGTGTGTGAAACCGAATCACGTGAGCTTGACAGCGCAAGGACAAGTGTTCTCCTGGATGAATCGCTGGCACATGGGTAATCGTCTGTGCTCCGCGTCTCAAGAAGCCGTTATTACCGTGGATCGAGAGGGTCGGGTGTCCGCCACGGTGGTGAACGCCGCATTTCACCGCAAAAAGCCGGTGGACTTCTCTTCCTTTGGACCTTGCAGCGAGGCGGTGCTCTTCTCCAGTGACACCGTGTTGCCTCCCTCCTCATTTACCCAGTCAAACGTTCTGGACCAAGCTGCGGGCGGAACCTTACAAATGCCGCCGCACAGCGTTTTGTTCTTGCGCTTTTAAGAAGCAGGTTTTTATTCGAACGGTCGGGGAATACGGACAAAACAGCCGGGCTGTGAAGTGTTTTCGGACTTGAACTGCGGCGAGGATGTTTCATGTTGTATTGCTTTTTTCTTGACGCAAGAGTGCTTTGCCGTTATAATGAGAAAAAGTGAAATCTAAAGGAGGCACCACGATGGCAGACATTCGGGCATTTCATGCCATGCGGTACACAAAATCGGCGGGAGAAGCGAAAGAACTGACCTGTCCGCCGTATGACATCATCAGTGAAGCGGAGCGCGCGGCGTTTTTGGAAAGAAACCCGCACAACGTCATACGCCTGGAGCTGCCGCGCGGCGAAGAACCGTATAAGACCGCCGGCAAGACGTTGCACACGTGGCTTTCCGACGGCACTTTGCGCTGTGACAAGGACGCAGGTCTTTATATCTACGAGGAAGAATTCAAAACCGACGTAGACCATGGCGAGGTGCGCAGCCTAAAGGGCATCGTGTGCCTTGTGCGCGTGGAGGATTTTTCTGCGGGCGTTGTGCTGCCGCACGAGGAGACGCTCTCTAAGGCGAAAAAGGACCGTTTTGAGCTGATGAAGGCGACGAACTGCAACTTCAGCTCGATTTACTCTTTGTATCAGGACGAAAAGGGCGAGACGCAAAAGCGCATCGACCGCCTTTCCGCCGGCACGCCGTACTGCGAATTTTCAGACGAACTTGTCACACACCGCCTGTGGATTGTGAATGACAAGCAGGCGCTTGAAGCGTTCCGCGCCGATTTTGCGCCGCGCAAATTGTACATTGCGGACGGGCATCACCGCTATGAAACCGCAATTCATTACCGCGATTACTGCCGTGAAAATGCCGTTTGGGCGCCGGGCAGCGAATTCGTCATGATGACGCTCGTCGATATGGCACATCCGGGGCTTGTGGTGTTCCCGACGCACCGCCTTGTGCGCGGCATTGAGGGCTTTTCCGCCGAAAAGGTACTTGAAAGCTGCGGGGAATACTTTCAAATCGAGACGCTTGCGGACAAAAGCGAGATTGAGCCGCGCATGAAAAATGTGTATGATGCCGGGCAAAAGGCGTTCGTATTCGTGTATAAAAACGGGGACAGAATGAACTACGCGCTGCTGATTTTGAAAGACGCGGCGGTTATGGAAGAATTTATGCCCGAAAAGAGCGAGGCCTCGCGCGGGCTGGACGTCAGCGTTTTGCACACGCTCATTTTGGAGCGCGCCCTCGGGATTGATCGCGAAAATATGGCAAGTCAGAAAAACTTGACGTATACGCGCGATTTGAACGAAGCGCTTTCCACGGTTGAAAGCGACGAGATGCAGTGTGCATTTATTTTGAACCCCACGCGCGTGGAGGAGATCGGCGCGGTAGCGGCTGCGGGCGAAAAGATGCCGCAGAAGTCCACGTATTTTTACCCGAAGCTTATCACAGGGCTTGTAATGAACAATTTGGAAACGCCTGTGGAAGATTAAAATTTATTTTTAATAAGTCAAGCGCCGTGCTTTTACTCCAGCATGACGCTTGATTTTTTATATCAATATCGGAGACAATCCTTTTCAAACCATGCCGCTTTTCACGTCAAAGCAGGTACCGGACGCATCACTGTGTATTTCCGTAAAACTTTGTAACGTGTATAATTCCCCGCATTTCTCAAATACTACCCATACCGAAACTTTGAAAACAAGGGAGATTTGAGATATGAAGGCAACCGGTATCGTCAGACGTATGGATGATCTCGGGCGAGTGGTGGTGCCGAAAGAGCTGCGCCGCACCATGAAGATCAGCGAGGGCACGCCGCTTGAAATTTTCATCGACAAAGACGGCAGCATCATCTTCCGCAAATACTCGCCCGTGGGAGAACTAAACGAAAGCGCCAAAAACATGGCGGAGTGCATCTCGGCGGCAAGCGGCATCGGCACCGCCGTGTGCGACCGCGACCGCATCATCGCAACGGCAGGCATCCCGAAAAAGGATTTGCTGGATAAGCCCGTCTCCAAGCAATTGGATGAGCTGATGCGCCGCAAAAAGGCATTCATCTCCTCCGGCGAGGACACCGTTTTGGCGGCGGAGGGCGGGCTGCGCACCGCAAACGCAGCGTTCCCCATCTCCTGTGCGGGCGATTTGTGCGGCATGTTCCTGCTCATTAAAGACGAAGACGCAAAGCCCGGCGAAACGCAGGAGCATTTGCGGCTCGGCAAGCTCGCGTCCGATTTTTTAAGCCGCGAAACAGTTGAGTAACATGGAAAGAGTCGCTGAAAGCTTTTGATCCAACTTTTTTCAAAGAAGTTGAAACCGAACTTCTCGTTCGGTTGTAGTTTCCAAAGGCAGCGCCTTTGGTCGAGCTCCGCAGAAAGCGAAATCTTTTTGCCGACTGATATAATTTATCCTCTCCCGGCTACGCCGGGAGAGGATTTCTCTATAATATGAAAAAGGTGCTGTGAGGTTCGTTAGCCCGCTGTATTTCTCCCTCAGTCAGCTTCGCTGGCAGCTCCCTCATCGGAAGAAGTCTGCTATATATTTCTCAAATCCTGCCGAATTCTATCCTTTTCAAAAGGAATTTGAAAGCTTATTGCAAAAAGCATTTTTTGGAATATACAACATGCATAAACTTTAAATACGCAAAATAGAATATCTGTATAAATTGCAATTCACCATTGCAATATCTGGCAATATGATATATAATTAAGAAGCAATCTCAAATTGAAATTGTAAATTATACATATAAGGGGTGTTTTCCATGAACACATATCCGGCTAAGAACATCATCAACGTTGCTATGGCAGGCCATTCCGGCGCCGGCAAGACCTCCCTCGCGGAAGCTATGCTTTATCTTGCAGGCGCATCCGATCGTCGCGGTAAAGTAGGCGAGGGCAACACGGTCTGTGATTCCGACCCGGAGGAGATCCGCCGCAAGACGTCTGTCTCCACGGCCGTGGCACCGTTTGAATGGAAAAATAAAAAGATCAACCTGCTGGACACCCCGGGTCTTTTCGACTTCCAGGGCGGTCTGTATGAAGCCGCACGCGCGGCAGAATCCGTTGTCATCGTGCTCGCAGGCAAAAGCGGCGTTTCCGTCGGTACGGAAAAGGCTTTTGCGGCAGCGGAAAAGCGCGGCCTGTCTAAGATTTTTTTCGTAAACGGCCTGTGCGATGAAGGTTCCGACTTCTATAAAGTGTTCGAAGATTTAAAGGCGAGCTTCGGCCCGTCCGTCTGCCCGATTGTTGTGCCGTATTTTGAGGACGGCAAGGCAGATAAATATATCAATATGCTGGAATATAAGGCGTACGATTACTCCGGCGGCAAGCCTGTACAGGTAGATATGCCGAACATGGGCGCCCGCCTTGAGGGTCTGCGTACCGCCATTTACGAGGCCGTCGCCGAAACGAGCGACGAGCTGTTCGAGAAATATTTCTCCGGCGAAGAATTCACGCCGGAAGAGGTTATCGTCGGTGTTTCCCAGGGTGTTAAAAGCGGCACCATCTCGCCCGTATTCTGCGGCGACGCTATGCTTATGCGCGGCATGGAGCAGTTTATGGACGGCCTTTGCTGGCTCGCCCCGAGCGCGGCGGATAAGGGCGCGGAAATCGGCGTAGACGTAGACGGCAACCCCGTTGAGATTTCCGTTAAGGAAGATGCCGCCACGGCTGCCATCGTCTTCAAGACCGTTGCAGACCCGTTCATCGGCAAACTCTCCTACGTAAAGGTGCTCTCCGGCAAAATCTCCACAGAGACTCCGCTCATCAACATGCGCACCGGCAACACGGAGCGCGTCGGCAAAACCGTCATGATGTGCGGCAAGAAGCAGGAAGATGTAAAAGCCATCACTGCGGGCGATATCGGCGCCATCCCGAAGCTTGCCGGCGTCAACACGGGCGATACGCTCTGCGCACCCGCACGCAAGGTCACACTGGACGGCATCGCATACCCCACCCCGGAGATGCGTATGGCCATCGTCCCGAAGAATAAGGGCGACGAAGATAAGGTCGCGCAGGGCATCATGCGTCTTGCGGAAGAAGACCCGACGATTCGTTTTGAAAATAACGCAGAAACCAAAGAAATGGTCATCAGCGGCATGGGCGAACAGCATCTTGATGTCATCGTCTCCAAGCTGAAGACGAAGTTCGGCGTAGATGTCACGCTGCGCAGCCCGCGCGTTCCGTACCGCGAGACGATCCGCAAGACCGTTTCCGTACAAGGCAGACATAAGAAGCAGACCGGCGGCCACGGTCAGTTCGGTGATGTGTGGATCGAATTTTCCCCCTGCGATGCAGACGGCTTGGAGTTTGCAGAGCGCGTTGTCGGCGGCGCAGTGCCGAAGGGCTTCTTCCCCGCCGTTGAAAAGGGTCTGCGCGAGTGCATCGCAAGAGGTCCTCTTGCCGGTTATCCGGTCGTCGGTCTCAAGGCGACGCTGTATGACGGCTCTTATCACCCCGTAGACTCCAGCGAAATGGCGTTTAAGACCGCTGCTTCCATTGCCTATAAAAACGGCATGCCGCAGGCGAACCCCGTTCTGCTTGAGCCCATCGGCGAATTGAAGGCTACCGTGCCGGACGCTAACATGGGCGATATCATGGGCGAAGTCAACAAGCGCCGCGGCCGCGTGCTGGGCATGTCCCCGGCAGAAACCGTCGGCTATCAGACCGTAGACGCCGAAGTGCCGATGGCCGAAATGTACGATTTCAGCACCTATGTGCGCCAGGTCACGCAGGGCAGAGGCAGCTTCACGTTTGATTTCGTACGCTACGAAGAAGCCCCGCAGAATGTTGCGCAGAAGGTTATTGAGGCCGCGAAAGCCAACGGCGAGATTGACTGAATAAAACCATGACAAAAAAGAGACAAAAGATACGATCAATCTTGATGTAATTCTCTTTAAATGCAGCAAAAGCATACGTGTGGTACGTAATCCATTCTAATTTCACGAATAAAACTAAGGCACAACCTACGGATTTTCCTCCGTAAGTTGTGCCTTTTTCTCAACTGTATCGTTCAAATGCTTCTTTACATAGAGTTAACCGCGTTCCGCCTCAAAATTGAAGCGGAACGCGGTTGCTTACTCTACACTGATTTTCAAAGGTGCCTGCATCTCTTTCCAGTCACCGTCACTCTTCGCCTTTGGAATTTTGCTTAGAGTGATAACCATGTGCCTTTCTCTGCGGACTCTACAATAGCATCCAGCAGGTGCTGGTTTGCCTGTCCATCCTGAATATTGGCAGCAAGACCATCACCGGTGCCATTCACAATGTCTGCAAAGGACTGCATCTGATCGGAGAAATACTGCTGCGGAATAGGCAGATGGTTGAAAACATGGGCATCGGCATTGATGTCTCCGGAGCAGACTTCAATTTCGTCAATTCCGGCAGGTGTGGCATCCAAGCTGTAGACAATGGCACCCTCACTGCCGTAAATCTCCATACGCTGATAGTTACCGCGGCCATAAGCAAATCGGGTAATCTGGAAGCTGACAGAAATCTCATCTTCCATATCCGCCATGTAGTTGCTGAAATCGTCCACATCTACTTTTCCGACGCCTTTGCCGTCCAGCAACGGACGCTCGTGTACGTAAGTACCGGTATGTCCCACAACACGTGTATATTCTTTGTTCGTCACAAATCGTACCAAATCCAAGGCATGGCTTCCCAGATCTCCCAGAGCACCTGTACCTGTTCTGCTCTTGACATAGCGCCATACTAAGGGGCAGTTGGCACGGGGCAATCCCCACGCCTGAAAATACTGCATATTCACGTGATAGACACGCCCGATCTTGCCCTGCGCAATCAGATCCTTGGCATAGCGGGCAGCAGCCTTGAATCGGTAGGAGAAGCACACCATATTCTTGACATTCTTCTCCTGAGCCGCCTTGGCCAGTATGTCTGCTTCCTCTGCGGTCAGGGTGATGGGCTTTTCCAGGTTAAACGGCTTGCCGGCTTCCACGGCAGCCATTGCCACCTTGAAGTGGGCGTCATTAGAGGTGCAGATATCCACTGCATCGACAATGTCACAGTTAACCAAATCTCGATAATCCGTAAAACGGTACTGCGGAGGAATCCCATACTTCTCGCCAACGGCTTCGAGCTTTTTCTCATCAATGTCGCAGATGGCCACCAAGGTCAAATCGGGACTCTTGGCAATACCGGGCTCGTGCACGCCGCCCCAGATGGCTCCTACGCCTACAGATCCTACGCGAATAACTTTCTTTTCCATGTTGATTACAACTCCTTTAAATTAAGTTATAAATTAAATAAAATTAATTTATTTTTTCCAGAATCATTGCAGAGAAGGGAGGAACTTCCACCACGGTGGCATTCTGAGCCCCTTCAAAGGCCTTTTCACTTAACAAATCGCGGACGTGATTTCCCGACAACGTGTAGTTTTGGGGACAATCTGTGTTGTTGATGACCGTCACCAGAAGCTCTTCCTGCAATTGGCGTTCCATAACAAACAAATCTCCCTGAGAACGGAATCTAACGGTTCCCTCCTGCAGTGCTTTTCTGGTTTTTCGCAACCGCATCAGCTTCTGATAGTGCGTCCGCAAATCCGTATTCCAATGAGATTCCTCCCAGTCGAACGCCTTACGGCAATCCGGGTCGTTCTCACCCGTCATACCAATTTCCGTGCCATAGTATGTGCAGGGCATACCTACAAAGGTGAACAGGAAAGCCGCCGCGTTTTTCAACCGCGCCGTATTCCCTCCGCTGACCGTAAGGAAACGGGCAGTGTCGTGGCTGTCCAGCAGATTGAGCATAGAGTCATTGGCTGCATCGGAATAGCGCATCAAATTTTCCGTGAGAAGTTCCTGAAAACGCTGAGGAGCCACTGCGCTCTTGGCAAAGTACTCCACTGCCGCGCGCTGAACACCATAGTTCATCACGCCATCGTACTGATCCCCCTGAAGCCACGCTTCCGAATTGCGCCAGAACTCTCCGATAATCAGTGCGTCGGGATTGATCCCCCGAACGGTCTCCCGGAACTCTCTCCAGAAATGGGAGTCCACCTCGGTGGCTACATCCAGTCTCCAACCGTCAATACCCATGCGGGTCCACTTGGCCACGGCTCCCAGAAGATATTCCTTCGCCTGAGGATTTTCCGTATTCCACTTGGGCATGCAGGCCGTTCTCAACTGTTCTTCAGATAAATTTTTCAAACCGGGGTGTCTGGGGGTATAGGGAGTGTCTCCGAAAGAATCAAAATTCAAAGGATCAAAACTCACCGGAAATTCTCGAATGTAAAACCAATCCCGGAAAGGGGATTCCTCTCCGTGCTCCACCACATCTTGGAACTGCCTAAAACCTCCGCCACAATGGTTGAACACGCCGTCTAAAATCACTCGGATGCCGCGCTTATGAGCCTGATTAATCAGCTCCACCAAATCGGATTCATCGCCAAAATGAGGATCGATGCGCGTATAGTCCACGGTGTCATACTTGTGGTTGGAAGTGGCTTCAAAAATCGGGGTCAAATACAGGGCGTTCACTCCCAATTCTTCCAAATAGGAAAGCTTTTGGGTAATACCCGGCAAATCTCCGCCCATAAAAATCTGTCTGTCCGGCGCGGTGCCCCAAGGCGCCACATTCTCCGGAGAAAGCTTAGGATTTCCGTTGCAAAAGCGCTCCGGAAAAATCTGATAGAACACCGCACTGTTGACCCAAGATGGCTTTTTATGGATGTCAATGCGGTTGATAAACGGAAAATGGAAGTTAACAAAGGCTGAAGATTCGTCCTCGTCTATGTTGACCAGTTCCGGCTTTGCGAAACCGCTGTCCCCATACAGCCACTGTTCGTCCCCCTTTTCCAAAAGGAAATAGTAGGCAACGCGAGGGTCATCTACCGGATACACATAAGAATAGTAATCAAACAGCTCGTCTGAACCTTCCACCTCCATGGGAACTTCCTTGCGGGTGTGCCAGAGGTATTTATTTCCAATGACCAAAGTCACTCGGTCCAAATCGCCCTTCCCTGCACGCAAACGAACCTTGAACTTTTCATAGGAAATGGGAAACGCATAATTGCTGACCGGATTGTGAAATATTGCCTCTCGATTCATGGAATCACTCCTTTACAACAGAATTTTAATCTGATCGGATTCTGCCAGCCGCGTGAACACACAGTCATTTCCGAAGGTACGCTCCGGCAGCAGGATCATTACATTGACGCTCTGGGAATCCACGACAAACTGGCGGCCGTGAAGCACACCGGGATTCAGCCGGACAAAGGTACCCTTGGGAACACGGAACGCCTCAATGGACGCAGGATTCACCTGAAAACTGGAAGGTCCCACAAATATATCAATGTCACCGTCCAGAGGAAGAATTTCCTCGCTGGTAAATCCATGGTATTCCACAGCGGTGATGATTCTCTCACACTGGGACACCCGTGCCACGCATACCGAGGCCTGCATTCTTTCATCTAAACGGAGTGTCGTCAGGTCCGGGATGAAGATATTATCCGCTCCGGCCATAGCATCCATCTGCTTGATATGGAGCAAATCCACAAAATCTCCATAGGGACGAAACGACTCCCGATCCAACGGTTTTGAAACAATCTCTCTCATGGCAATTTTTCCTTTCTAAGATTACAGGCTATACACGCCCTGTTCGTCCGCATCATCAAAAATCATTCCCAGATAACGGGCGGCTTCCCGCAGCACCTTTTTGTAGTTTCCGTAAATTCCACCCACATGATGGATATAAGGCCCAAACATCAGCTTCTCTTCCCACATCTTCCAGTTGTTCGTTTCGAACCACACATAGGTTCCGTTAGTTTCGGGTCCGTCTACTCCTTTGCCCTCACCGCCAAACAGATAGTACTTTCCGTCCACATCGTCGAAACGGCATACCGTAATGGGGCCCTTTTTCAGTTCAAACCGTTCCTGTCCCTGGACAAGTCGGGCAACACTGGAAGAATCCTTCAAGGAATACGGGAAGGGACCGCAATGCCATAGCAGCTCCGCGTTGTCGTTCTGCGGATGGCGAATGGTCAAATCCGCAAGGAAACAGGCCTCTTTGCCCAAGGTAACCGCCTGCAACATCGCCATGGTCACCGCTCCGTTGACATCCGTCTCACAGGAAACCGGCAATCCCTCATCAGACAGCTCGCCCAAAGCCATGCAGACAGGTGCGCCTAAAACTGTAACCGCGCTCCAACACTCCATCGCTCCGGCTGCACAGTGCTTTTCCTCCATCAGATCCTGAATGGCCAGTTTAGCTGCTGCGGCTCGCTCCACCGCCTCTTCCTTCATACCGGAAGCATCCATACGTTGCTTTACATTCGCCACATAGTCTTGTAATCTGGGAGAATTTTCACCGATCAACTGATCCATACGGGCTGCCACTGTGTTAGGAGATATCGGCACCACAGTCACACCCAATTTGGTTGCCAGATCTCCCTCATTGGCCGTCACACTCATAAACGGTTCCGGTCTTGCTCCAAACTTGGCGATTCGCAGATTTTTCACCGCCTTTATAACGGACACCACACGGATAAAGCTGTCAAAGCCATTGCGGAAATCCTCGCTTTCGGTCTCGCAGTTCCAAATATAACTATACTGCACTCCGAACCGGCGCATCACCTTGGTGCAGGCAAACATGCCGCACTGCGTATCTCTTCCTCGGCTTTCGTCGGTGTTCGGCCGCTCATCTCGAGCACCCCATACCAAGGTGGGTACCTTCATCGCCGCCGCTACTCCTGCGGCACACTGCTCTTCACCAAAATCGCAATGGGGAGTAAACAGCGCATCGATCTTTGCCCGGCGGAATTTTTCCACCACCTGCGTTATTTTTTCCGTTTCGAACAGTATTCCGTTTTCGCATATATCGTCAATATCCACCAGAGTGACCACATCCGGATGAATGCCGCGAATGACGGCCATAAACTTTTCCTTTTGCCGCTTGGCCTCCTCCATGCTCAAAAAGCCGCGCTTAGTAGGCGCTACGCCAATCACAATGTTCTGCTTTTTCATATCTGCAACTTCCTCCTGTAAAATTCTACACGCTGATCAATTTCTGTATAGTCGATTTCCCCGGTGCGCAAAAAGCGCTGCACCGTATTCCAATCGGGAATGCCGGCTCTGCCACCAATTCTGGTACACTTGATGCAAGAAACTCCCGTGGCAAGCCGAGCGGCTTCTTTGGAAGAAAGCCCGCGCAGCAATCCTACGGTATATGCGCCGTGGAACACATCTCCGGCCCCCACTGTATCCTGCACATCCACTGCAAAGGAGGGCATCTGAAAAAAGCCATCCTCCTCGCTGTACCCTACGCAGCCTTTTGCTCCTAATGTGAATACCACAATAGAAGGGCCCATTTTTTGGACCTCCCGGCAATTTGCTTCAAAGGCCTCCTCCTTCCCCCGGAAAAGCACCTTATAGAAGAATTCCGAAGCAATAAAAACGTCGATGATGCCGATATTCTCCATCATTTCCGATGAGTAGGAATCGGCGTCCACGATGATTTTGGCTCCCGCTTTCTTTGCCCGCTTGGCTGATTCCATTGCCACATGTGTGGCATGAGAGATAAAAAACCACTGACACCCCGTCAGAATTCGTTCCTCCATCTCCTCCAACGTAGGGGGATTTGCCGTGCCGGATCGGTACACGATACTCCGTCCCTGCGTCTCGCGGTCGCTGAGCACTATGGAGAGAGATGTCGTTTCTCCTTGGCGCGTTTTCATTCCGGATATGTCAATTCCATGACGTTCAAAATCCCGTAAGCAAAACTCGCCGTAGTCATCGCTTCCCACCGCACCCATCATGGCGCATTTAGCTCCCAATCTGGCTGCCGCCACCATGCCGGTAGCCACTTTTCCTCCGCCCTGCCAGCTCATAGCGTTTATCCCGGTTCCTCCGTTTGGCTTGGGAAACACATCCACATTCACTGCCAGGTCTACACAGGGCATGTCATAGCCCGCTATTTCAAATTCTTTTAACACAACTCTTCCTAAAGCCTCCTTTGCGTTAAGTTAACTAAAATGTAAACTTATTCGGATTAAGCAAACGCATTTTACCACGTACAAAATCTATAGCGTTTTCGGAAGTCTCCATCATCAGTCGGAACATGTCCCCGTTCTTTTCAGCCGGATCCCCATGCTGTACCACACCGTGATAGCAAGCTCGAAAATACTCAGTGGCTATGTTGAACTTGCTCATACCCAGGCGCACACTCTCCTGCAACTGCTCGGGAGGAATATCCGAACACCCATGCAGTACCAGCGGAATGGGCAGAGCGCTACGTAAAGAAGCAATACGATCAAAGTCCAGATTCGGGGTTTGCACATAGGCACCGTGCGCATTGCCCACAGCCACCGCCAGAGATCCGCAACCCGTGCATTTCACAAATTCCACAGCCTGCTTTACGTCGGTGTAATGATCGCTGTTGACGATGTCATCCAAATTGGCTCCCGAGCCCACATGACCCAGTTCGGCCTCTACGTCTACGCCAAACACCGCTGCTGTTTTCACAACCGCTGCTGTCAGCGCCATATTTTCCTCATACGGCAACGCTGAGCCGTCCACCATCACAGACGGGAAGCCATCCCGCACGCCGCTCACTGCTATTTCATAGCCGGCAGAATGATCCAGATGTACGCCGATAGGCACTGAAGATTTTTCTGCAAAATCTTTGGCGATAGCCGCCACATGTTTTAAGGAGATGTACTTGTCGAAGCCGGGATAAAACTGGATAATCACCGGAATTCGCTCCCGATTGGCCGCCTCAGCCACCCACTTAATCGTCTCGTAGTTGAACACGTTCACAGCAGCTACTCCGTAACCGTTTTCCGTGGCGTGGTGCAGCAGCTCATTTACTTTAACCAATGGCATTCTCTTTTCTCTCCTCTCAGTTTGTTGTCTCCGTATTGAAGAACAGTGTGTAATGGGGTAAGCCCTCCATAAAGCGTCTGCTAGCTCGGTCAATCACATCGTAGTCTTCCTTACTGAATTGCCAGCCGGCGGCTTTCAAATTTTCCTGAGCCTGTCTTCCGTTTTTCGCTCCGACAATCGGTGCCGTAATCCCTTGGGTTTGCAGCAGCCAAGCAATGGCGCCTTGGGCCGGTGTTTTGCCATATTTCGCACTGATCTGTGACAGCACATCCGTCACTTCCAGACACCTATCGTAGTTTTCCGGCTGGAACAGGGCCGCTCGAGCGCGTCCGTCCGTGAACACTGCGCCTTTTTGGTACTTTCCCGTCAGCAATCCCTGAGCCAGCGTACTGTAAGGAATCACCGAAATCTCCTGCTTTCGGCTAAACTCCAGCAAGGCTTCATCGTATCTCCACAGCAGGCTGTAGCAAGGCTGAATCACATCTACCTGTCCAAATCGCATAGCCGCCTTCATCTCTTCCAGAGAGAAGTTAGACAACCCGATCGCTCGAATTTTGCCGGCCTTTTTCAGTTCTTCCATGGTCTCCATTCTTTCCTGAATGGTAACCTCTTCCTCCGCTACCGGATAGTGTAAAAAGTAAACGTCCAAGTAATCGGTACCCAAGCGCTGAAGGCTGTCTTCGCAGGCTTTAATCATCTTATCGTGGGACATAGAGGGCTTGAACACCTTGGAGATGATTCGCACCTTGTCCCTGCCAATCCGGCGGGCAGCCTCGCCCACCACTCGCTCGGAACGGCCATCGCCATAAATTTCGGCCGTATCAAAGGTATTCACACCATTCTCATAGGATACTTCCAACGCCTCCAAAGAGCTTTTGTCCTCTGTTGCGCCAAAATAATCTCCTCCCATGGCCCAGCAACCCAGAATGAGCTCCGAGACCAGTACATCACTTTTCCCAAGTTTCTTATATTCCATTTTAAAATTCCTTTCTCCAATATGCTGTCTATGTTTTGGCAAAATTCCGGTTAGCCGTCTCGATCCTGTTTCGGTGAGACATGATAGTACTGCTTGTACGCCCTGGAAAAGGTATACACGCTTTCATAGCCAACCAGTTCTGCCACCTCCTTTATTTTGATTGCGGGATCTTCTTCCATCAACCGCTTGGCCTCTCGCATTCGGACAGACAGAACATATTCCGAAAAGCTTTGATGAAGCTGCTCTTTAAACACACGGCTAAAGTAGCTGTAACTCATGGAAACCATCTCGGCCACTTCGTCCATGCTGATATCGCGGTTGTAATTATTCTGCACATACTGCTTTGCTATGGAAAGAATATGGGCATACTTGTTTGTAGCGGTCTGCACAGCCGCCTCCATCTGCTTCAAAACCTTCTGCAGGTATTCTTGCATTTCATTTAAACTGGCAAATCTGCTAAAGTGGGGAAACGCTTCCAATTCCAGATGATACGCAGAAGCCATCTCCTGAACCTGAGACTCCCAATACACATAAAATCGTCGAATCTCCTTAGGAAAGGGCTGCTCCTGAAAAAAATCCCGACAGAAGATTTTTTGAAGCAACTGATAAAGCTCAGCAAAATTTCTGCTCTGAAAGGCCGAATGAATCCGGGCTTGAAACCGCGGAAACCGGCTTTGCTCCGTAGCCGCTTGAGCAGAGGAAAACCGAAGGTCGAACGGCTCCAGCATGCGACAGGCCATGGTGTACCGTGCCTCTTTATAAAACACAGGATACTCCTCCAAACGCGTAAACGGTCGACTCACTGCAAAACAGGGCCGTCCCGCCCCCTGCCTGACACAGGACTCCTGACACGTTTCGATGTACGCTTTTACAATGTCCTCCCGGCTGCTTTCGGTATTCAACAGCATAACTGCGTCTTGCGTTACATTGCGAAAAAAGAATACCGCCACATCCTCCGACGATTCCTCGGCAAAGACTTTCTCCGCCCGGAAATCGAATTCTCCTTCCCCGCCAAAAGGCCATGCAACCCAGAACACCGGATGGGGAAATTCCACCGGGGGCTTGCCGGTTTTACCCGCGAGTAAGCCGTTGAGCCAGTTTTCCAGTACCTCCCGGTCGTTGCCGTTTCGGAGAGATTGCGCCTTCCGGCGGCGAAGATTCTCCTGACACTTGAGCAGCACTTCCTGAATTTGCACCAGCTTTACGGGCTTGAGCAGATAATCCACCACTCCGCTGCGGAGAGCACTCCGCATATACTCGTAATCGTCATGGCCGCTCAGAATCACCACCTGAATCTCCGGGAAAGCCTCGTTTACCTTGTCCGCCAGCTCCAGACCCGTCTGATAGGGCATTCGAATGTCGCTGATCAATATATCAACGGACTTTTCCTGCAAAATCCCCCACGCCTCTTGGGCCGAGTGGGCTATCAGCGTCTCTTGAATTCCTAACTGGTTTTCCCTGTCAATCATCTCTATCTTTCGTCGCATGGCTGTGCACAAAAGGGGATCATCATCCACTACCATCACTGTAAGCATCTGCATCCTCCGCTTTTCTGTCAAACTCTCCGTCTTACTTGGACAACACCGGCGAAAAGCACACCCGTTATAAGACAGCTTTTTGCGTTTACCTTTTCTGAAAAAACTGCTATAATGTTTGTAAAATAAACATACTGGTATACTTTCCCTCCCGACTCCTCAGTACCAAACGATCATTGGAATGAGAAAAAATCTGAAGTCGATCATTGATATTATCCAGCCCAATTCCATGCTCTTTCTGATGACGCAGAGCTATGGCATCATAGGGCTGAGAGAATTTTTGATTCATCTCCTCCACTTGTTTCAGACTCATTCCCCTGCCGTTATCCCGTACACGAAGAATCATTCGGTCACCCATCTTGCGGGCCGTGATGATAATTTGCCTTTTCTCCTCCGGAGCCATCCCGGTAAACCCATGCTCAAAGGAATTCTCCACAATAGGCTGAAGCAAAAAGCGGGGAATAATGATCTGCCGAAGCTCCTCCGGGACATGAATCCGCAGCTCCACGCTGTCCCCATACCGGCACTTCTCCAGGTTCACGTAATTAATCACATGCTCCAGTTCCTTCTCCAAAGGAAGCTCTGTGCTCGTCATGGTGTTATAGCGGATCATCTGGGCAAAGTCGCAAATGTAATCCGCCGTTTCAAACTCTCCGTCCAAAGTCAGCTTTCCGGCAAACATGTCCAAGGTGTTGTAGATAAAGTGAGGATTGATCTGAAGCAGAAGAGCCTTTAACTGAGCGTCTTTATATGCGGTTTCCTTTTGGATATTCTCCTGCATCAAGACGCGCATTCTGCCCAAGACACGGTTGAATTGATTTCCAATCACTCCAATTTCATCCTGACGTTCTACCGCTAACTCCCCGTTGAAACCGGATTCGGCAATGCGCTCCATCTCATCTCCATACCTCTGAAGACGAGAGTTGATGGAGCGAATCATGGAAAAGAACAGAGACAAAAACAGTAGCGAAAGAAATCCCACGAAGATTAAGATGAGCAGAGAACTCTGCTGCAAATATCCGTGTTCCGACACTGGCAGCGCCACACCCACGCGCAGAGGAACCCGCTGAATCTCGGTGGAAAAACACCGCACAGATTCTTGAGAACCTGCGGTTTGCGGGAAACGGAAATCAGAATTCAGCGTTACATTGCTGAGTTTAGGTCGGTTTTCCTCATCCAGTAGGAATAGGGCCACACCATTCTGTTGCGGCATTCCGAACTCTGGGAACAACTCGTCCACGCGCATTTTGGCCAAAAGATACCCCTGATTTTTATATACCGAGGAAACAATGGGACAAAGGTAGTACAACACATCTTTTCCGTCTATCTCCGCATGATACCAAGTGG
Source organism: Hominenteromicrobium mulieris (assembly GCF_046197855.1). Classification (GTDB taxonomy): domain Bacteria; phylum Bacillota; class Clostridia; order Oscillospirales; family Acutalibacteraceae; genus Hominenteromicrobium; species Hominenteromicrobium mulieris. The sequence continues at coordinate 188,222 of NZ_CP173188.1, read as the reverse complement.
CTTCCCTTCCGTTCTCCAACAGCTCGGTGGGAATACTCTTCGGAACAGAATCATAATGGTACACCGCGCTGTAGCCCTCCGGGATGGTAGTGTTCTTCGTCAGTAAATAGACGCGTTCCAGAGGCGGTGACACCGCATTGCTCGCTCCCTGCAGCAACGGCATCACAGTTTGCGTGTACTCCTCGTGAGAGACGGCACCATTGTAATCGTGAGACAGAAAAGCAATCAGATTTTGATTGCAGGACAACACCTGCATCAACATTTCCACATGATCCATTTTTTCGTTCACATCGCTGACTACCATGTTCAGCATATATTGCCCATCCTGCGCCAGCTGATGTTCATAGTGCGACGCAACCGAGGCAAAACTGAACACCGACAGCAAGGTAAACGGTAGAGCGATGAGCCCCAAAAATCCAAGAACCATTTTGTGCGCTAGTTTCATCCGACTCAGCCACTGTTTCACTTTTTTCTCCTTTCCTATCATCAAAAAACCGGCATTAAAATCTCAAACTCAGTTTTTATAAAACTTACATAAAAAACCTCTGGACATTTTGAGATTGTTAGTTTATTATGATATAGTATAACAAGTATAGCAAAAAATGTCAATTTTTCCTATCGACTCGTAGTCGACACAGCTATACTCCAAAAGAAAGGAATTGCCATGGATACTCCACACAACGATAAACAGCGCAAAAGCTTATTTCCCTATAAGCTTGCTCAAACGCTTGTCGGATTGATTGCCGTATGTTTTCTTATTTTCTGTATTCGCTCACCCTCAACTTCCAGTCCCTCTCCCTTTCAGACGACATCCTCCGAGAAAGAAACCGCTTTGAAATGGATTTTCATAACACCTTATGGCGAGACGGATTCCTCCTATGCTAACCTGTTTCTCTCCCAAGAGGATTGCACCGAATTGGCCGGAACACCTGTGGAACTCTCCTTTTGCACCATTGAAAAATATTTGAACATGACAGCATCGGGAATCTCTGCAGATGTGGTCACCTGTTGGTACACCGATTCCAACTTTAAACGATTGGAAACAACCGGAACTACCTGGGCTCTGCAGGACTTGCTGGACAAGGAAATCCCCGGCTTTACCCTGCCCGAAAACTTTATCCGGTGGTGCGGAAATTTTCAGGGAGATGTTTACGCCTATCCGCATACCGGAACCATTCTCTCTGAGGATACCTCTATCAAGTCTGCCTCCGCTATGATTGGCCGCAAGGACATTCTGGAAAAGATTCACTGGGATAGTCAGCAGCCCCTGTCCAAAGCGTATTGCTTGGAACAGCTAAAAGCCGTTCGGAAAGCCTATCCGGAGTTGATTCCCTGCTACGTGGAGCTTCCCAGTCTTCAACAGATGTTTGGCGTCACCGCCGATACCGGCACTGCGTGGGAGGATCCTTTTTTTCACCCCGGTACTTTGGAGTCACTGGAGTTTATGAACACCCTGTTCCGTGAGCGGCTGCTTTCCCGCGATGTATTCACCCTCAGTCAGGAGTCCCTGCTCAGACAGTTGCAAAACGGCGAGATCTTTTTGGCGGCTTCCCCCTCGCTGGGCAAGCTGCTCTCCCTGCTCCCGGAAAGCCACCCAATTTGGGAACAATATGAAATCCTCTCGCCCATCCTCTCGGATTCCGGACGGGAACCGGCACTCAGCAACAATTTCGAGGAACAATACGTCTCCACCTTGTTTGTTAAAAGCAGCACACAAAGCCAATTCCAAGCCAGACTGTTGGCAGCATTTTATCTGCAAAACATGGAGCCTTCTCCTGAACAGAAGAACGCTTTGGAGCGCTCCGGGCTTGGAGATTTGCTCAAGAATGCAGAACCGATGAAATCTATCGGCATTGACAGCCAGTACACTGTTCCGATCATTCACTATGAAATCCTGTTTTCCCTCTACTCCAACACACGTCTGGCTACGGCAGACGAACGAAAACAGAAATTTCTGGAAAATCAGATCGTGAATTTGGTGGAGGATTGTTCTGCCGATGAAATCGCGCCGACCTACGCTCGTTTGGTCAGTGAGTTGCAAAGAGGAGACTATAAGTTACTGGACACCTGGAAAAAGCAGCAGTACCAAAAAGCGATATCTATTTTGCAGGAGTGAACCTGATTTTTTCGAATTCTCTTGCCGGGAAATAATTTTTCAGATAAAAAGTGCGCCTTCCAACGGCTGATGCTGATGAAAGGCGCGCTTTCGTTATCCCTGCTTCCCGCGCAAGAACCTTGGCCTTTTCACATTGGTTCCTTAGTTAAGAGATATTAAGAGAGAAACACATCTGCTTTTTAGGAGATGCTCTTCTGGTCGTGAAGCCCCTGAACACTATGTTCCATCTCTCCCTTAACGGGCATAATGGGTGCGGGATTTCCAAAGGTGGTATTGGGGAAACGGATGGGCGCTGCCCACTTCACCGCATTGATAATCACCTTTTGAATTTCCGGCTGATGATAGATGGGGAACACCTCATGGCCCGGACGGAAGTAGAAAATCTTTCCTTTTCCGCGATGCCAGCAGCAACCGCTGCGGAACACTTCTCCGCCTTCGAACCAGCTGATAAACACCTGCTCATCCGGCTGGGGAATATCAAAGCGCTCACCGTACATCTCCTCGTGCGGAATTATAATTTTCTCGTCCAGACCGTCTACAATGGGATGACTGGGATCTACAACCCAAAGGATTTCCTTCTCGCCGTCCTCACGCCACTTCAATTTCCAGGAATCCGTTCCGCACAGCTTCCGGAAGATTTTAGAGGCATGGCCGGAATGAAGAACGATAAGGCCCATTCCTTCCAGAACACGATTGTAAACGCGATCCACAATCTCATCCGACACTTCCTGATGAGCCATGTGACCCCACCAAATCAACACATCCGTATTGTCTACAACCTCCTGAGTCAGTCCGTGTTCCGGCTCTCGCAGCGTGGCGGTTTTCACATCCATACCGGCTTCTTTCAGAAAGTCTGCGATGCAGCCGTGAATACCCTTGGGGTACACCTCAGCCACTTCCGGGAATTGAACCTCATGAAGGTATTCGTTCCAAACAGTTACTCGAATTGCCATTTTAAAAAAACTCCTCTCATATCATGAATTAATCACAGGGTAGCCATTTTTCTTCTTCCGCAGAGCGGATAATTACGTCCAATGCATGCTGAATGCGGCAGCCGTCTTGAATGGTGGCAGCCATGCCATCGCTGCACCCGTTGAGAATATCTGCAAAAGACTGCATCTGATCGCACTGGAAACGCTGGGGAATGGGAAGTTTTGTGTAGATTCCGGATCTGTCATAGGGGTAGCCAAAGCAGACCTCTAATTCATCTACACCGGGAGTAACATCCAAGCTGTACACCAAACCGCCCTTGCTCCCGTATATTTCCATACGCTGGTAATTTCCTCTGCCATAGGCAAATCGGGTGACAGAGAAATTTGCCGAAGTCTTTCCATCCATCTCCATCAAGTAATGGCAGAAGTCATCTACATCTACCGGACCGTATCCTTCGCCCTCTTCCAGACGGCGCTGGGTCACATAAGTATCCGTATGTCCCACAGCCTTCCGGTAATTTTTACCGGTGACAAAACTTACCAAATCCAGAGCGTGACAACCCAAATCGCCCAGTGCGCCGGTTCCGGTCAGCTTTTTTTGATATCTCCAAGAACGGGGCAAATCATAGGAAGGACCGCCGCCGCCCTGCAGATACTGCATGTAAACGTGATAAATATCGCCTAACATTCCCTTCTCCACCAATTCCTTGGCGTAGCGGGCAGCAGCCTTAAAGCGGTAGGAAAAGCACACCATATTGGGAATCCCTTTTTCCTGTGCGGCTTTGGCCAAGATGTCGGCCTCCTCCGCTGTTAAGGTGACAGGTTTCTCCAAGCAAAACGGTTTTCCGGCTTCAATAGCTGCCTTGGCCACCTCAAAGTGGGCGTTGTTGGAAGTGGAAATGTCAATCACATCCACATCCGGGCAAGCAATCAAATCGTGATAATCCGCAAAGCAGTGATCTTCTCGAATACCGTATGTATTTCTGGCGTACTCCATGCGCTCAGGCTTTAGATCGCACACGGCCACAAGTTCCAGATCCGGGCTTTTGTGAATTCCGGGAAGGTGAACGCCTCGAGAAATTCCACCAATGCCTACACTTCCCACGCGAAATACTTTTTTCTCCATGAAACTCCTCCAACACTATCTGTTGTTCTCCATATTTGATTTCTTGAATTTTCGATGAAAGCAAGGCAAGACCTGAAGGCCGGAACAGCCTTCAGGTCTTGCTCGAAAGCTTTCCTAAAATCTCAACAAATCAATATTTGTCCATTAGGCCGCGTTATTGTAAACATCCAGAGCTTCCTGATAAATCTCCATTAAACGCTCCAGGCCCATTTGGTTCAACTGATCCACATAGGCATCCCACTGCTCGTCGATGCCGCCGTTGACAATCCAGCTAGCCCAGGTCTCGTTAACATACTTGTAAATGTCCACCGTCAGAGAAGAAATCTCTTCGGACTGTTCAGCGGTGTAGTTCACAACAGGATAGGGCTTTGCCACAAATTCCTTCATCATCTCGTCTTCCTTCAATTTAGCGCCGTCGCCGCTATTCTCGGGAAGAGTGATCTTCGCTTCAAACTCGGGGGTCACATACTTCGGACCGTAGTCGCGAGGAGTAATCTCCCAGTACCACTGGTCACCGTTCTTCCCTTCGGGAGGATCCAAGAAGGTAATGTTGCCGTCCTCGTCCTTATTCAACGCCACACCGTAGGGGCCCCAGTAAGACTGGACAGAAATGTCATCGGTAGAGAAGTAATCCGCCCAACGCATAGCCACTTCGGGATGCTCACAAGCGGTGGTAATGGTATACTCGTTGCGATGATAAATGATGATTTCATCGTTGCCGCGGATGTAGCGGTCGCCGTTAGGACCGGCCAGCGGAAGCATCGGAACATATTCGTCCGAATGAGGCTGAGTAGCAGAGGAGGTTTCCCAAGCGATACCGGTACCTACCAGAGATACATCTGCGTTTTTCATTTTTGCGTCGGACATGGAACCATCCTGCGTGATGAACTCCGGATCCATAATGCCTTCTGCGTATAACTTATGGAAGAAAGCAACTGCTTCCTTATAGCGCTCGTCAGCCGGAATGAAAACAGGCTTCAGCGTCTCCTGATCCAAAGCCAGGAAGTTCTCCTGCAAGCTGTCCGTGAGGCCCCAGGGGTTGATGTAGCGGATCCAGTCAAACAGATTCGTCTTAGCGCTGCCGGTCAGAGGAATCTCGTCGTTCGGATCACCGTTGCCGTTGGCGTCCTGCTCCTTAAAGGCCTTCAGCACTTCGTACCACTCGTCCACGGTGGTGGGCATTTCCAGGCCCAAACGATCCAGCCATGCCTTGTTGATAAAGGGCGTATCGCAGCCCTTCGGACGCAGAGGCTTCTTACCGGGCAGAGTATAGATATGGCCGTCCGGATTGGTAACCATCTGACGCATAGTGGGCTCTGCCTCCCAAGCTGCCTTGATGTTGGGGCAATACTTTTCCACATAATCTTCCAGCGGAATGAACATGTCAAGGTTGGTGGCAATGTCATTATCCTTCAGAGCATTGTCTCCGAAGAATACGTCGGGCAAATCACCGCTGGCCAGCAAGAGCGACTTCTGCTCAGACCAGTCCGCATCGCCTGCGTACTGCCAGTTGATCTTGACGTTGGTGTCCTTTTCCATCTGCTGGAACATGGCGTTGTCTTTAAAATCCATCGTATTGGCGCCTTTGACGTAAAGGAAAGTTAACTCCACGGGTTCTTTGACAATAGGCAAGCCCGTCTCATTGAAGTTATCGTCCCCTGCTGCAACCTCACCTGAAGTGCCGCCACTTGTCTGTTTCTCACTGCTAGAGCTGCTGTTGCCACCGCCGCCACAGCCTGCCAGCATGGAGGTAACCAGGGCCAAACAAATCAGGCTTTTTCCTAGCTTTGTCCACTTTTCTTTCATGTTTGCATCTCCTCACTATAGGATTTTTTATTTGACGGTGAAATCCTCAGGGTATATTCCCAAGGTAACGTCACAGAGTAATTTGGGGAGAAAACTCACCCCTTGATTGCGCCGATCATTACGCCCTGACTGAAATATTTCTGTACAAAGGGATACATGCACATAATCGGCACGGTGGTAATGATGATAACGGCGTATTTCATCAAATTTGCCAAACGCATAGCCTCCTGAGCAGCCATGCCGTCACCGGCACCCACCAAAGACTGGTTCGTGATCAGGATATTTCTCACCACCAGCTGCAGCGGTTTTAAGTTCTCGCTGCGTACATAAACCAGAGCATTAAAGTAAGAGTTCCACTGCGCCACGGCAATGTAAAGAGCAATTACAGCGATTACGGCTTTGGAGAGGGGAAGAGCGATGGAGAAAAAGAATCGCAGGTTCCCACAGCCATCAATCTGTGCTGCATCCAACAAATCCTTTGGCAAGCTGGAGTCAAAAAATGTTCTGGCCACAATCATGTTGTACACCATTACGGAGAAAGGCAAAACCATAACCCAGAATGTGTCATATAAATGAAAATCTCGAATGGTGAAGTAAGTAGGAATCAAGCCGCCGTTAAAGAACATCGTGAATATGAAATAAAACGTGATTAACTTGCGGCCTACCAGATCTCTGCGAGACAGAGAGTATGCTGCAGAGATGTTGACAATCAGGCCGATGGCTGTTCCCACTACCGTGTAAAGGATGGTGTTCCAATAACCCATCCAGATACTCCCGTGACGCAACAGCTCTTTATATCCGTCCAGCGTGAACTGGCTGGGCCAGAACCACACGTTGCCGTTAGACACTTCAGAAGGGTTACTAAAAGACGCAATGATGATAAAGTAGAGAGGATACGCAATCAGCAGCAAGATCAAGCCGCAGATTCCGTACAGAATAATGTTGAAAACAACATCTGCCTTGCTCACTTTTTGTGATTTATGTATTGTTTGTGCGCTCATAATGCATCCGCCTCTTTTCGCTAAAAATTTTCAGTCCGTACATTCTCCGCTTACCACAAACTTGTGTCTCCAAGTTTTTTGGAAAATCCGTTGACCAGAATTAACAATACAAAGTTAATAACGGTGTTGAACAGGTTTACTGCCGCAGAAAGGCTGTACTGATTGCTGATCATACCGATTTTGTATACATACGTGGAGATTACTTCGCTGATACTGGTGTTCAACGGGTTCTGCATGAGATACACCTTTTCGAATCCCAGATTCATCACATTGCCTGCACGCATAATCAGCAGGATCACTGCAGTAGGAATCAGGAAAGGCACATCAATGTGCCACAACCGTTGGATCTTGCTGGCACCATCCACCGTTGCCGCCTCGTACAAAGAGGGATCCACCGCTGCCAGCGCCGCAATGTAGATAATGCTGTCCCAACCTGCGTGTTGCCACACATCACTCCACACATAGACGTGCTGAAAGGCGCTCGCCTCTCCCATGATGTTGACCGGATTCTGAACGCCAAGCACCCGGGCCAGATTTCCGTAGATTCCGTTGCTGGGGGAAAGAAGGATTAACATTATGCCCACCATAACCACTGTGGAAATAAAGTGGGGCAGATAGGTCACCACTTGCAAAACCTGCTTGAAGCGTTTCACCCGGATCTGGTTGACCATCAGAGCTAAAATAATAGGGAACGGAAAGCCTGCAATCAAGCTATACAAGCTCAAGCTCACCGTATTCCAAATCAGGTTTTTAGATTGGAATGAGTTAAAGAATTTTTGAAAATTCGCAAGTCCCACCCAAGGGCTTCCCTGAATTCCCTGTGAAGGAGAAAAATCCTTGAACGCAATTTGCACGCCGTACATGGGCAAGTAGGTGAAGCAAAACAGCAACACGACCGCCGGAAGTAACAACAAGTACAATCCCCAATTTCGTTGAATCCCTCTGCCAGCTCGGTATAGCTTATACCGCCAACCCGACCGCTGTCTTCCCATTGGATTTTCTGTCATAACCCTCATCTTCCTTTCTCCATTATCTCTGACAAAGCTTTCACTTGTCAAATTGGATGTTGTGGCAATATTATAAAGCGTAAGTCCTGCAAACAAAATGGCTGAATTTATGATTGTTTACCACTTTTTATCTACTTTCACCCGATATTTATTCGAATTTGATAAAAGTCTTTTAAAAGGAGTACCTTTCCCGCCCGAAAGCACTCGTTTTTCGCCTGTGTTTTAACTGTCAAAAGCCATCGGCTGAGTCAGAGATTTGATTCTTGCTTTTCCTTTTTGTACAACTGCGGCATTTCCGTTTTTTCTTTCTTGATATAAAAGGGTCCTTTCCCGCGTCAACGTCAGCAAAAAAGATGGCTTTCGGCTGAGAATTTTGCTTCCGCGAAACAACAGCTCCCCCTTGTGTAAAGCCGGAAGATAGACAAAAGAAGAATATGGTTTTAAGTGAGGACTCAACCAATGGTCGGTTGTTTTGCTCTTTGCTTTTTGCTATTGTAAGGATGAATTTAACACTGACGGAGCGCTTCATTACGTAGCTACCCAACCTATGGGGAAATAGGTGTGTAAAAACAGACAGTAAAAGACAGCCGTGTTCCCTTCAAGGCAAGGGAATACGGCTGTCTGGTTGAATTTATAGATTCTAAAGAAGATTTTTATTCGAAAACAGGTACACGTTTTACCACGCCACCGTCCATGGCAGATTGGTGAGCGCAGATTCCTACACCGGTCCAGTAGGCGCCGTCAATATCGCTGGGAACCGGGGTTCGATCTTCCAGAATGCTTCGAACAAACTCGTGGACTAGATGAGGATGAGAACCACCATGGCCACCGCCTTGCAGGAACGATAGATGGGGATTGCTGTCATCATACACTGTTTGTTTGGTGAAGCGCCCAATTTCCGCCGGTAAACGATCTGCATAGTCGGGGATTTGGATACGTTCTTCCGTCACAAGGCCGCCTCGACCGTAATCGTTCATAACATGTTCAGCATTTGCACCAAGCGCCATGGAGAACAGTACCGGTTGTTCCGATTCTAACTGCTGCCATTCAAAGCTTTTTCGTTCACCATATATGTTGAAACTTTCAGTGTAGCCTCGGGCTACGTGGTAGAGGAACCGAGCCATTTCAATGCTTACATCACTGTCTTTTAGGGAGATCAGAGCTGACTCAAAGGCATATGGACAACCATAGGGAGCTTCCACTTCTTTACGTACTCTGCCGGAGCCCTTGCAATATACGGTTTCCGGACGCTTACCTAGCAACATCAGGCAAGGCGCTACCGCGTGGGTAGGATGCATCAGCGGAGGAAAGCCCAACCAATAGTCCGGCCATCCTTCCATATCTTGATAATGCGCGCAGCGCATGAACTGTATTCTGCCCAGCTCTCCTTTTTCGTAAAGGTTCTTCACATACAGAAACTCTCGACCATAGACGGAGGTCTCCATAAACATATAGTGTTTCCCGCTTCTTTTTCGAGCATCGATGACTTGGTACAATTCATCGATACTCATTCCCATCGGGATGGTACAGGCACAGTGCTTTCCGGCGTTCATCACCTGTATAGATAGGGGAGCATGAGTAGCAGGCGGTGTTACCAGATGGACGGCGTCGATGGTTTTATCTTCCAACATGGCATTAAAGTCCGTCAAGCGTTCTTCCAGAAGAAACTTATCGCCAACCGCATTCAGCAGTTTTTCATTCGTATCCACTAACACCAAAGAATCTACGTCCGGGTGTTTCAGATAGATGGGTATAAATTCCGCGCCGAAGGAGACTCCTACGAGCGCCACTCTTAATTTACCGTTTTTCATATTGTATCCCTCCTAGGATTCTTTGAAATGATTATACAGTGTATCCGAAAAAAAGTCTATGGAGAGAATGAAAATGGTATGGAATAAACGAAACTATTTATTGAATTATTGTCTGGCTCCTTTTAGGCAGGCATATCATAAGATCATTTTACTGGAAAAGGCAGATGTTCAACCATGGATATAAAACAAACCGATCTCTACTGGTTTCAGTTAAACGAGGAGATTCGCGTGGAGGATGTCGATAAGTTTAGCGGCAATAATATGCATCCGGATAGAATGATGACGCAGTGGGTACTGGTGTTGATGATCAGCGGAGAACGCTCTTTCCGTGTTTACGGTGAGAATTACGTCGTTCATAGCGGCGAATTTTTCCTGTTGCCTCCTTACGTGCAGCATTGCGGGCTTCAATATGATAATCATGCAGCCTATTTTGCTCATTTTCAGGCAACAGGTATTCAGATTCCACCGCCTGTAAAGGTAGATACCAATCATATTTTGCTTCCGTTACATGGGCAGATTCCTCTGGAGCTACCCTGCTTTGATCTGATGGAGTACGCGATTCAGCACCGAACATTGCCTTTTTCAAGCAAAAATTTTTTATCATCCCAAATTCAGGCGATTCTGTACCAGATTAGTTTCGCTGTGCAAAAAAGAGAGCTTTGGTGTAATTTGGAAAGCAGACTGGCCTACCGAATCTTACAATATATTGATGACAACAAAGGCCAGCACTTGAAAAATCGGGATTATGAGGATACCTTTGGGAAAACATACAACCGTCTAAATACTATATTCCAAACAGTATATGGTATGACGATCAAACAAATGCAGGTAACCTTGCGTGTCAACCAGGCAAAGCGTATGCTCAGGTCCGGCTATACTATTTCTGAAACCAGTACAGCCTGTGGGTTTGAGGACTATTTCTACTTTTTGAAAGTGTTCAAAAACAAAACGGGGATGACACCATCCGAATATAAAAATTCCTGATCAAATCGGTAGTAACTGTGATTCCAATGGAAATTGTTTTATCAAGCCGCCGATTTGGTTCTAAAAAACGTTGCATTGTACTCACGAATAATAACACTTGTCCATTTTTAGGCAAAAAATAAGAGGATGTAACTGAAATCAGTTACATCCTCTTGATATGGGGTGGAAGATGGGATTCGAACCCACGGTCTCCAGTGCCACAAACTGGCGCTTTAACCAGCTAAGCTACATCCACCATATGGCGCGCCAAAAGGGACTCGAACCCCTGACCTACTGCTTAGAAGGCAGTTGCTCTATCCAGCTGAGCTATTGGCGCATATCTCTTTATGCCGCCCAAGGCAATCGTCCCTTTTCTGCGGGTTGGAGCGGGTGATGGGAATCGAACCCACACGACCAGCTTGGAAGGCTGGGATTCTAGCCATTGAACTACACCCGCATATTCTGCGACACTGATGATTATAGCACAGAAGGTTCCGTTCGTCAACCTGTTTTCTTCTATTTTTTCGCATATTTTTCGCGCCGGGCACCCTTTTTATTCCCGACGACGGGAAGTTTTCAAATTTTGCTTTCGTGTGTGAAACCGCCATACAAACTCCCTTCCGCTTTCAAAAGAAAAATCGCGCAGAAAATTGACAATTCGTTGACAATGCGCGCCCTTTTGTGCTACGATAATACTGTTCGCCGAGACAAACTCCCGAACGATTTCCGCGGCGGAATGCCGCAAAAGAAAGGACCGTTTCAAATGAAGAAAATAACCGCTGTTTTGCTCGCCATGCTGCTGTGCATGACGGTATTTGCAGCCTGCGGCCAGAGCGGTGCCGCCTCCTCCGAGAGCACATCTTCCGAAAGCAGCGTTGAAGCCACGGCAGAGCCCACCGCCGAGCCTACGGCTGAACCGACCGCCGAACCCACCGAAGCGCCGGAGGCGTTCACCCCCGCCACCTATGAAGTCGCTTCCCTCAAGGGACCGACTACCATGGGCATGGTCAAGCTGATGCAGGACGCCGAAAACGGCGAGACCGCAAACACCTACAACGTCACGATGTACGGCACCGCAGACGAAATTACCGCCGGCATCGCGAATAAGACGATCGACATTGCAAATGTACCGTGCAACCTCGCTTCCGTGCTGTACAACAAGACCGAGGGCGGCATCAAGATTCTCGACATCAACACGCTCGGCGTGCTCTACGTCGTTGAAACCGGCGAAAGCATCCAATCCGTTGAAGACCTCAAAGGCAAGACGATCTATTCCACCGGCAAAGGCACCACACCGGAGTTCGCGCTCAACTACATTCTGCGCGAAAACGGTATCGATCCCGAGACCGACGTGACCATCGAGTATAAATCCGAAGCGACCGAGGTCGCCGCAGCGCTTGCCGAGGCCGACGATGCCATCGCCGTGCTGCCGCAGCCGTTCGTCACCACCGCTATGATGCAGAACGACAAGCTCCGCATCGCGCTCAGCCTCACCGATGAGTGGGATAAGCTCGATAACGGCAGTACGCTCGTCACCGGCGTCACGATCATCCGCACCGATGTGCTGGAGGAAAATCCCGCCGCTGTTGAAAAGTTCCTCGAGGAATACGAAGCTTCCATCAACTATACCGAGACGAATGCGGAAGACGCTGCAAAGCTCATCGCACAGTATGAGATCGTGCCGAAGGAGCCCATTGCTTTAAAGGCTCTGCCCGGCTGCAACATCCACTTCATCAAGGGTGAAGAAATGAAGGAGAAGGTCTCCGGCTATTTACAGGTGCTCTTTGACGCCGACCCGAAGTCTGTTGGAGGAACGCTGCCCGATGACGCTTTCTACTATACGGAATAACCCCGCAAAGCAGAAAAAAGTGAAAACAAAGAAACAGAAAGCCATAGCCGCCACATGCGCTGTGGCTTTTTGGCTATTGGTGTGGCATGTCGTCAGCCTCTGCGTCGGCTCTGAACTCGTGCTCGTCTCGCCCGTAAAGGTCGTACAAACGCTGTTCACGGTCATTTTCGACCCCGATTTTTTAAAGACCGTGTGGTATTCCGCTGCGCGCATTTTAGGCGGATTTTTCACCGCGCTCACGCTCGGCACGGTGCTCGGGTGGGTCGCCTCGCGGTTTTGGGTCGTTGAGACTCTCCTGCGCCCCATCACGGCCGCCATTAAAGCCACGCCGGTCGCGTCGTTCATCATTTTGGTGCTGCTGTGGTTTTCCGGAAAAAATTTGTCCGTCATCATCTCCATGCTGATGGTCTTCCCCGTCATTTACATGAACGTCTTAGAGGGCATCCGCAGCGCAGACGAAGAATTGCTCGAAATGGCGCAGGTTTTCAGGCTCTCAGTCAGCAAAAAGCTGCTTTACATCTACCTGCCCGCCGTCGCGCCGTTTTTCGTCTCCGCCTGCTCCGTGTCGCTCGGACTATGTTGGAAAAGCGGCATCGCCGCCGAGGTCATCGGCACGCCGGACGGCTCCATCGGCGCGGTGTTTTATCAGGCCAAAATCTTTTTGCAGACAAGCGAGCTGCTTGCGTGGACGGTCGTCGTCGTCGCTGTCAGCGTCGCATTTGAAAAGCTTTTTATGCTTTTGCTGCGGTTGGTCTTAAAAAAGCTCAAAATGGAGGACGTGTTAAATGGCAAGCGTGCATAATCTCATCGTAAAGCGTGGTGAAGCGGAAATCCTCAAAAATTTCTCCGCCGAGTTTCCGGAGCACCAAGTCACCGCCGTTTCCGGGCGCTCCGGCTGCGGCAAAACCACGCTGCTCTCCGTCTTATTAAATCTTCTGCCTGCGGATTCTGGCGAAATCCATGGCTTTCAAAAGCCGAGCGCCGTGTTTCAGGAAGACCGGCTGCTGCCGTACCTCACCGCCGCTAAAAACATTTCCGTCGCCGCCGGGTGCACGGAAACAGCCGCAGAAAAAGCGCTTTTGCAGGTCGGGTTCGACCCCGAGGACCTCAAAAAGAACGCCGTGCAGCTCTCCGGCGGCATGGCAAGGCGCGTTTCCATCGTCCGCGCCATGCTGACAAGCGGTGACGCCGTCCTGCTCGACGAGCCGTTTAAAGGTCTCGACGATCTGACCCGCGAAAAAGTCATGCAGTTCGTAAAAGAAAACCTCAAGAACCGCACCACGATCCTCGTCACCCACGATCCCCGCGATGCCAAAGATTTAGCAGCCGCAAAAATCATCGAGATGGAAACGGAAAAATGATTTGCGCACTGTCGTAAATCACCGCGCCGCAACGTTAAAAGTTTTTGATCCAACTTTTTTCAGAAAGTTGGTCGCTTTCCGCAGAAAGCGAATTTTTTTGCCTGCATAAAAATCAGGAAAGGAGAGGAGACGGTCCAGTGGACTGTCTGCTCGTGGAAAACCCTATTAAGGGGATTTCCGATGGATTTGCATAGCAAATCCATAAAATGCAACAAGCGAAGCCCTGCATTCTCATCTTTCAAAGAAAAAGAATGCAGGGCTTTTAATTGTATCTATTTCTATTTTAAATTGCCACACAATACATCAAAAAAGCTTCTTAGAAAGGAACAAATTCAGCTCGTCATCGTTCACGCACGGCGCATATTGGTCCCACACGCGGCCCTCATACCACACGCCGGAGCCGTCCGGCACATACCCGCGCAGCACGTACATGCGCTGCGCCGCACCGTAGCCGCTATGCAGACCAACGCCCAGACACACCGTGTCCGAGGTCTCCGCCGCCAGCGCTTCCACCGCTTGATTTACATAACACTTGCGCGCTTACAATTTCTTTTCCATCACAAAGCTTCGCACCGTCATGCCGGCGCTTTCATAAAACCGCATCGCCGATTTATTAAACGACCACACCATCAGCTCCAAAGATTCCGCACCGCGGCGCTTCGCTTCCGCCTCGCTCGCATACAGCAGTGCCGTGCCGATGCCCATGCCCTGTGCCTGCGGCAACACGGCCAGTTCCTCCATAACCGCCCGCACACGCGACAAAGTAACCGCATCCCCGGCATTTCCCCGCATCACCGTGCGGGCAAGCCCTAAAATTTTGCCGTCTCGCACCGCACACAGCATGATTTCGTGCGGGTCATCGCACATTTTGAAAAATTCGTCTTCGCCGAGCGGGACATTCGTCTTTCTGTAAATATCCGGGCGATTTGCTTGGTGCAGCGCATGCACAAACGCAAAAATTTCCGCCGCCTGCGCGTAATCATCACGTCCGAGTGTGCGGATCTCAAAGTTTTCAACGTTCTTCGGCATAGCTTCTCCTCTCCTGCGGCGGCGCATCGAGCGTGACCGAAATATTATCCTTGGATATCCCCGTCTTCAGCGCAATATTTTTCGTGATCTCCTGCGCAGTCTGCCGCCGCATACGCCCGTTCCCCGCAGGAAACAGCGAGATCGTGATTTTCACACCGCTCATCCGTCGTTCTGCCTCACCACACTCCACAGGTGCAATTTTTTTGTTCCTCATACAATTTTCGGAGAAAGCCAAGCAATTTTCTTCTATTAAAGAATATTCCTCTTCAAAATATGCGGGTAAAACCGAAATTTTCAGTTTTTTTTCAATGCCCGTCACCGTCACGTCCCGCACAGCCTGCACGTCCTTGTCTTTCCATGCGCCCAAAAATTCGATCCGCACCATAATCAGCATTCCTCCGCATCATTCAAACATGGCACAAACGCCCTGTCACCCTGTAACTGCGTTACCAATTGTCAACGTATTTTCCTCGCAGTCCAAATTCCTTTATTATTATACTTTGGACAAAACCACATTTTTAAATCGGAATCGTTTTCAATATAACAAAAAACAGGATACACAAGTGTGTATCCTGTAGGTTTTATATACCCTGAAAACTGAATAAAGGGAGAAGCAAGAGTAGAATGGGAGAAGAAAGCGCAATCTTGAACCAAGAAGGATTATGGTCAAGCCCTCGACCTATTAGTACTGCCAAGCTGAACACGTTACCGTGCTTACACATGCAGCCTATCAACCTTGTAGTCTACAAGGGGTCTTACTAGCTTACGCTATGGGATATCTAATCTTGGAGTCGGCTTCACGCTTAGATGCTTTCAGCGTTTATCCGTTCCGCACATAGTTGCCCAGCTGTGCCACTGGCGTGACAACTGGTGCGCCAGAGGTGCGTCCATCCCGGTCCTCTCGTACTAAGGACAGCTCTCCTCAAATATCCTGCGCCCACGACAGATAGGGACCGAACTGTCTCACGACGTTCTGAACCCAGCTCGCGTACCACTTTAATCGGCGAACAGCCGAACCCTTGGGACCGAATACAGCCCCAGGATGTGATGAGCCGACATCGAGGTGCCAAACCTCCCCGTCGATGTGGACTCTTGGGGGAGATCAGCCTGTTATCCCCAGGGTAGCTTTTATCCGTTGAGCGACGGCAATTCCACTCTCATACCGCCGGATCACTAACTCCAACTTTCGTTACTGCTCGGACCGTCATCCTCGCAGTTAGGCTGGCTTACACGTTTACACTCTAAGGCATGGTTTCCAACCATGCTGAGCCAACCTTTGAGCGCCTCCGTTACCTTTTTGGAGGCGACCGCCCCAGTCAAACTGCCCACCTAACAATGTCCCCCGGCCAGATTCATGGCCGCAGGTTAGAATTCCAATAACTTAAGAGCGGTATTCCAACGTCGACTCCGCCGTGGCTGGCGCCACGGTTTCCTAGTCTCCCGCCTATCCTATACATAAATTATCGAAACCCAATATTAAGCTACAGTAAAGCTCCATGGGGTCTTTCCGTCTTGTCGCGGGTAACCGGCATCTTCACCGGTACTACAATTTCGCCGGGCGGGTAATTGAGACAGTGCCCAGATCATTACACCATTCGTGCGGGTCGGAACTTACCCGACAAGGAATTTCGCTACCTTAGGACCGTTATAGTTACGGCCGCCGTTTACTGGGGCTTCAATTCAATGCTTGCACATCTCCTCTTAACCTTCCAGCACCGGGCAGGTGTCAGCCCCTATACTTCATCTTTCGATTTGGCAGAGACCTGTGTTTTTGATAAACAGTTGCCTGGGCCTATTCTCTGCGACCACATCGCTGTGGCACCCCTTATTCCTAAGTTACGGGGTCAATTTGCCGAGTTCCTTAACTACCCTTCTCCCGTTGGCCTTAGAATTCTCTTCCTATCTACCTGTGTCGGTTTGCGGTACGGGCGCCGAAGATATACATAAGACTTTTCTCGCCCTCGTCCAAACTTGCTTCCCTACTAAATTTCGGTCCCTTTCGCCCGGGGCAACCATCGCCCGGGTCAAGTCCTTTCAAGGTGTCCTCTTACTTAAATCTTTTGGCGGCTACGGAATATCTACCGTATGTGCATCGGCTACGCCTTTCGGCCTCACCTTAGCTCCCGGCTTACTTGGAGCGGACGAACCTTCCTCCAAAAACCTTAGATTTTCGGCCAATATGATTCTCACATATTTCTCGCTACTCATTCCGGCATTCTCACTCGTATAAAGTCCACCAGCGCTTACGCTCTGACTTCACCCCTTATACGACGCTCTCCTACCATGCATTACTGCATCCCAAGCTTCGGTGTACGATTTAGCCCCGTTAAATTTTCGGCGCAGGGTCACTCGACCAGTGAGCTATTACGCACTCTTTTAATGAGTGGCTGCTTCTAAGCCAACATCCTGGTTGTCTGTGCAACCCCACATCCTTTTCCACTTAACCGTACTTTGGGACCTTAGCTGTGGGTCTGGGCTGTTTCCCTTTTGACAATGAAACTTATCTCACACTGTCTGACTCCCGTACATCAATTATCCGGCATTCTGAGTTTGATAGAGTTCAGTAACCTCTCGGCCCCTAGCTCATTCAGTGCTTTACCTCCGGTAATCTAATACGAGGCTAGTCCTAAAACTATTTCGGAGAGAACCAGCTATCTCCGGGTTCGATTGGAATTTCTCCGCTACCCACACCTCATCCGCTACCATTTCAACGGGAGTCGGTTCGGTCCTCCATGGAGTTTTACCTCCACTTCAACCTGGACATGGGTAGGTCACCCGGTTTCGGGTCGAATACAACTGACTTCATACGCCCTATTCAGACTCGCTCTCGCTACGGCTCCGGACCTTAAGTCCTTAACCTCGCCAGTTACATTCACTCGCCGGACCATTCTACAAAAGGTACCCGATCACCCGTTGATGGGCTCTCGGTGCTTGTAAGCACAAGGTTTCAGGTTCTTTTTCACTCCCCTCCCGGGGTCCTTTTCACCTTTCCTTCACAGTACTATACACTATCGGTCACTGGGTAGTATTTAGGCTTGGAGGGTGGTCCCCCCATATTCCCACCGGGTTTCACGTGTCCGGCGGTACTCTGGATACAGCTAGCGGATTTTGCTTTTCGCATACGTGACTCTCACACTGTTTCGTTGGCCTTCCCATGCCATTCTGCTAAACTTAATCCTACACATTGCTGTCCAAACCCCAAAAGTATTACTACTCTTGGTTTGGCCTCCTCCGCGTTCGCTCGCCACTACTAGCGGAATCTCGGTTGATTTCTCTTCCTCGCCCTACTTAGATGTTTCAGTTCAGGCGGTTCCCCTCATACACCTATGTATTCAGTGTATGATGATTAAACATGACTTTAATCGGATTGCTCCATTCGGAAATCTACGGATCAATGCCTACTTACGGCTCCCCGTAGCTTATCGCAGTTAGTCGCGTCCTTCATCGGCTCCCAGTGCCAAGGCATTCCCCTTGCGCTCTTTGTAGCTTGACCATGTGTTCTCTTCTTGGAATTAGAAATGAGTTTTGTAGTTATTTCTCTTTGCAAAGAATAAACTTAAACTTTTTCGCTTCTTTGAAATTGCAGTTATTACCCTAAACAATTATTTGGATCGTTAGACCTTTTAAATAATTCTCTAGTAAATAACAGTTTTCTCGCATTTTTATCTGCTTCGCTTTATTCAGTTTTCAAGGTACATTTTGCGGATTGCTCCGCTTGGTGGGCTTAAGTGGACTCGAACCACCGACCTCACGCTTATCAGGCGTGCGCTCTAACCGGCTGAGCTATAAGCCCATATCTAGTTAAACCACCGGTTGTTCGAACCTTTCGGCCCTTGGTGGAGATGAACGGGATCGAACCGATGACCCCCTGCTTGCAAAGCAGGTGCTCTCCCAGCTGAGCTACACCCCCATATTCTTTTCAGAACGAAGATGCCCCGTTCTTGAGGATCAAGACCCTCAAAATTAAACAACGATTAAAAGTTTCCCCTGCAATCTAACCTAGGATGTTGAAGAACAACCTTAGCTGTTCTTGGTTCTCCATAGAAAGGAGGTGATCCAGCCGCACCTTCCGATACGGCTACCTTGTTACGACTTCACCCCAGTCGCCAATCCTACCTTCGGCAGCGTTCTCCTTACGGTTAAACTACTGACTTCGGGTATTACCGGCTCCCATGGTGTGACGGGCGGTGTGTACAAGGCCCGGGAACGTATTCACCGCGGCATGCTGATCCGCGATTACTAGCAATTCCAACTTCATGTAGGCGAGTTGCAGCCTACAATCTGAACTGAGACCGTTTTTAGGGTTTTGCTCCACCTCGCGGTATTGCTTCCCTCTGTTAACGACCATTGTAGTACGTGTGTAGCCCAGGTCATAAAGGGCATGATGATTTGACGTCGTCCCCACCTTCCTCCGTTTTGTCAACGGCAGTCTGATTAGAGTGCTCTTGCGTAGCAACTAATCACAAGGGTTGCGCTCGTTGCGGGACTTAACCCAACATCTCACGACACGAGCTGACGACAACCATGCACCACCTGTCTCAACTTTCCCCGAAGGGCACCTAATGCATCTCTGCTTCGTTAGTTGGATGTCAAGACCTGGTAAGGTTCTTCGCGTTGCGTCGAATTAAACCACATACTCCACTGCTTGTGCGGGCCCCCGTCAATTCCTTTGAGTTTCAACCTTGCGGTCGTACTCCCCAGGTGGATTACTTATTGTGTTAACTCCGGCACGGAGGGGGTTAGACCCCCCACACCTAGTAATCATCGTTTACAGTGTGGACTACCAGGGTATCTAATCCTGTTTGCTACCCACACTTTCGTGCCTCAGCGTCAGTTAAAGCCCAGTAGGCCGCCTTCGCCACTGGTGTTCCTCCCGATCTCTACGCATTTCACCGCTACACCGGGAATTCCGCCTACCTCTACTTCACTCAAGACTAACAGTTTCAAAAGCAGTTCATGGGTTAAGCCCATGGATTTCACTTCTGACTTGCCAATCCGCCTACGCACCCTTTACACCCAGTAAATCCGGACAACGCTTGCTCCCTACGTATTACCGCGGCTGCTGGCACGTAGTTAGCCGGAGCTTCCTCCTCTGCTACCGTCACTATCTTCACAGAGGACAGAGGTTTACAATCCGAAAACCGTCATCCCTCACGCGGCGTTGCTGGGTCAGGGTTTCCCCCATTGCCCAATATCCCTCACTGCTGCCTCCCGTAGGAGTCTGGGCCGTGTCTCAGTCCCAATGTGGCCGATCAACCTCTCAGTCCGGCTACCGATCGTCGACTTGGTGGGCCGTTACCCCGCCAACTATCTAATCGGACGCGAGTCCATCTTTCAGCGGATTGCTCCTTTGATTGCTGCTCCATGCGAAACTACAATCTTATGCGGTATTAGCGTTCTTTTCAGAACGTTATCCCCCTCTGAAAGGCAGGTTACTCACGCGTTACTCACCCGTCCGCCACTGAGTTGAAAAAAGCAAGCTCCTTTCAACTCCGTTCGACTTGCATGTGTTAGGCACGCCGCCAGCGTTCGTCCTGAGCCAGGATCAAACTCTCTAAAAAATTGTATCTAAACGCTTTCGCGCTCAAATCTTTTTCAGAGCTTTAATTCGCTCATAACGTCGTTCTGACGTTCGTCACAGATTTGTTGAGTTCTGTTTCTCGTAAGTTTCTTTGAGTCTCTCAAAGAAATTACAGGTTCCATTCTTTCTCTCGTTGTTTAATTTTCAAGGTCCTGTGCTCTCTTTCAAGCGGCTTTCCTTTTAAGCTTTTCGCTTTCAGTTTTTTGCCGTCTCTCTCGAGCGCTTGACTATAATACCACGTACAACCCCTTTTGTCAACACTTTTTTGAAAGTTTTTTTAAGTTTTTTCGAAAAACTACATCTATATGTTACGCCTTAATTCAAACACAATATATAGTGTATCTCCGAATGGGCATTTTTGCATTTACATGCCCATATACATGGCTTACGCAAACTATTTTACGAAATTTTTTTGAAAAAATCAAGAAAAACTTTTTGAAAAGGTGGTCTTAAAGTTGCAAAAGCCCCTCTCTGTACCCCAAAGCTTCAAGCACATCTTCTTATATATCTGGCGCATCAGTGTCCTTTCACTTCTGAACCTCCTCATAATCTTTCTGATTTTATCCGAAAAAAGTTTTTAAAACACTTAAAATCGCCGTGAAGTTATCGTAAAGCTTTACAATGCAACCCTATATCTTCTTATATATAGTTATAGGAAGACGCGTTTTTTGCGGTTCTGCTTTTCTCTTTATATATAGAAGAAACGCGCTGCGGTCATCCCACAACGCGTTTCTTCTATATATATAAGTATACTTTATGCTTTTGCCGCCTCGGCCTGCTCCGCTTTCGCCTTTTCCATCATCTTATGGTGCACGATAAGGTAGCACACAAAATGCGCGGCCGCCGTCACGGCCCACGTCACCGGGTACGAGAGGAACAGCATGAACAGCGTGCGGTTCATCTGGAAGACCGTCAGGATCCACACCACACGCAGCGCACACGCACCTGTAAGCGATACAATCATCGGCATGATCGAATACCCCATACCGCGCAAAACGCCCACGTGCGTGTCCATAATGCCGCAAAGGAAGTACGGTACGCACACAATGAGCATACGCTCCAAACCGTACTGGATAACCTCCGGGTCAGACGTATATATAGAAAGTAAAGGTGTGCCCAGCAAATACGCGCCGCAGCCGAGCACAACGCCCGTCACGGTCACACACAAAATGCAGATGCGCAGAATTTTCGCCACGCGGTCGTATTTCTTCGCGCCCATGTTCTGCCCGGTAAAGGACAGCGCCGTCTGGTAAAACGCGTTCATCGCAGTGTACACAAAGCCCTCAATGTTGGCCGCAGCCGTGCTGCCCGCCATAACGGTAGAGCCGAACGAGTTGATAGAGGACTGAATGAGCACGTTCGAAATGGAGAACACCGCGCCCTGCATGCCCGCCGGCAGGCCGACACGCATCATGCCGAAAAACTTATCTTTATAGATATGCAGCTTATGCAGCTCCAAACGGTAAGAAGCGTTCGTTTTCATCAGGCAGATGGCCACAAGTCCCGCAGAAATCACCTGCGAAATGACCGTCGCAATGGCAACACCCGCCACGCCGAGATGGAACACAATGACGAGGAACAGATTCAAAATGACGTTTACAACGCCCGCAATGGTCAAAAAGTACAGCGGGCGCTTTGTGTCGCCCACAGAGCGCAAAATCGCCGCGCCGAAGTTGTACAGCATCATCGCCGGCATGCCCACAAAGTATATGCGCATGTAAAGCGCCGCCTGACCCAAAACGTCCTCCGGGGTGCCCATCAGGGTCAGCAGCGGCTCCGCAAACGCAACGCCCACGGCAATCAATATAACGCCGCTCACAAGACTTGTCAGCACAGAGGTATGTACGGTCTCGCTCAGCTGCTTTGCATCCTGTGCGCCGTAATAGCGCGCCACAAGCACGTTTGTGCCGATGGAAAGGCCGATGAACACGTTGATGAGCAAATTGATAAGCGCGCCGGTAGAGCCCACCGCCGCCAGCGCCGTGTGGCCGGTAAAGCGGCCGACCACCACAATATCCGCCGCGTTAAAAAACAGCTGCAAAACGCCGGAAAGCATCAGCGGCACCGCAAAGCGCAGAATTTTGCCCAGCAGCGGACCGTTGCACATGTCGATCTCGTAGGACCGCTTTCCTTTTGCCTGTCGTTTCGCCATAAAAGCCTGTATCTTTTCTTTCATATCAGTAACCGACCTCCTCACCGATGAGAATGACATGAATTCTGCCCTTCACGCGCTGGCGTGCCAAAACCGTGTACATCGCGCAGATGCGATTTTCCGAGCAGCAGCCCGCGCACAGCTCGCCGTCCGTGCCGGGACACGCTCCGTGCGTGCACGGCGTGTCCAAATTCAGCCGCATGGCATTTGCGGGCGTCGCACAGCTTTTCACGCGTTTTGCGGCGTCGTCTATATCGCGCACAATCTTGTTGCACCCCGCAAAAACCAGCACCTTTTTCGGGCCGAACAGCATCGCCGCCACGCGGTTGCCGTTGCCGTCTACATTATAGAGCTCTCCGTGCTCCGTAACGGCGTTTGTGCCCGTCAAAAACACATCAGAGGAAAACACCTCACGGTACAGCTTCTCGCGCTCCTCGGGCGTTTTCGCGGTTGTTCTGTCCAAAAATTCATAGTCCCCGCAGCGCATTAAATCCATCACGCCGGTCTCATCCAGCGTCACGCTGCCGCCGCAGGAAATCACATCGCCCGGCTGCAGCAGCTCTTTTGCGATTTTTACGGCGTCCGCACACGTGGGCGCATAATACGCCTGCATGTTGTTTTTCTCCAGTGCGTCCATCACGCGCCGTATGCGCAGCTCTGCGGCGCTTTTGCGGTGCACGGTATCTTGTGTGTTCATGGTGTACAACTCCCCTTTCGGCGCGTTTCATGCCTATTTATGCCTAACCGCCGCCGATTTTTTAAAATAAGAAAGCACTAAGGACGGAAAAGCACATGCCTTTCCGCCCCCTAAAATTTTTATTTTGCCTTTGCGTCCGCAAACGTATTGAAGCACTCCAGAACGTGCTCCTTGTGTGTTTTATTCGCGTCTTCCTTTTCCGACTTCGCATCGGTGTAGATCAAAAGGAAGCGGCCGTCGTTGGAAAGATAACCCGGAACGGTGTTATCCAGCACCTTAAAGGTGCCGTCTGCGCGCACAGCGTCCAGAAGCGCCTTAGCGGTCTCGGAAAGCTCCGCCGGGAACTCATACACTTCAAGCTGCACAGCGGAATCTGCGTAACGGTATACATATTTATAGCCGTTTTCGGCGCCGATGACATCGTAAGACATCTGCACCTTTTCGCCCGCTGCCGCCTTGCAGTCTTCAAGATACTTGCAAAGGCCCTGAATGTCGTCGTCATAGCCCGCAGGGTCCTTGTCGGTACTCTCCGCGGTCTCGCCCTCGCTCGCCGTGGAAGACGTCTCCAGCGTTGCGACCGCCGTGCTTGAAGAGCTGTTGTTTGCACAGGCCGTCACAGATACGCACAGCAGCGCGGCCAGCAGAACAGCCAGCAGCTTTTTTATATTTTTCATGATTTGAACCAATCCTCTCTTTTTCCTCGTTCTTCTTATTATAGAACAAACGGGTCATACAGCTTGATTTTACCATACCCCACGGCAGATAGCAACACCCATTTGCAAGAAAAACCGTTTTGCCCGCTGCAACGGAAAATTTTGCCCGCTGTAAAATAAAAACGAATAAATTCTAAGCATATTCTAATTGACGTTCCCCCCATGTCATGGTATAATGAACACAACAAACACCGTTCAAATTTATGAGGAGGTAACGCCGTGAAAAACAAGGGTATAAAAATCGGAGTCGTGTTCATTCTGCTGTTCGCTCTGCTCTCAGTGGCAGGCTGTCAACAAGAGGACGTGGTGATCGTAGGCGCAGAGTCGGGACAGCCGGGGCCTACAAGCGGGCAGCTGCGCATTGGGTTTACACTGCTCGTATCCAAAGGAGCCAGTACTCAACCGTCACGGGATATTACCATCAATAATCTGTCACTGTCAGCAGACACGTCCTTCACCGTTACGAATACAGATACCGGCGATACAACCGTACTGACCGGTGCGGTGATCGACACAGATCCGACATTCACATATGTAAATTTTGACGAGGATGATGACATATTACCAGCTTCTACACGGGTAAGCATTTTGATTCCCTACACGTTAGAACCGGGAAATTATAAAGTAACAGCCGTAACAGGCTCCGTAAAGTACCCTTCGTCTTCAGGTACATCCGTCAAGGACTTGTCTCTGGCACGCGACGGAGACGGGCTGAATATCACCTTCACCATCGCCGCGCCCGAGCTGACCCCGACCCCGGAACCGACGGCAACCCCCACCGTGGAACCGACGGCAACACCGACTGCAGAGCCCACCGCAACGCCCACGGCAGAACCGACGGCCACGCCCACAGCGGAGCCCACGGCAACCCCAACCGCAGAACCGACGGCCACGCCCACAGCGGAACCAACGGCGACACCTACGGCAGCTCCCACAGCCGTACCGACTGCCGTGCCGACCGCAACCCCAAGCCCGACGAACCACCCAAAAACGGGCGATGATTTTGCCCCCACACTTTGGCTGACGCTCTGCGCAGGCAGCCTCGCGGCACTCGCCCTGCTCCTTAAAAAACGACACATTTAATGAAATCGCAGGTAAAAAGCCGACCACACCAGCGGCTGTCCATACCGGCACACTGAAAAACTCATGCTTTCACCGCTTGAAAGCATGAGTTTTTTTTGACAGCCTATATATTCTCCGGCCACGGATTGTGCAGGCAAGCTTCTTCGTGTTGTCGGCCAAGCTGCCGAAGGATTAAATATCTTCAAAGCGGCATCGGTGTCCGCGCAATCAGAAGGACTGCCAGAATTGCACCGGCAAATGCTGCCGCCCCTACGACTGCCAGCATTTTTTTGTTGGGCCGCCTCTTCGTTGCTTTGCAAATCAGTGCGGCACAAGTCACGCAGACAGCTGCAGCAGCAAGCGCGATGCCCAGCATTTCCCATAACCAAGACAGCTCATATAGGATTTTCATGTGTTCATCACTTTCCCTCCTGTTCATCGCAAAACCGCTGCTTTTCTAAATCTGTTCGTATTCCGCGAACGGCTCACCGGAGATTCTGCGTGCCTTATCCCTGTACCGGCAGCTCCACCGCAATCGTGGTGCCCTTCTTCGAGCTCTCCTCCACCCGGACGCAACCACCGTGGAGATTGGCGATCTCCCACACCAAAGAAAGCCCCAGCCCAACGCCGCCGTACTCCCGGCTGCGGGACTTATCCACCCGGAAGAAGGGTTGAAAGATGCTCTGTTGGTATTCCTCCGGGACGCCGCAGCCGGTGTCGGAAACGCGAATCAGAAGCTTTTCCGGCTTCTGCGTAACAGAAACCTTCACCGAGCCGCCCGAACGGTTGTACTTGACTGCATTTTCCGTCAGGTTAAAAAGCAGTCGGTAAATCAGTGCATCACTGCCGATGAGGAAGCCGTCTCCCTCCATCTCCAGCGTAATATTGCGCTTTTCTGCCAAAAGCGCGAGATCTGTGAAGACCTCCTCAACCATCGGGGCAAGCTGAATCTGCTCGTTTCGCGCCACCTGCTGCAAATTGCTCATTTCAAGCAGCGTTTTGGTCATCTGTGTCAGTCGCTCCGTCTGTTCCCGCAAAAGTGCGAGAAACTTCGTCGTTTCCGGCAGCATATCGGGATGCTCCGCGGAGAACAGCTCCAGCTGCGCCTGCATCAGTGCCAGCGGCGTGCGCAGTTCGTGGGCAGCGTTGCCGGTGAACTGCCGCTGGGCGGCAAAGGCGTTGTCCAACCGCTCCAGCATCTGATTGAAAGAGCAGCTCAGCTGCCGAAACTCCGGCAGAACATTCTCGTTAATCCTCATATCCGCCAGGTTGTTCAGCTGCACCTTCTCCACCTGAGATACAAAGCTGCGCAGCGGCTTGAGCGCGCGTCCGCTGACAAAATAGGCCAGAACGCCGCTAAGCAGTGTCACCACAGCCGTAATATACCAGTTGGTCATGCGAAAGCGCCCCTGCGCTCCGTTGACAACGATAGTCAGATCCTCATCGGGCGTTACGAGCTGCGGATTAAAGCTCTCTGCGCCTTCACTGTTCATAATAACCGTGTCGCCTCCCTGTAAGGTGTCCGCGATTGTGTCCATATAGTACACACCGGAGGAACAAAGCAGCAGATTCATGACAACACAGGTGACACCGATGAGCAGGACAGTCATCAGGGTGATGCGCCACTGCAAGGAAAGTCGCTTCATGTTTCCTCTCCTCCCATCAAATAGCCTTCGCCGATGCGATTACGGATGGGGTCAAACCCCAATGCGGCGCGGAGCTTCTTGCGCAGGGCGGAGATATGAACCCGGATAGAATTGCTGAAGCTGTCCACGCTGTTATCCCAGACGTGCTCCATCAGCTCTTCCTGACTCACAGGCCGTCCCTGATGCACCATCAGATATTCCAGAATGCCTGTCTCCTTACGTGTGAGTGTCAGGGGCTGCCCGTTGACGGCAGCGGTGCGGGAGCGTGTGTCGAACGTCAGCTCCCCGCAGGTCAGCAACACGGCTTGCTGGGTGAACTGCCGCAAGGTCAGGCTGCGGATACGGGCCTCCAGTTCAGCCAAGTGAAAGGGTTTTGCAAGATAGTCGTTGGCCCCTGCATCCAACCCCTCAACCTTGTCCTCCACCTCGCCGCGTGCGGAGAGAATCAACACCCGCGTCTCGCGGTCTGTCTGCCGCAAGGTACGCAGCACGGTCATGCCGTCCTTTCCCGGCAGGTTCAGATCAAGAAGTACCAAATCGTAGCGCTCCACACCCAGAAGTTCCAGCGCCTTTTCCCCGTCGTAGCAGTAGTCCACGCTGTATGCCAAGCGCCGCAAACTGCGGACAATCGTCTCGCATAGGGCGCGTTCATCTTCAATTACCAAAAGGTGCATAAGAGTCCCCCTTTTCATTTCCTTTTTCTTTATTATAGCAAAAGCAGATAAGATCTGCATTAAATTTTCGTTCTTAACAGGGATTTTATCTTTCCTGTGCTATGATGATGGCAGAAAAAGTGAAAGGGTGATAAAATTGAGCTGTGCAAAAAAAGCAGCGGCGCAGGCCACGTTGCTGGTTGTGGGTATCGCCATGCTGTGCTTCGGCGCATGGCGCGGCGAGGCCGCGACGGTACTGAGCAAAGCGATTAAATTATGTTTGGAGTGTGTAGGCATTGGGTAAGAAGTTTTCGGGCGCGTCACAGATTATGTCCCGCTTTCGCGGCTGGATACAGGCAGGGGCAACTTTATTGACCAACCTGCACCTGCCGAACTTCCTCAAGGGCAAACTGTACCAAGGCGCAGGGAAAACCGTCTGTGTGCCCGGGCTGAATTGCTACTCCTGCCCGGCAGCCTCCGGCGCTTGTCCCATCGGGGCGTTTCAGGCGGTAGTGGGTTCTTCTAAATTCAGTTTTTCCTATTATATCACAGGCTTTCTCATTTTGCTCGGCGTTCTGCTTGGACGCTTTATCTGCGGTTTTCTGTGCCCCTTCGGCTGGTTTCAGGAACTACTGCATAAAATTCCCACGAAGAAGTTCTCCACAAAGAAACTCAAGCCCCTGCGATACCTCAAGTACGCCGTACTGCTGGTGATGGTTTTCCTGCTGCCGGCGTTCCTTGTAAACGATGTAGGCATGGGCAACCCGTTCTTCTGTAAATACCTCTGCCCACAAGGCGTGCTGGAGGGAGCCATCCCGCTGTCCCTTGCCAATTCCGGTATCCGGTCGGCGCTGGGAAGCCTGTTTACATGGAAATTCAGCGTCCTGCTTACAGTAATCGTACTGAGCGTAATATTCTACCGTCCCTTCTGCAAGTGGCTTTGCCCGCTGGGGGCGTTTTACGCGCTGTTCAACCGGGTATCTCTCTTTCAGATAAAGGTGGACAAAAACAAGTGTGTATCCTGCGGAAAATGCGCCAAAGCCTGCAAGATGGATGTGGATGTAACAAAAGCGCCCAACCATACCGAGTGTATCCGCTGCGGAATGTGCATACGCACCTGTCCGACGGGCGCCGTGCGCTTCCGTTACGGCTTCGGAGACGGTAAAGATAAAACAAAAGCGGCAAAAAAAGCCGCAGAAAATAATAAACAATAATAACAAGGAGAAACAAAACAGATGAAAATGAATAGAACAAATACGGCCGGCCGATTGCTGGCACTGCTGCTTCTCGCCCTGATGATGCTGTCTTTGACAGCCTGCGGCACAAAGAACGGAGACAAAACGGACGGAATGAGCAGCGAACCGAAGAATGCCGAGGAAGCGGTTGCCATGCACAAAGATCTGATGGCGCAGGAAAACACCATTCTCTCAGAGAACAAAGCCCTTTGGGAAAAGGTATTCATGGC
The DNA here is from genome assembly GCF_046197855.1 of Hominenteromicrobium mulieris. Lineage (GTDB taxonomy): Bacteria > Bacillota > Clostridia > Oscillospirales > Acutalibacteraceae > Hominenteromicrobium > Hominenteromicrobium mulieris. The sequence goes on along the minus strand of NZ_CP173188.1, from coordinate 159,252 downwards.
AGCCGACAAGGGCATGACCATGCAGGAGGACGGCAAAAACTACGGTGATTTCCTGCTCAGTACAATCGAATCCGCTAAGGATCAGTTTACGGAGGATGAGCTGAAGCTGCTCAAAGAGGGGGCGGAGAAGATCCGCGACATTGAAACCCAGCTGACCATGATTGAGGAAAAGTACCCCGAAGCGGCACAGGAATCTACGGATGGCGCTATGAGCGTGCCCGCAGGCAACGACACGACCACGCCGCCCGATGACGGCAGTATGCAGAAATCCGATGACGGCAGCATGCAGAAATTCCCCACCTTTGAGGGCAAGGACCTGGATGGAAATACGGTGAAAAGTGACGAGCTGTTCTCTGCCAACGCCGTCACCGTGGTGAATTTCTGGTTCACAACCTGCAATCCCTGCGTGGGCGAGCTTTCCGACCTGGACGCGCTGAACAAAGAACTTGCGGAGAAGGGCGGCTCCCTCATCGGCGTCAACACCTTCACGCTGGACGGCGACGAAGCGGCAATTTCCGAAGCAAAGGATGTACTGGCCAAGAAGGGCGCGACCTATCAGAATGTGTATTTTAACTCCGATGGTGAGGCGGGAAAGTTTACCACCAACATCTTTGCCTATCCTACTACTTATGTGGTTGACCGCAACGGCAACATCGTGGGCGACCCCATCGTAGGCGCCATCACGGAAAAAAATCAAGCGGAGGCGCTGCAAGCCCAGATCGACAAGGCGCTCGCCGCCGACGCAGGCTGACCCGAAATTTAAAAAGTGCCTGCTGCACGCCATTGCATTGCCCTTGGCGGGCGAAGGGGGGCGTAAGCCCTGATTCTTCTAAAAGGAGGAAACGCGATGTATCGAAGCGTATTGGCCCTGCTTTTCGCCTCGGTTCTGCTGCTGAGCGGCTGCGCCGTCGGGCAGCAGACTGTGCCGAAGGAAAAAAGCGGACAGGAAGCAACCATGGACGAATCGGCCTTTGACCGGTCCGACGACGAGATCACTTATATGGATACCACAGAAAATGTCATCTATCTGGCGGGCGGCTGCTTCTGGGGCATGGAACAGCTGATGCAGTCCATCCCCGGTGTCATCGATGCCGAGAGCGGCTACGCCAACGGCACCTGCGAGGCGGACGCCGATTACAAGACCGTTTGCAAGGGCGAGACCGGCTTTCGGGAGACCGTGCGGGTGGAATACGACCCCGAGCAGGTGAGCCTCGATGCGCTGCTGTTGGCCTACTTCTATGTGATCGACCCCACGGTACAAAACCAACAGGGCAACGACCGGGGCAGCCAGTACCAGACCGGCGTCTACTACACCAACGAAAGCGCGAAGGAGACGGTGGAGCGCATCGCGGAGATCGAGCGCGGCCGCAGCGAGAAGTTTTTCGTGGAGATCGGCCCGCTCAAGAACTACTATCCCGCCGAGGAATACCACCAGAACTACCTCGAAAAGAATCCGGACGGCTACTGCCACATCCCGCGCGCGGAGATGGAACTCTTCTCCAAACTGCGCATCGACCCGGGCGACTATCAGAAGCCCGCGGCAGAGTCCATCCGGGACAAGCTGACGGCGGAGCAGTACCGCGTCACGCAGGAGAACGACACGGAGCGCGCCTTCACGGGCGAGTTTTGGGACAAATTTGAAAAGGGCATCTATGTGGATGTCGTGACCGGTGAGCCGCTCTTTTCCTCCACGGATAAGTACGAGAGCAGCTGCGGCTGGCCCGCCTTTACAAAGCCCATCGAAGGCCCCGCCGTGGTGGAAAAAGAGGATCTGAGCCACGGGATGCGCCGCACGGAGGTCAGAAGCCGCGCCGGAGACTCCCACCTCGGCCATGTGTTCACCGGCGATCCGGAGTCCCCCAATGGCGTGCGCTACTGCATTAACAGTGCGGCCCTGCGCTTTGTCCCCTATGAAAAAATGGAGGCCGAGGGCTACGGGTACCTCCTGTACCTGTTTGAGAAATGATTTCAGGTGCATACACATCAAGCGGAAAAGCAGGAAGGCTGTTCTTTTGAAGAACAGCCTTCCTGCTTTTCTGGGAAGATAAGACTTTTCCTTTTTGAGGATTTACAGTGATTTTTTCTCCCGCCGCCTGATTTTCCATACGATCAGTGCAACGCATCCGGCAAAAGATGCACATAGCGCGGTGCTCCACAAATTCATTTGACCGCCGTCACCGGTCTGCGGGATTGTAACCGCGCGCCAGCCGGCATACACAGTCCTATCCCCGGTCAGATAAATGTCTGAGACCTTGTTCACAAGGCTCTGTTCGCTGTACCAGCCGACAAAGGTATACCCGTGCCGAGTGGGAACATGCTTGGTCAAATCAATGTAGGTATTGTACGTTTCCCGCACGCCGGGAATAGCACTGCCGCCGCCTGTTTCAAAGCGCAGCATGTAGTAGTTGACGGGCGGATTGTTGGCTCCGGTATGCGTCCAGTGGGCGTAGACGGTGGTATTTGCAGAGAACACGGTATCCGTCGTAATCTTTGTGCCGCCGCTCTTTTCGGTGTACCAGCCGTTGAAGCTGTGCTTGCTGCGGGAAGCATCGGGCAGAGAGGTCAGCTTCTGCTTGGTGGTGGTCATGCTGCCGACAGAAGGCGTACCGTCGTTGCCGTCAAAGGTGACGGTGTACTCCGTGGGCGTAGGCGGCGCATCCTCCTCGAAGATGGCCTTGACCTCTACATCGCTGCCGGGCATAGTGAACTTGTCGTCCCTTACCGTCACGTCGCCGCTCATAACCTGCCACTCCTTAAAATGGTAGCCCGCATTTGGCGTAGCGGTCAGGGTAATATCTGTGCCGACCACGGCTTTTGCGTGAGAGGCGGAAGCCGTTCCGTTTCCGTCCGTTTTCACGGTGACGGTGTACTCCGTGGGCGTAGGCGGCGCATCCTCCTCGAAGATGGCCTTGATCTCCACGTTGCCGCTTGGCATAGTGAACTTGTCGTTCTTTACGGTCACGTCGCCGCTCATGACCTGCCACTCCTTAAAATGGTAGCCCGCGTTTGGCGTAGCAGTTAAGGTGATCTCCGTTCCGGCCGTCGCCGAGGCGGGATCCGCGCTGCCCGTGCCGTGGCCGTCGTCCCTGACGGTGACGGCGTATTCCGTCTCGGGAGCCTTGGCTATCGTGATGGAAAGCTCCTTAATATCCTCACCCAAATCGTTGACCGCCATGACGGTAAAGACCTCTGTCCCTTCCCCGGCGGGCGTGCCGCTTATCTCTCCGGTGTCCTCGTTTAGGCTAAGTCCCTCGGGCAGGACGCCGCTCACAATGCTCCATGTGATGGGCGCGGTACCCTTGGCGGTCAAGCGGTTGCTGTAAGCCTCGCCTTCCATGCCGTCGGGCAGGCTTTCCGCGACGATTGTCGGCGGCATAGGGGGGCGGTTATCGATGAGCTTCACCCGAATCGCGGCTGTTACCGCAGGCTCCGGCTGCTGAAAGATGTCTCCGTCATCTTCGCTGAGCACCGGCGTGCCGATGATGGTCTGCCAATCCACAGACTCCGCATCATAGGACGATTCATCCCATGTCACGTCGATCCAGCACCACGCGCCGTCAACGGCATTGATGCACACATCTTCCGGCAAGCCAAGCTCTGCAAAAGGCGTGCCGAACGGCTTATCGGTAATGGGGTTCGGTTCATCGGTATCCTTGATGGTGTTTTTAACGGCGTTTATTTTGATGGTAATCTCCGTCGGCTTGTGGAGACGCAGGTCGTCCGGCGTGAATACCACCGTCACATCGTGTTCGCCCGGAGTCCGGAGGTAGAACGGCGGGGCATTCTTGAAGGAGAACGTGCCGGGGGCGACGGTATCCGTACCCTTGACCTTTGCCACGCCGCCGACGAGCGTGCCGACTTCACCGTTGTAGGTTCCCACCTGAAGCTTTCGCCATGTGAATATGGTGTTGTCGGGCAACGTAAAATCGCCGTTCTTCCACCGGAATACGGGCAGCTGCGTGATCTCCGTCTCGGTCGGGTCAGGCTGCAGCTGAACCTTTCTCACGGCTCGGAGGTCGGTGCCATCGGGTATGGTGAAATACTTCTCCAATTCGGCGCGGTTGACTTCGCCGTAGATGGTCTGCTCCTCAAACGAATTGGGGTCGTAGGTCGAGCTGTCCCACGAGGTGACGACATTCATACCGAAGTCCATCCCTGTTCCCTCGGGATCTTTTTCATCGCCCACCGCATAAAAGCTGAATGAATCCGAGAGGTTCAGCTCCGCAAAGGGCGTGCCGATCTTTCTATTGTCAATGTAACTGGCGTTGGAATACATATATTTGCGGGGAATGACATTCACATCAACGGTGCATTTCGCCTTGTTATACCGCTTCAGGTTGTCGGGCGTGAAGATGATCTTCAGTTGCAGCTGCCCCGCCTGCAATAGCGTGCTCGCCGTCAATGAATGTCCGTATATTTTCTGATCTTTGTCCAGCGTGAATTTGCCGGAAACCGTTTCGCCGTTCACCGTGGCCGTTCCGCCGGAGAGATATTTATCGGCAAACACAAGGAAGCACAGGTCTCCGCCGTAGAGCTGCTTGGAATAGGTGGGCGGCTCCAGCGTGGGCGTAAAGACGCGGTCGTCAATAAGCGTTATTCTGGCGGTTGCCTTGACCGTGTTTGTCGGCTCCAGCCCATCCGTGAAGCCGCTCTTTTCAACATGCAGCGCGCCGGTAATGATCTGCTCGCCATATTTGTTCGGGTCATAGGTGGAGCCGTCCCATGTCACGGGCACGGGACTGTAACTCGCGCCGGTGTTGGTCTCAACCTTGACGCCGAAAGGGGAAAGGGGAAGCCCCAGATCCTCAAACGCCGTGCCAATGGGCTTGTCCGTGATGATCACGTCGTCCGGGACTCTTGTGATCGTGCGCTTTGTCCCCACCACGGTAAGGATACATTCCGCCGTGGTGTATGCCTCCGTATCTTTGGGGGTAAAGAGGATCACCATGCGGTTTTCGCCCGGGTGTACTCTGCCGCCTTCATAATACTTGAAGCCGAACGTGCCGGGAACAACGGTGTCCGTCCCCTCGGCCTTCGCTTCGCCGCCCATGAGCGCCTTGTCGGTGTACTCATTGCCGACATAGGCCGGAAGGCGCAGCGTGGGCGGGGTGGTGATGACCGTTTTGGCAGGCTGCAAAAGCTCTCCGTAGGCCTTATGGCAGGTTTCGCAAACAGCCTTCTCCGTGGACGTAGCCTTGCCGCCGGAGCAGTTGCCTGTTTCGGTATGGCTGCTGTCCGCGATACAGGTGCGTGTGTGCGTTCCGTTGCCGTTGGAGGTCCATTCGCCCCAGCTATGGTTGTGCACCTCCCATATGGCATAGATGGTTGTGCTCATATCATACCCATGTACTACCAGGCACTCGGTATAACCGCCGTTTCCGCCATATATCGGCTTACCGGTCCGAGAATTCGCCCAACCCATGAAGGTATATCCGTCACGGGTCGGAATTTTGTCCGATATGGGGACCCATACATGAAATTCCGAGCTAATCACGCTCTGACTTGGCGGCGCGCCGCTGCCGCCGTTGGCATCGTAATGCAGCGTATAGGTGTATTGGGTGGCAGCGGGACGGACTGCCCCGCTCCTCGTTTTTGGCATCATAGTATCGGATGCCCCTGCCGAGTTTGCGCCGCAGGCCTCGTGGTGTTCATACAGGCCGCCCGTTTCCGATGCGCGTGCGGCAACCTCTCCATCCGCCGCGAAGACCGTCGCGGGCATCATAGTCAGCACCATACACAAGGTGAGCAGAATGCTGAGTATTCGTTTCTTCATGTCGTTTTTCCCTCCTGTTCCTGCGGGTCCGGCTTGCCTGTCCCGCCCTTTTTCCGGTTTTCTCTGATCCTGAACCGCATGCACAGCGCGGTGATTGCCGCCGCAGCGGCAAAGGATACAACAGCCACCAGCACATAGCCGCCCGCATCCTCGCGCAGCAGCATCGCGCCGAACACGCCCCATGCGGCGGTCTGTCCCGGCCTGACGACCGTGCTTATCGCCTGCATCAGCACCGCGAACAGCAGCATACACGCGGCACTCAGTCCGTATATGCCGTGCTGCTGCCTTCGGCGGGTGTTTTTCCGTACCCGCTGCCGGACGAGTGCGACCCGTCTTGCGGTATCGTACATACAGTTTGACCCTCCTCTCCGGTTTGTCTGAAACTGTGGCCTAAAAACCCTTTCACTTATATAGGTACATAAAATCGGAAAAACTCTCACCCAAAACGCAAAATTTTCCAAAAAAAATTGAGAACCGCCAAAAAGCAGCTCTCAAGGAGTGAATGTTCGGTTATTTTCTCCGCGATAAGCGGAAAGCGGACAACCTTCCCGCCGCTACCAGCAGCACCGGCAGGGCGTAGGCCGCATACTGCGCCGCACCGCCGTAGGCGATGAGCAGATTGTAAACGGCGTGGAGGGTGATGGCCGCGCCCAGCAGCCCCCAGGTGCCTGCAATTTTCAGCCATGTCCGCTGCCACGCATAGGCAAGCCCGCCGCCCACGATCAGACCGCAGAGAACGTGCATGGCTCCCGTGCCGAAGCCGCGGAAGAAGATGAAGGAGAAACGGTCCGCTCCGTTCTGAATGAGATAGCACACGTTTTCAAAGGTGGCAAAGGCAAGGGCAACTGTTATTGCGGCAGCCTTGATTTTATCCCCCTCCGGCTCAAACACCAGAAGATAGAACACCAGCGGCAGCAGCTTCATCATCTCCTCCACCACCGGCGCAATCTCCGCCGTGGCGGCAAGGGCGTCCGCCTGACACACCGACGCGAGGAAAGTATTGATGTAGGCCGAAAGCAGGCACACACCCATTCCGACGATGCAGAACAGAAAAAAGCGGAGATGCCGCCTGCCCATGCACAGAGCAGCCACCAGCAGTGGGGACACCATGCACAGGAATATGTTTTCAATATAGGTCATGCGTCCACCGCCTTTCTCACAGCGGGCAACAGCCCCAATATGGTCAGCGTCAGCAGCATATCACACCAGAAGACGGGGCTTGCCGGGGAAGTATCCGGCCAGAAGCAGCCCGCCGTCCAGAGCAGATACTCCGCGAACGCAAAGCACAGCACGCCGATGTGGAAGTACCGCATATTCCGCGCCGCGCCCGTCCGGGTCTCTGCATAGACAAGCCCTCGAATGGCGCAGTAGGAAAGCCATATCATCATGCCGCACCAGATCAGGTTGGAGAGAATATCCCCGAAGGTGCAGTAGAACGCCAGCAGCGGCACGCCGAACGCAGGCGCAAGCCATGCCCTGCGACAGCGGAAGCTGTGCTCATCTGCGCCTGCCAGCGTGGCCTGCAATATCCGCAGAAAAATCACACTGGCCACCCAGCCGAACTCCGACACATAAAACACCTTCGGCGTGGTATCGAACAGCAGCAGATACAGCGTCCAGTAGAGCGCGCCGAGGGCAAAGCAGCCGTAGAAGCACAGCAGCAGAAAATACGCCTGCCTGCGGCTTTTCCGGTAGGATATGCCCGAAAGCAGCGCGCCGACGAACGTGACCAGCAGCTGCAGCAGGTTCTCAATCAGCTCCATGCCGTTCCTCGCTTTCCTTATCCTGTGTGTCGTCCCGATTCATTTGCCGCAGCCGGAAGCACAAAACAGTCACGCACACGCCCAGAAGAAACGCCAGAAGCCCGATGACGATGTATCCCAAGGCCGCGCCGCCGTGAAAGATGCTTGCCGCCGTTTCAAAGCCCGCATAGCCGCCGGTTTGAATTTTTACGGCAATATCAGGCATGACGAAAGACACACCCACAATCAGCGCAAGGCACGCCGCCACAGCGGAAGCCGCGGTAATCGTATTGCGCCGCAGCCGTTTCTCCCGCTCCATCTTGGCGATGCGCCGCTTTGTCTCCGCGACGCGCTCTTCATGACTCCGCATTTGTAATCCCCTCCCGTTCCAGAAGCCTTCGCAGGCTTTCCTTTCCGCGATACACCATGTTGGTAATCTGCTTTACCGTTTTTCCCGTAACCTCCGCCGCCTGTGCGTAACTCATACCCTCAAAATAGGTCAGATATAGAACCTCCCGGTAATCCGGGTTCATTTCACCCATGCAGAAGTGCAGAATGCGGTTTCGTTCTTCCGTTCGGATAACCTCCTCCACAAGCAGCTGCCCGTCCGATTCATCGGTCAGCTCGTCCAAACGGAACAGACACTTCCGCTTGCTCTTATGGCGCAGCGCCATATTCCGCGCCGTCTTATACAGATATGCCTTAAAGCCACCGTCCCGGATGCGAGGCTTTTTCGTGAACAGATAGGCGAAAACATCCAGCATCAAATCCTCTGCTTCGTGGACATCGTGCAGATACCCGTCGATATACAGGGTTAGCGGATTGCCGTATTTTTTCATCAGGGCCTCCAGCCCCGCATCGTCGCCGTTCAAATATCGGTGGTAAAAAGTCTCGTCGCAGGTCATAGCGTTCACTTCCTTTTTGCGGGTGCTCCAAATGCAGAGGGGTATCCGCCAGGCGCTTGCCCTGCCGGAATTTCGGTGCCGTTCCTGAAAGCGCGGGTCGGACGCTTTTCCGCGTTCTCTTGGTCAAATTATATCACAGGATACACACGGATAGCAACCGGAACCGCAGATCATGCCAATAGCATGTGCAGCCTGCCCAAGGTGCTTTTAGGTGAGGTCACACTTCGTCCTTTCTCCTCTGCTCCAAAAGCCAGGCTGTCATGTCCCGCAAAGTATCCTTCACCGGGCGCGGATGATATGCAAAGCATTCCGATGCTGCGGCATGGCTGAATTGTCCGTTTGAGGCAAGGACGGCAACGGAATAAGGTGTGAAAAACAGCGGCTTTCGCTTCTTCAGGCTTCGATGTTCATAGTATGGAGCCGCCAGCTTTGCAAGCCCCAGTGGCAGGCAGATGGGGCGATACTTCTGCTTTGCGATCTTTCCCACAAGCTGAAGCATCTTGCGAATGGTAACATAGTGGCCGGACAAAATGTATCCCTTACCGGGTTCTCCGTTCTCGGAACAGTCGAGAATGCCTTTTGCCACATCCCGTACATCCACGAAGTCATATCCGCCGCGAACGGCAAAGGGCAGCTTTCCGCGAAGAAAAGATTTCGCCATTGAGGTGAAGCTCCCTCCCTGTATGTCGCCCGGCCCGATGATGCCGGAGGGAAAGACAATGCTGGCATTCAGCCCGCGCTCCGCCGCATCGAAAACCAGCTCTGTTGCAGTTGCCTTGCTTTTGGCGTAATCTCCGTCCACAAGCCCCGGAGAGAATTCGCAATCTTCCGTAATGATGCAATCCTTTGACTTTTCCGGTATGGCATGGACGGAGCTGACATAGACCATTTTGCCCACATTATGCTTCATACATTGCCGGAGAACCCTCCATGTCCCGCCTACATTGACCTGATAGAGCTTCGAACCGGGTCTGGACGCGACAGAGACGATACCGGCGCAGTGAATCACACAGGTACGGCTGTCGGCATCCGCAAAGAAGTCTGTCAACGAGCTTTCCACACACACATCACCGATGACGGTATGGACTTCTTTGGGGAGCAAATGGATATAGGGGTCATCACGCAGCACAAGCGCATGCACTTGCGCTCTGCGGCGTACCAGCTCCTCCGCAACAGCCCTACCGAGGAAGCCGGTAGCGCCTGTAACAAGATATTGATCAAACATGCAAAAAGCCTCCTCTCAAATAAGCATACAAGTGTTGATTATCTTTCACAAGTACAGTATACTTGAGAGGAAAGACGGAAACAATCAGCACTTGCCATACGACTGAAAGAAAAGCAACATTGTCTGTTGAAGTGTTGCTTTTCTTTGTAAACTTTTTTGGGGAGGGGCTCTATATGGAGAAAATGGACGCAAGGAAACGCTATACGCAAATGGTGCTCAAGCAGTCTTTTCTGAAGCTGCTGAAGGAAAAACCCGTAAACAGAATTACGGTGAAGGAGGTTTGTGCGCTGGCGCAGCTTAACCGCGCCACCTTCTATGCCCATTACAGCGATTGCTTTGCCCTGATGGAGAGCATTGAGAATGAACTCATCGATGCCTTTGAGAAATCCCTTCGCTATGTCAATTTGTTTGATGTGACGGCACTGATCGAAGCCATTTACGATATGGTCGATCAGAATCAGGCCGCCTGCCGGGTTTTGATTCTGGGGAATACAAGCGCAACGGTCCTCATGCGGATGATTGCTTTAGCCAAGGAGGAAAGCATTGCTTACTGGCGGAAAGAGCTGCCCTATGCCGACGAAACAGATCTTGAGATGATGTATACCCATCTGTCAAACGGTTTGATGCATGTCGTTGTGGAGGGCTATGACAAGTACAGCAAAGAGGAAATGATCCATTTTGTCAACCGCGTTGTAAAAGCCAGTCTTTTGCTGTTTCAATCACCCCAAAGTCCTCTTGCTTAACACAGCCTTTATGCCCGAACGGCATAATAGGCTTACAAAACGGTCGATGGTCAAGCCTCTCCGGCGTGCACGTCCGCCTCGTCTACTTGAACGGTGACGGCAGCGAAATTTACACCCACGACTTTGAATGATTATTTGTGTAATTTATAAATAAATTTTAAAGCGCCGTCCGCGAACCGCTTTCGGTTCGCAGACGGCGTGCTTTATTTGACAAGATTCGACATTTTTAAGTGAAATATTTCGCGCTGCAAAATGTGAAATTTGATGCTACGCATCAATTGAAATGAAATAAATCCCTACGCGCTGCAGCGCGGTTCACACACCACAGGTATTTCACGTTGCGCAGCAACATTTCACTGCCCGAAGGGCAATTTCACAAATCCCGAAGGGATTTATTTCGTTGAAAAAAGAGCCTTGTCTTTTTGACAAGGCTCTTTTTTCTGGTGACCCGGACGAGAATCGAACTCGTGTTACCGCCGTGAAAGGGCGGTGTCTTAACCGCTTGACCACCGGGCCAGATGGTAGCGGCAAATGGATTCGAACCATCGACACTTCGGGTATGAACCGAATGCTCTAGCCAACTGAGCTATGCCGCCATATCTGCTCTATAATGTAGCGTAGTTTATTATAATACACATTTTTTCTTTTGTCAAGTGCTTTTTCACTGGAAAATTCTATATTTCTGTGTTATACTGTTCTCAAATTGCGCGATAAGACGTAAGGAAAGCGTGAGAAGGGAGAAAGCGCCGTGAAAATTCTGCTGAAAAAGCACTTCGGCTGGTTTTATGAAAAACTGAATAACGACGCCATCGACTCCTACGCGGCGCAGGTTTCGTTCTGGATCCTCATTTCGTTCATTCCGTTCCTCATGCTGGTCTTAGCCCTTTTGCAGGTCATCCGGTTTGAAGACACCTCGCTTCTCGTGGCATTCGTTCAAATGCTTCCGCCGCCGGTGGAAGAAGTTGTCAGTTACTTATTTCAAGAGGTGCACGCGCCGCAGACGCTCATTTCCATGACGGCTATCACCTGCGTTTGGTCCGCTTCCACGGCTATGGTGGCGCTAATCAAGGGGCTTTACTCCGTTTTTGACGTTTCCAAAAACCACAACTATATTTTTATGCGTATTTTAGCCATTTTATACACGGTCGTGTTCGTCATGACGCTGCTTGTCAGCATGGGCCTGATGGTCTTCGGCGACATGCTGTATGAATGGCTCATCACGGTGATGCCGCCGGCGTTCCCGACGCTCATCAACCGCTTTAAGCCCATCATGTCCTATGTCCTGCTGCTGTTCTTCTTCTGGTTGATGTTCATTGCCATTCCGCGCAAGCAGGTATCCCTGCGCAACGCGTTTTTCGGCGCAGCGCTGGCTTCTGCCGGGTGGGTCTTATTCTCGTTTATCTTCTCCGTTTTCGTGGAGAACTTTGCAAACTACGCCACCATCTACGGCAGCCTTGCCGCTTTGGTCATTTTAATGGTATGGCTGTATGCCTGCATGTTTATTTTGCTCATCGGTGGCGAGATCGCCATGTGGCTGCAGCACAGCGGCATCAACCGCGATGTTTCCGACCTGAAAACAGAACGTCGCCGCCGCAAACTCATCTCAGAGAAAGGAAACGATGCAAATGGCAAAACCACAGACAAGAAGTGAAACCGCCCTGCAAAGCGCCGTGATGCGCTTTGGCGATGACGCGTTCCGCATCTGTTATATGCACACAAAAAGCGGCAAAGAGACGCTTACGCTGCTTTCCGATGTATTTATGCAGTACTTTTTAGACACGCAAACCTTTAAAAGCGAAGGCGAGGAGCGCCTTTGGGTGCTGCGCACAGCGCACAAGACATGCATGGACTATTATGCACAGAAAATTCGAAAAAAGCTGACGGACGAGCAGATTGCACAGCGCTCAAAAGACATGCCGTTTGAAACGCCGAAAGAGCTCTGCGACATTTTACGCCTGCATTACACGTTGCTGACGGCGGTGGCGCTGCACTACGGTGCAGGTGACAACACGCGCTTTATCGGCCGCGTGACCGGAAAATCCGCTTCTGCCGTGCAAAATCAGCTGGAAAAAACCAAAAAAGCCGCGAACATGAGCGAGGACGACCTGCGCGAATGGGTAGAAACCCTGGAAACGCCGGACGATCTTCTGCACCGCGTGTATTATTCTGTTTTGAATGAATCGAAAGACCCGCATTTTACTGCGAACAGCCGCGCAAAGCGTCTGAAGCGCAATGTAGACCGCGCCATGCCGTTTGCGGCCGTAGGTGTCATCGTAATCTGTTTATTGTGCGTTGTCGCCGTACGCGCGGGGTGGTTCGGCACGAAATACGTGCGCACGCCGGACGTGATTTTAGAGAGCGACACGCCGGTTTCGTCCGCCGCGGAAAGCGAAGTGAGCCACGTGACGCTGACTCCGGAGCCGTCCGCTTCCGAAGACACGCGCGAAGCCGTGAACATGTCGCTTTCGATTTTTGTGCCGAGCGACAGCGGCCTTGACCAGTACAGCTACAAGAGCCTGCCCGCAGACGGTGCGGTGCTCGTGCAGAAAATGGCAGAAAAGGGCGCATTTCCGGAGGATGTGACGCTGGACGCGCTCGACTACGTTAAAGACGGTGAGGTTGTCTCCACGATGAAGAGCGGCGAAATGCTGGAGGTGCGTTTGCAGTTTTCCGGCGCTTTGCAGGAATATTTAGACTCCGCCAGCTCCACGTCTTCTCTGGAAGCCATTGCAAAGACGTTCCGTGCATTTTATGAAGCTGCGGGCATGACGCTTTCTAACCTTGAGGTGTATTCGGACGGCAAGCCCGTCACCGTGGGCGATATGCAGATCAACTGCACATCGCTGATGTACGGCGAACTTCCCGTTTCCGCCGTTTTGGACGGCGACACAAACGAACCTACGGAGGGTTGATTTTGATGAAAATACTCGTGATTGACGGTCAGGGCGGCAAAATGGGCGCAGCACTGACTGACCAAATTAAAAAGAACATGCCGGACGTGGAAGTCGTTGCCGTGGGCACGAACAGCCTTGCCACAAGCGCCATGCTGCGCGCCGGTGCGGACGCTGCCGCCACAGGCGAAAACCCCGTTGTGGTAAACTGCACGTGGGCAGACGTCATCGTGGGACCCATCGGCATTATCTTAGCAAACGCGCTTTGGGGCGAGATCACGCCGAAAATGGCGGCAGCCGTTTCCGAATGCGTTGCTAAGAAAATCCTGATTCCCGTTAACCGCTGCTCCGTAAGCGTAGTGGGCGTACAGGACAAGACGCTCTCGGAATACGTGCGGGATGCGGTCGCCATGCTGAAAAACATGCAGTGAGGAATATTGCGGCGACCGTGATGTTCTATGAAGTTGTGCGGCAAAGAAACGCCTTCCGCACATAACCTCGCCCGATTAGAACGCAAATATGCGTTCTTTAAAATATACAGGGGAAAAAATTTGGGAGGAAAACGTATGAAAGAAAGAGAAAAATTCGGTTCTCGGTTGGGATTTATTTTAGTTTCGGCCGGGTGCGCCATCGGTATCGGCAATGTGTGGAAATTCCCGTACATTACCGGCATATACGGCGGCGCGGCATTCATCCTGATGTATCTTGTGTTCCTTGTGGCGCTGGGTCTGCCCATTATGGTGTGCGAATTCACCGTGGGCCGCGGCAGCCGCATGGGCATGGGCAAGGCGCTCGATACACTGGAACCGAAGGGCACGAAATGGCATCGCATGAAGTGGATCAGCATTCTCGGCAGCTTTTTGCTGATGATGTTCTACACCATGGTGGGCGGCTGGATGCTGAAATACGCATTTATGGAGGCAACCGGTACGTTTGTCGGCTTGGACGGCAAGGCGGTAGAGGGCGTGTTCGGCGATATGCTGACAAATCCGGGCACGCTGACGTTCTGGGCGATTGTCGCCATTGTTATTTCGTTCGGTGCATGCGGCTTTGGCCTGGAAAAGGGCATTGAGAAAGTGACGAAAGTCATGATGATTGCCCTGCTGCTTTTGATGATTGCGCTGGCTGTGAACTCCGCATTTTTGCCGAATGCCGCGGCAGGCATCAAGTTCTACCTTGTGCCGGACTTCGGTGAAGTGGCAAAGAAAGGCTTCGGCAACGCGGTGTTTGCGGCGATGTCGCAGGCGTTCTTCACGCTTTCCATCGGCATCGGCTCCATGGAGATCTTCGGCAGCTATCTGGACCGCAAAAAGCGCATTACGGGCGAAGCGGTGAACATCGTGCTGCTGGACACGTTTGTTGCGCTGATGGCGGGTTTCATCATTATCCCGGTGTGCTTTGCCTACGGGGTGGAGCCGGGCTCGGGTCCGTCGCTGCTGTTCATCACGCTGCCGACGCTCTTCAATAACATGGCGGGCGGCAGAATTTGGGGCACGCTGTTCTTCATCTTCATGTCGTTTGCGGCGCTTTCGACCATCATTGCGGTGTTCGAGGAGATTCTCGCATTCTTCATGGATATCGGCGGTTGGAGCCGCAAAAAGGCTGTGGGCGTGAACTTTGTGCTGATCACGGTGCTTTCCCTGCCGGCGATTCTCGGCTTTAATGTGCTTTCCGGCATTCAGCCGCTGGGTGAGGGCAGCAACATTATGGATATGGAAGACTTCCTTGTTTCTTCCAATCTGCTGCCGCTGGGCAGCCTTGTGTTCGTACTGTTCTGCGTGCGCAAAAACGGTTGGGGCTTTGAGAATTTCCTCAAGGAAGCGAACAAAGGCGAGGGCATTAAGTTCCCGCACTGGATCCGCCTTTACATGCAGTACATTCTGCCTCTGATTGTGGTCATCATTTACCTGAAAGGCTACTACGATATGTTCAGCGGCAAGAGCACGGCAGTGTTTGTGAGCTGGATGTGCTTTGCGGTGCTGCTGCTTTTCGTCATCTTCGGCGTTTCGATTTTTACGGGACGGAAGAAGACGGAAAGAACAAAGTGACCGTCAACGTGGGTTAAAAGTTTTGCTCAAACTTTTTCAAAAGCTTGTCCGTTTCCAAAGGTGAAACCTTTGGTCGTCGTCCGCAGACGACGAAACTCTTTTGCCTACCAAAAATCAGGAGAGGAGTTTCAAATGTCCGGTGGACATTTGAAATCGGGGAACCCTATTAAAAAGGGGGATCCGAAAAAGCGATAGCTTTTTAGAAAATTAAAAGACCGCTGTATGATTTGCATTACGCACATACAGCGGTCTTTTTTCATTTCCCCTCCAGCACAGTGCATTTACCGCACCTTGCGCAGCCGTTGCAGATCATGCGGCTGCCGCATTTTTCGCACTGGGGGCCGAAGTATTTTTCGTATTTTCGCCCGGCGTCGAACAGGCCGTAATCGTCTTCGAGCTTGAATTTCATCGGCTTGCCCTGATACGATATGCCGGATTTATACGCCATTTCGCTTTGCACGCGCTTATTCGGCAGGAAGTACCGCCGACCGTCCTTGATGAAGTTTGTGCCCGTCTCGATAAAGCAGAACGTGACGTTTTGGTTTGCGCACTGCCTGTGCAGCGAGCGCACCCAGTCGTAATCGCATGGACGCGCGCCGTCGTAGTTTTCGCCGCCGCAGATAACCTGCTCAATCTGCCCCATCGCGAGGTATTTTTCAATCTCTATGGGGCCGAGCAAGGGCGCTGTCATGATGCCCTTGTGCTTAAACGGCAGGCTGTGCAGAATGGGGATGCGCTCGTCCGCGCGGCGCTGATTTTCGCATGTGACATTGAAAAAGATGTGCTCCCAACCGTCGCCCCAGTTATACGGCAAACATTTTTCTACGCGCTCCGGGCGCTTTGTGAGCAGGAAAAACGAGATGTCCCGCCGCTGATCCATGATCTCCCACGCTTCACGCCGCCACGGATCAGCCTGCTCCAAAAAGAAATCGGACGTCATGCACACGCGCAGCTGCTCGCCGCTTTTTACTTTGTAGTTGCCTGCGCGGTCGCGGCTCAAGGGATAGTGAAAGCCCGTTTTTGTGCGGTAAATTTCCGCGCCGTTATGCCCGCGCTGACTGTCGAGAAAATACATATAGCAGTGTGCGCAGCCCTCGCTGCACTTCACGCACCCGTGCCACGGGTTCCAAATATCGTGCATACCGTACCTCCTTATCGCAGGGTAAGAAGACGAAAGACCTGCTCTGCGCTTTCGGCGAGGTTTTCCGCCGCGGTTTCGGGGCGCATGGCTTCGTCTAATGTCGTCACGCCGCGCACGGCGGGGAAAAACGCCGTGATGCCGGCTTTGTTGCACGCTTCCGCACCCTTTTCAATACCGCCCGCAAACGCGATGACGGGCTTGCGATACTTCTTAGCAAGCTTCGCCACGCCCACGGGCGCTTTGCCCATGGCGGTTTGGGCGTCCAGTCTGCCCTCACCCGTCACGACGAAATCGGCATTTTTGATTTTTTCCTCTAAGCGCGTTTCCTCCATGACGATCTCAATGCCGGGCATGAGCTCTGCGTGCAGGAACACGCCGAGTGCGAAGCCGAGGCCGCCCGCCGCGCCTGCGCCGGGGGTATCAAGGTCACTTTCGGGGTACAGATTTTTCGTCAATGCGGCGTAATTTCGCATATAGCCGTCCATTTCGCGAATCATTTCGGGCGTAGCACCCTTTTGCGGCCCAAAGACGGCACTGCACCCGTTTTCGCCGCACAGCGGGTTTGTGACGTCGCACGCCGCGCGGATGACGCAGTTTTTGAGCGCAGGCAGGGCATTTTTGTTCTCGATTTTCGCGAGTACGCGCAGCCCCTCTGCGCCGAACGGGACGGGGTTGCCGTCTTTATCCAAAAGATTGAACCCGAGGGCTTGCAGCATGCCTGCGCCGCCGTCATTCGTTGCGCTGCCGCCGATGCCGAGGATAAACCGCTTGCAGCCGCGATTTATTGCATCGCGCAGCATTTCGCCCACGCCGTAGGTGGTGGTTTTCATGGGGTTCCGCTTATCTTGGGGTACGAGCGGCAGGCCCGCTGCCTGTGCCATTTCCAATATGGCGAGGTCGCCTTTGACGCCGTATTCCGCCGTGACCTTCTCGCCGAGCGGACCCGTGACCCGCACGCGCACCGTTTCGCCGTGCAGGCCCTCTGTGAGCGCTGCAGACGTGCCTTCGCCGCCGTCCGCCACAGGGCACACCACGCACTCGATTGTGCCGTCTGCGCGGCGTACGCCCTCCGCCACGGCCTTGCCTGCCTCTATGGAAGACAAACTGCCTTTAAACGAATCCATCGCAATCACAACGCGCACTCAAACGCCCCCTAAGAATTTCTTTTCACCATAATAGCACATTTGTTCCCTGCTTTCAAGGCAAATTTTTAGCTTCAATCAATTTTGTTTATATTGATTTTTGGAATATTTAAATAAAAGTTTTTTACTTTATTTAAAATCATTGACAAAAGTTTTCTTTTATGGTATAAAATACACAGAATAAATAAATTCCTAATTTTGCAAAAGGAGGCTTTTTCGTGACTTGGAGTAAATTGAAATGGACTGCTTTATTTTCAATGATTTTAGGGCATATTTACGCGGCTGTACCTGTTCAAACTATACTCTTGACTTATTTCAAAATAGAACCTGATGTTTCTTACCCCGTTGTCACTGCGCTGCAATGTATCGGTAGTATTGCTTTTCCTATTTATGCTTTCGGTATAGCGCAAGGCTGTATACATACGGATAATGCACTTTTTTATTGTCTCCGCCTTTTAGTATTTGCTATCATTGCCGAAGTTCCTTATAATCTCACATTGCGATATGGTTTTGTAAAATTCGCCTTCAACAATATTCTTTTTACTCTATTACTCGGTGCTGTCTGTTGCTTACTCTATGATTTTATTAAAAAGCAAATTTTTTCATGGGCAGCTTGGATTCCCGTTCTACTCCTTGTATTTTTAGCAGAAATTCTAAACGTTGAGGGTGGAGGTTTTGCTGTTATTTGCATTATCATCCCTTATGTTCTTTACCGGCGTCACAACAAAACGGCTTCCGTTATTTCTTTAGGTATCCTTATTGTTATATACTATGCTTTTATCAAACAATTTACAGGTTCTTTAGACGCTCCGTTCCAATGGCTAAATCCTCGCTATGACACCTCATCTTTCTTCCTTGAATGTGCATGTGCACTAATTGGTATTCTGTTGCTCATAAGTTACAACGAAAAAAAAGGAAAAGCTTACTGCCAATGGTTTCATTATATCGCCTACCCGGCACACTTGTTATTGCTCTATATACTCAACACCTGCATAATTAAAATTTAATTTTGTCTTTTCTAAGATAGGAGTGATTCCAATGCACAATCCATCTCACCACATGAATCGTACATCGAATATCACAAAATCTCATTTGGAGGTAAAGTTATGAAGAAGAATTTTAAAATTAAAATGACATCCCTGTTCTTAGCGATCATCTTTGTTATTGCACTGCCGATTTCCATTTCTGCACAAACGGTTGACATTCCTTCTCCAAACTCGGAAGTTCAGCCTCAATCTTTTACTCGAGAATACACAACATATCTAACTTCTTCAACGCGCCAAGTTATGAGTGACGGCAATTGGTTTGGCGAGGAACTTGTCATTGTTCGTTTTACTTCTTCTGAAGGGCCAACCTCAATATCTGTATACGCCCTTGATAGTGCTGGCAACAAAATTGGTCCGCGCACAATAAGTTTGGGTGGTGCCGCTTCGTTTGTTTTGAAAAACGTTTCGGGATCATTTGAAATTTATGCCAGTTCAAACGCTGGAAAGAACGGAAATGTTAAGTTAACTGTTGTTCTTTCTACATACGCTTAAATTAAGCAAATTCACTTCATCAGACGTTTAAAAAGGGAGTAAAGTTGACATTCGTCAACTTTACTCCCTTTTTTCGAAAAAACGCAGGAAAGCACTTTGCCTTCCTGCGTTTTGTATTCTATGAAATTACTTGAGGGTAATGGGCTTTACAGGTTTATTCTCCTCGCGGGCGCTGGTCTTGCCCTCGGGCTTGATTTCGCCTGCGGCAAGCAAGGAACGCTTTGTGAGAGACGGGCCGATGAGCTCATACACCAGCACGGAGAACAGCACGACGTTGCGCACGATGCTGCCGTCTGCAAGGGACGTAGCGGTGAGCGCCATGCCGAGCGCCACGCCGGCCTGCGGCAGAAGCGTGATGCCGAGATGCTTTTTGATGTGGTCACTGCACTTTGTCATGGCGCAGCTGATGTAAGAGCCGGAGATCTTACCGAGCGAACGGAAGACGATGTAAATGATGCCGATGAGCAGCACGAGCGGGTTGCTTAAAATATTCAAATCGAGCTCCGCGCCGGAAAGCACGAAGAACAAAATGTTGATGGGGCCTGTCCAGCGATCCAGACGGCTCATCAGCTCTTCGGAAGCGCTGCATACATTGCAGAAGACCGTACCGGTCATCATGCAGACGAGCAGCAGAGAGAAACCGATCTTCACGCCGCCGAGCTCAAATTTCATGGAGGAGATACCAACCATGAGAAGCACGAAGGCGACCGTGAGAGACAAACGCTTACTGCGAGAGTGGAAATAGGTCTCTAACCAGTTGAGCGCAAGGCCGGAAAGTGCGCCGAGCACGAGGGAAATCACGATCTCGATGATGGGCTCTAAAATGACGCTGACAACGCTGATGCTGCCCATTTCGAGCGCGCCGGCGATGCCGAAGGACACGGAGAACAGCACGAGGCCCACGGCGTCATCGATGGCGACGACCATGAGCAGGAGCTTTGTGAGCGGGCCGTCTGCCTTATACTGGCGCACGACCATGAGCGTAGCCGCCGGGGCCGTAGCCGCGGCGATGGCACCGAGGGTGATGGCAGAGGGCAGCGAAAGGAGGGCGGGATTGATGAGATGCAGGACAATGAGGGCGATATCGACCACAATAGTCGTGATGACCGCCTGCAGAATGCCGACGGTGATGGCCTGCTTACCCATCGTTTTGAGCTGCGAGACGCGGAACTCGTTGCCGATGGCGAACGCGATGAAGCCGAGCGCCGTCTGCGTGATGACGCTGAGGCCCTCCACCTGCTCCAGAGAATTGAAGCCGATGTACGGAAGGTTCAGCGCGCCGAGACAGAACGGACCGATGAGCAGACCGCCGACGAGGTACGCCGTGACCGCAGGCAGATGTACGAGCTTTGCCAAGCGGGACATCAGCAGACCGACGACCAGAGCGATGGCCAGACAAATCAGGGTTTTTTCCACTTTTTGAACACTTACCTTTCTTCGAGGTACGCGTGCGGCCACACAGGAAAGTGCCGGTCTCCGCCCCTCCGTTTGTATATCTTTTTTCTTTGTCCGCCTGCCGCCGGAGCACGCAGACGAAAAAAGCAGAATTCCAAAAAAGTTTACAACAATTTCACGGATATGTCAATGTTTTTTGACGCCATGTTTTAGGGAAAAAAGGCGTTTTTTCCCGTTGTTTTGCTGAATATGGTAAGTCGTGAAGTAAAACCTGTTGAAGGAATAAAGTTTTGCTCAAGCTTTCTGCGCGGACAGCTAAAAGCAAGCGTAAATGAAAAAACCCCTCTGACAGAGGGGGCTTTTAGCTTTTGAAAAATAAAAAAGAACCACATTTCTGTGATTCTTCTAAGTGTTGGCGCCAACCTATCGTCCCGGGCCGTTGCCAGCCGAGTATTTTCAGCACAAACGAGCTTAACTTCTGTGTTCGGTATGGGAACAGGTGGACCCTCGTTGTAATCAACACCAACTATTCTGTTTGCCGCCTCATCTGACGGCTTTATTATAATACCACATCTCTTTCTAAATTGCAAGCCTTTTTTCAAAAAAATTTCAAAAAGTTTTGAGAAAAGCAAAATATGGTATACCAAACATTTTGCATGCCATATTTTGTAGGTTATTCTTCTGTGTAATCACCGGTGTCATCCGTATAGTCGCCCGTATCATCGGTGTAATCCCCTGTGTTGTCCGTATAATCGCCGGAATCGTCCGTGTAGGTGTCGCCGGCGGTGTCCGTTGTATCGGTGTTATCGGTGCTGTCGCCGTTCGGATCGGGGGTCGGCGTGGGGGTGGGCGACGGCTCCGGCGTTTTGTTGCCGAGGAGATAATCTGCCCAAATGGCGCAGCCCTCGTCGTTTAAGTGGATGCACAAGCCCTCGGGGTCAGCGCAATACTCCGCGGGAAGGTAGCCCTCTGTACAGAATGCGGCGATGTTTAAGAACTTCAGGTTCTTTTTGCCCGTGCAATAGGTCTGCATCGCTTTGTTATACTGCGCGATGGTGCTGCTGCTGAGCCCCTGATAGTCAATCCACTCCAGCATGGGCGTAACGGCCTGCACGGTAATTTCAAGGTTCGGGTACTTCGTTTGCAGCGCGGAAATAACCGCCTGTGCAGTGGACGTGACGTCGGAAACGTCGTTATACGTGAGGTCTTCCTTGCCGAGTTGAATGTAAAGCTTCGTCGCGGAGAAACGGTCGATGGCTTCCGTGACGGTGAGAGCGGTGTCATCGTCGAGCCACAGGCCGCCCTCACCGCCGTTTAGT
This sequence comes from Hominenteromicrobium mulieris, assembly GCF_046197855.1. Classification (GTDB taxonomy): domain Bacteria; phylum Bacillota; class Clostridia; order Oscillospirales; family Acutalibacteraceae; genus Hominenteromicrobium; species Hominenteromicrobium mulieris. The sequence goes on along the minus strand of NZ_CP173188.1, from coordinate 137,390 downwards.
TCGTTCTGCGCTTCGCCCCACGAATAATCGCTGCGGGTCATGAATTCCGCGTCGCTCAAAGCGGTGGTGCTGCCTGCGCCGTCCGTGACGTAGCTTTTCAGGCGCGTCGTCATGCTGTCGCCGATGAAAAGTGCGCCGTCAAAAGCGGAAGACGGCGTAGGCGCGGCGGAAGCAGTGTTTTCTGCCGGTGCGGCGCTGGCCTGCGGTTTTACGGTGGAGAAGAACTCCGGCTCGCCGTCTGCGGCGATACTGCTGATGGGCGTGCGCACACCGGCAGCGCTGGCCACGCCGAGGGCAACGAGCGCCACGAGCACAGCGGCGGTGCAGACGACCGCCACGCGGAACTTGTTGATCTTCTTCTTTTTATGAGGCACGCCTGCTTTTTGCGGCGCTTTCGGGGCTTCCGTCTTCTGCGGGACATTCTGTGTGGCCTGCTCTGCGGCTCGCCTTGTGCGGCGCTCCGCACGGGCGGCTGCGCGCTGTGCCTGCCGTTCTTCCTCGCGCATAGCAGCGGGGCGTTTTCTTTTATTCGCCAAAATATAGTCATCCTTTCGGAATATTTCTTTGTTATCTTGGGTTTATTGTACGGCGCGGGAAAGATTCTGTCAAGTAAAGAGGACACCGCGCAGCGCTGCGGGTGCCCTCTTTTACGGTTTATTTAAATTTATACGCTTTATGAATGTTTACACGCGCGTGAGGCGCACGGCCATGTACTCGCGGCCCGGCAGCGCAATGCGGAACTTACCGCTGTGCACGCCGGCATCGGTGATGGTCATGTTCCACGTATCGATGACCTCCACGCGCCAGTTTTCGTCCGCGGGCTTTACGAAATCGCGGAAGCTCGGGCGGCCGAAGCCGTAGTAGTGAATCTCGTAGCCGGTGACGGGGATCATCTCGTCCGGCACGGCGACGGTCTCATCGAACGCGCCGGGGCCTTGCTTTAAGCCGAGACCGGGCGTCTGCGTGAGAATTTCATGCAGGAAGCGGATGCGCGCGGGGCTTTCGCCGTGCAGCTTGCCGCCGTGGCTCCACCACAAGATGTCTTCGGGGTTCATGAAGGTCTCGCCGTGGCCTGCGTAGCCGCCGCGCATGGAAGCTTCCCAGAAGCGGCGGGTAAGCTCCTGCCCGGAGATATTGCCCCAGCCCATATCAATATTGCCTTCGTAGGCAATCTCATCCCACACGATAGGCTTTTGGTAGCGCGTGCGGTAATCGGTGGTGTATTCCACGTGACGGTAGAGATCCTGGCGCTGCAAGCTGCAATGCGTAATCCACGGACGAGTGTGGTCGTAGAACGGTATGCAGTTGTGGATGGAACGCATGTGGTTGTACGGATCTTTTTTGCAGAGCAGGTCTGCGTAGTGCTCCCAGTCCTCAAGCTTCTTGGCGCGCATGAGGTCGTATTCGTTTGCAAGGCTCCACCACACGTTGCGGTAGGCGGAGAAGCGCGCGATGACGTAGTTCCAGTAGAGGTCGTCCTGCTCGCGGTTCATGACGGAGAAGCCCCAGCGGTCGTAGGGGTGCATAACGATGATGTCGGCCTCGATGCCGCGCTCCTGTAATTCTACGATGCAGCGCTCCATGCGGCGAAAATGCTCGGGGTTAAAACGCGTAAAATCCCAGTTGTTGCCGGAAAAATCGACGAAATACGAGAAGTTTTCTTCGGTGAGGTTTGAATTATCGACCGGGGTGCCCTCATATGGGAAGGTCTCCGGGTCGCGGAAATTGTGGATGTAGTGCTTCGGAAAGACGCAGAAACGCATTTTGTTGAAGTAGCCCTTATCGAGCTCCTCGAGCGTTTGCTTGTGCACTTCTTCCGGTTGGTGCGCCCACGCGTAGCACGTGGTGCCGACGGAATAGTATGGCGTGGTGTCTTCATAGGCGAAATGGTACGTGTTCGCAATACGCACCGGGCCGTGGTTATTGCCGGTCGGCTCCGTTACGGTGAAATCGCCGGCAGACTCCGCTTCCGGGAAGCTGCCGACCGTTTCATAGACGTAATCGCCCGTAAACGAGGGCATGAAGCGCACTTTATAAACGCCGTCGCCGTCATAGAAGCCGTCTACCGTGACGATCTCGTTTTTGCTGCGGAACGTGGCGGAAACGGACTGCTCCGTAAACGGGTTGCCCGCAGACGGACCTTTGAGGGAAACTTCAAAAAGCCCCCATTTTTCTACTGTATTCATTAGATGTCACTCCTTATTTCTCGATGACGCCTTCATAATTCATGCCGAAGCCGTAGCCGTAGGCGTGGCCGAATTCATCCACGTGCACTTCAAGGTCAAACGGAACGTCTTCGCAATGCTTTTCCACGGTGTCCATGTCCTTCGGCATCTGCACAGGCAGACGGCCGGTGGGATCGTAATCGCCGAAGACGACGTCAAGCACCGCGGCGCGGGAAACACCGAACTCGACGACGATGCCGTCCGCTTCACGCTCAAACTCGTGCATGACCATTGGGTTGTTGATTGCTGCGCAGACAATGACGGGCTTGTCTCCCATCGCCTCGCGACAGTTTAGAATGTTATCGAGGTCGCATTCATTATAGGCAATATTCGTTTTGCCGCGGTAACTGCGGTTCGTGAAATCCTCGCGGAAATCGCCGCCCGCAATACTCACTTCGCGCGCGTTCACCGCCGTATAGGGGCGGTACTGGAGTGTGATGGGCAGGTAGCCGTTGCCGCCGTTTGCGACGTCTTCCGTAGAATACGCGTTGCACGCAGGGCTTTCCACAAAGACAAGCGCCACGTCCGCTTCCTCGGGCGTATGGACGCGCACGCCGTATTTCGAAATCACCTCGTCCGTCACGGGGTCTTCCGTGTGGGCGGGAATATCGTTGCGCATGAAGCCCTTCATGGTGCGGAGCTTGCGCTGCGGCACGTAGATTTTGATACCCTTTTGGAGCGGCAGACAGTGATTGCGATTCTTTAATAAGACGACAGATTTGCGTTGTGCGTCATAGCCGTGGGCGCAGAATTCCGCGTTGCCGACAATCTTAGCGGACTCTTCGGGATCGAGATACGGGTTCTCGAACAGGCCGCACCGGAAAATATTTTTGAGCAGACGCGCGGCGGAGCGCTCCATTCTGGCGCGCATGGCTTCTTCGCCGACCTTTTCGCAGCCGATTTGATACGCTTCCATGATGGGCGCAATCTCTGCGTTGCCGCCGAACTGGTCTACGCCGTTCATGATGGCGACGAAGCAGCGCTCGCCCTCGGTCATGTTTTCCATATTAAAGCAGCGGCTTGCAAACGTATCCATAATGGGTGCGGGATCCTGCGTGATGCCCCAGTCCGTGCAAACGACACCCTTAAAGCCGTATTTTTCGCGCAGGAGATCTTTGATGAGATACTCGCTGTACGAGTTGCCGACGTTTTTGCCGTTTTTGGTGTCGAGTCCCCAAGAAACCGTGTAGTACGGCATGACGGCAGAGGCACTTTCGGTGGGACCGTCTAATTTAAACGCCGCTTCCGTAAACGGTTTCCTGTGTTCTTCGGAATTATTGCCCGGGTAAACCGCGTATTTGCCGTAGGCATAGTGTGCATCGCGGCCGGCCTCACCCGTGCCGCCGCCCGGCCAGTGCTTGACCATGGTGTTTACGCTGTCATATCCCCAGCCGTTTTCGGAATTCTCGGTGGTCTGCATACCGTCGCAGTACGCCTTGACCATTTTCTTTGTCATCTCAAGATTTTCACCGAGCGTATCGACAAAGCGCATCCAGCGCGGCTCGGTGCAAAGGTCAATCTGCGGGCCGAGCGCCGTGGTGATGCCGAGCGCACGGTATTCTTTCGACGCATCCTCCGCGAACCGGCGGACAATCTCGGGGTCAAAGCACGCGGCAAAACCGACACCCTCCGGCCACTTGCTGACGTCACTGCCGGCGGTTTTAAACTCTACGCTGCCGCTGCCGCGCGCACCGTTGCGCGGGTCGGAGGAAATGTTCACCGGGATGCCGTGCGGCATGCTTTCGGCAAGCTTTTGCAGCTCATTGTTCCACTTTGCGGCAGTCTTCGCGTCTTCTACCGTAATCATGAGGACGTGGCGAATGTGCTCTTTGTTCATGAATTCCTTCTGCTGGTCGGTGAGCGTATACGCAGGGACATTTGCTTCCGCGTACTTTTGGCCGTTATATGTACCGCCGAACGGGCCGAACGCCATGGGCGGCACCGCTTGGTGCGGCGAATAGAGCATAAGGCCCGCAATCTCCTCTGTTGTTAGGCGGGAAGCAAGGTCTGCGGCGCGCTCCTCAACGGGCAAACGCCAATCTTCATACGGGAGAAGCTCGCCGGTCTTCTCCAAGTCTTTAAAATACAGGCCGTCTCTTTCGATGAGCTCTACACCGGACGACGCAGACCACGCGAGCGGCTTGCCGTTTTCGGGATAGGCGCGGACAATGCCGTCTCTTTCCGTTTTTTTTACGTTCATTTTCATACCTCTTTGTTTGGATTAAAACAAGGAATTTTCGCATTTGCTTTTGTACAAAGTATAGCGTATTTCCTATAAAAAGTAAAGATTTTTATAAGGTGTGTCACGCGGGCTGTATGCACAGAAAAGCGCGAGAAAACGGCGTATCTTTTTCCTTGCATTAAAGCGGCTCCTAATGGTATAGTTAATAGGCTGCGGTAAAAAAGCGGCAAATGATGCGGAAAAATCAATTTATTGGAGGGAAACATGATAAAAAACTATTTAACGAGCCTGAAGCAGGAGTTTTCGGGCTACAACACCGCCAAGCTGATGAAAGACATCATGGCGGGCCTGACTGTTTGCGCGGTGGCGCTGCCCCTTGCGCTGGCGTTCGGCGTATCTTCCGGCGCTACGGCAGCTGCGGGTCTTGTTACGGCAATCATTGCGGGCGTTGTCATTGCGGTACTCGGCGGCGCTTCGTTCCAGATTTCCGGCCCCACAGGCGCGATGAGCGCCGTTTTGGTGGGCATTGTGGCGTCTTACGGCTTGCAGGGCGTGTTTTTCGCGTGCTTTGCGGCGGGCGCACTGCTGCTTTTAGCCGGTATTTTTAAGCTTGGGCGGCTCATCAGCTTCATCCCGATGCCCGTCATCATGGGCTTTACGTCCGGCATTGCGATTATTATCGCGATGGGGCAAATCGATAATTTCTTCGGCACTGCGTCCGAGGGCAGCTCAAATTTGGCAAAAATCGCGTCTTACGCGCGCCTCGGCTTTCATCCGAACCTCCAAGCGGTGCTGATTGGTCTGCTTGTCGTTGTCGTGATGATTGTCTGGCCGAAAAAGTGGGGCGCACGCGTGCCGGGCTCGCTTGTGGGCATCATTTTGGCAACGGTCGTTTCCGCCCTGTTCCGTATGGATTCCATTGCGACGGTGGGCGACATTCCGCGCACGCTGATGCTCGCAGACCGCCTTGACCTCGGCGGTCTGAACCTTGACATGCTGAAAAACCTCATCTCTCCCGTTGTGACGATTGCGGCGCTCGGCATGATTGAAAGTCTTTTGTGCGGTGCTTCGGCTTCCCGCATGAAAAACGAGCCGTTCAACGCCGATCAAGAGCTCATCGCGCAGGGCGTAGGCAACATGCTGCTGCCGCTTTTCGGCGGTGTGCCGGCTACGGCGGCCATTGCGCGCACGAGCGTAGCGGTGAAATCCGGCCAGCAGACGCGCCTTGCGAGCGTGTTCCACTCCGTTTTCCTGCTCGCCTCCATGTTTCTGCTCGGCGGCGTGATGGCGCGCCTGCCGCTTGCGGCACTTGCCGGCGTTTTGATGGTAACGGCGTGGCGCATGAACGACTGGAGCGGCATCCGCTACATTTTCAGCCACAAGCTAAAATCCGGCATCAGCCAATTCCTCATCACGATGCTCGCAACGGTCATTTTCGATTTGACGGTCGCGATTTTGCTCGGTGTTGCGTACTCTGCGGTTTTGTACATTGCAAAATCCAGCCGGATTGGCGTAAGCTTCTCCGACATTGACGCGAATAAGCTGCGCACGGTGGAAGGCAAGCCGCCGGTGCTGGAGACGACCGGCGTTGTGTACGTGATAGGCTCGCTGTTCTTCGGCGCGGTGGATGAATTCAACCGCCGCATGGCGGAAATGCCCGCCTACGACCATGTGATCTTTTCCCTGCGCGGCATGCCGAACATTGACGTTTCCGGCGCGCAGGCCGTTTTGGAGCTGTGTGAAAGCCTGCAAAAGCAAGGCAAAACGGTCGCCTGCTGTGGCATGGCAGACGGCGTGCGCACCTATTTTGACCGCACGGGCATCACGGCGCTTCTCAGTGAAAACGCGTACTTCTGGAACGCGGAAGACGCGATTTTAGACCTGCTGAGTGCAGAAATTGCAGAGTAAAACAGATTATAAATAGCATCACCCCCGTTCCGTTTTTTGAACCGCACCAGATTATGCGGACAGCACTAAAAGCCCCCATGTAGGATATTGAGTTTTAAGCGGAGTGGCGCAGCGACAGCGGTGCCACTCCCGTTTTTGTTTGGATGCGTTCGTGGTTATAGAAGTAAATATACCTGTCGATCAGTTCGTTTGCTTCTTGGAACGTCTTTGGCTTGTGGCGGTAGATGCACTCTGTTTTCAGAATGGAGAAGAAATTTTCTGCCATGGCATTGTCATAAGGATTTCCTTTCCTTGACATGGACGGCGTTATGCCGTAAGATTGTGTTAGCTTGAAGTATGCTTGCGATGTGTATTGAAAGCCTTGGTCGCTGTGGAGCTGCAACTCCGCAGCGACTTTCTCTTTCTTCATTGCCAGACGAATCGTGTCCAGAACAAGATTCACAGTCTGCCGACTTGCAGTCTTGTAGGCCACAATACTGTTGTCATACAGATCTCGGATCATGGACAGATATAAAATGCCTTCTTTTGTGTGGATGTAAGAAATGTCCGTGACCCATTTCTCGTTTGGCCTGACCGCCCGGAACTGTCTGTTCAACAGATTTTCGTATTTGTGTACCTGCTGACCAAGATTTACCCATTGGCGGCGTCGGCGAACCTCAGACAATAATCCATATTTTTTCATGATTCTGAGCACAGTCTTCGGATCTCTTTGAATATTTCTGCCTTTTAACCACTTCCATACACGTCGATAGCCATAGGTCTTATCTGTCCTGCGCTGACATTCCTCGATTTCCTTTGCCACAACAGCATCGCGATCCGTCTCTCCCAGACGCTTTTTAAAGCAGTAGTAACCACTTCTGGATACCCCGAAGAATTTGCACATAACAGATATTGGGTATTCTCCCCGGTGACGGTGAATGACGGCGTACTTTGCCTTTGGCCTCACTTCCTTTCTGTGGACTGCAGAAAATCCTGCAGTAATTTCACTTCCATCTTGAGCCGCTTATTCTCATACTTATATTCCTGCAGCGTCTTTGCAGGCTTCCTGCCACGAAACTTCGGCGCACCCTTGGCGGCTTTTTTGCGTTGCCGCTTCAGCAGATTGTGAACCGGACGGTCTCCCTCCAAGCCAAGTTCCGCTTCGATTTCCCTGTGGTTCTTCCCTGATTCTAACATCTTTTCTATGGTCGGTAGTAGAACCTGCATATTGGTGTATCTTCGTTTGCTCATAATGAATCCCCCCTGATGTACTTATTATCCTACATCAGGGGGGATTTTGTCTATTGTCCTGTTTTACTGGTTCTGTTCATTTTGCGGAGCGGGGGTGATGCTTGTTTTAAAACAAAAACCCGCAGGCGGGGCATACGGCGTATGCCTTGTCTGCGGGGAAATGTTTGAAAGATTCGCTTTTGCGTCCCTCGAGAAAAATCCTTGCGGATGATTATCTCTTGGAGAACTGCGGAGCGCGACGAGCTGCTTTGAGACCGTATTGGCGTACAGTTTAGCGCCGGTTTTCCTTGATTTTATGGGCTTTTTGGCCTCTGCCCTCAAATGTTGCCCCAGTATTTAATCATAAAAATGGGGGCATTTTAGACACCAACAGATGGAGCAAATGCAGCATTTACAACACTCAGAAGTTCCTCCGGTTTATTATACTTCACCTGCGCGTAAATGTCCATAGTCGTCTTACTGTTTTCATGCCCGGCAAGATATTGAACAGTTTTTGGGTCAATGCCTGCATACAGCAGGTTAGTAATATAGGTGTGACGAAGTTGATGTGGGGTTACATCAAAGTCAATGGCATACACTAACTTCGGGTTATTTTTCTGATGACTGCCAGGGGTAGGCGTTACCGTACACTTCACGCACTGGCCATTTACATACTTATAATAGTTATGGGGTTTCGTAGAGCGAACGGTTACATATTTCCATACCCGCTGAAACTGCGAAGATGAAAGAGGATTTCCATTTCTGTCAGCAACCACATATTCCGATTCGGTTTTCTCTTTCACTTCCCGCAGGCAGTCTGTCAAACACTTTGGGATCGGAATATCTCTCCGAGCCGCCTTCGTTTTCAGCGTTGTGGAAATCACCGGCCTGTTATGTTCTGAGCGCCATGCCCTCCGTACAGAGATGTACGGCGTAGGAACATCCAGAAATACGCAGTCCCATTGCAGTCCCAGAATTTCTTCACGACGCAGGCCGGAATATAAAGCGATCATTATAAAGGTATAGGGCGGAAGCCCTCGGACAGTATCTAAAAGTAGCTTCACTTGCTCATCCGTCAAGGCATTTATCTTTTTCCCCGGTTTTCCCCCTTTGGCCGAGAGTCCCTCACAGGGATTATATTCAAGTAACTGGCTTCGCTCTGCCGAATAAAAGACACATTTCAGGAGCATATTTACCTTACTATACAATCCAGCAGATTTTGAAGCCAATGGAATCATCGCAAGCCGAATATCGTCTGCAGTCACATCCTCAAGATACATATCGCCTAAAGGTTTGACAATATAGTTGTTCATGGTCTGGGTATATCCTCTCAACGTGCCGGAAGATACCTTTGCCGACTGCATGAGCAACCACTTCTCGCAATACTCTGCCACCGTTGGATGTTTTCTGCGGAAAACCGCCTCCTCTACCTGGCGTCGAGCCTCCATCTCCTTTAACTGGAGTTCCTCGCAGGTTTCAGCATACAAGTCCACCCTTTTTCCATCGGCATCGGTGATCCGAGTCCTGTAATATTGAATCCCCCTCCGCATGGCAGTGCCATACCGGGGAACATTTTCTTGTTTTTTCGCCATGATTTCAGTTCCTTTCTATTTAATATGTATTTCAGCGCCGATACCTTCTTTATACTGAAAAATCATGGCTCTATCAAAGGTGCGATTCTGGGAAACGCAAAGGGCGGGGAACACTCCCCGCCCTTTGTACGTTTTCCGTCAAATTATTGTGCCGCTTCGTATTCACCGCCATCCCATTCTGCAAAGGCTCCGCTTAAAACTCCTGCCAGTTGCTCCGGCTTGTTGTACTTTACCTTCGCATAAATGTCCATCGTGATCTTACTGCTCTCATGGCCAGCCAAGTATTGAACTGTTTTCGGGTCTACCGAAGCATGAATCAAATTTGTGATGTAGGTATGACGAAGCATGTGTGGCGTAACCTCAAAATCCAAGCTATATACCACATGACCATTGTTCCGTGCTTTTTCACCCAGCTTCGGGTAAAGCATATACTTCACATATTTCCCGTCCACAAGTTTGCGAGCTATCCTCGGTTTTGCTGTCCGTGTCACGATATACTGCCAAAGCCGCTTAAACTGCGTATAAGACAACGGCTCTCCATCCTGGTTGGCAATTACATAGTCTGATGTCGATTTTTTCTTTGCCGCTTTCAAGCACTCTGCCAAACGATCCGGGAGAGGGATATTCCGCTCCGCAGCCTTCGTTTTTAACTCTGTGAGAATGACCGGCCTATTATGTTCCGTGTGCCACGCCCGCCGGACCGTCAAATACGGCGCATCTGTATCCAGATATACCGAATCCCATTGCAGTGCAAGGATTTCTTCCCGCCGCAGCCCGGCATACAGGCCAATCATCACAAATACATAGGGCGGCAACCCACGAATGGCGTCCAAAAGCCGTTCTACCTGTTCATCCGTCAAAGCCTGCCGCTCCTCCTGCGGAACGCCTCCGCCTTTTGCCTCAAGGTATATCGTCGGGTTTGTATCAATCACATGGCTCTCCTTGGCCGCCCGGAAAATAGACTTGTAGAGGATTACCACGGACTTATATACTGAAGCCGACTTTTTAGAGACTGGCACAAGGGCAACCTGGATGTCATCCAGGGTTACATCGGCCATTCGTTTCTCACCCAGCTCCTTGATAATATGCCGCCGCACCTTGGATGTATAATCAATCAATGTGGTGGCACGGATATGGACGGACTGCATCAGAAGCCACTTTTCACAATACTCGGCGACCGTGGGGGATTTACGCCGGAATGTGGCGTTGTCGATTTGCTCAAGAGCCGCCATTTCCTTGTCGTAAACTTCCTCGCGGGTTTTTCCGTAAAGAATCACCCGTTTGCCATCTGCGTCCTCAATATCTGTTTTGTAATACTCATGCCCATTTATCTGGACTTTGCTGTACCTGGGAATTCGTTTTCTTTTTGCTGCCATTTTTCTACCTCCAAATGCAATCGGTGTTGTATCTTTGTTTTACCAAAACCGCACGATTTGCTCAAAGGTGCGATTTGTTTCCTCGCACATTTCGGTAGGTTGCTTTCTTTTCCACAGGTTTTGCCCGATAGGTGCATTTAGCAACATATTCCTGAAGGTAGGCAGAAGTGAAATATACGCACCCATTCGGTACATATTGAATATAGGAAATCAAACCGCTGTTTCTGGCTTCATCCAAGGTGGCAAGGCTGATTCCCAACAGTTTTGCCGCCTCCTTACGAGTAATCAGCTTTTCCATATCCAATCTTCACTTCCTTTCCTTCTTTTTTACTACTTCATAATCAAAACCGGGCCGCTGGCCGCAGTAGGTGCAGATGTCCTTTTCCACCCGGCCAGGGTGGACCCGGCGCAAATAATAAGAGCCTGTGCCGTAGAAGTTATTGGCACAGGCCGGACAAAGGCACATGATTAAATTTTTCGACGTTTCTTCAATCAATCCCACGCTGACTGCCAGAGCGCGGTTGAGCCGGCGGATATGCTGTTCCTCCAGATGTCCGATGTACGTTTCCAGCCGTCTTTTATCAATGGTGCGGAGCTGCTCCATCAGCACCAGAGAAGGCAGCTCCAGGCCGTTCTCTGCTTTGAGAAGGTAATGAGTGGGCAGCTTGGCCTTGGCGTCCACTTTGCTGGATATGGCTGCCACAATGACCGTGGGGCTGTGCTTGTTTCCAGTATCGTTCTGAATAATAAGGACAGGGCGATACCCTTCCTGTTCGGAGCCGATTCCCCGGCCCAGATCGGCATAGTACATATCGCCGCGCAGATATGTCTTATTCATGTCTATGACCTCCCTTTGAAATGCAGGCGGCAGGTGCCGCCTATGTAGAGCCGGACAGCAGAACAGAATGAAGGCCAGGGAGAGATAAAACAATCCTCCTGTTTTCATTGGCCCGTCCTGCTGTACGGCCCGTATTTCAAAGTGTTCCTATTTGTCCTCGACACCCCGGAACACTGCGGGAAGTCATCAAACGGCTGGCGGCTCACCAGCTCCACGGGGAATCTCACCCCTCGCGTGGTTCTCACGCAACCGCCCCCATTGCCTGCGACGGATCACGGCGGCAAACCGCTTCAACGCTCGGACGTTAGGCTGGACGGGAGTATCATTGTCCCCGCTGCTGGTTATGGCCGTACCGGGAGCCGCCCGGTACTGGCAGCCTGCTGTTTCTCGCTCCTTGCCTGGAAGAACAAACCAAAGACCTACAATCTCTTTTTTCGGTGGTGTCTCGTTGTTTTCTCCCGGCAGATCACTGCGCAGCCGCTACCTGGGCTTTGGCTTTCGCCAAAGCAGCGGGAATGTGCCTGATGAATGGGTATGCAGTTTTCAAGGTGCCATGAGGCCATAAAAAGAACCTCTCACCCTATTTGCCGTTGGGTGAGAGGTTCTATAACCGCTAAAACTTATTTTTCCAGAAAAATTTTTAGCTTTTTGAGGATTTTCATTTTCCTCTTATAAACGGCGGGCTGAGAAATGCCGAGTTCCACCGCCAGCTCGCTCTCCTTGCGCTCATCAAAGAATAATGCCTGGATCAGCGCACGTTCTTCTGGGGTAAGCAGGGAAAGCGCGGTATGTAGCCTGTCCACTTCCAGCTTGTGGAGCACCACGCTCTCCACGCTTTCCTGCTCATCGGAGAATTGCCGGGCATTTTCATCCACCAGCCGGTCCAAAGAATCTTCGCGGCTGGGGATGATCTGCACCACTTGGCCCTCCTTTCCGAGAACGAACCGCTCGGTTTTCAAATCGTTCTCAAAATAGCGCATTTTCCGGTCGCCCTGCATATAGGCCCGGTACACTTCATCCGTGACCTCGACAAATTGGCCGCGAATCCATATTCTTTTTTTATCAGCGTCCACGCTGTTTTCCCTCCGATCAGTCTGAATTGCGAGAAATTCAGACTGGCCGGCGGTCCCCTACAACGTGAAAATGGGGTTTCTCTATATTGAAAAACGCACCTGCAGAATGGGGTATTCCCCCAAACAGCAAGTGCGTTTCTTTTTAGTTCGTATAAATCATGGCATGATGGTTCAGTGCGAAGGGCATAGTATCCCGCTGAAAAACGGGAAGTTTTTTTGACCGTACACCGTCAAGCAGGCGGCCTACGACATAGAATCATACTCGCTGCTTCTAATAAGCAGCGGTGCGAAGGATGACCAACGCATGAAATATCCCTCCAGGCCAAAACGTGGTCTGGAGGGATGGGCATGACAAACCAACCTGCCAAAGCCTCGTTTTTTTTATTGACAGGGCCAGTTATACGATCCTGGTCAGTTCACTTTTATCCGCACTATCAGTTCTCTAGAATTTGAACTGCTATGCCATTATAAATCTGGCATAAATCCGTAAAATAGAAGGAGAGGTGAACTGAAAGTGCAGAATGAACATGAAATGCTTGGCGAGATCATCAAGAATGCCCGCATGAAAGCAGATATTACGGTCGAAGATCTGGCAGCCAAGGTCGGAGTAGGCGAGAGATTTATATATCGTATCGAGAACGAAGGCAAAAAGCCCAGCTACGACATCCTGTACAAGCTGATTCGGGAGCTGTCCATTTTACCCGATCAGATTTTCTTCCCGGAAAAGAAGATTGAGGATTCTGAAATGGAAAGCCTTGTCCGTATGCTGTATAACTGCGATGAGCGTTCTATGCAGATCATCAAGGCGACAGTTAGAGCGGCCTTGGATAGCCAGCCCAAAGAGTGAAAAAGAGCCGATGTCCGTGGGAAATTCTCACGGGTTCATCGGCTCTGCGTCTATGCGTCTGGCTCTTTGATGACAACGATGTGTAGCTGTTTCGCCTGAATCAAGCTCTTTCGTTTGCACTTCGGGCAGTAGAGAGGATAATTGATTAAAACCGTATCCTCCCTGATTCGATCACGGGTTTTATTCCCGCAGACGGGACAATAAACCCATTCTGTTTGCTGCATGGGAACCACCTCCATTCTCTTGTTTCCAAGACATGGCTGAGGACTTGCTACTCTGCAAGCCCGTCGGCGTGTCTTTTCTATTTAATCTTCATTTTTCCTCCCATAAGTTAGCCATTAAAAATTTATCCAGGTTAATCTTGTTTCTGTGTTGCTGTCTCTTTCAGCCGTGAGAAACTTTCGTCGCTGATGTTGTGTTCAATCCGGCAGGCGTCGGCCTCCGCAGTCTTGGGGTCAATACCTGCGGCGATAAGCTGTTCAGTAAAAAAACAGTGACGCTCATAGATTTTCTTGGCTGTTTCTTGTCCTAAATCTGTGAGTAAAAGAAAACTGTGATCATCCATTGTAAGGAAACCACCATCTTTTAGGACAGTCATTGCCCGCCAGACGCTTGGTTTGCTAACATTTAATTGTCGAGCTATATCAACAGAGCGCACCTCAATTTGTTTTTTAGCTACTATTAAAACTGCCTCTAAATAGTCCTCCATAGATGATGTTAAGGGCATAATGGTACACCTCCTTCTGACACATATAATTACTTCATTTACACCATACCTGCTTTTTTGAAATGCTTCTTGAGCAGTTTCTTAGCGATGAGCGCGCCAACAAAGGCGCAAATTGCAACAACGACAAGCATTATGATAGCTGTTACAGGTGATACTAACGTTTGCAAAATTCCCAAATAACTTTCGCCAAACATTCCCGCATACTGCTCAAGTGTTTGATTTGAGAAAAACAAGAAGGGAATATATGTACCACTGAATGCTGCTAAAACCATATAAATGATATAACTGAACGTAAGTGTTTTTCCATTAGTGCAACCTGTTTTCCACGCGATCAACGCAGAAATAATGCCAGCAATAATGCAGCAAATTATCATGGGCGGATAAAATCCATAAATGCCTGTTACCGCACAAAAAATGAACAGTGCCCACGGTTTCTTAGTCTTAGCTGCTACAAGGAAATATGTAATAGCTGCCAATAATGACCACAATGGACTTACCACTAACATCGTGTAGGGAGAAAAAGATAGGAACGCACAAATGATATAGATAACAAGTGCGCACAAAGATAAAAGAGCTGTGACGATCAAATCCTTTACTTGAAATCCTTTTTTGTTTTCGGTTTGCATGAAATAAATCCTCCTTAAAATGATATTGGTTGGAACGATGTCCATATGATAACCGCAAAAAGAGCAAGCATACCTATCAACAAAATACTATCTCTTAAGCGGAAATCAACTAATATATAGTGAGTTTTTTCACAAGGATAGCTGATGCCTCGCGTTTCCGCTGATGCGGATAATTCTGTCGCCGTCATCAGAAGGCGCATAAGTATAGGGACTAAAAAGCCTTCGTATGTCTGCGCCGGATGACTTACTATTCTCCAAAAAGACAATCCCACGCCCCTCGTTTTCATCCCTTGTTTTATATAAAGCACATCTTGTTTCAAAGATGGAAGAAATCTCAATATGATAGCCACTGGTATCACAATTGCTTGAGGGATATGACTTGCCTGAAGCGCTGCTATCAATTCCGATATTTCCGTAGTCTGAAATAGAATATTCAAAGCAAGTGCAATAGTCAAAATTCTTAGTAAAAAGAATGTTATCACGGAAGATAAATGAATTGGAAGGACTTGCGCCAACATAAGCAGAACTATATAAACTATTGCAACTTTGATACTTGTTTTCCAAAGTCCACTTAGCAAAGCAAACAGGCAAACGACGCCAAAGAGTAACAAGCCTGTTAAGCCTCCACCCAAAGCAAACGCCAAAGCTGATGTCAATAGAATCAACAGAAGTTTTATGCGAGAATCGTAATATACTCCATGCTTTCTCAATTTATTCACCACCTTCCTCCACCATAAAATTCTTTACGATTTTGAAATTGTTTTGTTCCGTCATTTGTAAATCATCTTTAATAATCCCTTCCTTCAAAAGCAAAGCGCGCGAGGCGGTCAGGCTGATAAACTCCAGATCATGCGTAATAATAAAGACCAGCTTTCCAGCCTCACGCATATAATTAACAGCATTGGCAACAGCGCACATATTATCCCAGTCTAACCCGCTTGTTGGTTCATCCAAAACGATGATTGGTTTTTCCGAAAGCATTGCCGCTCCTATTGTCAGTCTCTGTTTTTGACCGCCTGATAAAGCATACGGATGGCAGTCTTTGAAGTTTTCCAGATGGAGCATTTTCAAAATTTGAGACACTTTTTCATCTATGCTTGGAATCCTTTTGTTTCCTAACCTCAATTCCTCCGTCACACTGTCTGTATAAAGCTGGTGATCTGCCTCCTGCATAACAAAGTACACATAGTCGGATAATTTTTGTTGCTTCACATTCTTTCCATCAATGTAAAACGCACCTTGGCGGCAGCGAATCAAGCCAGACAAGATTTTCCCCAATGTTGTTTTCCCGCAACCATTTTCTCCAATCAAGGCAATCGTTTCGCCTTTGTAGGCTTCTAATGAAATGTTGTGAAGAAGTTCCGGCATGGCTTTATGCGAAAAGCTCAAATTTCTAATTTGGAGAAATACTTCCGAGCGGCAAATAGATTCTTTCCTTTCTATTTGTATTAAATCCAAATTTAACGGGCGAAGCCTTCTGTTGTGCATTTGGACAGCAGATAATTCTGCCATTTCCTCACCTGTTAATTCTTCGCAGATTTGACCATCCTCCATAATTAAAAAGCGATCTGCGAGTCCGTATAAGTAAAACAATCTGTGTTCTGAAACAATAATCGTGTGTCCAGCGGCTTTCAAAGCAGAAAGAATCTCTCTTACCTGTAAGATTGTATGAATGTCTAAATTAGCCGAAGGCTCATCCAGAACATAAATTTGTGGATTAAGAGTAGTCGCTGCGAGAAAAGCAACTTTTTGCCTTTCTCCACTGGACAGGGCAAAAATATCTCTGTCTTTTAGGTTCTCCATATTCAGTGACTGAAAGGCGCTGTTAACACGTTTAACGATTTCTTTATGTGGAATTCCATAGTTTTCGCAGGCAAATGCAACTTCGCTGGAACTGTTTGTAGTAAAAAATTGACTGCGGGGATCTTGAAAAATTGAAGCAATCTCTTTGCCAGCCTCACCGGCGTCCGATTCTTTTATGGAACGTCCCAATACAATGACTTCGCCGGATAATCTGCCTTCAAAAAAGCGGGGAATCAAATTATTGATACACCTGGTTAATGTGGTCTTTCCACATCCGCTCTGCCCAGTAATAACAAGAAATTCTCCCGATTTTATGATAAGCTTTACATCCTTTAGACTTTCCTGAGACTGTCCTTCATACTGAAAAGAGGCATGTTCAAAAGATATAATTGGAAATTGTTTTTTCATGGCAACACACCTCATAGCTTCCAACTGATGGATTTCTCCCTGCACTTCAAAAAAGTACGATAAATCCCTTCTTTTTCTGCTAATTCCTTATGGGTTCCCTTTTGAACAATATGGCCTTGATCAATGACAATAATTTGATCTGCCGTCCGAACAGTAGACAACCTGTGAGCGATAGAAATTAGTGTTTTATTTTTCGTCAATTCAAAAATTGCGTCCAAAAGAGCTTTTTCATTTTCCGGGTCTACGCTGGATGTCGCTTCATCCAAAATAACGATGGGCGCGTCTTTCAATATCGCCCTTGCTATTGAAATTCTCTGTTTTTCTCCCCCAGACAAAGTGGAACCTGCTTCTCCTATCATTGTTTCATAGCCTTGTGGGAGCGCCTCTATAAAATCATGGCAGCGGGCCCTTTTAGCGGCCTCTACCACCTCCGCATGGGTCGCGTTAGGTTTTCCGAATTTGATGTTATTTTCAATCGTATCATTAAACAGATACACCTTTTGGAATACCATACTTACATATGATAAAAGGCTATCACAAGTAAATTCTTTTACATCGTGTCCTCCAATTTTAACACTTCCAGAATTTACGTCCCAAAATCTTGCAATCATATTACACAAAGTTGTTTTCCCTGAACCTGACGGCCCAACGATAGCACAAGTAGAGTTCTGTGGGATTTTCAAGGTGATTCCATCTAAAACCGGACGGCTGTCATAAGCGAAAATAACATCTTTCAGTTCAATCTCATATGATTTCAGGACAATATCCTTTCCGTCTCCATCTAAAACCGGTATATCTGAGATGAAATCCAGCCGATCCAACTGCGTAGCGAGCATTTTACTCAAAAAGGCCCCGTCATTCATCAATTCCAATTCCATGAACATTAAAAATGCACAGATGATAAATAAAAGGCAATAGGGCAATGTGATAACTCCCCACAAATAGAGCAAAGCTGACAATAAAAATAACAGGCAACTTGTAATCTTAAATACGGCTTCATACAGCTTCATAATTCCGGCAGTAGAAATTGTAACCGCTATATCGCTGCGACACTTATTTTCAAAGGCTTGATCCACTTTTCCTTTTCCTTCTTTGCCTTTTCCGAATATGCGCAGAACAGAAATGCCTTTTATGTATTCTAATGCACTTCCCACCAACAATTCCTGAGCATTTTGCATATCTTCCGTATGCGCGCCGGCCCGCTTTTTTATCTGGCCCAGTACAAGAATTCCCGCTAAAATTCCTGTTAAAGCCAAAAACCCAATCTGCCAGCAAAATATACCCAACATTAGCGTCATGGCAAGCGCCTGTACAAAACCTCCTACCAAAAATGTTAGTGCAAGCATACAATTCCCTTCCAGATCGGAAATTGTTGTTGTCAATACTGTTTGTACGGTGCCGAGATTATTTTCTGTAAAATAGCCCATTGGTGCCCTTTTGAGCTGATTTCCAATCTCAAGACGCTTTTCCCGGAAAATCTCATATCCAGACGCACTCATTAGCACATCGCTTAGGTACTGAAACAAAAAGCGGCCCAAAACACTAAGTGCAACAATTCCAAATGCCTGTAAAATGACAGTCTCTGTTAAGTGTTCGATATTCAACATTACCAATAGCACAGCAAAAAATACAAAGGCGGCGCAGCAGGATTTCAGAGCATTGAAGATCAGTCCGGCAATTACACGGGGACGATATTTCCCAGATAACCGTAAAATCCTTTTTATAATTGAAAACATATTAAAATGTCCCTCCTTCCACTTGATCAGCTGAACTCACATAATCACTCCATAATCTTTGATAAAGTGGGCATTCTGATAAAAGCTCTTCCTGCCTGCCGCAGCCAACAATCTTTCCATTTTCCACCACAAGGATTTGATCAGCCTTCTGGATGGTCGCAAGACGATGAGCTACTACGATGAGGGTTTTTCCTTTTACAAGTTTACTGATAGCGTTTTGAATGAGATACTCATTTTCTGGATCAGCATAGGCCGTGGCCTCATCAAGAATAATTACTCTTGCATTTTTTAGAATTGCCCTTGCGATAGTAATTCGCTGACGTTCTCCGCCAGAAAGTTTTCCTCCTGCGTCTCCGGCATTTGTATCATATCCGTTTTCCAACTTTACAATAAACTCATGACAGCAGGCAGCTTTTGCAGCAGCTACCACCTCATCGTCTGTCGCATCCGGTTTTCCGAGCCGGATGTTTTCACGGATACTTTCATCGAACAGAAAATTGTCCTGTGCAACATAACTGACTTCACCCATCAACTGTGCGAAAGGAATCTCTTTAATATTCTTTCCGCCAAAAATAACTTTTCCTTTTGTGGCGTCCCAAAAACCAGCCATGAGTTTTGCAATCGTTGATTTTCCGGAACCGGAAGGGCCGACAATTGCTGAAACAGTACCTGGTTTGATTTCAAAGGATACATTCTTCAGAACTTCCGTCTCGTTATAAGCGAAAGAAACATTTTCAAAGCGATAGGCTGTTTCATCCAGTGCAACATTTTTTTCTGGACGTTTCAGTTCCGGTTTTTCAATAAAATCCCGTATTTGATCGAGGCAGGCTTTCACCATATTAAATTGTTCAGAATATTTTCCTACTCGCATAAGCGGGGCAATAAATCCAATAGGAAGGATAATGCAAGTGATAAAATCTGATAATGGTAATGTTCCAGTCATATAAAGCCATGCGCCAATCGGAAGCGTTCCCAACAATGTTGTCGGCATTACAGCCTGAATGACTGCTGACCAAAGCCAACTCTGCTTCCACCATGCCAGAGTACTGTCATGGAAGAAGTTAATTGCACCTGTAAATTTACTATAAGAAGCACTTCCTTGATTAAATGCCTTAATAACCTCTATACCATTTACATACTCAACCAGCGTACTGTTCATCGCATTTTGTGATTTCATATAAGTGGTACTTTTATTCACATAATCGTTCATCATTCCAATGTAACCCAAAAGTCCGAGGGGAATTGTAATCAATGCAGCTAATCCCATGCGCCAGTCAAGAATAAATACCAGTAGTATACAGCATAGGGGAGCCACTACATTAGAGGTTATTTCAGGCATAAAATGAGCCATCGAATCCTCTAATTTTGAAACTGTATCTGCCATCAAATTTTTGAAATTTCCGGTCGGCGTATCCAACATGACGCCCATTGGAACCCGAAGCATTTTATCTGCGATTTTGCTACGGATATTTTTCAATATTTTATATGTAGCCTTATGCGACATAAAAGAGGATTGATATGTAAGCCACAGTTTTAATATTTGCCCGCCCAAAGCGACTGCAAACAAGATACATACATTTTGAATAGTAGCTGTTTTGTTAAATAGTTCCGCGACTAATAATGACACTGTAATAAAGGGGGCCATCCCGAATAGTTCGCCCAGCGTTGCAAGAAAGGTTGAAAGATATAGTTGCTTTTTATTATTTCCTGCATAACTCAACAATTGCTGAATTGCTCCAGGTTTCGTTTTTTTCTTCATGAAAAATCCTCCTTAAATAGGTTAGCGAAAACTAATTATTTGGCAAAAAATAAATGGCAAAAGCCACTTATTTTAGTGGAAGCCCTAATACACCATACCAGCCATAGTGCTGGAATTTTATGATATTTTTTACATAATCCTCCGCCTTTTTATAAGGAACATCGTGCAAAACACACTCACATAGTGCAGTAATATATCCATGCGTCAAAATGTGTATTTCTATATCGTTTGGCAGACATTTCGCATATCCCGCTTCATATGCCGCCTTTACAAATAGGGCATTCTGTTTCGTATATTGAATTGTAATTTCTTCTATAAAGTTTTCGACGCGAGAACCTTTGCTGCATTTCAGCAAGAGTTGAAATTCCTCCAAATGCTCGTACATATAGTTGACATATGTCATTGCCTGAACATATGACGCTTCAACAGAATCCCTTTCAATAGCTTCTCTAATTCCAACTTTATCGTAAGGTTCTGCATTATCCAGAAAATCTAATGTATAATGGTAAACATCTTCGATTAAGGCAAAAAACAACGCTTCTTTATCCTTAAAATGTCGATATATTGCACCTGTTGTAACCTTTGCAGCGGTAACAATATCTTTAAGCTGCGTTGCCTGAAAGCCTTTTTTTAGGAATTCCACTTTCGCACATTCCATAATTCGCTCTCTTGTCAAGTCGGAACAGTAACTCAAAATATTTTCTCCCTTCTCTGATAATCGCTTTATTTAAGATAATCTAATTATCAAACCAAAATCAGAATAGCATATTTTTGTCTTGCTGTCAAGGGGACGATGCTTTTGTTATTATCATTATGTACCCAGCCGCCTGTGCGGCTGGGCTTCTTCTTTTTTGGAGCTGTTAACAGGCAGGTGTGCCATACCCGTAAATCTCATAGTATCCCACGGGATAGCTGTTCTGTCGCACGGAGTCGCCAGAGTTGCCCTCCACGGTGTAGACGCGGCCATTCTCCACCTTCTCCACAATCCCCACATGGTCGGAAGAACCGTCTTGGCCTCCATCATCCCAGTCAAAAAAGATGATGTCGCCGGGGCGCGGCTCATAGCTGTTATCCTGCCACAGCCCACGCTCCTGGAACCAGGGAACACCCTGGGACGCGCAGGCCGCAAACTTCGGGATCACGCCGGCTTCGATATAACCGCACTCATTGGCGCACCAGCTTACAAAGCAGGCGCACCATTCCACACGACTGCCAAAGCCGTACCAGCTCCAGTACGGTTCGCCGCCAACATTGCCCACCTGGGAGAGCGCCACCGTGACGATTTCGCCATCCCCTCCGGTAATGCCGTAAAGCACCTGGGACCAAAGGGAATTGTTCTCATCGGCTAAAAGTTCCGCCATCTGTTCCCGCTGGTCCTCGTTAAAGCCGAACTGGTTGGCCATTTCCTCCGCAGTCTTGTGGCTGACAGTGATATACAGATAGGTTTGCGTGACCGTGGTTTCCGTTTCCACGATATTGCCGTTGCCGTCATCGGATGTTTCAATCACTGTTTCCGTCTGGGTGGACGTGCTGGACGAGATCTCATTCATCTGCCAGAAGATGTCCTTTAACAGCTCTAGCTTCTCATCATCCATGGTGGCCACTTCCTGGGCGTTGTCCGAATCGGTGGTGGTTTTGACGGCGTAAACCGCCAATACCTCTTTCCACACAGCGCGGGAACCGGACATCTCCAACACATCATAGCTGTGGGACGTCTTGATCTCATCCAGGTTCTCCTGGTAATCTGTATTGATCTCCTGTACAGCAGTCTGCATGGTCTGCCCGGTGCCGGAATCCTCGCCGGAAAAGAAAATCCCAAAGCAGGAGCCGATAATCATACCGATGAGGCAGATTACAATAATTACCAGCACGGCGATCCAGCCCCCGGCAGCGATGGCGGCAATCAGCGCCTTGGTGGCTGCAATGATGGCTTTCACCGCCGCAACCGTAGCCTTGACCGCTGCCTTTGCCGCAACTACCGCAGTTCGAGCCGCTATGCGGGCGGCATGAGCTGCAGCCCTGGCCGCCCGCGCCGTGGCCTGGGCAGTCCGCTGGGCAGCTTTAGCCGCCTGTTGGCTGGTCTTGATACTGGCCTTGGCAGTCTTTTCCGCCGTCTTAATGGATTTGCTGGTGGTTTTTATGGTTCCCTTGGCCGTGGAAGAAGCCTGCTTGATGTTTTTTCGGCCCCTGTCCACTGTCTTAATGCCTTTCTTGCCGCGGTCCAGGGTCTTGATGGCCCCGCGCTCCTGACGGACCGCCTTGGCCGGCTCGGAAACCGTATCGGCTGCCTGACGGCCACTCCAGCGTGTGGCGGGCTGCCCAGCCTGCTGAGCCGCCTGTTTCTCCGCTTGTTTTTTCAGCTGTTCGGCTGCGGCTTTCCGCTTTTGGATTTTCTCCTTGAGCTGGGAGATATTCTCCTTAGTCGTCTGAACCCCTCTGCGGCCCTGTTTATCAAACTGGTGAACCGCTTCATGGGTGACGTTATCCACCCCAGCGGAAAGGCGGTCGGACGCATATTCACCAGGAGAGCTTTCCTCCGCATACAGGCTGTGGTCGGCCTTATCCTTGGTGCGGATATATGCCTCCTTCATCCGTTCAGAAGCAACCGCCGCTTTATCAATCGCTTTAATGCCTTTTTTCGCAGAAACTCTTGTTTTTATACCCTTGCCCATGGGCTTCACCTCCTTCCCCGGGCGGGGCCGCCCTTATTCCTCCAGCAGCTTGGCGACAACCACCATCCGCCCGTTGGTTCGGGAATACTCGCAGGTGGAAAGGGTAATGAGCTGGTCGCCGTATTCCGCAGTCACGCCCGTGTCATAGAGCGCCAGTTCCTTGCACTTGGCAATAAACTCGTCAAAATCTTCTTCCTGTTCGGCCCGGACGAAGTGGTAATACTTGAAGCCTTGCTCTGAGTAGGCCACCGTCTTAAATGCGGCGATTACCTCATACTCGCCAAAGCTGTCCAGCGTATCAAAATGAATGGTCTTGTGGTCCTGGTAGAAATCCTCACTCTCGTACTTGCACAGATCGGAGAACATACTGCCGTTGTTCATGTGATGGCCGTACAGCATCAGATTGTCGGAAATGCCGACGTCGCAGTTTTCCTGCATATAGGGCACCCCATAGCTGCTGTACGACTTATCAAAAGCGTGCTTCAGATAGAAGTTGGGGTTATCCTTGGTCTGCATGACGGGATAATCAATCCGGGTGCCGGGAATAGAAATCCAGCCCACCAAATCGCTGTTCTTGGCGTACACATCCGCATACTTTTCAAAAGCCGTGAGTTCTTCCGGCTCCTGGGCCGGGTCATCGGCCAGCTCCAGCGCGGGCAACTCCACATCTTCCTTGACCAGCCCGGCCACCTCGTCAAAGGCTTCGGCGCTTTGCTTTTGGTCCAGATATTCGCGGGCCAACATAGCCCCGGAGAAAAGGAACAGGGCGGCACAAAAGGCCGCCCCAGCGATCATCAGTCTGCTTTTCACTTTGTCACTCATATTTCACCCTCCTGTACTTATCGTGCCTGTTCCTTGCTGGCCGCTTGGCGGCGCTGCCCGGCCTGGGCCGATCTCAACCCCTGCAGTTCGGTTTTCACCGATGAGCGCCCGCCATTGATTCGCTCCACCGTGAGCGCCATGTCGCGTTCCATTTCCGAAAACACCTTGCCGCAAGACAGCACAAAGCTCCGCAGCTTGGCAAGCACACCCTTATCCGCAGATAATTCCTTGCTTTCCTGGGGTTCCTTTCCCGTAAGGGCAAGCCCGGCGTTTTTGATGTGGCCACCCGCCTGGTGCAATTCTTCCCGCATGGAGTCCAGTCTCACAGCGAGTTGCCCCATGCTTTTTTCCGAATGGGCAAAGCCCCGTCCCATCCGGGAAAGAACTGAGGGGATGTGCAGGGCCTGGGCCGCATGGCACAGGGCAGAGCGCCCTTTTTCCCGGAAGGTCTGCACCATCTGCTTTGCAGATGAAATGAGGTTTTCCTTTGCCGTGGAAACCATCACTTTGGTCTGGCGGACTTTACCCTCCACAGTGTCCGCAAGCTGGGAGCACCGTGCGCGGATTCCCTTGTCGTGGAGCTTGCCCACCTCCAGGCGCATTTCCTTCATTTCGTCCATCATCTGGGACAGCTTTTCTTCCATACCGTCGATATAGCCCACCAGGGCCTGTACTTCTTCCTTCTGCTTTTGAAGCCCGCTCTGTTCCAGAACGGAAATCAGGTCTATGATCTGCGGGTGGTCCCGCAACGTAAGAGCCGGTTCAGCCATTGTTCATTCCTCCATTCTCAAACGTATCATCGCGCCGGTTCCGCCTGCTTTCTTACAGGGGGCAGCTCCCGGCAGTATTTCGGGTAACGGATTTTCACGCCTTCCATAAAGTAGGGGGCGAACTCGCAGCAGAACAAATCCTCCGGGGAATAGGCGTTGCTGTGCTCCGGGTCGGTATAGCCGTTCCAGAGATTAAAAGCAAGGCGGCACACCCGGACGGTGCCGCTGGTCTGCCAGCCGCCGTGCATACCATCCGGCTCGATACAGTCCTGCTTGAAGTCAAACATCTGGCGGATGTTTGACCGCGTTTCCGGGGCAATCCCCATCACATAGAAAAAGGCCCGGTGGTAACAGTCGTTCCTCCGAGCCTCGCTCATCATATCCAAAAAGAAATCCCGGTGTTCCGGGGACGCAAAGCGAAGATTGCTCATACCGGCACCTCCTCGCCGCCGAATACGCCTTCACCGGGCTTGGTCGTCATCAGGGCATAGAGCTTGGTGTCACGGGGGAATCGGTTGATGAACGGCACCAGGGCGCTGCCATACCGGATGAGGCCGCAGCCAGCGTCCGCATTGGTGACATAGCTCATCTGCTCGTTGGAGATATTGAGGAGCTTCGCCAGCTTTGCCCGGTCGGACGCCGCCTGGTTCAGCATGACGATAAACTCCGAGTTAGAGAGCATGGTGCTGGCCTGGACGGAATCCAAAAGGTACTCCACGTTCTGGGTGATAGCAGTCGGGTAGGCCCCACGCTTTCTAAACTGCCTCCATGCGGAATTAAAGAAAATGCCGCTTTGCTCATTCTCAAACATCACATGGAACTCGTCGATGAACACATGGGTGCGCTTGCCCCGTTTCCAGTTGAGGGTGACGCGGTTGAGGATCGTATCGGTGATGACCAGGGAACCGGCAGGCTTTAGCTGCTCGCCCAGGCCGTGGATGTCGAACACCACATAGGGCTTGTTCAAATCCACCGTGCTTTCCCGGCCAAAGATGTCCAGGGAACCGGTGGTGTAAAGCTCCAGGGAAAGGGCGATCTCCCTGGCCTTATCCTCCGGCTGCTCCAGCAGTTTTTGACGCAGGTCGCAGAGGGTAGCCACCCTCCCGGCATTCTCCGCCTCCGGGTACACCAGGGCGGTGCAGCGGTCGATGATGGATTTATGCTGCGGCCCCACGCCGCGCTTGTCGATCTGCTCGATGAGGGACATGACAAACTGGCTCTTTTCCACGATGGGGTTTTGCTCACCGTAGCCCTCCACCATATACATGGCGTTGAGGCGGTCCTTGCCGCCTGCCACCAGATGGGCCACCGTCGCTTTCTCCCGGCCCAGGGCTTTGACGAGTGCGCCAAATTCTCCCTCCGGGTCACAGATCAGGATGTCGTCATTTGCGTAATCTGGGTGGAGCATAAGAAACGCGATCAGCTCCTTGGCGCTGAAGGACTTGCCCGCGCCGGGGACGCCCAGCAGGAAGGCCGACTGGTTCAAAAGGTTCGCCTTGTTGCACATGATGAGGTTGTGGGAAATGGCGTTCTCTCCAAAGTAAATGCCGCCCTTATCCTGGATCTCCTGGACCTTGAAGGGGATGAATACGGCCAGGGATTCCGTGGTGAGGGTACGGAAGGCGTTGATTTTCCGCACCCCGATGGGCAGGGCGGTGTTCAGGCCATCAAGCTGCTGGAACTTGAGCACCGCAAGCTGGCACATGTGCTTTCGCGCCACGGAAAGCACCGCTTCGGTATCGCTGTCAAGCTGCTCCTTGGTGTCGGCGGTGATGGCCAGGGTCATCACCGCGAACATCATCCTCTGGTCGCGGGTGGTGAGGTCATCCAAAAACTCCTTGCTTTCCTTGCGCTGCAATTCCATATCGTAGGGGACCACAGCAGAGAAGTTGTTGTTGGCGTTCTGGCGGCGCTGCCAGTTGGTGATGTTGGTTTCCACACCCAGCAGGCGGTTTTCCACCTCCCGCACGGCCTCATCCGTGGGAACCGGCACAATGTCGATGGAGAACATCAGATTTCGGTTGAAATCGGTAAGCTCCGTCACCATGTTATCCTTAATATAAGAGGCGTAGTCTTTGAGGAACAGCACCCGGCAGAACTTGCCGCCCAGCTTCAGATAGTCGCTCTTTTTTTCGATCCCGTCCGGGCAGATATAGTCCTTGAAGCTGTGGCCCCGCTTCATCATCTCACGGGCATTGAAAACAAACTCGGATTCCTCGCCTTGGCGGTAGAAGTCGTGCAGGATACGCAGGCGCTCGGTGGCGTCCAGCTCCACGCACTTGGAGCCAAGGGCCGCAAAGTGGGAAATCAGGTCGGCTCCCACACGAGAAAAATAGGCGCGGGCCTCCTCAATATCCTTCTTCACCACGGAGATGGTGATATACTTTTCCTGCATAATGCCGTTGGCTCCGGTGGCTTTATCCAGCAGCATTTGGTTATATTCCCCCCGGTACTCATCCCGGAAATCCCCCTGCATGGGCATGAGGATGGACGTTTCAAAGTTGGCCTGATTCATACGGCGGTTATTGATGGTGATTTTCGTCACCGCACCGGAATCCAGGGAATTGAGCAGCTCCGAATAGGTGAGGAACATGGATTCCTTGTCCTCGCGGCTGGCCACCAGATAGTTGATGTCGCTGAATTTATAGGTTTTGGAGAACTTGTTCCCCACAAGGAAGATGCCGTCCGGCCAGATACGGCGGACGGGGATCACATCCTGCACCTTCCGGGGGACGGTGTAACGCTCCTTTTCCTGCTTGGACATGGTTTTGATGGTCTTAATCATGCTTGGCCTCCTTCCGTTTGCTAAAGTGTTTCGGCTCCTTCCGGCGCTTCTTGCCGGGCCGCCCGGTTTGCAGCTCCTCGATGGTATCTTTCAGGGCCGCATAGTAGTAGTTGCTGTCCTCGAACTTAAACTCCTTCGGCTCCAGCATTTCCGAGCGCAGCCACGCCCAGATAAATTGTTCCGCCGTCATACCGTGATAGGTGATGAACCCCAGCATGGCAAAGGGGGCCGCCCCCAAAATGCACATCCAGGACAGGGTTTCCACCCCAAAGTAGGGGCGCAGGATAAAGTAAAGGCCCACGGCCACGCTGCAGGCGAGGACAGAAAAGATGAACTGCCGCATACTCAGCCCGAAAAACATGGATTCGGTGTAGTTGCGGATTTCCCGGTTGATCTTGACTTCCAAAATATCACCTCACAATCACATCGCCGGTTTCCAGGTAAACAATGCTGCTCTTGGGTATATAGGCAAAGCCCAGCAGCCGGTCGCCCACGGTAAAAATCTCGTCTGGGGCTGCTTTGGAGAAGTGCCCACAATTCCCTTTTCAGCGGGCAGGTCGTAATCCTCCACCATTGGGATGGCGGTTCCATCAATCAAGTGCAGCACATAGGTTTGATAACGCATTTATTTTCCTCCTTTTTTACAGGCCCATCATCTCGCGCACCACGCGGTCGGCCATTTTCACCGCGCCCACGAGGACAAGCATATTAAAGACCAGCTCCCCGATATAGCTCCACACCTGGGTGACTGCCGCCGCATTGGGGTCAATAGCAGGCGGGGCCGCCGCGAACAGGGAAAAGATGATACAGGCCAGCACAATGATGGCCCCTTCCAGACACACGGCGGCATAGCTCTTGATAAAACTCTTGCCCACGTTTTGGGTCGGTTCCCCGGCGAAGGTGGACAGGGGCACCGGCGCGATGGCCGTGTATAAATAGAGCTTAAAAAACCGCCCGTAGACGGTCATTATCATAATGAAAGACAATATCGTGATAAACAGCCCGCCAATGAGCGTCACCGCCCAGAGGGGGATACTCTCGAAAAAGCCGCAGCTTTCCACCGCCGTGACAATCTCCTGGGGGAGAACCGTCTGCTGCGCGGTTCCAAAGCCCGCCGCGTTCATTATTGTTGAAACGAGGCCCTGGACGATATTAAAGAGGGCCATCATCAGCTCCAGCCCATAGGTCACGACACCTTTGGCAATGGCGAACCGGATAAACAGCTTTAAGGCGTGCTCCGGTTTCTTTACCTCGGCAAAGCTGCCGCAGGTACGCATGACGCCCACTACAAAGAACAGCACCAAAAGCGCAAGGCCAATGGCCCGCACCGCGTCGTGGATGTTGACAATGACGCCCCAGATGGAGCCACCCTTAAACTGTTCCGGGCTTTGGGTGATGAGCTGCCAGATCTCGGACAGGTACTTGTTCCAGGTGTCGAGGGCATTTTGCAAATTTTGAACAACCCAGTTATCGGACATTCAACAACCTCCTTTCCGGCAACGGTAAGGGGCAGGCCGCCATGGGCCTGCCCCCACACTGCCGTTATTAGAATCAGCCGGTAATCAGGGTCAAAATCTCCTTCGCAAACGTAATCACAACACCGCCGGCCAAGGTGAGAAAGCCGTTAGCCCTCTGGCTGGGGTCATGGCTTTTCAGAGAAAGGCCGATCTGCACGACGCCGAAGCCCAGCAGGATCATACCCACGGCGCGGATCAGGCCGAAGATGAAATCACTGAGGTTGTTGATAACAGTCAACGGGTCGCTGGCGGCAAAGGCCGTAGTGGTGCAGCAGCACAGCATGAGCACCAGGGCTGCATAAACAGCAAAGGCGCTCCGGCTCTTTTTTCCCATGGGCAGGCTGCGGGTTTCTTTCTTCTGCTTGCTTTCCTTATGAAACAGTTTCATTTTTGGTGTCCTCCTTAAATTGAAAGATATTCTCCATGTCCTCATCGGACAGAAGTTCGTAAAGGGTTTCCGGCTCCTGGATATTGGCAAGGTCGCCGGGGGTGAGGCGGCCAATGGTCATATCCGCCACGGCGTTTTCAGTGCCGCCGTGGGAATAGACAGGCGCGCCGCCATCGGTGGTGTACTTGATGTTGGGATGTTTCAAAAGGTCATACTTTTCATCCATCAGCGGCGCTTCGCCACGGATAAAGAGCAGGGCCAGGTTATTGTCCAGCATACGGACCTCATCGGGCGTCATCAGCTCCCGGCCCGTGATCTGGTTGTTGGTGGAGTAGCTGCCGGAATGCCCGGTGCTCTTGCCGTAGGTGTCCAGCCAGAGGGTGCTTTTCCCCAGGTAGTTCTCAGAGATCAGCTTGTGAGTGGACGTTTCATTGCCGCCCAGGTACAAAAATTCATCACAGTTGCCGATGATGGATTCCCATTGCTTTTCAAACAGCGCCTTGAGCTGGGCAATGTTCTGAATGATGATGGAAACGCTGATATTCCGGGAGCGCATGGTGGCCAGCAGCTTGTCGAAATCATCCGGCAAGCTCACGTTGGCGAACTCATCCATGAGAAAATGCACCGGTACGGGCAGGCTACCGCCGTGTACCCGGTCGGCAGAATAAAAAAGTTCCTGGAAAGTGCTGGCATACAGCAAACTTACCAAGAAATTGAAGCTGGCGTCGTTGTCCGGGATGAGGGCAAAGAGTGCCACTTTTTTCTCGCCCAGGCTGGAAAGGTCCAGTTCATCCGTGGCGGTAAGAGCCGCCACCGAAGAAAGATTGAATTTTTCCAGGCGGGACGCCAAGGTGATTTGGATGGATTTCAGCGTTTTGGCAGAGCCGGAACGGTAATCCTTGTAATACTTCACAGCGATGTGATCCGGGGAGCGCATTTCCAGCCGGTCAAACAGTTCGTCAAGCGGCGATTGGTAGGAATCATCATCCTCCCGCACCTCCCCGGCTCGGAGCATCTCCATAATCATGGGGAAATTCTTCTCATCCTCCGGCGCTTCGTACCACAGATAAAACACCAGCGCCATGAGGAGCATACTGGCCGCAGTATCCCAGAAAGGGTCGTTGGACTGGCTCCCTTTCGGAGTGGTGGCTTTGAAAAGGTTCGTCACCATCTTCTGCACATCGTTGTCGGATTTCAGATAGGCAAAGGGATTGTAGCAATGGCTTTTCTCCATGTTCAGAAGGTCCACCACCTTGATCTCATAGCCCATCTGTTCCAACAGGCCGCCGCAGTCACGAAGCAGTTCCCCCTTACAGTCCAAAATAAAAAGGGACGTATTGCATTGGCAGATGTTCACTTTGGCGTAGAACCGACTTTTTCCCGCACCACTGCCGCCCACCACCAAAGTGTTGAGGTTGCGGCGGTGCTTCCGGCCATCCAGCCCCATGCGGACGTGCTGGGTAAAAATGCGGTTTTTGAACGGATCCTTGTCCCGGTATTCCTTATTCACGGCCCGCGGATCGCCCCATTTGGCGGAACCGTGTTCTTCACCTCGTCTGTAATTGCGCCGGGAAGAAAGATAAATGCCAATGCCCAGCCCATAGGCGGCAATAAAAATGAGGACAGTTTTTACACTGTCCTCACACCACACGATTTTGAATGGATTGTTCATTGCCGCAGGCAGGGCGCTGACGATCTCCGAAAGTCCCCCGGAAATGGCAGGCGCAATCAGCAGGGCGAACCAGATCACCGGGACCAGCCCCAGGGCATAGAGCCAGGGGCCGCCCGCCTTATTATCTGGCTTCATCCCGGCGCTTCGCTTTCTTGTCTTTTTGGGCTGGGGCGTCAATGGTTTTCAGCAGAACGTCCTCCACCGGGCCGGGGTCACGCTGTTCCTCCAGCATATCGTTGCGCAGTTCGTTGAGGGCGCGAATCATGATCCCATGCTCATAGCTGTCCAGGGTGAGGACGACTTTTTCCTGTTTTTCCATGGGTCTACTCCTCCTTTACCGTTCCTGTTCCTTCTGCTTGCTGTCGCGGGTGAGGCCCATAGCCCTGGCCATACGGCCATTGAGGGATTTGAACGTATCCCGCATATCGGTGAGGGCAGCAGGAATATCCTCCCTGGGGACCTGCCCCTGAAACACGCCGTCCAGTTTGGAAATCTCATACTCTTTGGCGTCCACGCCATACCGCTTGCAGAGCATATAGCTGACAGCATAGGCTTTGTAGCCATCTGTCTCTCTGGAATAGCCGTCCATGCTTTGGGCAAGCTGCACGTTGGCAACCTCCAGAGAAACACAGCGGAAGATGTCCGGCGCGTCCATGCCCTTTTTCACCAGGATGGCGTTCTGCTCTGCAGAAAACATGGCCCCACGGCCCTGTGGCAGTTCCTCCACGGCCCGGATGGGCACCGGGGAACTGGCAATCAGGCCCTTTAAGAGCAGACGGTCATCGTAGCGCACCTGGGGCTGAACCTGATCCCGCGCCGTAGTCTGGGAAATATCATAGACTTCCTTGGCGTAAAAGTTCTGGCCCACGCTGCCATCCTCACGCCGGTATGCCTTGCCCGGCTCCAGAATGATGATGGGCAAACGCTTCTCATCCTCCAAAATCTCGATCCCCTGGGCGTGCCACTCCTTGTAGCCGCCTACACGCACCGCGTCGGGGCATTTATCCCCAATCAGAAGTGCATTGCGAGCAGAGTGGAAGGGAAAACGGCTCTGCACATCCAGATATGCCTCCATACTGCCCGTACCCTCGGAGAACTCTCCAAAAATCCGGTCCAAGGTGGCATAGGCTTCTTTTCGCTGTTTTTCCTCCCGGATCTGCCACCACTGGCGCTTGGGGCGCTCTTTCTGGCTTTCCTGCTTTTGCGGCGCGGCCTCCGCCTGGGGCTGCTGTTCAAACAGATCGTCAAAATTATTCATCACAGATTACCTCTCTTTCGATTTGGGCTTCTTTTTGGGTTTGGGCGGCTGGTGCCGGGTTGTTTTCTGAGCCGCCTTCTTCTGGGGTGCAGCCGGCTCCTCGGCCCTGGCAGCCTCCGCCTCCTTCTTCCGCTGGGCCTGGATGTCCCGCAGCTCCTGCCGGACGGAAGGCTTCTCGGCTCCATCAGAAGTACCCCTTGCGGACTTGCTGCTGCTCTCGGAGATAGGCTCGGACGGAGGGGATTTTTCCGCCGCTGGGGCAAAAGGGGCGTTCTTCTCCGCTGCCGGATTTTCCGGCTGGGCTTTTTCTTTCTGGGTGGGCTTTTCCATCAGCTCATCCAAAAGCTGGTCGTCCACACTCTTTTCCGGCATGGCCTGCTCCGGCGCGGCGGGTTCGCTGCCGCGCTGTTCGCGGGATTTCTCAATATCCTCCTTGATCGAAGCCGTATCCACAACGGTGAGCTTGAACTTCTCCACGATCCGGTTGGCTCTGGCAGCGTCATCCTCGAACACCAGAATGTCGATGGTGTCGTCGCCTTTCTTCACCGGGATGGGCGCATAAAGAATCCCGTACCCCTTGGCTTGCTTGGCAAACTCCGGGCAATCCTCCTTCTTGATGGTGTAAACCTTTAAGGGGCGCTTCTCCCGCAGCATGGCTTCAATGCGGGCTTTGCCCTTGGTCTTTTTCTGGTCTTTCAGAACCGTGTAAAGGGCGGCGGCCAGATTTTTAGCAGCAGAACCGGTGATTTTGAGGGCAAATTCAGCGCCCTCCAGGCTCATCCGTACCACTTGCTCCGCCGCGTCGCCTGAGTTATACATCAAAAATCATCTCCTTCCTGGGGGAGCCGCCCGGCCCTGCTCCGGCTCCTGGCGGGCTTTCTCATCCCTGCCGGAGACTTCCTCACGGGCGGCCTGTATCTTATCCTTGATGGAAGTGGAGCGCAGGGCAATATCCCCGCACAGCTTCACCTCCCGGCGCAGCTCCTTGATCTGCGCAGATAGTTTGGAGATCTCAGCCCGGATATACTCCTGCCTGGCAGGGTCGGCCAGCACTGCCTTGGTGCGAAGTTTCCGGTACAGGCTTTTCCGCTGTTCCGTCAGGCCGGCAAACTGAGATTTCACATCGGACCGATAGGCGTTAAGCTGCTCCAGGGTGTCAATGCGGTGGCGGGAAAGAAGGCAGGCTTCATCGGTAAGCTCCTGCGCCCGGATCAAATCCTCCCGCAGTGCATGAGGCACCCGCCTGGGCGGGCGGTTCTGCTTTTGGGGGAATACCCCCAGCAGATAGCAGTAGTGGAAGTAGAGGGCGCGGAACCCCGTCACCTTTTTGGCCTGTTTCAAATCCCCGTGTAGCCTGCACCGAAACGGCTCCGGCCTGTGTTCCCGCTGGGGGCGGCGCTGGGCTAAAATCCGCCTGCGGATGTTCTCCATCGAGTAGTCCTCGCCAAAGTTACGCATGAGCTTGCGTCCACGGGGGTAATTCGGCGGGCGGACCGTAATATCCTTGCCCACCTTGACGTCATAGCCCATCTGCCGCAGATGATAAAAAAACTGCCGTTCCGTCATAGACTGGCGGATGGCAGTATCCACATCGGCTTTGATGAGGGAGAGATAGGTGGGGCGGCCTTCCTGCTCGGCCCGCCATTCCCCGTAGTGCTTGGATTTTCCCCGCTGGGGGTTCTCAATGACAGAAAGCCCATACTCGCGGCACAGCCGGTCGGATTCCCGCTGCATATCGAAATAATCCTGCTCGGTACGATGGTACTTGATGCCGTCCACGAAGGAAACCGTGTTCACTACAAAATGATTGTGCAGATGATTTTCCCTGTCCAGATGGGTAGCCACCAGCACCTGGTATTT
This sequence comes from Hominenteromicrobium mulieris, assembly GCF_046197855.1. GTDB lineage: Bacteria > Bacillota > Clostridia > Oscillospirales > Acutalibacteraceae > Hominenteromicrobium > Hominenteromicrobium mulieris. Next base: position 103,337 of record NZ_CP173188.1, on the reverse strand, counting down.
TTCACCCCACAGCTTTTTTGCCAGGGCAAGGCCGATCTCATGGGCCAGCTCCGGCGTGGCCTCGCCGGGGGCAAAGCTCTGATAGCCGTGGTAGGCCACAGTCCCGCCCTCCTTTCCGAAACGCTTTTTTACCGCTATCATCTCATCGCGGGCCGTAGAGGGGCTGCAATTCACCCCGGAAACAAACTGCCGCATGACCGTTTCGCCTTCGCTTTCCACCGTCTTGCCTGTTTTTTGCTGCTGGACGGCATACTCGATCACATCGGATAGGCCCTGGGCCTCCTTGCCATCCATATCCTGCTTTTCAAAGAAATCAGGATTTTCGGTCTTATCTGGATTCTCGATATAGATGAGAACCTTGCCCAGCCAGCCGTTCACCCGCCAGATAGACGTGGTAGCCACGTCACACCGCGCTCCGCTTGCCGCTTTTGCCGCAAGCGTCAAAAGGCTCACCGCTTCGCGGGTGCTCCTTCTCCCCACGAAGCAGGCTTCGCGGGGACCCCTTCGTGTCCATAGCGCGGGGAAGGATCACCGCTTTGGTGATGTCCCGGACGAGCTGGTCGAATTTTCGCATTTCCTCATCATAGCGGCGCTCATCAATGACGCCCAGCACATGGGCTTTCTGGGCGATCTGGTTGAGGTTGCCGCCAATCCGGTGAAGCTCCCGCATAAAGTCGTAGTAGGCGGGCGGCGGCGCGTCCTGGGGAACCAGGCCGTTCACCAGATGGCGCAGGTACGCCTCACGGGAAAGGCCGCTGCGCTTTACTTTTTTGTTGAAGGCTTCCGCCTCTTTTTTGTCCAGCCAAAACTGTACGTGTACGTTGCGTTTTCTCATTCTTCCGAATCCTCCTTTCTGCCTATGCGGTTGATTTGAAGCAGGCACATAATCAGCACGCCGACCACACCGCCCAGCAGAAATCCAATGGCGAAAAACAATCCTTCCATGAAAACCTCCATCCTTTCAAAAGGGGTATTAGGGGGCGTTCCCCCTAACAAGCGGCCTTTGTGGTATCACAAAGGCGATGCTTGCTGGTACAGCTACATTCCATTCCCCTGCGGGGAATCCGGGACAGGCGAAAAAAGAACTCATCGCTCGCCCCGGTCACGGAAATACCGCTTGGCATGGAACTCCACGCCGGTAAAATGGCTGGCGTCCAGAACGACTTCGCCGCGTTTCCATTGGTCCCTGGCAAACTGCTCGGCCTCCTCCCGGCTGTTTGCCGCCACCTTCATTTTCACCTCCAGCGTTTCCCGGATGGTAACATCATAATGGTTCATCACTCACGCTCCTCTCTAAAAATGGGCAGCAAAAAAGAGCGTCCATTTTCAGAACGCTCTCCAAAAAAGAGATTCGTTTTTACCGCGCCTTCTCCTGTTTCAGATGACGGGTGGGGATTGCCAGCAGCTTACGCACCCGGCTCTCCAAATGCTTCTCAATGGCCTGCAAATGTTCTTCCGGCAGGCCCAGGCTTTCGTGGCGCTTGAACCGGAACCCGATCATGCGGCGAAGCTGCTCTTTCTGCTTTGGCCCCATGACCTCTGCACACACTTCCTCATAGGAGATGTTGTAGGGGTTAGAACGGGTTTTTGCATACTCGTCCAGATTCGCATAATCTTCCTTACCGGCATAGCAGAACAGGGACAGCCCATTGTCAAAAATGGGGGCGGGCGCAATAATGTTGCCGCTGTGGTTATCCCGCAGGACGCCAAAGTTTCCAAAGTGGCGGTCCTCATTGTAAATCAGAGCGTCAAACACCAGCATACTGCGGATTTGCTCGGAAAACTCCGGCCCCAGCTTGTCGTAGTAGGCAAGGCAGGCGGCAATGCCCCCGGTTCGGACAATGCGCCCGATGGGGATATAGGCTGTGTCGATGTTGGTAAACAGGGCGCACTTAGAGGCGGTAATGCCTTTCCAATTCTCCAGGTCATAATGCACGGCGTTCAGACGCATGGTTTCCGCAATCTGCGAAGCATAATACTCGCAGTACGGCTCCCGGCCCGCATTGGACGCGCCGGTCGTGCCGCCCTTGTAGAGATAAATCCCATCGTGCTCCACATATCGCCACGCCTTGGGCAGCATACCGCCTGTGGTCAGCTCCGGGGATGTGGTAAACGCCTGCCTGCTCCCGCCTGCGCCGGTATAGGCCACCAGCGCCAGTATCTCGGAAAAGCGATTTTCGTAAAGATTGTATTGGGAGAATCCCCCCTCAAATCCTTCCGGCACCACCCAATAGCTGTCGTTGAGCGACAGCCCCTTGCACACGTCGATGATTCCCTTGGTGTCGTTGTGGCTGAGGCCAAGGGTTTTCAAAATCTCGTCCACAAAGGCGCGGTTTTTGGGGATAACCCGCCGCTCCAGCCAATGAATGACGCCCTCGCCGGTGCGCTCCATATCCAAAGGCAGCAAATGGGCCTGCTCCTCGTTGGTGTATAAGATTTCAGCCACAAGGCCGGACAAGCCCTGCTTTTCCATGGAAAAGCGCATTAGCTCCGTATCATAAATGCGGAGACTGTAAACATTACTCATAGGCTCCTCCTTGTCGTTCAGTTCCAGTGAAACATCCTTTCCCAGCGCCGAGGCGATTTTTAAGATCATATCAAGCGTGGGGTTCTGTGTCCCACTTTCCAGGCGGTTAATGCCGGAACGCTGGATTCCCAGCCGCCTTGCCAGTTCTGCCTGGGAAATGCCCTGCTCCAGACGGGCCTCCACAAGCTGGGATATGATTTTCTGCCGTTTGCGCAGTTCATCCATACTCTCACCTCACTGCTTTAATGTTAACATATATGATAACAATTTGCAAGAGGGAGAATCTGTCGAAGCTGCAAAACTGGCAACTCACCGCTCCGGCTCTTTGCTGTGGCTGCCCCGAATGGGAATCCCCAGCCGGTGGCACAGAAAATCATTCACATCCTTTCCACGGGGCGGCGGTTTGTTCTCCACACGGTAGCCCTCCGGCATGACAGCCATGATTGCCTTGGCCGCCAGCCGGCCAGCCGTGTCATTGTCCAAATGGAGATAGACGGTTTTCACATGGGGGTGGTCATCCAAAAATCGGGTGAGGGCCACCGGCAGCTTGCTTTCCTCCATCTTTTTCTTCGGCTGGTACACCCCGGCCAGGGACAGCAGATTGTGCCGCCGCCAGTCAATCCCGTCCAGCTTGCAGAGAGTGGCATAGGACATCACATCAATGGCGCACTCGCACAGATGGACTGCCGGATTTTCCACGCAAGCGGGCAGGGCGAAGGAAAAGTGCTTATCACTGCCGCTTAAATCCCCGTGGAACCGGGCTTCACTGATTCCCCGCAGGCAGCCGAACCGCGCCTTGCCATCCTTGTCGAAGCCCACAAAAACCACGTTGCTGTGGCCCTTGTTCCGGCTCTCATAAATCCGCCCGGTCTGAACGCAGTAGTCCAAAATCTCCTGGTCAATGCCCCGGCCTTTGAGATAGGCCATCATCGCCCGATTATCCGGGGCGGCCTGGGGCAGAAGCAGGTGCTTGGGCTTTTCCTCCTTCGGCGCTGGCACAAAGGAAGGCGGCGGGATGGCAGCCCTTCCGGAGATAGTTTCCATGGCCTCCAAAAAGGAATAGCCGTTGACCTTGATGAGATAGTCCAGCGCACTGTAACCGCCAATCCCGCGGGAAAACCAGCACCATTTGCCGTTGGAAATCCGCAGGCTGTCATGGGTCCTAGTGCAGTAGACGTTGCCGGACACATGGACCAGCTCCTGGGGTTCGCAGGTTTGCAGGTAGGTGAGCAGGTCCACCTGCCTTGCCCGTTCGATGGCTTCTGAATCGTAAAAAGGCATAAAAAAATACAGCCCCCTTCACATAGCCATAGATTAGCCGCCCCATGTGGGGTAGCTGACTATGTAAAAGGGGCTGTACTCTTTTCAGATATGGAAAAAGCCGACTGGATTGCTCCAATCGACTTTCTGCATATACTTTTGCGATTTATATGCAGATATGAATGGGGAATGTGCAGTTTTGGGCGGCAGCTTTAAGCCATATCCAAAAACTCCAAGAATTTCAATAGTTTTTACTCCTAATCCGTAAAAACTTGTTTTGTTCAAGACCTTTTTGGGGGTGCGAATGAATTTGGATATGTAAAAGCGGCATGGATTTTTCCATGCCGCCCAAAAAACTATTCAGTTTTGAAAGCGCCGATTTTCTTCAGATAGGCAAATCCGTCTGCATGGCCCCGGAAGTAGATGTGTTCCCGTTCCATATTATCGGCCCGCATATACAGCCGGATAAATTCTTTCAAGGCTTCATGCTCCTCAGCGGTAAAAGAAAGTTCTCCCTTGCCCTCCAGCAGAGCGCCAATCACAAGATTTTGGCGTTTCAGTTCCTCCATCTGGGCCTTCAACTCGGTATATTCCGGGCTGGCAGCCGCCAAATCCATCACGATGTCGCTGTCGATTTCAGAAAACTGCTCGGAAATGCGCTCCGGGAGCAGGCAGTAGCTATCGTCCATCTATCATCGTCCATCTATCATCACCCCTTATCACGATTTTTATTATACTATACCTGCCCCGCAGCGCAATGGCAAATGTGCAATCACCTTTCTTTCTGCGCTTTGGCTTTCTGTTTGGCTTCGGCGGCCCTGGCCTGTTCCTGGACAGTATCCCATACCGTATCCATATAAGAGGTTTCCTGGTTCTCCCACCTCTCAAAAATCTGCTTCAAGGGCTTGTCAGATTTCAGCAGCGCCCTGGCCTGACTATCCTCCAGATCGTGGTATTCAAGAGACATCAGGATGTCCTCCCGCACCGTGTACTCATAGGCATGGTTCAAAATCTCAGCCGGCGGTTGGGAGAGCAGCCAATCCCGGAACTGCTCCTGTTCCGCAAACATTTTCTCATAGAGCCTGGTATTTAATTCTTCGTTGGTCATCGTATCCTCCTTTACCGTGCCAGCTCCGCAACCCTCCGGGCAGGCACATCCTCGCCCTCGTCTGGGGTATCGTCCATCAATGTTTTGTCCTTCTCATCCATGTTGAGCAGAATATTCAGCTCTTTCAAACGGGCTGTTTTCTCCGCCAGCTCCTCCTCGCGGGCAAAAGGTGTAGCCAATTCCGTGCGGGCGTTTTCAAGCTGGGCCTTGGTTTCCTCCAGGCTGTTCTGCTCGGCCTGCAGGCTGCCTGCAAGGTTTTCCAGAGCGTTGTCCAGGCGGGTGATATTGCCGAACACATCCGCCCCCAGCGTCACCGTATGGGAAAGAGTGCCTTTGAGCGTGATCCGATACTCGTTGCTCCTGCCATCATAAGCCAGCACCATGGAAAAGCCCCGGTACTGCCCCAAAAGAACAGCGTCGGAACCTGTCATACGGGTGCAAACATCAATGATAGCCTTGCCGGCGCCCTCTTTTTCGGTGTAGTGCCTGCCATCCACCTCCATGCCGCAGAAGCCCTCCTGGGCCTTGGGGTGGGCCGCCGCCAGCGCCACATCCTGCTCATAGCCCGCGATCCGTTCCGTGAGCTGGGTGATTTCCTCCGGGTATTTCCGATACACCAGTTCCTCCAGAGCGTACACCTGGTTCAAGTGGCTGGCTTTCAGCATATTGAGCCGCGCCACCTCCATATCCAGGTTGCACTTCTCGATAATAAGTGGGTTGCCGGTGGCCAATGCCTTGATTTCCGAATAGCTGAGGGCAGTTTCATCTACATCATCCGCCACACGGACGGGGGCCTTGCTGGTCATGATCTGGGCGATGAACTTCTGCTTGTTCTCCACAAGCTGGTAGAGGTAAGCGTCAAAAGTGCCTTCCGTTACATACCGATAGATTTCCACCTCCTCATTTTCATTGCCCTGGCGGACGATACGCCCCAGCCGCTGCTGAAGGTCGGAAGGCCGCCAGGGGCAGTCCAGGTCATGCAGGGCAATGAGCTTATCCTGGACGTTAGTGCCTGCGCCCATTTTGGCCGTGGAACCCAGCAGCACCCGCACCTGCCCGGCGCGCACCTTGGAAAACAGCTCCTTCTTTTTGGCTTCGCTGTCTGCCGTGTGGATAAAGGCGATTTCTTCTTCCGGGATACCGGCGTCCATCAGTTTCTTTTTTAGGTCGTCATAAACACTGAAAGAGCCATCGGTAGTAGGTGTGGACAGGTCGCAGAATACAAGCTGGGCAGAGCGTTTTTCTTTAGTCTGTTCCCAGATGCGGAACACATTCCGGGCGCAGACAGCCACCTTGCCATTGGGGTCGTCGGCAGCGAGAGGGTTGATGAGCCGCATATCCAGCGCCAATTTCCGCCCGTCATTGGTAATGCGGAGCATATTGTCCACATGGGGGTCAACCCCACCGGCACGGATTTTCTCTGCCCGTTCCGCCAGCCCCCTTATCATCTCTTTCTGAAGCTCCGAGGGCTGGATCACTTCCGTGTGGAAGTTTGCCTTGGGAACAGGCAGACAAAGCATATCCGCTGTTTGGATGTCGGCAACCTCCTTGAAAGCAGCCATCAGCTCCGGCAGGTTATAAAACTTGGCAAACCGGGTTTTGGCTCGGTAGCCGGTGCCCTCCGGCGATAACTCGATGGCTGTAACCGTTTCTCCGAAGCTCCCCGCCCAGTCATCGAAATGGACAAGGCCCATCTCCTGCAGGAGCCTGTACTGCAAATACCTCTGGATGGTGTAAAGCTCTACCATGGAGTTGGAGATAGGGGTGCCGGTGGCAAAAATCACGCCGCGCCCGCCGGTCAACTCGTCCAGATACTGCGTTTTCATGAACAGGTCGCTGGATTTCTGGGCTTCGGTCTGGGCAATGCCGCCCACGTTTCGCATTTTTGTCGCCAAAAACAAGTTCTTAAAATAATGGCTCTCATCAATAAAGAGCCTGTCCACGCCGAGCTGCTCAAAGGTGACGGTGTCATCCTTGCGGCTCTGGTCGTTGAGCTTGGCCAGCCTTGTCTCCAGCGATTTCCGGGTACGCTCCATCTGCTTGACCGTGTAGCGTTCCGCCTTCTGTGCCTTGGCCTGCTCGATTCCTTCCAGGATTTCTTCAATCTGGCGCTCCAAAATGGCCTGCTGGCGCTCCAGGCTCATGGGGATTTTTTCAAACTGGCTGTGGCCGATGATGATGGCGTCGTAGTCCCCGGTGGCAATGCGGCTGCAAAACTTCTTGCGGTTCTGGGTTTCAAAATCTTTCTTCGTGGCAACTAAAATGTTGGCGCTGGGATAGAGCTGGAGCCATTCCGCCGCCCACTGCTCGGTGATGTGGTTTGGCACCACGATCAGCGACTTGGTGCAAAGGCCCAAACGCTTCATCTCCATGGCAGCGGCCACCATCTCGTAGGTCTTGCCCGCCCCCACCTCGTGGGCCAGCAGGGTATTCCCGCCGTAAAGGATATGGGCAATCGCGTTGATCTGATGAGGCCGTAGGGAAATTTCCGGGTTCATGCCCTCAAACCGGATGTGCCGCCCATCATACTCACGGGGGCGGACGCCGTTGAAGGTTTCGTTGTAAACACGGCACAGCAGTTCCCGGCGGTCGATGTCTTTCCAGATCCACTCGGCAAACTTCTGCTTGATGAGTTCCTGCCGGTCCTGGGCAATCGCGGTTTCTTTTTTGTTGAGGACAGGCTTTTTCTTGCCGTTCTCGTCCTCAATATAGTCAAATACCCGCACATCCCTTTGATTTAGGGTCTGCTCCAAGATGTGGTAGGCGCTCATCCGCTTGGTGCCGTAGGTGGTAATGGCTTTCACATTGCTGCGGTCGGCGTTTTTCTCCCGGATGCTCCATTGGCCGGTGGCTTCGGAGCGCAGGATTTTAATACGATCCCGCACATAGTAATTGGGGGTGAGCAGCTCCACCATGAATTGCTGGTACACCTCGATGGGCACCCAGTTCGCGCCAATGCGCACGCCAATTTCTCCAGCGCCCAAATCCTGGGGCTGAACGGCTTCCAGGGCCTCCACATTTCTGCGGGCGGTTTCCTTCTGATTGTCAGGGGCCACTTCCAGGAATGCTTTTGCCATCCGCAGCTTTTGGCGCACTTTCCCGGAAAGGTACTCATCCGCCGTGACAAGAGGATAGCGGCTCAAATCCGCCAAAGAAGGCAGGATGTCCTCCGGGTTCTCCGCACAGCGAATATCCCGGTAGATCACCCCGGCAAGCTCTTTTTCCAGTTCCTCCGGGGATTTACCCGACAGCTCTGCCATATAGTCCATATCCACACGGGCTTTTTCCGAAATGGACACCGCCAACGCTTCACTGGCTGTATCCACACTGGTGACAGCCACATGGGGCCGGATGGTGCGCCGGGTGAACATATCGGCTTTTCTTTTTAGGTTGCCCTGCTCATCCAGCACCTCCAGAGAGCACAAGAGGCAGTAGCTGGAGTCCTCCGAAAAGGCCAGCTTGTTGCCGCGACTGTTCAGCAGCCCATACTTGGCGGTGAAGCTGTCGTAAAGGGCGTTGAACTTTTGCTGCTCGGCTGCAATATCCTCATCCGGGTAGCCTTCGGTCTGGTACTCAATAAGCCTGCGGGTACATTCCCGCAGCTCGATCATGCCACGGATACGGTTTTCCGCCGTGACGGAGACTTCCACCGGGTGCATGAGACTGTTTTCTCGGTAGTATACTTGCCCATCTGCAATCGTGTAGCTGAAATTCTTCACTGTGGGGTCGGCAGGGATGGAGCGATCTTCCTCCTCGTCCAGCTCCTCCAGCTCATAGGGCTTGATTTCCGCCTGCAAAAACTGGATGGCATTGGCAAGCTGCTCGGATAAATCTTCCCCCTCGCGGGCTTTGCAGGCGCTGTCCGGCCCGAACCGTGTGGATTCCATCACCATGTCGCCCAAAATCATCTCCGGGTGCTGCACGAAATAGCGGTTCATGCGGATTCCGTTTTCATCGGTGTCCAAATGCACCCAATCCTGGTCTAAATCGGTGATGTGGTCGCGCTTTTGCAGGAAAATGATGTCGCTGGTCACTTCCGTTCCGGCGTTCCGCTTGAAGGTGTTATCCGGCAGGCGGATGGCCCCAATGAGATCGGCGCGCTGTGCCAGGTACTTTCGGACGCTGGAGTTTTCCTTGTCCAGAGTGCCTTTGCTGGTAATGAACGCCACAATACCGCCGAGCCGCACCTTGTCCAGCGTCTTGCCGAAGAAATAGTCGTGGATCAGCCAGTGGTGCTTGTCGTACCGTTTATCCAGCACTTTGAAATCCCCAAAGGGGACGTTGCCCACGGCTACATCAAAAAAGCTGTCGGGCATTTGCACAGTTTCAAAGCCGTTTACGGAAATGTTGGCATTCTGGTAAAGCTGGCCCGCAATCCGCCCGGAAATGGAATCCAGCTCTACGCCATAGGCTTTGCTGCCCGCCAAATCTGTGGGGAGCAAGCCAAGGAAATTACCGGTGCCGCAGGATGGCTCCAAAATGTTCCCTTGGGTAAAGCCCATCTGAGCGAGGGCCTTATAGATTCCCCGGATGACCACAGGCGGCGTGTAAAAGGCGGTGAGGGAGCTGGCCCTGGCCGCTGCGTATTCCTCCGAATCCAGCAGAGATTTCAGTTCCTCATAATGGGGGCTGGTTTGTTCAAAGCAGTTTGCAAGGCCGCCCCAGCCCACATAGCGGGACAGGATTTCCTGTTCTTCGGGCGTGGCCAGCCGTTCCTCAGCTTCGATCTGCTTCAAGGTGCGGATGGCGGCAGCATTGGCCGCGTATTTCTCGCTGGGGGTGCCGTGGCCCAGGGCGTCATCGGTGATGTGGAAATCATGGCGCTGATCCCTGGGGACCTCCGGGTGCAGGGTTGTGAAAGTAATGCGCTCACGGCGGGGGTGCTTCGGCGGCAGTGGGAGTGCTTCTTCTTTTTTAGGCTGTAAATCGGCCTGCTCTGGGCTGGCTGACGGTTCCTCTGCGGCAGGGGCTTGTTTTGCCTGCTCAATGGCTCGTTCATCAGGGAAGTTCCCGTAAACCCGCAGCCATCTGTTCTCCTGAAGGTCATAGATACCCGCGCCATCATAGGCAAAGCCATCCTCGCCCTCCATAGTGCCGGCCACATATTTCTGCGCAGCTTGTTCGGCCTCCGCCAGCGTTTGGTAATCCAGCCGTTCATCAAAGCCATTTTCAAAGTGGTGGTACACCACCACTTCGTAAGGCGGCTCCATGCGCTGGGCATAGCGGTCGATGTCCTCCATGGTGAGCCATTCCGGTTTTTCCGGCAGGGCGTCATAGAGTTCCCGCATTTTGGCGATTTGCTCTCGCACGTTCCCAGCCCACAGGTGCTTTTCTGCCCGCCCGCCAGCGCCCAAGAAATAGTCGCAGTCGGCTTTCAGGCGGCTTAAAAGCATATAATCATTTTGTGGTGGTGTACTTTGCTGCAACAAGGGAAGGATGTCTTGGTACTTGGGATATTGTGCGAGGAAGTCCAGAACGCCCCCGTCACCGTCCCCAATATCCTGGCGCTCGGTGTAGGTGGTGCCATCTGGCATGACCACGGTAAATTTCACCTTGTCATACCCCAGGAACCGAGCATTTTCTGGGTCATCGGATTCGTACCACACCTGCCAAGTGCCGTATTTTTCAAGAGCAGCCTTTGCACCGGCCACCTGCTCCTCATCCGCCTGTTTCATCAGGGTGTCAAATTCACGGATACCGTAGCGTTTTCCATCTTCAAACACGGGGCTTTCGCTCCACTCGCAGAAGATGTATGGCTCTATGTCGGGAGGGTATTTTCCATTGAAATAGTCCTGGTCCACAGAGGTGAGTTGGTCAAAGTCCAGTTCGGCCAGCTCATTTTGGATGAGTTCATCCAGGCTCTCATACTGCCTGCGCTCCAAAAACTGCCCGTCCAGATAACGCTCAATGCGGTAATGGACCAAGTCGGCATTGACCTGGATGGGAATTTCCTCATCCGTAACAGTGGTGTAGGCAATGCCCACCTTTTCCAGATCACTGAAATCGGCTGGACTGCCATACTCGGCCTCGCAGAAATCGTTGATAAATTCTTTGGCAATCTCCAGTGAAGCAGGTTCCGGCTCCTCGGACAAAAACTCGCGCTCAATGAAGTCGGCAACATCCTGGCTGTTACCTTTGCCGCCATGGGCACGGTAATCCATCAAACCTTCTTCGACCAGTTCGCTGGATACCGCATATCCGGCCTCCTCCAGATAACCGGCGATTTCTTCTATCTGCGCCTGTTCCGGGGTAAGGGCCGGGGGCAGCTCCGCGATCTGCTCCATACAGAGGGTGATGTCCACCGCGATTTCTTCTTCCAGGTCCGCATGGTCCAGGAAGGATTGAAGCAGTCTGCGGATTTCCTCTCTCTGAACGGGGTCATGGAGCTGCCGGGCGATATTTTCCACCGCCTGGGCGTCATCCTCACCATAACCCATGCGGGAACCATCAAACTCTCCCACAAAACGCAGCACCTGGGCGGCCAGCTTCGGGTAGGGGTCTACCGGTTCTTCTTTTTGGGGTGGTTCCTGCGCCCTGGGCGGCACGGTGAACACCGGCGCGTCCTGGGTGGCGGAAATGGTCATTTCCGAAGTGTCAGCAATCCGCTGGATTTCCTCCCGCACTGCCTGGGGCATTTCCTCCTCGTAGAAGGTCACCGTGCGGTCTGGGGCGATGTGGGCAACCGTTTTGTAGTCACCGTGTTCCTCCTCCAGCCGGTTCCACACCGTGACGCCGTTTCCCAAATAGCCGTAGCCCAGGTCGTAGGCTTTGGCTTGCGGCATGGTGGGAACCACAGGCTCCTTGTGCTCTGCAAAGAGCGTGAAGGTTCCCTGCCGGAAGGCAGTGAGGTTTTCAAACGCCTGCTGGCGCAGGGCGTACATCCTGTCATCCTGCGGGGTGGCCTCCCAAATGGGGACCATCATCTGATAGATTTCTTCCACACGGGCCGGGTCGTCAAGCTGCGGCTCGATGAGCTTCACCGCGTCCCAATAGTCAAAGCCAAAGGGATAGGGGTGGGGCTGCTCCTGGGGTACGTTTTCAAAGAAAGTGCGGATATTCCGGGCAAGCTGGTGCTTCTCATACTGCGGCATGGCGGCGCGGTCCTCATCGGTGAGGAACCGCCCCTGGGCGATCATGGCGCTGACGCGCTTTTCCACGGCGTTCCATTTCAGCTCCACCTTGGCGTAGGGGGCGGTGATACTGCCGTGGCTGAAAGAAACGCCTTTACTGAGCTGGTAGGTCACATCGTCATTCCCACTGGAATGGCCGCTGTACTCGCCGTGGTAGTGCTTTAAGAAATTCTCCCGTTCCTTGCGCTCTGTGTGGTTGCGATAGAAAGAATACACGGCCAGCCGGTAATCGGTGCTGCGTTTTCCACCCCGGAGAAGGTTGTCGATCTCGTCCCCGGAGATGAAAAAACGCCGCTGGGGGGCGTACCCTTCGGCGGCGGTAAAGTGCAGCGGTTCCCGCTGCAGGTCGGAAAGCTGCTCCAGCAATTTTTGCGGACGGTGGAAATGGAATCGCAGCAGTTCCCGGTTCTCTCTGTATGCCTGGACAAACTGCTCCAGCTCATCCCGCAGGTTCTGCAGCCCCTCCGGATGGCCTAACAAATCGCTTATGGCGGCGCTTTCCTCTGGAAACCCATGATTTTTACCGTAAATGGTATTCACCGTGGGAAGATAGCCCGCGTCGGCAGTGCCTTCTGCAAAATCCTGCCGGAGATACCATAGCTGCGCGGCCCGTTGCTGGCGCTCATACTCATCCACCCGGTCAAGCTCGCTCTGGGGCATATATCGGCCCAAGTCCAGCAGTTCCCGGATACGGGCCGCCGCCTGTTCCCAGGGGATGAGGGTGGCGCTGGAACGCTGGGCGCTTTCGCCCTGGGCAATGCGGATTCCCTCGGCGTTGTACCAGATGGCATACTGTCGGCCATCCAGATAAAAGCCAGCGCCGTTCTCTCCATAGTGCTCTGCCAGGAACCTGGCATTGTCCGGCTTATCCTTTTTGAAATAGGCGCAGATGATGAGGCGGCTGTTCTGGTCGTTAGCACCAATGCACAGCGCCTCGTCGATTACCTGCTGAGGCAGAGCCGGGTGAGGGAAAATGGATGGTTTGGCCGTACCCTCGGCCTGGGTTGGCTGCTGAAACGCCGCAAAATCAAAAAGGGACATCTGCTGGCTCTCTTGGGTAGGGAGCTGCGGGATGTCCGTCTGAATGAAGTATTCTTTTTTGTCAATAAGCTGGGCGGTCCAGCCTGCCACCACTTCCCAGGAAAATACAGATTCCCTGGTGCGGGATGGGTAAGAGCCTTCCCACATGAGCAGGCCATTCTCCTGGGGCTTATATCCCAGGCGCTGCCCGTCAGCGATGATCTCAGTGTACCGGTCCTGATAAGCGGATTTCAGGTAGTCGGCCCGTTCCTGAACGTCGCTGTGAACCGAAAAGAAAAGCTCGATCTGATTTTTCTTATATTTCAGGTCATCATCTTTGTTGGCGATGATGGCCATGATCTGCTTTTCATCCAAAAGCGCAGGGAGCTGTTCGCCACCTGCGCTTTCTTCCGGTTCATCAATTAGCTGTAAATCAGCTCCGCCAGCACCGTTTCCTCCGCCGCGTTCTGCAGGTTGCTCATCATCTGCACCCACTTCATCTGGTCGCTGGCTTTCAGTTCCTCTGTCACGCCCTGGTTCTTGGCCATCTGCGCCACGATCTGCTCCATCCGGCGCTGGGCGGTCTGCTGGATCTCCGCCAGATGGCTGTTCAGCTTGCCGCTGGTCAGCAGGTTGGTGTACGTCACCCTGCGGTGCTCCTTGAGGAATTTCTTCCGAAGCAATGCGTATTTCCCATGGGGAACCGGCTCCTCCTGGGGCGGCAGAAGGTTCGGCAGATTGTAGTCGCCCTGCCTGGTGTAAGTGATCTCGGTCATATTCAAAACTCCTTTCCAGCTGTGTGTTTTCCTGTTCAGTTACAGCATACTGGTTTTTCTGCTGGGGTTCAAATGTGCGATTTTCTTTTTGGGGCTGTCTTTGCAGGGCAAGAACCGTGCGGGAAATGGCGGAAAGGCACATCTGGGAGATGTCCCCGGTGGCCACGCCTAAAGCGTTCAACGTCTGCGGGGTGTTAAAGTCCGTCACATCCCGGAAATCCATGTCCTCAAAATATTCAGACGGGTCAAGGCCGCAGCGCACCAGCAGCATATATCCAATGCTGTTTTGCACCGCCCTGCGGTATTCCACTTCCAGGTTCAGCTCATCCAGTTCTTCCAGAAAGCTGCCTTCCGTGAGGGTTTTCAATTCTGCCAGGTAGTCGGGCATATTGTCCTCCACGGCGTTCTTTGCCGCAGAGAGCAGTGCTTCACCCAAATCCTCCTTGCGCTCCAGCTCTCCAAAGCTGTTTTCCAGCGTTTCAATGATGTCCGGCGCATATTCCTCCCGCACCGTCCAAAGGGGGACGGGGCGGGGGAACCGGGCCTCATGGGTATCGGAAATATCAAAGTAGTATTTCAGTCGGGGTTTTCCATTGTGTTCACCGTCAAAAACGGCAATGCCGTTTGCGCCCCGGTTTACCCAGCGCCCAAATTGCCGGTTCCATCGCTCGATCTCCAGGACGGCGGTGGCGTCTGGGCGCTGGGCGTAGACAAGCAGTTGTTCATCGAAAGAAAGCCGGTAGTTGCGGCAGGCAGAAGCCAGAAACGCCCGCCACTGGTCAGGAGCTGTCACGCTGCGCTGCGTTTCCTGGTACAGCTCCGTCAAGGCTTTATATCGTATCGCCATCGGTTGCCCCTCCTTTTCTTATTCTTTTTTCGCAGCTTTCAGTTCTGCGCTGTAATCCTTATCAGGGTCATATTGATTGCACAGGGAGAGCAGCAACAGCCAGATGGTATTTCCGGCCTCCTTCGGGTACATCCGAAGCGCCACGCAGGGCGCATGGTCACTGTCAACAAAGGGCCTCCCATAGCGCATAAACTGGTCGATCAGCTTTTGAGCCATCTCCCGGTATTCTTCATAGGGGTTCTGTTCCGCCTGCTGATGGAGAACCGTCATCAGCAAGTTGAACCAGTCCTCATGCGTATCCAGTTTTACGGGCGGTAAAGACGCCATTTTTATCACCTCATCTTTCCATGGCGACGGCCTGCCGCTGCCGGGGAATGGAAAACCCGTAGACTTTGGCGATGTCGTCGCCCAGCCTGCGGGTCACTCTCGTAATATCGGCGCGGGTTGCAATGCCGCGATATAGTTTTTCTTTCAGCAGTTCAATTTGAGAAGGGCTGGCGCTGTCCTTGTAAACGCGGTAAAGATAAAAGTTCGTGCCATCATGGTGGATGGCGTCGCACCGCAGATCACCCAGCCGGTCCACATACCAGGTGGAATAATCCGTATCGGAATACAGGCAGTCCCGGATATTGCCGCTGGGGATTTCCTTATATCCCATGCGCCGACCATTCCACAGGCCCAGGTCGCCTACGACTAAAATCGGTTGGGAGAGCTGCACATTGAGGTTGGCGCGTTCATCATCCAGGTAATCCCCATTGATCTCATACATCAGGGAAATGCGCTCATCTTCGGATAAATCCGGGTAGTCCGCCTCCAGGTCATCCCTCCAATCCTCATAGTCCAGGCCATAATTGCTCCAGATAACGTGTCTTTCCTCCTTCATCGGGCTTCACCCCGGTCTTTCTGCCTGGGCTTGATAGGCTGCCCCTGCTCGTCATAGTTTCTGGGATCGGCGGCGGGAGTCTGCCAGCCAAGCATGGAGCCGGCAAGCATGGCGGCCTCCTGTGCTTTGGTAACGCCATTCTTCACATTGCGGTCGTCTGCAAACTCTCGGTTCTGTTGAGCGTCAGGAGTTGAAAAATCATAGCAAGGGCTGTAGCCTTTTTCGCCCCTGGTCAGAAGAATCAGCTCCCCGGATGAGGGCAGTACACTAAAACACTGCACCGGCAGAGAAGAACGCAGCGGGATCACGCTCCCGTGAGTTTGCTCCAATCGCTCCGCAAATTCGCAGATATGATACAGGGCGCTGGAATACCCGCCGCTGGTTTCAAAATGGGTTTCGTCGATGACCCGGCAGGTGCGGTCGCGGGTTTCTCCGCCGCCAGTGAAAATGCGGATGTGGTCGCCGTCGGGAATGCGGAACAGCTCCTTGTAGCCGGGCGTGATAAACCGGATACCCTGTTTGGCCTTTTCCATGTGGTGTTCCAGGAATCGGGAAACGTAGGCGTAGAGGTAAAAGTTGTAGTCTCCATAATTGGGATTGCACCGGAGCATATAGGTGTGCTGCGGCGTCTGCACCTTAAAACCATACTCGGCGCAGTAGTTTCCCTCAAACTCAGCCTCCGGGTTCTGATAGCAAAACCTGGTCATGCTGTCACGGGTACAGAGCAGCCCATTCTTCTCCCGCAGAGTGTTGACCACCTCATCAAGCTCCGCCTTAAACTCGTCCGTCTTGTATTCCCTCCGATGGTCGAACCAGGAAGTGTAAAACTCTTTTCCAGCGCCAAAATCCCCGCGCAGATGGCCGATACAGCCGGTTTGCCCTTCAAGCTGGCTGCTCTGGTTGTACGCATACAGGCGATCCGCCGGGGTCATGCTGGTAATTGTCAGTTCCATTATCGCTCACGTCCTTTCTTTTTCGCTTGTCGTTTTTGCTCCGATATGGCTTTTTCCCTTGCCTGCCAATATTCGGGGTGGTGAATTTGCACGCTGCTATTGATAACAGCCTCATACGCACCGGGGGCAAAGCGCCCGTTCACCGGAGCCTGGATCATCTTTTTATCCATCAGCTCCCGGAGAGCCACCTGCGCGTCATTATCTTCCTCAAAGCAAAGATAACCGCTCGCTATAAAACCGCAGCCCATCGCTTCTTTTCGGAATACCTTTTCCGCCAGCTCCCGCCGCACCATAACGCCGCCATGCCCTGGGGTAGAAACGGAATAAACGCCGGGGCAGAGCGTTTCGCACTCCTGGACTTTGCCCCATGGGGAATAGGGCGGGGCCTCCGGCGCAATGGTGTTTTGCCGCTGTTCCTCCAGGCACTGCACCTCCTCCTGCGCCCGCGCCACCAAATCCTTCTGCGCGGAAAACAGGTCGCTGAAATAGTGGCCCCAATCGTAGTCCGTCCGGTTACTACATTTCCAGGTGACAAACTGCTGGGGCGCTGTCAAATGAACACCCAAGACAAATTCGCTGTCGCCCACATGACAGGAATCCGTAATGATATATCCGGCGTTTTCTCTGTAATCCATCATCGCTCACGCTCCTTTGCGGTTTTCTTTTTGGCCTGTTCCTGCTGAATCGCAGTAAGGCCATGCTTGGCCCAGCCGGGAAGGTCCTCCGGCTGTATCGTTCCCAGCACGTCCATGCGCTCATAGCGGCTTTCTTTTCCAGTATAAAGGTCAACGCAGTAACAGGCTGACCCCCTGCTGTGCGGGGAAGCCCCAAAGCCTCCCATACAGAGCTTGAGCTGGCGAGTGGCCCTGCGGTATTCCCGGCGCAGCACCTCCGGCTTTATCACCACGATTTTCCCGTGCAGATCATCCTCATAGGAAATGGGGATGCAGCCCTCCGCTGTAATGGGGCGGTCGTCTATGCCCTGTATGCGGGGCTTATTGAGTTCTATGTGGGTTTTCTGCGCTTGCTCGGCAACCCGCTGGCCGAACAGCTCCACAATCTCCGGGAAATCATCACTGGCCATCACTTCGCTGTATTCTGCAAATAAGGCGTTTTGCCGACAAAAGGCGCACATATACTTCATGCCGGTTTCATCCTGCGGATTTTCCCCCAGGACAACCTCGCGGTCGCCAATCTGCACCGCCTGGATAATCTCATAATCACCGGCCATGCGTTTTTCTGTGGAATCATCGTTCATCACTCTGCCTCCAATTCCTGTTTAATAAATACTTTGATTTCCTTTACACTGGCAAAATCCCGTTCATCCCCGGTAAGGTAGCGCACCGTGTCCTGCCATTGAGACAGCGGGTAGCTGTTCTCATCCATCCTGCACAGGTCCAAAAGGGCCGCCCGCCGCAGGATAGGCGAAAGATTTAAGTCGGAGATGAAACAGCCATGCCGAGCCGCCAGTATGTCCAGCAGGTGCAGTTCATTCATGGCAACACCTGCTTTCTTCAGCTTCTTTCAGCAATTCCTCCACCAGCCTGCCGCTGCGGACTTTATTCCGGTCTGCCAGCACCTTGTTCTGGACGCACAGCACCGCCCGGATGTTGGGAACGGTAATGCCGGGGACCTCCACCATCTCCTCCGGGGTGATGGTGAGAAGCTGCACCGGGGAGTAACCAGCCTGGGCAAAGATGCGGAACAGCCGTTGTTCAAATCGTTCTCTCATCTGCAAAGCTCCTTTCTTTTTTGGTATGTAAAAGGGGCGGCCCCGCATGGCCGCCCCTGGCTGGTTACTTCTTCCGGCTTCTGACTTTCAGGAAAATCAGGCCGCCGATGATGAATACCACCAGCGCAATGGCAATAATCGCTTTCAGTTCCATAAAATCATTCCTCCTTACACAGATTCAAACCGCCGTTATTTTGCGGTATGGTTGTCCTTTTTGCGCTTGCCCACATAGGCCGCAACGCCCAGGGCGGCAGCGCCCATAGCGGATACGCCCATCAGGGCCGCCCACAGCCACGGCTTGCTGTCGTCACCAGTTTTCGGGGTGTCGCGCAGCTCATTGTGCATTTGCGCCACAGTGGTCTTATCCGCCAGAATCGTCACCTTTTTATCCGCAGGCAGCACATAGTTGGCGCTGGCCCCATCCGATACCTCGGACACGGTGTAATCGCCTACGCGCAGGCCCTCGATGAAGATTTCGCCGTTTTTATCCGTTTTGAAGGTCTGGTCGTAGCCGTTGGCCCCGGTCACGCGGAAGGAGAAGCCCTCCACCTTGCCGTCGCTGGACGTTTTTTCAATCCGCAGGGAGCCAGTCTGGGCCATGTTGGTGAAACCAATCCCGGCCTCGTTCTCTACCTCGTAAATCTTGCCGTTCTCGGTGATCTCCACATAATAGGCGTTTTCATCCAGCAGGAAGCCCTCCGGCGCTTTGGTTTCCCTTACGAACACGCCGCCGTAGAGGATGTGGGACATCTCGTAAATGCCGGTGCTGGTTTCCTCCAGCTTGCCCAGCAGCTCGTCACCCTCGTCCAGCTCTTTGTTGCCGTTGGTATCGCGGTACACTTCAAATTCAGCGCCCGTCAATTTGTTATCGGGATAATCCTTATCCACCTTGGTGAGCCGCAGATCACCATACACACGCTCATTGGCAAGGGAAATCTCTACAACCTGTCCATCTTCCTCCACAGTAACGGGAATCACTTCATCGGAGAGGATGAACCCTTCCGGGCTTTCCAGTTCTTTCAGCACCCAATCACCGTAAGGCACATTGGTGAAAGAAAAGCTGCCGTCGTCCGCTGAGGTAGTGGTGGCAAGGGCGTTTTCGGCGGTAAACTCGGTTTCATCGGACTTAAACAGACCGATTACAGCCCCGCCCAGGCCCGTGCCGTTCTCATCGGTTTTGAGGCCCTTGATTTCGCCGCGGATCAGCTCGTTTGTGACAGCCTCGCCATCATTAGCGGAAATCTCTACCACGGCAACAGAAGGCCCGCCGTACTCAAAGGTGAACGGGAAGGTTTCGCCATTCAGCAGGTAATGGCTGTCAGTGGAAAGCTCCTTCAGGTAGAAGCTGCCGAAAGGCAGGTCGGTGCTGCAAACGGCCTGGCCGTTCTCATTCACAGAAACGATCTCCAGAAGCCCGTCTGCCGGGATCACGGAACCGTCTGCTGCGGTGATGTCCTCCTGGGCATAGAGGCCAAAGGTCACGGCGGAGATCTCGCCATTCATGCCAATGCCAAAGGTTTCATCCTGCTCCAGCACCTTGTCAAGCGTCACAAGGGCTTTCTGGCGCTGGTTGTAGAAGCTGGCAGAGGTTTCGGTGACTTCCACCTCCTGGCCTGCGTACACCAGCTCCACGTTGGTGACGTTCTCGCCGGTATCCACCATGCCGTGAGGGAACTGGATTTCCTTCACCTGGAACTTGCCCAGGTAGAGGGGCTGGCTCTGGGCTGTCCCGTCCTCGCCGGTGGTGATGGTGTCCACTACCTCGCCCGCAGAGTAGCGCAGGGTGCCGTCCAGGGTGTAGACGTCCTCCAGGGCGGTGATTTCAAACACCGCACCGGGCAGGCCCTGCACCTCATACACCGGCTGGTAAACGCCCTCGTTTTCTGTCACAGAGGAAAATACCTCGCCGGTCTTGCTGACTTTGATGATTCCTTTCTGGGCCATGTTGGGCTTGGTGACTTCAATCACCGTCACGCCGCCTTCCACGCTGGAATTGTCCTCGGTCACATCAAAGTAAACCGGGGTGCTGTCCAGCACATAGCCGTAGGGGGCCTGTACTTCAACCAGGGAATATCCCGCGCCGTATTCCAGCTTTTCAGGCGTTACCAGATAGCCCTCGGAATTGGTGTAGAACGTATCAATGGTGGTCGGCGTCGGGTAAGTGAAGGTCATTTCCACCTTGCTGCCATCGGGACGGTAAATCTGGAACCCGGCCCCCGCATAGGGGATGGTGACGCCGGTTTCCGCGTCCACCTTGACCACCTTGATGAAGCTCTCAAAGTTGGCGTTGTTGATGAGATAACGGTAGGTCTGGCCGTCCTGAGCGATATACACTTCAAAATCGTCCATCAGCTCGCGGCCTTCCCAGCCCTTGGTCTGACGGACGATATAGGTGCCGTAGGGCAGCTTCTTCGACTGTGCAAAGCCGTTCTCATCGCAGACGAGGACATCGCGCTCAGATTCCTTGGCATTTTCATAGCTGCCGGCTGATTTCAAAAACACCTGGAATTCCGCGCCGGATTCCGGGGTTTCGATCTGGGTTTCCCCGTCGTCGGTATGCTTGATTATGGCAATGTCGCCCTTGATGACCTGCTCCGTCACATCGTTGGCGGTGTCGTTCGGCTCAATCTCATACAATTCCGGTTCCGCGCCTACCTTGTGGATAGAGGAATCCAGCAGGTAGCCCTCGCTGGGGTTGATTTCACGGATTGTCCAGTCCGAATCGCAGACGTAATATCCGGTGGTGAACTGGCCGTTCTCATCGGTGGTATAGCTGTCGATGAGTGTATCTCCCTTATACAACCCATAGGTTGCTCCGGCAAGAGAACCGTCGCCCTGGGGCGCGCCCGTTTCCACATCGCTCTTGGTGACAGTGACACGGAACTTTTTGAGGACATTGTTCACGCTCTTGTGGGTCACTTCATTCCACTCGATGGTGGCTGTCTGGGAATCCGGCACCACATAACGGATGGGGGTATCCACCTCCTCCAGTACATAGCCCGTGCCGATGAGCACGTTTTCAAAGCGCGCCACACCGTTTCCGTCTGTCACCGCATACTCATCCACCGGCTGCCCGGAGAGGGATGTGCCGTACAGATGGAAGGTCATGCCCTCCACCAGCCCGTCCTCGCTGGTTTTCGTCACTTCCAGGCTGCCGCGTTTGAGCACGTTGCTAAAAGTCACGGTGGCGGTCTGGCCGCTGACGATGGTCACGCGCTGGCTTTCCTGGGGTTCGTATTTGTCAATCGACTGCTCGGTTACGGTATAAACGCCGGGATTGAGGTCGGAGATGTCGATCTCGCCCGCCTCATTGGTGGTCTTGGTGGCGCTGTATCCTTCGCCGGTAATGGTGAAGCTGATCCCGGCTACCTGTCCATCCTCGGAAGTCTTGACCAGCTTCATATTGCCGGTTTTTACTTCCAGGTTCAGATAGCCCACCATATAATCGGACACGGTTTCCCCGTAGGTGGCAAAGTCCTGCTTGCCGCCGCCGATAATCCCATCCGTCCATACCACTACGCCGCTGCGCTGGGCGGAGATTTTTTCTGCTTTTACCGTTACAGAGCCTTTGATGGCCTGGCTGGAAGTGATGGTGAGCTGGTTTCCGTCCACAGAGAAGTTCAGGCCGGTAATATTGCTGGTAAAGGTGTAATCTCCCAGCACGCCGTTGGTATCCGTGAGAGTGAGGGAATACTGCTGGCCGTCCCATTTCAGCTCGTAGGCCCCGGCGTCTGCGGTGCTGCTGAAAAAGCTGGGCAGCATGGTATGGCGTTTTACCGCGCTCTCAATAGCGGAATACTGGCTGAAGATCTCGCTGTAAAGGGGATTCTCCGGGCTGGTATATTCCGCGATATTGTTCTTGCCCTGGGCGTTGGCGTCCACATGGTTAAACTGGCTGTCGCGCTCGCCTACGACGGTTTCCCAGACAAGAAGCTGGGTGGCGATTGCCCCGGCCATCTTGCTGGCGTCCTCCGGGTCATCGGTCATCCATGAGGTGCTGGCGTTGCCCTGCCATCCATAGGTCATAATCCGCCCGATATATTCCTTGATGGTGTCCGGTGGGATAGTGGGGTTCAGATCGGACGGGTAATCATCCCAGAAATCCTCGCCCCGGCCAGTAAACTGGTCGCCGGAATGAACGCTGACGCCGGGTTCGATACAGTAGATGACTTTCCCGTTAAAGGAATCCTGCGTGTGGATGGTAAAACCGTTATTTTCGCCGGTAGACCATCCGCCCAAGAAATTCATAGCGGAATGTCCCCAGCCTGCCTTGTTGGGGTCGCTGGCACGGGGGAACTCCACCATATACGTCGTCATGGTTTCCCCTGCGGCAAACGCTGTGGTTCCCGTCCCTGCGAATATGCCCAGGCACATGAGCATGGCCATGAACAGGGACAGGGGCTTTCTCAATGCTTTCATCGTGTTACCTCCTTGAAATGGCCGCAAAAAAGCACACCGTTTCCGATGTGCTGCGGCTTGTGTTGGTTACTGTCTAAAAAAGAGAGGCCCGCCCGGTTTTCCTCGCAGCCCGATGTCTGCCTGTGGAAAAGAGGCCGGAGCTTTCTATATACATCCAGGCTCCCCAAATATCTTCTTTTTTTAGGCTGTTTAGGTTGTTTGGAAGGGGTGAGGTGTGGAGAGGGGGAACCGGCACAAGCTGCCGTTTCCCTGCAAATGGGCGCACTTCCCCCTTGTGAGTGGGCTATCTCTCTAAACTGCGCTGGCGTTTGCGGTAAAGTTCCAGCGCCTTGACAATGGTGTCCTCGATCTTCTGCGTGGGCGTCCCCGGCGCAAAAAACCGGCTGATTTTTTCTTTTGGGATTTTGAACTGTTCTTTTTGATTGGGCTTTTCCTCCTTCATAATGGAAACAAGGGCGTCTTTGGCCAGCCGTTCCCCTCCAGTCTTGGCTTCGGACATCTGTCGCATTTTGATGGCTTGGGCGTGGGACGGGGTGCAGTCCATCTCGTCCATGATAGCGAACAAGTCGGCCTGTTCTTCTTTTCGCAGGTAGGACAGCTCCACCGCAGGGCGCATGGCAATCTGGAGCATTTCCTGGTCTTTAAGGACTGAGTTATCTACCAGCTCCAGAATTTCCGGGATAAGGTGGGTAAGGCGGATATACCTATAAATCTGAGGTTGACTATCTCCGCTATCCCTGCTGATCTGCTGGGCTGCTGTAACGCCTTTTAACTTATTATCCAGTGGAGAAGAAGTTAAATCCGTCCGCTGACCCTGTCGTTTTAATGCGTCCAGCTTCATTTTGTAGGCAAACGCCTTCTCCGAGGGCAGAATCTGCTCCCGCTGCAAGTTGGAGTCCACCATGATAATCGTGGCTTCATCATCGGTGAGCTGCCGCACAATACAGGGGATTTTCGCAAGCCCCGCTAAATCCGCCGCCTTTTTCCTGCGGTGTCCGGCCACCATTTCATAGCCGCCCTCCGGTTTGGGGCGCACCAGGGCAGGGACCAATACGCCGTACTGCTTCACGCTTTCCGTCATTTCCTGCATAGCTGCGTCCATCCGCACCTTAAACGGGTGGTTCGGGAAGTCGCTGATTTCCGTGGGCGAAAGATTGACAACTTTTTCAAGCCGTGCCTCAGCCCGCTCTTCCTCCGTGGAAAACAGGTCATCGACTGAGGGAAGATTGAAGTTTAGCCCGTTGCTTTTCGCCATCCGCCAGCACCTCCTTTGAAAAATCCGCATAAGCCTGGGCCACCTTGCTCCCCTTGTCGTAGGCGTAAATACTCTTGCCTGCGGCGCTGATTTCTGCGGCTTTGATGGCTACGGGAATCTCGGAACGATAAATTTTCAACACGCTCCCGTAACTCTGCCGCAGTGTATCTGCTGTCTGTCTGGCAAGGTTTGTGCGCCCATCCACCAGAGTGAGCAGCACCCCGTCCACCTTCAGAGCCGGGTTGATCTGCCGTTTCACCTTATTGATGGTTTTCATAAGCTGGGTCATGCCCTTGGCGGGGAGATAGTGGGCCTGCACCGGGATAATCACGCTGTCCGCCGCAGCCAGGGCGTTGATCGTAATCATACCCAGGGACGGCATACAGTCAATGAGAACCACGTCATAGTGCTTCTTGGCTTCATTGACATAGGTCCGCAAAGTAAACTCCCGGCTCATGGCGTTGACCAGGCTCATTTCCAGCGCGGACAGCTCAATGTTGGCGGGCATAAGGTCTACGCCCTCGCTGTGGTGCAAAATGCCCTCATCCGTGGTGAATGGCTCATCCCGGATCACTTTTTCCATAACGGTGGCCAGGGTGGTGGGCAGGCTGTCTTGGTCTTGCCAGCCTAGGCAGGTGGTGAGGTCGCCCTGTGGGTCTGCGTCAATGAGCAGTACCTTTTTCCCCAGACGGGCTAAACCAATGCCCAGGTTCACCGTCGTGGTGGTTTTGCCTGTGCCGCCTTTCTGGTTGGCCAGCGCGATCACGCGGCCATCCCTGGGGCGGCTTCTTTGTTCCGGCATTTTCATGTCCTCCTTCTTCTTAGATTTAGCCGCCCGTTGGCAAGACGGACGGCTATGTATGAGAAAATCCGAAAGATGGACATGAAAAAAGCCGCTTACTCTTTCTGAAAAGAATAAGCGGCTCATCTGGCAGCGATATGTAATTTTACATCTTCTTCACCGGGGCGCACATGGCTTTGAGCAGAAGTTCATCCAGGCAGCCGGTGTCCCGGTTTTCACGGAGCATAGTATTGCGCAGGTGATTAAGGCTCTGGATCACAATGCTGTTTTCGGCGGGGGTGAGGTATATCTTGAATTTCCGTTTTTTCATAGGGCGTTCCTCCTTTACGCTTTCAGTATATATGGAAGGAACACTGCGCCGCAAATGTGCGAGAGTTCATCCACTTGAAACACAGCAGCGGCAACTCAGAAGGACAAGATAAACTGGATTCGGTTTGGTCAAATCCTGACAAATCAGGACATCCCCTTCAAAAGAAAAACCGTTCACAAAGGCCGTCATGGAATCGAAAAAATGACGGGGAAAATGCCCTCTAAAACACCCCGATTTCGGCTCGCAGTTGCCCCATTTTTTAATCATAACGGGGTCAAAAAGGGCCTGTTGCCCCATTATTAATCAAGAAAAACCGGGTCAGGCAAGGTCAAATCCTTCCAAAATCGGACAAAGGACAACAGACTTTTTGGAAAGGAAAAAGCCCGGAAAACCGCATGGTTCCGGGCTTTTTGAGCATTTTTGAATTGGTTTGTCGGGCCTGTTATCTCTTGGAGAACTGAGGCGCACGACGGGCTGCTTTGAGACCGTACTGCGCGAGTTTTTGAGCTGTTTTTCCTTGATATTCCGGGCTTTTCCGGCTTTCTACTTCTCAGTTATCCGGTGTGCGGACCATAAAAAACGGCCTTTTTTCATTCAGCGATAGCCTGATGAAACGCACCATTTACTACCCCAAACAACTCCTCTGGTTTATTATACTTCACTTTTGCATAGATGTCCATAGTTGTTTTGCTATTTTCGTGTCCGGCAAGGTATTGTACTGTCTTTGGATCAACGCCCGCATAGAGAAGATTGGTGATGTAAGTGTGCCGCAGCTGATGAGGTGTCACATCAAAGTCCAGCGTATATTTAATTTGGGGTTGATTCTTCTGGGTCATACCCAGCGTTGGAGTAACCGTATATTTGATACTCTCCCCATTTACATACTTATAATAGTTCCGGGGCTTAGTGGAGCGGACAACGACATACTGCCACACTCTTTGGAACTGCGAGGCAGCCAGTGGCTCTCCTTTGCTGTCAGCGATCACATAATCTGATATGGAATTTTCTTTCGTTTCTCTCAGACAATCCACCAAACACTTCGGTATCGGAATATCCCTTTTTGCCGCCGGAGTCTTTAGCACCGTAGAAACCACGGGTCTGTTATGCTCTGTACGCCATGCCCGCCTCACCGATAGATAAGGTGTATCCTCGTCCAGAAACACACAATCCCATTGCAGTGCAAGAATTTCTTCCCGACGCAGACCGGAATACAAACCGAGCATAATAAACAAATATGGAGGAAGCCCCTTGACTGTATCCAGAAGCACGGCTACCTGCTGATCTGTCAATGCCTCCTTCTTTTTTGTCGGTTTTCCGCCTTTACCGGATATTCCCGCACAGGGATTGTGTTCAAGAATTTGGTTTCTCTCTGCCGCATAAAAAATGCACTTGAGCAGCATATTGACCTTATTGTATAAGCCTTCCGATTTCTTTGACAATGGAACAAGAGCCAGCCGAATATCGTCAGCAGTCACTTCTTCCATATACATCTCTCCCAGAGGTTTGATGATATAGTTTGTCATATCCCTCGTATAACCTCTGAGTGTAGACGCAGACACCTTTGCCGACTGCATCAGCAGCCACTTCTCTCCATACTCAGCTACTGTCGGGTGCTGCCGGTGAAAGATAATTTCTTCCACCTGCTTCCGAGCCTCTAACTGCTTCTCATACAATTCTTCACAAGTAGCGGCATACAAACTCAACTCTTTGCCATCTGCATCCGTAATCCTGGTTCTGTAATACTGGATTCCTTTCAATGTAATGGTCCCATACTTCGGGATCTGTGTTTTCTTTTTTGCCATCTTTGATCGTCCTTTCTTGATAATGTGTAGTCTCCGTATCTACACTCTCTTTTTATCAGAAAGCCTCGATTTAATCAAAGATACGGCTGAGGTAAAACAAAGAGCGAGACATCCTTGCCTCGCTCCTGCTTTACTTCCTATTTTATTATTACTGTGCTGCGTCCCAGCTTGCAAACGCGCAACTCATTGATCTGACCAGCTCATCTGGTCTGTTGTACTTAACCTTTGCATAAATGTCCATGGTAATCTTGCTGCTTTCATGGCCTGCCAGGTATTGAACCGTTTTGGGATCTACCGATGCATGAATGAGATTGGTAATGTAAGTATGCCGCAGCTGATGGGGTGTTACTTCAAAGTCCAGACTGTAAACCACTTTTCCGTTATGAGCAGCCTTTTCCCCCAAGACAGGTGTGACAGTATGCTTTACTCTTTTTCCATCTTCATACCGATAATAGCTCCGCTCCTTGACCGTCCTCGTAACAATATACTGCCAAAGTCGCTTAAACTGCGTGTAGGACAGCGGTTCGCCGTCCCGGTTTGAAACCACATACTCCGAAGTCGATGTTTCCTTTGCTGCTTTCAAACACTCAGCCAAGCAAACAGGAAGAGGGATATTTCTCTCCGCAGCCTTGGTTTTCAATTCGTCTGAGATTACCGGTCTGTTGTGTTCTGTGTGCCATGCCCGCCTTACCGTCAGATATGGAGTATCCGTATCCAGATATACTGAATCCCATTGCAGAGCAAGAATTTCTTCCCGGCGCAGCCCTGCATATAAACCAATCATGACAAAGACATAAGGCGGCAAATCTCGGATAGCATCCAAAAGGCGTGCTGCCTGTTCATCTGTCAAAGCCTGACGATCCTCTTGTGGAACACCGCCACCTTTTGTCGTGAGATAAATCGTCGGGTTATGGTCAATGATCCTGCTTTCCATCGCTGCGCGAAAGATAGATTTGTAAAGGATTACCACAGATTTATAAACCGATGCAGATTTCTTGGAAACCGGAACAAGGGCAAGCTGAATATCATCCAGGCTAACCTCACCCATCCGTTTATCTCCCAATTCCGCTATAATATGCCGCCTGACCTTTGAGGTGTAATCCGTCAAAGTAGTAGCTCGTACATGAACCGACTGCATCAGCAGCCACTTTTCACAATACTCTGCAACTGTGGGCGTTTTCCGATGAAAAGTGGCATTCTCAATCTGTTCCAACGCAAGCGTTTCTTTGTTGTATAGTTCTTCAGGTGTTTTTGCGTAGATAGCTACGAGCTTACCATTCGTGTCTTTGATTCTGGTCCTATAATATAGGACACCTCTTTTCATAACTGTGCCATATTGAGGAAGCATTATTTTCCTATTTGCCAATTCCTCCACCTCCTAAGAATATACTCCAGCGCTGTATCTATGTTTTATCAGACCATTATGATTTCGACAAGGATACGGACCGGCTCACACTCCAGCTCTGCGAGGTTTACGATAAGTTGCGTTCTTTTCTGCTGGCTTTGCTCTGTGGGTGCATTTTGCGATATACTCCTGAAGGCCCGCTGAGGTAAAGTACACACAGCCATTCTGCACATATTGCACATAAGAAATAAGACCATTGTTACGGGCCGCGTCCAGCGTTGCAATGCTGATACCCAAAATTTCTGCTGCTTCTTTTCGCGTAATAAGTTTTTCCATAAAGCATATTTCCTCCAATCCGTCAAGTTTGTCATCGTGTTTGTTCAAAATCACATGAATACGCTGGCAGCCGAAACCACCAGCGCATGGTATCTGATTTTGAACAGAAAGCGGCAAACGCTTCCTATTTATATTTCTCAGCTTTCGTCACATTTGCCACGCCCCCTGACGATGGGAACACAACAGGTCTCCGCTGGCGCGGATGTCATAACTCCGCAGCATCGTTCGTATCGTGTGCCGCAGGGTTCCCCCCAAGTCTTTGGCGGGCCGTGAGGAAGTATCTTTAAGCCCCCATGTAGTCATCGCGCCAAATCTGCCACCATTCTTTTATGAAATCGTAGATCGCTCCGAAGCAGTGCTTTCATCACCTCCCTGACTGCTCCATCCTCGCGGCGTTTCATATTCGCTCATACATGGGTTTATGTACCTGTTGTGCTGTCTATTCGATTGTCAATGTGCAGATGAAGGAGGAAAACTTGTCCTTCTTATTAACACTGACAAAAAAGGCAAAAAACAGGCGCATCAAATGAAACTTTATCAAAAATATTTTCCGAGCTGCTTTAAGCCACGGCGGATACTGTCTCGAACACGGCTTGGATCTACGCCTTCTACCCCGGCAATTTCATTTACCGTCATTCCCAGGTAATATCGGGCATAAATCCTCTTTGCCTGTTTTTCCGGTAAATTCATCACAGCAGAATAGACCTGCTCCTGAAGCTGTTTTTCCTCCAGAAGCATCTCCGGTGTTTTCGGCTTCAACAGCACCGCATTTTCAATGCCATTCTCGCAATCCAGAGAATACTGTGCTTTATAACGATACATCTTTCGCTCATACGCAGCCTCCGCACGTTCAGCTGCTCGAATAGTCTCCATTACTTCCTCTGCCACATCTACAAAAAAGTCTGTTGTATAAACATCAGGATAAAGTTCCCGAAGGTTAATTTTCTTCATTATGTACCTCCATTTCGATTCACGGGTGATTGACGAGTGAATCGAATGGAGGTGGGGAACGACACCGGTATACAGCCGGATTATCTCCGAAAAAAAGGCAACAAAAAACGCCAGATTCCCGCAATGGGAAACTGGCGCACCAAGAACAGTCATTATTATGCTGAATCACATGGAACGATAATGCCGATGCAATGCTATACTTGCCCGGAGGAGGGGCAATGCTTTTTTTAATTGATGTAGATCATGGGAGCTTTGAAAAAGCAAAAGAGACACGGCAAATTAACCTCCAAGCGGCTACCGTGTCCCTGCAAGTCGTCATTAGTTTGTGTAAACGCAAAGAAACGGCGGCTCTGAAATTGTCCTTCAAAACCGCCGATTGAGTTCAAACCTTAAAATAGCGCACGAAATTATCTGCCCCAGTCAACGGTTTTTTTCTTTCCCCGGACGGGGCAGATAACTTATTATGCAGAGCGGAGCCGATGTGCGCTAATCGGTTCCTTGTACTTTCTCCTTCAGCTTTCGGAAAGATGTATCACTGATGGCGTGTTCAATCCGGCAGGCGTCTTGTTCCGCTGTTTCCTGATCGACGCCAGCAGCGATAAACTGCTCCATAAAAAACAAATGGCGTTCATAGATTTTCTCGGCAATCTCCCGACCTATGACGGTCAGATGAAGGAACCCATCATCATCCACGGTCAGAAAACCTCCATTTTTCAAAACGCCTACCGCATGGCTGATACTCGGTTTGCTAAAGCCCATGTGCCGGGCAAGGTCAATGGAGCGGACCATGCCCATTTTCTTTTGTAGAACAAGGATAGCCTCCAGATAATCCTCCCCAGACGCATGAATCTTCATCAGTTCCTCCTTTATGCTTATTGTTGAATCCTCCAGCCCTCAGCCTGTTCCCGAATCTTAATAAATTCCTGATAGGTTCCCCTTTGAGCCAGCAATTCCTTATGGGTTCCTTTCTGCACGACGGTTCCACCATCAATGACAAGAATTTGATCCGCATTTTCAATCGTCGCCAGTCTATGGGCAATCGTTATGATTGTTTTACCATGTGTCAGTGCGGAAATAGCCTCTTGAATCAAATGCTCATTCTCTGGGTCAATGCTGGCCGTGGCCTCGTCCAAAATGACAATCGGCGCATCTTTCAGCATGGCTCTGGCAATCGAAATCCGCTGCTTTTCACCGCCGGAAAGAGAAGAACCGCCCTCCCCAATGACGGTATCATATCCATCTGGCAAGGCCATAATAAAGTCATGGCAGCGCGCTTCTTTTGCAGCGGCAATCATCTGTTCCTCCGAAGCGTCCGGGCTGCCGAAT
The DNA here is from genome assembly GCF_046197855.1 of Hominenteromicrobium mulieris. Taxonomy (GTDB): domain Bacteria; phylum Bacillota; class Clostridia; order Oscillospirales; family Acutalibacteraceae; genus Hominenteromicrobium; species Hominenteromicrobium mulieris. Next base: position 72,555 of record NZ_CP173188.1, on the reverse strand, counting down.
TTGATATTGTTACGGATTGTATCCCGGAACAGATATACATTCTGGAACACCATACTGATATTTTTTAGTAAGCTGTCACAGGTAAATTCTCGAATATCTGTTTCTCCTAAAGTGATTTTTCCGGCGTCAACATCATAAAAGCGTGCAATCAGGCTACACAGGGTAGACTTGCCGCTCCCGGAGGGACCTACAATCGCTGTTGTGGTATTCTGCGGAATCGTGAAATTCACATCATGCAATACAGTCCGTTTATCGTAACCAAAGGATACATCCTGAAAAGTAATGTCATACGAGGTCGGTGTAATATCTTTTCCGTCTTGGTCGATATATTCTGCATTTTCCAGAGCTTCCAGCTTATTCATAGCGGAATCTATAAGACCCAGCATGTGAGCCGCGTCGTTAATGTTTTCCACACTTCCAAAGATTACGAAAGAAAACAGAACAAACATCAGGAAATAAGCAAGACTCATTTGCCCGTTAAGTGTCTGCCATGCACAGATAAACACAATCCCCATAGATGCCAGTTTTAAGGAGAACAGATGCAAGCAGTTAAATGGCGTATAGCCTTTTTCTACTTTGATATGAATATTTTTCAAATCCGTATTTGCCTTGCGGAAACTTTCGATAGAAGCCCCTTCCTGTCCGAACGATTTAACGATGGACAGCCCGCGGATATATTCAATCGCAGAGCCAGACATATCCTCCATGGCCTGGTGCGTGATAGCAGCGGTCTTTTCACTATGCCTGCTGATACCATGTAAGGCCAATGAGGAAAAGGCAACGCCGACAACAGAAATCACTGCTGCGGCTGGACTCAGGAAAAGGAAACACAGAAGAATTGCAATAAACTTTGCATATCCGTTGATGATGATGTCAACCATCTTCATTCCCTGCAATTCAAGTGTGGATAGCTCCGTGGTAACACCTGTCAGAATATCGCCCACGCTGTTTTTAGAAAAATATCCCAGAGGAACCCTTTTCAGCACATCGCCTAAATGGATTCGCTGCCCTGCGGCTACTTCATAGCCAATGCTTTCCTGCAACACCGCCCGCAAATAAGAGAGTAGAAAGTTAAGCGCAATCGAGCCAACAATAATCCAAAGCGTCTGCCAGATCAGGGAGGATTCTATTGTGTTGCCTGCCCAATAAGCTGCGATTGCTTTATCAAGGGCATAAGCGGCAGCCATTGTAGGGATCGCCGTAGACAGGCTGCTGAAAAAGGAAAAAACAGAGCCAAGATAGAGGCGTCCCTTATATTTCCCCGCCCATTTAATGATCCGTTTCATAGACTTAAACATGAGCGGCCACCTCCTTCTTTTCACTCACAGACCAATTCTTCGCCCCGATGTGGGCTTTCCACATATCCGCATAAAGCGGACACCGCTTCAACAATTCTTCCTGCTTTCCGCAATCCACAATCCGGCCTTTTTTCAACACGACAATCTGATCTGCGTTCTGAATGGTGGAAAGGCGGTGGGCGATCACAAGAAGAGTTTTACCCTTTGATAACGCCATGATAGATTTCTGAATTTTATCTTCGTTCTGCGGGTCAGTAAATGCTGTCGCTTCATCCAAAATAACAATCGGGGCATTTTTTAGGATCGCCCTCGCAATCGCAATTCGCTGTTTTTCGCCGCCGGACAGCCTCTTTCCGGCATCACCGGCAGGGGTATCATATCCTTTGTCCAAACGCACAATAAATTCATCACAGCAGGCCGCTTTCGCCGCCGCATATACTTCTTCATCTGTGGCGTTTGGATTTCCAAGACGGATGTTTTCTTTCAGGGAGCAATTAAACAGGAAGTTATCCTGCGTCACAAAACTGACCAGTTCGGAAAGCTGGCGTATAGACAACTCTTTGATATTCTTCCCCCCAATGGTAATGTTGCCGCCTGTCACGTCCCAAAACCTTGCAATCAGACGGGCAATCGTTGATTTACCGCCGCCAGACGGTCCTACAAGTGCCGTAAAACTTCCCTCTGGCAATTCCAGGTTCACATCATGCAACACTTCATTTTGCTCGGAACCGTCATAGGAAAAGGTTACATGCTTCAACGCAATATCATTGTGAGGAATAGATACGATTTTCCCTGAATCCGGCAGTACAGGCAGGTTCAAAAGTTCATTTGCCGCCTCTACTGCATATTCCATAGACTTTGCTTCGTTAATGAAAGTGGTTGCTTTCATCAACGGTCCAACAATGCTGAGGGAAAGGATAATCCCCATTGCAAGCTCCGCAGGGGAGATACTTCCATTCTGCACCAGCAAAAGGCCGACAGGAAGAACCCCCAGGAGCGTTGTGGGCATAATCGCCATCATAAGGTTCATCGATTTCCATGTACTCTTAAACCATGCCAAGGTAAACTCTTTGAACGACTGGACAGCATTAACAAATTTTTCATAGGAGCTTGTGCTTTGGTTAAAGGCCTTTACAACCTCGATACCTTCCACATACTCGATAATAATACTGTTGACGTGGTTATTTGCCTCCATATAAGCGGCGTACTGGCTGTTATAGTTCCTCATAAGGAAAAACATAGGAATCATGGCCAGCACCGGAGCAATCAGAACCGCCAATCCCATGCGCCAGTCAATGACCATCATCCAGGTAAAAATTGCAACAGGGAGTAGGAGGTTAGAAGTCAATTCCGGGATCATGTGTGCCAAAGGTGGCTCTAAATCCTCCACCTTATCCATGATGATATTTTTCAGATAGCCGATTCGCCGCCCCATCACTTCGCCGAGAGGCGCTTTCATCAGCCGGTCCGCAATTTTAAGCCGGATTCCTTCCAAAATGGTATAGGCTGAAATATGCGCCAGGATCGTAGAGATTCCGTGGCAGGCAACCCGCAGCAGGTAGCCCGCTGCTCCAACCAGACACCAAATCAGAATGCCATTCAGGGTCACATTCTGATTGATAAATGCCAGCAGGATTTCATATACAGCCCAAAAAGGAATAAACCCTCCTGCAACGCTCAGAATGGCGCAGAATACCGAAAGAGCCATTTTCCCCTTGCATGGTGCGGCGAAGGAAAACAGAATTTTCACCCAATTATCTTTTTGCTGCTTCATTACAATCACCTTCCTTCTTTTTAGTCAGCAAAGAAAAAAGGATGGGTAGTCTTTGCTAACCATCCTTATTGTAGCAGTATTCAATTCTTCTTTCCTCTCCAAAACGGCATTTATGCACCGTTTAGAAAAAAGATTTTCGATATTCCATCGGCGTCTGCCCTATCACCTGCCGGAAAGCTGTTGCAAATTTACTGGGGCTTTCATATCCCACAGCTCCGGCAATTTCCGCAATCCCTTTTTTGGAATCCTGCCGGAGCATTGTGGCAGCAACGTTCATCCGATAACGGCGAAGATAGGAATACATGGAATCTCCGTATATTTCCTTAAAGCAGGTTTTCATCCCCGTCAACGAAATCTGGAATCGTTCAGCTAATTCATCCATCGTGTAATGCTCCTGCAAATTTGCCGTAATAAGATCATGGATCGCTTTGATTTTTTCTACCTGACCTTTATAGAAATAAGGGCGATCTTCTTTGGAATCAGAAAACTGCAAAGCGTCCAGATATAAAAGCAGCTCCAGGGCTTTTACTTTATAGTAGTCACTTTTGATCTGCTGCGGGACAAAGTAAAGCTCTGAAAAAATATGTTCAATTCCTGGCTCATTATGAATCACAAACGGTTTCTTGTCATTGCAATACTTTTTTTGAAGCTCGTACAAATCAACAGAAAATCCGCCAAAAAAGTCTTTCAGCGCCGGCACAGCAATGTCCAGATCAAATCCCAGGGTCATCCCATGATAGTGGCAGAGTGGAAAGCAGAACCGTCCCGAATGGGAACGCCGGTCATCCACACGCATCTCATTCTCTTGCAAATAGCTATACGCATGATTGTCAATCTCGCTTTCGATCCGTCCCTCCCTGCAATGGTCTATATAGAGAAGCGAACTGTCCGTACTACTCTGAAAGTAGGAGGTACATTCTTTCAGGTGCATATCGCTATACATCACAAAAGCGCCATCAAAAATTTTGTGGGCTGTCATGGTTCCCTCGCCGCTCTCGTCAAAAAGCTGCAGGACAACGCAATCCTCAGTTTCAATGACATTTTTAACATTTGAGCCGCAGTTTATTTTACCATCAAACAGTTTGATTTCCGCCGCCTCCTTCCATCATAAAGAAATTAAATAACCGTTCCCGTCCTTCCGTATCCTGGAGGAAATAGCTTTCCTCCAATCTGCCGTTTTCCAGATGGATCACATAATTGCAGCACCTGAGTATAAATTCAGGATCATGGGTTACAATCACAATGGTTTTTCCTGAATCGGCAAGTCCTTTGACCGAATCGGCCACCTGCCTCATATGAAAGAGATCAAGGCCGCTGGTAGGTTCGTCAAATAGTATAACCGGACGTTCAGAGGCAATCGCAGAAGCAATCGCCACACGTTGTTTTTGCCCTCCCGAAAGCCCCATCGGATGGCAGGCTTTGTACGGGAGCAAATCCATTTCTGTCAAGATAGCCTCTGCCTTTGCCACATTTTCAGGCGATTCATCGGAATCTTTCCCCGGCATACTTAACAGGACTTCCTCTAAAACGCTCTCCGTAAAAAGCTGATGATTTACATCCTGCATGACCATATAGCATAGCTTCAGCCGCTGTTTGCTTGAATAGGAAGTACCATCTTTTTCGAGGATACCTTTACATCTTTTTTCCAATCCGCATAAGCAACGAGATAGTGTCGTTTTTCCGGCTCCATTGTGCCCGATGACCGCCGTTACATTTCCGGCAGGAAGCTCTATATTTTCCAGAGAAAGCGTTTCCGGCTGTTTCTTGTATGCGAAATGGAAGTGGTTCAGTTTCCATATCCCCTGCCCTGAATGTAGACTGGCAGGCTCAATGTCTGCAAACTCACCCAGGCCAAGAGGCCGTAATCCCATTTTAGCTTTTTCCGCCGCCGGAATCAACTGAAATTCCGGCAAAGTATAATCCCCTTGTATTTCCCCGTCGCTTAAATATATGATCCTGTCTGCCAGATCATAAAGATAGTAGAGCCGGTGCTCCGCAATAATAATTGTTTTGCCCTGTGACTTCAATATTTTTAACAGTTTCCGAAAATCAGCGATGGAATAGGCGTCAAGGTTGGAAGATGGCTCGTCCAAAACAAATACATCCGGTTCCACAGCGGCGGCAGATCCACAGGCGATTTTTTGCTTTTCCCCACCGGAAAGGGAGAAAACACTTCTGTCCAGCAGATTTGTAAGGTTCAACTGCTCTGAGACCAGCTTTACCCGCTTTCGGATTTCTGCTTCTTCCAATCCATGGTTTTCACATCCAAAGGCAATTTCGCTGGTCGTATCCACATTAAAAAATTGAGAACGTGGATTCTGAAAAACAGAACCCACTTTTTTTGATATATCAAACAGGGAAAGCCCGCTCATATCTTCTCCATCAAGCATGACAGTGCCTTCCAGCTTTCCATCGTAATAATGAGGAATCAGTCCGTTAAACAGCCGTGTCAGTGTGGTTTTACCGCAGCCCGATGTTCCGCAGAGCAGTACAAAATCCCCGTCGTTAATAGACAGGTCAATATTTCTTAATGTTCCGTGTCCTTTCCTGTCCCCAATGTCAGTTTCATTTGGAGGGTAGGAAAAAGAAACTTTTTTACATTCGATCATAGGCCTACCTCCCTGTAATCATCGTGACAATAGGAATTGCAAAAGCCACCACACATAGCAGCAGGAAAAAAACATCCTGCACATGAAAGCCGATTTCGCAGATGTTTGTCCTCTTGACCGGACCGCCCAATCCTCTTGTCAGGGCTGCCGCATTTAATTCTTCCCCGATCTTGACGGAACACATGATAACAGGGACAAGCCTGTATTCCAGCATTGCACTGGCTTTGCCCCCGCCAAAACGGATTCCTCTCATTTTCATAGCGTCCCCTATGGCATTATATTCTTCTACAACAGTAGGGAAAAATCGGAATATCACGGACATAGGAATGATGATCTGCTCCGGTAAATGCAGCTTCTTCATGGCGGCAACAAACTCGCTGACCGTCGTCGTCCTGACCGTGATGTATCCCATCATAATCCCCGGCACAAACCGCATAAAGAAACCGCAGATTGCAACAACAAGAAAGTTAGGAAGGCCGGACAGGTGGGGGAGCGCCCATAGTTGCAATATATAGCTGCCGCCATATAAAACAAAATAGATAACCGATCCCTTCCACGATTTTTCCGTGAGCAGCAGGATCAATGGAACAGCAGCCAAAATAGGAGCAAACTGTTTAGAAGCAGCCCCACCTCCGCCGCTCAAGACAAAGAGGGCAATCGTGATAAGCAATGCCAACTTTGTCCGAGGGTCTAACGACAGGCCGGTTTCCTTTTTTTTGCTTGCTAACAATTCACGGCGCATTATGCAATACCCGCACGCTTAAAGTGCTTTTTGAAAATTTTCTGGCCGATCACACCGCCGATCACGCCGCAAACGAATCCGGCAATCAAAAGAAGGGGGAGCGTATATGCCGAGATATAGCTCATAATGGAATCTGCATACTCTTGTCCATAACCGCTGATTAGCTGCTGATAGTAGCTGTCCCGTGTTGCAACAATGGGAATGTAGTTTCCGATGATCCACATGGAAAAAACACCATGCGATATGATTCCTTTTTTTGCACTCTTATAATCGCCGGATTTCAAAACAAGATCAGCCAGGACACCGAACACGGCACCGGTAATAATGCTCCAATACCCCATGCCGGTCAGCAACATTAAAATACCGCAGATCAGTCCTGTCAGCGATACCATTCCAAACTTCTGGACTTTAGAATAATACAGCATCATTACGATTCCGCCAATCAGCGGAACCAGCACGATCAGAAGCGGAAGAAAAATAGGGATAAATCCCAGCATGGCAATCGCCATCATCACCACAAAATAGATCGCAGTGAAGATTCCAACATTGATAAGGTCTTTTCCTTGTAGTTTATTCATTATTTGGTCCTCCTGTTTGCTTTTGTGTTAGCACGAACTAACCGCATTTCAGTATAGCAGATATGTCTGTATGTTTCTTCTCCAAAAAGGCATTTTCGCTCCAAATAGACAATTACTTTGCTTTTGTTATCTTTACGGGGAGTGATTGCCTGCGTGTGTGCGTGAACATAGAACTATTCAACATTGAACAGAGGCGGTTCTTGCATAATTTGAAATGGAAACAGCCAAAATCACCGCTTCAAATTGTAGTATTAGTAGAGGGAGAAATAGAAGGTAGGGTTTCGATAGCAAGCACAGCAAGCGAGTACCCGCTTGCGATTTTTCGGATTTTCAGGTCCCTTGCCCGAAAATGAAAAATGTTTGTTGGAATAATCTCAAACTCTTATGAAGAATGGAGGCAGCGCATGGCGAACCGAAAACGGAATATCCAGATGAATTTTATGTCACAGAGAATAAAAAACGGCTCATAGATGAGCGGATAAAACTGATAGCCTCCCTACCGCATTCTATATCATTCTCGTTTGGCAACGAACTAAAAGCTGAAATCTGCAATTCATCCTCATAGTTCAATTAGCAGCCGGAAACGCCATAATCATGGAGCAACCATGTTATCAAAAAGGAATCAGCATAATCAGTCCTGTTCTCAAGCACAATAAGGTTATTCCTTTGTGCAAATCGGAACGATAAAATATATTTGAGGTGAACGATTATGCCGATTGATGATTTAACTGCTTTAGGGCAGAAAATGAGAGAGGCCAGAAAGAATAAAGAACTGACACAACAGGAACTTTCCGATCTAAGCCATGTTTCTGTAAAGCAAATTGCCAATATCGAAAAAGGGAAAATGAACCCGTCCTATTTGATTTTGAGAGCATTGGCAAAGGTCCTGCACATCTCTTTAGATACGCTTATAAATCCAGATATTTCTCTGGAGGATGAGGGTGTCAATCAGATGAAAATGCTTTATTCCAGCTGTCCGCCAGAAATGCGCGACACCCTGTTGCATCACACACAGGAAACGGTGAAAGAGCTAACAGAATTGTCCGAGAAATTTGAAATGAATTGAGCCAGTGAGTGAAATTTAACGATTCTCTCACTGGTTCTTTTCATTTTCGGAGAAAAGAGGCAAGCAATGCCGGTGTTAATACACACCGACCCGCAGAGAAGAAAATCCCTTTGTGATTTTCCTCTCCGCTTGCTTGTTGAGGGCAGCGCCCCCAAGCCCCTTTGAACACAGAATTTCATTCTGTGGCTGCGCGTTCTGCGAACGCTTTTGACCAGGACCAGCTTACCGCTGGCCGTGGTCTTTTTCTTTTTCAACATCCTGTTCTACCTCCATTTTCAGGACCCGATCCACATTGGCCTTTGCCGTTAAAAGCTCCCGCATTTCTTCACGGGAACGCCGGTACTCGGCATAGGTCTTTTTCTTTTCTTCCAGCAATTTCGCATACTCTGTCTGTAACTCTTTGACCTTTGGCAGCTTCTTGACTCCCATCTCATCAAAGGCATTCTTAGCAGCCTGGTGGAGCAGAATTTCTTCCTCATGTTCCCCCCGGAATTTCTTAGAGTAACCCGCCTTGCGGTATGCCACATAGACCTCACGGGTCTTGGCATAATTTACGATGTGAGTACGCAGAACAGCGATCTCTGCCATGCGCTTTTCAGCCGCTTTGATCTGCGCCGAAAGTTCATTATGATGTGCCGTGGCAGCCGTAGCCTTTTCTTCCAAAACCGCATACTCCAGCAGGTTATGCTCTGACAGGTAATTCATGGTCTGCGCCATTTGCTTCAGATTGAAAACTTTGGCCCATCGAGCATAGCCAGCACCCTTTCCGGCCTGCAATTTTGCCTGAATGTCCACCAGTAGATTGACCTTCGGCGGCTCCGGCTGCACGACGGTTTTTTTACGGGGCGTATGCTGTTTTTCTCCGGCCAGCACCGCACGAATTTCCGCTTCACTGTACCCGGCCCCCAGCTTGTCATCCATGCGGGCTACATTCTTCCAGCCGGGTGCTTTGAGCCGGATCGCTTTCCCGCGCCGGGATACCTCGCAGCCCATTTCGGAAAGCAGTTTCAGCAGCGCATCAAAGTCCGCTGGATTCTGCTCCAGCGCACGGTCAATCATTACTCGCAGCAGCTCTCGGTGAGAGGGCTTTGCCTGATCGCCCAGCCACTTGTTATAGCTCTTTCCGTGAGATTTCGGATTCTCTACAATGGACAGTCCGTTTTCAATGCAGATGGTATCACTTAACCTGCGAACCGCCTTGGTACTGCCCCAAAAGTTTCGGAATTTCCGGTCATATTCTAAGCTAACCGATGACCAGATAATGTGATTATGAATGTGCGACTTGTCTATGTGAGTGCAGACCACAAAGGCATGGTTGCCTTTAGTAAATCGCTTGGCAAATTCCACACCCAGCCGGTTAGCTTCTTCCGGAGTAATCTCGCCGGGGCGGAAGGACTGGCGCACATGATAGGCAATCACGTCATCTGCACCGCGCACTCGTCCGGTAGCGGCAATGTACTGCCGCTTTGCCAGAAGGAACTCCGCATCCGCAGTCCGGCTGTCACACGCATAGCCGGTAATGAGCCTGCCGTTATCTGTTTTCTTTGGATTGGCCACATAGTCGATGATGTCACTGATTGCCCGACTCTCTGTGCGGCCTTTGCCGACATGAAGCGGCATGATTCTTGTAGTTGCCATAATAGAAGGCCCTCCTCTCATAAATATTTTTGTTTTCGCTGAACTCTTTGCTTCTATCGTTGCAATAACTTTCTCCGCTGGGTATAATAAAAAAGAACTTTCTACAACCTCAAAGGAGGGATTTCTATGATAGAACAGCTCATTGCTGAAGCAACAGAATGTGATTTCAAAGTTGCTCTCGAAATAAAAAAGCCAAAAAGCTGGTTAAAAAGTGTCAGTGCCTTTTCCAATGGAATCGGCGGCACTCTGTTTTTCGGAATCTCTGATGACCGGAAACCTATCGGCTTGTCCGATGTTCAAAAGGATGCTGAGGCGATCAGCCGCTTAATTAAAGAACGAATCACACCATTACCTCAGTTTATCTTAAAACCATTACAGGAAGATGGTAAACATCTATTAGCTCTGGAGGTTTCTCCCGGCCGTAGCACCCCATATTATTACAAGGCAGACGGCGTAATGGAAGCATATATCCGTGTTGGAAATGAAAGCGTAATTGCCCCGGATTACATTGTGAATGAACTGATCTTAAAGGGAACCAATCAGTCCTTTGATACCCTAACAACAGACGCGGTAAAAAAGGATTACAGCTTTACACTTCTGGAAGCAACCTATCTGGAACGGACCGGTCTCCGCTTTGAGCCATCCGATTATGTTTCCTTTGGTTTGACTGATAAAAATGGACTCCTGACCAATGCCGGAAAACTCATGACCGATCAGCACACGGTTTATAACTCCCGTATGTTCTGTACCCGGTGGAATGGCTTGGAAAAAGGCTCTATCTTTGATGATGCGCTGGACGATAAAGAATACGAGGGAAATTTGATTTATTTACTGAACAGCGGCAGTGAATTTATTCGCAATAATTCCAAAGTCCGTTTTGTCAAAAAGGCACAGTATCGTGTAGACAAGCCGGATTATGCTGAACGAGCTGTGACAGAGGCTCTTGTTAATGCGCTTATCCATCGTGATTATATTGTGCTTGGCAGCGAAATCCATATTGATATGTTTGATGATCGGGTGGAAATCACATCTCCGGGCGGTATGTTTGGCGGCGGCTCAATTCAGGAATACGATATTTACAGTATCCGTTCCATGCGACGAAACCCTGTGATTGCTGACCTGTTCCACCGCATGAAGTACATGGAACGCCGTGGAAGTGGCCTACGCAAAATCGTCAGTGAAACTGAAAAGCTGCCTGGATACACAGCGGCATATAAGCCTGAATTTTCCTCAACAGCGACAGATTTCAGAGTCATCTTGAAAAATGTAAACTACAACTTAGAGGGTGACGCCCACCAAGTTATCCACCAAGTTACCCACCAAGTTATTGAACTATCAACGGTATCCAAACAGATTTTGACTTTTTGCACAACACCAAAATCCAAGAAAGAGCTTGCAGTATTTTGCGGCTTCAAAGATTTAAGAAACTTCACTTTGAAACATATCAATCCGCTTTTAGAATCCGGGCAATTAGAAATGACTATTCCCGATAAACCTAAAAGTCGCAATCAAAAATATATTACAGTTCGTTCCGAATAAACAGAGAAGCAGGGCATTGGGTCTCATCTCCCATTGTCCTGCTTCTCTGTTTATTCCAAATTATATTCACATCATTTACCCATACACCCAATCCTGTATCGCAAATTTCAAACTCTGCACCTTTCCCAGCAGCCAGATCGCAGCCAGCGGCAGCCCCATCGGGCTAATCAAAAATGCCATAACCAGCAAAATCACACCATTCTGCGGGGAATAGGTAATCAGCACAGCCACGCCAAGCAGAGCAATTACCGTGCTTAGTAGACCAAGCACCAGACCGGATATGTAGATCAGCCCCGTGCAGAGCCAGACAAAAAGCGTCAACGCCAAAATGACCGGTGCAGTTACGATCATCAGCAGACATTTCAAAATCTTCATTTCTGTTCCTCCTTCCAACGCTCCAGATACTGTTTGCATAGGGCATCCGCTTCTCTCTCATCATCTTCCGTCACTTCCCGTTTTCCTTTGGTCAGTTCAATCTCCAGATAAGTCCGGTAATCATCGGCTAAGAGGTCGAACAGTTCCTTGGGAGTATGGCACACCTCGCCAGAGCAATAGTGAAAATCTTGGTCAAATTCAACTCTTACACATCCATGGCGGCTGATATAAACTTCTATGGTCTCGTCTGCGGTTAGGTAATCCGCAAAAATCTCCAGCACCTTTTCAAAGGTCAGCATCTGTTTTCACTCCTTTGCTACGCTTCTTATTCTACTCATATTATCCGGTACGGACAGGCAAAAGACAAGGATACAGACAAAAAGAAAAAGCGGAGGAAGGTGCGGCGAAGAAACGCCGTTCCTCCCTCCGCAAATGGAGTATCTATCCCTGTTATGAAAGTTTGGAGAGTTGGGTAAGGATTTCCTTCACACCCTCCCACAGTTGTTCCTGCCGCTGGGATATATCCTCCAAGTCAGCATTATAAACCCGCCCGGTCTCATGCACTTTGCGGGTCAGCTGGTTCAAGTTGTTGCTGCTTCGGCGCATCAGGGAGACCAACTCCTTCATCTCTGGCAGTTCCAGCTTGACCACATAACCATCCAGCGCCATTTTCCGCAGATAAGCGCTCAAATTCTCTGTCCCGTATTGCTGCATCTTTTGATGGATCAGTTCCAGTTCTTCTGCGGACACCCAAAACAAAACCGGCACATCCCGCTTGCGCTTTGCCATGGTTATCGCTCCGGCTCCCGTTTTTTCGGGGCGGCAGGCTTATGGGCGGGCAGCTCCTGTTTGAGCTTTTGCAGGACAGAACTTTTCTGCTGTTCCTGCATGGTTTTTCTGGCCTGCCTGGTAAACAGATCGGTCAGACCGGGATTGACCCCATCTACCACCAGATAGGCACAGTGGCGGGAAGCGCCGCTGTCCTCCAGCGTAGGAATGTTTTTTGCCCATGCTTTATTGTCCTGAGAGATACGCCCGTCATAGTTCTTGCGCTGGATGGTGTTTGCAAGAATAAACTGTACCCGTTCCGCCCCGAACTTTTCCAGCACATCTTTGACCGCCGCCTCCGTATCCAGCCGATTCTCTGCATAGTGGGCGCTGATGGTCTGCTCAATGGCTTCTTTGCAGGCGCTGTTCGCCTGATATGAGAGGTTGTACTGTGCCATTTCCCCATGCTCGGACGCATAGGCAGCAGAATGTGGATAGACCGGTGTTGTTCGCAGTTCCTCTTTGGCTCTGCACACATCGTCGGCACGGCTTTCAATGCTGTCCCGGATCACATCCATATAGCCGGTCTCCAGCTTTTCAAAATAGCGGTACACATCCGCCAATGGAGAGGGAGATTCCAAAAGTGCCTTGGCCTGGGCGTCGGTCAGCTCCAGCTCCTCCATCGCCATCACAATATCCTCACGGACAGTATATTCATAGGTGTGGTGCAGGATTTCTTCCGGGGGCTGGCTTTTCAGCCAGTCCCGGAACTTATCCTGTTCGGCAGCCATCTTTTCATAAAGGGCTGTATTCAGATCGTTAGTATTCATGTTATCGCACCTCCTCATGCTGTTTTGGTTTCTTGTCTGTACTGCGGGGTTGCACCGGGCGTTTTAGGTTATCCAGCACCGAAGGCCGTGTGCTTTTGGCAACAACAGACTCGGTGTGTGCCTGCCCCTTTCCGTCGATGTTGAGCAGGGTATCCAGCTCCACCAGACGGGCGTTTTTGCTTCTCAGTTCTTCTTCATAAAGGAATGGCTTTCCGACTTCCTCCTTTGCGGCAGCCTGCTGCTGATAGAGGTTATCCAGCTGGGCCTTTGCCGCCTCCAGACGCTGGGGCATCTGAGCAAGGGCATTGTCGATACGGGTAAGATTTCCGCGAGGGTCTGTACCAAGGGTTGCCCGGTGGGTCATCTGGCCTTTCAACAGGAGCGTATATTCCTGTTTCCACGCTTCAAATTCCACCAACATAGTGAATCCACGGTAACTGCCAATCTGCACCGGATCAGAGGTTCTGACCTCCTTGCAGGCATCCAAAAGGGCTGCACCGGCGTTCTCCTTATCGGTCAGCAGGTCTCCACGAATCTCCATACCAGCAAAACCGTCCTCCGGGTGCGGGTGAGCTGCCAAAACCTCCAGATCGGATTCAAAGCCCTTGATAAAACCTTTGTGCTTTTCAATCTCCTCCGGGAAGTATTTGAGCAGCTGGTCCTCCAGACGATATTGCTTGCTCTGGTGGTCGGCTTTCATCAGTTTCAGGCGGGATACCTCCACATCCAAATCCATACGCTCCTTGATACGGGGGTCTCCGGCACACAAAGCCTTGATCTCGGCAAAGGAAAGCGCCGTTTCATCCACATCATCGCAGGAACGCACCGGCGATTTAGAAGTCATGATCTGGCTGATGAATTTCTGCTTGTTTTCCACCGTCTGCCAGAGGTAGGCATCAAAAGTTCCCTCCGTGACATAGCGGTACACATGGACAAGAGGGTTCTGGTTGCCCTGGCGCTCGATACGGCCCTTGCGCTGGGCAAGGTCTCCGGGTCTCCACGGACAATCCAGATCATGAAGTGCCACCAGACGGTCCTGCACATTGGTGCCTGCGCCCATCTTGGCGGTGCTGCCCAAAAGGACACGCACCTGACCGGTACGGACTTTAGAGAACAGCTCCTTTTTCCGCACTTCGGTATTGGCTTCATGGATAAAAGCGATCTGGTCGGCAGGCATCCCCTGGGCAATGAGTTTCTGACGAATATCGTCATATACCGTAAAGACCGGTTCCTGCTCCGGCAGAGGCACAGCGTCTTCCAGTGCGTGAAGCAGTGGATTATCCAGCGTTTTCGCCGCCTTGCTTACAGGAGCTTTGGCCTGTGGTGTAGAAATGTCGCAGAACACCAGCTGGGTCAGCTTGTCAGCTTTGCCGTCCCGCCAGATCTGCATGATGTTGTCCACGCACTGATTGACCTTTGTGCCAGGTTCATCCGGCAGCATCTGGTTGACGATCCTCTGGTCCAGCCCCAGCTTGCGGCCATCCGAGGTAATCTTGAGCATATTATCCTGGGACGGGTCAACGGTTCCGCTGTGTACCAGCGATGCGCGCTCCGAAAGAGCCTTGACCATTTCCTGCTGATGTTCGGTGGGCTGCGCCACGATGTTGTGGTACTCCACTTCCGGGGTAGGGAGATTTAACTGGTCGGCAGTCTTAATGTCGGCCACTTCTTTGAACAGGTTCATCAGCTCCGGCAGATTAAAGAACTTGCTGAATCTCGTTCTTGCCCGGTAGCCGGTGCCTTCCGGTGCCAGCTCCAATGCTGTGACGGTCTCCCCAAATCGGGAAGCCCAGCAGTCGAAGTGGGTCATGTTCAGCTCTTGCAGGCGTTCATATTGAAGATAACGCTGCATGGTGTAAAGCTCGGTCATGGAGTTGCTGACCGGTGTGCCGGTGGCAAAGATCACGCCACGGTTTCCGGTGATCTCATCCATATAGCGGCACTTGGCAAACATATCGGAGGATTTCTGCGCGTCCGATGTGGAAAGACCAGCCACATTCCGCATTTTTGTGTATAAAAACAGGTTCTTGTAGTTGTGGGCCTCGTCCACAAACAGCCGGTCCACACCCAGCTGCTCAAAAGTTACCACATCATCTTTTCGCCCCTCGGCTTGCAGCTTTTCCAGTCTGGCTTCCAGAGACTTTCTGGTACGCTCCAGCTGCTTGACGGTAAAACGCTCGCCGCCGCTGGCCTGCACCTCTGCGATACCCTCGGTGATCTCGTCGATCTGCTCATAGAGAAGCCGTTCCTGACGCTCCCGGCTGATGGGGATACGCTCAAACTGGCTGTGTCCCATGATGATGGCGTCGTAGTCACCGGTCGCAATACGGGCGCAGAACTTCTTGCGGTTATGGGTCTCAAAGTCCTTTTTGGTTGTGACTAAGATGTTGGCAGAAGGATAGAGGCGCAGAAACTCCGATGCCCACTGCTCAGTCAGGTGGTTGGGAACCACAAAGAGAGATTTCTGGCACAAGCCCAGGCGTTTGGCTTCCATCGCAGCGGCCACCATCTCAAAGGTTTTGCCCGCGCCTACTTCGTGTGCCAGCAGGGTATTTCCGCCATACAGCACATGGGCGATGGCACTTTTCTGGTGTTCCCGCAGGGTAATGGCCGGGTTCATGCCGCCAAAAGTGATATGGCTGCCATCATACTCGCGGGGACGGGTAGAGTTCATTTCTTCGTTATACTGGCGCACCAAAGTCTGGCGGCGCTCCGGGTCTCTCCAGATCCAGTCCCTAAAGGCTTCCCGGATCGCCTGCTGTTTTTGGGCAGCCAGAGTGGTCTCCTTGGCGTTTAGTACGCGGCGCTCTTTTCCGTCTGCGTCCTCTATGGTGTCATAGATACGGACATCCCGCAGGTTTAAGGAATCCTCCAGAATCTTGTAGGCGTTGGCGCGGCTGGTTCCGTAGGTGGTATAAGCTGCCACATCGTTGTAGGATACAGAAGATTTCCCCTTGATCTGCCATTCAGCAGTAAAGGAGGAATAGTTGACCTCAATGCTGCGCTGGAGATAAAACGGGGTGTTGAAGGTCTCGTACATAAACTGCTGGATGTACTCCTTGTCAATCCAGGTAGCGCCCAGACGCACCTCAATTTCCGACGCATCCAGGTCTTTGGGCTGGGCGGCGGTAAGAGCTTCCACATTGACTGCAAAAGAAGGGTCCTGCTGTGCCGCCCGCTGCGCCTGACGCAGTTTGCGGCGTACATTGCCGGAAAGGTATTCATCAGCAGTCACATAATGGGGTGTGCCGTCCTGTTCCAGCTGTCCCGGCACACGGAAGATCACGCCTTGCAGTTCTCCGGCCAGTTCTTCTTTTGTTTTTCCGGTAAGCTGGCTCATATAGCCCATATCCACGCAGGCTTTTTCCGAGATAGACACCGCCAGTGCTTCACTTGCCGTATCCACCACAGCCACCGCCTGATGGGGCTTGATGGTCCGTTTGGTGAACATATCCGCCTTGCGCTCCAGCTTTCCGTCCTCGTCGATGACTTCCAGCGCACAGAGCAGGTAATAGGAAGAATCGTCTGCATAGGCCAGCCGATTTGCACGGTCATTGATGAGACCGTATTTGGCAGAAAAGCTGTCATAGAGGCTGTTCAGTTCCGCCTGCTTCTCCCGAATGGTGCTGTCCGGAACCGCTGCATCCATCTGAAGGTCGATCAGTTCCTGCACACAATCACGCAGTCCCACAAGACCTTTCACGCGGGCTTCGGCGGTGGCGTTGAGGTCAGGGCGCACCATGCGGCTGTTTTCCCGATAGTACACCTGCCCGTCTACAATGGCATAGGAATAGTTCTTCACATTGGGGTCAGCAGGAATGGAGGTGTCAATGGCTTCGCCCTCGCCCAGCTCCGGCAGCTCTGCCTCCTGATAAGTGCCATGAATGTACTTCACAGCATCATGCAGCTGGTCGGAAAGCTCCAGTCCCTCGATAGGGTTCACGGTGTAATCCATACCATGAGAAGTGCTTACCGGCTCCTGTCTGCCCAGCACCATTTCCGGGTGGTCGATAAAATACCGGTTGATGGCAAACCCGTCCTCCGTCTGTCCGGTCTGGGTCCATTCCGGCACGATGTCCAGCGGGCGATCCCGCTTTTGGAGAAAGATGATGTCGGATACCACCTCGGCACCGGCATTCTTTTTGAACGCGTCATTAGGCAGACGGATGACTCCCAGCAGCTCGGCACGTTGAGCAAGATAGCGGCGCACGGTGGAATCCTTGGCGTCCATAGTATAGCGGGAGGTTACAAAAGCTACCACGCCGCCGGGACGCACCTGGTCCAGTGCTTTGGCGAAAAAGTAGTTGTGAATACTGAAATTCAGCTTGTTGTAGGCTTTGTCGTTGACCTGATACTGACCGAACGGCACATTGCCGATGGCAAGGTCAAAGAAGTCACGACTGTCTGTGGTCTCAAAGCCGCCTACTGTGATGTCCGCCTTGGGATAGAGCTGCTTTGCGATGCGCCCGGAAACCGGGTCCAGCTCCACGCCGTACAAATGGCTGTTTCGCATTTTCTCCGGCAGCATACCAAAGAAATTGCCCACACCCATAGACGGCTCCAGAATATTTCCGGTCTCAAATCCCATACGGTCCACCGCTTCATAGATGGCCTGAATGACCGTAGGGCTGGTGTAATGGGCGTTGAGGGTGGAGCTTCTGGCGGCGGCATATTCCTCCGGGGTCAGCAGCTCTTTCAGCTGGGCATACTCTAAAGCCCATGCCGGTTTTTCCGGGTCAAAGGCATCGGCAAGACCGCCCCAGCCTACATAACGGGAAAGAATCTCCTGTTGTTCAGGGCTTGCCTGCTGTCCGGCAACTTCCAGCTCTTTCAGCAAACGAATGGCATTGATATTTGCCTGGAACTTGGCTTTCGGACCGCTTTCACCCAAATGCTCATCGGTAATACGGAAGTTTTTTGCATTGCGGCGCAGGTTAGCCTTGTATTCCTCATAGGAGGCTTTCTCGGCAGCTTTGGCATTGGGAAAGGTCTGCCACTGGCCATTGACCTGAATGGAAACCGGGTGTTCGTCCAGCACTTCCTCAAAGGTTTTCTCCGGCTCTGTCACAGGCGCTGGTGGCTCCGGCTCCTCGATATGCAGTCGTTCCACCACCACATCATAAGGCAGATTGTTCTTATCGCCCGGATAGACGGCCATGGTCTCGGAATGGAAGGTCGGGGATTCGGTAGCCGGTTGGGGCTGTTCCGGTCCCAAACCGTCCTGCTGACGGGCGTACATCCCGCGCAGCAAAGGTGCAACCTCATCCCAGCGGAAATACAGCATAGCCAGACGCTTTTCCTCTGCATCCATGACTTCCAGCTCTATGCCCTGTGCCGTGGTACGGTAATCGGCAATATCGCCAGTCTCCAGATTCAGTGTCTCGATCTCACCGGAATAGGCTCTGCTCAGCCAGTAGGCGATCTCGCTGTTGCTCCTGCCGGATTGCAGCAGCGTGGAAATCTGCTTTTTATCCGCTTCATCCATCAGTCCATGAGCCAATACATCCCGCAAGTCCTGATCTGCCTTGTCCGGGTCAATAGGAAGAAACTCGGTATAGTAAGCATTGCGGCGGTCTGCCCGAAGCAGCTGCTCGAACTGTTCTTTGCGCTCTGCCCGGTAGATGGGATATACCATCCCGGTGGGCAGAAGCTGTACGGTGTCCTCCCGCAGCTCGGTGATCTGATAGGCGTCATCCTCGATATACACGGTATCGCCCACGGCATAGACCGGGGCGGCTGGGTCATAGGAGGTTCTTTGCGGAACTGGGCGGCGAACTGCGTCATATTCCTCATCGGAAATGGAAACTTCGGAAGTCTGCTCTGTCTCGGCATCTGCGATCTGCTCTGCATCTGACATCACCTGTTGGATAAACGGGGCATTGTCCAGTTTTTCCGGGTCTGTCACCTGTCCGTTGACGATCCCTCTTTCTTCCAGAGCTTCCCGGATGGCGATTGGGTCGATGTCGTCAAAACGGTTCTGTTCTTCTTCGGTATAGAACCGGTCCTCCTGAATGAGCTGGGCAAGCCTGCGCTGTACCTTCGGCCAGGGCAGCTGCGTTTCCTCCGGGCTGCCGGCACGGACAACGAACAGGCTGTTGCTGTTACTGCCGCCGTATTCCTGAGCCAGCCATGCGGCGGTATCTTTTTCTCTTGCATGGTCTTTCATATAGCGGATAACAGCGTGTTTACTCTCGATATTGCCGTTCCATGCACAAATGGCAGTATCAATATCTTCCTGAGAAAGAGGGCGCAGAAGTTCATGGAGCTTTGGATAGGTTTCGTCGATCACTTCCCGGTGCAGACGCTGGCGGAACTCCGGCACATCCGAATAGAGGCGAATCAGCTCCATATCCTTAGAACCAAGGACCGCACGGCGCACAGCGGCATTGCCCTCGATGACAACATTTTCACGGTCAGAATGCCCGCAGGCATTGCGGTATGCGGCATCCTCGGAAATGGCGGCAGTCGCCACAGTCTTATACTGCTCAAACTGCTCCCGAAGGGTAGGCTTTGGCGTTTCTTCCTCCACCTCCGGCTGCTGGGCTTGGATGGCATCTTCTTCTGCCAATTCCTTTTCAGCCTGGATTTTGTCATACTGCGCCTGTTCCTGTTCGGTAAGATAGCGGCCTTTCTGGACAAGAGAGGTAATGCGCTTGGCAACCTTTTCCCAGTTCAAGTGAACATCCGGGCAGTCCTGCTTTTTATAGTGCAACCCTTTCCCGTCGTGATCTTCGCCGCTGTGTGTTGCGCCGGACAGGGCATGAGAGCGTCCGCCAATGCCATACTCGTCTTTGAGGAATCTCACTTTTTCCTTATCCGTATGGTTTTCCATGAAGAACGCATAGATACGGCCTTTTCCTCCGGCGAAACTGCTTCCGCCGGTCATGGCGGCGTCGATCTCATCCTCAGTAATAAAGTGCTGGACGGTTGGCACTTGGGAAAGCTCTGAAGAAAAGGTCCTGCGGGGCAGGTCAAGGTCCTTCAGGTTCTCCCAGATCTCCCTCGGTCTATGATAGTGAAAACGCAACAGGTCACGGTCCTGCTGATAGGCAGTCCAGAAGGCGGCGTATTCTTCCTTGAGGGTCTGGCGGAAAGCCGGTTCACTCAGCTGCTCCATCAGGCGGCGGGTCTCCTCCGGGAAACCATTGCCTTTGATCTCTGACAGGCAGGACAAATATCCGCCTTTTCTTGCGTCCTCACTGAGATCGTGATACAGATGCCAGAGCTTTTCCGAGAGGAGGGAGCGTTCATAGCCTGCCGCTTCTGCAAGCTCCACATTGGAGGCAAACTGACCACTTTCCAAAAGCTCCCCGATACGCTCTGCGGCACTCTCCCAGGAAATGACCTGGGCAGACCTGTCATAACGGACAGACTTCCCATGGGAAAGATGGATACCATCCTCGGCATACCATGCGCTCACACTGCCAAGGCCATTGCCGCCGTGGTACAGCGTTTTCAGTATCTCGGCAATCTCAGCGGTGGTTTTCTGCTTTTCAAAGGCTGCAACCACACGCTCCCTTTGACGGTCTGTATTGCCGCCCAAACGCAGCACATGGTCGATGTCATTTTGGGTAAAAGAAAAAGCAGAGGATGTATGCGCTACATTCTCTGCTTCATCTATGGATTGGATCTGTTCCGCTTCGGAGAGGAACAGGTTTAGAGTCAGCTGTTGATAAGCTCCGCCATCAGGATCTCCTCGGCCTGAGCTTTGCAGGTGTTCATCAGCCCCACCCACTTCATGGGATCGCTGGCTTTCAGGTCCTCGGTGGCTCCCGCTTCCTTCGCCAGCTGGGGCATCATCTGCTCCAGTCTGCTCTGGGCGGTCTCGTCGATCTCCAGAAGGTGCGGGTACAGCTTCTCGCTCAGCAGCATCTGGTTGTAGAGGATGGGACGGTGTTCCTTCAGGTAGGTTTTCCTCATCCTTCCGTACTTGCCCAAGGGTTTCTCCGGCTGCTGGCTCAGCTTCAGGTCGGGAATCAGATAGTCTCCGTTCTGGATATAGGTCATGGGATTGTTCATCTTGTTTGCTCCTTTCTTGGTTGGCTTCGCGCTCTGCATTTCGGACGGTAACGCCGATCTGCCGCAGCACCTGCTGGTTGATCTGGCTGACCGCTGTTCCCAGCGCTCCGATGGTTGCCGGAGTATTGAAATCAAAGATCGCCATGAAATCTTCGTGGTCGAAGTAGCGTTCCGGCTCCAGTCCACAGCGGGACATCAAAGCGTAAGTGATACTGACGGTGGCTGCTGCCTTGAACTGTACTCCGATGTTAAACTCATCATATTCCTCCAAAAAGGAACCGTCAACGATATAGAAGAAGTCCTGCTGATGCTCCGTCCAGTATTCCTCAGCCAGTTTTCCGGCTACCTCCGTGAGCTGTCCGGCAAGGTCATCACCGGAAACATCATAGGTGCGCTCAAGCATGGCCTGCACCGAATCCAAATGGCGCTCCTCCAGCTGCCACAGCCAGGGAGTGCGGGAATGTTCACGGGTTCCGGTGTCGGAAATATCAAAAACATAGCGCAGGCGGGGTCTGTCCCCGGAATCGTCCACCAGAGCGATTCCCTTGGAGCCGCGCCTTACATACCGGCCCATCTTTTCATTCCACAAATCGTACTCTGCACAGGCGGTAGCGTCCGGGCGCTGGGCGTAGATCATCAACTGCTCATGGAACGGGTACTTGTAAAGGCGGGAAGCAGTGGTGAGAAACCCTGCCCATTCCTGCCAGCTCCCCGTGAGCTGCGTTGTTACCTTCTCCGCCATCTGTGCATATAGTTCAGCTTTGGTTGGCATAGTGTTCTGTCCTCCTTTCAGTTTTGGGGTAAAAAGGTGGGGTGGCATATTGCCACCCCATCCCTGCGATTATGGTGTTTACTGGTCAAAATCCGGATACAACTCCAGCTCGGCAAACTCGGCATCACTCATGGCCTGGAGCTTGCCCAGTGCGCTGTCTGTCAACTCCCGCAGCTCGGTTTCCTCCGGGGCCAGCTCGCCGCGCATCTCACGCAGGCTGTCGATCAGTCCGGTGCGGCTGCCGGTATTGTAAATGCACATCAGGTTCATTTCCTCAAAAGTAAAGTTTCCCATATCAAATCTCCCTTTCCGCACTCTTTTTTGGCGCTATCTTTTTGTGTTCTGCCTTGGGCTGGCTTTTCAGCTGCTCCATGACGGACTTTTTCTTTTCCCGTTCCTCCCGATGGGCAGCGGCAGCCAAATCCATGAGGGAAATGGGCTGACCGTTGCGGGCCTGCTGTTCCAGCTCTGCCACCGTAGGCTCTTTTGCGCCATTGTTGATGATACCGTCGATCATGCCGTAATCGTCCTCCACGGCCATCTCCGCATTTTTCAGCGGATTTTCCGGCAGGAATCCGGGGATCTGGGTAAAACCAACACTGTCACAGTAATGACAGGATACCTTACCGTCCTGTCTGATCGCAACGATGTCGCTGACGCTCATGGAGGGACTGTGAAAGTCCACGGGCTTTTCCAGATTGAATTGCTGATAGAGTTTTTCCAGCTGCTCCGGCACAGTGCCAGACTCCCTCAGAGGAGCTGTGTAAATGAGGTCATAATTGCTGCGGTCTATGGAAATGTTATGGGACTTTAACCAGTCCAGATTCATAAAGCGCACATTCTGCGGATCGTCACGACTTACCTGATAGATGGCAAAGCAATCTCTGTTCTGAGAGAGAAATGCCTGTTCGCGTTCCTGCTGATGTTCCTGACGCTCCATGACCTTTTCATGGAACTGAGGGCTTTTCTCCCATTCCTCATGGTCCACACCGAAAAGACCGCCATGATCCATGATTTCCTGCGGGTCAAACACCATGCTCTCCGTATTGTCCTCATGCAGCACATAGACGGTCAAACCGGCGGCATCCAGTTCCAGCGCCCGTTCTCTGGTAACAGGGAGCATCCCATCATAGGAGTAGCCATATTCCTGCATATCCGGTGTGGATACCTGCTCATCCGGCATGGGATATTCATCCAGTGCCTGCTCCTGCGCTTCCGGCAGCTGGGAAGAAGCAGTCATCTGACTGGTCTCTGCCTGCATTTGCTGATAGGCCGCTTCCTGCAAGGTCTCAATCATGAACATAGGAGCGTGTCTGAGCGAAGTGCTGCCCAAATCGTTGTCATCACAAATCTGGAGAACTGCCTTCATGCGGGAAATCTCCGGCATATCCAGCTGACCACCATCCAGCTCTTTCATGGATGCGGCATCGTAAAGGGTATAGTCCCATCCGCTGTCACAGGACTGGATATGAAGATAGGTGGCATCGTTGATCAGAAACAAAGCCTCCTGCTGGTTGGCATCCGCCCCCAGCACTTCCATTTCCGGCATGGCCGCAGCCAGTTCCTTTACCGCTTTTTGCACCAACGGATTATCACGGTAATAGTCGATTGCCTGAATGGTGTCCAGGTCAATGGTCTGTCCGGTCAAAATCGGAAACGGTCCTTCATAGTCGCTTCCATCTTTCAGCTCAAACCCAATCCCTTTGACCCCGTTCATTCGCTCTGCCGGAATTTCCTGATAGATGCGGACCGCCTCCTCCAAAGACAGGTTATCGTGATATTCTCCAAGGTTTGAAAACTCCATGCACTCTGCCACATAGTAAGTCAGATTGCCGGTTGGCTGCTCTATCGGGGCGGTTTCCGGCTCTGCCTTTGCATGGGGATCAATCCCACGCTCTTTGCAGATTTCCTTATAGTGGCGCTCAATGTCAGAGATCAAAGTGCCGGAGGTCTTATTGATGGTCTCCAAACTGGCTCTCAGCTCTTTCAGTTCCTTGCCCTGACTCCAGCTTGCAATATAGCCGAAGCTGTTTTCTCCGGTCTCAATGCCAAAATATTTGCAGACCGCATAGGAGATGCTTTCAGCCTCCACTTCCTCCGTGTGGCGGTCTTTCCTCTGTTCTTGCAAAAACTGGGTGAGGGTAGAAAAGCCGCCAACAAAATTCAGCCCTTCTTCCTCGGTCAGCATCAGGCGTCCATCTTCCGCCAGCTCCAGCGGCTCTGTCAGCAGAACGGAACCTGCATGGTTTACAACTACTTGTTCTTCTACACAGACCGGCTCTCCGGGGTCGTAGTCAGAACCGCACAGGTCATAGCAATAAACGCCCTCCGGCAGATTATCACGGACAATCCGCCCATTGGAGAACAGACCGGGTTTATCAAACAGCTCGATCTCCTGATATTGCTCGTCATTGGCAATCTGAATCTTTTTCTGATTGTGGAGCTTGCTGTGGGCAATCTCGTGTACTGTGGCCGAAACCGTCTGCACCTCACTCATGCCCTGACGAATGGCGATTTTCTGATGATCGGCAGAAAAATAGCCGTCCGTATCGGCGGCCATTGCTTCAAAAGTGATCGGCACCGGCGCACTGCGGCGCAGAGCCTCCATGAATGCCTCATAATTTGGCACATTGCCGGAAAGGGAGGAAGCAAGCTCAGGCAAAGGTTTCCCGTCGGTCTGGCTCACATCAAAGACCTTGACCGGGCGAAACATGGGGATCTCGATTTCTTTTTCCTCTGTGACGATCTTTCCGTCTTTATCCAAAATCGGAGCCTTGGTATCCGGGTCCAGTTTCTGCTCCTCGATTTTCTTCTTATATGGTGTGGGAGCAATGATGGTAATACCATGCTCGCCCTTTTTTACATGACGCTCAAACTGGTCTTTCCACTTATTGTATCCGGCTACCAATGTAGCGTCCGGCTTCTGCATATAGATGAGCATGGTGTTGTTTACCGAATAGCGGTGGAAGCGGGACATGACGGACAGATAGCGCATATACTTTTCACTCTCAAACAGTTCTTTGATCCCCTGCTCGATGCCATCTGTGATTTCCCTTAGCCGCTCTCGGTTGGTGGGTTTGTTCTCAGCCATGATTTTCACTCTCCTTTCCAAGTGTGTGATTTCTGCTGTGTGTTCTGCAATCCATGCCCTTTGTTCTTCTTCACTTTCATACAGAAAAAGGTCCAACAGGTACTCTACATAGGTTTTCTTCTGGATTGCTTCCACAAAACGGGGGTGCGGTTCTTCCTCCGGTGTCCGGGGAGAATTGTCGGCCTCCCATTTTTTCAGCAGATAGTAGTAATCGGACAGTACGCGATAACACCGCTGCCGGTCCTCCCGAAACTTTTGTGCCTCGGTTTTCTGCCGGACATATTTCCTGCGGGGAGGGGCCTGACTGTCATAGATCAGGCCAAAGTCCTGTGCCAGTTTCTCCGCCGCTTCTTTTGGGGAGAGGTCAAAGAGCTTTGCGGTAAAGTCGATCACATCCCCATCTTCACCGCAGCCAAAGCAGTGGAACCGCTGGTCTACCTTCATGCTGGGGTTCTTATCATCGTGAAAGGGACAACAGGCCATGCCATTTCGTTTGACCTCGATCCCATAAAACGCTGCCGCATCTCTGGTGCTGACCGACTGCTTGACTGCTTCAAATACATTCTCTGCCATGTGCCTTTAACTGCTGGACTTTCTCACAGGGGGCTGGTATCCGGCAGCTTTCGCCCGTTCACTGGCAGCTTTGCGGCGTTCTGCGCTGTATGGCTCTCGGACTGATACACACCGCTTAGGAACGGTAAAGTTATGGGCGTCCTTTCGGGTGATCTGGTCGGGGTGCTTTTTTGCCAGCAGTTCCAGCTTCTCCATCAGACGGGGATCATGAGTATAGATCTCAGCCATTGGTTCTGCCTGGTTATAGAGGAGAATGGTTTCCCGTTCCACTAAAGAGAGATTCATCAGCTGCCTCCTTTCCGCTGGTCAAATTCCAGCTTGAAGTTGGCATACTGTCCATCGTCCTCCAAAACCACAGTGGCATCGTAGGTCTTGCCGGTTTTCTCCGAATATAGCCCCGTCACACGGACACGGCCATCGTTCAGCAGCGCAGACACCACAGCCTTGGTCGGCTGTTTTTTCTTGGCAGCCCACCATTTGTTGTTTTTCCAGATTGCAAATTTGCAAGAATCATTCTGACAGAAGAAGCCTTTTTGCAGTTCTGCAACTTCACCTCCGCAGCGAGGGCATTTGCCCACCACCTCACGGGGCGGAGTGAACAGGTACTCGGTTCCCTTGATGACCTGATAAGTTCCCACCAGGTCTTTCAGCATGGTGCTGATCCCGTCCAGAAACTCCTCTGGGGCAAGCTGCCCGCGCTCGATCTCGCCCAGGCGATACTCCCACTCGGCAGTCAGAAGCGGCGATTGCAGTTGTTCCGGCAGAACGGTGATCAGGGAAACTGCATCGTGGGAAGGGAGAAGCTGCACCGTTTTCCTGCTCTTTTTTCGTTCCAGAAAACCGGCAGATACCAGCTTTTCCAAAATACCGGCACGGGTGGCCGGTGTCCCCAGACCTTTTCGCTCAGCGTCCTCCGGCATATTCTCTTTTCCGGCAGTCTCCATCGCGGACAATAGGGTGTCCTCCGTAAAGTGCTGAGGCGGACTGCTTTTGCCTTCTTTGACGATTGCCGCAGAAACCGAAAGGGTCTGTCCTTCGGTCAGCTCCGGCAGGGCTTTCTCTGCGCCCTCTTTTTTCGGCTCTGCATCCTTCGTTTTGGCACGGTAAGCGTCCTCCAGTGCTTTCCATCCGGGGTGCCTCACCGTTTTTCCTTTGGCGGTAAATTCCCCACCGGCACACGCTGCAATCACAACGGTTTCCGAATAGATATGGGGATGAGCCACGGCGCACAGCAGACGCAGGGCCACCAGCTCCAGCACTGCTTTTTCTCCCGCAGGAAGGGCAGAAAGGTCTGCATCCTTGAGATTTCTGGTAGGGATTACTGCGTGGTGGTCGGTTACTTTCTTATCGTTGATGACCGTCTGCGGATCACAGGTAATGGCGATTCCTTTGCGAAACGGCATAGCATTGGCAACCAGCTTGACCAGCACCGGCAGGCTGTCTGCCATATCACCAGTCAGATAGCGGCTGTCAGTACGGGGATAGGTGCAGAGCTTCTTTTCATACAGGCTTTGCAGATAGTCCAAGGTCTGCTGGGCTGTAAATCCAAGCAGGCGGTTGGCGTCTCTTTGCAGAGTAGTCAGGTCATAGAGGGCAGGCGGCTTTTCGGACTTTTCCTTGCACTCCACCTTTTTGATTGTGACAGCTGCACCCTGGCAGGCTTCTTTCAGCTGTTCTGCGCTTGCTCGGTCACTTATGCGCTCCCCGGATACGGTAAGACCGGGCAGCTCCAGCGCCACGGTATAAAAGGGAACCGGCTTAAAGGTGTCGATCTCAGCTTCTCGCTGAACAATAAGCGCCAGCGTCGGGGACATCACGCGCCCGATGTTGAGGGTTCGGTGATACAGCACGGAAAAAAGCCTTGTCGCATTGATCCCCACCAGCCAGTCGGCCTTGGCACGGCAGAGGGCAGCATCCCGAAGTCCGTCATAATCCGCACCGGGGCGCAGGTTTGCAAAGCCTTCCCTTATGGCAGAGTCCTCCATCGAAGAAATCCAGAGCCTTTTCATCGGCTTCTTGCAACCTGCCAGCTCATAGACGCTACGGAAGATCAACTCGCCCTCGCGTCCGGCATCGCAGGCATTTACCACCTCCGAAACATCCGGGGCATTCATCAGCTTTTTGAGAATATCAAACTGCTTTTTCTTATCCTTTCCCACCACCATCTGCCAATACTCCGGCAGAATAGGCAGGTCATCATATCGCCACTTGGCATACTTGGGGTCATAGCTGTCTGCATCCGCAAGACCGGCCAGGTGGCCCACGCACCAGCTGACACGCCAGCCGTTGCCCTCCAGATACCCGTCCTTACGGACGGTTGCGCCGATCACCGCCGCCAAATTCTGGGCAACTGATGGTTTTTCGGCAATTACCAATTTATGTTGAGCCATGATGGTTCCTCCTCTCTTTGAGCCATCGGGACATTTCCCGGTGACAGATACCTACGCAGGGTCTTCCATAATTCCCGCAACCATAGCAGGGGTGGCTGTGGGGCAAAGAAGGAGGACGGGAAGTTTCCTTCCCGCCCTCCGGCCTGCGTGTCATCATGCGTTCATAGGGACTGTCTGTGAATCGGGTCATTTCACACTGTCCTCATCATCTTCTTCTGCGCTGCCCCCGTCAGCATCCGGTTCTTCCGACTCCTCATCCTCGGTTTCCCATTCCTCGGAATCTTCCTCTCCATAATCATAATCGTCCAGACTGTCATTGCCCTTGGTCTTAGGCTTATTCTTAACGAGCTTCAAGTAGGCAAATACGCCACCGCCTCCCAGCAGAGCCAGCAAAAGGACTATCGCAGCCGGGTTCAATCCGGCAGGCTTCTCTTTTTCCGGCTCCGATGTTTCTGCCGGAGGTTCTGGTGCTTTGCCCGTACATTTACTCTTATCAGTTGCGCAGACCGAGCAGGCCGTATTGACTGCCCCTGCTTCACATTTTGTTGAACAGCTGCATACCGCAGGCATCTCCTCTTTGGGTTTTCCATCTTCCATCAGCGCCGCAAGGTCTGCATCGTCCACCTGATTCAGAAAGTGAACAGCAGTCTCCTTGTCCTCATTCGCCCTATCAATCAGGATGTAAAAGTAATTTCCAGCTTTGGTCGTAACAGTAATAAGCTGCTTATTGCCTCCAAAATCATCCACCAATGCCGCATTCCCCTCCGGTGTAAGTGCCGGTGCCGGTTCTGTTTCTTCCACAATCACATTGCTGTCATTGGTAGAATCCTCTGCCGGTGCCGCCGGAGCCTGTTCTGACCCCTGTGCGAAAGCAGGGATCGTAAAGCCAAATACCACAACCATTGTCAGGCAAAGGGCGGAAAGTGTTTTGCAAATTCTTTTATTCTTCATAAGCGGTAACCTCCTGATTATTTGATTCCGACAGTGCTGTATCTCTGCCGTGGTTCATTCCACCGGAAAGCATAGCGTTCAGCTGTGCTGGAGTCATGCGTAACGCACGAACCATCTGAACGATTTCCAGATTCTCTGCCTCCGTTTTCTGTGCTTCCAGGGTCTTGAGCTTTTCCTGATATTCCGCAATCTTCTCACGGGTTTTCTCAATTTCCTGGTCGATACGTTCAATTTTGTTTTTTGCCATAACCGTTCACTCCTTTCCACAAAGTCTGTTACCAGTTCATCAGGCCGTAGCCCTTAATACTTTGATAATTCAGGTCATAACTTTTGATCTTGCAGGCATCGCCGGAATTTCCCTCCACCGTATAAACACGGCTGCCATCCGTACCGATCACGATACCCACATGGTCTGCTGTCCCATCCAAATCCCAATCAAAGAAAATTGCATCTCCGGGAGCCAGATTGTTATAGCCTCTTGCACCCCATTGTCCATGAGACTGGAACCACGGAACGCCCTGCCACTCACAGCCTGCAAAGCGCGGTTCACTTTTTCCAGCCTGGTTATAACACCAGGATACAAAGCAGGCGCACCACTCCACGCGGCTGTCAAAGCCATACCAGCTCCAATAAGGATAGCCGCCCACATTGCCGACCTGACGCTTGGCCAGCTCCACCAACTGCGGATTTCCGGGACGGGTTCCATTTACAAACTGTACACCGGTCAAGTCCTCGGAATTGCTCATGTCAGGGGAACCACCGCCAAACAACAGCGGCTTATTGCCCATGGTCTGCCGGTAAACCTGATACATTTCCATCTGCTCCGGGGTCAGTAACTCCGACGCCACAGCGGAAATGGGCTTGCTGGTGAGTTTCACATTCAAAATGTAATACTCATAGGGGACTTCTTCTGAGGTGGTCTCGCCGGTCTCCGGGTCGGTGGAGGTCTCCGTGCGGTAGCGAATCTCCACTTCCTCGGTAAGCGTCAGCTGATACTGTGCTGCAAACACACGCGCCAGCTCTGCCTGAGCGCTCTGCTGGGTGTAACCTTGCAAGACGGCAGACAGAAATGCTGCCAGCTCATGAGGGTCATGGCCGATCATACCAAGGTCATAGCGATACTCGTCATACCCTGGGTGGCTGCTTTCAATGTTGTCGATTTCCTCCTGCAACTGGACTTCTCTGGCTGCATAATCTGCCTCCACTGCCAGCATTTCCGGGTCATCCGACGGATAAGTAGTGCCGGAGAGAACGGAACCGATGCTCTGCGCCATCATGGAGCAGGAGGACATGGTATTCATCAGCATACAGGTAATGAGGAATAAAACCCCTGCCATCAGGAAACCCTTCTTGTGGCGCATGACGAACGCCCCTGCCTGCTGTGCCTTTTCTTTTACCGTCCTTGCGGCTTTTCCGGTTTTGGATGCAGCCTGGGCGGTATTTCCGGCAGTCTGACCGGCGTGTTTGGCGGCGGCATACTGCCTTTTGATGGCCTGCTTTTGCTGCCAGCGGGAAAGCGGATTGCTGGCAAACTGGGGATTTTCCTGCAAAGATTTCTGGTACAGAACATTTACATTTGCCTTTTCCAGTTGGCGCTCTGCCTGTGCTGCTTTGCGGTACGGCTTCAGCTTGTGGCTGCGATAGCCCTCCCGCACCAGATAAGCGCCGGTCTCCACCGCTTCCTCGGACTTGTGGGCGCTTTCCACGCCCACATTGTCCTGCTCTGTTTCCCGGATCTCTTTGTGGAGCTTCCCTGCGACCAGATGGACGGGAGCTTCCCTGACTCCTTGAGAAACTTTGGAAGGTGGCTTTTTCTTGTCCTCAAAGGTCAGCTTCGAGGTCTTTTTTCCGGTATCCGGGTCAATGACCGTCTGCCTGACCTTTTTCTTTGGGATATTGGCCTGCGCCTTATCTGCTCTGGCCGCAGCTTTCTCCGCTTTACGGATCGGCTTTTCCAGTGCAGGATCAGACCGTTCCTCATCAGTAAAGCGCAGGCGCGGCTCTTTATTCAAACCATTCTCCCAGCATGAGGGAGGACATCATGTAGTGCAGCTCTGCATAAATGGCCATTCCCACAGGATCGTTGAACATACAGCCGGACAGGTAGGCATAAAACTGTGCCACCACATCGGACAGGATCTTCGCCTCTGTTCCTTCCAGAATCAGGCCGCCCATACCTTCTTTAGCACGAATGGCGCTCCAGACCTCTGCCAGACGGAGAAGCCCCACCTGACCGGTCTCATTCAGTTCGGCTGCCTGATCTGCCGCCGTGCGGCACTCACTTACCGCATCGGCCATGACCGTAAGCAGCTGGCTGCGCTGGGCATTTACCGCCCTGTCAAAAAACATCAGCGGATTTTTATTCAAAATGTTGGGGTTCATCATCATTCATCCTCCTTCTTTTTCAGTTCCTGGGGTTTGGTGGTCATAATGCGGTACAGCTCGGTATTCTTCGGGAAGTGGTCCACGAAAGGCAGAATTGTGGAGCCATAGAACAGCAGGCCCTCGCCCTCACCGGAGTGGGTCACATAGCTAAGCTGGTGCGTGGAAATGCCCAGCTGCTTGGCAAGTATCTGACGGTCTCCGCCTGCCTGGTTGAGCATATACACGAAGTCGGAGTTTTCAAAGATGTTCTCTACCTCGCGGCTGCTCAAAAGGTCTTTGACATTCTGGGTGATACCTGTCGGGATTCCGCCCCATTTTCGGAATCGCTTCCAGATTTCCACTGTATAGGCAGCGGTCTGTTCCTCCTTCAAAAGCAGGTGCATCTCGTCGATGTAGTAACGGGTGGACTTGTGGGCAGCGCGGTTAATGGTAACGCGGTTCCACACCTGATCCTGTACCACCAGCATACCGATTTTCTTGAGCTGCTTGCCCAGTTCCTTGATGTCATAGCAGACAATGCGGTTGTTGATGTCCACATTGCTCTGATGATTGAACACATTCAACGAACCCGTTACATAGATTTCCAATGCCGTTGCAATGTACTGAGCTTCTTTTTCTTCCTGCTCCCGCAACAGGTTATAAAGGTCCTCCAAAATCGGCATATTCTCCGGCTTTGGGTCATTGAGATATTCGTTGTAAACCAGCCGTACACAACGGTCAATAATGGTTTTCTGCACCGGCTGCAAGCCCTCCTTACCGCCCACGATCAGCTCACACAAACTGAGGATAAAGTCAGACTTGAGTGACAGCGGGCTTTCATCATCCGAATAGTCCAGATTCAGATCCATCGGATTGATATAGTTGGTTGAAGTAGGTGAGATCTTGATGACCTGCCCATGCAGACGCTCAACAAGAGGTGCGTACTCCGCTTCCGGGTCACAGATAATGACATCATCGCTGGTAAGCAAAAAGCAGTTGGCAATTTCTCGTTTTGCGCTGAAGGACTTACCGGAACCCGGCGTACCCAGAATCAGGCCGTTGGGGTTTTTCAGCAGCTTTCTGTCCACCATAATGAGGTTGTTTGACAGAGCATTGATGCCGTAGTACAGGGCTTCTTTCCCGTTCTGGAACAGTTCCTGCGTAGTAAAGGGCACAAAGATAGCTGTGGAACTGGTGGTCAGTCCTCGCTGAATCTCAATCTGATTGAGACCCAGAGGCAGACAGCTCATCAGCCCTTCTTCCTGCTGGAAGTCCAGCCTGGTCAGCTGACAGTTATACTTCTGGGCAATAGAGCCTGCCTGAAAGATGTTGTTGCCAAGCTGACGGGGATTGTCCGCTGTGTTCAGCACCAGAAAGGTCAAAAGGAACATTCTCTCGTTGCGGCTCTGCAAATCCTGCAAGAGTTTTTTCGCTTCACTGCCGTAGGTAGCAAGGTCAGATGGAATGATGTCCATGTCGTATCCGGCACGGACTGCTTTTTTCTGTTCCTCGATCTTGCTGCGGTCCAGGTCGGTAATCTTTCGCTTTACCGTTTTGATGGCTTTCACCTGATCCACCGACTGAATGTGCATACTCACAATGAGCGAGCTTTCCATATCCAGAAAATCAGCCAGCAAACGGTCATTCAGTTCCGGTGCGAGAATCTGCAAAAAAGAAACAATCCCGTATTTCTTACCCATACGGAACTGCTTGCCGGTGCGGAACTCAAAGGAGCTTGGTGCAATAAAATCCTTTGTGGACAGACCGGAAGGAGCCAGCCAGTCCCATTCAAACTGAAACGGGAGCTGTTCATCCATGTGGAATACCGCATGAAGCTGAGAAAGCCTTTCTTTACCGTCCAGCGTTCTGGCAGCTACACCAAGACGCTTGAAGTTATTAAGTATATCGGTCTCAATACGCTCCAGACGGGGCTTGGCGGCTTTGATGCTGTCTGCGTCGATACCAAAGGTCAGGTATTTGGTCTTGATGAGGCCGTTGTTACCTCTGGCCAGCTGATTTTGCAGCATTGTGGTATATTCCTCGCGGATACTGTCAAAGGCATCCCTCTGGGGCGGGATGGAAATGGAGTTAGCAAAGGTCTCCTCCGATGCCGCAAGGTTCAAAAAAGACAGCTGGAAATGAATCGAGCTGTCAAAATAATTGAGGAAATCACACCAACCCTCAAAGATTGCCGTCTTATCTTCGTTTTGGGAGAGCTGATAGTTGATGTCCTGAAACTGGATGGTCTTTGTGTAGTGGCTGTCCGATACGCGGCAGATTCCGTCCGGCCACATCCGTTCATAAGGGATACTGTCCTGCGCAGATTTTCCTTTTTTGTCCGTGCGGTTAGCGCGGGCAATGGCCGCTTCGATCTGCTTCTTATCGGCGCGGGACAGTTTTTTCTTTGTCTTTACCGGCTGCACAGTTTTTTCCTCGGTTTTTCCGAACATCCGATGCAGCCATTTTTTTATTGCGGTGAACAATGTCATACACCTCCTTATCGAGCATTTCCTGCCGCTTTAATACGGCATAAAAGTTGTTGGTCTGGTAGGGACGCTGCTTGGGACGGATCACAGCTACTTTGAGAATGTTGCCCACGATCTTTTCCAGCGGCTGTCCATGCTTTTCGTACATAGCCAGCATAAAGAAGGGCAGCATAACCAGCATCATACACATAGCCGCTACACTGTTTCCGGTAGGTTTTCTGAGCAAAAAGAAAAGCGGTACGCCAATAAGCGCTCCGCCCGTGAAGCAGATAAGCTGCCGCTTGGTCAGATTGAACATGACCTTTGTTTTGACTTTTGTTAAGTCCTTGGGTACGGGTACATAAGCCAATGTGGAAACCTCCTTCCGTTTTAGTGCGCTTGAAAGACCGATTTGGCGAGACTGCCGGTTTTGAACAGCGTAAAACATAGCAGTACGGTGTAGCCCACGCAGCTCCAGATTGCCATGATGATGTCATCTTCCAGAGCGATGTTCTGCACCAGCACAGCATAAATTGCCACGCAGACGATAATGAGAAACGCCTGAAAGCCCAGTGCCAGCAGGGATCGGAGGTAATTCTGTCCCATACCGCCCCATTCTTTGCCCATCATTGCAGCCATTGGAACAGGAGCCACCGAAGTTACAAGGTAGATCTCGATCATACGGCCATAAATAACGATAAAGATACAGATATACAACGCCCACATGGTAATGCCAATAAAGAGGGATTGGAACCACAGTCCGAACAGCGGTCCCAAATCCATTTCCATCAGCCTCGGTTCCAGATCGGTCATAACTGAGGAAATGTCAATGGACGCATCCGAATTGATAATCCCTGCCGCCTGCGCCACCACGCTCTGCGCCATATCAAAGACGCCCATCACGATATTCCATGTGTTTGTAACAATGAGGATGGCGGCAGCTGATTTGAACACCCACTTGAAAATCATCCAGGTATCCACATCATGCAGGTTGTTCTTGTCTGCAATCATCTGGATCAGGTCTACGGTCATAACGATAGCCAGGATCACACCTGCAATCGGCACCATGATGGAGTTTGACAGATTCTCAATCATATTGAAAATACTGCCATTCCATCCCTGTGGGGTCTGTCCTACCTGTACGGATATGTCCGCGACCTGTTGGTTTACACTGTCAAACATCCCCGAAAGGTTGCTCATAATACCGCCCACCAGCATTTCTTTCAGCCAATTTGTCAGGGCTTCAAGTAAGAAATCCATACGGTGTCAACCTCCTTTCCGCCGCCCCCGCAGAGCTGCGGGAGCGGCAAGGATTTCATACGGAGACGCTTAGACAGAGAAAAGCCCGGAGAGCAGAGGTACAAGGACCATGCCTACCACGGCTACACCAGCACCGGCCATGAGCTGCTTCATGCCCTGGCTCTTGGCGCCGGGGTTATCGTTGCCGTAACCTTCCAGCAGGTTGATAACGCCCCAGATACCGAGACCGGCACCGAGCGCGATAACGAGGGTCTGAAGAACGGTAATTGCCTGTTCAAAAAATGCCATATAGTTTGTTAGCCGGAATCTGATTAAAAAATAGGTTTGTCATGTTTCATAGGCATACAAAAGCCGGAACAATCTGCCGCCCGGTTTCCGGGGGCATGATTCCGGCTGTCCTCCTTTTTCATTATTTTGTTGATGATTGCCCGCTTTGTACGCCAATGGCCTCAACAGAGGCAGTTGCGGCAAATAGATACGATCACTCCTTTCTCAGCGGAACCGTATTACACGCCCTCCGTGTCTACTTCATATACATCGCAGACCTCATCAGGCTTGAGTTTTAGTCTGGCAGACAAAAATGCTTCAATATCAAAGGTATTTCGCTTGTCTGCATCAGCTGTGTATTTGAAATTAGGGTGTCTGGTAATGTCATACTTGTCTGAAAGAAACGGACGCACACCGCGCAACTGCAAGATGCACTTGCCGCCATCCATAACTGCCAGCTCGTCCTGGCTCATCAGCTCTTTTCCCAATTTCTGATAGTTAAGCGAGTGGGAGGTCTCCCGTCCCCGGCTCTCTCCGGTGTTGTAAGTGTCTATGGTCTCCTTTCCCAGAACAGCCGCCAGCTCTTTCAGCGTTGTTGGCTCTTTGCCACCCAGGAAGATGGAAGTATCCATATTGCCGATGATGGTATCGGCATTATCTTTGTAAATTGCCTTGAGCTGGCTCTGTGCCTGCAACACCAGACAGGCAGAAATTTCACGGCTTCGGATGGTGGCCACCAGCTTTTCCAGCTTCGGAATCTGCCCGATGTTGGCACACTCATCAATCAGACAGCGCACATGAACCGGAAGCCTGCCGCCATACACATCGTCGGCCTTTTCACAAAGCAGGTTGAATAACTGGGTGTAGCACATGGAAATGAGAAAGTTAAAACTGTCATCCGTATCACTCATAATGAGGAACAGAGCCGTTTTTCTGTCTCCCAGCGTATCCAGTTCCAGCTCATCATAGGCCGTGACCTCACGCAACTCTGCAATGTCGAACACGGCAAGGCGAGCACCGCAGGAAATCAAAATCGACTTGGCTGTTTTTCCGGCGGCCAGCTTATATTTCTTATACTGGCGCACCGCAAAGTGGTTTGGCTTCTCGGCTTCCAGTGCATCAAACATCAGGTCCACCGGGTTCTTGAACTCCTCGTCGTCCTCCCGGACTTCCATGGCGTTGATGAACTCAATGAGGGTGGCAAAGTTTTGTTCTTCCACCGGGGCTTCATAGTGGATATATCCGATGAGGGCGCAGTACAAAAGCGTTTCCGCCTTGACCCAGAAATCATCTCCAGCCTTGCCTTCTCCCTTGGTATTCGCTATTAAAGTCGTAACCAGCTTCAAAATGTCCTTTTCGCTGTGCAGATAGGCAAAAGGATTGTAGTGCATGGACTTTTTGAAGTTGATGGTATTGAGAACCTTAATACGATAAGGCTCATAGACCACTTTGCCGTTTTTGTCCTTTACGGTCTCATAGACCGGATTGCCATGCCGGTCCTTTACCGGCTGATGATCCTTGCCCAGCTTTGGACGCATTTTCGGTGTACCGCGCTGGAGCATTTTGCCGCACTCCACCAGGATGGTGCCTTTGGGGTCTGTCACCACATAGGAACTGTGCATCTGCATCAGGTTCGGCTTTAGCCAGAACCGGGTCTTACCGGAACCGGAGCCGCCGATGACCAGCACATTTTTGTTTCTGGCAGTCTTGGGGTCTTTCGGGCGGCTGTTCATGGTCAGGCTCTCGGTTTTCGTCAGAATCACATTGTTCTGGAATACCGGGTCCACATAAGGGGCAATGTCCTCGTGGGTTCCCCATCGGGCAGAACCATACTCCATGCCGTGGCGGTATTTCTTTGCATTTTTGCTTTTCAGATACACCGCCAGCCGCAGACCAGCGCCACAGCACAGGCCCACCAGTAAATCCAGCGGGTGCAGGCTGGGCCACCAGCTTGCCAGCGCCACCGGCAAGACAGAAATCAGGGAGAGCGCCTTTTGGGAAGCGTCCGCGCCCTGCACCATGCGCCATGCCTCCCCGAAGTTGGTGGCAAACAAGCCCATCAGGAGATACGGCAGGTTCAAAATCAGGAGCTTTTTGATGTCAAGCTGCTTTTTCATCGTTCCAGCTCCTTTCGCTTGGTGCGGTCCACCACGGCATTTTTGACCAGCTCTTTGAACTGGTTCAGCTTTGCCAGCACAGACGGACGCTCTGTTTTCTCTGCTTTTTTGACCTTTTTGCCGGTGTACTCGGTAAAGGCTGCTGTCAGCGCATCCGCATCACGACCTTTGAAAAAGATCAGGTACTTGGGTGGGGAGCTGCTGCGGTCCTTCTTCACCGCATAGTCCACGCCGTATTTCCGGGCGATCTTCTCAAACTCCTTGATGGAGGGGTCGGTGATCTCGATGTTGGAAACGCCCTGATTCTGGCCGATCAGCTGCTTCACCGTCTGCTTGCCGTGGGGAATCACGGGGGTATCCCGGCTTTTCTGCTTTTGCAGCTTCTTTTCCTTGCGGTGGGCAAGGTACTTGGTGATGGCGGCTTTCATCAACCGCCCGGTAAACTTTGTTCCGCTGACTACCAGCGTCAAAGTCCTGTTTTCCACTTCCTCCTGCATAGGTCATCGCCTCCTTTCCACGGATTTTGCAGGGGTGGCACTTGATACTAAGGCGGGACCACCAACCGCCGCAGCAGGTATTTCAGCATGGCAGGCTCCTTTCAGCGCAGCTGGTCGGAGCGGTCATAGTACAGATGGCCCTGGCGCACTTTGGCATGGCTGAGAATCTTGATGTGGCCCTTTTCCTGGTTCTCCAGGCTTTTCTGGTATCCGGCCTCCGTCAGAAATAGGCGGGTCCGTTCACCTTTCCAGCCCACCGGGGAATCGTCGGTCAGCACATCGAAGATAATCATGTGCCGGGTGTCATCGGCAAACCGCTCCAAATCCATGTACTCATGGCCGTGGTAGTTCTGCGCCCCGGCTTTGAGGCGCATTTCCTCCATCAGCTGGCCCACGGTCTTACGCTCAGGCATGGCGTGCGCCTCCTTTCCCGCGTCCCTGGCCCTTCACGGTCAGGATACCGTCCAGGGTGGTGGCGGTGATCCGCAGGCGCTCGGCGGTGGCAATGTCATTCTTCACGGTCTCGTCGATGCCGTGGCCGCAGACCACCAGCACATGGGACCGGCGCAGGTAGTCCCGCGCCATATCCAGCCCGTCCTTGTGTTCCTGGGGAATCTCGTCCTTGAGGAAGGTAGGCAGGAACAGCACCGGGCAGATGGGCGAATACCCGGCGTCGTACACCTGACGACAGTAGGCCGCAGCGCTCTCGGCGTTCTCATACTGGCTGTTGCTCCAGGGAGCCGTAATGTAGGCAAGAGGTCGTTTCATGGCAAAATCCTTTCTCCCGGTGTTTTCGGGTAGCAGAAAAGCGGCTGTTTACCAGCCGCCTGCGTACATATCGTGGTTGACTTGTGCGGTGTAGTGGTTGCTGATCGTGGTCGGCGCATTAAACAGCACCGCAAGCAGATACTGCTTCATGTTGCGGATTTCGGTGGTATTGTTCCGCAGGCATTCCATGACAAACTCGATGTGGGAGCAATCCAGCTTCAAAAAACGGGAGCGGACCACCTCATGGGGGAAGTCGCTGCCAGCGATCCGGGTGGTTTTCCGCTTGGCGCAGACGGTCTCCACCATCAGCTCCACAATCTCGTCCAGGTCCTCCCGGTAGGTGGTAAACTCCCGGCACAGGTGGTCATACTCGATGTTCTCCAGAATCAAATCCCGATAACTTTCCATCTCTGAGACAGACATCGCATCCCTTCCTTTCCGTTCCGGCAGCTGTGCTGCCGCTGGCTCCCGGAAGGGAATAGAATCGGTACTTGATCCATAAGTAATTGTTTTTTCTGTATTTGATTTCTCTATATTTAATTCTGTGGGCTTTTCCGTATCCGGTTTTACCATATCCGGGTTTTCCGTATCTGGTGAAGCCGTATCCGGCTGGGGCGTATCCGGGTTCTTCGGCTGTGGTTGCTCGTAGATAACATACTCGGTATCGCTGATCCGACCCTGCCGGTCTCGCAGCTGATAGCGGACAATGTACCCGGCAGTTTCCAGCTCCCGCAGCGCGCCGCCGATAGCGTCCACGCCCTCTTTGCAGATGGCGGCAAGCCCTCTGGTGGTATAGTTCCAGTCCTCCGGTAAGGACAGCATCATGGAAAGCAGCCCCTTGGCTTTCAGGGACAGTTTCCCGTTGCGTAAATGGTGATTGCTCATCACGGTATAATCTCTGGTTCGTTCAATGCGAAATACGGCCATTGACCTCACTCCTTCCAAATTTCTCAGGGTATGAAAAAAGCCACAATCCTGTAAAAAGAATTGTGGCAGTTAGCTGTTTTGTTCACTTTTTCTGCGCCGGTAGGGGCGCTTGGGAATGGGCGGTCTGTCCAACAGGTCATTTCCCTGAGAGAATGGCAGAGTTTGCAGAACACGGTCAATCTCTATAAATTCCATACCATGCTGGGAATGGCAATCCTCCCGGATTGCTTCCCGGATTTCCTTTACAGTACACATTTCAATCCTTTCCTTTCGCAGTAATGATTTGTTTATGAGTGGCGGCGGTGTTTTCCCGGTTTGAAATCGAGGATATGTCCCTCAATCACACGAGCGTAACGCTTGATCTTGATCTCCCGACGCTGCTGGCTTTGCAGGGCGGCCTGATACCCGTCCTCAGTCAAAAACAGTCGTATTTCCTCTCCGGGGCTACCGTAAGCTGTGCTGGGACGCAGGACGGAAAACTCAATCATCCAGCGGGTGTTATCCTGAAAACGCTCCACGGCAAGAATGTTGTGTCCTTTCAGCTCGCGGGCTGAAATATCCCTCATAGGCGGCTCCTTTCATCGTTCCTGATCTCTCTGGCGTTTTTTCTGCCACTGTTCCAGCAGCTTGATAATAGTTTCCTGCATCCGCTGGGGCGTATAGCTTTTAGGGAAATACTTCCGCAAGGTGTCAGAGGTAAATGTCACTCGGTCCAGATCGCTTTTCTTTTCCTCACCCATGATGACACGCATCATATCGAGGGTCAGATGCCCCTCCTGACTGTATTTCTTGAGCCGCTGGGCTTGAGAAAGAGAAGGGGTAGCCTGTTCGCTGTCCATCGCGTCCAGCAGGTCTACCTGTTCTTCCTTTTTGAGAAAGGACAGCTCATAGGCAGGGTTCAGGGCAATCTTCTTTTCATCCACCATATCCATCAATTCAGGAATTAACTCTGTCAGACGGATATAGCGCTGAATTTGATTTCGACTTTGCCCCACCTGTTCAGCAAGCAACTGGTCTGATCGCTTTTGTGTCCCAACTTGGGACACATTTTCTTTACTCGGTCTGCCAGCCTGTCTTTTCATGGCATCCAGCTTCATCTTGTAGGCAAAGGCTCTTTCACTTGGGAGCAAGCTTTCTCGCTGCAAGTTGCTGTCAACCATAATGATCGTGGCGGCATCATCATCCAAATCCCGAACAATGACCGGCATGGTCTCCTTGCCTGCCAGCTCACTGGCTCTGTGCCGCCTGTGTCCGGCTACCAGCTCATAACCGCCCTCTGGGTCCGGTCGAGCAATCGCCGGAACCAGAACGCCATACTGCTTGATACTGTCAGCGGTCTCCATCATGGCTTCGTCATCCTTGACTTTGAATGGGTGGTTCCTAAAGGGATGCAGCTCAGACAGCGGAATCTCCTGAATCTTTTCCAGCTTTGCATCCTGACGGCCTTCTTCGGTGGAGAACAGATCATCTACCGAGGCCAGCTCTATTTTTTTCGCGCTGCTTTTCAAGTTTCAACACCTCCTTCGTCAGATTTCGATACCCCTCTGCCACTTTGCCGCCAGGGTCGTGGGCGAAAATACTTTTTCCCTCTGCACTGATTTCCTTTGCCCGGACAGAGTGCGGAATCTCTGTGCCGAATACTTTGATCTTGCTGCCATAGGTCTCCCGCAGGAGCGCGGAGATCTCTTTGGCAAAGTTGGTTCGGCTGTCCACCATCGTCAGCAGGATACCGTCTATCTGGAGCTTGGGGTTGATCTGCCGCTTTACCTTGTTTACCGTGGAGAGCAGCTGTTCCAGCCCTTTGGCTGGCAGATACTCCGCCTGAACGGGAATGATGATCCTGTTCGCAGCGGCCAGCGCATTGACTGTGAGCATACCCAGGGAGGGCTGGCAGTCGATGAGGATATGGGAGTATTGCCCCTTCAGCGTGTCCAGATATTGCCGCAAGATAGTCTCACGGCTCATGGCGTTTACCAGGGATACCTCCATACCGGATAACTGGATGTCCGCAGGCATCAGGTCTACACCCTCTGGGTGGTGCAGGATACCCTCGCCGGGACGAAGCAGCTCATCCATCAGGATACGCCCCATAGCGTCTGACAACGTAAAGGGCAGCTTGTCCGGCTGGGGATGGCCCAGGCTGATTGTCAGGCTCCCTTGCGGGTCCCCGTCGATCAGCAGGACTTTCTTTCCGGCCTGCGCCAGCCCGATTCCCAAGTTGGCACAGGTCGTTGTCTTGCCAACGCCGCCTTTCTGGTTGGCAATGGCAATGATTTGCGTGTTCATTAACTGTCACCTCATTTCTAATTGTTGCTGTTGCTTCTGGAAATAGAAAAAGCCGCCACTCCAAAATAAAAAGTGAAGTGACGGCTCTTTCTATCGCCGGAATACGAGTTCCTG
Source organism: Hominenteromicrobium mulieris (assembly GCF_046197855.1). Lineage (GTDB taxonomy): Bacteria > Bacillota > Clostridia > Oscillospirales > Acutalibacteraceae > Hominenteromicrobium > Hominenteromicrobium mulieris. The sequence goes on along the minus strand of NZ_CP173188.1, from coordinate 30,477 downwards.
AAATGAAAAAAGCACCCAGTCATTTATGATCTGTGTGCTACATCAAATTCATATTCAATTATTCAAATTAACTCAAACTATGCCAAACTGCCACAGCCAAAAAACGAGGGGAAGGAGGGCTGAAAAGCACCCCCAAAATCGGCTCTCGGTTAACCACTTTGGGAACCACTTACCCCTCTTTTCGCCCTCTTTTTGGCCAGTTAACCACTTGCGGACCACTAAAAATTGGGTGAAAACGGCTCTCGTTTAGTCAAATGAGGTCAAACCATATCAGCCCGTTTAGATATAGCAAAAGCCCGGAAAACCTTGATTTTCCGGGCTTTTTGAACCATTTTGATATAGTCTGAGCAGTCGATTATCGCTTGCTGAACTGCGGAGCGCGACGAGCTGCTTTGAGACCGTATTTCTTTCTTTCCTTCATTCTCGGGTCACGGGTGAGGAAACCGGCCTTCTTCAGCGTAGCGCGGAGGTTCTCGGAATCGTACTGGAGCAGAGCTCTGGAGATACCGTGGCGGATAGCACCGGCCTGACCGGTAACACCGCCGCCTGCAACGCGGCAAACGATGTCGAACTTCTCTTCGGTACCGGTGAGAACGAGCGGCTGACGAACGATCGTCTTGAGGGTATCAAGGCCGAAATAATCGTCGATATCGCGGTCGTTGATCGTAACCTTACCGGTGCCCTGGTAAATTCTTACACGTGCAACGGAGCTTTTTCTTCTGCCGGTGCCGTAGAAATAAGGTGCCTTATCGTACATATTCGTTTACCTCCTATTAAAGTTCCCAAGCCGTCGGCTTCTGCGCCTCGTGCTTGTGCTCGCTGCCGGCGTAGACACGAAGTCTTGCTTCTGCAGCTCTGCCGATGGTGTTCGAGGGGATCATGCCGTGAACAGCAAGCTCCATCGCCTTTTCCGGCTTTGTGCGCATCAGGGTGTCATAACGGACAGCCTTGAGGTGGCCGATATAACCCGTGTGATGATAATAATACTTCTTTTCAGCCTTACCGCCGGTGAGGACAGCCTCAGCGCAGTTGATGATGATGACGTGGTCACCGCAGTCAACGTGCGGGGTAAAGGTGGGCTTGTGCTTGCCGCGGAGAAGAACTGCGGCCTGTGCTGCAACGCGGCCGAGCGGCTTGCCTGCAGCGTCAATTACATACCATTTGCGGTCAACCTGACCAGCCTTGGCCATATAAGTGGACATAGCGTTTACCTCCAAAATTGATTTAAATTATCTCGGTACCGGCAAACGCTTTGTGCGCTGCGATACGAAATCTCTGAAAATGCCCATAGCTTTCCCATGGGCGCTAAATGATAGTACCACACGAAAAACGGCTTGTCAAGCGCTTTTTTGCGGTTTTTTAAGCTGCGAATTCCAATCTCGCTTATTCTTTGTTTTTCTCATTTATGCTCTTATTTTTGAATGTGCGATTTCAAAAAATATTTTTGCGGCAAAATTTAAAAAGCACAGCTTTTCCGCCGTTTTTCGGGAAAGCCGTGCTTTTTACGGTTTTTATTCAGCTATTACTTTTTCACACAGCGCGTTGCGACAAAGCAGGGCACGCCGTGCTCGTGCAGAAAGCCTCCGCCGTTTGTATCTTCATAAATATCCGTCAGCATAAATCCCGCGCGCAGCTGGCCACCGATTTCTTCGTCCAGTGTGTGCGAAAACTGCACGCCGCAATCGAGCTCCAGCGACTTTTTATAGAGTACTTCGTCTTTTAAGGGATTATACGGCAGCGTGTTCGTAATCTTTGTTTCGTCGTCATCAAAAAGGTAATTGATGCCGTTATCAAACCCGACAAGCAAAACGCCGCCCGGCTTTAACACGCGGGCACACTCACGCCAGACAGGCTCTAATTCCTCGATGTAGCAGTTGGAGACAGGGTTAAAGATAAGGTCGAAGCTCTCGTCTGCAAACGGCAGCGGCTTTGTCATATCGGCGCGGACGCACTTTGGCGTGTATCCCTCCCGCTTGCCGACCTCTTCTTCGCGCTTTAGCTGCTCCGTGGAATAATCCAGCACGGTGCAGTCTGCGCCGAGCGCCGTGAAAACGGGAATCTGCTGCCCGCCGCCGCTGGCTAAACCCAGAATTTTCTTGCCGCGCATCTCGCCGAACCATTCGTGCGGCACGATTTTTGTCGGTGTGAGATAGACGCCCCATTCGCCGTTTCTGGCTTTCTCAAATACCTCGTGCGAAATGGGTTTGCCCCATTCCCAGCCGTTTTGCACCCAGCCGTCCACGATTTTTGCGTTGATGTCGGTGTAATTCATACGTTTATTCTCTCTTTCTAAAAGTTTTATCTTTTATGAATTTGCCGTGCAAATTCATAGGGAGACCCCTTAATAGGGTCTCCCTCGGACGAACAATTCACTGGATTGTTCGTCCTCCCGTCCTGATTTTGGGGTAAGCAAAAGGATTTCGCGCTCTGCGGAGCGCGCCTCAGGGCTTTGCCCCGAGTCCCTATAAACTTTCTGAAGAAAGTTTAATCAAAGACTTTTAACCCAACTCGTCATCCGCGGATGCGACGACGTTTACGCCGGTGCCGCAAACATTTTCGATGACGATGTCGCCGATATGGACGGGGGCGGCGATCTCCGCTGCGTTGATGGCTTTCATGCAGTCGAAAATTTTACCCTTCGGGATGTCCGTTTTCGTGCGCACGGCGACAACCGGGCGTTCACCGTTTAAAACGCGAACGGTAGACGTGACGGTACGGGCAGGCGCGGTAACTTCCTTCACGGCGTAGAGCTCGCCGCGCTTACACGTATTGCCTGTAACGCTTTTCACCTCGCCGTTTTCAACAGTGACGGTCAGCGGGCAGCCCAAGGGGCAGTTGATGCAGATAAACGATTTCGTTTCCATAGTAATGCCCTCCTTATTCCGCTTCCACCGTGACGGTGACGGTATCAAAATCAATATTTTGAAGGTCTGCTTTTTTCAGCAACACCTGCTCCATTTCGCCCGGTGCCATAACGGTCTTTTTGCGGTGCTGCACGCGCTGATCGCCGAAATAGACACTGATGAACGAATTTTTATAGATGCCGCCCACGCGGAAGCGCACCGTGAGCGTATCCGGCATATTTTCGGGGTGAATGATGCTCGGCACAGTGTAGCGCACACCGCCCTTGGCTTCGAGCTTGATGCCGCCCGAAAGCGGCTCTGCGGTTTCTTTGCTGCCGCCCTGCACGTACTTTGCGGCGGCACGGCCGGCCTGCGCGGCTTCTTCGGAAACATAGTCCACAAGGTCGTGCACATGCAGCACGTTGCCGCACGCGAAGATGCCCGGCACGCCGGTCTCGAGGCTTTCGTTGACAACGGGGCCGTTCGTCACGCGGGAGAGCGGTGCGCCCGCGCCGAGGGTGAGCTCGTTTTCCGGGATCAGACCGACGGACAGAAGCAGCGTATCGCAGGAATAATACTCTTCCGTGCCCGGGATGGGCTTTAATTTGTCGTCCACGGCGCTGATGGTGACGCCCGTTACGCGGTCCTTGCCGTGAATCTCCGTCACAGTGTGGCTAAGCTTCAGCGGGATGCCGAAGTCATCGAGACACTGGACGATATTGCGCTTGAGTCCGCCGGAGTACGGCTGGAGCTCCGCGACGACGTGCACCTTCGCGCCCTCTAACGTCATGCGGCGCGCCATGATGAGACCGATATCGCCGGAGCCGAGAATGACGACCTCGCGTCCGGGCATATAACCCTCCATATTGACAAGGCGCTGCGCCGTGCCGGCGGAGAACACGCCCGCCGGGCGGAAACCGGGGATATTCAGCGCGCCGCGGGAACGCTCGCGGCAGCCCATGGCCAAAATGACCGCGCCCGCTTCCACGGTGAACAGCCCGTCTTCGCGGCTGACTGCCGTGACGACCTTTTCCGGGGAAATGCTCAGTACCATTGCGCCGAGCTTGTACGGGATATGCAAAGCCTTTGCGCGTTCTTCAAAACGAGCGGCGTACTCCGGACCCGTGAGCTCCTCTTTAAACGTGTGCAGACCGAAGCCGTTGTGGATGCACTGGTTTAAGATGCCGCCGAGGCGCCCGTCTCTTTCTAAAATTAAGATATCTTCAGCCGGAAGCCCGTTTTCTGCCGCGGCGACCGCCGCCGCAAGCCCCGCAGGACCGCCGCCGATGATGACAAGCGATTTTGTGATTTTATTTTCCATAATAAACCTCATTTCGTCTTCCCGAACACGATTTCGGAGCCTTTTTCGTTCTTTCGGATGGCTGTCAGCGGCAAGTTAAGTTCTCTTGCGAGAATATCCATGACGCGCGGGGAGCAGAAGCCTGCCTGGCACCGGCCCATTCCGGCTCTGGTTCTGCGCTTTACGCCGTCCAGCGTTTTCGCGCCGAGCGGGCGGCGGATGGCGTCCACAATCTCGCCCTCGGAGATCGTCTCGCAGCGGCAGACAATACTGCCGTAGAGCGGGTTTTCACGGATTTTCTCGGCGCGTTCTTCGACGCTGAGCGAATTGAGGTGCACGACGCCGTGACGAACGGGGGTGAAGCTTTCTTTTTTCGTAAGGCCAAGCGCTTTCGCCGCCATTTCCGCCATATAAACACCGATGGCAGGCGCGCTTGTGAGGCCCGGGGATTCGATGCCCGCGGCTTCAAAGAAGTTCGGTGCGCTTTCCTCTAAGATGAAGTCGCCTCTGTCCGCGCAGGCGCGCAGACCGGAGAACGATGTGATGATCTGTCGGCTCGGCACGTTTTTCACGCTCATACCGGCTTTTTCCAAAACGAATGCAAGGCCGCTCTGCGTTGTGGCCGTGTCCTCGCGGTCTTCGATATTCTCGGCGGTGGGGCCGAGCAGCAGATTGCCGTGCACGGTGGGTGTGACAAGAATGCCCTTGCCGAGCTTTGTCGGCAGCTGGAAGATGGTTTTATCAACCAAATTGCCCGCGTTTTTGTCGCACAGGCAGTATTCGCCGCGGCGCGGGGTGATGGTGAACGCGTGCGGCAGCAGCATATCGTGAATTTCATCGGCGTGCACACCCGCCGCGTTGATGACGGCGCGCGTTTCGATCTCGCCCTGTTCGGTTTCGAGAATATAGAGGTCGTTTTCGCGGCGGATATTTTGCACGCCGCACTCAAATTTGAATTCAACACCGTTTTTCTCAGCGTTTTCGGCAAAGCCCAAGGTCAATTCAAACGGGCATACGATGCCGGAGGACGGACAGAACAGCGCCGCGACGACCGTGTCGCTGAGCGCAGGCTCCATTTCTCTCGCTTCGTCACCGGTAAGAATTTTGAGGTTTTCTACTCCGTTTGTCACACCGCGCTCATAAAGCTCCTTTAACGCAGGCATGTCGTTTTCGTCAAAGCACAGCACAAACGCGCCGTTTCTGCGGAACGGAACATCCAGTTCTTCCGCGACCTGCGTCATCATGCGGTTGCCGAGGACGTTCATCTTGGCTTTCAGCGAGCCCGTTTTGGCATCAAAGCCGCCGTGCACGATGGCGCTGTTCGCCTTTGAGGTGCCGGTGCAGACGTCTTCGCCCTTTTCCAGTACGCATATTTCTGCCTGATACCGCGAAAGCTCACGGGCGATGGCGCTGCCCGTAACGCCCGCGCCGATCACGACGGCGTCATATCGTTTTTTCTCCATTTTTGTTTCAATCCTTTCAAATACACCAAAAGACCGCTTCAAACGGCTTTTCCCCTATAAATCGCCGACGAAGCTCTTGTTTTTTATTGTATCATACAAAACCGCGCGTTTCAATTAAAATAGTCTGCATAATTTCAACAAAAAAAGCTTGACACAAATGGGAAAATGCTTCAAAATAAAATGGAGGCAGAATGCCCTATATATTTGAAACCATTTTTCGAAAAGAAAGGACGTTAATATGAATTACCTTTTAGGTGTAGATCTTGGCACCAGCGGCACAAAAACCGTGCTTTTTGACGAAGACGGCAATGTAATCGCGAGCAAAACGATAGAATACCCGCTGTATCAGGAAAAAAACGGCTGGGCAGAGCAGGAGCCGCTCGATTGGTGGAATGCGGCGGCGGATACCATTCACGCCGTGATCACCGAAAGCGGCGTCGATAACAAAGACATCAGGGGACTCGGCATTTCCGGCCAGATGCACGGCCTTGTCATGCTGGATAAGGACGGCAACGTGCTGCGCCGCTCCATCATCTGGTGCGACCAGCGCACGGCAAAGGAGTGCGAGGAGATCACCGCACGCGTCGGCGCAGAGCGCCTGATTGAGATTACCGCAAACCCGGCTTTGACGGGCTTTACGGCATCTAAAATCCTTTGGGTGCGCAACAACCAGCCGGAAATTTATGCAAAGTGCGCGCACATTCTGCTGCCGAAGGACTACGTGCGCTACATGCTGACGGGCGACTTTGCAACAGAGGTCTCCGATGCTTCCGGCATGCAGCTTTTAGACGTGCCGAATCGCTGCTGGAGCGACGAAGTGCTTGAAAAGCTTGATATTGACAAGGCACTCTTGCCGAAGGTATACGAATCCCCGGAAGTGACGGGTGTCATCTCCGAAGAAGCCGCAAAGCGCACCGGCCTTGCGGCGGGCACCATCGTGGTCGGCGGCGCGGGCGATAATGCGGCAGCAGCCGTGGGTACCGGCGTTGTGGAGGACGGCAAGGCGTTTACAACCATCGGCACCTCCGGCGTTGTGTTTGCGCACACGGATAATATTTCCATTGATCCGAAGGGCCGCGTGCACACGTTCTGCTGCGCCGTACCGGGCGCATGGCACGTGATGGGCGTGACGCAGGGCGCGGGTCTGTCCCTTAAGTGGTTCCGCGATAACTTCTGCGGCGCGGAAAAAGAGACCGCAGCCGGCATGGGCGTAGACCCGTATTATCTGATGGATCAGCAGGCGGCGCGTTCGCCGATCGGCTGCAACCGTCTGCTTTATCTGCCGTATCTCATGGGCGAGCGCACTCCGCACCTTGACCCGGACTGCCGCGGCGCGTTCATTGGTCTTTCCGCCATGCACACGAAGTACGACATGCTCCGCGCCGTGATGGAGGGCGTAACATACTCCCAGCGCGACAGCGTGGAGGTGCTGAAAACCATGGGCGTTTCCATTGACGGCATGCTCGCCTGCGGCGGCGGCGGTTCCTCGAAGCTGTGGCGTCAGATGCTTGCCGATACGTATAACTGCGCCGTGCGCACGGTCGTTTCCAAGGAAGGCCCGGCGCTGGGCGTTGCAATCCTCGCCGGTGTGGGCGCAGGGCTGTATCCATCCGTGCAGGAGGGCTGCCGCCGCGTTATTCGACTCAACGCCCCGCAGGAGCCGATTGAGGAGAATGTGCCGAAGTATGAGGCGTTCTACCGCATGTACACGAAGCTGTACCCGGCGCTGAAGGACTGCTACAAGGCGCTTGCTGCGCTGTGAGCCGCGTGTTTGAAGCGCTGTGCGCCCACCTGAAAACGCATCCCGAAGCCGAAGTGCAGGACGCGGTGAAGTTTTTGTACCAGGCGAGTTTTGGCGGCGGCCACTTTTTAAGCGACCCCGACGGCGCTTATCAATATTTATTAAAGGAAGCGGAGATTGCCAACCGTGATGCACCGTACACGGAAGCCCTCGGCGAGCAGTACGCGCGCATCAACTTGAGCGCGTTGCAGGAGCTTTCACCGAAAACACTTTTTGCTATGTTTAAAGCGTCTTCCGAAGACACGCCCACGGACAAAACGGCGTTTTTATCACTTTTGGACGAGCTTGAAAATGCCGATTTGTTCGACAAAGCCGAGAAAGCGGCATTTTTGAAATCGTACCGTGCGGCGGGCTGCCCTGCCGTGCACCACAGTGAAGCGTACCGCCGTGCGTATCACCCGGCATACCGCGTGGTGAAAAAAGCGTATGCGGATTTTCTGTCGGCATTCATCGCGATCGATAAGTTGACGGCGGAAAAAGCCCCGGTGACGGTTGCAATCGACGGGCTGTGCGGCTCGGGCAAAACGACGTTTGCAGCACTTTTGCAGAGCGTTTATGACTGCAACCTGTTCCACGCCGATGATTTTTATCTGCCGATGCCCATGCGCACGCCGGAGCGCTACGCCACCCCGGGCGGCAACGTGCACTGGGAGCGTATTTTGTCGGATATTCTGGAGCAGATTCCGAAGAACGAGTCGTTTTCCTACCGCATGTTCGATTGCGGCGTTATGGACCTCGGCGACGCGGTGCAGGTCACGCCAAAGACGCTGAACATTTTAGAGGGCTCGTACTCTACGCACCCGGAGCTCATCGGGCGCTACGATCTCAAAATTTTTCTCAAGACCTCGCCGGAGACACAGAGCGCACGCATTTTAAAACGCAACGGCCCCGCGCGGCACAAGATGTTCGTGGAAAAATGGATCCCGCTCGAGAACCTCTACTTCACTTCCTATCCCGTTGAAAAGCAATGTGACCTTGTTTTTACGACGTAAACTCAAAAAAGTTTTTCATATCCGTATGTACCGCCGCGTGCATACGGATATTTTTGTGCTTTCAGCTTCTATATTTAGAGAAATCGGTGAAATTTTAACTATATATAGTTTTTTCAAAACTTTTTGAAATTTTTTTGAAAAAAGGCTTGCAATTTCAGAATGGATGTGGTATTATAACAAAGCCGTCAGATGAGGCGGCAAACAGAATAGTTGGTGTTGATTACAACGAGGGTCCACCTGTTCCCATACCGAACACAGAAGTTAAGCTCGTTTGTGCTGAAAATACTCGGCTGGCAACGGCCCGGGACGATAGGTTGGCGCCAACACTTAAAGCGGACATCCAATAGGATGTTCGTTTTTTTATGTTTAAAAACAGGAATTCGGCTTGCAGGCGGTTTTATGTGCCGCGCATACCGAATTCAAAAAATGAAGCCCGCAGTTTTTTGCGGGCTTTTGCTTACTCGTTTAACGTAATGGCGTTGCCGTTTGCGGGCGGCTTTTGCGTGGGGTCGGCGTTATCGTTTGCGATGAGCGTCATCTCAAGTTCGTCCGTATCGAGCTCGATGAACGAGACTTTGCCGTCTTCATCAAACTGACATTTGCCGCTAACCGTCATGTTTTCCGTATCGTTCACGGTGACGTCCGCCGTAAAGCGCACCACGCGGTCTTTTTCTTCGTAAGGCTCGGTCTTGACGGCGGTCACCTTCACGGTCTCGTTCATTTCGTCCGCCATAAGCTGCATGGTCAGTACTTCTTCAATGAAGCTCGTGAAGCCGTTTTCGCTGCACAGGGCTTTTTCGTCTTCCCAAGCATCTTTGTACGCCGTAAGGGCGCTTTCTTCGCCGCTTTCCAAAATACTGCCGAAGCGCTGCATAGGCTCACTCGGCGCGTTCAGCATGCTTTCCGCCAACGCGGCCGCGGCTTTTTCCGCATTTTTTGCCGTGCTGCCGCCCGAAGCGCAGGCGGACAACAGCAGGAGCAAGCTAAGGCACAAAGAAAGCATTACGGTCATTCGTTTTTTCATAAAATCATCCGCCTTTCTGAAAATGGTAATATTTTTCTACCTTGATTATAAAGGAAAATGCGCAGCAGCGTCAAGGCGCAAGTTGACTGAATTTTCCCCCCTGTTTTGTCGTTTCTTCCAATTTAAGGCATATGCCAAAAATCTGCAAAAACACTTGCTTTTTGGCATATCCTATTGTATACTAAATTCGTGTAGATTAGAGTTCACGCGAAGTTTGCGGGAGTTTGATTTATACGGATAGATCGGGGCGACCCGATGGGATGCTATACCAAGAAAGGATGTTTTCAGATGGAAATCACAAAGCAGACCACTATGGGCGAAATGCTTGATTATGACCGCGGCATCGCTTATGTGCTGATGCAGTCCGGCATGCACTGCGTAGGCTGCCCGTCCTCCATCCACGAGTCCCTTGAGGACGCATGTGCCGTACACGGCCTGGATGTTGACAAGGTCTTTTCTGCCATTCAGGAATATCTGAACAGCAAGAAGTAATTTTTCTAAGATAAAGATAAGCGCAGAGCGTGGGTTTTCCCCGTGCTCTGCGCTTTCTTTTTGATCGCATAAAGCGTTGCAGAAAAACACCCGCAGGGCGGTTTTTCATGCCGTTCTGCGGGTGTTGGATTAATTTTATCAGAGCGTTACAACAACGTCGCTGAGGTCTGCGTTTACCTTCAGGACAGTGCCGAGCTCATTTTGCTCGACTTCTGCGCCGGAGACGTTCTTCACGTTCTCCACGTTGCGCAGCAGCACGCTGAGGTTCTCTGCCTTGCCGTCGAACTTGAAGGTAATAACGCCGTTCTCGTTCACTGCGGAAACGCTGAGCATATCGTTGCCCTTGCTGTCGCAAACCTTTGCGCTCGCCTTATCGGAAAGCTCGAAAACGTGCAGGGTGAGGTCCTTGCCGTAATCGTAATCCGGCTGCTGGTTGTTCGCGCCGATGGCAACGATGGAGTTTTCTCTCGCAAAGAGCGGCAGAGAGAAGAAATCGTAGTTCTCGCGCAGCCAGTGACCGCCCTCGCGCTTTTCGTTCGAGAGCAGGTGCGTCCACTTGCCCTCCGGCAGGTAGTACGTGACGTCGCCTTCCTTCGTGAAGACCGGCGCGACCATCAGGCTGTCGCCGAGCATATACTGGCGGTCGAGGTCTTCGCACGGGATGTCATCCGGGAATTCCAGAACCATGGCGCGCATGGTCGGCACGCCCGTTTTATGTGTATTGACCGCAGTGGAGAACATGTACGGCATCAGGGTGCACTTGAGCTCGGAGAATTTGCGGACAACGGCTACGGATTCCTCGCCGTTCTCTTCACCCTCCTTGCTGAACAGCCACGGCACACGGTAGGAATCGGAGCCGTGCAGTCTGGAATGCGTGGAGAGCAGGCCGAACGCCGCCCAGCGCTTGTAAACGTCCGCCGGAGCCTTGCCCTCGAAACCGCTCATGTCGTGGCTCCAGAAGCCGAAGCCGGAAAGGCACAGGGAAAGGCCGCCGCGCAGGGATTCGGACATGGAGGAGTAGTTCGACGAGCAGTCGCCGCCCCAGTGTACCGGGAACTTCTGTCCGCCGACCGTGGCGCTTCTTGCAAAGAGGCATGCCTCGTTCTTGCCCTTGTACTCTTCAAGCACTTCCCAAACGCACTTATTGTAAAGGTAGGTGTAATAGTTGTGCATACGGAGCGGATCGCTGCCGTCGTAGTAGACAACATCGGTCGGGATTCTCTCACCGAAGTCGGTCTTGAAGCAATCGACGCCCTGGTCGAGCAGGTGGCGCAGCTTGGACTGATACCACTTCCATGCACCCGGGTTCGTGAAGTCCACGATACCCATGCCGGCCTGCCACAGATCCCACTGCCAAACGTCGCCGTTCGGCTTTTTGAGAAGGTAGCCAAGCTCCTTCGCTTCCTTAAACAACGGAGACTTCTGGCCGATATAGGTGTTGATCCAAACGCAGATCTTGAGGTTGTTTTCGTGCTTCATCACCTGCAGCTGGTGCTCGATATCCGGGAACATGGCCCGATCCCAGTCGAAGTTGCACCATTCGTTTTCCTTCATCCAGTAGCAATCGAAGTGGAACACGTGCAGCGGAATGTGGCGCTCTTTCATGCCGTTTACGAAGCCCATGACGGTCTCTTCGTCGTACTTCGTTGTGAAGGAGGAGGTGAGCCACAGGCCGAATGTCCATGCCGGCGGCAGTGCGGGCTTGCCGGAAAGCGTGGTGTAGTTTTCAAGCACGTTTTTCATGCTGTCGCCGCCAACGACCATGAAGTCGAGCTTTTCGCCCGGCACGGAGAACTGTACGCGCGTGACATGCTCGGAGCAGATCTCATAGGAGACCGGGCCCGGGTCGTTCACGAGCACGCCGTAGTTGCGGTTCGTGATGTAGAACGGAATGCTCTTGTAAGAAATTTCGGTGCAGGTGCCGCCGTCTTCGTTCCAGGTCTCCACGGTCTGGCCGTTCTTCACATACGGGGTGAAGCGCTCGCCGAGGCCGTAGACCTTTTCGCCGATGTCAAGGTTCATCTGGGCGCGCATGTAGTTGCCGTCCGGGGTGGAGATGGTGCTGATCATCGCGTTGCCGAAGCGGTTGCCGATGCTTGTCAGCTTCTTGTCCTTATAGTAGTAATCAAAGCTGCACGGGTTCTTGCCGATGACGAGCTTTGTGTTGCCGCTCTTGATCGTCACGGTCGTTTCGGTGTTCTCGACCTCCAGTGCGCAGTGTGCGTCGTTCAGCTCGAACGCCGGCATTTTCTGGTTGCTGCCCATAAAGTGGTACGCTTCCGTGCGGATGATATCCGGCTGCGGAGAGGAAATGTACATTTCCAGAAGCGGGCCGCCCATGGCGCGCATGTCTGCGTGGTACGGCACGGTGTAGAGGTAAACGCGATCGTTTTCTACCTTGACTTCGCGAACCTGCACGGCGTCCGTGTTCGTCACGCCGGGAAGGTTCATCCAGTAGCCTTTCGTAAATTTCATATTCAGCTCACTGCCTTTCAAAAAAATTCAAAAATTCCGTTATTGGCACTTGCGCTTTTCGCGCGCCTGCTCTATCATAAGTATAAGCGATATGCTTTGGAAAGTCTACCGCTAATTTGTCCGCTTTTATAACAATCCTGACCACTGAGCCTAAAAAGGAGGTGCGTTTTACGGACAAAAATCAATTTGACCGCATGCGGGAGGCCCGCCGCCACGGCGACGCGCTGATGCCCGTGATGAACTACTGCATTCGACGCGAAGACCGCTTTCACGCGCTTGATTGTCACTGGCACAGCGAAATGGAGCTTTTCCGTGTGATGCAGGGCACGCTGACCGTGCAGTGCGGCACCGATCTGTTTGAGGCCCACGCCGGAGACATTGTGTTTTTCAACAGCGGAGAGCTGCACGCCGCCGTGCCGGTGGAAGCCGGCGAGGAGCTTTACTTTGAAGCCATCGTGTTCAGCCCCGATTTGCTGTGCAGCACCGCAAATGACATCATTCGCGTAAAGTACATACAGCCCGTTTTGGACGGCGAGCTGACCGTGCCGCGGCTGATCAGAGCCGGAACAAATTTGCACGAAAGCGTTTCCGCCGCGTTCCAGACCGCGTACACAATGCTGGAAAACCGCCCGCCGTTTTTTGAGTTTCCCGTAAAAGCCGCCATGCTTTCGGCGTTCGGCGCACTGGTGCAAAACGGCGTGTCGGCGCGCATCAGCGCTTCTAAGCGCGCCGCAGCGGACAGCATCAAGGCCGCCATTGCGTTTATACAGGAAAATTACCGGTCTGCCGTCTCCGTACAGCAGCTTGCGCACGCCGCCGGCATGAGCGAGGGACATTTCTGCCGCGTGTTCAAACAGTATACACTGAAAACGCCGGTGCAATTCATCAACGGCGTGCGTTTAAGCCACGCGCTGGAGCTGCTCACCGCCACAAATCTGCGCGTGCTCGACATTGCCATGGACTGTGGCTTTAACTCCATGAGCTATTTCATCGAAGTATTCCGCACCGAATACGACGCTACGCCTTTGCAGTACCGCAAAAAGCTGGAAGAAATCAAGGTGCCGAAATAAACTTAAAAAGTAAAGTAGAGGGTAAAAATGATTTGGGGAATTTTGATCGTACTGATTGTTGTATGTCTGGGCTTTCTGGCGTGGCTTTTCTGCATTGCGCCGGCTTCGCCGCGCGGCGATTTTGCCGAGATGAAAAAATATGACTATGCCCACCGCGGCCTGCACGAAAAAGATCTTTCCGTGCCGGAAAACTCCATGGCAGGCTTTAAGGCGGCTGTGGAAGCGGGCTACGGCATAGAGTTTGACCTGCAGCTGACAAAGGACAAGAAGGTCGTTGTGCACCACGACCGCAGCTTAAAGCGCGTCTGCGGCGCGGATGTTTCCATCGGCGACCTGACGTATAAGGAATTACAGCAGTACCGTTTGCAGAACACCGAGGAGCGCGTACCGCTTTTCAGCGACGTGCTGGCGCTTGTGGACGGCAGAACGCCGCTCATCATTGAACTGAAGCACTACGACGATGCCGATCTGCTGTGCCCGCTCGTGTGGGAGCTGCTGCGCAACTATAAAGGCCCGTACTGCGTAGAATCATTTGACCCGTACATTGTGCGGTGGTTCAGGAAGAACCACCCGTATGTGCTGCGCGGTCAGCTGATGGGTCACTTTGAAGGCAAGGACGAGGAGTGCAAGGGCTTTTTCCGCGCGCTGTTCTGGAGAAACTTGTGGACGAATGTCCTCACCCGCCCGCACTTTGAAGCGTATGACGTGCATTTCAGAAACAACATCAGCCACCGCATTGCCTGCGACAAAATGAAGATGCAGGAAGTGAATTGGACGCTGCGCACAGCGGAGGAGTACAAAGTGTGCAAAAACGCCGGCGCCCTGTGCATTTTTGAGTTCATTCGCCCGGAGATTACAGACGAAGACGAATAATAACCCCGTTTTTTCCTGTTGATTTTTTCCGCGCGATGCGCTACAATAGCCGTGTATGAGTTGTACATACAAATCGTTTGCGCCGTTTTTTCGGCACAAAACACATACACACCCGTTTATTTACAGGAGGAATCACTTTATGAACAACATTCCCCAGGTCAAGGTCGGCATTGTTGCCGTCAGCCGTGACTGCTTCCCGGAATCCCTTTCTGTCAACCGCAGAAAGGCACTGATCGACGCTTACACAAAGAAGTTCGGTGCTACCGAAATTTATGAGTGCCCCGTATGTATCGTGGAGAGCGAGATCCACATGGTACAGGCGCTTGAAGACGTAAAGAACGCAGGCTGCAACGCGCTTGTCGTTTACCTTGGCAACTTCGGCCCGGAAATTTCCGAGACGCTGCTTGCAAAGCACTTTGACGGCCCCGTTATGTTCTGTGCGGCCGCGGAAGAATCCGCAGAAGACCTCATGGACGGCCGCGGCGACGCATATTGCGGCATGCTGAACGCCAGCTACAACCTGAAGCTGCGCAATGTAAAGGTTTACATTCCGGAATACCCGGTCGGCACCGCTGACGAGTGCGCGGACATGATTCACGAGTTCATGCCGATTGCAAGAACGATCATCGGCCTGAAGAGCCTCAAGATCATCAGCTTCGGCCCGCGCCCGCTGAACTTCCTCGCCTGCAACGCGCCCATTAAGCCGCTTTACGACCTCGGTGTTGAGATTGAAGAAAACTCCGAACTCGATCTCTTTGAGGCGTTCAATAAGCACGAGGGCGACCCGCGTATTCCGAAGGTCGTCGAAGACATGGAAAAAGAGCTCGGCAAGGGCAACATGAAGCCCGAGATTCTGCCGAAGCTCGCACAGTATGAGATCACCCTGCTCGACTGGGTAGAGGATCACCGCGGCTACCGCGAGTATGTCGCCATTGCAGGCAAGTGCTGGCCGGCATTCCAGACGCAGTTCGGCTTTGTTCCGTGCTATGTCAACAGCCGTCTCACCGGCATGGGCATCCCGGTTTCCTGCGAAGTGGACATCTACGGCGCGCTTTCCGAGTTCATCGGCACCTGCGTCAGCCTCGATGCCGTCACGCTGCTCGACATCAACAACACCGTTCCGGCAGACCTCTACAACAGCGACATCAAGGGCAAGACCACGTACACGCAGAAGGATACCTTCATGGGCTTCCACTGCGGCAACACCTGCTCCAAGAAGCTGGCGTTCTGCTCCATGAAGTACCAGAAGATCATGGCGCGCTCCCTGCCGATTGAGGTTACGCAGGGCACGCTCGAAGGCGACATTGCCCCGGGCGACATCACGTTCTTCCGTCTCCAGAGCACGGCCGACACCCAGCTGCGCGCATACGTTGCAGAGGGCGAAGTGCTGAACGTACCGTCCCACTCCTTCGGTTCCATCGGCGTATTCGCCATCCCGGAAATGGGCCGCTTCTACCGCCATGTGCTCATTGAGAAGAACTTCCCGCACCACGGCGCAGTGGCGTTCGGTCACTATGGCAAGGCGCTGTTTGAGGTCTTCAAGTACCTCGGCGTCGAGAACATCGGCTACAACCAGCCGAAGTCCCTGCCCTATCCGTCCGAGAACCCGTTTAATAAGTAATTTTTCGTAAAAATAAAAGGCAGTCTGCGTGTGCATGCAGGCTGCCTTTTTTGTTCTAATTTTGATGTCTTTGATATGTCACGCCTTTATCAGTGATCATATAATCCGTCATGCCGATATAAAATTCTGTTTCCGATGTCCATTTAATGTAAATGTGCTGCTCGTCGGTGAGTGCGTTGATATACTCGCGCGTGTTCGTTTTGTTATCAATCAAATACACATCCGCGTCGTACCCGCTGTACGGGTCTTTTCGGCTTCCACGCACCTCGACCGTGTAGTTCTCATTCGGGGAGTCGCTATGCCGGAGCAGGGTATCTAAATCATTTTGCTGCACAAAGGTGCCAAACAGCGTGATGCCGATGGAAAGGACGATCACGCTGACGGCCGACCCCGCAGACACGACCGTGCAGCTGTGGCTTTTCGTCTCATCGCTTTTCTGCACGATATAAGACGTCAGCACGGCATAATACAGCACATTTACAAACAGCGCAATATAAAGGACGAACACAAAATTCGTGACAAGCTGCGGAAGAACCGTTCCAGCCGCAGAATAAAACCGATACAGCGGGATATTCGCAAAAAGCATTGCTAAAACCAAAACAAGCTTTCCGAAAGACGGGATTTTTTGAAACAGCGAATACACCGGGTTTTTACGCGTTTTTCGGGTCTTTTCCATAGTGCGTCACCTTTTTGTTTTTCCAAAACTTGCTTTACTCGCTTTTCAGGAAACTCCTGCGACTGAGCTTCCTACGCCAAAAAAGCGTCCGGTGGATGGTTTAAGTTCGTAAAAATGCTTTATTCCGCCGCGGAGGACGTTTCTTCCTTCAAAAACTGCGAATAGTAGATTTTGCCGCCGAGGGTGCCGGTTTTCAGATTTATGATTTCCAGCGTCTGGCCGCTCGTCGTCGCCGTCACCACGTATAAATATCCCTTGTAGAGCAAAAGGCCCTGCGTGGTGTCGCTGAAATAAAAATTCGGGATGCTTTCCGGCAGCGTGTATATGTAGTTTTCGCCGCTTTCCGTAGGCTCTGCGTTTTCAAGCGCCGAGGTGTTCATCGTCAGCACATTTTCATTTACGTTGTACGTGCCGATAACTTCGGTCTGCGCTTTGCCGTCGGTGATTTCAAGAGACATCACCGTGCAGCCCTCTGCGGGGCGCTCCGGAAACTCCAGCATGGCGTTTTCGCCGCGCTGCACCGTGAGGGTAACGACGCAGACAATGAGAATAGCCGCGATCAAAATTGCGCCGAATGCTTTTTTCATATACAAATCCTCTGTATTTTTTGATTTTAGCCGAACGCCAACGTGCCGTTAATATCGTATAATACGGCGCAAAGGTCGATGGCCCTTGTGCGGTAATAGACCATGATGCTCTCTGCCACGGTGATGGCCGCAAGGGGGTCATCCTCCGATACGGAATCGCGAATGTCCTGCAAAGCGGTGCTCTGCTCGTTCACCCAGTGGGACTGCTCCTCTTTGACGGTTTCGACCGTTTTATCGTCGCCATACTCCAAAATCTGCGTGTAGACGGAATCAATCTGCTCTTTCCAGCTGTCGGAAGCCGTGTTGCACGCAGTAATCATGCCCGCAACAGAGCCCGCCGTTTCCATATCGTCCGCATACTGCGTATCGATGGGGTTGTTTTCAAACGCGGCGCGGAATTCCTCGCTGCCTGTTTCCGGTACCGGCAAGGTGCTTGTGTGGCGATTTTCGCCCGTTTCGGAAGACGTGTTGCCTTCGGGCGCAGGGGTGGGTTCTTCTTCGGGGGCCGCCGTTGCCTCCGGCGCAGGAGTGATCTCCGGCGCCGGGGTCGCTTCTGCCGTGGCGGAAGACGTATTTTTATTGCCGCCTGAGCAGGCGGTCATGGTGAGCAGCATCGCGGCGCAGCAAACGGCGCACAGCAAACGAATGCAGGTTTTCATGTTCATGTTCCTTTCAAAAATGGGATATAGCACGCGGCACCGCCGCGAGAAATTTTTGGTTCTGATAAAATGTACCACATTCGCGGGATTTATGCAAGAGAATCCCGCCCGCGCCTTGCGAAATTAAGAAAATGTTTATATAATAGTAGGGTAATATCCCCGAGAAAATCAAGCAGTTTTTATCATAAAGAGAAAGGAACGACAGTTTATGAAGCTCTTTGAAAAAACACTGACAAGCGAAACAAAGTTTGAGGGCCGCATCATCAAGGTGCTGCGCGACACCGTGGAGCTGGAAAACGGCAAAACGAGTGCAAGAGAGGTTGTGTGTCACAACGGCGGCGTGTGCGTGGCGGCGCTGACCGAACAAAATGAAGTGCTGCTTGTGCGCCAATTCCGTTATCCGTACAAGGAAGTGCTGCTGGAGCTGCCCGCCGGCAAACTGGAAAAGGGCGAAGACCCGTTTGAGGCCGTAAAGCGCGAGCAGATGGAAGAAACCGGCACCACGGGCGAAAACTACATTTCGCTCGGCAATCTGTACCCCTCTCCCGGCTACTGCGGCGAGATCATCCGCATCTGGGCGTGCCGTGTGGCCCAAAAAGGCGAAATGCACTTAGACGAGGATGAGTTCCTTGAAGTGGAGCGCATTCCGCTCGACAAAGCCGTTGAGATGGTGTTAAACAATGAAATCCCCGATTCCAAAACGCAGGTGGGCATTTTGAAGACCGCCGCGCTCATAAAGGCCGGCAAGCTTTAAGAGGCGCACATGAAAAGAACATTCATCACGCGGCTGCCGAACAAGGCCGGTGCGTTTTTGAAGGCTACGCGCATTGTGGCGCAGTCCGGCGCGAACATCACGCGCGTCAGCTACAATAAAGCCGTTGACCTGCACGTGCTGTTTTTGGAGGTCAGCGGCTCACAGGCGCAGCTTGATACCATCGCTGTGCGTTTAAACGACGTAGGCTATATTTTGAACGAGGATAACCCCGGCAAAACGATTTTGCTGGAATTCCACCTGCCGAACGTACCGAGCGCCGTGCTGCCCGTTTTGGAGCTCATCGACAGCTTTAATTTTAACATCACATACATGAGCGGGCAGGAAAACGACACCGACCATCAGGATTTAAAGGTCGGCATTTACATTCAGGATCCCGCACAGACGAAGGCGTTTTTAGAGCGCGCCGCAAAGCTGTGCGAAATGCGTGTTTTAAACTACGACAAAAGCCAAAAGGTGCTCGATAACACGGTGTTTTACCTTTCGTTTGCGCACCAGCTGGCTTCTACTCTGCACCTGCCGCAGGAAGATATGGACGCGCTCATTGCAGACTCCAACCTTTTGATGCAGCACCTTGACGAAAAAGGCGAAGCGCCGCACAAGACGTTTTCGTACATCGGCAAAATCGCCGAAATGCTGCACAGCTTTAAGGGTGAAAACTTCCGCGCGCGCATTTCGCAGCGCAGTCTGTTCGGCGGGTTTACAATGCACATCATCGAGCCGCCGTGCGGGGGCAACACGTATATTCTGGAGAAAAACCGCAAGCTGCTGTTCATCGACTGCGGCTTTCCGTGCTACAAGGACGAAATGCTGAAGATTTTTCGCAGCCTGTTCCCGAACTTTGACAATATGGAGCGCACGCTTATCGTCACGCATGCGGACATCGACCATTGCGGCCTGCACGACCTGTTCGACACATTCTATGTGAACGAGGAAACGCGGCTGAATTTCGCCTTGCAGAACAACGGTCTGCCCGATCTGCGCGAGCAGAACCGCATTTGTGCGCCGTATAACCGCATCTGCAAGCTGATGACGGGCTACACGCCACCCGATATGCACACGCTGCGCGTTATTGAGCACACAGAGCCTGCAAGCGACGCACCCATCTCCCCGCGCGGCACGCTGGAGTTTGAGGGTCTTACCCTGCGTGTTTTCGACGGCAACGGCGGGCACTTTAAGGGCGAGATCGTGCTTGTGGATGACGCGCACCGCATTGTTTTCAGCGGCGACATCATGGTGAACATCAAGGGCTTTTCAAAAGAGCAGTATGATTTTAACCTGCTTGCACCGTATTTAATGACCACCGTGAACCTCGATTCCCGCCGCGCCGCCGCGGAGCGCAAATATTTGCAGAGCCTGTTCCCGACGGACGTGTACACCTACTGCTGCGGTCACGGCGCCATTATGGATCCGAACGCGTAATTGAAAAATTGCAAAAAGAGCGCCGGTCTTCTGACCAACGCTCTTTTTTATTGCCCGGAAAATTACTCTTCCGTGGTTTCTTCTGTTTCTTCTGCGGGTTCATCGTCACGGATGACGTCTTCCGCTTCCGTTACGGGCTCATCTTCGCCCTCTTCGGCGGTGCCGTCGTCTTCTACGGCGCTGATTTCTTCCTCGTCGTCATGCGGGGCGCGGGCCATAGTGATAACCTTGCTGCCCTCGTTGACCTTCATCACGCGAACACCCTTGCTGGGACGTGCACAGATGCGAATGGAACCGGCTTCGATACGGATAATCACACCGTCATCTGCGATGAGAATGATGTCGTCATTGAGATCAACGACCTTAATGGCCGCGACATTGCCGTATTTTTCAACGTGGTAGTTGAGGATACCCATGCCGCCGCGATGCTGCAGGCGGTAATCCTCGGGGTTCGAGAGGCGGCCGTAGCCGGTCTCGGAAACCGTAAGCACGAGACCGTTTTCGCGCAGGACGCTCATGCCGACCACAACGTCACCCTCTGCAAGACGGATGGCGCGCACGCCGCGGGCCTGACGGCCCATTTCGCGCACGTCGGCCTCGTGGAAACGAATGGCCTTGCCGAAGCGCGTTGCAACGAGCAGATCATCGCTGCCGCTCGTCAGGCGCACCCAGCTGAGCTCGTCATCCTCGGCGAGATCGAGTGCGATAAGACCGTTTTTGCGCACATTGCGGAACGCAGAGAGCGCAACGCGCTTGATGACGGCGTTCTTTGTGACCATGGTGAGGAAGTGGTCTTCCTCCTCGGACTTTGTGACGCGCAGCATAGAGGTGATGCGCTCCTCGGGCTCAAGCGGCAGCAGATTTGTGATGTTCATGCCGCGGCTTGTGCGGGAGCCCTCCGGAATCTCGTAGCACTTTAAGCGGTACACGCGCCCTCTGTCGGAGAAGAACAGTACGAAGTCATGCGAATTTGCAATGAACAGCTCGCTCGCAACGTCTTCTTCGCGGCGGCTCATGCCGGAGATGCCGCGTCCGCCGCGGCGCTGTGTGCGGTACGTGTCGAGCGTCTGGCGCTTTACGTAGCCGAAGTTCGTCAGTGTCAAGACGCAGTCTTCCTCCGGGATGAGGTCTTCCACGTCCATTTCGCCGGAAATGGCGGCGATCTCCGTGCGGCGCTCGTCGCTGAAGCGCTTCTTCATCTCCATGGCTTCATCCTTGATGATGCCGTAGCGGCGCGCTTCGCTTGCGATGATGTCGAGGAAATCCGCAATCTTCAGGCGCAGTGCGGCAAGCTCTTCCTCGAGCTTTGTTCTCTCAAGGCCGGTCAGCTGGCCAAGGCGCATCTGCACGATGGCCTGTGCCTGCACATCGTCAAGGCCGAAGCGCTCCATGAGGGCGACTTTGCCTTCCGGGATAGACTTGGAATTTCTCAAGATGGCGATGACTTCATCGATGAAGTCGAGCGCGATCATGAGGCCTTCCAGAATGTGGGCGCGCTCCTGCGCCTTTTTAAGGTCGAACTGCGTGCGGCGCAGCACAACTTCACTCTGGAACTTGATGTATTCCTGCAGAATATCGCGCAGGGTGAGCAGCTTCGGCTGACCGTCTACAATGGCCAGCATAATGACGCCGAACGTGATCTGCATCTGCGTAAGCGAATACAGGTGGTTCAAAACGAGCTGCGGGGAAGCTTCGCGCTTGATGTCGATGGCAATGTGCATACCGTTGCGGTCGGAATGATCGTCGATATTGGAGATGCCGTCGATGCGCTTATCCTTGACAAGCTCTGCGATGTTTTCGATGAGTCTTGCTTTGTTGACCTGATACGGCAGCTCGGTGACGACGATCTGGTAGCGGCCGTTCGGCTTTTCCACGATCTCTGCGCGGGCACGCACGTAAATTCTGCCGCGGCCGGTGCCGTATGCGGCGCGGATACCGCTGCGGCCCATAATGATGCCGCCGGTCGGGAAATCCGGCCCTTTAATGTACTGCATGAGGCCGTCAAGGTCGATATCGGGGTTATCCACCATAGCGCACACGCCATCAAGCACTTCGCCCATGTTGTGCGGCGGAATGTTCGTCGCCATACCGACGGCGATACCGGTGGAACCGTTTACGAGGATATTCGGGAAATGAGAGGGCAGCACGTTCGGCTCTTTCAAACGGTCGTCGTAGTTCGGGGAGAAATCGACCGTGTCCTTCTCAATATCCTTCAGCATTTCCACAGAAAGCTTACTCATGCGGGCTTCCGTGTAACGGTATGCAGCAGGCGGATCGCCGTCTACGGAACCGAAGTTGCCGTGGCCGTCAATGAGCATATAGCGCATGGAAAAATCCTGCGCAAGACGCACCAGCGCGTCATAAACCGAAGCATCGCCGTGCGGATGGTAGCGGCCCAGTACGGAACCGACGGTATCCGCGCACTTTCTGTAAGCCTTTTCCGGCCACAGAGCGTTTTCATACATGGTGTAGAGAATACGACGGTGGACCGGCTTTAAGCCGTCGCGCACGTCCGGCAGCGCACGCTGCACGATAACGGACATGGAGTAATCGAGGAACGACGTCTCCATGATCTCTCTGAGGTCCACCTGTATGAGGTTTTCCTTCTTTTCTTCCATATTATCCATTGCTTGCTGATCCTTTCGCGCTTAAATGTCCAGATTCTTTACGTACTTTGCGTTGCGCTCAATGAACTCGCGGCGCGGCTCTACCTTATCACCCATCAAAATGGTGAAGATTTCGTCCGCCTGTGCGGCATCGCTCGGCGTGACCTGCAGCATGACGCGGGTCTCCGGGTTCATGGTCGTCTCCCAAAGCTGCTCGGAGTCCATTTCACCAAGGCCTTTGTAGCGCTGAATATCGTAGCCGCTCTGCAGCTGCGTCATGATCTCGTCGCGCTCGTTATCGGAATACGCGTAATAGTGGCGCTTATTCTTCGTGATGCGGAACAACGGCGGCTGTGCGATGTACACGTGTCCCTCTTCGACAAGCGGGCGCATATAGCGGTAGAAGAACGTCAAAAGCAAAGTGCGGATGTGCGAACCGTCGACATCGGCATCGGCCATGATGATGACGCGGCCGTAACGGAGCTTATTCAAATCGAACTCTTCGCCGATGCCCGTACCGAGCGCCGTAATGACCGGCATGAGCTTATCGTTGCCGTAAACGCGGTCTAAGCGTGCCTTCTCAACGTTCAGCATTTTACCCCACAAGGGGAGGATCGCCTGAAATTTGCGGTCTCTGCCGCCCTTTGCGGAGCCGCCTGCGGAATCGCCCTCGACGATGTAAATTTCGGTCTCTTCCGGGTTGCGGGACTGGCAGTCTGCGAGCTTGCCGGGCAGTGTTGCGTTTTCAAGCGCAGATTTGCGGCGCACAAGGTCTCTTGCCTTTCTCGCCGCTTCTCTTGCGCGGGAGGCCGCCATGGCTTTGTCGAAAATGGCGCGTGCCACGGCGGGGTTCTCTTCAAGGAACGTCATCAGCTTGTCGCTCATCAGATTGCTGACAAGGCCGCTGATTTCCGTATTGCCGAGCTTGCCCTTCGTCTGGCCCTCGAACTGTGCCTCCTTCACCTTTACGCTGATGACGCACGTGAGGCCCTCGCGTACATCCTCGCCGGAAAGGTTTTTATCGGCTTCCTTTAAGATGTTGTACTTTCTTGCGTAATCGTTCATCACGCGCGTTAAGGCGCGCTTGAAGCCGTCTTCGTGCGTACCGCCGTCCACCGTGTGAATGTTGTTTGCAAAGGACAAAATCAGCTCGTTAAAGCTGTCCGTATACTGCATGGCGATTTCGCAGGTAGAGTTGTTGTCCGGCGCGGTCGCGGAGAAATAAATTACATCCGGGTGGATGACCTCCACTGCTTTTTTGCGGTTCAAGTACTCCACAAAGCTTGCTACGCCGCCCTCGTAGTGAAAACGGTCGCTTTTGATGTTCTCCGGGTCACGCTCATCGGTGAGGATGATGTTGACGCCGGCGTTCAAAAATGCCTGCTCGCGCAGACGCGTTTCGAGCGTGGCAAAATCATAAACGGTGGTTTCTTTGAATATCTCGGGGTCAGCCTTAAACGTAACCATGGTACCTGTCTGCTCCGGGTTTTCGATGGGGCCGAGATCCTGCAGGTCATATTCCGCGTTGCCGCGTGAGAAGCGCTGGCGGTACAGGTGACCGCCCTGGCGCACCTCGACCTCCAGCCACGAGGAAAGCGCATTGACGACGGAAGCGCCAACGCCGTGCAGACCGCCGGAAACCTTATAGCTGCCGCCGCCGAATTTGCCGCCGGCGTGCAAAATGGTGTACACAACCGTCACAGCCGGCAGCCCCGTCTGGTGCTGCACGCCGACCGGCACGCCGCGGCCGTTATCCTGTACGCAGATGATGTCGCCGGGCAGGATGCGCACATCGATGCGGTCGCAATAGCCTGCAAGCGCTTCATCGATGGCGTTATCTACGATTTCGTAAACAAGGTGGTGCAGGCCGCGCGGACCGGTAGAGCCGATGTACATGCCCGGGCGCTTGCGGACGGCTTCCAGACCTTCAAGGACCTGTATTTGATCCGAATCGTAATTCGTATCCACATGCGTCATTTCGTTAATATCCATATTAACTCTCATTTTCCTTTCTTCGGCACGAAAACGCCGAATGTGTTTTTGTGCCTTTGAAATAAAAGACATTCATTCGTTATCTATTCAAAGAGAAACGCCGCCTGTTTCATTTGTACAGTTCCGCAGGCGGTTATCTTTATATAATAGTATAGTACAAAACGGTAAAATTTACAAGGTCATTTTTGAAAAATGTCGGCTGAAAGCTTAGATTTTCTGCGGTTTTTTGTGCATAAACATACAAAAGCATGTATATTTGAAAATGCACACCGCTTTCCCCTATTTCCTGCGGTTTTTCGGTCGGTAAGAACGCAAAAAGAGCCGCCCGCAAATTACAATTCGGCAGCTCTTTTCCGTGTGGATTTTCTGTTTTTCAGGGCTTTGCCCCGAGGCTCTATAAGCTTTCTGAAGAAAGTTTAATCAAAGACCTTTACATTTTATTTGCCGTCAGAATTCAGACGCGTCGGTTCACTCTGCGCTCCGGCTCGTTATTTTCTCTGTATCTGCCCGTATTCATCTCCGTAAACGTATCGTCACGGCTCGGAGCACGTCTTTCCGGTTCCGCATTGCGCTGCGGAGCCTGTCGCGGGGCTTCGCGTTGTACTCTGCGGATGACAGGGCGCTTTAAATACACCGTGAAAAGGCTTAAAAAGAAGAAAATCGCAAACGGGATGAAAATTTGCAGGCAAGTGAACAGCTTGATGTCATCCAAAACGAATTTATGGAAGAAATAGATGCACACGCCGGCGCAGATAGCCAGCACGGCAAACACATACACGAGCGGAGAAAGATAGATATTGGAAATACCGCCGCAGCGCGGGCATTTATACTCGCCCTCACGCTTCAATCTCCACGTGCGAACAAGGTTGACATGCTTTTTGCAATACGGACAGGTAGGAATGCCGAAATACTGCATAAATGAAGATCCTTTCTGTTACAGTCCCTTGGCGTGCGGTCTCAGCGCAATGCCGCCGATCTCCGCGCGGGAGCGTTTTAAAAGCGTGGCCGGAGCAATCTGCGTGATATACACGCGCTCGCCGCCGATATAGTCTCTGCAAACCACAATGGAACGCGGCAGGTCATAGCACACGTCTTCCACAAGGTTCTCTTTTTGGGCGCGCTTCAAAAAATCGCGCGTTGCGCCGGAGACCGTGGTGTTTTCCATATCGAAAATGCCCACGACGTCTTCTTCGCGCACTACAACGCCCATACCAAGGTGAATATACATACCATGCTCCTTATCATACCACAGGTTTACTCGCTTTCGCAAGTCGGCGTTTCGTTTTCCGCGTGCACTTCCCCTGCTTTTTCGTCCGTATCCTGCCGCACCGTGCCTTTTTCCACATAGAACCCGCGTCCCGTTTCCATCAGGCGCACAGTTTCCGGGTCGCAACACGTGATGAACACCTGCCGCCCGTCAAGGTGATTCAAAAGATAATCGCGGCGGCTCATATCAAGCTCACTCATCACGTCATCGAGCAAGATAACCGGGCGCTCGCCGGTTTTTCGGTACAGAATATCGGCTTCCGCAAGCTTTAACGCCAGCACGATGCTGCGCTGCTGCCCCTGCGAACCGAACGTTCTGGCGGAAAGTCCGTCTATGGTGAGCATCAAATCATCTCTGTGCGGGCCGACGGACGTAAACCCCGCGCGAGCATCGGCATTTCTGGCGTTTTTCAGCGCTTCGGAAAACCGCTCGGCAATCTCCGTTTTTGTCTCCGCACCGCCAAACGGCGCGTAAGAAAGCGTGATTTCCTCCCTGTTTTTCGCGATACCCCGGTAAATTTCCGCCGCACGCGGCTCCAGATCTTTGCAGAACGCAGCGCGCTCCTGTACGACCTCCGTGCCGAACAGAATAAGGCGCTCGTCCCAAACATCAAGCGTATCGATAAGCTCCGGGTGACGCGGAATATCCTTTAAAAGCGCATTGCGCTGCATGAGAGCTTTATTATAATGCGCCAAAACGCGCGTAAATGCCGGGCGGGACTGGCACAACGCACCGTCTAAAAACGCGCGGCGGCGCGAAGGGCCTTCTTTGACGAGCAAAAGATGCTCCGGCGAAAAAATGACGGCGCAGAACTTGCCCACAAGCGCCGAGCCGGTCTTTTTCTCCACGCCGTTGATGACACTGGAGCGCCGACCGTCGCGCAGTTCGAGCCTTAGCTCCTGCTCGCGTCCTTCTGTAAACAGCGTCATGGAAAGTGAGGCCGCAGGCGCATTTTTGCCGTCTTTTAAAACCGGCAACTCACTATCCTTTGTGCCGCGAAACGAATGTCCGCCCGTAAAAAGCCAGATGGCCTCAAGCAAATTCGTTTTGCCCTGGGCATTGCTGCCGTGAATGACATTGATGGTTTCGCCCGGAAAAATTTCGCCCGGGCACAAATTTCGGAAATTTTCAAAGCCGAGGCGCAGTACGTTCACCGGCTCATTCCTCCACTTTTACCGTATAGCGGCCGCCGTTATATTCGGCATAGTCGCCGTCGCGCATTTTCTTTCCACGCATGGTGCAGACTTCGCCATTTACTTCGACTTCGCCGTTTTGAATGACGAATTTGGCCTGTCCGCCGGTATCCAACGCGCCGCCAAGCTTTAAAAGTGCATCCAGACGGATGAACTCCGTTGTGATCGTGATGATCTCATTTTTCATAATATATTCGATCCTTTATAAAATAAAGATAAATTTAATGTACGAATCTTCGCGTTTGTTCGCGCATTAAAGTTGTACGGAATTTATACTTTAGATTTTGGTGTCAAAGCTTCACAAGTTAATGTTTCACGAAAGTCGTAACACTTGTCCGTGAATGGCGGACAGCGCGTGAAACATCGATCACATTTCGCTGCGCAGGCGTACCGGCAGGACGAGGAACGAAAACGCGTCGCCCTCCTTCGGCAGAACGAGCATCGGGCTGATCGGGCCGCCGAGCTGCAGTCGAACTTCGTCGGTCTCCGCCGCGCGGAGTGCATCGAGTAAATATTTGTTATTGAAACCGATTTCAAGCTGGTCTCCGGAAATTTCCGCTGAAATCTGGTCGGTGGCACGGCCCATGGTGGTGGTGCAGAAAAGCTTGACGGTGTCTTCGCCAATCACGCAGCGCACCGGGCTTTTCAGGCGGTCGGTGATGAGAAGCGAAACGCGCTCGACACTTTCGATCATCGTACGAGTGGAAACCGTAACTTCGGTTTTTTTATCCTTCGGCAGTGCCGATTTATAATCGAGGAATTCGCCCTCGAGCAAAGCAGAAATAACCGTATAATTATCGATGCGGAACAAAATGTGGCGGCGGCTCGGACAAATCTCCACTTCGCCCTCGCTGTCCTTTAAGAGCTTGAGTACTTCGGAAAGTGTCTTTCCAGGAACGACAAATTCGGTGTTGTTCGCGTAGTTAATCGCCTCGCGGCGCAGGGCCAACCGGTAGCCGTCAACCGACACAACATCTAAATTTCCGTTTTCAATTTTGAACAAACTGCCCTGATGGATCGGCTTTGCGGTGCTGTCCGCGACGGCAAAAAGCGTCTGGCGAATCATACTTTTTAAGAGTTCCTGCGGCATTTTGATTGTATCGGCGTCGGTGATTTTCGGCAGCTCCGGGAATTCTGCCGAATCCATACCGATGATGGTGAAGCAGCTCACGCCGGAGGTGATGGTGGCGGTGTTGCGGTCGTCCACGTCAATGGTGATGTCCTCGTCCGGCGAACGGCGGACGATCTCGGCGAACAGCTTTGCGGTGAGGATGATCGCGCCCGGCGCGGAAATGATGGCGGGTAGCTCGGTTTGCATGCCGATTTCAAGATCGTAAGCGGTTAAAATGAGGCGGTTTTCTTCGCTGCGGATGAGGATGCCTTCGAGCGCCGGAATAGAAGTTTTGGAGGAAACCGCTCTTTGCAGATTGGTTACGGCTTCGTTCAACAATCTTTTTTCTACGGTGAATTTCATGTGGATAAGTTCTTCCTTTCTGCGCGGTTTTGTGGTTTTGGCCTTTTGTTTAGCATTTTGGACCGCGGAAGTTTTACCGCGCATTTTGGTTTTTTACATTTCTATGTGTTTTTGGGTGTGGAGATGTGGAAGGAGTAAGCTTGCGGTCCTTTTTTATATTTATTTTAAGTATAAGTTATAGCAGTAGTCGTAGAGGGTGTGAAAAAGTTGGAAACTTCAAAAAGTGGCTTTGGACAGGTGAAAATCGCGCGAAAGTTTTGCGAAAATGGATGTGGAGGGATTGTGGAGAGTGTGGAAAATTTGATTTCGTCCACAGAGCAGTTGAAAACTCTGTGTGAAATGTTGAAAACTCGTTGATTTTATTTTGACTTTCGTGTGTAAGGACACTGGAGATCATACCCTATATCTTGTGGTTGTGCTTCAAAGATAGCCACAAGAAAGTCTACGACAATTATACAGAACGTTATAGGAAATGCTCTGTATTTGATATTTTTAAAAGTACAGCGAATTTGCCTGTATTCCAGTATATAGGAAAGAATAAGGGAAATGGAGCACTTTAGGGGTGAAAGAAGATCAGCGGTCGCGAATATTTTTGATGATGTCGCTGACGGTGGCCTTCGTCACGGGATCGCGCGCAGATTTTTCTTCGATTTGCTGGATGGCGTAAACGACGGTGGAGTGGTCTCTGCCGCCGAATTCCTTGCCGATCTCGACCATAGGCATCTGTGTAATCTCGCGCACGACATACATGGAGATCTGGCGCGCAAAGGAAACATTTGCGTTGCGCTTGGAGGACTTGATATCTTCCGGGGAAACGCCGTAGGTGCGGCCGACTTCTTCAATGATTTTGCTGACGGTGACAGGCGCAGGCTGCTCGTTGTTTACGATGTCGCTGATGGCGCGCTGTGCCGTGCTGATAGTGGGGGTGGCGCCTTCCACAAGATGGATGGCGTTGAGCTTTTTGACCGTGCCTTCCAGCTGGCGGATGTTGCTCTTGAGCTTCTGTGCGATAAATTCACAGACGTTGTCCGGCACACTGAGACCGACAAGCTCGGCTTTGCGCTTGATGATTGCCATGCGGGTCTCAAAGTCCGGCGGCTGCACATCGGCGGTAAGGCCCCATTCAAAGCGGGTCTTCAGACGATCTTCCAAGGTAGCGATGTCGCGCGGGGGACGGTCGCTTGTTAAAACGATCTGCTTTTTGGATTCGTATAATGTATTGAATGTGTGGAAGAACTCTTCCTGCGTGGATTCCTTGCCGGCGATGAACTGAATATCGTCGATGAGGAGTGCGTCGGCCTTGCGGTACTTTTCGCGGAAACTCACGGTGGTACCGGCGCGGATGGCCTCGATCAGCTCGTTTGCAAACTGGTCGCCCTTGACGTAAATGATATCCTTATCCGGGAAATTCTTTTTGAGCTCGTGACCGATGGCGTTGAGCAGGTGCGTTTTGCCGAGGCCGGAGTTGCCGTAGATAAAGAGGGGATTGTAGTTTTTGGCCGGCTCTTTTGCAACATAGCGGCAGGCTGCGCAGGCAAATTTATTGGAGCTGCCCTCGATGAACGTTTCAAACGTGTACTCGTATTCGTCATCGTCCGGCACGCGCTCTTTTTCTTTTTTCTCCATCGGGGTGATGAGCTTATAGGTGAAAGCTTCGCCGAAAACGCTCTGTACGGCGTCGTTCAAGCACTTGTGAAAGCCGCGCTCGATGGTGGATTTGTTAAATTCGTTCGGCGCTTGAATGATTGCAACGCCTGCTCCGAAATCGAGCGAGATGGGGACGAGCTTGCTGAACCAGGTTTCATAGCTCACGTCGGTGACCTGCTTTTTGCAGTAGTCGCAAATGAGGTCCCATGCTTCTAAGAATGATTCCAT